>JBMNEZ010000001.1:0-1356138 GCA_050949045.1 Candidatus Izemoplasmatales bacterium
AATGTATTTTCCACAATTGATTGCTGGACCGATCGAGAGACCGCAAGATTTATTGCCGCAACTGAAAGAAAAACATCAGATTAACCGGTCCGATTTCTCAACAGGATTGAAATGGCTTTTGTCGGGCTTTTTCCGAAAATGCGTGATAGCTGATTTTTGCGGGATTTTTGTTAATAAAGTATATGCCGATTTAAACAGCGCGAACGCAT
Source organism: Candidatus Izemoplasmatales bacterium (assembly GCA_050949045.1). Classification (GTDB taxonomy): domain Bacteria; phylum Bacillota_I; class Bacilli_A; order Izemoplasmatales; family Hujiaoplasmataceae; genus JAAYZB01. The sequence continues at coordinate 210 of JBMNEZ010000001.1, forward strand.
TGGCGGTTTTTGTTGCATCAGCGCTTTTTCTGGTACAGATCTATAACGATTTTGCGGGTTATTCGGAAATAGCAATGGGTTCTGCGCGTCTTATGGGCATAAAACTATCCCGAAATTTCGATAAGCCTTTTACTTCTACAAGTTTTACAGAATTTTTCCGTCGCTGGCACATTACGCTTAATCGATGGTTCACTTTGTATGTATATATCCCTTTGGGAGGCAATCGGAAAGGAACAAAAAGGAAAATTATAAACACTTTGATTGTGTTTTCTCTATGCGGTTTATGGCATGGCGCAAATTGGACGTTCGTATTATGGGGCTTAGTTTTAGGCGTTATAATAAGTATCGAATCGCTTTTGCATAAGCCTGCAATAAGACTATGTGAATTAGCAAAAATCGATATTGAAAAACCATTTTTCAGACTGTTTCGCCAGCTTGTTTGCCTGCTGTTATTTTCAATCGTTATCGTTCTTTTCCGAGCTCAAAGTTTAACTGATATCGGTATAGGATATAGGCAAATGTTTATTGCATGGGGATTTGGCAAAGAGTATTTTGCTTCCGCAATGTCCGCCTTGGGTGTAAACACAATGCAATTATTACAGATTATAGTTATTTTCGTCGCAGGCATTTTTATCTATCAATTAGCCGGAAGAGAATATAGTGGCGAACAGGCTTGTGAGGCTTGTGACTTGCCAGCTGCCCTCATCAAAAAAAGGCAAATGACAACAGTTGCCATATACATATTTGGAATATTGGCAATTGCATCATTTTGGTTTGCGCTGATTTCTACGGGTGATACAAGTGCATTTCAATATTTTCAATTCTAGAGGGAGATTATGAAACTGAACAACAAAAGTCTTTACATCTTTTTTAAAGAGTATTCTTCTTGCCACGGAGACGATGTTTTTATTCTTGACGAAAATGTTCGTTATACTGTTAGACAAGCATTTGAAATTGTGTGCGGACTCGCGGAACAACTGCGGAAAAGCGGAATAAAATGCGGTGATTACATTGACATAAAGGCGGACAGAAAACCCGAGATGGTTTTGCTTTTTTATGCGATCCAGTTTATAGATGCAATCGCTGTTATGCACGATCCGCATGAAGATATAGCAGGTAAGATCAGAGTTGTCGACAGAACATTGCATATCGAAGACCAAACGATTTCCTTATGTTTTGACGGCTGTAGCAATATAAAAGATTTTAACCATACGACAGATAGTAAAGCAACAAGTGTTATCATCTTTACCTCGGGATCCACGGGAGATAAAAAAGCCGTCTGTCTTAGCCAGTATAGTTTTATCAATGTCTCATTGGAAATAGAACCAAACTGCGGTTTTTTTGAAGATGACATGGTTATCCTGCTCGTACCCATTCACTATGTTTTTGGTTTGTATACCATTTTTTCGGCGGTTGTAACAAAACAGAGCATGTTTATTCCACAATCTTTGGATATTGATCATATCGTCGATTGTATGATTAAATATCCTATCACGCGTATCAACGCAGTGCCGTCCCTATTTCTTGCTTTGGCGAACAATGTTCGCGCGAAAGAAATTAAAAATCTTCGCTACGGGTTCATTGGCGGAGCGCCTCATACAATAGAACAGTTTACACAAATAGAGCATAACTTAGGGATTACTCTCATTCCCGCATATGGCATGAGTGAATGTATCGGAATAGCCATCGGGAATTACCGCGATTCATTACAAAACCGAAGCAGCAACGTCGGGAAGGTATATTCTATTCATCAAAAGAAATTTCTAAGTGACGGAGAGCTATGCATTAAAAGTCCGGTTTTGGCGTTAGAATATTTGAACATAGGGCCAGTAACGGATGCCGATGGTTGGTTGCATACAGGCGATTTGGGGAGAATTGACGAACAAGGGTATCTTCATATCGAAGGGAGAAAAAAAGATATCATTATTCGTAACGGAAATAATATTTCCACAATAAAAATCGAGGCGGCTCTATTGACTTTGCGATATATAGAAAGCGTAGCGGTAGTGGGAGTATTCGATGACCGTCAAGGAGAAGTGCCTTGTGCATTGGCGGTGCTTAAAAATGGCGAGGAAAAATCAGAAAAAGAAATCCTAGACGATTTAATGATGGTTTTGAAGAAAATAGAAATCCCCTCTAGAATAATAATAGTAGAAAAAATTCCAATGACCTCAACGGGAAAAGCTGATAAGGTATTAATAAAGCAAATTTATGCCGAACATGTAAAAAGAGCAAATTCCGAATAAGCAAAGAGCAATGATTTCTAAAATAGATTATATGATAAAAACGAAAATTGCGACAAAGGCCATTTTAATGGCCGATTCGAGCATCGCTACTACGACATGTAATCATGTGATTAAAAGCATTCTCGATACTGTAAAGGCGTTTTTGTTAATGGCAAAACGATAAGGACCGGTGGAAAAATTTCTTGTTATCTTCCCAACATTACCGGTTGTTTTAATTTGTGGACAAATATTGGCAAAGCCAAAACCGATTTTAGAATCGGTTTTGGTTTTATAATGGACCAGATGGGTCGATATTGAATCGGATATATTCAATAATACATTGACACATTGATTTGACACATGCCATAATAGATGCATTATCCGGTTCTGTTTGGCAGTTTTTACACTTTTTATATATCATGTTTCATGAAGGGGAGTTTCATAATTGACAACCGACTTTGAAAAGAAGACAAAACGAATCCTTTATGAAAATCCGATTTGGAAGGGTTTGATCACCCTTAGCGTCCCGGTGTTTTTTGTCAATATTCTTAAGACATTGCATGACGTTGTCGACGGCATTTTCTTGGGAAGGGTTCCTGACGTCGACGGTTTTTCCGTCTCGACTTCTATGCAGAGTGCGATTGCGCTGACTTGGTCGGTCTACTTCATCTTTCTTTCTTTGGGAATGGGGCTGGCGGTCGCCGGCAGCGCTCTGATTGGACAATATGTCGGCCGGAACGATCTGGACAATGCCAGAAAATATGCCTTCAATACCGTTGTTCTCTCTTTGGTTTTAGGAGCGTTTTTCAATCTAATCGTTTTTTTGGGATCGCCATTGATCTTAAAATGGATGGGCGCCATTGATCCCGATTACTCTTATGCGGTAACTTATCTTCAAATCAGAAGTTTTGAGCTTCCGGTTTTGTTTCTTTCGTTTGCTTTCCAGGCGGTCAGGCAGGCGACCGGCGACACGGTTACTCCGGTAATAGTCAATGCCTGCAGTTTAGTTCTCAATATTATTTTGACACCGATTCTGATTCTTGGTTATAACCTTGGCATCGTCGGCGCCGGCGTTTCGACACTTGTCGCCCATTGGCTGATGCTGCCACTGATCATGTACTGGCTCATCAAGGCAAAGACTGGAGTCAGATTAAATTTCAGAATCAAAGATATTCAATTCGCAGTGATCAGAGATATTTTCCGGATTGCTCTTCCGGCTTCTGCCGGACAGGCGCTCCAGTCGCTTGGATTCGTGATCCTCAATGCTTTGATTTACTCATTCGGAAGCGCGACTTCCGCCGCCTTCTACATCGGAAACCGCATCAATTCCCTGATTATGTTCCCGGTGCTGTCTATCAGCGCAATCGTGTCGATCTACATTGCCCAAAATGTCGGTGCCGGAAACATTCCCCGGGCGAAAAAATCATTTCGAACCGGCATGTTCCTTAGCGTGGTCTTTATGACGGCCGGCGCCCTCTTCATCATTCCGTTTCGCTTTTTCTTGGTCGGCTTGTTCAACAGCGATCCGACGACGGTTGCTCTCGCAAGCGAATACACCCTTTATCTCCATCTCGGCCTGCCTTTGATGGCGGTATTTCAGACTTTTTTATCAACTTTCCAAGGCAGTGGGGAAACCAGGTTTGCCTTTGCCATGGCCGTTATCCGCTTGTGGGTTATCCGCGTTCCCTTGGTTCTTTTGTCGATGAATTTCACGGATTTGGGGCCAGCCGGGATCTGGTATTCTATTCTGATAAGCAATGTTTTGATGATCTTTGTTGGCATGTATTTTTATTCAAAAGTCAAGTTTCTACCTAAGATCAGAACAACCGTCGAGGAAGAAGAAGCCTTGATGTAGATAGGAGGATTAATGAAACCAATCTTTATCCCTGATTACAAGAACACGGTCATGAATGTGAGTTGTTCAATCCTGAAGCATTACGGGTATCCAACCAAATATGACACTATTTTGTTATGCGATCGGTTATTGGCTAAGAACTATCGCAACATCGTTTTGATTCTGATTGACGGGCTTGGGGAAAGCATCATCGAACGTTATCATGATGTCACAGCCAATTTGCGGCGCGACCATGTTGATACGATATCATCGGTATTTCCGCCGACGACCGCGGCGGCGACGACCGCGGTTTTGACCGGTGAACCGCCGATGGTTACTGGCTGGCTGGGTTGGTCGCAATATCTCAAGGAAGAAGACAGGTCGGTTATCTTGTTCACCAACAAAGATTATTACGATGATTCAATCAGTTTTTCCGAGCATCTAGCAGACAAATATGTTCCCGTTGAACAAATCTACTCAAAAATCAAAAAAGTCGCTCCTGACGTCAAAACAAAGGAAATATTTCCTGCTTTCAAAGAACCTCTTCATGATAGTTTTATGAAACAATGCCAGACGATTATCAAAACGATTGATGAACCCGGCCGTCATTTTGTCTACGTTTATTGGGATAAACTCGATTACAACATGCACGCCGAAGGTCCGGCTTCCGATTTGGTCAAAACGACACTCGCTGAAATTGACAGCTCGTATGGATACTTGACCGGTAACCTGCCAGACGATACGATCATTATTCTAATTGCGGATCACAGCCAGGTCGGTGTGCTGCCCATCAACCTCTCTGAATACCCGGATTTCACCAGCACCTTTCTTCACTGGCCATCAATTGAAAGCAGGGCGACTGCCTTTTTCATCAAAGGCGATCAGAAGCCGATCTTTGAATCGCTTTTCGTTAAGTATTTTGGAAAGCACTTTATCCTCTATCGCACAGAGGAAGTGTTGGGCATGCATCTGTTTGGCTATGGTGCCGAACATCCCCGTTTGCGGGAATTTCTCGGAGATTATCTAGCGGTAGCCATTGATGAATACCACTTCCGCTTTCGAAGCGACACCTTTGTCATGAAAGGGCAACACGCCGGGCTACTTGCGGAAGAATCATTGGTTCCTCTGATTATCTATGAAAAAAAGCGCTGACCGGTTTGCCGGTCGGCGCTTTTCATTTTAAGGCTGAGATTATGTATTCGCCGGTGGAAATGTTTGTCGCCAAAGGGATCTTATAAACATCGGACAGCCTTAGAAGAGCGTTAACATCAGGCTCATGTGGCTGGGCGGTCAAGGGATCACGAAAGAAAAAAATCATGTCGATTTTTCCATTGGCAACATTGGCGCCGATCTCTTGGTCGCCGCCAAGCGGACCCGAACGATAACATGTCACATCCAGACCGGTGTGCTCGATAATCATCTTGCCGGTCGTTCCGGTAGCTACAAGCTGATGTTTTTTGAGTTTGCTTTTATGCTTTTGTACAAATTCAATCATTTCAGGTTTCATTTTGTCGTGAGCGATCAAGGCAATTCTCATTTTTACACCTCGTTTCTGGGTTCTGTACAAATTATACCACATACTCATCGGTCATTAGTAGACAGAGCCGGTTTTTACGGAAGTTTCTTATTGCAATTGAAAAATGGTTTTGATATAATGAAATAGCCGATTAAAAGGCAAACATTCGGAGGGGTAGCGAAGTGGCTAAACGCGGCAGACTGTAAATCTGTTCCCACCGGGTTCGGCAGTTCGAATCTGTCCCCCTCCACCATTTTTAGGGTATAAGGCGATCGTAGATGATCGCCTTTATTCATTAAATGGTTGGTATGACATCGAGTCTGCGATATAATATGAAGTAAGAACAAGAATAGGAAATGAGGGATCGGGATGCGCCTTCTGATCAAAAATGCCAAAGTGGTCATGCTTGACAAAATTAGAATTATCAGAAACGTCATTTTGGAAAACGGAAAGATTACCAATCTCACGGATTCAAATCAAAATCTCGGTGCCTTTGATACGGTCATAGAAACAAATGAACAGTATTTAATGCCCGGCTTTATCGATATTCATATGCATGGGAATTCAGGCGTCGATATCATGGAAAGCGATCGAAATAGTTTGACAAGGATCGCCAAGTATCAGTTGAGTCGGGGGGTCACGGCATTTTTAGGAGCGACAATATCAGCTGATAAAACCAAGTTATTCAAAGTAACCGAAAAAATAACCGATTATGTTAAATCGCAAGAAACAGATGTTTCCGAGTTGCTCGGCTTGTATCTTGAAGGTCCGTTTTTTAATCCCGAGAGAAAAGGAGCGCATTCTGAAAATTATCTGCGTCAGCCGGATCTAGAAGAAATGAAATCATTGCTTGATAAAGTTGGCGGATTGATCAAGGTCGTCTCGCTCGCGCCAGAACTCGAAGGCGCTGACGAATTGATCAGTTATCTCGCAAGAAGGAATGTCAAGATCGCGCTCGGACATACTGAGGCGACATATGAAACGGCCATGAAGGCGATCCGCATGGGAGCGTCAATTGCGACACATCTCTTCAATGCGATGTCGCCTTTGAAGCATCGTGAGCCCGGGGTTGTCGGGGCTTGTCTTGATTCCCCTAGGGTATTTGCCGAGTTGATCGCGGACGGGGTTCATCTTCATGATGCTGTTATCCGTCTTACCTGCAAGTGCAAAGGCGCTGAAAGAGTCGTTTTAATTTCTGACCAGATTAGAGCTGCTGGTTTGCCTGATGGCGACTATACTCTTGCCGGAGAGAAAATACGCGTGATAGAGGGTGTTGCTCGCACCCTTGAGGGTAATCTTGCCGGATCGACCGGAGACTTATTTCAAGGGTTCAGGCGTTTGGTGGATAAAATCGGCATCAAACTTGAAGATGCTGTCAGAATGGTTACGTTCAATCCCGCCAAGGCTATTGGAATTCACAAAATTATGGGAAACATTGATATCGGAATGCAAGCGGATTTGTTACTTCTGAACAAAGACCTTGGATTAGAAATGGTGATCAAAAAAGGCAAGGTCGTTTATACAAACTAAAAGTCCCGGGTTTCCGGGACTTTTTTAGAACATTAGAACCACATTGGGCTGATATAGTTTGATAGTTTCAGCGAACTCGGCGATCTGCTTTTCCGAATAGGGGGGAGTCTCAATCAAAGCGAGGTCCTCAATCCGATAATCAAGTGGCTTCTTGTAGACATTCAGGACATAGCGAGGAAGTTTGGGAAGCTCTTCTGCCATCAAGATCAGATCATCTAGCGATAACTGAGGGATTACTGTGGTCCTTGCCTCAAAATCGCAACCGTTATCCAATAACAGACAAATTGAGGAAAGCACGGTATCGGCATCAGCTTCGCCTCTGGCTATTTCCGGATAGCGATTTTTTGGGGCTTTGTAATCGATAGAATAATAGTCGACAGCCGCAGCTTTAATACAAGATCTGATGACTTCCGGATTGGAACCGTTGGTGTCGAGTTTAGTCTTGTATCCGAGGCTTTTGAGTTTTAGAAGATACGGTATCAGATCGTCCTGCAGTGTTGGTTCGCCACCGGTGATGACCACTCCGTCGATTAAACCTACCCGTTTTGCGAGGAATGATTCAATCTCATTGTTGGGAATCAGCGACTCGATATTTTCGATCAAACTACGATTATGACAGAAGAAACAGTTGTAGTTGCACCCGGGAGTGAAAAGGACGGTAGCGACATTGCCAGGATAATCAACAAGTGAAGTTCTGACAATCCCGGCAAAAATCATGCATTATCTCCTTCGGCATCAAGAGGAAGCGACTGTTCTTTGATCACATACTTGACTCTATCGCTGTATTCAGCTTTTTTACCTTTGTTGAAGTTTTGAACCGGCCGTAGATAACCGACAACCCGGGTGTAGACTTCCGAGGGCATATTGCAAGTGGGACAATGGAAGTGCTCCCCAGAAATATAACCATGATCATTACAAACCGAGAATGTCGGTGTCAAGGATATATAAGGCAATTTATAATTCTCAAAGATTTTTTTGATCAGGTTTTTCGTTGTTTTGACATCTTTGATCCGTTCTCCGAGATAAAGATGCAAAACGGTGCCGCCGGTATAAAGCGATTGCAGTTCATCCTGAAGGTCTAAAGTCTCGAAAATGTCATCTGTGAAACCGACTGGAAGTTGCGAAGAGTTGGTATAATACGGAGTGTCCTTACCTGCGGTGATGATATCGGAATATTTCGCCTTGTCATTCTTGGCCAAGCGATAACTCGTTCCCTCCGCCGGCGTTGCTTCAAGATTATAGTAATGTCCGGTTTCTTCTTGGATATCCTTGATGACGTCTCGCATATAGTTTAAAGTCTTGACGGCGAAACTCTGTCCTTTGCTTGTCGTCAGATCAACTTCACGTCCGAACAAATTCTGAGCTGCTTCGTTCATGCCGATAAGGCCAATTGTGTTAAAATGATTGAACCAATAGGATCCTGTCTTTAGTTTGACCTCTTTCAAATAACTGGCGCTATAAGGATAAAGACCGTTTTCGGTTTGTTCCTCGATGATTTTGCGCTTGATTTCAAGGCTTTTCTTGGCTATATTGATCGTTTCCCAAAGACGAGTGAAAAATTCGGATTCTGTTTTGGAAAGATAGGCAAGCCGAGGAAGATTGATAGTGACAACGCCGATCGATCCTGTCAGGGGATTTGATCCAAACAGACCGCCTCCGCGCTTACGGAGCTCGGAAGTGTTGAGACGCAAACGGCAACACATTGAAAGCGCGTCTTCAGGGGAAAGGTCAGAATTGATATAGTTAGAGAAATATGGGATTCCGTATTTTGCGGTGATTTCCATGTATTTCTGAACGACTTCGCTGTCCCAAGCAAAGTCTTTGGTAACGTTAATTGTCGGGATTGGGAAAGTAAAGACTCTACCTTTCGCGTCACCCTCCATCATCACATCGCAGAAAGCAAGATTGATCATGTCCATCTCTTTTTGGAAGTCGCCGTATTTTTCCGGCATCAGCTTTCCTGCGAAAACGACATTCTGATCTTTTAGAGAGTTCGGACAGACGATATCGAAAGTCAAATTAGAAAAAGGGCATTGAAAGCCGACTCTAGTCGGAACATTGAGGTTAAAAACAAATTCTTGGATTGCTTGTCTAACTTGTTTGTAATCAAGATTATCATATCTTACAAAAGGGGCAAGATAAGTGTCAAAAGACGACCAAGCTTGGGCGCCGGCGGTTTCACCTTGGGTTGTGAAGGTTGAATTGATTATTTGGCCTAATAATGACCGCAAATGTTTCGGGGGGCTTGATTCAACCTTGCTAGAAACTCCTCCAAAACCATTGTTAATGATTTGACGGATATCCCAACCAGCACAATAGGGGCCGAAAAAGCCTAAATCATGGATGTGAATATCACCTTGAAGATGGGCATCTCTGATTGATGCCGGATAAACTTCATGAAGCCAATAATTCTTTGTGAATTCCTCACGAACGTAGTTGTTGAGACCATTAATGGATTTTTGGGTGTTTGCATTCTCATTGATTTGCCAGTCGCGGTCGTTCAAATATTCGGTGAACATGTCGATGGTAGCACCAATCAGGGCATTAGCCTCCCGTGAAGCTCTTCTTTTCTCCCGATACAAAATATAGGCCTTCGCCGTCTTGGCGTGACCATTTTCAATGAGTACTTTCTCGACGATATCCTGGATACCCTCGACATCGCAGATTCCGTTTGGATATTTTTCCTCGGCCAGTCTAACGACTTCATCTGCAAGTTGTTCTGATTTGGCAAAGTCGGATCCGCCAACGGAGCTGGCGGCTTTGAAAATAGCCAAAACGATTTTCTCGCGTCTGAATGGAACAACTGTCTGGTCTCTCTTGATAATTTGTCTTAACATACAAAACACCCCTATTTTTGTTTTCGCCTTGTCGGTGGCACTTAAAATAATAAAGAGAGACTTTGAAGTTGTCAAGAGAGTTTTTGAAATAAAAATTGATGATTTTTTCCGGAAAATAAAGGTAATTGCGATACTAAGCGACTTCACTCGTTTAAAAATTTTTTCGTTTAAAATTACATTTTTGAAGGTTTTGCTCTTCGTTTCCGACCTTTCAGTAAAAAGTAATTAATTAAAACCATTTATATATTATTTTCTTTGGTTTTCAGAGACAAGATTTGACATTTATATAGAGATTCAGAGATCAATAACTTGAGATTTGTTTGACAAAGAGGGGTCAAGACAGTTGCATTTATATCGTTATAAATGTATAATTATTTAGAAATTGATTAACAAGCGGGTAATCATCAGTGATCCAAGAAACCTTTAAATTCAAACTTTTTTATTTTGTCCGCTATTTTGGCGATGCGTTTTTTTATCCTTTCATGTCCCTGTATTTCATTTCCAAGGGAGTTACCGAGGCTCAGCTTGGGCTGATTCTGGCAATCACACCTATTGTGACGATCCTAGTCAACCCTTTATGGACCTTTCTTGCGAAGGATATGCGTGCGATCAGGTTTATCTTAAAAACCATGACTCTGATTGAAGGCATATTGATCATAACTTTGACTCAAGTGTCCGGATTTGAATTCTATGCTCTGATTATCGGTTTGATTGCGCTTCTTTGTTCGCCATTTATTTCAATCCAAGACGGGTTCACTGCCACCTTTGCCAACCAGAATAACATCGAGTATACATCGATTAGAATCCAAGCTTCGATTTCTTATGTCATCGCTTTGGTGCTTGCGGGAATTGTTGTTGTTTATTTAGGATATGCAATATTGTTTTCAATCGCCGGCGGGATGTTTATTCTGACCATGTTGATAGCTATGTGGATCAAACCTTTCAAAGAAGAGTCTCAAAGGCAAAGCGCGCCAAAGAGGGATATCAAGGCGCTTCTGAGAAACAAAGAATTCTACAAGTATCTAGTTTTCTATACTTTGATGATCGGGGCCGTCAGAGTTGGTGATTCTTTCTTTGGAGTCTATATGACAAGTGTTAAAGGCCTTGACACAATTCAATATGGTTTGCTTTATGCCGCTTTTGTCCTTGTTGAAGTGATCTTTATCAGGATTCTCATTAACAAAGGCCAATTGATTTCTGAAAAGAAGTTGATGATCGTTTCCGCAGCTCTGTTTCTCTTCCGGTTCGTTGCTTATTCGTTGATTGACGATCTTGTTGCCTTGGCGATCATCACAATGCTAAGAGGCGTTGCGTGGGGAATATTCTTGTTTGCGAATGTCCGCTACGTGGTAAAAATTGTCAAAGTGGAAAACGTGACTTCTGCCATCATGATCCTCACACTTACGTTTTCGGTGTTTACCGCCATCGGCAACTTCTTGTTTGGCAAACTTTTGAAAACACTCGATTACTCCTGGCTATACCTTATTCTTGCTGGCATCATCGGTTTGGGATTTGCCGTTATACTGATGTTTTCCCCGAAAACCAACAAAATTCAAGAACAAACCATAGCTACTCAATAACGCCAATAGATATTGCAAGTTTAAATATGAGGTGAAGAAATGCGGCTAGAAATGTTATTGACAGGCATCACGTTTGCCATGGCAACAATCACATTTACGATCAGCGCCTTAATGGCGGTTTCGCTAACCAGAATTAGATATAAATGGGAACTTCCAACCCTATATTTTTTGTTGTCTGTCTACATTTTCGGATATGGAATGGAGCTTGTCAGTGAAACAATTGAATTTAAAATGGCTTTCAATCATTTTCAATATTTCGGTATACCCTTTATTTCTTCCGGATGGGCGTTTCTTGCCCATCGCTACCGCAATCCCGATTTAAAACTCAAAAAAGGAATTGTATTTTTGTTGTTGCTTATTCCTTTAACTGTTTTTGTCTCTGTCCAATTGTTTTATTATACTGATTGCACTTTGTATTATACCGAAGCTTTTATTGATGGTTCATACCGTCTTTTCGGAAATGAGTTTCCGGTGTTGATATTGGGCAAAGGACCGCTTTACTATTTAGGGACCTCATACAATATGGTGATGATCTTGTATGCAACTTATGTCTATTACAAAACATTCACCAAAACAACAGGGGCCCAAAAACATCAAACGTTCTTATTAACAATTTGCAGTCTATTGTCGATGATTATTCCTATGCTATCATTTATCTCCAACCAAACTATGGGCATCGATCTAGCGGTCTATATTATCACCATCCTCGGGTATGTTATCCTTTATTCCCTTCTCAAATACGAATTTCTTTATTTGACTCCATCTGCACACCAACAGGCGTTTGAAACAGCATCTGAGAAAATGTATCTTTTTGATGACAAACTTGAGCTTATTTCCTGGAACAAAGCTGTCAAGGAAGACAATATTTACAAAGAGATTGTACAGTATCGCATGAAGGGTGAAGATTTTTTCCAAAACGAAGAGATTATTGATTCCATCAAGGAAGGAGTCCCTTACAGCCTCAACGTTAACGACAAACACTATGTTATCGAAACAATACCTGTCGTATCCAAAAAAGGCAAAAAGGATGGTTATATTGTTAAATTCAACGATATGACCAGCTATATTGAAAGAATCGAGAAACTCGACTATCAGGCATCACATGACGAGTTGACTGATATTTATAACCGCAGAGCTTTTCTTGAAATCGGCGCCGAATTCATCAATAAAGCGGGAGCTGAGCGAATCGACTTTTCAGTGATGATGATTGACCTTGACGATTTCAAAAACATTAATGATACCTATGGGCATCCTTTTGGAGACGAAGTTCTAAAAGGTGTGGTAAAGGCAATCCGCGAGTCTTTGGAGCCAAATGACATCCTCTGCCGTTATGGAGGAGAGGAATTTATCGCCATTGCCAAGAACATCAGCCATGAGCAGGCGGCAGTCGTAGCAGAAAAAATTAGAAGCAGGATCGAAAAAAAGGTATTCAAAATCAATGATGAGGTTGTGAGTACCAAAGTCAGCATCGGTGCCTGCCTCAGTTATCACGACAATCCTTTGACGATTGAAGAGTATATCAAAAATGCCGATGATGCCCTGTATGTTTCGAAAAGAAAAGGAAAGAACAAAGTAACGATCGTATAAAGTAATGACCTAAAAAACGTTCTTAGGGAGGATAAGACCATTAAAGACACCAACCTACCGCGCTTTGACAGGGTCAAAAAGCCGATCAACCAAAAATGGTATTTGGTACCGCTTGCCTGGTTGCTTTCCGTCGGGGTTTTGTTCAAGTACAGACTAAAGGTCTACAAATATAACATGAAAGGGCTGAAACCTCCCTATATATTGCTATGCACCCATCACGCCTTTGTCGATTTCAAGGTTACGACAATGGCGATCTTTCCAAGGAGGGCAAATTACATTGTCGCTATCGATGGTTTCATCAAACGCGAAAAACTATTGCGAAACGTCGGTTGCATCTGCAAGCGTAAATTCACAAACGACATCGTCCTGATCCGCCAGATTGAACATTCGCTCAAAGTAAACAAGACGATTTGCGCAATCTATCCCGAAGCAAGATATTCTTTGATCGGCACAACGGCAATTCTGCCGGAATCGCTTGCAAAGATGTGTAAAATGATGAAAGTTCCGATTGTCGTGTTGAATATGCACGGCAACTATCTGAGCCAACCGGTCTGGAACCTTGCCAAACGCAAAGTCAGACTTCGGGCGGACATGACCCAGATAATTGATTCTGAAGAAATCAACACTCTTGATATCACGGAAATCAATCGTCGTATCCACAAGGCCTTCGAGTACGATGAATACCGTTATCAATGGGAGACAAAACAGAGAATAACCTACAAGCACCGAGCGAAGAATTTGCACAAGGTTCTATATCTGTGTCCAAACTGTCTGACGGAACACGAAATGGATTCCGATCTGAACAAACTTTGGTGCAACCATTGCCATAAAATGTGGGAAATGGACGAATACGGCCGTTTGAAGGCGACTGAAGGAAAGACCGAATTCTCTCACGTCCCGGATTGGTATGAGTTCGAACGAGGTCATGTCCGCAAACAAATATTGGACGGCACCTATCATTTTGAAGATGACGTAATTGTCGATTCCTTACCCAACGCCGATGGTTATGTCAGATTGGGCGAAGCCAAACTGACACATGACAAGGAAGGGTTTCGCCTTGAGGGGGAATTTGATGGAGAAAAATTTCTGTTGGTCAAAGATGTGAAATCGATGTACAGTCTCCATATCGAGTACGATTACTTTGGTCAAGGTGATTGCCTTGATCTTTCAACCTTGAACGACACCTATTATCTCTTTCCGAAAAACAAGAAGAACGTCGTAACCAAACTACATTTTGCTGTCGAGGAGCTGTTCAAGATAGCGAAAGAAAAAAAGACAAATCAAATGGATAATCAGTAAATAAGAAACAGTGCATTTATTTGATAGATAACGCCAATAAACACGATGGTATTGATGTTAAAATTAATGAAGGTGAAGACGAAATGAAAAAGGCCATAATTGAAAATATCTGTTGCGAAGGCTGCGCCAAAGATGTGAAGCATGTGCTTGAAAATATTTACGGTGTGTCTAGCGTGTCTGTCTCCTGCGAAGGCGGATATGCCCTTTTCGATGGGTTTGTTTCAACCGAAGTCATCAAGACCGCTCTCGCCGATGAGGGATATCACTTGGTGGATATCGTTAAACACCGAGAATCTTAAGAACTTTTTGTCAACAGAGCAAAGAAGACGTCTTTTATGTATCGGAACCGGATATTTCTGAGGAGACATCTGCTAATTCAAATATCACAGTAAACAAAAAGCAAACTCAAGAAACATCATTGATGGCCAAAGAAAAATTACTTGACTATTATCTGTCGATGAAAGATAATATAAGATGATTCCTAGGGGTGTGGTGTCAACGGTAGCACGACAGTCTCCAAAACTGTTTGAACGGGTTCAAATCCTGTCACCCCTGCCATAAAAATGTTTAATTAGTAAACTAAATATTTGAATGAATCGCCTAACAAGGCGATTTTTTCATAAATGGAAAGTCCATCTAGGTTATAGAAATGTTTCCTGGACGGACTTTTTAATACGGGCGGTGTTTTTTAATTTTTCACCCCAAAGGTTAGAAAATTTAATTTAAAATATATATATTGAGTTGTCCAAAAATTGTGGACAACTGGATATAAATATGATATAATCATTATATGAAAAAACATTCAATTAGATATTTTAATAATAAAGAAGTAAGAGCGATTTGGGATAATGAGAAATCGATGTGGTGGTATTCAGCAATTGATTTAATTGATATTTTAGTTGAACCAAAATCTCCAAGGAGATATTGGAATAATACTAAAGTTAGAAATCCTGAGTTGTCTCCTTTTTGTGGACAACAGAAATTATATGCTGAAGATGGGAAAAAATATAATTCTGAAGTTATTAACGAAGAGGGAATAAAACTTCTAATAACAATAATCCCCTCTAAATATCGAAAAGAAATTCAAAATTGGCTTAAAGGTTTACTAGACCCTATTGATGAACAAAGCAAAAAGAAAGCTTATGATTTATTTAAAACTAATCTAATAAAAAAAGATGAAATCGGAAAGACAATATCTTTACAAAAAATTCACGCTTATTTATTTGAAGGTTTATATTCTTTTGCTGGAAAAATAAGATCCAAAACGATTTCAAAGGGTGGATTTATGTTTGCTAATGGTGATTTTTTACCCGAAATTTTAAAAGGTATTGATAAGATGCCTGATAAAACATTTAAAGAAATTGTTGATAAATACATTGAAATGAATATTGCTCATCCATTCATGGAAGGGAATGGTAGAGCAACACGAATTTGGTTAGATTTTCTTCTTAAAGATAGAATTAGTAAATGCGTCGATTGGTCGAAAATTGAAAAGGAAGCATATTTATCAGCAATGAAACAGAGCCCGTATAATTCAAAACCTATTTTTGAGTTATTGCAAAATGCTCTAACTGAAGATATCGATAACCGCGAAGTTTTCCTTAAAGGTATTGATTACTCATATTATTATGAGGAAGAGGAGTAATTATAATATCAATATGATTCTATGAAAAGCAATACATATTTTAATATGGGAAAGGTAAAATGAGACCAAAGGAATATTTAGAAAATACAACGGGTGACTCTGCGTTATCATTTTGCTAATGTATAATTAATTATAAGAAGGTGATAACATGGAAAAATTTCATTTTGAAATACCATCATTAGGAAGAAAAAATGAAATCATTGAATATCTAGATGAATTTGTAAAGTATGGTTCTGATATTAATGGCAGTGGTGGTTTAGATAAAATTTATGAGGGCTATACTTTTGAAGAAGCTTTAGATAGATGTTTAAAAATGGAAGATGAAGAATATGCAAAAAGAGTTGGAAGAAGCCAAGCAAAGGCATTTTTATTAATTAGGGAAAGTGATGATAAAATAGTTGGAACTATAAATGTTAGATGGAATTTAAATGAAGCAATGTTACAATTCGGGGGACATATTGGTTTTGCTGTTAGGCCATCTGAAAGAAAAAAAGGGATTAATAAAGCTAATTTATATCTGGGAATGATTGAAGCTAAAAAAGTTGGATTAGATAGAGCGAGGATAGATTGTGATGTTAAAAATCTTGGGTCTGATAAAACACTAAAGGCTCTTGGTGGTACACTTGAAAGAACAGAGGTAGATCCTTCAGATGGAACTTTAACAAATGTGTATTGGTTTAATGTTGATGAAACAATAAATAATTATAAAAATATTTATGGACAATTTATTTCAATTTCTAGTGGGATAAATTGAAATAACATAAGTGTTCAATTTTCCCTCAAAATGTATGATAAAAGACTTTTTAACCAGTTTTAGACAAATACCAAAATAGTAGCAACTTTCCCCTAAAATACCCCAAAAATACCTCAAAAGGTATTCTAGCGGTTTTTTAGTAGTTTTATGTAAATGTATGCTTTTTTGCTAAACTTTTTGTATTAAAGGTGGTGCCATAAAAATGTTTAATTAGTAAACTGAATATTTGATCAAATCACCTAAAAAGGCGATTTTTTCATAAACGGAAAGTCCAACTGGGTTATAAAATGTTTCCTGGTTGGATTTATTTAAATACTAATATTGGTTTTTAAAATCTCGCACCAAGGGTTCGAACTCTTCAATTTAAAAACACGAATACGAATTTTAATTTACTACACCAGTTTTAATTTATAAAAAATAATCGTTTATCAAGACGTATGATAAAATAAAGATAGCATGAAATAATAGAGTATTACTTATAGTTGTTAAAGGCTGGTGTAAATAAAATGAATATAGATGTTTCAATAATAAATGATTATTTGAATGATGAAGTTTCGTATGAAAAACATTGGATTTTTAATAGTATATTAGGAAATAATCAATACCTTTTTGATAAGCCTTCACATAATCTTAAAGAAAGTATATCTAGTACAATGAAAAAAGTTATTGATATTCTTAAGTCTTTTATTCCGTATAATGTTGTTTTATTTTCTAAACTGTTTCTTAACTGGAAAGAATTAAGTAAAAATGTCAATGTGATTTTAGCTGTTGGATGTCCAAAACCATATGATGCCATGATTAGAGAACATAATGAGAAAGACTATATAATTTTAGATTTAGTTCGTCTTTTGGATTATCATGAGGATATTTCTGAGGTTATTAAAAAGTTTTTTACACACGAATTAATACACGTTTGTATTAAGGTTGATTATCCATTTAATATAAAAAACGAATCAAGTTATAAAAAGATATTAGAATATTTAGTGTTTGATGAAGGTTTTGCACATTTACTTTCATTTAAAGAAAATGTTTGTGAATTTGATTTTAGCGAGTTAATAAAAACTCATTACAATAAATCAATTAAACAACTAAAAATAGCATTGACTGAAGAAGAATTATCAAAGCAAATTGATCATTTGAATCAGGCAAATAGTGGAATTTATTGGAATAAGTTTGCAGCTATTACTGGGAAGTTATATTTAGCTAATAATTTAAATGATTTATTTTCAATTTATAAAGCGGGACCGAAAACAATGCTAGAAAATATTATTTTTGAAGAATAATTTAATATAACAAAATATAATCTAACCCCGTCGATTTCGATGGGGTTTTATGTCATAAGACGTGAAAAACACTAAACATGTTGACTATTTTTCACGTTAATGTTAAAATATACGCGAAAAACAGTCAACAATACGACTAAATTTCGGGAGTTGGTATAATGATAAAAAGAGATTTCTATTTAAATAAGCTAGTAAATAGTAAAGATAACGGAAAAGTTAAAGTGATAACTGGTTTACGAAGATGTGGTAAATCTTATCTTTTGTTTAAACTATATAAAGAATATTTGTTAAGTGAAGGTATAAGTGAAGAACAAATTATTGCATACAGTTTAGAGGGGTATGAAAACATACACCTAAGAAATATAACTGTTTTATATGCAAGCATTAAATCAAGAATTAAAGATGATAATAAAAAATATTATCTTTTTATTGATGAAATTCAAAATGTTCATTCAATCCAAAACCCATACGTAGAATCTAAAGATATAATAACATTTGTTGATGTTATGTTAGAATTAGTAAAATTAGATAATTTGGACATATATATTACTGGCTCAAACTCTAAAATGTTATCTAAAGATATACTTACTCAATTTAGGGGAAGAACCCATCAAATAAGATTACTACCATTATCTTTTAATGAATTATATAAACATTTTGGGGATACTCCAGAATTATTAGATAATTATATTATGTATGGTGGTATGCCGGAAGTATATACTAAATTTAATAATGCAGAATCTAAAAGGGAATATCTTAAAGATCTTTTTGAAGAAACATATATAAAAGATGTTTTAGAAAAAAATAATATCCAAAATGATAAATACGTATTAGGAATACTTCTTGATTTCATATCATCTAGTGTTGGTTCTTTAATAAGTCCTTCAAAAATTTCTAATAGATTTTTATTTGAACAAAATATAAAAATATCTAGTGAAACAGTTAATAGATATTTAAAATTTTTTGATGACGCATTTGTATTATCAAAAGCTAATAGATACGATATAAGTGGAGCAAGATATTATCAAACTAATAATAAGTACTATTACACCGATGTAGGGCTAAGAAATGCACGACTTAATTTTCCACAAAAAGATCAAGGTCATATCATGGAAAATATAATATATATAGATTTAATAAAAAGAGGCTATAAAGTAGATGTTGGAATAGTACGTGATAATTACAGGGTTGACGGAAAACTTACACAAAAACAACTTGAAGTTGATTTTATGGCAACGGGAGCAAATGAGCGTTACTATATACAATCCGCCCTGACTTTAGACGATTTAAAAACAATAGAAAGAGAAACAAGACCATTAAATAAAATAAAAGACAACTTTATTAAAATAGTAGTTATCAAAAATTATACTGGTTCATTTTATGATAAGGATGGAATCTTTTATATTAATTTAAAAGATTTTCTATTAAATGAAAACTTAGCTGAAATAACTAAAAGATGGTAAACAGCATAGGTTTTAATATTTATTTGGCTTTCAAGGTTTTAAAAAAATTGTAGAAGTATGCCATATTTTTATTTGGATAATTTAATAATCTGCAAAACACGGAATAAAACTCTTACAAATGTTAGGAAATGATGAAATGATAACTAAAGCTATATTAGATAGGCTACTACATTATTCATATTTATTTAATATAATTGGCCCATTATATAGGATTAAAGATAAAGTAAAACTTAATAAATCATAATTGAATAAAAGTGGGGATTCTTATCTGCACAAAAATGGGGACATTTAACTTGACATTTATAACTCTTGAAAAATCCGGAATAAAACCTCTGAAAAACCCGGAATTGTAATTTAATTTATAAGTAATATCTATTTCAGTTGCCATAAAAATGTGGACGACCGAATTCATGATTCAATTAGATACTTTAATGATAAGGAAGTAAAAGAGGAGAATAAATATTAATCATACAAAATTGAAATAGCATAGACTTTCAAGATTTCAAAAACTTGCAAAAGTTGAAAGTCTAGGGTATAATACTTTCAAGATAACAAAATTTTTGTTTTTTTGAAAGTGAGGCGTAGTTATGAAACTTATCGAAAGAACTTTATATTTAGATAGACTTAAAAGAGTTAGAAATACTCCTGATATTAAAATTATCACTGGTATTAGAAGATCAGGCAAGTCTGAACTTATGAGATCTTATTTAAAATACATTAAAGAAACTGAACCAGAAACAAATATAATAGAAATTGACTATGGTAATTTAAAATATGATGATATAAAAGATTACAAAAGTCTATATTCATATGTCGAAAGCAATTATAAACCTAATACCAAAAATGTCTTAATGATTGATGAAGTTCAACTTTGTCGTGAGTTTGAGATTGCGGTTAACAGTCTTCATAACAACAAAAAATATGATATTTATTTGACTGGATCTAATGCTTTTTTATTAAGCTCAGATTTATCTACATTATTTACTGGAAGATTTATAGAAATTCCAGTTTTTCCATTTTCATTTAAAGAATATTTAGAATATTTTGAGATAGAGGATAATTTTTCTAATCATTTAGAAAATTACTTAAAAGTGGGAGGATTTGCGGGCTCATATTTATATGAAAACAAGGAAGATTCTAATGCATATATAAAAAACGTGTATACATCTTTAATTAAAAGAGATTTAGTCGATAGATATAATATTGAAGATATTTCGTTATTAGATACGCTAACAGAATTTTTAATGGATAACATATCCAGCCTTACAACCGCTAATAATATATCTAACATATTAAATAACAAAAAGATTAAAACAAATCATGTAACTATCGGAAATTACATTAAATATTTATGTAATGCTTTTATGTTTTATAAAGTAAAAAGATACGATATTAAAGGGAAAAAGTATTTAGAAATAAACGACAAGTATTATTTATCCGATTTATCTTTCCGTTATTCTATATTAGGAGTTAGAAACATAGATTATGGAAGAGTTTATGAAAATGTAGTAGCAATCGAATTATTAAGGCGGGGATACGATATATATGTAGGTAAACTTTATGAAAAAGAAATAGATTTTATGGCAATTAAAGGTAGTGAAAAAATTTATATTCAAGTATCAGACAATATAAGCAGAGAAGAAACATTAAAAAGAGAAATTGCCCCTTTAATTGCTATAAAAGATGCTTATCCTAAAATTATCTTAGCAAATACGACACACCCAATGACAATAAAAGACGGTGTAAAAATATTTGATTTAGCTAGATGGTTAATAGATGATAAGAATTAAATAATTATGTCATAAAAAAGATGAATTAGAATTTGTGGTAGGTTAAAATGAATAAAACAGAAGACTTAAGACTTTATTGTTAATGTTAATATGAAACTGTGCCACTATTAAACAATATATTTTTAAGATGGGAAAGGTGAAATGAGAGCAAAAGAATATTTAAAAAATCCAACGGGAGCCTCTGCGTTATCATTTTGGAAAACATGCCACTTTAATGCTCCTACTCATATTAAAGTTATTAATGAAAATGAATTTAATCCAAATTTACTTGAAACACATACTGATGAAGTTTATTTTAAGTTGGTTCATTATCTCGAAAATATAGAAAAACAGTTTAAATCTGATAAATTTATATTTGTTAAGGCTAGTACGGAAGAATTTGTTAATCATATAAATTCCTGCTATGAGAAAGAGAGATTAACAGCTGATGAACTAGAATCTTATAAAAATAGACCGGTATACGATGAAGATCTATGGATTTGTTTATATGATAATGTAAATCATGTTATAGCTGCCACTGGTATAGCAGAGTTTGATAGAGAGATTAAAGAAGGCTACCTAGATTGGATTCAAGTTTCCAAGGAATATAGAGGACAAGGATTAGATAAGATTATTGTTTATGAACTGCTGAAAAGACTTAAAAGAAAGGCTAACTTTGTAACTGTTTCAGGAAGAGTAAATAATAAAACAAATCCAGAGAAATTATATGAAAGTTGTGGCTTCGAGAATAAAGTTTTGTGTCATATACTTACGGAAAAAAAGTAATAGAAGATATGCTAGAAAGTAATGATGAATAATATTTAGGTTTAATTTTCCTCTATTTTTTCTTAAAAGATATGCCGAAAGACTTTTTAACCGGTTTATGAAAGCGTCTTTGTCGCCGACAACTTTCTTCTAAAATGCTCAAGAATAATCCAAAAGGTATGTTAATGGATTTTTTAGTAGTTTTATGTAAATGTATGCTTTTTCTCTAAATCTTTTGTGTTAAAAGAGGTGCCATAAAAATATTTAATTAGTAAAATCTAGTTGATTGATAAAATCGCCTAACAAGGCGTTTTTTTCATAAAATGAAGTCCATCTAGGTTATAAAAATGTTTCTTAGATGGACTTTTTTAAAAATTGATATTGGTTTTTGATTTCCCATACCAAGGGTTCGAACCGTTTATATAATCATAGCGATTCCAATGGTGCTGTTAAAGAAATGTTAGGGAGACATTTAGAAGGACATAGGGAGACGCGAAGAAAATTAGAGGAGATGTTTAAAAAGGCTGAAGACGACAAAATGTCATTTCTTGCGATAGAAATGTCGTTTAAAAAATAAAGTGGCCCTTTAATTTATAAGGAATTGTAATAATATTATTTTTTATTAAATAGATTTAGATACTAGAAATAGGGTGGACATTTTTGATTTAGAAAAAGCCGAGACAAGTAGAGACTTTATATATACATAATTTAATAATCTGCAAAACACGGAATAAAACTCTTGAAAAATCCGGAATGAAATCTCTGAAAAATCCGGAATAAAACTCTTGAAAAATCTGGAATGAATGTATATAATAAATGTGAGGAGGGAACAATATGATGATGCCTATAAATTATAAAAAAAGATTGATTGAAGAACAGATTAAAGAAAAGATGAAATATAGTGGTGGAGTACTTATTGAGGGAGCAAAATGGGTTGGCAAATCAACTACTGCCAGTATCTTTGCAAAAACAATAGTGAGCCTCCAACATCCTCGCATTAAGAAAGAATATCAAGCTTATGCTGCTGTTTTAGATGATAAAATTTTAGAGGGCGAAAAACCAATTCTATACGACGAATGGCAAGACATTCCTGAAATTTGGGATTTTATTCGTATTGATGTTGATAAAAACAATTATAAAGGGGCATATTTGTTAACTGGTTCTACTAGGAAACAAAACATAGAAACATCTCATACAGGTACAGGAAGAATTAACTCCGTTTATATGAGACCAATGAGTTTATATGAAAGTGGTGAATCTAACGGACTTGTTTCTTTGAAAAAACTTTTTAAAAATTCAAAATCATTTGTTGAAAAGTCTACAGTCACTATTGATGATATTGCCTATTTGATTTGTCGTGGCGGTTGGCCTGGAAGTTTGGACTTGGATAAAAAATCACAATTGCAAATCCCAAAAGATCTTTTAAATTCGATTATTACTAGAGATTCTAAGGAAATTGATGGAATATCGAAAGATATAAAAAAAATGCGTAAAATTGTTCAAAGTTATGCAAGAAATGTTTCAACATTAGCCTCAAACTCAACAATCTATAAAGATCAAAACTATAATGAAATAGTAACTGAGAAAACATTTAATTCGTATATGAATTCATTAGAGAGATTATTTATTGTTGAGGATGTTGAGGCGTGGTCTCCTAGTGTTAGAAGTGCTAGCAGAATTAGAAAAGGAAATAAAAGACAATTCGTTGATCCAAGCATTGCTGTTGCTGCATTAAGTTTAACACCAGATAAACTTTTGAAAGATTTTGAAACCTTCGGATTTTTATTTGAATCAATTGTTACAAGAGACCTTAGGGTGTGTGTTGAAAATATTGGAGGCAATGTTTATTATTATAATGATTCATCAGGACTTGAAGTTGACTTGATCATTGAATTAGAAGATGGTTCTTGGGCTGGTGTTGAGGTAAAATTAGGTAGTAATGAATTAGATAAAGCTAGTGCTAATTTGTTAAAACTAGCTGATATATCCGAAGTCAAACCATCATTTCTGATGGTATTAACTAATACTGAGATAGCATATCGAAGACCAGAAGATGGGATATATGTTGTACCTCTTGGTTGTTTAGGTCCTTAATTTTTATAAAAGAATTTGAAGATGTTTTTGTGCTAATAGCAGAAATTGAATATAAAGATTTACACAATGAAATAAGAAATCAAATGTCTGTACTTATACTATAGATTAGGACTAAAACTTGGTACTATGAAAAAGGGAATTTTTCTTATGAAACACAGTGGAAAATTGAAATTTTAGATTGTCTAACTTCTATTGTCTGAACGATTATAACCTAGGGGGTTGCACGATTGAACGATTACTTCCGAAATTGTATCAATTAGGACAGCGCTTGCCATAAAAATATTTAATTAGTAAAATCTAATTGATTGATAAAATCGCAAGGCGATTTTTTCATAAAAAGAAGTCCACCTAGGTTACAAAAAAGTTTCCCGGATGGACTTTTTAATATTGATATTGGTTTTTAATTTCTCGCACCAAGGGTTTGAACTTCTCATTTTAAAATATGAATAATAATTTCAAAATAATATTTGTAGAATACTAACACTAACTATTTGATAAAAAAAAGGGGAACTCTCGTTTTATTCCATAAAAACATAAATTTTTTATCAAATACATGATAAAATTATTTTAAAGATCAATCTAATTATTATCTAAGAGTTTATATTTAAGATGGGAATGATAAAATGAGAGCAAAAGAAAAAAACACAGATATTTGGGTGTATGAATTATTAAAAGAAGCAGGATTAAAATTAGATCCTCAAGGATCTACAATAAAAGAAATAGATAGAGCACTTAAATCGGCTTCTAAGCATGGAACTGGAAAGCCTGGTTTTCCTGAATATACTGGGGTTGTAAAAGATTTTTTAATTGTCATTGAAAATAAAGCATCTGTTTCAAATCATGTTAAAAGAACGAGTGAAGATTTAATTTGTCAAGAAACTGATTCAATAGTTAATTATGCTGTAAATGGAGCTTTGTTTTATGGAAAACATTTAGCTAAAAATACATCGTATAAAAAAATAATTGCTATTGGTGTTTCAGGAAATGAAAAGAAGCACAGAATTAGCCCTGTTTTTGTTAATGAACGAGAAGATTATTATGAGTTACCGGAATTAGAAACATTTATATATTTCAATGAACAAAACATTGATGAGTATTATATCAAAGAAATTTTAAAAGAAAACACAGATTTTGAAAAAGAGACTCAAGAAATATTAGCAGATGCTAAAGTGTTACACGAAGATTTAAGAAATTATGGTGCGATACAAGACAAAGACAAGCCCCTAATAGTTTCAGGAATATTATTAGCATTAAGAGAGATTGAGCATGGCAATTTTAGTATTGAGTCATTGACTGGTGATACTAGAGTAACTGATGGACAAAAAATTTATAATGCAATACAAGCCAATTTATCAAGAGCAAATGTTTCTCCAGAAGTTAAAAAAGATAAATTGTTAAATCAGTTTTCTGTTATAAAAGATACTACAAAAATTAATTTAATTGAACCAAATTTAGGTAAAACACCGAATAGACATTTTACAGAGTTTCTATATAATAGCATATATAAATCTATTAGATTTCATCAAAATGGAGAAGATTATTTAGGTAGATTTTATGGTGAATTTATGTCTTATTCAGGTGGAGATGGACAGGCTCTAGGGATTATACTAACACCAAGACATATCACAGAATTATTCACGGAATTGTTAGATTTAAAACCTGAAGATAAAGTATTAGACCCTTGTTGTGGAACTGGTGGTTTTTTAATCGCTGCAATGCATAATATGATGCAAAAAACAGAAGATCATCTAAAAAAAGAAAGTATTAGAAAAAACCAATTATTTGGGCTTGAACTACAACCATATATGTTTACTATTGCAACCACTAATATGATTTTAAGAGGAGATGGCAAAAGCAATCTTGAACAAGATGATTTTTTAAAACAAAATCCTAAAAAGTTGCAATTAAAAGGTTGTACAGTAAGAATGATGAACCCACCATATTCACAAGGTTCTAAAACTAATCCTGATTTATACGAGATATCTTTTACTGAACATTTACTTGATTCTATAGTTGAAGGAGGTAAAGTTGCAATTATAGTTCCTCAATCTACTATGACAGGTAAAACCAAATATGAGCAAAGCGTTAAAGCTAATATTCTAAAAAAACATACTTTAGAAGGTGTTATTACTCTAAATAAAAATACATTCTACGGGGTTGGAGTTAATCCTTGTATCGCGGTTTTCACTATAGGTGTTCCTCACCATGAAGAAAAGACTTGTAAGTTTATTAATTTTGAAGATGATGGTTATGTTGTTCAAAAACATATTGGGTTAGTAGAAACTCCAAGTGCCAAGGATAAAAAACAACATTTACTGAATGTATGGTTTAATCGTGTTGAATCTGATACTAGTTTTTGTGTTGAAACAACCATAGAATATGATGATGAATGGTTGCACTCTTTTTATTATTTCAATGATGAGATTCCATCTAATGAAGATTTTCAAAATACCATAGCAGATTATATTACCTTTGAGGTTAATATG
Source organism: Candidatus Izemoplasmatales bacterium (assembly GCA_050949045.1). GTDB lineage: Bacteria > Bacillota_I > Bacilli_A > Izemoplasmatales > Hujiaoplasmataceae > JAAYZB01. The sequence goes on from JBMNEZ010000001.1 coordinate 26,877, forward strand.
ATTACTCACGGTAGAGGTTATTTATTTGGTATTGATAATGAGTTAGAACAAATAGAAAAACCATCAAAAGATGTAACGGGTGATTCAAATGATTGAGAAGTTGACATTGAATGATGTTAGTTGGAGTAAATTTAAAGTTAAGGATGTTTTTGAAGTAACTAACTCAAAGCCGTATCACAAGGAAATCTTAGAAGTTTCATTGCGTGGAATCCCCTATATCACTAGGACATCATTAAACAATGGATTAGATGAAATTGTTAATATGGAAGAGAACTTTGATATTAATAAAGGAAATGCTATTACTTTGGGTGCAGAAAACGCTGACTTTTTTTATCAAGAAAAAGATTATATAACAGGAAATAAAATGTACAGAATTTCTAATAAATATATGAACAAACAAATTGGGTTGTTTTTAGTTCAAGTGTTTCGTGAAAGCATTAAAAACAGCGGTTTTGGATATGGTAAGGGTTTAACGGGGACTAGATTTAAAGAAAGAATAATTGTGTTACCTGTTGATGATAATGGTCGTCCAAATTGGGAATTTATGGAAAATTATATTAAACAAGAACAAAAAGAAATTGCCCAAAATGTAATTAATTATTACGAACAAAAAATGATTGAAACTGGCTTTGATTTAATAGGTTTAGAAGATGTTGAATGGAAAGATTTTAAAATCAGTGATTTGTTTGAAACTTTTGAAGGATCGAATGGAGTTCAAACACCAACTGGAAGTTACATACCTAAAGATGAATTAATTGACTCTAACATTCCAAGAATTACAGCAAAAGAAACAAACAATGGTATTGATGGATACTATTATTCTTCAAACAAAAATTTTAGAGTTTTTAAAAACTTTATTAGTGTTTCATTTATGGGGAGTGCTTTTTACCATTCTTATGAAGCATCTTTAGATATGAAGGTTCATGCTCTTATTCCTAAAAACTTTGATTTAACAGAAAATATTGCATTATTTATTATTCAAACATTAAAAAATAATACAAAATTATTTTCTTATGGGAATCAGCTTTCAAGTACTGATTTACCACACCAGAAAATATTATTACCTATAGATTCTAACGGTAATCCACATTTAGAATATATAGATATATTCGTAAGAAAAATAAAATCAGAAAATATCGAAAAAGCACTACAATATATATATATATATATAAGCTAGCAATTAAAGCGGAACAACAATTGTCAAATTTAATGGATAAAGAGTGGAAAGAGTTTAAAATTAAAGAATTATTTGATGTTAGTGGAACGGTTACAACACATCCAACCGAACTAATATCAGATGGTAAAACGCCTCGAATTACTACAGCTGCTAGCAATAATGGTTTAGAATCTTTTTATAGAAATAAAGCAACTGAAAAAGGAGGAGTACTCACAGTTGATAGTGCAACAATTGGTTATGTAAGTTATCAATATTCAGATTTTATAACAACAGATCATGTTGAAAAAATTAGTTTTAAAGGCGAAAGATTTATTCCAAAAACGATAGGTTTATTTCTTAAAACATGTATTGACAAATCAAAGGGTGAAAAATTTGGTTATGGTTATAAATTTAGTCAATTTAGAATTAATAGACAAATCATAAGTTTACCTGTTGATAAAAATGGAGAACCAGACTATGCATATATGAATAAATATATCTTAATTCAACAAATAAAAGAACAATACAAAGTTATAAATTATTATTATTCTCTTATAGATTGACATAAACAAAAGGGCTTGATTTTCCACTATTTACCCTCAAAAGGCATCCTAAATGACTTTTTAACCAGTTTATGAAAGTGCCTTTGTTGCCGTCAACTTTCTTCTAAAATGCCCAAGAATAATCCAAAAGGTATGTTAATGGATTTTTTAGTAGTTTAGCACGGTTGAGCGATTTTCTAGTATAAAATCACTTTTGAAGAGGATATTTATACTTAATGAGTTTATTGATATCAATATCTTTCAGAATAAAATTGTCAATATTAAAGTTAAGCATATCCGCTAAAGTTGAAACGTTTAGAGTGGCAGTGCAAGTACTTTTACAAAAAAGTGTTGCTTTTACTATTTATAATTAGTAAACTGAAAATAGATATTCTGTGGAATATAAAAAATGCCTACAGGGGGAGAATATGAAAAAAAAGAAGATAATCCTTCTACTCGCGCTAGTATCGCTGCTTTTTGGTGCGTGTCAGAAGACGCCAACAAGCGATTCAAGCAAACGGTCTACTACCAGTGAATTTACTAGTACATATTCAATTACCAGTACATATTCAAGTGAAAGACCTACGACCAGTGATCCGAGTAGCCACACAACAAGCAAAGATCCAGTAACTGGTTATAAAATTACTTGGCTTAACTGGAATGGCGCTCATTTAATGACGCATTATAATTATCCGGTCGGCGAAATGCCAGTATTCAATGATACACCTGTTAGACCGGAAGATGATGACTATACATATGAGTTTGATGGATGGACACCTGATTTAGTACCGGTTGTTGCTGATGCAACTTATTATGCTAAGTATATTCCACATCCTAAAACTGCATTTGTTGATCCTTATGACTTTGCTTGGGGTGAAAACGAAGAAGGTATAGTTTTAATTGGCTACTATGGGAATGCGCCTGTTATTGAAATTCCGGCTTTAGTTGATGAAAAACCAGTTGTTGCGCTTCAAAAATGGGCATTTTTTGATAATGTGACATTAAGGGAAGTCACAATCCCTGATAGTGTTATCAATATTGGCGAAGATGCTTTCGCTTCTTGTATTAACCTACATACTGTTAATTTTGGCAATAACGTTGAATCAATTGGTTTTGATGCTTTTTCAAACTGTGTTAGCCTTGAATCGATAATATTGCCGGATAGTGTTAAAAAAATCGGTCCAGAAGCATTTTCTGAATGTCCAAACTTAGTAAATCTACATATTCCTAGTAAAGTAGAAAATGTTGATAGTTCCTTGGTGAAAAAATCATCAGTTGAAGCGGTCACGGTATATGAAAAAGGCATATATGTTGGAAACAGTGAAAACCCGTATTTAGTCCTTATTGGTGTTGATGCATCTTTTTCTGCTGAACATCTTTCAGTCCACACTGATACAAAAATTATCGCCGACGATGCTTTTTTTGGGTCTAATCTTACTGGGGTTACCCTGGGCAAAAACGTTCATACAATTGGCGATAGTGCTTTTGCCAGATGTAGTGGTCTAACCGCGGTTGAACTGCCAAATAGCTTGCGCCATCTTGGTATGGGAGCTTTTGAAAATTGTGACCAACTTGGAACTGTTAAATTTGGCAATCAACTTGAGACAATTGGTTCTCAAGCTTTCTATAACTGTAAGTCTCTAACAAACATTGTTTTACCTGAAAGTCTAACTTCAATCGGCTCCTACGCCTTCTATTCTTGGCCAGACAATATTGTTTATACGGAACACGATAATGGCCGTTATTTAGGTACGGCGACCAACAAACATTTTGCTCTAATTAAGACTAATTCAGAGTATATTACCTCAATAAGCATCCATGCTGATACACATATAGTCGCCGATGGAGCATTTTCAAGTTGTACAAAACTTACAGGTGTAACGATTCCTGCCGGCGTTGCGTATTTAGGAGACTCTCTCTTTTATAATTGCTTTGCACTTACATCTCTTAGTGTAGAAAACGGCAACACCAAATACTCATCGCCAACTAATAATAAGGCAATCATGGAAACAGCGACTGATAAACTCTTATTTGGCCTAAAAGACGGCTATATCCCTGAAGGAACAAAAATCTTAGGCGATTCGTGTTTTGCCTACTTTAACCTAAAAGAAAGCGCTATTGCCATCCCAAACAGCGTTGTCGAACTAGAAGCGGGAGTTTTCTATAATTCATCGCTGCCTAGCACGTTTACAATTCCGAATAGCGTTACAAAAATTGGTAATGGAGCTTTCCAATACTGCTCAAATATGCAGTTGCTTACTCTTAGTAATCAAATTAAAATAATCAATCCTTGGACTTTCTCCGGTTGTGATGATCTAACTTCAGTTACAATTCCCGATTCAGTTACGATAATTGGCGAATATGCGTTCAACGGTTGTGATGGACTTGTTACTGTTAACTTTGGATCTAATGTTAGTCTTATTGCGGATGCCGCTTTTAGCGGTTGTGCTAAATTAGGTAATCCTCAATTAAATAATAATCTTCGTGTTATTCATGGTGGTGCTTTTAGTGGCTGTAGCTTAATTACATCAATCGAATTTGGCGAATATTTAATTCATCTTTCTGGGTCTGCTTTTATAGAAGCACCTATAACTTCAATTTCAGTTCATGCCGATAATCAATATTTTGATTCGCGTACGGACTGTAACGCCGTTGTCAGTAAAAAGAGCAATATTCTTGTTATGGGCTGTGTAAATTCTACGATTGATCCAACTGTAGTTGGTATAGGTCCATATGCTTTCGCGAGTACGGCAATTACAAATATTACATTACCTGCAAATGTCGTCACTCTGGGAGCCGGCGCATTTAATGATTGTCGATTCTTAACTTCAATCACAATACAAGGCGAAGTTACTGCTATCCCTGAAAATTGTTTCCTTTATTGTACTGAATTAAAAAACTTCGTGATTCCAAGTTCGGTTACCTCTTTAGGCAATAATGCCTTTGGGGATTGTCCGTTTACAACAATTGAAATACCAAGCACAGTCACCTCAATTGGCGCATATTGCTTTAGCTACTGTGAATCTCTTACAGAGATTGTAATTCCTAGTAGCGTTACCTCTCTATCCAATGGTGTTTTCTATGGCTGTAGCGCTCTAAGTAAGATTACACTGCCCGAGGAATTAACTTCAATTGGAAATTATACTTTCTCAAACTGCTCTAATTTAAATAGTATTGTAATTCCTAGCACTGTTACTACAATTGGACAACGGGCCTTTAATTCTTGCGCAAACTTAAGTATCTTTGCGATGGCCAGCGAATTACCATCTGGCTGGGGCTCTACATGGAATCCTGCTAATTGTCCAGTTTACTGGTATAGCGAAACACCAAACTATGATGGTAGCCATTGGCGATATGTTGAAGGTATACCAACCGTTTGGCATAATTAAGTATAATTGATTAAATTATGGCGATAATAGAATACGATTATCGCCTTTTTTCTGCTAAATTGACAAATGATGCAAAGATAAGGAAAATGAAATCAGAGAAAAAAAATGACACTTAAAGAAAAGATAAAAATATTCTAAAAACACCTATAAAGGCTATACAAAATTAAAGAAAAGCAAACAAGCTGATTTCTGTAATGAGCATGCCACAGAAATTATTTTATTTGAGAATGCAAGAAAACATGGAACTAGCACAGGTAAAAAAGAACGAGTCAGACCTATAAAATTTAGCTGGAATATCATATAGTAATAACAACATTTGCATAATAGAGGGCTGATTGATATAAAAAGACAGTAATAATTTATGAATCAATTCATCACAAAAATACAGAAAAAGTAATAAATTATCTTTCCGGACAACTATCAATTAAATTTTTAAAATTACAGGATATAAAAACTTTAGAACCAAAAGAATTTGATTTGATTATTCTTGCATCGGGAACTTATAATAATGAACTTCATGCAGGGATACTTAAATGGTTAAAAAGTGCAGACATTAAGGATAAAGAAATAGGAATATTATATACCTGTGGTTTTAGGTATATGGATTATTCAAAAAAAATAAGAAAGTATATTATAGATAATGGCGCAAATTATATTAGGAGTTGTTGATGTCGAGGATATGACACCTATGGTTTCTTCTCTAAGAAAGATAAAAAAACAACTGTTTTCGGCGATATCAATGAAACTCCTTTCGTAAGATAACTTTTATAATCGCTCAATCTCAACTTTCAGTTTCATATTTTCTTTTCAAACCATTCAATTGTAGTTTCAAGGTTTAATATGCCAACGGGCCTCCTTTTTCTTGTCTCATTTCTTCCCAATCTGACTTTTTAAATCGTCCTTGTCATTTTATCAATAAGCGCGCAGTCGCATAACTATAAATGAGGATGCTACATTGTATTTTGTAGCACAAGCTCCAATTGAGATATACTTACTCCAATGACCTTCATGATTTTCAATTTTTCGGTATCGGTATACAAAAGAAATGCTTTCTTATCTTCCATAGAATATATTCGTCTTTACTTAATAACTATAACAAACTTAATAACTATATCAAAAAAAGCAGACTGTGTTAATCCATTTAACACGTCTGCTTTCGATCGCAAGATTTATCAGCACTCCTTTGGAAAACGATTTCAAAAAACTTTATTTTTATCGGGTTTATGATATAATATGATAGTCTATATATTGAAGAGAAACGAGAGGAGTTTTTATCTACATGAAAGAGTACCTTGCGGAACAAATCAAGAACATCATTATTCTTGGCCATCTCGGCAGCGGAAAAACTTCATTGGCCGAAGCTTTGGCCTTCGTATCGGGTACGATCGAAAAGAAAGGCGAAGTCGAAAAGAAAAACACAATCTCCGACTTTACCGTTGAGGAACAGACCAGGCAAAACTCGCTTTCAACAAGCGTGATCCCGGTTCAGTTCAAGGATGCCAAATTCAACTTTCTCGACGCTCCCGGCGCTGATGAAATGATTGGCGACGTTAGATACGCTTTTCAAGCCGCTTCCGGTGCGGTTTTGGTTCTCGATGCAACCAAAGGCATCGAAGTCGGCGCCGAGAAGATGTGGAAAGAAATCAAAAAACACAATCTTCCCGCGATCATTTATATCAATAAGATGGACAAGGAAAATGTTAAATTCGACGACATCCTTGATGCAATCAAAGATAGATTCGGAAAAGAAGCTTTGCCTTTCTGCGTTCCCATCGGCAAAAGCGGGGAATTCGTCGGTTTTGCGAATGTCGTCGATTTGAAAGCCAGGCTCTACGACGGCAATGCCTGCAAAGACGCTGAGATTTCCCCAGACATAATGGCGAAAGTCCAGGATGTCAGACAAGAACTTGTCGAAACCGTTGCCGGGGCTGATGAGGTGCTTCTCGAAAAATACTTTGGCGGCGAGGAACTGACGATTGATGAAATCAAACAAGGGTTGAAACAGGCTGTCATTTCTGGGGAAACTGTTCCGATCATGGTTGGCTCTTCATTGAAAAACATCGGTCCGCTAATGTTGTTAGAAATGATCAACTTGTATTTTCCGTTCGTCAGTGAATTGGGGCCTAACAAAGGGCATAAGCCGGGGACGGATGAGGAGGTATTGCGCAAAACAGCGGATTTCGAGCCTTTCTCTGCTTACGTTTTCAAAACGATCATTGATCCCTTTGTGGGAACGATCAATTTATTAAATGTCCGTTCCGGCCAACTGAAAAAAGACCAGGAAGTCTATGTCTCCGCCAATGGGGATGTCGAAAAAGTCGGTCAAGTGTTCTTTTTGCTCGGGAAGACTCAAGTTTCATGTGACGTTGTTCATGCCGGTGATATCTGCGCCATCGCCAAAACCGATGGAGTAGTCACCGGTTCAACAATATCGGACAAGAAGGCGCCGATCGTTTATCCTTTAACAGAAACGCCAAGCCCAACGATGTATATCGCAATCAAACCAAAAAACAAAGCCGATGAGGATAAACTTTCCAACTCGCTTGCCAAACTCCGTCTCGAGGATCCCACTTTTGAGATCGTCCGCAACAAAGAAACCAGCCAGATGCTAATCGGCGGCCAAGGTATGATCCATCTTGGATACATCACCGACAAAATGAAAAACATGTTCAAAGTCGATGTCGAAACCGAGGACCAACAAGTTGTTTACCGCGAGACCATCAAGGCCACTGCGACGGCCGAAGGCAGATATGTCAAGCAGTCCGGCGGATCGGGATATTACGGTGTTGTCGTGATGCGCTTCGAACCCTTGCCCGACAAGGATTATGAATTCGCTGAAGAAGTTTTCGGCGGCGCCGTCCCCAAGAATTTCTTTCCCGCAGTTGACAAAGGATTACAGGAAACTTTGGAGCACGGCGTGCTCGCCGGGTTTCCGGTGATCGGTGTCAAAGGTGTTCTCTTCGATGGCAAATATCATCCTGTAGACTCCAACGAACTAGCTTTCAGAATGGCTGCGTCGATCGCTTTTAAAGAAGCATGCAAAACGGCAAAGCCGACGATTCTTGAACCGATCCATAAAATCGTCGTCACAGTCAAAGACGAATACATGGGCGATGTTTTAGGCGATGTGAACAAACGGCGTGGCCGCGTCCTCGGTATGGAACCAGCCGATAGCGGATACCAGAAAATCGTAGCGGAAGTTCCGGAAGCGGAAATAACCAAATACACGATTGATCTCAAGGCTATGACCCAGGGATCGGGAACGTTCACACGCGAATTTCTCCGTTACGAGGAAGTTCCCGGGAACCTGATTCCCAAGATTATCGAAGAGCACAAGAAAGCAAGCAACTAAGAGAATTTACATTCTTGGCCGCGATTTGATCGTGGCCGTTTTTTTCTAATTCTGAGTTTTTCATGAAAATCAATCTTAGCTTGCTTGATATGCCAGTAGTCATTTGTTGGTCTGTTATGTATTACATAGTGATTGACAATACTTTGCTTAGTAATAAGGAGTATTTAATATGGAAAAAATCGGTCTTTTGATTGACAGCACGACCCTGACAAGACCCGAGTTGCTGGACTATGATTTCATCAAGGTCGCCCAACTCAAAGTGATGATCGATGACAAGCAATACAAGGAGAAAGACCTTCCCACCGACATTATGTATGAATATCTCCGTTCCGGAAAAAAGATGACAACCAGCCAACCCGCTCCCGGGGAAATACTTGAACTATACAATGATTATTACAACAAAGGCTATACCAACGTTTTGGTTGTCACCCTTTCGGAAAAACTCAGCGGTACTTTTCAATCTGCCCTGATTGCCAAAACGATGTTTGACAAGCCGATGGAGTTAAGCATTCACGCACCAATGGTGGCATCATTTGGAGTGGCCAACGGTGTGAAAGTGATCGCCGAGGCAATCAAAGCGGGAAAGCCTTTCACTGAAATCGTGGATCTCTATCACCGTTTTTTTAAGAACGCAGAAGTAATGTTTACGCTTTCCAATCTTATGCATTTGTTTCGCGGCGGCAGACTGAGCCGGATTCAGGCGTTGATCGGAACCGTTCTAAGGATCAAACCCATTATAAGAATGATCGATGGAAAACTCCATCTGGTAAAGAGAGAGCGTACCAACAATGCTTGTTACGAATTTTTTATGGAAATCATAAAAGATTATTCCCAAAAGTTCGCAACCGTCTATCTTGACATCATTGATCTCAACCAGAACGAATGGTCACAAAAGATAAGGACAGAAGTTAAGGCAAAGTATCCTAACATCAAAATCCACATGACCGATTTTGTCAGTCCGGTTTTCCTTGTACATCTTGGCGATCGGGGATTTGGAATCGCGATTGCAGGTATTTGAATTCTTTAACGCCACCGGCGATAAAACGCCGGAGGCGTTATTTACCCTCTTCTTGATGAGCGAAATAGCGCTTGACTTTTAGGGGGGTATTTAGTAAACTTAATGTTGCGAAAAAGCTTGATGGCGATTGTGGCGAAGTGGTTAACGCATCGGATTGTGGCTCCGACACTCGTGGGTTCGATTCCCATCAATCGCCCCATCTTATACTGGGCTATGGCCAAGAGGTTAAGGCATCGGACTTTGACTCCGAGATCGGTAGTTCAAATCTACCTAGCCCAGCCATTTTTTTTGACCCGCTAGCTCAGCAGGAAGAGCATTTGACTTTTAATCAAAGGGTCGGGCGTTCGAATCGCCTGCGGGTCACCATTGCATTTTTTGTGCGGGTGTGGCGGAATTGGCAGACGCGCTAGACTTAGGATCTAGTTCTTAATGAGTGCAGGTTCAAGTCCTGTCACCCGCACCAAACAACGATAATTTGAACTGCTCTCCCATTGAGAAGATTTAGTTCAAATTTTTTATTTCGGTTTCAAAAAAAAAGACACCCGTTTTTCGTCTGTTGTTTTGGTAATAGTCAGTGTTTTTGTTGAGAGAAACTCAAGCATTTAGTAGTTATAAGATAAATTCAGGATTTTGGTTTTTATATATATATTTATAAAAAGCCGCCATGACTCCTATTGAGTCAATATGGCGGCTCTTTATACGGTATAGTATTAAGGGGAGTAATACTTAAACTACTCCATTGATTTACAAAATAGCAAGAAGCACAAAGTTAAGTATGAACATTAATGTGCACACCCAAAGGATTGGATGGATGTCTTTTATTTGGCGCTTGCAGATCTTTGTGATTACATAGAATATAAAGCCCGCCGCAATACCATAGGAGATACTATAGCACAGAGCCATAAATACGCCGGCAAAGAATGCGGGTATAGCTTCTGAAAGTTCAGACCAATCGATCTCTTTGAAGGAAGACAACATCATGATTCCGACAATGACCAATGCGGGAGCCGTAGCCGCAGCCGGAATCGCGCTGATAAATGTTGCAAAAAACGCACTTATTGCGAAGCATATTGCAACAACAACACTGGTGAGACCGGTACGTCCGCCAACGGCAATGCCGGCGGCGCTCTCTACATAAGTGGTTGTGTTGGAGGTGCCGAAGATAGCGCCGATAGAGGTTGCCGTAGCGTCCGCAAATAGAGCTTTATCCATTTTTGATTTGAAGCCGGCGCTACTTATCATCGCCTTTTCGTCTTCATCGCTGAAGATGCCTGTGCGACGGCCGGTTCCAATGAAGGTTCCAATTGTATCGAATGTGTCAGACATACTGAAGGCAAAAATCGTGATAAGGACAAGAGGGATCTTGCTGGCATCAAGGAACAAGGATCCGATGCCTTTCTTTGTGAATATAGCACCGAAAGTTGTAGGAAGAGCTGCACATGCGTCGGTAAAACTGATCGTGTCTGTTGTTGCGGTAAGCCCCATGGGAATGCCGATAAGCGCCGTAATGATTATGCTAATAAGTATCGCACCCTTGATTTTCAGAAGATTGAGCACAACTATCAACACCAAACCGATAAGAAATAACCACAAAACGGGAAGGTTAAGGGTTGCAAGCGCCGGCACTCCGGCATCAAAATTAATGATGCCGACATTGAGGAGCCCGATATAGGCAATGAAGATGCCAATGCCTCCGCCGATGGCGTTCTGCAGGCTGCGCGGAATGGCTTGTATGATGTATTTGCGGAGCTTGGTAACGGTTATGACAATATTTATTATGCCGCAGATAAACACCATTGACAAAGCCTGTTGCCATGTAAATTGCAGTGCAAAGCATACGGTATAGACGAAAAATGCGTTAAGCCCCATTCCGGGAGCCTGAGCATAGGGTACATTTGCCACGAGCCCCATTACAAGAGTTCCGATGATTGAGGCAATTATCGTAGCAAGAAATACAGCACCCCATTCCATACCAGCTTGACTGAGAATAGACGGATTGACAACGATGATGTATGCCATAGCAAAGAATGTTGTCAAGCCGGCCATGATCTCAGTAGAAACTTTTGTGCCATTTTGTTTTAGATTGAACATTTTTCTTTCTCCTTTTTTATTATCCATATTGTCGATAGCAGTGTGATGAGAAGGACAAAACGCAAATAATACAATAAAATTGTGTAACATTACCTTTATTATATTTTGATATTTAGGCAAAACAACTATCCAGTAGTGCTCAGAACCACATTGAGCCCATAAGCAGACTGAAAATACTATTTAATTATGACAGATTCTTAGTTTTTATTCAATATATTTTTTATGTTTTCAAAGAATAATATCTTAATTTCGAATTCCATTATGGTTACCAACTTCCATTTTTCGATTTTATATTTTTTTACTACTGGCTATATAGAAAATGTAAATAGATTTTCTGAGTGTTTTTGTTACATCAATACAATCCGAATCAAACCTTATTAATTGAAGATGAGCCTGATTATTTGTTTATTTCGAGGGGATTTGAGCATATCCATTTTCACAATGGCGTGATCAAGCATTATGAGTTTCTTAGGTGTTTCTATTCGCATCACTTTTCGCGTCAAATGAAAATGCAGACATCGAGCAAGCAAAGGCTTGTCGGTGTCTGCAGGATGTCTTATGTTTTATATTGTTGTGCTTATAGGACAATAAGAGGATAAGTGGTTATCAAATTTTATAGAATAAGGCGTTTGATACCTTTGTTATACAAACAATTTGTTTACACTATACTAAGGCAATATGATCTTATTGTCAGCGGAGTAGGCAGAATATTTTCCCGGATCGTCAAATGCAACGCTTAAAAAGCAACCGGAGTCAAGATACCACGCCGTTCTTTTTAAGGAATTCTTCTAGTGCTTCTGGCGACAGAGGCCTCGAAAAATAAAACCCTTGTATTTCATGACAACCTATCTTTCTCATACAATCCAGTTGTTCCTTTGTTTCCACGCCTTCGGCTGTGATATCCGCCATGAGAGCTCTAGCCAATGAAACAATCGTTTTTGCTATAACTACTTTTTTTTTCTTTTAAAATGATATCGTCTATGATGCTTTTATCTATTTTTATTCTGTTAAAAGGTACCAACTCCAACCGATGCAATGATGAATACCCCTTGCCAAAATCATCTATGGCAATATTTATCCCCGCTTCTTTCAACTTAGACAGTTTTTCAATTGTATCCGAAAAATTATTGGACAGCATACTTTCTGTAATTTCCAGCTCAATATATTTCGGATCTACCTGGCTTTTCTTTATTAGTTGTAAAACTTTAGAAATAAAATCTTCACTTTGGAATTGTACAACCGATAGATTTACGGAAAAGCGAAGAGGAAAAAAGCCCTTTGAAACAAGCTTGTTATGCTCTTGGATTGCTTGTTCTAGTACCCAGAGCCCCACATCATGAATCAATCCCGTTTGCTCGAGTATGGGGATAAATATATTCGGTGACACTTTTACGTTGTCGGCCGTTGTCCATCTAAGCAAAGCCTCAACTCCGACAACTTTTCCCGTGCTACAGCTGACTTGAGGTTGATATTCTAGAGAAAATTCTTCATTCTGCAATGAATGGAAAAGCTTATTTGTGAGTAAAGTATTTTCCGCAATCCGCTTTTTTAGTTGTTCTGAACAGAAAACGATCCTATTTTCAGAGAGTTTCGCTTCATAACTTGCTAAATCGGCATTTTTCAAAAGAGTATCCACATCTTTTCCGTCATCCGGATAAATGGATATGCCTACATTAACAGTAACAAATAATGATTCTATCCCTTCCTTGGGAAGTATGGGATTGGAAAAAGCATCAACGATTTTATTCGCACATTCCTCTATTTGCTCGGTAGTTTCCGCAAAAGGCATAACAACAATAAATTTTCCTTCACCGATCCTTGATAGATGGCACTCTTCTTTCATCAGGTTTTCAAGAATCGTTGCCGATTTTATTGCTATATGTTCTCCTATGCTATGACCGAAAGTATCATTAATCATTCTTAGGTTGTCCAGTTCAATATCAAAAACAACCAATTTATCTGATTCTTTTCGATTATATATATTTTCCTCCAAGATTTTTTTGAGCATATTTCTGTTTGCCAATTTAGTAGATTCATCGAAATAAGCAAATTGATACAGCTTTTCTTCGTATAAAGATTTTTTCTTTGTGTCTCCCAATATATTTGTAATAATTTTCAAAAAGTGTAATCGATTTTCTGTGAATTTTTTATCACTTCGGTCTAGGTATTCAATGACAAAAAAACCATCTGTTCTTTCATCGACTATTATTGGCAGCGCAAAGAAAGAATTGATTCCTCTCGACAGGAAAAAGTTTCTTTGGTACCCAGCTTCATCAAGGGGAAGGCTTGTGACATCTTCACAGAGTATAGGTGAGTTTTGCGTTATCAGGGATTTAACTTCGGGAAAGTCAGCTGTCTTAAACGTCGTTTCTGGATAAAAAGGAAATGATTGATTATCAAGATCTTTCACATATGTATTAAGAATAATTGCGTTTTCATAATCTGCGCTGAATTCAAATAAGTATGCGCTGTCAAAATTAAGTATTTCGGCAGACATTTTAAACATTTCATCGATTTTTTCTTTAGTATTTTCACTGCTAACCGAAATAAAGTTGGTTGAAATCTTTTCAAGCGTTTGTTGTTCTTTTGAAAATCTTTGGTATCCTCGAAACTTTGAAGAATATTCATTTTTCAAATATATCACAGCGAAATAAGAAAGTACAATAATAAAAATCCTTTTTAAATACTGAGCGGCATTGATGGTGGCAGAAACTTCAGGATAAATAATTGAAAGAACAACTTGAGTTATTAGGGTAACGGCTAAAAATATTAAAGTATGGTTTTTGTTATCCAAAACAATAGAATGCAGAAGAAATATTATATATACCGCCCAGACTGTTGTTGCTGCTGTATTAGCATCTTTAATTATGAAAAAAGTCATGCCAACTACGCTTGTTACAAGGAAGATGGCGTTCTGGATTGTATGATTTTTTGATATATGCGGTATGAATCTTAAAAATATACCACAAATCAAGATAGCAAAGGCAAGTAAAAGTTCATATGCTAATTTTCCTCTTGCAAGGAAAAACCCTGAATAAAATGATCCTGCGGAACCGATTATAAATATCGCCGCTGCCGTTTCGAACAAACGCAATCGACTTTCTTCTGGTATAATGTCGGAATCAGGAGATAAGAATTCTATTTTTTCTCTTTCAATAAGAAAACCGAACTTTTTCAATATGATAAACAATAATACTGTAGGAAGGATCAAAAACAAAATTGCAAGTTGAGGGATCGGCGTTAATCCAAAAACACCGGGCAAAACACCGGGCAAAATGTCCGTTATCGATCCCGCTATAAAAGGAAGTAACACAGATAATAAGAAATATGTTCCTAATAGTTTTAAAGGAGTATGAGGTTCAATTTTTTTCCACCAGCGAAAAAGTAATATAATAGTAATCACTGAATATATAATATCGTAAATGTTAAGCCAAATTTGACCAATATTTATAGGAAGCACATTTATCCAGCCGAATTCGCTTTGCACCATTTCATATTGTTTTTCTGCAAGAATTCCTAAAGGCGCAAACAGAATCACATTTATAAAAACAGGTAAATAAAGTATTATGAGTTTTATTCGCTTATTTAAACGTTTTTCAGTATTTGTTAGAATCAGTACAAAGTGGAGTAAAAGGCTGTGAAAAAAGCCCCAGCCGAAAACAGACATGCATCTCCAAAAAGCACTCGATTCCGCCGTTGGTGCGGAGTTTGAAATAGCATATGAAAATGACCAAATTGCCATTGAACTCGTTACTAATAAAAACAGCCTATTGATCCTGCTTTTTTTGTTAGAAGTTATCATATATGCGCCAAAAATCATGTAAAAACAACCGCAAAGATAATATAAAGTTGATAAGAGTAAACTATATCTCATAATTTTCCCCCTAAAAACAAGAGTGCAAATCTCTGTTTATTATAGCAACTTTCTGATTTTTCAAATATGGATTATAATATTATTGTATTTTGTATTTTATTAGATTTTGGAGTTTCACATATATTCTAACACTTAACATCACTATTTATTTGATGTCAATGGGTTTTTAATTTGCATCATTGGAGGATATAGTATAAGTGCACTGAAATTTGAATAAGTTTATTTGCTCGCGTCTAAAAAACGTATCGCTATTTTTACCTCGGTCTTTGAGTTCAGACATTCTGTCAACGTCACTTTTATAGAGCTATTTTAATATCATCACTTTTTGCTTTGGGAACATGGTGATACTTATGATATGGTTGATGACAACATAATTACTAGGTAAAAAAAACAATCATTCTGGAGAGAATATCCTGTTCTTTTTTTCCTCTTCAAGTTGGAGTTTCAGTTCTTTTTTATATTTTGGAATTGGATCATACCCGCCTTTTGAAAAGGGGTTGCACCTGAGCAAACGCCAAATCGTGAGTAATGAAGCATAAAAAAAATTATAGTTTTCATATGCATCCAAAGCATAATTCGAGCAAGTGGGCTTATATTTGCATGAGGGCGCTCTGAAGGCATGCTGCTTTTGATATGATTTGATTAGTTTGATCATCAGTTTTTTCATCAAATTCACCATCTTTATTTTATCAGTTTCGACCAATTATTACAAGCAGGCAAACAGATGGGGATGGTTTTGTTATAATTACAATAGATTACTGTTTGTGTATTAACGGAATGTATGGTAAAATGATAAACCGGTGATAGAATAAGGAATAACAATGGCTCCTAATGGCACTTTCATCATTAACAGAGAAAAGAATCATTTCAATATACATCGATCGCATAAACAACAAATTTGATTAAAGGATAAGGAAGGATAACTGACAATGTCAAAAATCATGGCGATCAACGCCGGCAGTTCTTCACTAAAATTCCAATTGCTCGAGATGCCGGAGGAAAAAGTAATCACCAGTGGGCTAGTGGAACGGATCGGACTTAAGAATTCCGTCTTTATGATCAAGGTCAATGGCGAGAAAATTGAAGAAATCGTCGCCATCCAAAACCACAATGTCGCTGTCAAGATGTTGCTTGATAAACTGATCTCCCTTGGAATTCTCCGATCATTCGCTGAAATCGAAGGTGTCGGTCACCGTATTCTCCACGGTGCCAGTATGCTCACCGATTCCTGCATCATCACGGAGAAGGAAATAGCCATTATTGAAAGTATTGTCGATCTCGGCCCTTTGCATCTCATACCGAACCTGACCGGAATCAAAGCGTTCAAGGAAATATTGCCTGATGTTAAACAGGTTGGCGTATTCGATACGGCCTTTCATCAGACCATGCCGGAAGAAGCTTTTCTTTATGCGACTCCCTTTGATTGGTATGAGCGGTTTCAGGTTCGCAAGTACGGATTTCATGGAACCTCGCATAAGTATGTTTCGGAAATGACCGCAAAACTGATGGGCAAAAAGCCGGAAGATATCAACGTCATCGTTTGTCATCTCGGCAACGGTTCTTCGATCTGTGCTGTGAAGCAGGGCAAATCGGTAGATACGTCGATGGGGTTTACCCCGCTTGAGGGGATTCCGATGGGAACCAGGTCGGGAAACATCGACCCTGCGGTCATCGAATATATGATGGAAAAGAAGCAGAAATCTGCTAAAGAAATCATCAATATTCTCAACAAGCAGTCCGGTTATCTTGGTGTTTCCGGAATCTCTTTCGATTCCAGAGATCTTGTGCGTGAAGCCGCGAATGGCAATCATCGGGCAGAACTTGCGATCCAGATCCAGGCCAAACGAATCGCCGACTATATCGCCAGCTATTATGTTTATATGGGCGGAGCCGACGCCATCACTTTCACTGCCGGCATCGGCGAAAACGCGCCGTCGACCAGGGCAAATGTCATCGACCGCATCAGTGTTCTCGGAGTGAAACTCGATCCGGAAAAAAACGAATGCCGAGGCACAACTGCCGAAATTTCAACTCCGGATTCCAAAATCAAGGTTTATGTCATTCCGACCAACGAAGAAGTCATGATTGCTCGCGATACGATGAGGCTCTGTCATCAATAAATTCAAGAACCAAGAGCCCCTCCAGCGTAGTATTTACGAAGGAGGGGCTTTTTTTATGGAAAGACTGATGCTTTGTTTATTTGCTTTCTTTGCCGTTGCTCAATCTAAAGACGGATCAACCTTGATCCCCCGTGGCGTTCTCGAAATAGGAGATGTCAGGTACGAATACGGAATGGATACCGCCGATCCCAAAGGTGGAAATGGTTATTTGACGATCAGAGACGGAGACATTACGCGCTGGGTTGTCTTTGACGAAGGAGCGAAGGAAGAGGTCGTTTATGTAGCCGATCTTGGAATCAATAGGATCGGTGTAGTGATTGAATGCTATATTAAAGACAGTGATAGTAACGGTTTTAAACGAAAAAATTCGCTTATCAAATTGATCGATAGATGGGGAAATCAACTCATCTCAACCAGCATGACGAAAGAAATTATCGGAATCGGGAATTATGATTATCTAATTGCCATTGAAACCAGCCAGAAAATTGAATACTATGATCATGAATTATGGAAACACGACTTTGTTTCTCCCGATGGGGAATACATAGACACCTTCTCATATCAACATCAGGGTGTAGCCTATGTCAATGGCATCCAAGTAGAAAAGATCGACCTTGATTATCCCGGGTATTACGATATTAGGATCGAAGGGAAAAATCATCTGTTTCAATACGCCATCGTTTTGCATTCGGATCCGGAATCGCTCCCTTTGAGCGGATCATCAACGGAAAAAGTTATGATCAGTACCAAAGGCGACTTATTTTTAAACGGTGAGCCGATCACATCGGGAACCTTGGTTTCCGAACCGGGAAATTATGATTTGGTCGTTGCCGGAGCGAACGGATATCGACTGAACAGGTTGTTTACGATTGATGCGGTCATTGATAACGTTGACAACGGCCAGTCGTTAATGCCGCCGCTTAAAATCAAAGCGAGCGGTTCTGACCAGACGCTTAATGGCAAACCTTATCACGGCGAGGATGTTTACGATGCGGGAACATATTTGTTCGCTGTCCACGGCCAGGGAGATTATCTCCTCGAGAGAAGTTTCACGATCCTGCCGGTTGTCGAAGGGGTTGCCAATGATGAAACCTACCTTGAAAAGGTCAATATCAATCTCAATTGTTATGCATTGTTGAATGGCGAGGCGATTCCAAAGAACTATCTGATCGACAAACCGGGGTCATATGTGTTGGTTCTGTACTTAAATGATATGCCTTATGAAACCATCGCTTTTACCGTCACTGCACCCTCCGAAACAGAAGAAGCCAACTGGTTTCTGGATAATATCTGGCTGTTTGTGTTTGCGGCCATGGGCGCCCTCGGGTTGGCATTGATTTTCAAAAAGCGATAATTACTTTTTATGTCCTTTGAATCGTGATATAATCAAATCGGTGATTTCATTTGCTCGATTTCGATTTGTTTATCCAAACCGGATACTCGTTCAACGGCAGCATCATCGGCATCGACAAAATCGTTGACTTAGCCCATGAACGCGGATTCAAAACCTTGGGGATTGCCGACAATAACCGGCTATATGGCGTCCTCAAGTTTTATAATGCCTGCAAGGCGAAAAACATCAATCCGGTCATTGGCATGCACGTCGTAATCGATGTTTCCGAGACAAAGATCGCAGGGGTTCTTTTTGCGGCGACAAATGCCGGTTATCACAACTTGATCCAAATTAGTTCGCGTCTAGAAGATGCGGACTCCTTTCTAATGCTTGAAACGCTTAGAATGTATCGCAAAGGCTTGATTCTTATCATGAGGACCGATGCCTATGATCTCCAAAAGCTAATCACAGCCAATGATTGGGAGAAGTTTAAGAAAACGCTAGCAGTTATCAAAGACAATGTCGACAAATCGTATCTTGGGATCGATCTCGCTGATTTTTCCACCGAAACGATTGCTGGTCCCGCTCTGCGGGATCGATCCGATCTTATCGCCATCAACCGGGTCCTTTATTATGACAAAAGCGACCAACGCGCCTCGAAAGTGCTTCGGGAATTGCTTGTCGGAGAGTACGCCGGGGAAGCGGGCATCTTTGAAGGATCCGAAGCCATCAACGACTTCAAGACAACAAGCGAATTAGATAGGCTTTATGCCGATTATCCAAACATCGTCAAAACCACGAAAGACATGATTGCCGCTATTGATGTCAAATTAGAGTATAACGAACTGCTTTTGCCCAAATACCCGCTTGCGGGTGATTATTCGGCCAAGGAGTATCTGGGAGCTCTAGCTCGAAAAGGCCTTGAAAAGCGTTTGAAAGCGAACCCTTATCGCTTGAAGCAGGAAGCAGAATACCAAAAAAGACTCCGCTTCGAACTTGACGTGATCTGTTCGATGGGTTATGAGGATTATTTCTTAATCGTCTGGGATTTCGTTCTTTATGCCAAACAAAACGGCATTTTAGTTGGGCCCGGCCGAGGATCCGCCGCGGGCTCGCTCGTTTCCTATGTTCTTGGGATCGTCGATGTCGATCCGTTGGAACATGATCTGTACTTTGAACGTTTTCTTAATCTGGAAAGAATCACAATGCCGGATATCGATATGGATTTTCCCGATGACAAGCGGGACCAAGTCATCGAGTATGTGGCAAACAAATATGGAAAAAACCATGTAGTGAATATCATCACCTTCGGTACCTATCAGGGTAAAAGCGCTCTTCGGGACGTTTCGCGGATTTTGGGAATAAAACCGATGATCGTCGATGAAGTGACTAAATATGTGGGGGAAACGCAAAACTCGATAGCCGAATTCATCAAGGAGTTTCCTATAAAGTACAACAACCTAATGGAAATACCCGAAGTGAAGGAACTTTTCGAAATCGCCATGAAGATCGTCGATCAACCTCGGCATATTTCTACCCACGCTGCGGGTATTATCATCTCCGACCGTGAGATAACCGATCTTGTCCCCGTTCAAAAAGGCCTTCTCAATCTGTATCAGACTCAGTTCGAAGCCTCAGACCTGGAAAAGATCGGCTTATTGAAAATCGACTTTCTCGGGATCAGAAACCTGACCGTCATTGCCAAGGCCGTCGATTTGATCAGGGAAAAGAAAAACGAGAACATCGATATCTACAAGATACCTTTCAATGATCAGCCGACTTTCAAACTGTTACAAGAGGCGAGGACTCTGGGAATCTTTCAACTTGAATCACAAGGAATGATCAATCTTGTCAAAAAAATGAAAATCGCGAGTTTCACTGATGTCGCGACCTGTATCGCTTTGTTCCGCCCTGGGCCAATGGAAAATATTCCTCAGTTTCTAAGAAGGCGGAACAAAGTCGAGAAAGTCACTTATCTCCACCCCGATCTGGAACCGATCCTCGATTATACCGAAGGCATCATTGTCTATCAGGAACAGATCATGCAGATCGCGAATGTCTTCGCTGGTTATTCTCTTGGAGAGGCCGATGTTTTGAGACGGGCAGTCAGCAAGAAAAATGAGAAAATCCTCATTGAGGAGCGCGAACGTTTTGTTTCAAAATGTCTTGAAAGGAACCACTCCGCGGCCCTCAGCAACCAAATATATGATTATATAGTCAAATTCGCCAATTATGGCTTTAACAAGTCGCACGCGGTCGCCTATGCGGTTGTTGCCTATTGGATGGCTTATCTAAAAGCCAATTATCCCGGATACTTTATGACCGCCCTTATGGATTTTGCCCTTGGCAGCCAAAGTGCAACTCTCGACTACCTCAAGGAATGCCGGAAAATGGATATCAAGATTTTGCCGCCCCGGATCAACCGTTCCGGCAAATCCTACCGTGTCGAGAAAAACGCCCTGAGATATCCCTATCTGGGAATTAGAAACATCGGAAACGTGGTCGCAGAAAAGATCGAAGCGATTCAAAACGAAGGGGAAGTAACCGGATTGGTCGATTTTCTTTCAAGGGGCAGGGATCTGAATGTCAAAGTCATCGAATCACTGATCATGGCCGGCGTTTTCGACGAATTCGGCGAGACGAAACAGACATTGATCGAGAACTACAAGCAGATCATTCTCAGTCTTAATCTAGGGCAGAACTTGCATGATGTCGGTTTTGTGTTTCGTAAATATCCCGAATACGAAAACAATTATCTGGCACAGAAAGAAAAGGAACTGCTCGGCTTCAATCTGAGTTATCATCCGCTTAACGACTATTTGCCGATCTTGGAGTCGAGGAAAATCAGACGGCTGTCGGATGCTTATCTGGAAATCGGCAGGGAAACCGATTTTGGAGCGTTCTTGACGCGAGTAAAGACAATCAGGACCAAGGATCAGCAGGAAATGAGTTTTTTGGAGTTTCAGGATCAAAACCGGGAAATCGAAGCTGTCCTTTTCCCGCGCGTACACACCATATATAAAAATATCATTATCCAAAACACCGCTTGGATTGTTTCCGGAACCGTTGAAGAAAGAAACGGCAAGATCCAAGTTATCGTTATTAAACTCGAGAAAATCGGAGGCGAGAACTAATGCAAAGAATCAGCGTTTTAACTTCAGGAGGGGACGCTCCCGGCATGAATGCCGTCATCAGGGCGGTCGTTAGGACGGGCATCCATTACGGAATGGAGGTTTATGCCGTCTATGAAGGTTTTAAAGGCCTTGTCGAGGGCAAGATCAAAAAAATGGAGCGTAGCGATGTCAGCCAGATCATCAATCGCGGCGGGACCATCATCGGCTCCTCGAGACTCAGGGATTTTGTCAAACCTGAAGTCCAAGACATCGCCGTCAAAAACCTTCGGGACCTATCGATCGGAGGGCTTGTGACGATCGGAGGCGATGGAACTTATCGCGGGGCGATGGATTTGACCAGCAAAGGTATCCCGTGCATCGCCATCCCGGGGACAATCGATAATGATGTCGCCTCGACCGAATATACGATCGGTTTCTTCACTGCCCTTGATACCGCCATTGACGCGATCGACAAACTCAGGGACACATCTTTTTCCCATCAGCGTTGTACCGTTGTCGAAGTAATGGGACGAAATTGTGGCGATCTCGCCATTTTTGCGGGAATCGCCTGTGGCGCTGAAATCGTTATTACCAAGGATACGGGATTCGACCATGCCGCGGTTTTAAAGAAAGTCCGCAAGGCAAATTTGATGGGCAAGAGTCACTTGGTGATCGTTGTCGCCGAAAACATCACCGATGTCTTCAAACTGGCCAAGGATGTGGAGGACAACACGACCTATGAAGCCAGAGCCAGCGTTCTTGGGTATATCCAAAGGGGCGGAACCCCTTCGGCATTCGACCGGATCCTCGCAAGTAAAATGGGGGCGTATGCCGTCGAATTGCTTCGGCAGGGCTTAGGCGGCAAGGCGCTTTTCGCCAATAGCCTTACGGTCGGTCATTGTGATATTTTTGATGCTTTGAAGCAAAAACTGAAATCAAGCGATCTCTATGATTATCTGCCAAAACTAAATTGAGAAAAAGCTCCGATTCCGGAGCTTTTTCATGAATGATGGAAAACAACGGGCAGAGATTCACCGTAGACGACGATCAGATAATGATCTCGATAGGTCGTGACGACGGCGCGTTTGTATAGTTCAACAAGCTGGTATTCCCGATTGGTTTCATAGAATTTGCGGAGGATCTCGTTTCTGTTGGGGAGCCGTCGCCACCATAGTTTGGGTTTTTGTTTATGATAGAGAAGATAATCGAGTTTAAGCAATGACAAGTTCTCGCCGGAGATTTCGGGATAAGCATGTTCAATGAACATATTGAAACGTTCGAACACATCCATCAATTGATAACCGCCGAAAGCATAACCGGATTCCTTCCAATAGTTGCCAAGCGCGAGGAATAAACTAAATGGGGAAGCGACATTGTCGATCACAAACCGGATTGCTCTATTCATGAAGCCTTTGTTATAATGAACATTCAACATTCTTTCAACCAAAACGATCTTTTGCATGTCGATCGCGGAAAGCCATTTGGATGAATAAATTTCATAGGGAGGGTCGGCGTTATAAACATAGCCGTGCCGTTTTGCCTCGTCCCTCAGCGAGGTGCCCCGCAATAATTTGAGGACACCGAGTTGGAGTTCTTTTGGAAACAGTCTGATGCTTTTGTTAAACGTGGTCTCGAAACTGACAATGTCTTCTTGGGGCAAGCCGGCAATCAAATCGAGATGAAGGTCGATAACGTCTTTTTCCTGGATGTATTTGATCGTTTGAAACAAACGGGGGATATCCTGATGCCGATTGACCAAGGCATTGGTTTCGGGGTTGGTCGATTGGATGCCGATTTCAAAACGGATCCGATTCCTGGGAGCACGGCTGTTGATTTTGTCGATGAAATCCTGTGAAAGGATATCGCCGGTAATCTCGAATTGGAAACTTACATCTTTAATATCAAGATCAATGATGTGATCGATAATCTTTTCGGCAAGGGTCTCTTTAACGTTGAAAGTGCGGTCAAGGAACTTGAAGGTTCTGGCTCCGACCGAGAGCAAATAATCGATTGAGTCGATGACCCGTGAAACAGGGAAGTAACGGATCTTGTTGTCAAGGGATGCTAGGCAATAGGAACAATGGAAGGGGCAACCACGTGAAAGTTCAAGATACTGGATTTTATGGGGGATGTCATCTATGAACTCTTCGAGCCGGTAAGGGTCTTTAAGTGAAGACAGATCAGCGATCAGTTCTTTCTTGGTTGCGATGGTTTTTCCTTTTTCGCGGTAGATGAGATTCGGAATCCGATTGATATCGCCGCCTTCTTTGAGAAAACGGAGCAGCTTATTGAAGGTGATTTCTCCTTCTCCAGAGATGATATAGTCGACCGGATTTTCCCTTATGTATTCCTCATAATCATAGCTGACCTCAGGACCGCCCCAGACGATGATGGTTTTCATTATGTCCTTGATGGCTTTGGTCAGTTTTTTGACGATCATGACATTCCAGATATAGACGCTGAAACCGATGACCTCAGGCCGGAGCGAAACAATGGATTCCATAATCTGTTGTGTCCGGTCATTGATCGTGAATTCTTTTATGGTAACGGGAAAATCACAGTTTGCCTTAAGCAGACGAACCGCGAGATTAGTGTGGATGTACTTGGCATCAAGAGCAATAAGCAAGACCACTGATTATCACCATCACTATTGTAACAGAAACCGATTTTCTAGCCAATGCCGGATAAGGAATATGATATACTATTTAACAGGTGATTAAAGTGCGGCGTTTTGAAGTCGTCTCTGATTATTTTCCGACCGGCGATCAACCGAAAGCGATCCAAAAACTCACGGAAAACCTGAACCGGGGCATGCGGGAGCAGGTGCTTTTGGGCGCGACGGGGACCGGCAAGACTTTCACCATCAGCAAGCTCATCGAAAACGTGCAAAGACCGGTTCTTGTGCTCGCCCACAACAAGACTCTCGCCGGTCAACTCTACAACGAGTTCAAGACGCTTTTTCCAAACAACCGCGTTGAGTATTTTATCTCCTATTACGACTATTACCAGCCTGAAGCCTATGTTCCCGGAGCCGATTTATATATCGAGAAAGACGCCAGGATCAATGATGAGATCGATGAGATGCGCCATGCGGCGACATCTTCGTTGCTTGAAAGGCGGGACGTCATCGTCGTTGCGTCCGTATCATGCATTTACGGGATCGGCGATCCCGAGGAGTATCAAAAAGGAATGGTGACGCTCAGAGTCGGCGAAGACTCCGGAAGAGACAACCTGATCAGGAAACTGGTGACGATCCTCTACGAGCGCAACGACATTGATTTCACCCGTGGCAGTTTCCGGGTCAAAGGCGACATCGTTGAGATTCTGCCTCCAAATGAGAACAACATCGCTTTCCGGGTTGAATTTGAATTCGACACGATTCGTCGGATCCGCACTTTCAATATCGTCACCGGTGAAATTGTCCAGGAATTCCAATTGGTTTCCTTGTTTCCGGCATCCCATTTTCTGACGGATCGCAATAAACTTGAAGAGGCACTTAAAAGGATCAAATCCGAACTTGAAGAAAGAATTGCCTATTTCAAAGAAAAAGGCCAGTTGCTGGAAGCGGAGAGAATCGAACAACGCACGAACTATGATATCGAGATGTTACGGGAGATAGGTTTCTGTAACGGCATTGAGAACTACTCCAGGCATCTTTCCCTCCGCGGCCCGGGTGAGACTCCTTCGGTATTGATCGATTTCTTTCCTGATGATTTCCTGCTTGTAATCGACGAATCTCATGTCACTATCCCCCAAGTCAGGGGCATGTATAACGGCGACCGCTCAAGAAAGCAGACGCTCGTCGACTATGGTTTTCGCCTGCCTTCGGCGCTTGACAACCGCCCGCTTAATTTTTCCGAGTTTCAAAGAAAGATTAATCAGGTGGTCTATGTTTCGGCGATGCCGGGAGACTATGAGATGAAACGTGCCGATGATATTGTCGAACAGATCATCAGACCGACCGGCCTTTTGGACCCGGTCGTTGAAGTCAAGCCTTCAGAAGGGCAGATCGATGATCTGCTTGGCGAGATCGAACAGACGCTTGCTAGGAAGGAAAGAGTTTTGATCACAACGCTCACGATCAAGATGAGCGAAGATTTGACCAAGTATCTCCAGAGCCTGGGATACAAGGTCGCATATCTCCACTCTGAGATCAAGGCTCTGGAACGTTTGGAGATCATCCGCCGCCTGAGGCTGGGAGAATACGACATCCTCGTCGGCATCAATTTGCTTCGCGAGGGTCTTGACCTTCCCGAAGTTTCACTGATTGCGATTCTCGACGCTGACAAGGAAGGGTTCCTGAGAAGCGAAAGGTCTTTGATCCAGACGATTGGAAGGGCCGCACGGAATCAAAATGGCAAAGTTGTGATGTATGCGCAATCAATGACCGACTCCATGGAAAAAGCGATTCGAGAAACAAACCGCCGTCGTTCGATCCAGGCTGCTTTCAACGAAGATAATAATATCATTCCGAAAACGATCTTGAAGCCGATCTACGATTCGATTTCGATCAAGGGCGAGGCTCAAGAAAAAGTCAACAGTTTCGAAGGCTTATCAAAAACTGAGATCAAGAACAATATCTCGATTCTGGAGAGCCAGATGTATTTGGCAGCGAAAAACCTTGATTTTGAAAGGGCAGCTGAACTCAGAGACATCATCTTCGAGATGAAGAGGCGCTTATGAAAAAAACCGTGTCATTATCTGTTTCTCTGATTCTTACAATCCTGGTTTTCTCATTCTCCCTGGTTTCGGGAGAATCATCGGGAAACCAAAGCCTTGTCATTGCGGAGGCAATCAAGCGGTTCATTGACAGTTTGTTTCCGGATTGGGAACTGTCGTTATCGCTGATCCATCAGATTGTCCGCAAGGGCGCCCATGTGGCGGAATACACCTTATTGGGAATGAGTTGGCTGTTTACATTCAGCCTTTTTGGTTTAAAAAAAGCTTTCTTTCCTTTGCTTGGATTGTTGGTTGCCCTCGCTGACGAAGGTATCCAGTTTCTGGCTGATGAAAGAGGACCAAGCTTGTTTGACGCTTTGGTGTTCGATTTTCCCGGTTTCATGCTTGGGGGCATCATCGTTTTTCTCTTCATCAAGGCCAAAAAGAACAAAGTTGCCACGTAGTGGCGGTTTGCTTTGACAAGCTATATTGATCGTGACATACAATAGAATAGTTAATCGAAGCGGCGCCTACGCAAGGGTTAAAAAAATTAAATAAACGCTTCTGATCGGATAATGACTAATTTAATGTTTTGGATTATGAACAAACACTATCCAATGATAATTCAACATCCCCAGCAAACAGTTTTTTTCCTTTAAACCTCTCGATTTCGCTTTTTTTGTGCTATAATATATTTAAAGATAAGCGACGAGAGGACTCATTAGTCCCAAGTGATTATCGAGTCCGACGTTGCCAGTTTAGGGACCGGGACCATCAGCTCGGCCCTTTGTTTTAAAATAGCAAGGGGAATTATCGGTAAATGAATGAAAAAAATCACAAGTTCATCGCCGAAGCTGTTGATCTGACTCATGATGCCCTCGGAGTTGTTAAACTCGAGGATGGCTATACCGTATTCGTCAAAGATTTATTAAAAGGCGAAACGGCAGAAATCGAGATCACCGCGAGGAAGAAAAACTATGGTTTTGGAAAAGTCATCCAAAAACTTACCAAAAGCCCTTTTCGCGTAATTCCAAAATGCAAGCATTTCTATGATTGCGGCGGATGCGGCCTGATGCATATGGATTACGACTTGCAACTCAGTTTCAAAAAGTACAGGGTCGAAACAACTCTCAAAAGAAACGGCCTCATGGATGTTCAAGTCAACGACATGATTGGCATGCCAAACCCCTACAACTACCGAAACAAAGTTGAAATCAAGTTCGTTCAAGGCGAGAAAGGACTTGAGGCAGGGTTCTTTCAAACCAAATCACACCGCCTGGTGAACCTTGAGGAATGCCATATCATCAGCAAAAAAACCTTCGATGTCATCACGCTTTTCAAAAACATTTGTAATGAGTTAGGGATCAAGGCTTTTAATCCGGAGACAAAGAAAGGCTATTTAAAATCTGCCTTGATTCGCGAGTCGTTTTTAAACAAGGAAATCGTCATTCTTCTCAATGTTGCCAAAGAGCCGCTCCCCCAAGAAGAGCTCCTAATATCCAAACTGCAAAACCGGATACCGGAAATCGTGGGCATCGCCACATCGATCGCCACCGACGAGTCGTCAATGTCCAATGATCCGATCAGAACCATTTATGGTAAACAATGGATTAGCGAAACATTAAATGGCGTTCATTATGAAATTGGACTTCGCTCGTTTTTTCAGACCAACACATTTCAAGCCGAGAAACTCATTAAAATCGCTTTAGATCTTGCGGACATCAACCGGAAGTCACGAGTTATCGACACTTATTGCGGCATCGGCGCTATCGCCTTGAACGCCGCTAAAAAAGCGAACAAGGTTTTCGGTATCGAAATTTTGAGAAGCGCTGTCCAAGACGCTAAAAGAAATGCCAGCTTAAACAACATCAATAATGCTTTCTTTGAGGTTGGCGATGTCGACAATGTTCTCTTGAAGTGGAAAAAATTTAATTTCGACATCATTTTCATTGATCCGCCCAGACGCGGCTGTTCAAAAGGCTTAATTAAGACTCTCCTTGAAATCAAAGCGCCAAAAATCGTTTACATTTCTTGTGATCAGGCTACTCTTTGCCGTGATTTGGTTCAGTTTGTCGAGAACGGTTATGAAATAAAAGAAATCACCCCAGTTGATATGTTTCCGCAGACTGTTCACATTGAAAGTGTCACATTGCTTTCTTTAAAAACGTCTTAACAAAGTCATTCATACAATAGGACAAGAAGCATTTAACCCCTTAATATTCAAGGTTATATACTTCTTTTTTTGTTGTATAACTTTTTGTGATGGTTTTCTATAATTTTAATAACATCTTTTTTAGTGTTTACCACATTTGTAATAAATCGATGTTGTTGATAAGACGCTGATTAAATCAGAGAAATCACATTCAAGATCATGATTTATTTTTTCCTGAAAGAACCAGTTCCCCAACTGAGTATTCGACAACAAGCAGTTCATCCTCAATTAGCCCAAGAATGAACTGTGATTCTATTATTGTTGATTGACTCGTTAGAACCCTGACATATTCGTCTTTTTTCTCAATCAAAGCCCATTCACTTGATTGAACAAAATATCCCAGCGCAATATCGTGTGTGTTGTCAACTGATAGTGGTTGAGACGCTCGTACTTCAACAAAGAATTTTTCCTCAAGAGAGGTGATCACGCTACCTGGTGTGTCAGTGTTAACATACAGAGTACAATGGTCTGAATCGGTCATATGGCCATTACAGTGCTCGCCATACTGTTCATATGCGTTATAAATATCAAAATATGAAAACGGGGCCGTTTCCTGCTTACATGAGATCAGCAAAAACGTCGAAACTATCAAAAGAGTAATTCCACAAAGTTTTCTCATTCCTACGCTCCTTTATGTTATTAAAGAAGAATCGATTAAGACGAGTCATTGGTAGTTCTCATTTCATTGTCTATTATCATTGCGACCTAGCGCAGCAACAATACAAACTCATCGAAACTCATATATAACTCTGTGGACAATATATTTATTGGAATCTTTCCATTATCAAAGATCAGTTCGATAGTTAATTTAACAGAATTTTCCTCAACTTTCTTTAGATGAGATAAAAATCCAATCTGATGAAGTTATTATGGTCTGTGTCGAATGCGGAAACGATGAAGAAGTAAATTATATTCATTTCTGAGATATCTATGTTCAAACAAACCTTTTTCTATCACAGCACTATGTGTGGGGATAAGCCCAAAATGTTGATTTCTGACTGGCAGAGAATGGCTTAGATATCATGCATGTTAAAAACAGCCTCATTGGTTTCACTTAATTGATATGATAATTCCTTAAAATGCTTTCATACTCGGCGAATACTACTTTTTGACCGGCAAATTCCGATTTCATCGGTTTAAACGGGTTTTTGATTATCATGAACGATTACCAAAACATTCATTTGCGTAAATTGTTTGTGAGGCGATGGTAAATTTGCGGTAAATTCGCAATTGTTAACTGAAACTATATGGACTGATTTCCCCATTTTCATAGTAAAATAGTATTGAATGGGTGGTGATGATGTGAATCCAATACTCCAAGTCAAAGAAATATCAAAAACATTTCGTCTGTCAAGGAAACAGCAAAAAATTGAAGGAACCAAAGAAAAAGTCAAAGTAGCCCTTAACAAACTTTCTTTCACAGCATACGAAGGGGAGATATACGGATTGTTGGGGCCGAACGGGGCGGGAAAGACAACCGCTTTGAGGTGCATATCGACATTGATCAAACCTGATTCGGGCGAGATCTACCTGAACGGCTACTCTGTGACCAGGGAAGAGGAACAAGTAAGAGGTCAAATCGGGTTCTTGACAAGCGATTTGAAACTCGAAGAGTTCTTCACTCCCAATTATTTATTCGATTATTTCGCCAAGTTACACGGTGTGGACTTGGAGACAACCCAAGCTAGGAAAGCCTTCTTATTTGAAAAGTTCGGGATCGATAAGTTCGCAGAAGTCAAAGTCGGTGAGCTATCGAATGGTATGCGGCAGAAGGTCCAAATCTCAGTGGCGCTGGTCCATGATCCCAAAATCATCATTTTTGATGAGCCGACAAACGGGCTTGACATCCTGACAGCCAAGATCGTGACCGACTATCTGAAAGAGCTGAGAAACAGTGGTAAGACGATTATTATTTCAACCCACATCTTCAGCCTTGCGGAAAGATTATGCGATCGGGTCGGCATCATTATCGACGGAGAACTGAAATATGAATCCAAACTTAATGATTCGACTAGAAAAGAAGCCAACCTAGAGGCGTTGCTTTTCCAACTTGTCGAAGATAGTGAGGCGATAAAAAATGCGTAACATCCTTACAATCTTCAAAAAAGAATGGGATCGGGTTATTAAAGACAAGCGATTAGTTTTTTCGGTGATATTGTTGCCGGGATTGATGATCTATATTCTCTATTTTTTTATCGGTTCCGGGTTGACCTCGTTATACAGCGAGTTGGATGAACGCATTGCGATGGTCAATGCACCCCAAGGGTTTGTGTCTTTTGTGGAGACAATTACCGAAACAGAAGCGTTGGAATATTCCGAGATTAATGAAACTGACATCGAGGCTTATAAAGAAAAAATAGACAATGGCGATTGGGAGTTGGTGCTTGTTTTCCCCAGCGATTTTTCCGATCAGGTAGCCGCTAAGGAAAAGCCTACGGTGAATTTGTATTACAACATCAACGAGATTGCCTCAAGTCAGATCTACGACTATTATTCGGGATATCTTGAATTTTACCAACAACAACTCGCCTACGAGATATATGGTGAAATCAAGGCTTTCGAACAGGCGGCCGATTCCCTTCCCGTAGATCAGGAACAGGCGACCGGAATGATGGTGTCGATGCTATTGCCAATGCTAGTATTGATGTTCCTGTTTAGTGGCGCGATGTCGATTGGGCCGGAAGCGATTACCGGAGAGAAGGAAAGGGGAACAATCGCAACCTTGTTGGTCACACCGGTCAAGCGCAACCAGATCGCCTTGGGGAAGATTTTGGGGCTTGGGGTCTTGTCGCTCATCTCCGCTTGCTCATCCTTTATTGGCGTTTTGTTGTCCATGCCTAAACTGTTCGCGATTGAAGACATTGACATATCTATATATTCAGTTACCGATTACTTACAAATTTTGTTGATTCTTTTCTCGACGGTGTTTGTCATTGTCGGCATTATTTCGGTCATCTCCGCCTTTGCGAAGAACATGAAAGAAGCGGGAACCTTGATTGTGCCTGTTTACTTGCTGACGATTATCATCGGGGTTACTTCGATGTTCAGGCAAGGAGCAGTATCCAATCCCTTCTTATATCTCATCCCTCTTTATAACTCGAATCAAACCATGATCGCCATTTTCACTTTTGATCCGTTATCGTGGCTATACACGCTTATCAGTGTTATAGCAAACATCGTCTATCTCATATTGCTTGTGATTTTGCTCAACAAGATGTTCAACAGCGAAAAGATCATGTTCAGTAAATAGTTTTTCATTGTAATATATTCGAAATACTACAGGAGTTTCACGTGTTGCGATTGATTTTGTTTTTGCAAAATCAATATCCTTCATCGGCGAACTCCTGTTTTTTTTGGATTGAGGATGGGAGGAGTATGTCATAATAATGCTAAAGGGGGAAAACGCAGTAACCAAAAGGGTTTCAGAGTTTCCACAAAGTTTGAAATTTTAAAAAATACTGCTCAATCGTTATGTTTTGTAATCGGTGCCATAAAGTGATATTGATTATGGACTATTACAGATGGCATGCGATTGAATAATTTTAAGTGACATAAGTGTCACTTCGTGGTACAATAATGTCACTTTGGAAAGAGGTAATAAGACAATGAATCTAGGAAAAGAAACTGAAACTCTTGAATTTAAAAAATCAACGAGTGAGATAAAAACTGCTATGATTTCCATAGCGTCTATATTAAATAAGCACGGTATCGGTACATTGTATTTCGGGGTCAAGCCCAACGGTGATGTTGTTGGGCAAAATGTGTCGGAATCGTCTTTAAGAGATGTTTCTAGAGCGGTTTATGAAGACATCAAGCCGCAGATATACCCTGCCATTGAAGAAATTTTGATGGAGGGGAAGCAATTGATAAAGGTTGAATTCAGCGGTGATAGCAAACCATACTCCGCAGCGGGCAGATACTATTTGAGAACTGCAGATGAAGATAAAGAGGTGAGCCCCGAAGAATTAAAAACTTTTTTTGAGGCAAACAAATACCGCACAAAATGGGAAAGTGGCAAATCCGACACTTTATCAAAACAAGTTGACAAGCTTGCAGTAAAGTCGTTTTGGCAAAAAGCGATAAACGCCGGAAGATTACCCGAAGGCAGGTATACCACGCAGATTATCTTAAAAAGATTCGGTCTTGTTAAAGATGAGCATTTGACAAATGCCGGTGAAGTTCTCTTTGGCGATACAAGGTCCGTTTCTCTAAAAGTCGGTATATTTGCAACGGACGAAAAATTGACAATTCTTGATATGAAATTATATGAGGACAATATTTATAATCTGTTGAAGACGGCTGAAGATTACATATTTAAGAATATACGATGGAAAGTTGAAATTATTGAATCGGAAAGAAGTGAGATTCCTGAAATACCGACTGCAGTGATAAGAGAGGTTTTGGCAAACAGTTTTGCACACGCAATGTATGGAAGCAGGACAAGTCATGAGATATGTATTCATCCAAGTATGATAACTATATATAGTCCGGGAGATTATGCCAGTAGATACAAACCGGAAGAATATATTAAAGGCAATGTAGAGTCTGAGATAAGAAATGCGACAATTTCAAAAATTCTGTACTTGAGCAAATACATAGAGCAGTTCGGCAGCGGTTTCAAGAGAATAGATAGCCTATGTAAAGATTCCGAAATCAAATATTCTTACGAAAACAAAGATAATGGATTTAAATTTATAATATATCGACCACAGATTCAAAGTGACATTTTAGATGTCACTTTGGATGTCACTTTGAACGGAACAGAGAAAGCGGTTTATGCTATTTTAAAACAAAAATCGGATTCTTCAAGAGAAGAAATAGCTGATAAGATTTCTAAAACTGTAAGAACGGTTCAAAGAGCACTCAATTCTCTTGTAGAGAAGGGTTATATCAGACGAGTCGGCTCTAAACAGAATCCGGTATGGGAAGTGTTGAAATAGAGATATCTGATTAAATTTCGAGTTGAAAAGGAGATATTATTTGACTTTAGAAAAAGTTATTTCAGAACTGAATTATGTAAAAGATGTGGAGCAAGCGGTTTTTCAAAAAATCAGCAGAAATAAAAAAGCAATTGAAGAAATTGCAAAAACCGCATATCAGGGAGATAATTTTGATTTTGCATTACTTAAGTGTATGCCCTTAACTCGTTTATCTGTTGTCACCTACCTTTTGATTAGTAAATATGATGAATACAGTACAAAAGGAATTCCGGACAGGATTATTTTTGACACATTTGAAGATGTTTCTCTACGAGCTAATTTATATTATAAAAAAACAGGCAAGGCGGGCATTTCAAAAGATGATGTTATTTGGTTCCGACACATTATGAATGTTTCGATATTCAAAATAGGTTCTCTGCAATTTCAGCCATTTGAGATGATATATTTGGATGAAGATACGATTGGTGAGTCTTATATGTCATTTACGAAAGAGCAGAAAGAGTCTTTGCCAAACGGTTCACCCGTTATTAACTGCCATATTCAACGAGGTGTAGATTTAAATCCGAAATCAATTGAATTATCTTTTCAAAAAGCAAAAGTTTTTTTCTCGGAAATTTATCCAAAACAAGAGTATAAAGCTTTTCTGTGATATAGTTGGATGCTATATCCGCCCATGTTGGAAAAGCTATCCGAAAAATCAAATATTAAGCAGTTTGCTGATAAGTTCGCTATTATTGGAGATTGTCCTGATCCGGAGCAGGCAACAGAATTTATTTTGGGCTATAACAAGAGAAAAGTAATTCCTGAAAATACGAGTTCTCTTCAAAAAATGGCATTCGAACATCCGGAATGGCTGGGCTTTGCGTGTGGAATTATTTGGATATAGATTTTAGTCTGTTGTACCTGAACTTAAGAGGACCCTTGATGTCAGACAAACGCTATACTTGGGAAAGGTTGATTTTACCGGGTTTTATTAATATAAAAACAGCTAAAAACAGGGCTTTATTTTCGACTTCTTCGCAGGGACAATAGTTTTTTTGTTATCAGTGTTTTTTAAGAAGGCAAAGGGCAAGATGTCTAAAGCGCTTTTGAGTACTTTAGTTTGTCAAAGCGGTGTGTTTTATTGTATGTCAATCCAAAAAATGGTATCATATTCATAAACAAAACAGTATCAGAAGCGAGATGGGACAATGGTTTTGATCGAAGCAAAGAAAGTCGAAAAGGAATACATTACCCAAGCTGGATCGATCCGGGTTTTAAAGAACATCAACCTATGTGTCAAAAACGGGGAGTTTGTCGGCATCGTCGGACCTTCCGGTTCGGGAAAGTCAACTCTATTATATGTGCTCAGTGGTCTGGAAAAGGCCACCTCCGGCGAAGTTATACTGTTTGGAAAATCAACCGCAGAGATGAATGATGCTGACATGAACGCGATCCGCAAATCAAAGATCGGTTTTGTATTCCAGTTCTATAACCTCTTGCCCAACTTGACTGTTCTTGAGAATGTTGAGTTGCCACTGGTAATTGCCAGGCAAACCGATTTGTCCAAAGCGATCGAAGCTTTGAAAATGGTCAATCTTGATAAGCATTTAACATTGTATCCCGCCCAACTCTCGGGAGGCATGCAACAAAGAGTGGCCATCGCCAGAGCGATGGTCACGAACCCCAAAATCCTATTCGCGGATGAACCGACTGGGAATCTTGATTACCAAAGCAGTATTGAAATCATCGAGATTCTCAAGAACTTGAATCAGAAACAGCAGACGACGATTGTGCTGGTGACCCACAATCTCGAGCATATGGCTTACTGCTCACGAAAAATAGAAATCATTGATGGAAATATCGGCGAAGATGAAAGAACTAGGTTTTAAAGTTAGGTTCGCCTGGAAAAATATAATAAGAAACCTAGGAAACTCACTTTCTGTTTTTTTATCATTGGTTTTAACGATGATGTTGTTGGTTATCATATTCAATATGAGACTTTGTTTTGAAAGAACATATTATTATCAAGATAAAGAGAAATACGGCGAAATTGATATCGTCATTACTTATGACGAGAATGCGACGGCAAGACTAGTCAACAGGCGGAAACTAATCAACAACTACCTTGACGACATCAAATCACCACTTGTCTTTTTCAACTTGTTTGTGCTTGCGGGAACCAATGAAGAGACTTTCTACGTCGAGTTGATGTCTGCTTCCAAGGTTGATATGGAATTATTGATTGGTGAAGACTTTACCAGTCTGGGATCACAGGAAGTGATTATCACTGAATCACTTGCCAAACAGCAAAGCCTTGGAGAAAATGCGCAATTAACTATCATGATGCTTGGAAAGGAGTATATTTACACAATTGTTCAAATTGTTCCCGACAAAGGATTATTTTCCGGCGACACTGTTTTTGTCGATAAAAATACACTGATCAGCGATTTCTATGGGTTGAGCGGTCTCAATAATCTCGGGAACACGATCTATGTAGATGTAATCAATGAAACTGAAATCGATGCGGTTTTTGAGCAAATCAAAATTGACGAAGAATATCAAGACTATTTGATAATGAAAACGGTCAATGAAGAAATCAATCGCAATAGAGCAACGTATAACAGCACAATCATGATTGGAATCACCGCTTTGGTTTTGATTGCGCTTGCGATGGTGGTCCATTCGCTGTTTCCGCTGATGTCACGGAAAGTAAACAAACAGTATGCTTTGATTCGGATTTTCGGAGGAGAAGATCAATTTGTCTTTTCTGTATGGATTATTGAGATTTTGATTCTAGCCATCATTGCTGGAATCCTAGGGACTGGTTTCGCTTTTCTCGTCGCCAACTTCAGTTCCCGCAGTTATGGCGTGAAAACAATCATCCATCTTGGATGGTGGCAGACTCTAGTTGCCCTTCTTTTGGTAGTTTCGCTCTTGATTGTAGAAGCCTGGGCGCGGTTCTCTCATATCAAGAAACAAGGGGTCATCTCATTGTCGAGCGATATTAGATATCAGAGAGTAAAACCACGACTTTGGTTTTTCCTTGTCTTGGCTGCTTTTTGTGCGATAACGATGGTCGCGAAACCTTTCAGTTATCCTGTCAATGCTCTGATCATAATCATTTCATGCATTATCGCATCATTTCTCGGCATTACGATTTTACTCTATGAGACTCCGAGATTGTCCCCGAAAAGGAAGCCGTCTCTTTTTGCTCGCTTCAATCTCAAGTATTTACGCGATAATCGCTATATCCATCATTCTCTTGAAATCCTCTATGCCTGTCTGTTGGTGATCGTAACCGCTCTTTCAATCAGATCCCACATCATCCAAGAAACTGCGACTTTCAAGGAACAACTAAACTTTGACTATGCGATCACCAACATCTTTGATTACGACGACGAGTTGATCACTCAATTAGAAACCGTTTTTCCGGTTGACCACACAGCCAGCATGAGTTTCAGCAGCGAGGCACTCTTTGATCTTGGCGGCAGCGAATTAAAGTTGTTCAGCTTTTGTATGATGATGCCTTATACCGCTTTTGTCGATAGTTTTGCCTTTACAACCAAGGTGAAGCCAACTCAGGAATTGCTGGCTTCAAAGGCCCCTTTTGCCTTGTTGCCGACTGATTACCGTTATACGCATCTTCTTGATGTCGGCGATACTATCTATTTGCATACGGATACTGAATATGGCATCATTTCTCTTGAGGTTGGCGGTTTTTTTGATGTTAGCTATCCTAATATTATCTACACTAATCTCTCTGAAGTTGACGAATATGCATCTTTGTTTCCGATGAACACCGTCATCGTCAATTCAGATCGGGATCTTTTGGCCGATTTGGCCACCACTTATGGTGAAGAAATGTATTATATCGTTCCAATTGATGATTTGATCAATTACTATGGTTCAATGTATCAAACCGCGGCCGATCTTGCGCTTGCCATGGTCGGCGTCGTAATTGCCAGTTTCATGATCGTAATCATTAACAACACGTTGCTTGTGTTCCAAACCATTAAGGGGGACTATGCTAAACTGAGAGTTATGGGAGCCGGATTCAAAAACTTATTTGGGTCGTTAGCCAAGGAGGTCTTGATCTCGCTTGCGGTGATCATGATATTCTTCATTCCATCGATCATGGTTTTCACAAAAGCCCTTCCCAAACTGATGCTCTTTTTCAACTATCATCGAGAGATCATCCCAAAAATCGGTACGATCATTTTGGGAATCGCCCTTGTAACGATTGCGTTCTCAGCCAGTTATCTTATCTATGCCCACAAAGTAAAGAGACTTGATTTGATTGCGGAAATCAAGTATGAATAACTAAGGAGTCATAACTTAAACGAGAGAGAGTTTTGTAAGAGCCGCAAATAATTTTAAAAATTTATTTGACTTTGGTTTTTGATCTCATCTTCATTTTTACGCTCTTTATGATTGATTGTTCTTTCCGGAATGCCATGCTTTTTTGCTAAATATGCATATGATTTACCATCGCATACTTTTTCAAAAATACCCATTTATTTAAACTCTTTTATGTGTTTTTTTAATGTTTTGCTATGTTTAGCAATTAAAAAACACCTCCCATATTTTAGACATATATGAAGGTGTTTAAAAATAATTTGATAATTTCGCTTACGGTTATGAAAAGTGATACTGTACCTCTTAATATATAAAAGTCTTTAAATGGGGTTCATTCTACAGCCGGAGGCGCTTTTTATACATCCACACCGAGAACACTCTTGATAAGCATGCCGATAAGAAAGGAAATCGCTGAAACCGAGAGGCTGATGATTGTCATTTGAAGAAATCGTTTCCGGAAAGGAAGCCCCTTGGCAACCGAAATGTAAAAATTGAAAAAGAAGATGATCAGGATGACGGTTCCAAGCATAACCCCAAGTGCAACGAAATGGTTTTCAATAACCAGATAGGGGAGCACCAGCAACGCGACAGTCATAATGTAGGCGATCCCGGTATATAGAGCGGATTTGAGAGCATTTGGGTTGTTTTCAGCTTTTGCGCTCAGGTATTCGCTGGCCGCCATCGACATACTCGCTGCGATGCCCGTGATTAAGCCGGACAAACTGATCAAAGCAGTGTTTGCGATAGCAAACGTCAAGCCGGCAAGCGTTCCGGATAATTCAACCAAGGCATCGTTCAAACCAAGAACCATCGAACCGACATAATTCAGCCTTTCTTCGTCGAGCATCGCAATTAGTTCGTGTTCGTGTTCGTCTTCCTCAAGCGCGATGCGATTGGCTTCCTCGACATATTCGCCGATCATTTCATAGTTTTTCTTGGCTTTGCTTTCTCCTCTTTCCATAATTTTGAGAGCAAAGGTATAGCCAAAGATGATTGAAAGCAGATTGTAAAAGAATATCATCAACCGGTTGGGACGGGCGGGTTTGCCAAGATATTTTTGCCAGATGTCATGATGGGCCTTTTCTTGGGAGGCGATTCGGATCAGGATTTCCCGATTGTTTGGATTCTTGACGCGTTTGGCAATTTTGTTGTACACATGATATTCGGTTATTTCGTTTTTTTGAAGGGTTTTGATGGCTTTCTGAATATGGATAGGAATATTATTGCTCATGTTCTCCTCCTTAAATCAAATCTATGATATCACAAACCGGAAGAAAACCAGTATTAACGAACGCATTTATGCCAAAAACGCACATGATGATAAACTTATCATAAAAAGCAGATTTATTTGATTTGACAATATGAAATAATCGGAATGCATTTCGTTGAGGTAACGTCATTCAGACAGATGCTGTTTTGCGGCGATATTTACGATTTAACCAACATTGTTTTCTTTGTCTGTGGCAAAATTCACGTAATGAGAGTATAATTATTTTTGGATAAGGAGGGTATCAACTATGCAAAACCGGATCACAAAATCTCAGCCTCTTCTCAATGACAAAGGCGGTCTAGCAAATCCCGGATACGCAACCTACCCATTTTTCGTCTATGATCGCAAAGCGATCAAGGCTTCGGTGTGGCGAATCAAGGAATGGGACTACTATTGCACGATCGGTGACGGGTTCGGTTTTTCCTGTGTCATCGCCGATCTCGGCTACAGCGCCATGGTCACAGCTACCTTTTTGGATTTCGAGACAGGCATAAACTATAAAAAGACCAAATTGCTTTGGTTTGTCTTCGGCAAAATGAATATGCCATCCTCGTCTCTTGAAGGAAATGTCTCATACCATGGGGGTGGCTTTGATTTTGATTTTGTGAGAAATGATAACGAAAGGCTTATCAAAATCAAAATCAAGAAATTTCATCAGGGAACCGATTTGATTTGTGACTTGAAAATGAGAGATATGAAAGACGATTCGCTTGTGATAGCGACTCCATGGAAAGAGAACCCTCTTGCTTTTTATTACAATCAAAAAATCAATTGTATGCCGACAGAAGGGAATGTGGTCTTTAATGGAAAAGAATATCGTTTTTTTGACACAAAAGACTTTTCCGTTCTCGACTGGGGAAGAGGAGTCTGGACATACAAAAACACTTGGTATTGGGCCAGCGTGTCCGGTCTTGCGGATGGTCTCCGTTTCGGGTTGAATCTCGGATACGGCTTCGGGGACACGAGCGCAGCCACGGAAAACATCATTTTTTTTGATGGCGTCGCTCATAAACTTGACCAAGTCAAATTCGAGATCCAGGAACCCGATTTCATGAAGCCATGGCGTTTTACCGACAATGAAGGACGGTTGGAAGTCGTCATGGAACCTTTGTTAGACCGTCAGGACACAATGAATCTGGGGATCATCAAAAACCTCGGACACCAAGTGTTCGGTAAAATGTCGGGTTATTTTATCTTGGATGACGCGAGGAAAA
Source organism: Candidatus Izemoplasmatales bacterium (assembly GCA_050949045.1). GTDB lineage: Bacteria > Bacillota_I > Bacilli_A > Izemoplasmatales > Hujiaoplasmataceae > JAAYZB01. The sequence continues at coordinate 67,498 of JBMNEZ010000001.1, forward strand.
TCAAATTCAAAGATGTTATCGGTTTTGCCGAGAAAATTACGAACCACTATTAGGAGGGCATTATGACGGACAAAGAGATTTATGAATTGCTATTGAAAGAAGATGCTTTTGATAACATTGAGCTTACAGATGACGACGGAAAGGTCTTTGAACTCGAGCAGATCGGAACCATCCCCATGCATGGAGTGGTATATGCGATTCTGAGTCTTCTTAAAATCAATGGTGAGTTAGTAGACGAAGAAGACCAAGGCCTCGTGATGCTCGAACTGGACTACGACGAAGAAAGCGATGAGTATTATGTATCCACGATTGAGGATGATGAGTTATTCGATGAAGTAATCGAGGAATTTGAAAAATTGCCCGAATTCGATAACTGAAAATGACCTGTATATTTTTTTGTGTTTTTATGGTATCATAGCAGTATCGTTTTTAGAAATTGATAAGGAGGTTTTGAAATTACGATGAACATTTATTATTGCAAGCACTGTAAGCGAATATGCTATACATATCCAGTTGACAGCACATTGGTCTGTTGTGGCGATGAAATGACCTTGTTACAGCCGAAAACCACTGAACAAGGCAACGAAAAACACTTGCCAGTTGTTGAAAGAGTGGCCCCCAATCAAATCCAGGTCATGATTGGCAGCGTCGCCCACCCGATGATTCCCGAACACTATATTCAATGGATTTTCATCGCTCAGGATACTTCTTACCAGATCAAGACGTTAAAACCCGAAGAAGAGCCCAAAGCGCTCTTTTACATCAATCCTAAAGAAGACATCAAAGTATACGAGTTTTGTAATCTTCACGGTCTCTGGATGACAGAAGTCAGAAAATAATGTTATGTTATTCATAAAATTGAATCCCCGGATTCAATTTTTTTGCCAGAATCAAAAAGCGGATAGTTATGCTGTAAAAAATTAGGCAGGGAGTGAAACGATGTCGTTTATTGAAGCAATCAAGTATTTGATTTTGGGACTGGTTCAGGGCATAACCGAAGTATTGCCGATATCTTCCAGCGGACATGTCGAATTGATGCAGGAAATTATCGGAGTTGGTGCTTCCGAAGGCTTGTTGTTCCTTGTTTTGGTCAATACAGGATCACTGATCACACTAATGTTCGTGTTCCGCAAACAGATTATTGCGATTATCAAAGACTTTGTTCTCTTCGTATTTAATAAAGAAACACGAGATAAGACAAGGCCGAATTTTTTGTTCGGTGTTAAACTGATAATTGCAAGCATCCCTGCTGCTATCATTGGCTTTTTTTTCCAAGACATTTTTGACAATATGCTTGTTGAGTATGGAACACTGGTTTCAGGAATTGGCCTGCTTTTCACTGGAACCGTGCTGATCTTCATCAACTACAACCGGTTTCGAAGCGGTTATACTGACCTCAATTTTATCGATTGCATCTGGATGGGAATTGCTCAGGCGATCGCCTTGTTTCCGGGAATATCGCGTTCGGGAATGACAGCAGGCACCGGAATCAAACGAGGAGTAGGAGTCAAAACAGCAATTGAGTTTTCTTTTATGATGTACATTCCGGCATCGATCGGGGCTTTACTTTTACAAATCTACAAAGGCTTCAAAGAAGGTTATGCAGTTCCTTCTGTTCATCATTATTATTACTATATTATTGCATTTTTCAGCGCCGTTGTCGCGACATTCATCTCTTTCAAAATGGTGTTTCACATTTTCCAAAGGGGAAGATTGAACTATTTTGGTTTCTATTGTCTGGCAATCGGCATCTTGTCAATTGCACTTTTCATTGTCTGATGAAAGGTGTCTGAGCGACAATTTGATGATAGGGTTTGAGTTTGCCGGCGATTTAAGGTAGAATAGAATGAGCCAATTCTAACAACTGCTACCAAGGAGGAAAGGAATATGGATGAAAACGTCAAGCAAGAACAAGTCATTGAAGAAGGAATAACACTGCAAGACCTTTTAAGAATAATTTGGAACAACATAATTTTGATCAGTCTCGTCACCTTGTGGGTGACTGTCTTCGGTATTATCTATACATTTGTTATTGTTGAACCGAAGTACACCGCCGAGACCGCGGTTATGGTCCAAGTCGATTGGTCGGAGTCCGGCACCAGCGAACAATCAGCTATCAGTATCGCCAACGCCTTGATGACGACTTACAAGGATTTTGTCATATCGAAATTGGTCTTGGACAGCGTTATCGAGGATGTGGAAGATATTGGGGATCTGTCAACCAAAAAACTCAAGAAGATGATCTCCATTTCAAGCACAACCGGAGCTTACATGATTTACATTTCCGTCGAACATTCGAATCCAGCATTAGCCAAGACAATTGCCGACAAAATTGTTGAAAACTCGATTTCGATCGCCGATGACGAAGAGCAAGGGTTTTTGTTTCTCCAAAACAAGCTTAAGTTGGTTTATCCGGCCGAACTGCCGGTTGAGCCCAGCTCTCCCAACAAGGTTTTGAATATTGTTATCAGCGCTCTTCTAGGCGGCATTCTTTCGTTGGGGATCGTTTTTCTCAAAGAACTCTTCAATAATAAATACCTAACCAAGGAAGATCTTGAAAAACATCTAAATCTTCGTGTTCTCGCTACTGTTCCGGGAACAATCAAAGAAAGAAAGCTGGTGGAGTAGATGGATTTCTTCGAATATCGCAACGTTGTCATTGAAACGCCTAATTCTCTCGAAGCAGAAGCTTACCGCAAACTTGAACTGAATATCCAAATGATGTCGATCGACAAAAAGACACAGGTCATCCAATGCACGTCGGCGATTCCGGAAGACGGCAAGACAACAACTTCGATCAATCTCGCTGCCGTATACTCAGAAAAAGGGAAGAAGGTAATTATCCTCGATTTTGACATGCGTCGGCCCAAAATCCATCGGGCTTTTCACAAGCCCAACGACAAAGGGTTTTATGATTACATCAATGAAGATGTGCCATGGCGCGACCTTGTGATCCATGATGAGAGCAACATTGATCTCATACTCACCGGGAGGCATATTTCTTTCCCCCATATCGTGCTTGAATCACATAAGACCAAAAATTTGATCAACGAACTTAGGCAGGAATATGATTACATCATTATTGACTCGCCGCCGGTCTTGTCGGTGACGGACGCCATCATCATCAGTACTTTAGTTGATGGCGTAATCTATGTCGTAGCTTACAAAAAAACAAAGAAAGAAGATGCCAAACAAGGCCTGATTCAGCTCCAGAAGAATAACGCTCGCGTTCTCGGAAGCGTATTTGCCAATGTCGATGTCCGCAAAAGCAGGACGGGCTATTACGGATATTATTACTGATTTTTGATAAGGAATCTATTCATGGTTGATATTCATTCTCACGCATTGCCTTTTGTCGATGATGGAGCCAAATCGATGAGTGATGCCTTGGCAATGATCGAAAGAGCCATCGCCTGCGGCGTGACCGATTTGTTCTTGACGCCACACTACAGGCCTTATCAAGATTTTTTGGCCACCCCCCAGAGAATCCGAGCCCTTTTTGCAAAAGTCGTCAGCCAGGTTCAGAATCGGAATCTAAATATTAGACTTCATTTAGGGAACGAGATCTTTTATTCTATTGAGGTTATCGATCTATTAAGGAAAGACAAAGTCCTCAAAATGGGAAACAGCGACATGGTTTTGATCGAGTTTGCGACCGGCGACGACCATGAGACTATAATTGAGGCCGTACATAATTTGGTTTCCCTCAAACTCAGACCGATTATCGCCCACGTCGAGCGCTACGAAAAACTCAGAAATCATGAATATTACTCGGGGCTTAAGCGAATGGGGGCTTTGATCCAAGTTAACGCGGGAGCGGTTCTAGGACATTATGGGAAGCCACTGCAAAAGCGCGTATGCCTGCTTATAAAACACAAACTGGTAGATTTCATTGCTTCCGATGCCCATGACGAATTCGGAAGTTGTCTTAAGGACGCAAGATTGTTTGTTGAGAAGAAATTCGGCTTTCAGACTGCCGAATCTCTTCTCAATAACAAAAGTATCTTGATATAATTTAAATTATCAACCATTAAGCGATTATTGTATTATCACAACAATCAGAGTTGTCACTTCTCTTTCTGCGTATTTTTCTTTGAATATGGATTATCTCTCGCCGCGGTGCTCTTCCGTGTTGCCCTTGAAAATATGTGGGTAGCAACCTTTACAGATGCAATATAAAGGCTTGACTAAGTCTTTTATTTTTCAGAAAGAGTGATGAAATTATGAAGAATACTTATGTTTTAATTGCGGACGATGAATACAGGATTCGCAAGTTGCTTTCAGAATTCCTTATACGGGAAGGATATAAAGTGATCGAAGCAGCTGACGGCGAAGAAACAATCAACATTCTTTTCAACACTAAAACCAAGATTAATTTGGTTATTCTCGATGTTATGATGCCAAAATACGACGGCTGGTTTGTCCTTGAGAGAATTCGCGAATTTTCAACGATTCCTGTTATCATGCTTATGGCCAGAAACGATGATAATGATCAATTAAGGGGATTTAAACTTGGTGCCAATGATTATGTGACAAAGCCTTTTTCTCCAAGTGTTCTGATGGATCGCGTCAACAGCATCCTTAAAAAGGATCGAAACTATGACGATGATATCGTATTTGGGGTTATCAGGATTTCTTTGAAATCAAGGGAAGTATTCATCGAAGATTTGAAGATCGAATTAACTCCGAAGGAATTTGAGTTGTTAAAGTATTTTATTGAAAACAAGGGAGTCGCGCTCTCGCGTGATAAGATCCTCAATGCCGTTTGGAATTATGATTACTTTGGTGATTTGCGCACTGTTGATACGCATATCAAACAACTAAGATCAAAGCTAGGGTTTTTTGGTTACTACATATCTACGGTAAGAAAGATCGGCTATCGTCTAGACATTGAAAATGAAATTGTCGAGTAGGGAGAAATCATTCTTATTTGTTTATAGATTGCTCTAACTTCTCATCATTTTGAATAATTTCTTTTTGGAGTGCGATTCTCTCATGGTTGGGAAAGGCTCACTCGTTGGGATTTTTCCGATTCGAAACAGCCTATCATGCCCATAGAGGGTATTGCCTAATTTCATTGCGGATTTGATTTACTACTTTGACTATAAAAATCATCGAATTTCGATTGATATTGATTATGTTAAATGGCTAAAACTGGCTATTTACAACAATGGAGTCTCTATCCGCAAATCGGAGATGTGTTGAATTTAGAATAACTACTATACTAGATAAAGCATGAACAAAAAGTTACGATGGCGGGGCTTGCACTCAATGTTTCCCAGATTGTCCCTGAAAACAATGGATTCATTTTTGGGTTTTCAAATCAATATTAGGATGTAGAGTATTCTTTATCATTGTCCAATGATCATTATTGTGCAACCAAGAACATCCCAAATAAAATGTTGGGTATTCGCCCTTTTTAGGTACTATATCTTTCTAATATCCTTGTATTTTTTGGGCTGTTATGATAAAATCCATTTATAATGTAATGTTTTATTCGGGGGACAGCTATGAATAGGGGAAAAAATCTGTTTATCGGTGAACGAATGAAAAGCATCAGGGTCCTACAATTCATGTTTGTGGATGCCGTTGGAATAGCGCTAACTTACTTGCTTGCCATCCTTGTTCTCAAATTTTCTGGGGTCCCAGGATTTGAATACAAGACAGCTTTGATGATTCTCCCTATTGTAATTGTCTTCAAAATCGTCGCGTTCTACTTTATGAATTTGTATAAAATTGTACTTGACAATGTCGGCTTGGATGAGGTCATTCAGGTATTTCTTGCCGTTTTTGCGACAAACGCCGTTATTGTTATCGTCTTTTTGATCATTCCTGATCTGCAGTTCATTCCAGAAATACATATGATTTACACGACTGTTTTTGAAGCGCTAATCTTGTCTGTACCAAGGCTTATTAAGCGTTTCCTAAACGTTCTTTTTTTGAAAAAATACAAAATTGGTGGCAAGCGTACATTGCTTGTCGGTGCCGGCGCCGGTGGAAAACTGGTATTGAATGAAATCAGAAACAACCCGCAACTGCTTAATGTGCCGATCGCTTTTGTCGACGATGATCCGATGAAGATTGGCAAGTTGATGTCAGGATACAAGATCTACGGTCCAATCGAGGAAATACCGAAACTTATCGATTCTCTCACAATTGAAGAAGTAATCATCTCTATTGCCAACATTGATTCCGCACGTTTCCAAGAGATTATCAAAATCATTGCCCAGAAGCCTGTCAAGATCAAAAGGCTACCGAAGTTTAAAGACTTAAAAAAAGAAGCTCCAAAAACGCTCTTAGAAGTCAATGTCGAAGATCTGCTTTCCCGAAATGTCGTTGAACTTGATGACGAGGGTATTAGAAAATTTATTGCTGGAAAACGGATCATGATAACCGGTGCGGGCGGCTCAATCGGGTCTGAACTTGTCCGGCAGATAGTTGAATTTGAACCGGCGGAACTGATTCTGCTAGACATCTACGAAAACAGCATCTATGATCTGCAGCAGGAACTGAAGTATAATATGACGCTCCCGGAAATGAAGAAAGTCCCCTTTCATGTGATCATCGGTTCTGTTTACAATATTGAGAGGATGGAAACGATTTTCAATGAGTATGAACCCGAGTTGATTTTTCACGCCGCCGCCTATAAACATGTGCCTTTGATGGAGGAATCCGCTGTCGAGGCTGTCAGGACAAATATCATCGGAACTTATAACATTTGTAAACTGGCTGACAAATGTCAAGTTTCCAAAATGATTCTCGTTTCCAGCGACAAGGCTGTACGACCGACCAACATTATGGGCGCTACAAAACGATTTGCCGAGATGATCATGCAGCACTTCGCTTCGATATCAAACACAAAATATTGTGCTGTTAGGTTTGGAAATGTTCTCGACAGCAACGGATCGGTCGTCCCGCTTTTCAAGAAACAGATCGAACACGGTGGCCCCTTGACGGTTACCGATAGGAACATCATCCGCTATTTCATGACGATTCCCGAAGCTGTCGGCCTGATTCTCCAAGCAGCGACTTTCGCAGATGGCGGAGAGATCTTCATTCTCGACATGGGCGAACCAGTCAGAATAATTGATCTTGCGGAAAAGATGATCATGCTGGCAGGATACAGACCGTATATTGATATTGATATTGAAATTATCGGGCTGAGACCAGGAGAAAAGTTGTTTGAGGAATTATTGCTCGACACCGAAGGCGAAAACATCAAAACCGCAAATAAAAAGATTTTCATCGATTCCCTGAAAGGCGATAAGGAACTGGAAGCCGAGATCAAACAGATCTCTGAGACATTCGAGAAACTTGAAAATCAGGAAATCAAGGAGCTTATCCAACGATTCGTTCCCACATATCAACCTAAAAATAGGCGTTGAGACACGCCTTTTTTATTAAATCATTAAGAATACCGAAGGAAGGTTGCCGGTATCTTTTATTGGAGACTTTATCTGCATCTGGGTCTATGATACAATAATAATAGATCCATCTTGATTAGTATTTTTGAGTGTTGTTCAATCCGGATCTTGGGAGTGATAGAATGTTTGCTTTGACAGTCGGTAGCAAGATCAGACTGGAAATCAGGAAACAGGGTATCAACGGCGAAGGGATCGGTTATTTCAACAAACTCGCAATCTTTGTCCCCGGGACAATTTTGAAAGAGGTTGTTCTCTGCGAGATTGTGGAACTGAAGGAAAGATACGCTATAGCCAGGATCGATGAGATTGAACGGATTTCCACCAAAAGAATAGAACCGCCGTGCAAGTTCTATGACCGGTGTGGCGGGTGTCAGATGCAGCATATCAAATATGAAGAACAACTGAAAATCAAGCAGAGTGTTCTCCGCCAGGCGCTTGCACGCTACACCGATCTCAATCTGAATGAAACAGAAATTCGCAGAACTATCGGTATGAAAGACTCTTACCATTACCGGAATAAGTCCCAAATGCCGTTCAAACAAACCAACTTCGGTCTTGCGCTAGGGTTTTTTCGCCCAAATACCAACCATTTTGTTTATGTGGATGACTGTATCGTCCAAGACGAAATGGTCAACCGCATCAATAGTGAAACGCTCTCGATTCTTCGCAAACACCAGCTCAGTGCTGTCGATGGCGATCCCGAGAACGGGATTCTCTACAATCTAGTCGTCAGGCATTTCGCCTCCACCAAAAGCGCGAGCGTCACCTTTATCATTAAAAGGTACGATCCCAAACTGGAACTTGTGGCGAAAGACCTTATGAAGCGCAACAGCGTTATCAAATCGGTGACATATTCAGTCAATAAAAAAAGAAACCCCATGGTTTTTGGTTCCTCAGTCGAATTAATTGCGGGCGACACCCATATTATTGATAAGTTTGGAGACTATGAGGTGAGGCTTTCACCCGATGTTTTTCATCAGTTGAATTCATCGCTAATGCAGATACTTTATGACGAGATTATCAAGGCGGCCGATCTCCAAGGCGGAGAAACCGTGATCGACTGCTACTCAGGAATCGGGCTTACTTCCATGCTCTTTGCCGCTAAGGCGAAGGAGGTCATCGGTATTGATTACGCAAAATCATCGATCGCTGATGCGACCGCAAATATTGAGGCCAATCAAATCGAAAACGTCAGATTCATTGCCAAGCATGTTGAAAGCGTGTTGCCCGAACTGCTTTCCGGAGGAGAGAAAATTGATTTAATTTTACTTGATCCCCCGAGAATGGGCCTTGACGACAGAGTTATCAATGCATTGTTGAAAAACAAAGCGAAAAAAGTAATCTATGTTTCTTGTAATCCCTCGACTCTTGCCAAAAATCTTAAGCATCTTCTCAAAGGCTATACAATCGAGTATATTCAACCGCTCGATATGTTTCCCCATACGGCAAGTGTCGAGAGCATCACTTTGTTGAAAGCTAGATAAAACTCGCTCCATTACACAGCAGTTTAATTTTGAAAACAAATTGCTCTTTTCGATACCACACATTTCTATGGTACAGATGCATTGATAGAACAAATGTGGTATAATAAAAAAGGCTGGAAAAGCGCGACATCATAACACTTGCGTTAATGACGTGATTCAGAATATAATAAGTTACTGTGGAAGAATCGGTTAACCACGAATTTATAAAATGACTGATTAACTCCTTGAATATGAATTCTCTGATGGCAGTTGGGAACATAGTTGAACAGATTTAAAAAATGGTTTAAAACGACTATATATTAAAAACAATTAAATATTATAGGAGAGGCCAATGAAAACTGATCTCGAAATTGCTCAAGAGAACAAAATGGAACCGATTGAGACAATTGCCGCCAAACTTGGCATCAATAGCGAGCAGCTTGAACATTATGGAAGATACAAGGCAAAGATAATTATTGACGATGACTTTATCTTGAGCCATCCTGTAAAGGGAAAACTGGTATTGGTGACAGCGATCACCCCAACCTCGGCAGGAGAAGGCAAATCGACAACGACGATTGGCCTTGGAGACGCTCTTAATCGTCTTGGTTATCAAACTACCGTTTGTATTCGTGAGCCGTCTTTGGGACCGGTGATGGGGGTTAAAGGCGGAGCCGCGGGCGGTGGCTACTCCCAAGCGGTGCCTATGGAGGATATCAATCTTCATTTCACCGGCGACATCCATGCCGTCACTACCGCCAACAATTTGATCAGTGCGGTGATCGACAATCACCTTTTCCAAGGAAACGATCTCAAGATTGACAAGGACAAGATCGTCTGGAAACGGGCGATGGATATGAATGACCGCGCGTTGAGAAAGATTGAAGTCGGCTTATCTAGCAAAAAGGAAACGCCCCGACCGGATGGATTTGATATTTCCGTTGCTTCCGAAGTGATGGCTGTCCTTTGCCTATCCAAAAACATCAATGAATTGAAATCGAGAATAGCGAGGATGATCGTCGCCTATGATCAGAACGATTTTCCAATTAGTGTCGGCGATCTCAAAGTTCAAGGGGCGGTCGCTACGCTGCTCAAAGACGCGATCAAACCCAATCTTGTCCAAACGCTTGAGCATAATCCGGCATTGATTCACGGTGGCCCCTTTGCGAATATCGCCCATGGATGCAATTCGGTGATTGCGACCGACTTTGCTCTCAGAACGAGTGACTACGTCATCACCGAAGCGGGATTCGGCGCTGACCTTGGTATGGAAAAATTTATTGACATCAAAACCAGAGTCTTGCAAAAGATGCCTTCTGCGATTGTTCTTGTCGCCAGCATCAGGGCTTTGAAAGCACATGGAGGCGTTTTGAAAGAGAATCTGGGGAACGAAAATCTTGAAGCCCTCAAACATGGGTTGGGCAATTTGGAAAAACATATCGAAAATATCGGTTATTTTGACATCCCCTTTGTGGTCGCTCTCAATCGTTTTCCTTCGGACACCGATGCCGAAATCAACTGCCTGCTTGACTGGGCAAAAGCCAATCGGCATGAGATTGCGTTATCAGAGGTATTTCAGAAGGGTTCGGCTGGCGGTTTGGACCTTGGAAAAGCTGTGCTTCGGCTCATAAATCAGAAAACAAAGAAACCGGGCAAAACATTATATCCTTTGGAAATGACAATAAAAGAGAAGATCGAATTGATCGCATCAAAATTATACGGGGCCAAAGAAGTAGTTTATTCGGATAAAGCGCGTGATCAGATCGTTAAAGCTACCGCAACCGGATGGGGAGCGCTCCCTATCTGTATGGCAAAGACGCCTTTATCCTTGTCGGATAATCCGAAACTGCTTGGTCGACCGCGCGATTTCACAATCACGATCAGGGAGATCAAACCATCGCTTGGTGCCGGGTTCATCGTTGCGCTGACGGGAGACGTCATGACGATGCCGGGTCTTCCAAAAAAAGGAGCTTTTGAAAATGTGGACGTAATCAATAACAAGATCATCGGCCTATTTTAGGAGGATAATATGAAACAAAAAACAAAAACATTGACTCAGAAACTTCGCGATCTCGGGATCAAAATCATGGAAAAAACAAAAGCAGGCTTTAGTAAAGTGAAAGCCGGGATCGAGAATACCCTGCTTGAGGATAATCTACGAAAAAGATTCAACCTGGTGAATCCCTACAAGTTCCAAATCATCAAAGACAAAGAAGTTCGAAACACGATCATCGATGAATTATTTTACCGGCATGCCAAGCGTTATGATGAAGACGATCTCTTTGTCTTCTATGGATCCATTGAGCAGAATGACCTGCAAAAAGGCTATTATGTGAGAGATCTAAGCGCCAATGCTGATTATGAGATCAAAGAGATCATGGAGGTCCAGATTCCAATCGAGTACCAGGGCAAGAATTATGATGTGACTTGCACCGCTACTGTTTGTGAATTGGTATGATGTCATGACTCTTAAACAACAGTTTATCGATATTTATAATGAAAAGATCACCCGCCAGGGCGCCAATGAACTTTTGAAGTATCTGCTTTCGGATCAATCCGACTTTTTTGAAGCCCCGGCTTCGACAAGATATCACCTCGCTCGTCCCGGGGGGCTTTTGGAACATTCGCTCAACGTCTATCGCTGTCTCAAGGATTATCTTTCGCGAGACATCGTCAAAAACACCTTCCAGTTAAATCCCAGCGAAGAGACAATCGCGATCGTTGCCTTGCTTCACGATCTGTGCAAGATCAATGTCTACCAGAAATCTTTTCGGAATGTCAAGGATAGCCAGGGCAAGTGGTCTCAAGTCCTGGCTTTTGATTATCAGGATAAACTGCCTTATGGCCACGGTGAAAAATCGGTGTACATCATTTCCGGCTTCATGAAACTGACCCGTGAAGAGGCATTTGCAATCAGATATCATATGGGGTTTTCCAACACAGAAGATATAAACAACGTCGGTAAGGCGTTCCAAATGTTTCCGCTTGCTTTGGCTTTATCGACGGCAGATATGGAGGCAACCTATTTTCTTGAAGCTGACAGCGAATGATTTTCCAATCAAAATCAGAAACTTCTCCGCTGAAGTTTCTTTTTTTTGATATCGATAGCGGTGAACTATATGATATAATAGCCAACGCTTGAGGTGATATTTTGGCCAAGATTTTTGATCTTACGGAAGGATCGATTTTCAAGAAACTGTTTCTGATCGCATTACCGGTCCTGCTTTCATCAATTTCTCAGATGGCTTACAATTTAACCGATATGTTTTGGGTCGGCCGCGTTGATGAAATCGGTCTTATTGAACATGAGGCGATTTCTGCAATCGGAACAGCTGGGTATATCGTCTGGTTTGCTTTTGGGGTAATCTTGATCGGAAGGATTGGCACTAGTGTCAAAGTCTCTCACGCCGCAGGCGCAAAAGATTATCAAGCACTTGAACGTTATGCCTTGAACGGGATACTTTGGCAATTGGGAATTGGGGTTATTATCTCGTTGTTAGTCTTCATCCTCAAAAAGCCGCTCATTGCCATTTTTGCGATTTCATCGATCGCTGTCGTCAATTATGCTACGGAATATCTCGCCGTTGTCGGCGGACTTTTAGTTTTTCAATTCGTCACGAGCGGCTTCATGGCAATCAACGAAGGGATCGGAAAGACCAAGACCAACTTTCTGATTACGATTATCGGACTTTGCGCCAATATGATTTTGGACCCGATCATGATTTTGGGTATGAAACTTGGAGTTCTGGGCGCGGCGATTGCGACTGTAATCGCCCAAATGCTCACAATGCTCGCTTTCTTGTTTGTTTTTCTCAAATCAAAAGAAAAACTCTTTCATTTTCACATAAAGGAGCTCAAGCCTGTTGTCATCAAGGAAATTGTTAGGATCGGTTTTCCCGCAGGTATTCAGAGCATGATTTTCACGATGATCTCGATCTACATCGCTAGGTTGGTGTTCGGCTTTGGCGAATACGTCATGGCTGCCCAGAGGATTGGCACTCAAGTTGAGCAACTCACATGGATGATCGGCGGCGGCTTCCAAACTGCTCTCACAGTCTACATCGGTCAAAACTTTGGCGCCAAGCAATTCTCACGGGTACGGCGGGGCGTTGGCGCAATGTCAGGGCTTTTAATACCGTATTCAGGGATGATCGCCTTGATGCTTTTGTTTCTTGCGCAAGCATTTATGGGACTTTTTGTCGATGATCCAATCACCCAAGGATATGGTGTCCGATATCTCAAGATTATCAGTTTTGCCCAGGTTTTCATGATGATGGAAACGATTGGTGCCGGCTTTTTCAACGGTATCGGCAGAACCGAGATTCCTTCTGCGGTTGGAATTTTTGGCAATCTGATCAGGATTCCGCTTGCATATCTGTTAATGTCAAGTCTTAATGAGGAAGGTATCTGGTGGTCATTGAACTTGTCTGATGTTTTCAAAGGCGTTTTTCTATTTTTCGGGGCGCTTTTCTTAATGAGAAATCTAGAAAAATTGAAGCCAAAAAAGCATAAGCCAGCTGCACTCTTGTCGGAGGAACAAGGCGAGACGACAACATGATTTATCTGACCACTATTGTGGTTTGCGATTTGATTCCCGCATTTTTATGATACAATGAAATCAACATCAGGAAAGGAAGAACGTTGACATGAGTTGGTATGGATATGTTCTGATTATGGTTTTGGTTTTGATATTGTTGTTTGTCGCCATTGTCGGCTATATCGGTGCGTATCGGCTTTTCCATCCTGCTCATGGAGATCTCGAATATACTAGAAGAAGAGAACAGGAACGCAGTCCGGGACTGATGGATATTTATGATAATTGGAATGTCAAAAAATATACGATCAAATCCAGGCATGGATATGATTTGGCAGTATATCAAGTCAAACCCGAGTTAGAAAGCAACCGTTTCGTTGTTCTTGCCCACGGGTATGGCTATACCCATCACGGTGTTGTCAAATACGCTAAGATGATGCTCGCACTCGGATTCAATGTCGTTATGTTTGATGAACGTTTCCATGGGCAGTCCGGTGGTACTTTTTGTAGTATGGGCTACTATGAGAAGGATGATGTCTATGATCTCGTGTCCGCTATCATCGAACGTTACGGAAAGGACATCATCATCGGAACTTATGGAGAATCAATGGGTGGGGCCGCAGTCATTCTCGAACAGGCAATCGACAAGCGGATTCATTTCGTCATTACCGACTGTACTTTTTTTGATTTGACAGAGTTGATGCTTTATCAAGTAAAAAAGGCGATTGGTTTGATGCCACAGCCGTTTGTTTTCTTTACTAACTTATTTTTTAAAATCAGGACCGGTGTCTGGTTGAAGGATATTTCACCAATCAAAAACGTCGTTGAACCTAATTGCCCGATGCTGTTTGTCCACGGCGAAGAAGATGAGGTTATCCCGCCCGAACATTCAAAAAAGCTATACGAATCTTGTAAAGGCAAAAAAGCAATCTATATTGCTGGAAACCATGCTCGCCATACGGATTCCGCAAGATACAACGAGGATGAGTATTTGATCAAATTGAGATCTTTTTTCAAGGAGACAGTCTGTCTCTCGGACAGGAGCACCATATGACTTACGATGTGATCATCATCGGCGCCGGCGTAATTGGCACCAACATTGCCAGAGAACTGGCAAAATATCAACTTGATATCGCTGTGTTGGAGATGAATCTTGACGTCTGCGAAGGTACTTCCAAAGCAAACTCGGGGATCGTTCACAGCGGTTACGATGCCAAGTTTGGAAGCCTCAAAGCAAAATACAATGTCATCGGCAACAGATTGATGGAACCGCTGTGTAAAGAATTGGCTGTCACTTTCAAACATAACGGTTCTTTGGTGTTGGCTTTTTCTCCCTCTGAGAGTGAGACTCTTAGAGCACTTCTTGAACAAGGGCGGAAAAACGGAGTTGTCGGACTCAAGATCCTTGAGCGCGAACAGGTACTGGAAATGGAACCGAATGTCAGCAACAATGTGTATCAGGCGCTCTATGCCCCATCTAGCGGAATAGTTGATCCGTTCGAATTGACCTTGGCAGCTGCGGAGGTCGCAGCCTTAAACGGGGTCAATTTCCATTTTGGTACCAAAGTCGAGAATATTGAAAAAAAGGACTGTCAATTCCAAATCACGACTAACCGTGGGCAGTTTTACTCCCGTATTGTCATTAATGCGGCAGGTGTTTACGCTGACGACATCAATAACTTGCTCAGCGAATATCGCTATTCGATACGGCCCCGGAAAGGCGAATATTGCCTTTTTGACAAACAGGTCGGCAATTATGTGAAGTCGACTCTCTTTCAACTTCCGACGGAAAAAGGCAAGGGCGTGCTCGTCACCCCAACCGCCGAAGGTAATCTATTGATTGGGCCAAACTCCGAAGATATCGATGACAAGAATGATACTTCAACTTCGGCAGAAGGTATTAAGGACATTATCGCGAAGGCGAAAATCAGCGTGGCAAACATCCCGCTTCCCTACCTCATCACCGGTTTCGCTGGACTCAGAGCTAGTGAAAAAAATGGGGATTTTGTTATCGGTGAAGCAAAAGATGTTCCCGGGTTCTTCAATGCTTTGGGCATCGAATCTCCGGGTTTGACTGCGGCGCCGGCGATCGCGATCGAAATCGCCGAGCAGGTTAGTAGAAGTTTAAAGGCGAAATTTCGTGAAGGTTATGTCTCTAGTCGAGACAAAGCCGTCCATTTCGAATCACTCTCCATTGAGGGCAAGAAAGAATTATTTCAAAAGGACAAAAACTATGGCAAGGTCATCTGTCGCTGCGAACTTGTCACGCTTGCGGAGATTCTCGATTCGATCAGAAGACCATTGGGAGCGAGAACCGTTGATGGAGTCAAGCGGCGGACCAGAGCCGGAAGCGGCCGCTGCCAAGGCGGGTTTTGTTCGCCGAGAATCGTTGAAATTCTGGCAAAAGAACTTGGAAAGGATTTGCGGGAAATAGTCAAATCCAGCGAAAAATCAACATATTTGATCGGTCTTGACAAGGAGTTGCTTTAAGGAGGGCTCATGGATAACAAGGAGATTGTGATCATAGGCGGCGGGCCGGCGGGATTGGCCGCAGCCATCAGCGCGGCGGAGTCGGGCATAAAGGATATTGTTATTCTTGAACGCGAGAATGCTCTCGGCGGCATCCTCAATCAATGTATCCATAACGGTTTCGGTCTGCATCGGTTCAAGGAAGAATTGACGGGCCCGGAATATGCCAGCCGGGACATCGACAAAGTCATCGAACTCGGTATCGACTATCGACTCGAGACCATGGTGATCGATGTCACAAGCGATAAACGCGTGATTGCCATAAATGAGAAAGACGGTATCATTGATATCAAAGCTAAAGCCATTGTTTTGGCGATGGGCTGCAGGGAACGTCCCCGGGGTGCTTTGAACATTCCAGGGCATCGACCAGCGGGAATCTATTCTGCCGGCACAGCCCAAAAATATGTCAATATCGACGGCTATCTGCCCGGCAGAGAGATTGTCATCCTTGGCTCCGGTGATATCGGTTTGATCATGGCAAGGAGGCTGACATTGGAAGGTGCGCACGTCAAAATGGTATGCGAAATCCTTCCGTATTCCGGAGGGTTGAAACGCAATATTGTCCAATGCCTCAATGATTATGACATTCCGCTCCGGTTGAGTCACACGGTGACGAAAATCCATGGGAAGGACCGGATTGAAGCCGTTACGATCGCCGAGGTCAACAAGGATTTAAAGCCCATCAGGGAAACCGAGGAAATTGTCGCTTGCGATACTCTGTTATTGTCTGTCGGTTTGATTCCCGAGAATGAATTGTCAATAAAAGCCGGTGTCGAGATCAACCCCAAGACCCAGGGGCCTCTGGTCGACAGCCACCTTGAAACTTCCATACCGGGCATCTATGCTTGCGGCAATGTCCTGCATGTCCATGATTTGGTCGATTATGTCAGTGAAGAAGCAGCCATGGCAGGCAAACATGCCGCAAATCATGTGAAAAACATGGATAGGAACAATCGTAAATATGCCGTTATGGCAGGTAGCGGCGTCAGGTATACCGTTCCTTCTTGGATCAACGATGATTCCGAGAATAACCTGACGGTCGTTAGATTCCGGGTTGACAACGTTTACAAGGACCGTTTTGTATCGGTTTGGTTTGATGGGGAAAGATTATATCATAAGTCAAGGCGGATACTGACTCCCGGAGAAATGGAACAAGTTCTCCTTCCAAACAAATGGATCGTTGACAGACCAAACCTGGAGAAGATCGTGATTTCACTCGAGGAGGATTGATGTAGATGCGATACAAGCAACAAATTATCTGTATCAACTGCCCTATGGGCTGCCAGATGGAAGTCGTCGTCGAAGACGGCGAAATCAAAAGCATCGAAAACTATAGTTGCCAAAGAGGCGTTGAGTATGCCAAAAAGGAAATCACGAATCCCAAGCGGACGATCACTTCGATTCTCCCAGTAGTTGGTGGCGACCTCTCTATGGTGTCTGTCAAGACGAGTGCCGACATTCCCAAGGATAAAATCAGCGCCTGTATGCGGGTTATGAAGGATCTAAGTGTTAATGCTCCGATTATGATCGGTGACGTGATCGTCAAAAATATCTGTGATACCGGCATTGATATCATCGCCACCAAAAAAGTGGAAAAGAAAGAATGAAAGAATACATCGTGCTCACACGATTGAGGAAAATGGCGTTTGAAGTCAATCGGGGTCAAATCATCAAACTGTCATTTACTGACCGACCCCAGACATCGGCTTTGTTTCCTGTTTGTGTCAATATGGCGGTCAAAGAAATCGACCAATATCTTAACCGAGAGATAACCGTATTTTCCATTCCTTACCGATTGAACGCACGTGGCTTTCAATTGCAAGTTTTGCGGGCTTTGCTTGAGATTGGCTATGGACAATTGATAACTTATAAAGAATTGGCAATCAAAACCGGTTTTCCCCTGTCATGGCGAGCCACCGCTATGGCTTGCAAGCATAATCCTCTGCCATTGATAATTCCATGCCACCGTGTCGTTCGCAGCGACGGAACGATCGGTGGGTATGCCGGAGGGACGGCAATCAAACATCAATTAATTGAACTTGAAAAGAGATGAACGCCATGGCGTCATCTTTTTTTGAAATTATCTTGACATCCGGAAATTGTGGTTATATAATGTTATGCAAGGCTAACAAATACCTTATATTTTTTACCTTAAATGTTAGCCTAAGCTAACAAAGGAGGAAGAACATGACTTTAAAGGATGTTTTACCAGGCGAAAGATGTCGAATTAAAAATATTTACGTAAACAATCTCAGAAAACGAATCATCGACATGGGACTCACTACCAATACCGAGATATTGGTAAAAAAGATGGCGCCTCTCGGCGATCCGATGGAAATTTTTGTCAGAGGCTATTTGTTAACGCTCAGGAAAGCGGAAGCCCAGATGATTGAAGTCGAGAAACTTGGCGAGGCAAACAAATGATAAAAATCGCTCTCGTCGGGAATCCCAATAGCGGAAAGACGACTTTGTTCAACGAACTCACTGGTTCAAACCAATTCGTAGGGAATTGGCCAGGAGTAACGGTTGAGAAGAAATCGGGTAAAATGAAGTATCAAGATTTTGAGGCAGAAGTGGTCGATCTGCCGGGAATCTATTCGCTTTCGACCATATCTTTAGAAGAAGAGATAGCGGCTCGATTTGTGATTGATAAGAAAATGGATCTCATCATCAATATTGTCGATGCCTCAAGTCTCGAACGAAATCTTTATTTGACGTATCAATTGCTTGATTCGGATATTCCGATCGTGATTGCACTTAACTGCATGGATATCGTGGCCAAAAAACTTGAGCGGATTGATGTCGGAGTCCTCGAGAAAGAACTGGGTGTGCCGGTAATTCCGATCACCGCCAGCAAGAAAACTGGGATCGACGATCTGCTCAGGTTTCTTTCCGGTTATGACTATTCAAAACAGAAGCGCGAGCATCGTTATGAAGAAATCATTGAAACGAGCATCCAGAAATTCACTAAGTTATTAGGCGACCGCTTTTTAGCGATCAGATTTTTTGAAGATGGGCTTAAGGCCCTTGAATCTTTGAAATTGACATCCGAAACCAAAACCAGGTTAATTGAGACCTACCAACAGGAAGTCAAAAGGCATGGCAGCATCGACTTTGATATGGTCCTTCCCAACAGCAGGTACGAGACGATTCTTAAGGTCTGTAAGAAAATACTGACAAAAAACAGGTTGGATGCTGTTTCAAGCACTGAGAAAATCGACAAGATTATGACCCACAAGTGGTTAGGGCTCCCCCTCTTTGGCATCATTATGTTTCTGGTTTTTTATTTGGCTTTCGGGCCTCTTGGAACTTGGATCACCACTTGGTTCGTCAAGGGGATCGAGTGGTTGTTCTCGCTCATCGAAGGATTGACCGCGAATCTGGGAATGAAGCCCTGGGCTTCAAGTCTAATCAATAACGGCGTCTTTGGCGGCTTGGCAGCCGTGATCGGTTTTTTGCCGCAACTTGCGATTCTCTTCTTTTTCATGGCCATTCTTGAGGATTCTGGGTATATGGCCAGAGCAGCTTTCATTATGGATCGTCTACTGAAAAAATTCGGTCTTTCCGGAAAATCATTCATCCCGATGATGATCGGTTTTGGTTGTAGCGTGCCGGCGATGGCCGCAACGAGAACACTTGACAAGGATGAGGATCGTAAGATGACAATGATGGTCATCCCGTTCATGTCATGTGGCGCAAAAGCACCGATATATGGTGTGTTTGCCGGTGCACTGTTTTTTTCTGCCAGTTACATAGTGGTATTCTCGATGTATATTCTCGGAATCGTCGTTGCCGTTTTGTCAGCTATTATTTTTAAAAAGACGATTTTAAAAGGCGCGAGCGCGAACTACATCATGGAGTTACCGGAATACCGGATGCCAACACTCAAAAACACTTTTTTGCATACCTGGGAAAGGGTCAAAGGCTTCTTGTTAAAGGCGGGAACGATACTTCTAGGCGCTTTCATCATCATTTGGTTCTTGAGTTACTTTGGTTTTGTTGACGGGACTTTCAGGCTGTTGGCCGATGAAGAAATCGAAAATAGCATTCTCGGTATCATTGGGAAGTTTCTGTTGCCCTTATTCCGGCCAATCGGCTTCCCCGATTGGCAGGCGACTGTCGCGATGCTGACAGGTTTTGTTGCCAAGGAATCGGTTGTCGGCACGCTCGGTATTCTTTACGATGTAGCTGGCAATGTGATAGATAATGGTTCGCTTCTCTACGAACCGATTCGTCTGGCTTTTTCTCCGGTTCAAGCATATGCATTCATGGTTTTTGCACTTCTGTCGACTCCATGCATCGCAGCTATCGCCGCCATGAAAAAGGAGTTTAACTCTTGGAAGTGGGCCGCTTTTGCAATCGTGTACGAATTTGTTGTCGCTTACCTCGTTGCTCTACTAATATATCAGATAGGCTCGCTTGAGCCAGGTGTCGTTTTGTCGATTGCCTTGGGCATCGTCGCTGTCATTATCGTCATCCTCTTTATTCGCAAGTATATCTCAAAACGTGGGTTGATCAATGGCAGTTGCGGATCCTGTCCAGTAAGAGACGATTGTAACTTACCCAAAAAAGATGAGTTTCTCTCAAACATTGATCAAAAGAAAGAAGATGATCCCAATCAACGAAACTAACCGCTTCAGCGAATCTCTTGAAGACTATCTTGAGGCAATCTACGTTCTTGGCGGCAAGAATGTGCGTTCGATCGCTATCGCCAAACGTTTGCACGTTTCCCGTGCCAGCGTTAACCGAGCGGTGAATACACTTGCGGAAAAGAAGTTGTTAATTAAAGAACCCTACGGCGGTGTATTTTTGACGGAGACTGGCTTCAAAGCCGCAAAAGCTGTACAGAATAAACACCAGATATTGAAACGTTTTTTGATCGAAGTTCTCGGAGTTGAGGAAAACATCGCAAACAAGGAAGCTTGCGGCATCGAGCATAATATCTCTGATGATACTGCCCAGAAAATCGACAGATTGATCAAAAATCTTCTTCAAAAAAATCAAGCTCCTGATGATTAGGAGCTTTTTTGTTTGAACCTGAAGACTGGAATCTTTGTAAATATTGGACGATTCTTGCCGGAGCGATATGGTATAATTTAGATAACAGAGGTGTGATCCGGTGGAAGGAAAAATCAATGTCATTGGTGCTGGACTCGCCGGCGTCGAAGCCAGTCTCCAACTTGCTAATAGAAATATCAAGGTTGATCTCTTTGAGATGAAACCTCATCAGAAGACTCCTGCGCACGTGATGGACACTTTCGCTGAACTCGTTTGTTCAAACTCACTGAGAAGTGACTCTTTGGATAATGCGGCCGGCTTGCTGAAGGCGGAGTTGCGACTTTTGGAATCGGAAGTGATCAAAGCCGCCGATGAAACAAGAATCCCAGCCGGCACCGCGCTTGCCGTCGACAGAGAGTTATTTTCTCAAATTCTGACAACTAAGGTCTTAAATAATCCGTATATTCAAGTCCATCACGAGGAGGTGCTCGCCATCCCTGAAACAGGCATAACGATCATCGCCACAGGGCCTCTGACAAGCCCGAGATTTCATGAGGCCCTCGAAAAAGAATTCGGGGAATTTCTTTATTTCTTTGATGCTGTTGCGCCGATCATTGCCTTCGACTCAATCGATATGGAAATCGCCTACTTTAAAAACCGCTATGACAAAGGCGAGGGGATGTATCTCAATTGCCCGCTCTCCAAAGAACAGTACGACAGGTTTCACGCTGAACTAGTAAATGCTCAATGCGTTCCGCTGAAAGAATATGAAATGCGTGTTTTCGAAGGCTGCTTGCCAATTGAGGAAATGGCCAAAAGAGGATATAAAACACTTGCCTACGGACCGCTAAAACCAATGGGTCTGCAAAGGCTGGGCTATCCCAAAGCCTATGCTATTGTCCAACTTCGTCAGGACAATAAGGCAGCTAGTCTTTACAATTTGGTCGGGTTTCAAACCCGCTTGACTTTCCCCGAACAGAGGCGGATCATCAGAATGATTCCTGGACTCGGCAACGCGAATATCGTCCGTTATGGAGTTATGCATCGCAACACTTTTGTCAACGCCCCGGCATTGCTTAGGGAAACTTATCAGTTGAAGAATCGGGATAATTTGTTTCTAGCAGGCCAGATTTCTGGAGTAGAGGGTTATGTCGAGAGTATTGCCTCCGGTTTGGTCGCTGGCATCAATGCCGCTCGTCTCTTTCGTGGATCGGATACGCTTGTCTTTCCCGAAGAAACGATGATTGGTGCTCAGGCAAGATACCTTGCTAATGCGGATCGGGAAAACTTCCAACCGATGAATGTTAATTTTGGACTCATGCGTCCGAGTGCGGACATTCCTCATAAAAAGCAAAACAAAGCCCTGATTTCTTGTAGGAGCATTGACAACTTGAACCGTTTCATCGAGGTGAATCTACTTGACCAATAAGGAAATTATTGAAAAGTTTCGCGATTATCTCGCGAATGAACGCAACTATTCACCGAATACGGTGAAAGCCTATTTGAATGATGTTGGCACCTTGACCGCCTTTTTGGCGAAAGAGGATCTTGGCAGTCTGTTTCTGTTAACTGACAGGATCGCTCGTTTCTATCTCAGCACGCTCCATGAGCATTATGATCCGAAATCGATCCAGCGAAAGCTTTCAAGCGTCAGAAGCATGTACAAGTTGCTGGTCGATGAGTACCTGATCGATAACAATCCCTTTTGGAATCTGACACCTCCAAAAGCCAAAAAACCGCTTCCGAAATTTGTCTATGAAGAAGAAATGGCTGATTTTTTAGGAAGGATTGACACTTCTACCCCCAACGGCATTCGCAACGCCTCCATGTTTGAACTTCTTTACGGATGCGGTCTCAGGGTTTCCGAAATCACCAACATTAAAATTACCGACATCGATTTCTTCAATAAGACAATTCTCGTTCACGGCAAAGGAAACAAAGACCGGTATCTACCGGTCCATGATCTTGCCATTGAAAAACTCAAAACTTACCTAAAGGAAGTTCGACCGTTGTTTCGAAGCAGGACAAGCTCTATCGATAAATCCGATTTGTATCTGAACTTCAAAGGCGGTCGCCTGACCGACAGAGGTGTCAGGGATATCCTCGACAAAGAACTTGACCGTCAAGCGACCAACAAAAAAATGTCACCGCATGCTTTCCGCCATTCTTTTGCGACTCATCTTCTCAACAACGGAGCCGATCTGAGAACCGTCCAAGAGTTGCTTGGTCACAAAAGCTTAGCCACGACTCAAATTTATACCAAGGTTTCAAAGGAAAGATTGAGAGATGTGTATTTGAGCGCGCATCCGCGGGCAAAGAGAAAATGATAAACATCCAGATCATCGCTATCGGCTCAATCAAGGAGAAATATCTAAAAGAAGGGATCAGCGAATATCAAAAAAGACTGATCCCGTATGCTAAAATTGACGTAATTGAAATTAAAGAGGAAAAATTACCGGATGTTCCTTCGCCTGCAGAAATCCGGAATGCTCTTGTTGCGGAAGCAAAACGAATTAAAGACAAGTTGTCGGATGATGCTTATACTATCGCTCTAGCGATCGAGGGAGAAACAATATCGAGCGAAATGTTTTCATCATTGATCGCCGATATTCAGAACTATCACCGCGGAAAAGTGGTTTTCATCATCGGCGGCTCTTATGGGTTGGCAGAAGAAATAAAACAGCTTGCGCAGAAACAACTTTCTTTCTCGCGGGTGACGTTTCCCCATCAACTGATGCGACTGATTTTCTTTGAACAGCTCTACCGCGCTTTCATGATTATGAGTGGAAAAAAATATCACAAATAAAAAGCGAGTCGCTGTCAGCGGCTCGCTTTCATCATAGTGATTTTCTCAATGATTTTTTTGATAATCTCCACGCATTGATCCATTTCCTGGATCGAGGCATATTCATAAGGTCCATGGTAATTGTAGCCGCCCGTTCCCAGATTTGGACAGGGCAGGCCCATATAGGTCAGCCTTGCGCCATCGGTTCCGCCCCTGATCGGTTCGACGATCGGCGTGATCCCGAGTTCTTTAATCGAGGCGATCGCGATATCGATGATTTCCTGTTTGCCATCAAGTTTTTCCCGCATATTAAAGTAGGAATCCGTGATTTCCATAAAAATCGTGTTTTCTCCATATTTGCGATTCAAGAATTGGGCAATAGCCAGAAAATCGGCCTTTTGTTTTTCAAATAAACGATAATCATGATTACGGATGATGTAATTCACCACCGTCTTTTCAACGTTACCCTCAAGATGGTGAAGGTGATTGAACCCCTCATATTTTTCGGTGGTTTGCGGTTTCATGTACGCTGGCAACATGTTCTCAAACTCATAGGCGAGCAAGATCGAGTTGACCATTTTACCTTTGGCGTCTCCCGGATGGACCGATTTGCCATTGATGGTGATTTTCGCGGAAGCGGCGTTGAAGTTCTCATAGGCGATCTCTCCGGCAGCCGACCCGTCAAGAGTATAGGCGAAGTCCGCTCCGATAGCTTCTATATCAAGGAATTTGGTTCCGTTTCCGACTTCCTCATCCGGAGTAAAGACGATGACGATCTCCCCATGTTTGAAGCCGGGATTGTTTTGAATATATTCGGCGAGAGTCATGATTTCGGCGATTCCTGCTTTGTCGTCAGCGCCAAGGAGCGTTGTGCCGTCGGTGACGATCAAATCCTCTTTGATATGAGTTTTTAACGAAGGGAAAACTTCCGGACTGAGGATGATGCCCAACTCCGGATTCAAGACGATGTCCTTGCCATCATAATCATAGATAATCCGCGGTTTGACATTTTTCCCGCTCGCATCCGGCGACGTGTCCATATGCGCTATTAATGCCACAGTTGGAACCTTGTATTTGATGTTGGCAGGTATTTTGCAGATTACATAGCCAAAATTGTCGAGAACTGGATCCAGGCCCATTGCGGTCAATTCATGCTTTAAAAGTCTGGCAAACTCGAGTTGTGTTGGCGTTGAAGGGTATGTCTCTTGATCGTGAAGTGAAGCAGTATCATACTTGACATAATTGATCAATCTTTCGTAAGCTCTCATGGTCTCACCTCTCAGCCATAATTATATGGTATTACAAACAAAAAACCAATCAATTTGGCTATTATTAATTACCGCATCTGTTTTTTTAGAGAACAATGTGAAATATAAATCGTTATTCTGGTAATCATGGAAATCGTCTATTCAATCGGGGCCGGATATTCGACCGGAGATATCTTTTCAATCTGAGGATGCAATATATGTCCTTGTATTTTAGGAAAAGCTGAGTTTGTCGGATGACGCTTTCGAAAAGCCCTGTAAGAAACTTTTTTATTGATGATTATGATATAATTTAAATGTGATTAATTATAAAAATGCTTAAACTCCGTTTCGGCAAGTAAGGAGCAAGGAATAAATCAGCAACATAAGGATCAAAGTGGAAATCAGAAACAATTTTGTGGAGGAACACTGATGAAACACTGCGACAAATGCCAAGTAGATATCAATACGAACCAAGAGTATTGTCCCTTGTGCCACCAGACGCTTTAGGGAGAGAACGATCCCGATTTCATAGAGCTCTATCCCGAATACGTGCCTTTGCGACAGGAAGTGCTACCGCTGACGAAGAAGGTTCTCTTTTTTTTGACGATTGTCTCGATTCTGACGCTCATCGTTATCAATGTGTTGACATGGAAAAACAATGAGAACATCTGGAGCCTGATCCCAATCGGTTCGATACTCTATTTTTGGCTGATTGTTCGTTACGGGGTTCTTTCGAAACAGAATATCGCCTTCAAGTTTTTTCTTTTAACAACGGGACTTGTGTTGATCCTCAATCTCATTGACCGCGTTCATGGAGTAGAGGAAACCCGTGGTTGGGCACTGGACTATGTCACTCCGCTCGCTTTTCTTGCGTGCAACCTGGCGATCTCGGTGATCATCTGGGTTAGAAAAATCAACTATCGCGATTATATTTTCTATTTGATCACTATCAAGGTTTTCTCGTTGATCCCGATCATTCTCGCCTTGACGGGCATTATCAAGGTCATCTGGCCGGCGGTAGCGGCATTCGGAGCGGCAATTTTCATTTTGCTTTTCATCATTTTCTTTTTTCCCCGCTCCATCAAGGATGAGATTAAGAAAAGGTTCCATTTATAAAAGGAAAAACGATGGGTTTCATCGTTTTTTCATTATGTTTAGGAAAGGAAAATTGTTTTTCTCAAACACTTTTCCTTCGAGGTAGGCCAAGGGATGTTCTCGTTCGATATCGGAAAACTCGAGCCGCATCGACACTAGGGCTTGGTGGTTGAGGTTGTATCTTCGATTTAGACTCTTGTTTCCATAAAGCGGATCGCCAAGAAGCGGATGGTTAAAATGGGCCATCACCGCCCTGATCTGGTGAAATCTGCCGGTGACAAGTTCGATTTCGACTAGGGATAGTTCCTGATTCTCTTCGATGACTCGGTATTTAGTGATGGTTTCCCGGCTGCCTTTGATCTTTTCACTCGCCGTTCTTACAAGAGCGCTCTCTTCATCCTTTAACAAATAACAGCGATAAGTCCCTTCAGTTTCGGGAAAATACCCGCTGACGATCGCCTGGTAGTATTTTTTGATCTTGTTATGACGCTGGAAGATCGAAAGGAGAGACAGGGAATTCTTGGTTTTTCCTAAAAGAACAAGACCTTGAGTCTGATAATCAAGCCTTGTCACGACGCCGTATTCATGATGACCGATGGCCGACAAGAGGTCTTTCTGTTTAAGCCTAGAAGCCGGATGGATCAAGAGATTGACCGGTTTGTCGACGATTAGGATTTGGTCGTCCTCGTAGATAATGGCAATATTCATATAGACACTTCCCGTCACTCGGTATTATACATTATCTTCGCCGAATTTTTAATCTGTTTTCAAGAACACGTTTGAGGTGAGCTGCGCCCGTGATATAATTGAAATAATAATGGAGGATTTAAGCAATGCTGATACTGCTCGGCCCCAGCGCTTCGGGCAAGACCGAGACCGCTAAAATCATGATCAATCGTTATCCCATTTCCCGGGTGGTGACCTGTACGACCAGACCCATGAGGGTCAATGAGATCGACAGTTTCGACTATCATTTTTTGACTGAGACGGACTTTATGCAAAAAAAAGCTCAGGGATATTTTGCCGAAACCGCAATTTACAACGGCTATCTTTATGGCACACCGTTGAACGAGCTTCGCGATGACAAACTGATTATTCTCGAACCGCAAGGATTGAAATCCTTTCTTGCGCTTGCGGTCTGCGACATTGTCGCCATCTACTTCAAGACTCAGGAACAATGTCGAATCGAGCGAATGCGTTCACGCAAGGACAACGAGGAGGACATTAAAAAGAGAATCGAACGGGATCGGATCGACTTCAACTATGAGCAGATCGAAGGACTTGATTTGATCGTTGACACGACAAATATCCCCCTCGCGGATCTTGCCGATCTCGTCTATTACAACTATACGATGATCCTGGCCAACAAAAAACTTTTGACCAGGACGGGAAAATGAGGTATTGTCAATGGCTGATTTTCTGATTCGCCCTGCTAGGGAAGACGAAAGCGGTCTAGTGCTCGATTTTATCAAGCAAATAGCCGCTTATGAAAAGTTGTCCCATTTGGTTGAAGCCACCGAACATAAGATTCATGAATCTCTGTTTGTCAACCATGATGCGAAGGCAATCATCGCTTTTGAAAACGATATTCCGGTCGGCTTTGCCCTCTATTACTATAATTTTTCCACATTCAAAGGCAAAAAAGGGCTCTATTTGGAAGACTTGTTCGTCAAAGAGGAACATCGTCACAAGGGTTATGGAAAAGCATTGATCACCTATTTGATCAGGCAGGCCAGTATTGAAAAGGTGGGACGGATGGAGTGGACTTGCCTTGACTGGAATCAAACGGCAGCTCAATTTTATCTGTCGCTGGGGGCGAAACCGATGGACGGCTGGACCATATTCCGTTTGGACGAGAAAGACCTCGGGCAACTTTGAGCATATCGATGGAGTTAGTCATTATTTTTTGATAAAATAAATTCGACAAACAAATACGGAGGAAACAAATATGCCAACAAAAATAACTAATGCCAATTTCAAAACCGAGGTTCTCGACTCCAGCGTTCCGGTAATCGTCGATTTTTGGGCCGCTTGGTGCCGTCCCTGCATGATGCTGGGACCGATCATCGAAGATATCGCCAAGGACCTCAAGGGCGTCGTCAAAGTCGGAAAGGTCAATGTTGATGAGGAAGGTCAATTAGCCGATCAGTTCCGGATATCCACCATTCCCACGATTATTCTTTTTAAGAACGGCCAAGTCGACAAGCAGGTCGTCGGACTGATGCGCAAAGAGGATCTTTTAAAGGCATTCGGTCTTTGAGATGCGTGATGTAATCGTCATCGGCGGCGGACCCGCAGGTGTGTCCGCCGCCATTTACTTGAAAAGATTCAAACTAGATGTGGCCATCCTCATGAAAGACATGGGGACCCTCGCAAACACTGACCATATCGAAAACTATTATGGGATTGTCGAACCGATAAAGGGATCCGACCTGTTCGAAAGGGGAATTGCCCAGGCGAAGCGGTTGGAGATCCCGGTTTTGGTTGAAGAAGCGATCGGGATCGACACTTTTGAAGGTTTTACAATCAGGACTAATGTTCAAGGCCACGATGCACGTGTTGTTTTGCTTGCGACCGGCGCCAACAAGGCTGGATTGAAGGTCAAGGGCTTCTTGGATTATATAGGAAAAGGCATCGCTTTTTGCGCCGTCTGCGACGGCTTTCTCTATCGAAACAAGAAGATTGGCATCGTCGGCACAGGTGATTTTATGATCGAGGAACTCGAAGTATTAGAAAATTTCAGTGATAGTATCACGATCTTCACCAATGGCGATCCGCTTGAAAAGACGCCAAAACGCCATCAGGTGATCACCGAGAAAATCATAGAAATCAAAGGCGAGGATACGGTTAAATCCGTGGAAACGACCGCCGGCGAACATGAGGTCGATGTTTTGTTCATCGCGATGGGAACCGCTTCGGCTACCGATTTCGCTCTTCGAATGGGAGCATTTATTAAAAACAACAGCATTGTCGTGGACGAAGACTATATGACGAACATCCCCGGCTTATTTGCGGCCGGCGATTGCATCGGCGGGCTCAAACAAATCGCCAAGGCAGTCGATGACGGAGCTAAAGCCGCCATCGCCATCAATAAGTATTTGAAAGCTAAATCAACCTAAAAATCTGAGCAATCAGATTTTTTTGTCATTGGAGCAATCCGGCATCGTGCTACATTTTTGAGATTATTATGGTATAATCCGTATTGCATATGGCAAGGAGGGATTCTGATGGAAGAACTGATATCATATCGTGAAGAAATTGATGTGATCGACAAACAAATTCTCGCGCTCTTTTCTAGAAGAATGGCAGTTGTCGGCAAGATCGCCGGTTACAAGATGAAAAAGGATATGATCGTCTACAATCAAACAAGGGAAGATGAAGTCGTGAACAAGAATATGGATAACTGCAAAAACGAAGAATTGAAGCCCTACTATCAGGAAGTCCTCGAGACAATCCTTCGGGTTTCGAAAGAATACCAAAAACAGATTATCTTAAGGAACACTATATGAGAATTATCGATCTTCGAAGCGACACGGTGACCAAACCGACCAAAGCGATGTATGAAGCGATTTTGGAAGCCGAAGTCGGCGACGATGTCTTCCAAGACGATCCGGAAACCAACAGACTCGAAGCGTTGTGCGCCGCCAAACTTGGGAAAGAGGCAGCGCTGTTTGTACCTTCGGGGACATTTTCAAACCAATTGGCAATCTTTACCCATTGCCTTCAAGGAGAAGAGGTCATTCTCGATCAAAACTCCCATATCGTCCAGCACGAATCTGGTGCTTCGGCCATCATTGCCGGAGTACAACTTTTCACGCTCCAAGGCGATGTTGGGATGTGGGACTTGAATCAATTCGGCAAGGTCATTAAGGAGCGGACGATCTCAACGACCAGAACAAGACTGGTGTGTCTGGAAAACGCCTTCGGCGGCCGGGCTTTGTCACTGGATTATCTTCATGACGTGGCAAGGATTGCGAGAGCCGGAGGCTTGAAGATTCATTTGGACGGTGCGCGAATCTTCAATGCGGCGGTAGCTTTGGAAACGAACGCCAAAGCGATCGCTGAAGTAGCGGATTCCGTCAGTGTATGTCTTTCCAAGGGACTTGGGGCTCCGATCGGGACGCTACTCGTCGGAAGCACTGAATTCATCCGGGAAGCCCGGTTAAAACGGAAGCTGATGGGCGGCGGCATGCGACAGGTCGGCATCTTGGCGGCTTGCGGTAAAATCGCGCTCGAAACAATGCCTCTTCGTTTGAAAATCGACCATGATAATGCCCGATACATGGAATCTTTATTGCGCCAGATCCCGGGTTTAATGATAGATGAGCGCCAAAGAGACATCAACATGGTTTTCTTTGATATCGATGATGAACGCAAACTGGGGTTGGAAGCCTTTTTGGCAAAACACGGAGTCAAGACACTAGGATACGAAAACGGCTTCCGCTTCGTCACGCATTATGATGTTGATCAAGCCGATATCAAAACGGCGATCGATTTGGTCGCAGCGTATTTTTCTTGAAACTATTAATCAATGATGACCGTCCTTTTATTACAATGGCGGTCCTTTTTTAAATGAGGCGATGTTGAATTGACTTGGCAGAAGCCATGGATCATGGACTAGTAAAATTTATTATTTCCGATTGGAAAATGGCGATTTCTCATGGAAGAGAAACACCGCATTCATATTCCATAATTATAGCAGGAAAAGATGATGTTGCCATTTAAAAACGGAGTTGCTTATTTAATGAATAATGTTATAATATCATGGGGTAATAGAGACAAAAAAAACACCATGATCAAGGGAGGAACAATGTGATGCTGTTACGAAGAATCAAAGGGATTCGAATCGAAGGGAAAAAGGCGATGTCCTGCTCTGCACTTTTACAGGATTATTTGGACCCTCCCGTTGTCGCTATTCCTCTGCTTCAAGGTAGCGCCCCTTTGAAGCCGGCAGTCGAAATAGGATCTTCCGTCAAGATCGGCGATATCATCGCGTATCGTGAAGGTTTAGGGGCCATGCCGATTCACGCTTCCATCGCCGGGAAAGTGACGGCGATCAAGAAAGTTTGGCATGCCTGCGGCCGCATGGTCGAAGCATTGGAGATTGAAAACGATCATAGTGGAGCTCTCTCAGATTCTATCAAGCCGGAAATCGATCCAGAAGGCTTGGATAAAGATGCGCTGATCAAAAAAATGATCGATGCGGGCCTTGCCGGACTCGGCGGAGCCGGTTTTCCAACCTATGTCAAATATCAATCCGGATGCCCAATTGATACGATTATCATCAACGCCATTGAATGCGAACCGTATCTTACTTGTGATTATCTCTTGTCGGTCAGACATCCGGAAAAATTGGTGAAGGGTCTACACTACTTCATGAAAGCCGCCGGAGCCGAAAAGGGAGTCATCGCCTATAAAGGCTACAATCAGGCGGTCGAAGAAGCAATCAAGCCTTATCTCGAAAAGTATCCGGGAATTACCGCATTCCCCTTTAAAGATGTCTATCCGGCAGGTTGGCAAAAATATTTAACTGAAGCCATAACCGGAAAAACCTATTCTAAACTCCCCTCGGAAGCGGGCGCCATCGTAAACAACTCCGGTACGGCAATCGCTTTTGCGGATATGGTTGAAAACAATATTCCATTAATTGCCAGAAGTATCACCATCACCGGCGAGGGCATAACCAATCCGCAGAACTTCTATGTGCCGCTCGGGACGAAAGTGGCTGATCTCGTTAAGCTTTGCGGTGGATACCGTGAAGGACTGGATCCGAAATATGCTTGGTATATCGCCGGTGGTCCGATGACCGGTCGGGCAATCTTGATCGACGATCTTGTTGTGAGTGAAACATTGGGAGCCGTTGTTGTGATCCCAATGCCGAAAGAGAAACTGCATCCCGAATGCTTGGGTTGCGGGAAATGCGCGGATGCCTGTCCGGCATTTCTTACCCCAACAGAAATCAAACGGGCAGCCGACATGAAAGACAAGGCGGCACTTATACAACTTCAAGCCGACAAATGCATCGCCTGCGGTCTTTGTTCATATGTCTGTCCGTCACATATTGAAATCACCGATGCCGTAGTCAAGGCCCGGGATTCTCTGAAGAAAGGAGCATAGGAAGAATGGCCAGGTTTGCAAGCGGGAAAGCCCCGTTTCTGAGAATATCGGATCAACCTAATCAAGGGACCGGCATCATCATGCGTGATTTCATGATTGGTCTTATACCCGTCATTTTGTTTTCTTGGTACAAGAATGGTATTCAAGTGATGATTGACGGCAACATCGGCTTCTTGGAAATGCTCTATCCGCTCATCTTTATCATGTTGGGCGGTCTCTTGTCCACGGTCATGGAAGGGATCGTCTTTTACATCATCGATCCCGATTCAAGAAGTTTTAAAGGAATCTTGGAAAAACTCAGTACCTCGTATGCGCTGATTCCCGGTGTTTTGCTTGCGATGATTTTACCGCTGTATACGCCGATCTGGGTCTTGATCTTTGGATGTTTCATGGGAACAGTCGTTGCGAAAATGCTATTTGGCGGATTCGGGCACAATATCTTCAATCCGGCCTTGATCGGCTATCTGACGATTGCGGTGACCTTGACCGGTGTTATTAACGCCGCCGGAGGCGTCTTCAATGCCTCGGAAGTGCTCGTCGATGCCTATGCCGGCGCCACGCCGCTCACCTTGTTGTCCCGGATCAAGGAACTTGATTATGACAAACTGGTGGCTCCTTATGGAACTTTATGGAATTTCTTCCTCGGAATGATTCCGGGAGCACTGGCGGAAACCGGTGTCTTGGCAATTCTTATAAGTTATGCTTGGCTCGTTGCCCGGAAAGTCATCAAGTGGTTCACTCCGCTGGCCTATGTGGGAACTGTTTTTGTCATTTCATGGTTCATCGGCATCGCCGCTGGCGAAGCCGGAATCTGGTTCCCGTTGTACAGCATCCTCTCCGGCGGCTTGATGTTCGGGGCCGTTTTCATGGCGACCGAACCGGTGACCACTCCGAAAAATCCGCTCGGGAAATTGGTGTTTGCGTTGTTCTTGGGAGTGTTAACCGTGCTGTTCCGCTATGTCAGCGACTTGCCGGAAGGCGTGGCAACCTCGATCGTTTTCTTGAACATCTTCACTTTGCCCATTGATAATTGGACAGCCGTTTTGCGAGCCCAAGGGCTCAAAAAACAAACCGCAGTCAAAGCGGTCGTCCTCATATTGCTTTTTGTCCTTTTAATGGTCTACGCCATCTTGAAGGCCGGTTCAATGTATACCGCCTTAATTCGATTACCGAACTTGATCGGGAGGTGGTTCTGATGAAAGCCTTCTTTGAGAAACATGGATTGACCCTGACGCTCGTTGCCGTTTTTGTGGTTATTTTTGCGCTTGGCGGCGTCTATAGCCGTTTCATGACAAATGAACTCAAAGAACATATTGAAGAAAACGCCACCGGAGCCGAATATGAAAGATACCTCGCTTTGTTTCCCGGGGCCGATACCGTGACACCCTTCACGGCGGCCTCCGTCGCAAAAACGTATCCCTTGTCCGGCGGACGCGGTGATTTTACCCCTTCGATAGTCAAGGCCTTAAAAATTCTTCAGGGATCAACGGAAAAAGGGGTCGTCTATGTAATCGATACCCGTGGGAAAGAAGTGATGACGGTTGCCGTTGGCATTTCGAGTGAAACCGATGCCTGTGTCGGCATTGAGGTTTTGGCCCAAAATGAGACGCCGGGATATTATGTTCAATTAAGAAATGTTTTCTTCAGCTAATTCGATGCCAAAGATCTTGCCGATCTCGCGCTTTCAGTCGACAGCGTTGCCGGAGTAACTTACTCCAGTAAGGGTTTTGAAATAGCCTTGCTCTATGCTCGGGAGGTCTATGCTCTGGATTTTGATTTCGAAATTCCCACTGTCGCCATGACGCTCGTAGGTCTGGATTATAACTTTGACCCCTTGACTTTCATCGCCTCGCCCTATATCGCCAATGTCCTTTATGGCGATAATGATACCGAAGCCGCGATTTTGTTATCACCCAGTTTTGATTATGTTGGACTTGTAGGTGGCGGAACTGATTTGGAAGAGGATTTCCAAACAGCGGTCAAAGCGCTGGCGCAAGGCGACGGATCGCTCAATACCCAAGCCTACTTTGAAAGTTTTGATAACGATACCAAAACCTTGGTCATGCGGACTAAAGGCTATATTTCCAATGCAATCAAAGCGACGATTGTGTTGAGCGAATCGTTGGATACCGTAGTGTCGATATCATTCTTGTCTCATGAAACCTATGCGCAACACGGTGGTTATGGTGATTATGTCGGCGCCCCGGCCCCGGCAGTCGAAAACAATCTCGCCAATCAATACTTGGCTGACGGCGATCCCAATGTCGATGGCGTGGCGGGCGCAACCGTCTCCTCCAATGCCGTTAGGTCTCTGCTTCAATTATTGGATGGCTTCGTCGAAGCTCAAAACGGAGGCGAATAATATGAAAAAAGCTCTGTCTTCTGCCATTGTTCTCTTGGTATTGGGCGTTGTCTGCGGTTCGATCTTGGCCCTCGTCAACTCGATTACCGCTCCGGTGATCGCTCAAAATGAATTGAATAAAAAAATGGAAGCCCTAGAGGCGTTTTTCGATGATGAACTGGCCCTCAATCAAAAAATAGCCGATGTTTTCGATGTTGAAGAAGTTGCAGGTTCCGGCGGTGTCAAGGCAATATACCTATTGGAACACAAAACAACCAAAGCCAAAAGCGCCGTCTACAACGTCAGCGCCTTGGGATGGAAAACCAATGTCGAAATGATGATTGCCGTGGATGAAGATTTGACACTCCGCGGGTATGCTTTCGTGACAAACGGCGGCACTGAAGGCATCGGGCTCACGATGATCGGTGCCACGCTCAATTTGGCTGACAACATCCCGATTGCCGATGCCGTCATCGATTATGATGCCGTCGGCGGAGTTTCGGCTCCGGTGACCGGAAAAGGCGTCAAAGACTGTTTCCGACTCGTTGCCCAGCGGGCAGCTGCTGATTTGGGGGGTGAATGAGATGACCGTCAAGGAAAATTTTCTTAAAGGTTTCGTCAAGGAAAATCCGTTGTTGGTTCAGGTTTTGGGACTGTGTCCGGCATTGGCCGTGACGACCAAGGTCGAAAACGCCATCGGGATGGGGTTTGCGGTCTTCTTTGTTTTGGTCTTATCCAATTTGCTCGTGTCGCTCGTGACTTTTCGCCCGAAGTTGAGGGAACTGGTCATGCCGGTGCGGATTCCGGTATACATCGTCTTGATCGCATCGCTTGTCGTGATTGTGGAGATGCTGATGAAAGCCTTCTTGCCGGAACTATTCCAATCGTTGGGAATCTTCATTCCCTTGATCGTGGTCAACTGTATCATCTTCGGCCGCGCCGAAGCTTATGCCGGCGATCACAAGCCCGGCGAAGCGATTGTCGATGGCGCGGGGATGGCGATTGGCTTTACCTTGGCAATCATGATCATCAGTTTGTTGAGAGAAGTATTGGGCGCCGGGAAGATCACGATTTGGAAAGCGGCTGTTTTCGATCTCACTGGCCTTTATGATTTTCTGGGAATCGAACCGATCGGGATGTTTCTAAGGCCGGAAGGGGCCTTCATCACTATGGGATTTCTCCTAGCGGCCGTAGCGGCGATCCAAAACTGGATCAATGCGAAAAAAACCGCAAAAGCGGATAGGGGAGGAAAACAATAATGTCCGGTCAATCGTTACTTGTCATCGCCTTTACCGCCTTTTTCATTCAAAACGTGCTTCTCAACCAGTTCTTGGGGATTTGTTCTTTCATCGGGGTCGGGCAAAAACGGAGTTCAGCGTTCGGAATGGGGCTTGCGGTCATAGTCGTCATCGTCTTGGCCAGCATCGTCACCTTCGCGATCTACAATTATCTGATGTATCCCTTGCATCTCGAGTTCATGCGGACGATCTTCTTTATTCTGGTAATCGCGGCTTTGGTTCAGATGATTGAAACCATCATCAAACGATTTTCTCCAGCTCTCTACAAAGCCTTGGGAATCTATCTCCCGCTTATCACCACGAACTGCGCGGTTTTAGGAGTCGCTCTCACAAACATCAACGAAGGCTTCACCTTTGTCGAAATGCTCGTGTATTCCACGGCGACCGCCTTTGGCTACCTCTTTGTCATGTATATCTATGCCATCATCCGGGAACGTGTCAGTTTGTCTCCGGTGCCGAAAGCCTTCCGCGGTATCCCGATCGCGATGATCATCGCAGCGATCCTTGCCATGATTTTTTCACGGTTTGGAGGGTTGATTTAAGATGCAAATCTTGATTGCGGCCGCCATACTCGGTGGATTAGGGTTCGTATTGGGATTGCTGATCTTTTTAGTTGAAAAGTATTTCGGTGTCGAAGTGGATTTGTCGGTCCGAGAAGTGGAAGAAATGTTGCCGGGAGTCAATTGCGGTTCCTGCGGTTTTGCGGGATGCCAAGAAATGGCTGTGGCGCTTTTGGAAAAAAACGCGGTTCCTAAGCAATGCAAGCCCTTGAGACAAGAAAAAGTTGTCGCTTTACAGGCGTATTTGGATGAATATTTCAAGAATAAACAATAAACATATCAATCGTAAAATGCCCTCGTCGCTGATGAGGGTTTTTTATGGAGTTAAAATGATTTTGCCGTCATGATTTTGTTGCAATATTCATTCATTCAGGTTATAATAGACAACTAGAGAACAATTAACATTATTAGGAGGAAATAATGAAAAAGATTGGCTTATTACTTCTAGTTTTAATAGCATCCCTTGCTTTAACTGGATGCAAGACAAGTGAATTCAAAGTGGACGGAGAATTCACTGCTTTCGAAGCATCCGTGTATTCCAATGCGCCAATGGTGACCATGGTGACTGTGAAGATTGAAAAGGGCGAAATCGTGGATTTCACGATCGATTGTATCCAAGGAAAACGGACCGAAACGGATGGAACCTATTCCTTTGCATTTAATGCAGAGTCGAAACGCGATCTCGGTTTCAATTACAAAATGCACTATTATACGTACGCTGCAACAGACGACACCCCAACAATGGAAGAGTATCAGACTTGGTTGACGACCAATAACAGAAAAGAATGGTTCCAACAAGCCGACCTGATTGAAGCAGCTTGGTTGGCGAACGGCTATGATTCTGTGACGAAAAACACCGATGACAAATCGCCAGATTATGAAAGAATCGATAACGTAGCCGGAGTCACCATTAAAGACGGCGGTTATATCGAATTGGCAGCGGCAGCTGTCGAACTAGCCAAAAAAGGCAAGTTCCAAGCTTTGATCGCCACCAAAACTGACATCTATTTCGCATCGATGGTTGTCTCCCCAAAAGGCAAAGTTAGCGAACTAGTCATCGACACCCTGCAAGCGGCTCCTTCCGGAGCGGATTTTGCTTGGAAAGCCAAGACGAAACAGGAGCTTGGAGATGAGTATGGGATGAAGGGCATAGGCCAAGCTTACACCTTTGCGGATGGTGTTTGGACCAAAAGCGCTACGGAAAAAGCATCGCTCGAATGGTACGAACAAGTCGCTTTGATCAGCGATTACGTGCTTGAGAACGGCTGGGATGCTAATCTTCAGGCAGTTGGCGGACGCGGTGGCTCCTTGAATGGAACGACATTGCTCGACGATCTCGCCGGTGTGACAGTTCTTTCACAGACTTATTTCGATGTTCTCGAAAAATTGTTTGCTTGTCCCGCTAAAGGCGAAGTCAAGTAAGATCGCGATAACTAAAGAATCAAGTTGCCTGTAAGGGCAACTTTTTCTTTGGGATAAAAATGAATCTTGTCATAATAGAACGGATTCGGTATTGAGATTGCGATAGTGTGAAGGACCGCTTCTGAAAATCGGGATTCTCTTGGATTGCAGAAGCGTACCTGATTTGATATGTGCGCTTCCAAGAGTTGGCCGATTTTTTGCTTTCATCGAATTATTATGATTTACAAAACCAATTATTTCAAGTAAAATACTAGTTGTATGCGCCATTAGCTCAGTCGGTAGAGCAAATGACTCTTAATCATTGGGTCCTGGGTTCGAGTCCCTGATGGCGCACCAAGATGATGATAAAGCCCTTCCGATCATGGAGGGCTTTTAAATTCTTGTAATACCGCATAATCGTCAATTTTGTTTTTTGGTACGCCTATATAACATACCATGATTTTTTATATATGGTAGGCATACACTTAAAACAAACATTAACATTATTGGAAAACCTAATTATTGTTGAAAAAAAGTTTATATTAGCATATAATAAAATCGATAATGGTACAGTTTGTATAATTTGAAGATGCTTTTTAGAAAACGCTGAAAATAAAAAAACTAATTATACTTGTGCTCACTTTTATTTATTTCATTTGTCCACTTTGGAGTTATAATATCCAACTGTACTAATTTCAATGGTTTATTAGCTCTTTTTAGATATAGTTTGTCTATGATGTTTTTAATATTTTAATATAGGAGAAATATGGAAACGATTAAAAAGATCATTATTTTTTTCTTTACTATAATTTTTGATTTTGAATATGTTGTACAAATGCTGTGCATTTCATTTGCGACGGTTATTCTGCTTGGAAGAAGAATAACAAAAAACAAAAAGCAAATTTTAGTTATTGTTATCGAAGTAATCGTGCTTACATGTCTTTTTGTCTTCCTTAATCTGTTTTACACCATACTTGCTTCATTTTGGAAATTTATACAACTTGGTTACATTCACACTTTCTTTTCGGGGGTAATAATATATGCTCTATTTCGTAGCAAGCTTGTTATCAAAGCAAGAATATTGATGAGTTGTGTTGTTATTTCGCTAGCGGTATTATTGGGTGTCCTCGGGACAAGTTTAGGCCATTATATTGCTCGTTTTATACCAAGTTTTAATGTTGGTATAGCTAAAATAGTGTCCTATCTTGTTATCGCGCTTTGTGCAGTAATTTTTAACAAGTACTCAATAACGGCTTATGAAATAACATGGCCCCACTTGGCGCTTAATATGATAATTATAACCATTACTATTAGTTTGATGATCGGATATCAGGCGCTGAATATTGACAGAGACTTTCATTTGGCGGCTATACGATTTTTTGAAAAATACTTTGTGTTTTTGCTTATTGGCTTACTGATAATCAATGTTGCTGCGTATTTTATTACATATTATCTTTGTGTTGAAAAAGCAAAGGATATTTCCCTACAAACCATCAAAATGAAGGAACAGTCTGTTCAACAACAGTTGATGGTGTCAGAAAAAAGATTGAATGAATTATGCCATATTAAACACGATTTAAAAAATCAATATGCTTATATGAGTGTTTTATTAAAAGGCAAGAAATTTGATGAATTAGAGGCCTTTTTTGATGAAGTAACAGGCAGTTTCTCAAAGAAACTGTTTGCAAGTGTCGATAGTGGCAATACCGTTATTGATTCTATTTTAAATTTAGAAATTTCAAAAGCGACTACAGTAGGTGTAAATATTGATGCGAGAATCAGCATTCCGCCCGAATTGCCCTTTTCTAAAAAGTCGCTGTTGAGTTTGATTGCCAATGCTATGGATAATGCCATTGAAGAAGTAAGCAAATGCAGGAAAGAAGGCTCAGTTATTAAGATTATACTTACTGTAAAAGGGGACTATCTATTATTCAATGTAGAGAACGAAACAGACCGTGAAGATGAGGAATTTATTTTGCCGATTAAAACAACAAGCAAAGCGAAAGACTATATGCGCGGAAACGGTACCACCATAATAAACAACATCATTAAAAAATATGATGGATTTTACAAGTGTTATGTTTTGAACAAAAAATTCATTTTCGAGAGCTGTCTCAATATGCAATATAAATCAGGTGGGGGAAACAAATGAAAAACCTAAACATAGCTGTTGTGGATGACGAGAAGAGCGCGTTGAACATTATTGGAGCAGCAATTAAATCAGTGTTTGAAAAAAACAATATAAATGCCAATATAGACTGTTATTTTCATCAAAAGGCTTTAAAGGAGTTACCTAAATATAACGAGTATGACTTGTTTTTTTTGGATATTCACATGCCTGAAAAAAACGGCATTCTGTTTGGGAGAGAACTTGTTTCTTGTAAAAAAGATTGTGAAATAATTTTTGTCTCAAACGATTCGAGCAAGGTATTTGAAGCATTGGAAATCAATCCTTTTGGATATATACGAAAAGAAAATTTTTTGGATGATACCGCATCGACGATTGAGCGTTACATTAAGAAAAAAACCGCTGGATTAAGCGGGGCGTCATACATTGAGATAAAGAGCAGAAATGCAATAGAAAAAGTTAATGTTAATCTTATAGAGTATATTGAGTGCTTCAGAAATGATCAGCATTTACATATGGTTGATGGGAGTTGTATTGTTGTACGTTCAAGAATGACAATTATTGAACAAAAATTAAGCCCATATAATTTTTTGCGAATTCACAAAGGTTATATTGTTAATCTTGATTGTATAAGACGTTTTGAAACAAATGCAATTATTCTTAATTCGCAAAAGAAGTTACCTCTGGCGCGTGACAGAAAAAAAATAGTTAAAGAGAAATTTCTTGAATATGTTAATTCAAAAGGAGTATCAATAATCGGTTAAAGAAACAACCGTATTTATAATAGCTACACGCTGCTTATTAAACAATAAGTATTTTGGAATGCTTTTTGCATAGCGGAATGCTTTTTTTATACTTGGTAATTTTGTGATTTTACTGTTTTGTCTTAGATTTCAAGGTGATGGTAGCGTATTGATAAAGCATCGGCGCAAATCAAGATATTACGTTTATTAGCATATACATTATTATATTTTATAATTATTTACGTAATCCATCTTTACACTATGCGATTTATCACTAAAACACTCCTTTTCGTCAATACAAACTACCGTTTGTCAACTCAATAACCTGTATGTCGTTTGGATATTGTCTCATACTTAATTACATTCTATAATTATTTTAAAGAAATAATTATGCAGTGGCATTTTATATAGTGGTATTTTATGAAATAGATATCATAATCGTTTTTTTGTGCGATTAGATATATATATTATTAATTTAAGGAGGAGCAAAAAAAAATGCGAAGAACAAAACGTGGATTACTTAGACATGCAGGCACAAGGATTTTTTCTTTATTTCTGTGTTTTTCTCTTTTGCTTCTAGGAGCGGGGAGCGTATATGCGACAGTATACAATCACCATTTCTATGGCGAAGACTGGACATGGAGTCCTTCTGCTAAAAGTGCTGAAGAAGCCAAGGCCAATGCAATTAAGGTTGCAGAGCAAATCGCTGCTGAAGGCCAGGTACTTTTAAAGAATGAGAATAGTACCTTGCCTCTTAGTGGAGATGAATGGCTGACTGTTTTTTCTACTACCAGCACAAAAGATTTAGCTTCTTACATTTCCGGTATAGAGGCTGGAGGCTTTAAGGTACACAGTACGACCTCAACCGATGTAAGCAAGTACACTCCAAGCGATATGCGCGCACATAGTTCCAGCGATGTAGCTGTAATTATTATGAGTGGAGAAGCTGAATCAAAAGGCGATTTCTTTAGTCCTGGTCCTTTTGGTGGCGGTGGTGGAGAAGGCGGATCTACAGCTAGCCTTGTCGAACCGGAAGACAATAAGGATGCTTATGGCAATACTTACAAGCTTCCTAGCGGAAAAGATTTCGTACACAGGTTTTCTCCGATGAAAAAGGTAGGAGAAGAGACAGTAGCATACAAACACAGTTTACAACTTCAAAACAAAGATGAAGAAATTATTAAGTATGCTAAAGACAATTTTAAAACAGTCATTGTTTTGCTTCAAAACGATATACCTACCGAAATCGGCTCGCTTAAAATTGATCCTGGCATTGATGCCATTCTACTCGCGGGGCGTTTAGGAAATTACGGACATGAGCAAATAGGCTATGTTTTAAACGGCTCAGTTAACCCCTCTGGGAGAACGGTAGACCTTTGGGCATGGGATCATTCAGGGCGTCCTTCTTGGTTCAACGACGGGAATACTAACAATATTTTCAGAAATGCAACTCAAGAAAGCGAATCAGATGTTTCGAATATGGGAATCACATCAGCGTTCCGTGTTGGTGAAGGATCTATATATTATGAGAGATCAGAGGCGTATTCTAAAGCCGATGATGAAACATATCCATATTATAAGAGAAGACCGCACGCTACAGGTGAAATTACTCCTCACGTATTTACTGTGCAGTATGAAGAGGATATTTACACTGGATACCGTTACTATGAAACCGCCGCAACAGAGGTAGCTTTGGGCAATTATGCCGCAGCTGGTTACGGCATCGACGGCGAAGCTTTTTATTACGATTCGGTTATCTATCCTTTCGGTTACGGGCTCAGTTATACCTCATTTGAATGGGAAGTAGTGAGTTCAGACCTTAGCGAATGGGCCAGAGTTTTGGCTTCTGAAAGCTCAAGCATCAATTTCCAAACCGGCGAA
This sequence comes from Candidatus Izemoplasmatales bacterium, assembly GCA_050949045.1. Lineage (GTDB taxonomy): Bacteria > Bacillota_I > Bacilli_A > Izemoplasmatales > Hujiaoplasmataceae > JAAYZB01. Next base: position 110,042 of record JBMNEZ010000001.1, read on the forward strand.
ATAACCGTTAAGGTAAAAGTTACCAACGTTGGTTTGGTACCGGGCAAGGACGTAGTGGAAATTTACGGACACGCACCATATTACAAGAATGGTGTTTCTAAAGCGGAACACGTACTTGTAGGCTTTGAAAAAACTGGAATAATCCAGCCTGGTAAATCGCAGGTAGTTACTGTTTCTGTAAACGTTCAAGATCTTGCTTCGTATGATTACCTTGATGCTAACGGAAACGGCAACACAGGCTATGAGCTTGATAAAGTCGCAGATGCCGACTCAAAAGGCAACCCCTTACATGATAGCACTGGTAAATACCAGCTCCGTCTCATGAAAAACAGCCATGAATATGGCAATGACGATGCGGCTGAAATGACGATTGATCTTGCTAGCCCTTCGAGAGATTATTTCCTTAAACTCGATGACTTCACAGGAAACAGCGTCGACAATTTGTTCTCCGGAAAAGACATAAACAACACACTCGGATATGATCCAGGGACAGGTAAAACGCTGGTTGAAGAAGGCAAAATGACGATCCTAACCCGTGCAGATTTTGCAGGAACTTGGCCTCAGGCTGCGGGAACCACCACAGGTCCTAGCGGCGAAGAAAAAGGCTGGGATCTCGTAAGAAGCGACGAATATTACACTATGATTTCTGAGTTCGCTGATTACAACGGAGAAAATTGGCAAGAGTTTTATAAGATAGTAAATAACGTAGAAACAATTCCTGCTGAAATAACAAATGAAGATAAAGCCGGTTTTGCTTGGTCTATTGACGCAGCAGAATTTGCAACGCTTACAACGGCTAAATACACACCTGAAGGCGGCACAGAACAAACAATTAATTGGGTACAAAGAGACCCAGCTGCCAATCTTTCTGAACTTCAAGAAAGCGATGATTGGCTGTGGTTTGCTGACATGATCAAGTATGAGTACAATGACGGTGGTATTGGCACATACATGTGGACCAAGTTTATGAACCAGCTGACCTACAACGAGATGGTAGAATGGGTTACTAACGGTGGCAGAAGGACATCGGCCATTGATTCAGTAGGTAAGAGAGCGGCGGAATATGTGGACTCCAGTATAAGAATGGGAGGCACAAACCAAATTAGTTATGGTTATAATTCTGTTTCTAGCCGCACTTGGAATAAGGAACTTGCAAAGAAGAGAGGCATATGCATCGGCGAAACTGCTCTCTTTGATGGAAAAGAGGCATGGTATGCACCGGCATGCGACTTACACCGTAGCCCGTTTGCAGGTCGTAACGACGAGTATTGGTCAGAAGACGGTTTCTTCTCAGGCTGGATGGCAGGCAGCGTGCTTGCGGGCACTCAGTCCACAGGAGTAATTTGTACCATCAAGCACTTTGCTCTCAATGAAAGCGAGAACATGAGACAAAGCTTACATACATACCTTTCTGAACAAACTTTCCGTGAGCTGTATCTACCCGCATTCAAAATTTGTATGCAAGAATGCGGTGCACAAGGTGTAATGACTGCATATAACTGTATTGGTGATATGCACGCATCTTCAGCTTACAATTTCCTTGTTGGTATGACCGAAAAAGAATGGGGCTTCGACGGCTTCAATATTTGTGACGCTGCCGATCCTTGGAAAGACTTCTACACTCATGACATGAGTCTCCGCTCAGGCGGGACGATGTTCCTATGCGATTGGAGAGCATCCAAAGAATATACTCCCGGTGATAAAGGGAACCTTGTTCAACTTTATCCTACTGGTGTATATAACGTAACTGATAACAAAGTCTATGTTAGAGAAAACGGTCAAGTAAAAGATTCTCCTGTAACGGTAGAATCATACACCAGCTGGTATTGGCTGCGATATCAAGTAATGCGTTCACTGTTTGTGGAAGCAAACAGCAATATCGCCAATAACGGCCTTAAACTTGACAACTTCAAGGATGCTACCTTGGCTGATGGAGCACAAGCGGTGGCCTATACAGCTAATATTGGGCTTGAAGGCGCAGATGCTTCTATTAGTACTTACACAGTAACTAGCGGCGCATTACCCAAAGGCTTATCAATTTCTAACGCCGGTGCGGTTACAGGCACTCCCACCGAAGCAGGCGAGTTCACATTTAAGGTTAAATTCGTAAACGGATACTGGATTACAAAAGAAGCTACTTTCAATTTAACTGTGACCCCTTGCTTTACGATTGGTAGCGAAACTGAATTGAACGCTTTAGAAGTTGGCGCTGCTTTTGAAGGCTATATTGAATCAGAAGTAATTAAGATTGATGATACCTATACTTCCATAACATATGAACTTGCTCAAGGAAGCGCACTGCCCGAAGGGCTTACACTTTCAAAAACCGACGGCTTGATTTCGGGTACGCCTACGGTTCCGGGAACTTATAGTGTTACGTTTAATATAACACCTAAAAAAGCATCATCCGGCGGTGGTGGCGGCGGCTTCCCATGGGGTCCACGTCCAGGCAGCAGTTCAACTGTTTACAATTACACGGTCACTTTCGTTGTAACCGGAGATCCAATTGTTGAACCTAGCGGTCCCTTCTTCAGAATTGTTGATGGATTTGTTGAATATTCTGAAGATAACGAAACTTGGGTACAAGTAATTGAGGTATCCGAACTGCAAGGCGACAAGGGCGACAAGGGCGACAAGGGCGATAAAGGTGACAAGGGCGACAAGGGCGATGCTGGCGCAGCTGGTCCTGCCGGTCCTGCCGGTCCTGCTGGAAAAGATGCAGAACCGGTAAGCGGATGCGGAAGCTCGCTAACCGGAACCGGAATCCTCGTTACCGGATTGCTGTCTCTCGGAGTACTATTCTTAAAACGCAGGAAGTCTGATTAACAAAAGAAACAAGCAATAAAGATTTTAAGACAATAGAAAGAATCAATTAAGCAGGCGGATATGTTGGGATTATTCTTTAATGCGCGGTAAAATATCGTTGTGATAAAGAATATCCCAACATTATCCGTTATTGTCAAATATTTGGAGTAAGTGTAAATATTGTTTGAAAAAGCATTATTATGTTTGTATGCGACTATGTAAACGACAAAATAAATGTGAGGAAATCTATGAAACAAAAAAAGATGGCAACAACGCTCTTATCGTTTTTTCTGCTTTTTGTATTAGCATTGACCGTAGCTTGCACGAATTCTACGACGACGCAGCTTAGCATTACCTTTGATTTGAACTATGAAAATGCTACTAGTCTGACGCAAAAAGTTTCTTACGGCGAATATCCCACAAAACCTGCTGATCCTCAAAGAGCAAAGTACGCCTTTTTAGGCTGGTACAGTGATAAAGATTTCCAACAGGAAGCAGATTTTGGCCAAGCCATTTCTACCAATGTAACATTTTATGCAAAATGGGAACTAAGACAAGTAACAGTTATTTTTGATTATAACTATCCCGGCTCGGCTTCATCTAACCTTGATATAGACATTGGCGGTAATGCATCACGTCCGAAATCGCCCACGAGAGAAAACTACTTGTTTATCGGCTGGTTTACCGATGCCGAAGGAAATGATGAATTCGATTTTGATATTACCCTAATGGAAGACATTACTGTTTATGCAAAGTGGGAAGAGGTAAATAATTCTGTTCACGAGCATGTCGATGCGGATAATGACAATATATGCGATGAATGCGGGGAACCGATTTCTGCTCATGAGCATATTGATGCGAATAATGACAATATATGTGATGAATGCGGTAAAAAAATTGACGATAACATTATAACGTTAACATATTTTTGGAATTATGAAGGTGCTCCTGATAATGGAGTGTATGACACAATTTATATGACCAAGAATAGAAAACCAAGCAAAATTAAAGCCAATCGGGATGGTTATTTTTTCTACGATTGGTTTACCGACCAAGAACTTACAAACAGGTTTGACATAAATGAAAGAGTAAATGAGGATATGACTTTGTATGCGTGCTGGTATTCAATTTACACCTTTGAAGCAGAGTATACATATCTTGAAGAAATGGAAGGTCTAGGATATTCGGGTGATGCGTCTGGACTTAATGTGATAGAGCCTGATCATTACTCAATGAATGCCAGCAACGGCTATTATGTTGGCTGGCTGTTTAATCCCGGACTTACAATAGAGTTCAACTTGACTTGCTCCGAGAGTACGGATACTGCTCATCTGGCGCTGAGGCTCAGCGCAGAGTTTCAGGATCTGATACTTAATTGGAAAGAGTTTACCGTTCAGGTGAATGGCACTAATTTGGTGTATGACGATATTTATTTTCTCAATGTTCCTGATGGTTCGGCAGATACAAAACGTCCATTTACTACGCACATCGTATCTAATAGAGTAACCCTTAACGAAGGTGAAAATGTTATTAAACTGATAGTAAGCAACGAAAACAAGGGCGAGGGCGGCACAATGAGGGCTTCTGCGCCTATGGTAGACTGCATAATAATTTATTCTGACGCTCTAGTTGAATGGGGCGAAGGTTATCCCTTGACCGATAATCTCGATGGCAGATAATTGAGGAGAAGTGCTAATGATTTTTAAACGCTTATTAGAAAAAAAACCATCGCGTTTTTGGTTTATATTCACGGTTATTATCAGCGTATTAATGATTGCAATCAATGCTGTCGCCATTTATTGGAGCGGTATAATCAGCATTGCATTACGCGGTGATATAGCGCACAAGGCGGAAAATGCCGAGGATGCAGTGGTGTATTACGAAAAAAGCACCTCAAGCAAGGATGAAGCTAATGCCCAAGCGCAAAGCATTACGCAAAGGATTGCCGAAGAGGGCTTTATTTTGTTGAAAAACGACAACGCCTTGCCTTTGAAAAAATCTGCGCAAGTGTCCGTCTTTGGCAAAAACTCTGTTAATCTCGTTTATGGCGGCTCGGGCTCGGGTGGTGGCGACGCTACGCTTCCAAAAAAGACGCTTTATGAAAGTCTTACATCACAGGGGATTGTTTTTAATCCAGTACTGAAAGCGTTTTACGAGGATAACACTCTATCGGGACCCGGTAGAGAAAGTAATTCCGGCGACTTAGACAGTGGCGATACAGTCACTATTGGAACTGGAGAAACGCCACAAAGCAGTTATACCAACACTGTCAAGAACAGTTATGCAGATTATGCGGACGCGGCCATTGTCGTTTTTTCAAGAGTTGGCGGCGAAGGCTTTGATTTGCCTATGGTAGGCGCCAACGGCGCAAGGCATTATCTTGATTTAGATACAAATGAAAGAGACTTGCTTGAAAGTGTTTGTGCATCTGACTTTGAACATGTAATTGTTGTTCTCAACACTTTAAACATAATGGAAACAGGCTTTTTAAATGAATATGACGGAAAAATAGATGCCTGTATTTGGATTGGAGGACCAGGTTCAACAGGGATTATGGCCTTGGGGAGAATACTTGACGGTACTGTTACTCCTTCAGGCCATACAACCAACACATGGCCCTATGATTTTAAAAAAGATCCTACTTGGAATAATTTTTCTGAAAGAGGAATATCAAAAGGTGACATCTATTTTAACACCGAAACGAACAAAAACACAGCGTATAACTACGTAAATTATGAAGAAGGAATTTATGTCGGTTATCGTTATTATGAGACGCGCGCTGCACAGGAACGTGAAAAAAACGGAAACGATAATTGGTATATAGAAAACGTTGCATTTCCATTCGGTTATGGGTTAAGTTACACCACTTTTAAATGGGAATTGACAAATAGTCAAAGCATAGATGGTGTTAAAATAAATAAGAATGGAAATTACTCAGTAACAGTCAATGTAATTAATACAGGTTCTTATAAGGGCAAGGAAGTAGTTCAAATGTATGCAAAACTTCCTTATACAGCAAATGGTGTAGAGAAACCTTATGTGGTTTTGTGCGGTTATGCAAAAACAGATATGCTGTACCCTACCGCTGAAAAAGCAATTAATGCAGAAGAGGCAGCGGGAAATAAAAAGCCAAATTCCCAAAAAATCACGATCACGTTTTCGCCTTATGATATCGCTTCTTACGATTACAGCAAAAAAAGCGGTCACGAAGGATACATAATTGAAAGTGGTGCTTATGAGCTCTTGTTGTGCAGCGATGCACACACAAGCAAGTTTTCTGTGCCGTTTAGTGTCGAAGATGACATTGTTTACGAAAACGATCCCATAACAAATACAAGAGTAGTCAACAGATACACCAATTGCGCAGACAGTGCTTTCAATTCGGATACGATGATTGCGGACTTCCAAATGAGCAGAAATGACTTATCTATCCTACCGGATGCGTATCAGGACGCCGACAGACAAGTTACAACTGAGTTTATCAACTTAATTGCAGACTTAACGCATAATAATCCAAACGCCGCCGGTATTACTGAAATGCCTAAACAAGGTAAGGTTGCAACAATGGATTTGGCGGGAGTGTTACAATATGACGCGGCAACCCAGACTTACTACGCAAACTACGATGACAATGCGAGTTGGGATGTTATTCTAGATGCTGTTTCTATCAACTCCATGCTAAATATGTATAACACCGCTGCATTTAAAACTAACAAGATCGATAACATTAACAAGCCTCAGACACTCGAATCCGACGGACCTGTGGGATGGTGTAATTTCATTTCGCTTACTGATCCAACTTGGAAAGGAAACAATGTTTATACCTCACAGGTTGTTATGTCCGCAACATGGAATGTCGATTTAATCGAGGAAATGGGCAAATGCGTAGGGGAAGAAGGCTTATGGGGCGCAGTTAACTCCGATGGTCGCCCTTACAGCGGCTGGTATGCGCCTGGAGTGAATATCCATCGCTCGCAATTTGGCGGTAGAAACTTTGAGTATTTTTCTGAAGATAGCTATTTGACAGGCACAATGGGCGCAGCGGAAATAAAAGGCTGCCAGTCAAAGGGCGTTTATTGCTATGTGAAGCATTTTGCGGTAAACGAACAGGAAACTCATCGAATGGGGGCCTGCAACTGGCTTACCGAGCAGGCTTTGCGTGAACTGTATCTAAAACCGTTTGAGATAGTGGTCAAGCAGGGAAAAACAAGAGCCATGATGTCCAGCTTTACACGTATAGGAACAAGATGGACAGGCGGAGATTATAGGCTTTTGACAGAGATATTACGTGACGAATGGGGATTTAGAGGCACAGTTATTTGCGATTACAATGCGACAAGCAATTTTATGAATTGTAGACAAATGGTATATGCAGGCGGAGATTTAAATCTTTGTTCCTCCATTAGTAAGCAATGGAATGACTTTGACAGTACATCTGCCGTAGATGTAACAATGTTGAGAAACGCAACAAAAAATGTGCTCTATACTGTGGCCAACTCAAACGCTATGAATAGTCTAAGCTATTATTACACGCTCGCTACATGGAAGATTTGCCTTATTGTGGCAGATGTTTTGACTGTGTTGGGTCTTGCAGTATGGGGAATTCTAGCCATTCGCAAATCACGTAAAATGCTTTAATGATGACTAGTCAATAGGATAGCGACAAATCACTTGCGAAAGCATAGGGAATACAACTGTGTCATCAATAACCCAAGATTATGAAACATTATGCAATTAGAATATATGAACTGACAATATTAAATAATTTTAATAATAGGTTATTTTCGTATTTCCATGCTTTTGATGAACTTACATGATGATAAAGCCCTCCCGATTAAGGAGGGCTTTATGATACAAAATTTACATTTTCATTGAATACTTTCGACACTACACATTATTGGATAATATACAAACAATACTACATAATCAATTCGAATACGTAAATATTAACCCTATGTTGGAATAAGTTTTACTGGATTTGTATTGATAAATTTCTTTCAAAACGTCCGCAACACATATTATTCACTCAATAATATATTTAATCATGAACAATGTTTTTTATCTTGATTTGTATATCTGTTTGCTAAATTGAGCTATTTTTTAGATGGCAATACTTGTATACTGTTTTTTAATTACGTGCTATAATACAGTAAACTTTTGAAACACTACTGGAGGTATTTATGTTTCTTTCAACTTTTCAAAACAGCAACTATTTTTACTGGCAATTGGTTATCCAATTTGGGATTGTATCGTTAATGTTACTGATTGCCAATATTATCCGACGAAAAGTTAAAGTATTCAGGAATTTGTTGTTTCCTACCGCTATCATAGCGGGGTTTATCGGATTAGGCGTCAAGTATCTGATTTTTGGATTAGATGTTCAAATTGACGGACAATTGATATTGACCAATGATTTTTTAGAAGCGGTTACCTATCATACCATTGCGCTCGGATTTATTTCTATGGGATTAAAAAGTTTCAAAGATGAAAGCACCAAAAAATATAATGGCAAACCTTTTAAAACGGGTTTGGTTATCGTAAACACATATTTACTACAAGGTATTGTTGGTGTAGCCATAACGATAATCCTGTCCTATATATTTGTCGAAATAGCTCCTTTTGCCGGATTGCTTTTACCAATGGGCTATGGACAAGGGCCGGGACAGGCAGCCAATATCGGCGGTTTATTTGAAGAAAACGGTTTTGTCGGTGGGAAGTCATTTGGATTGTCTATTGCGGCCTTCGGCATTCTTTGGGCTTGCACAGCCGGGATCTATTATATCAATAAAAGATCTAAGGAAGGGAAAATCCAACGAGCTGACGAAGAAATCGCCCAAGTAGTCTCGGCTGAAGAAATCGAATCAATAGATGAAATTCCTGTTAGTGAAGCGATTGACAAAATGAGTATTCAAATCATTTTGATCAGTGTCACATATGCTTTGAGTTTTCTATTTATGAAAACAGTAACGACATTAATCAACATTAAGGAAGTTACCGGATTAATTTGGGGCTTTAACTTTATTTTTGGAATGCTCTTCGCTATGTTTGTCAAGATGATTTTGAAGGGCCTAAGAAAAAGCAAACTGATGAAGCGTAAATATACAAACGAATATATGTTAAACCGGATTACCGGTGTGGTATTTGACTATATGATAGTTGCCGGTATTATGTCAATCAATATCGAAGTGCTCGCAAATACTGGTTTATGGGTTGGATTGCTGGTAATCACGACCGTTGGGGGCATTTTAACTTACCGTTACTTGCGTTATACGGTCAAGAGAATATACCCGGATTACGAACATCAAGCATTTGCGGTTCTGTTTGGAAATTTAGCCGGGACCGCTTCGAATGGCATCGCTTTATTGCGAGAAATCGATCCTGATTTTAAAACGCCGGCAGCGGATGACTTAGTCACCGGTTCTTCAACAGCCGTTTTGTTTGGTGCGCCGCTATTGGCGATCACAGCATTGATATATCAGCCTAAATGGTATTACCTGTGGGGCTCTTGGGTCGTAATGATCATCTTTTTTGTACTTTTTTCTTTCTTACTGTTCAAGAAGCCCGCTAAAACGAAAAAGGCAAAAAAACAAACTGATTAATATACTGCAATTGATTAACAAAATCCGAGTGAAGTGTTTTCATTCGGATTTTTTTGATTTCAAGTGGTCGGAGTTGACGACCATTGCGAAAAGCGTGGATCACAAAGAATGGAGTCCGAAACTAAAAAAAGTCTGTGGAATGAACATCAACGGCCACAGGCATTTTATTTATTCAAAAGGGTATTTAAGTTTGATCAACTTACGTATCTGGTCGAGATAAGACATTGATTCTCTCGATGCTTCATGAGTCATGATTGGATCTTCCAACAAGCCGTTTTCGATATCATCCGCAAACGCGATAATTTCATGGACAAAACCGTCGCCTTTATAAGGGATTGTGATTTTTTTGCCATCGATGGATACTACTTGACAGCCGAAAAATCTTTTAAGTTCGATGCAGGAGTTGCTGTACTCCAGTCTGGCTTTGTTTGAGAGGAACCTTTTCATACTGGAGCGAAGTCTGATTTTTGCATCGTTTTCATCGGTAATGAGGACGTCGCATTCGGAGTCTACTCCGGTTTTGGTGAATGCGGCGCTTGCGACAATGGTTTTCACCGGCACTTTCTTCACATAGTTATACAGGCTGAGATTATATACTCCCAAATCGAGCAGGCTTCCTCCTGCCAGATCAGGGTTCATCAGCCTTTTTTTAGGAGAACTGAACAGGGCCAAGGGATGACCAAACTCAATGGTTGCCTTTTTGAGATCGCCAAGTTTTCCGGAATCAACCAGACTTTTCACATATTTTACAGCAGGGAGAAACCTTGTCCACAGCGCTTCCATTATTAAGACATTGTTCGTTTTGGCTGCTTTGATTAGTTCTTCATATTGATGTAGATTGACGGTGATCGGTTTCTCGACGAGGACATGCTTTTTGTTCTTGATGAACAACAAAGCCAGCTCATAGTGGAAGGTATGAGGCGTTGCGATGTATGCCGCATCGATGACATCGCTTTTTGCCATATCCGAGTAACTGGAGAATGCATGTTCGAGACCAAGCGCTTTTTTGTATGCTTCAGCCTTATCGATTGTCCGCGAAGCAACAGCGGTTATCACGGCGTTATCGACCAACTTGATATCTTTGCAGAATCTCTTGGCGATTCCGCCGGCACCGACGATACCGAATCTTACCATTAGACGTCCTCCGTTTAGAATTGACTTTTTTACAGAAAAGCCAATATGCATAATCAAACGATGATTTTTTGTTTCTGTGATAGAGCATACCAAAGATGGTTTGACAGATATTATTTTATGCGAATTCATCGAAATGCACAATATCAATGAAAGGATTTCCGTAAACCGTTGACGGTAGTTTATCTGATCTTATGCCAAAGTCAATAAATGAATGGTATAATTTACATATATGTGAAAGATTACGACTCTCTGTTATAGTGCATATTGACTAATAAAAGTTATTGGCACTGACTGATTTCTCCGTATCAGTTTCTATATACTGTAATCTCTCGTTTTTCAACTGTATATGGTTTCATCGCGTGTTTTGGAGGAAGACAGATGGCAAACTTGATTAAACACAAGAAAATCTTGATAATTCTCACATCATTATTCATTTTGGTGATCCTGGCGAGCCAATTTTTGCGATTGACGTTCTTTACCGATGATCTGACAAAGAAAATGGCCAATGATATTTCTATTAGGCTGGGCATGGGATTGATATTCTTGTTTATGATGTATTACATGGGGTATTGTCTTTTCAAAAAACCCGGGAAATCGTGGATACAATTACTTTTTGTTTTGATTCCGGGTTTATTAATATCCATAAACAACTTTCCGATAAGCGCTTATTTGTCATCGCGAACCACTTTAACCGAGCCAATCCATACTGTCTTTTTTTATGCGGTTGAGTGTTTGGCAATCGGCTTTTTTGAAGAAACGGTTTTTCGAGGAGTTATTCTGTTGGTTTTGTTACAGAGGTTGCCGCAAACCAAGCGCGGAAGTTTCATGGCGATCATTGTTTCCTCGGCTCTTTTCGGCTTGACTCATCTTTTCAATTTGTTTGTTGGGGCGGCAGTTCCAGACACGTTGATTCAAGTGGGATATTCTTTTTTGATGGGGGCTATGTGGAGTGTGATATATATTGCGACAGAAAACTTGCTGTTCCCCATCCTGCTTCATGCATCCTACAACTTTTTCGGAGAGGTGTTGTTTCGCCTGGGAACCGTATCAAACCGGTTTGATTTTCCGACCATACTGGTCACTTCCATTTTGGCAGTTTTGGCAATCATGGCATATTCGCTTGTTTTCTGTAAAATCAAACAAGAGGATCTTGCCAATATCGGCGCAAGCGATTCCCGGTAATCGATTGTATCGCTACTGCAAATTGACTAATTTGTCTTTTGGTATGGGCAATTATTTGTGAAACAAAATACCGCCATATGTATGAATATTCCCTTTGGGGTCGCCTAAAAATGTTATAATATTGTTAGAGAATTATTTGTAATGGCGATCATGGGAAATGAAAATAATCCGCTAACGATTCAAAAGAAGAATCATAATATTCTTTATTCTTATATGTGAACATATAGGACAGGACAAAGGAGCCGCAACAAATGAATTTGACAAATAATTACAAACACTTGGCAATTGACATTGGAGCGAGCGGGGGAACTGCAGTTGTCGGATCTAGCGGTTCTGATCGGCAAAAACTGCTTGAGGTATACCGCTTTAACAACCAAATGGAAAATTCGGATGCTGGACTGGTATGGAATATCAACCATCTTTTCAAAGAAATCCTGACAAGCATCAAGATCGCTTCTGAAAAATATCCCGATCTCAAATCCGTAGGAATTGACACGTGGGGAGTCGACTACGTTTTAATGAACGGCGATGAACCGTTACTTCCGGTCTATGCTTATCGAAATGACAGGACAAAGAGCGTGATCGATGAAGTACATGGCATTATCCCCTTTGAAAAATTGTATGGCATGACGGGCTGCCAGTTCCAAAGGTTCAATACCCTGTATCAGCTATATGCGGACAAACAGGCAAATCGCCTTGAAAAAGCAAGCGACTTTCTGATGTTGCCTGACTATTTCTATTACAGACTGACAGGTATAAAAACACATGAGTATACCAATGCAACGACGACCGGAATGGTTAACCCCTTAACCGGAGAATTTGATCAAGATCTTGTTCGGACATTGGGAATGCCGAAGCGCTTGTTTCCGAAAATCACGCAACCAGGATTATGTCAACCGGTCAGGAAAGAATATTCAAAAACAGGCTTAATTTCGGTTCTAGTCGCAACTCATGACACCGCAAGCGCCGTTGAATCCCTTGATATTTCCGGCAACACGATTTATATTTCAAGCGGAACTTGGTCTTTGATTGGTGTCAAGAGAGACAAGCCGATCCGCTCCGAACAAGCCATGAAAAGCAACTTCACAAATGAAGGCGGGCTTGGCTACACCCGTTTTCAAAAAAATATCATGGGGCTTTGGATAGTGCAGGAGTTGAAGAGAGAATTCAATATTGAAACCTATGAAGAGATGGTCCGACTGGCTAAGATGAGCTGTTATCAGAAGACCTTTGATGTGAATGACTCTCGTTATCTATCTCCGAAATCAATGTATCGAGAAATTGAGATGGAGTTAAGAAAGCGCTATGACAAATCACCGGAAAACAAAGGAGATATCATCAATTCCGTCTTCCACAGCTTGGCAAAATGCTATTCGGTGGCTGTCGAGGAAATTGAAACCATCACCGGGAAGAAATACGATTCCATCATCATTTTTGGCGGAGGAGCCAAAAACAATTATCTCAATTCCTTGGTTGAAAACTACACTAAAAAAACAGTCAATGCGTATCCGATAGAAGCGTCAGCTCTCGGCAACATAAAAATACAAAGTGAAGTGATAAAATGAAACGATTTGAAGAAGCGAAAATCATCTACTCCCAATACGGAATCGATGTCGGCAAGGCAATCGAGACGGTCAGGAACATTCCCATTTCCATCCATTGCTGGCAAGGCGATGATGTCTCAGGCTTCGAGCACGGCTCGGTTTTGAGCGGTGGAATCCAAACAACTGGAAATTATCCCGGGAAGGCAAGAGATTTCGAAGAGTTGAAAATGGATTTCTTGGAAGCGATCAAGCATATTCCAGGAACCAAAAGAATCAATCTTCATGCCATGTACGCCGTTGCCGGCGGAATGGCAGACAGAAGCAAGTTGAAACCCAAGCATTTCGAGCCGTGGCTTGATTATGCCTTGAAAAACAACTTAAAGATCGATTTCAATCCGACTTTCTTTGCCCATCCGATGGTAAAAGACAATCTGACTTTGTCGTCTCCAGACGACTCCGTCCGTTCTTATTGGATTGAACACGGCAAGGCTTGTCGGGAAATCGCGGCATACATCGGCGAAAAGCAAGGCTCGCCATGCCTGTGCAACATCTGGATTCCGGATGGCATGAAAGACATTCCGGCAGATCGCATCGGTCCAAGGCAGAGGCTCAAGAACTCGCTCGATCAGATTCTTGATCAAACCTATCCGGAAGAATATATCATTGATGCAATCGAAAGCAAGGTGTTCGGCATCGGGCTTGAAAGCTATACGGTCGGTTCGTCCGAGTTCTATATGAACTACGCAAAAGAAAAAGGAATTTGTTGTTTGCTTGACAATGGCCATTACCACCCAACTGAAAATGTCGCGGACAAAATATCCTCGATGCTTCTATTTAACAAGCATGTGGCTTTTCACATCACCCGACCGGTACGATGGGACAGCGATCACGTCGTGCGTCTTGATGATGTCATAAAAGAAATCGCGCAAGAGATCATCGCTTCGGGAGAAACAGAGCGTTTTTTGATCGGGCTTGACTTCTTTGACGCGTCGATCAACCGCATCGTCGCTTGGGTAATTGGCTCAAGGAACTTTCAAAAAGCCTTGTTGGAAGCAGCCTTGACGCCTCATAGGGAACTAAAACAACTACAAGACAGCGGTGATTTCACCAAACTTTTGGCATTGCAGGAGGAACTGAAGACTTTGCCTTTCTACGATATCTGGAATAAATACTGCATAGAAGAACAAGTAGCTCCGGATATGAAATGGTACGAAGAAGTGAAAGCATACGAAAAGAAAGTTCTGCTTCCGAGAGGTTCGTAAGCAACCATCCATAGTACTATATTGCCCCGCAGAAGGTCTCAAGAATTTTTGCAGGGCTTTTTTATTTAAAAAAGCAATTACCATGTAATTTATTACCAATTGAACAAAAAAGGAGAGTCAACCATGTAACTCTCCCTTAAAAATTCGATTGAAGCCGATGTGATTATGATTTAACCTTGAAAATGTTTTTTCTCTTATCGAGATCGCTCAATACGTACATGGCGGCGCTAATTACAGTAAGAACAATGAATACAACTGTCAGCGCAGTTATTATGACTTTCCACCACACGGCAACAGGCTGTAGGCGTGTAAGGTTTGAATAACCATCCATGGAGGCACTGTAATTTGCCACAACGAAGAGCAACCGGTGCATGGATTCTCTGAGATTGATATTGAATGAGGGGCTGTTTCTCAAGTCGCTGGTGAAGCCGCTCAAAGTGCCTTTATCTAAGAAACAATCCGTTCCGTTCATGAAGCCGTCGTCATACACCATGAACAGCTTCCCGTTGGAACCGGCCATATCGGTAAGGGTGTACCCGTCGAAAGCCCACTCATCTCGAAGAATGTTCATCATAAGATTGTCGTTTGCACTTGTCCATAAACAGCCGGCACGATTAAATGATGTCATAATCGCATGAGAATTACCCATATCTGGACGAAGCGCATATTCCCAGGGCAACAGATATATTTCCCTTGCGGCCTGCTCATTCATCCAAATGCAGATGCCATTGCGATTTGTCTCCTCGTCATTAAAGATGAAATGCTTTGGATGGGCGACAACGCCTTGTCGCTGCATTGCCAGAATTTCGTATACGGCGGCGATGCCGCTCAAGAATGGATCTTCGGAATAATATTCTGAAGCTCTCCCTCCGAATGCAACCCGATGCATATTCAATCCGGGAGCGTAAAGTCCGTGAAGATGTTTTTGCGATGGGTCGTGACCGCTTCGGCCATCTGCCGCAATCGCTTCGCCGACCTTATCGTAAATCTCCAAACTGAATGTTGATGCGATAATTCCTTCACAACTCATTGAAGAATATCCTTCAGCTGTGTTGCTGATGCCGTAAGGGCCGTCATCTTCATCGGTCATCGGTTTTGCCACGCTTGCAAGAGCAGGTGTAAAACCGTAACAGTTCGTCAGAGTAATAAACATGTCTTCCTGTGATATCTTATTTAAGAGCAGATCCCATTTAGGATCCGTATACGGCAATCCCGCCATCATCGCAAGGGTCAAGTTGGAACTCAAGTCATTGAAAGTAGGCATGACAGCGTTATTGTATTCAACGATGGTCTTGTGGCTTGTGATATCGTATTTTTCTTCCACCATGTTGGTCAAAGAAAGGGTCGTCACCCCCGAGGGCAGCGTGCCCAACCAATTATTGCGTGATACATAGACAACGTCACCGTTTTCGGCGGCCTCATTAGTAACACCGGAGAAGCGGTTGGGATCCATATAATCAAGTTGATTGGTAATCTTTGTTTCAACCGCAGTATCGCTGAGCGTATTGGGGGTTGATGCCGATTTTGCCGTGGACTTGGAAAACACCTCGGAGTCAACGTTTGCTTGAGAAAGCACCAGTTTTACCAAATTGTCATCTCCGTCGGCGTCCATATTGCTGTTTGCTTTAGTATAACCTTTTGCGGCCAAAATATTATTGACGGCATCGTGCGAGTCCTTCGCTACGGTGAGATAATAATCTCCTTCATTAAGAATGTATGTTTGTGCATTCTGTGAATCATACATTCTGAACTGCTCGAAGGCTACCCTCATCCGCTCCATATTCATTTTATCGGTTACTGTTGCGCTAAGAGTCTCACTCGCTCCGGGTTGAAGCAGGCTTGTTTTTCCAAAACCGACAAGTTCAACAGAAGGGACCTCAATCCCAAACATGCGTGCATAATCGGAATATGGTTTTTGCAGGTATATTTGCACCACTTCTTTGCCGGCTTTGGCGCCGGTGTTTGTCACGGTGACGCTCACATTGAAGGCAGTGGTTTTATTGTTTTCATCCTTCTCCTCTGTGACAGTCAAGTCGCTGAATGCAAAATCGGTATACGACAAGCCATACCCAAAGGGATAAGCAACATCTTGATAATAATCGTATTCGCCCACGCCGGCAGTCACCATGACATAGTCTTCATAGCGAGTCTCATAGTAACGGTAGCCTACATAGACGCCTTCTACATAAACGCCGTAGTACATTTGCGAACTATTTAGCTGTAACGCCTCTGAATTTGCGTATTCTGAGGAAAAACCGTCGTTTTCTCGCCAATACATCGCTGCGGGAGAAGAAAAAGTATCCATTAAATAAGTGTCCGAAAGTTTGCCAGAAGGATTTATTTCTCCAATCAGCGCTTTTGCGACAGCATTCATACCGGTTGCTCCGGGAAGGCCTATCCATATCGCTGCGTCAATGTCATAGTTGTCGTCAAATAGAAAATCACATTGAACGGTAACCGCTGAATTAATCAAAACGATGATTTTGTCGATCTCGCCTTTACTCTTTTTTTCAGCCAGTTGCTCTAAAATGCCAAGTTCGTTAGAAGTAAGCGTTAAATAACTACCGTCAATGCCGTCACTATCTTTCCAGGAAATGTCAACACCTTCCCCGCTTTCACGGGTGATAACGGCTATGACCGTTCCGCCATGACTGGTATATTCATCGCTTATTCCTGCCAACTTGTATGTATTCCAAGAAGGTTCATCGGTTTTGAAAACGCCACCTTTGATACCGCGTTTGGTCTGACCTTCACCGGTTGCCAAAAAGTTAAATATTTTGTCATTTACATTAAGATTGGTTTCTTCTTTAAGAGCTGTGTAAAGGTCAATAAGTTCACCTTGACGGCGAACCCCCGGGCCGTGTGTGGCATAGAAAATCTTACCGGCGCCGCTGATGGCAAAGGAAACATTTGAAGTTGGGTCGAGAGGCAGAGCGTTATTGTCGTTCTTTAATAGGACCAATCCCTCTGCTTGCACCTCTTCGTTAACGGCACGATAATACTCTTCGATATCCTCGGCGGTTTTAAAGAGCGGCCAACTGATGAATTTTTCAACTTCTCCCGCCTTAGGCTTTTCTTTGACTTCGATATAGTCTACCGTTCCCAAAAAAGAACTTATTTCGTTGTTAAACGGGACGATTGCGGCATTGACAACAAGCATCACCATCACAAGTGAGGCAAATGTGACAAATAATGTTTCCCATAGTTTCTTAATCAACAATTTTTTAAATGTTTTCATATTAATCTCCCATTGCCCCGGCATCTGTTTGCTGATGGTTTTTCGCTTTATCAGTTTTGTAATAGCTGGATTTCTGAATCAAAGCAACAATCAATGTGACTATTATCGCCACAAAGGTGCCTATCAGTTTGAAAAAATAACTGCTTGAAAGAACAGGATCCACAGGATCGCCCACAGTGCCCGATACGATTGGATAAAGAATTGTGCCTATAAGCGAATATTCGGCGAGTATGCTCATAAAGAAACTGTATATCAGCGCGACAAAGGCGAAATACATGAGAAAACGTTTATAACTCAAGATATCTAAAATCATGGGGTTATTAACAAGAAAACTCTCGCCAACGCTTGCGCCGATGGCAATCATAATAAATATGACTGCCAAGATGTCCGCCGCCACGACCTCGCGAGAAACGTTTCCGCCGTTAAATTCCGAAGCGCAGTTCAGTGCATACAAGAATAGTGCAACAACCGCAAGCACCAGCGCCAGAACGGATAGATAAAAACTCGTTTGTTTATAGAACATTTTGATTTTATTCATAGTTCTCTCCCTTACATAAGCTTTTTACATTAAGAGACTGTAAAGCAAATAACGGTTTATCCTCTCTTTACTCCGTCTTTTAGATAATATTCATAATCAAACATCGTCAACTCGACTGACGAGTAAAGATATATGCAGTCTATGATCGGCGCTTCAGAATGGAAGGTTCCGCCGTGATTTTTGTTATTGCTGACGAGTAACGTAATTAAGTTGGTGCCTTTCTTGAGCGTCAAGCCTTCAATAATAAAGATGTCTTCAAAGGGCGTTTTGTCCGTTGACAAGTCGCCAGACTCTACCAAGTTCGCCATCGGCAAGTACATTCCGCCGTATGCCAACCACGTTTTCGGCTCCGCGCCTTCCCACTCGCCGTTAACGACTATTTTGAAATCGGTATCTGAAATAAAGTTGTAAAGAGGTCCGCCTTCTTCTTTGGACTTGGCCCCAAAGAACTGGTACGATTCGCTGGAAGCGCGGATATAAAGCACGGCATCGGTCTCTTCTTCTTCAGCTTCGATCACAAAATCAAGAGAGGCGCCGTAATAATAAAGTTCTCTGACAAAATACCCGTTGCTGACATTGCCGCCACGGACAAAGGTATGATCCATTATCAATCCCTCTTCGAAGGAGTTGGTCGATGTTCCTTGACCTAGCTTGTCATGAAAATTCACTGCTTCCGCTTCAAAAGTATACTTTTTGAGCATTTTGCCATATACATTCGTATCTGCGATTAGATTCATGCTCGTACTGAACTTCGTTGTGAAGGCTTTGTCCCTGTACCAACCTGCAAAGACATAATTAGCTATGACTGGATCTTGAGGGGAGTTGTTCCCTACTGTTCCGTTATATTCCACTTCGACTAAGGCGTGTGAGACGTCGCCGGCGCCGATATCATAGTAGTAATTCACTTTGATATCTTCATATTGCACCGCATCTTCAATCCATTTTGCGTAGAGCGTCAGATCACTGACTACGGGTGTATCCGCTAGAGTAAACTGATTGAGGCATCCGGGCTCGGTAAACCAACCGCCGAATGAATAGCCATCCCGTGCCAGCACTGAGAAATTTTGAATATACTTTTTATACTTGATAGTTTGTTTCGCGGGCTGTTCGGGCGGATTTTCAAAGTTGTAATCAAATTTGATCTCATATTCGCTTAATGTCCAACCGGCATAAACAGTCAGATCATCGTTGATGCTCGAAAGGTCAGCGAGATGCTCTTGAGGAAGAGGGTCTTCCGAATTGGGATTGGTTTTGATCATGTACCAACCGGCAAAATCGTGCCCCACGTAGGTCAAGGCGTCTTCTATTGTCTCTGCCTCTGTTTCAATCGAGGTGTTTTTGGCGACCAAATAGCTCAAGTTCAAGCTATCGTCAAGAACGCCGCCGTTTAGATTGAATGACACATTGTAGGCATTGCGGCTCCAACGCGCATAAATGGTAACATTTGAATCGAGCGGCGTTTCAAAATCAAAAGGTTCACCGCCGGTCGGCTTGGTATACCAACCGACAAATTCATATTGATCCCTTGTAGGTGCATCTACACTGATTGCTTCGCCCAGTTTTACCGCTTTGACGACGGGTGCGGGCGAACCGATATAGTTATAATCTATTGTCAAATATGCTTTTTGTTTTGACCATCCAGCATAAAGAGTAATGTCACTGGATACTGCCGAATCAAAATCATAGACCTGTGTACATTCTTTGTCTGTATACCAGTTAACAAAAGCATAAGTCTCATCTTCATCGTAAATGGGATTCTCGGGTAAGGCAAACACTGAATCTTTTTCGATTGCATATATTTCATCCATCGTCCGGTAATTAAGGAATTTCAAAGTGACGAGGCTTACCGCGTCATTTCTTTGCCATTTCGCATAAACGGTAATATTGTCATTCAATGGCTGCAAATGATCATATGCCACCGTTGCATCTTCTTTTTCGCTTAACATCCATCCTACAAAGTCAAAACCTGTACGTGAAGGATTGGCGGGAAGAGTGATAGACTGTCCTGCTTCAACGGTGATTTTTGCATAAATTCCCTGATAATTGTCATGAAAAAAGACAGTATGCACTTTAAGTCTTTCATCTTCGACGGGACGACCACATGCACCGAGGGCACTTATACATAATATCAAGAGAGATATAAACGGGATAAAGAAATATAGTTTCTTATTCATTGCATACTCCTTTATTTGACAATTAACGGATAATGTTGGGATATTCTTTATCACAACGATATTTTACCGCGCATTAAAGAATAATCCCAACATATCCGCCTGCTTAATTGATTCTTTCTATTGTCTTAAAATCTTTATTGCTTGTTTCTTTTGTTAATCAGACTTCCTGCGTTTTAAGAATAGTACTCCGAGAGACAGCAATCCGGTAACGAGGATTCCGGTTCCGGTTAGCGAGCTTCCGCATCCGCTTATCGGTTCTGCATCTTTTCCAGCAGGACCGGCAGGACCGGCAGGACCAGCTGCACCAGCATCGCCCTTGTCGCCCTTGTCACCTTTATCACCTTTAGCACCAGGATCACCCTTAGCACCAGGATCTCCCTTAGCACCAGGATCACCCTTAGCACCAGGATCGCCCTTGGCACCAGGATCGCCCTTAGCACCAGGATCGCCCTTTTCGCCGGCAGGGCCAGCTGGGCCTTCAATGACACCAAGATTAACAACAGTGCCGTCTGAGAAGGTTACGAGCAATTCGCCTTCGTCGTTAATTTCCGTGGAAGCGATGCTGCCGTGTCCTACGACGATGGTGTATTCAGCGGAGCCTTTAATCCATCTATCAAATATTCCTTGTACGGTCACGGTGAAGGTTCCGATTTCGTCTGTGCTTCCAGTGATGATGCCTGTTTTTCTGTTCAATGCCAAACCTTCAGGCAGCATTCCGGAGGTAATTTGATAATCAAATATCGTTGCTTTATCTTTGGCGCCCGCAAAGCCAACATCAAGACTGACTGTTTCTTTCGCATCGACGATGAATTTGCCGGGAGTCCATTGAGATACGATGATACCGTTTTGAGAATGACCTGCATTTGCATATTCGCTATACATGATCATGGCGCTGTAGCGAACAATGTACCATTGGTTATTGGAATAGTAAATGTCCTGCGTAGTATCCTGAGTTAGCGCTTCAGCTTCTGCAGGAACGAATTCACCGGCTGCGTGAGCCGCAATAAACCTATAATAACTTACACTGGTTTCTCCTGTAATCTTAACAAGATCGTTGATATTATAGGCTTTGGTAACGTCGAATTCTTCAAATCTGGATGCATCCTCACCACCAAGTGTTTTTCTTCCAATATAGACGCCGCCAAGCGAGCCGGTAAGCTCATTGACATATTCCGGATCCCAACGGCCTGAATAGGTGTTGTTTGCCGGGGTGCCCAGGTTGGTCGTGTTGTTTCCGCCAGGAGCGTGGTTGTGGCCAGTGCGAAGCATCAGGTCTTCAGAAGCGACATTGGCTTGTGGCGAGTACATATCGGGATGGAAGAAGAAGTTTGGACGGCCCCATTCCTCGCGTACAAGGATGTTGCACATATTGAAGCTCACCGGGGTAGGAACTGAACCGATACGGCCAAACGCCGACATCGCACCTTCGCTATTGCCTTCTTGAATCGCAATTTGCCATGGCTTCAAGTAGATTTCTCGCAGTGCCTGTTCTGAAACCCAAGCAAAGAGGTCACCCGAGTTACGATTGGTTTCTTGGTCGTTCAAGAGCATGTGTTTCAAGTGGCTTGTTACGCCGCGATCTTGAATGCCCTTGACAACTGCCTGAGCCATCCAGCCGGCATGGAAACCATCTTGTGAATAGTACTCGTTGTTACGACCTGAGAAAGGAGTCCGATGGAAGTTGATAGCCGGATTGAGCCATTGTGTTCTCTTGGTGTTCGTATTCAAGTTCTTTAGCAGGCCCATGTTGGCAGTGACTGCCCCTTGTTTGTAGCCAAGCTCAAGATTCCAGGTTGCTCCGATTGTCGCATTGCAGCACCAGGTGTATGTACCGTTAAAGTTAGTCGGGGAGTCAGCAATACCGCCAGTGGGAATTCCGAGGTTGGGAACAGGGTTACCATTGTTACCGCCACTCCAGCAAGCTGTATAGAAGTCGTTCCATGTCCACTGGTTCATGAACTTAAGCCAGACTTGTCTGCCCGTCATGCCGGCAAACTTGCCTTTGGCGATCATGCTGTCGTCATTGAAAACAATGCCGTTTAACTCACCAAACAGGATCCAATCATCGCCCGCAGCTTCTTTTGCCAAAGCTTGATAATCGGTATTTCCTACTTTGTTGGGAATTTGACTCCATCCCTCCATCATGGCGGCAGTAACGTCATAAAGTCCCGCTTGATTGCCAAGATAGCCGTTTAGACCTGCATCGCCTATAAATAATTTATCAGAGTATACATAATCACCGGTGTTGGTCTTCGTCTGTAACTCCGCTTCCATCACATCAGCGATATAAGAGGCATGAGTTACTTCTTCAACGTTGGCATCTTCGCCTGTTTTGATAAGTCTCATCGAAGCTGAGAAGTTTTGGCAATTTGTTCTGGTGTTGAAGGAAGCGCCCACTGCAATCGCCGCTGTGACTCTGACATTGTTGGTTGTTTCGCCGCCCCAACGAGTCGATTTGTATGTTACAAAGTCGCCTACTTCATAAGCTTGAGTGGCAATTCCGTTTGCGATCGGGCCGTTGTCTTTAAAGACAATCGTAGCGATAGTTTTGATGACTTTGTAAATTCTATTACTGTCTACCAGATAAGAATTTAGTGGAAAATCGCCGTCCACTGAAATTGGTGGAATAGCCTCGGTGTCCTTTGTGGCTTTATAAACCGCTTTACTATCTTCCACTCCAAACTCATCATTAGTTTTATAAGCAGTTGATGTGGAGAAGTAAGCATACTCAGGCTTCCATTGATTCAGATCATAATTGTGATAATAATCCATCAAATCCGCAAATGCCTTCGTGACGATCAAGCCACCGTCAAAGACGCCGGACAGTGTATCGACTTCCGCTTCATTAAATGGTCCCGCAGCATGATTTGCTTTAAACTTGTAATAACTTACATTAGATGTTCCTGTCACTCCAGGTGTTACTGTGGTTATTTTGACAACATCGCCGATCACATAGGCTTTTGTAATGTCGAATTCCGAAAAGCTGGAAACAGGAACGCCGTCAACCGTGGTGACGGGAGCTTTTGGGAATGTCTGGACCATGTCAGATCTGGAAAGCAACTCTTGTTCTTTACTGAACAACTTGTCGTCATCATCAATTACGCCGTCGCCGTTCCAATCCACATCATTATTGCGGAGAGAATTGCTTCTGCCGTTTTCTTTCGAGAAAAGGTTCACAATTTCATTGTCGGAAAAGTCGTCAAGTGCAAGTTTCGCATCGCCGTTGATTGTCAAAGTAATTTTTGCCGTAGCATTTGTGCAATGCGAGGTGTTGGAGGCAAACAGATTGTATACTCCGCCTTCCAACTCAAAGCCCTTGAATCCGTTGCTATTCGCATCGGCATAATCATAAGAAGCCATATCTTGCAAATTAACATCGAGTTTCATAATCTGAAATTCGCCAGGATTGAGAAGATTTGTCTTTGCATAGGCAACCAGATTTACGGAAGCTTTTTCGATTTCTCCTCTTGTATAAGGAGCCTGTGAATAGATTTCCACTACTTCTTTGCCTGCCTCATCACCAGTATTCGTCACTTTGACGATCAGAGAAACCGTCTTAATCTTGGCAGGCGAGAATAATGAAGAACTGATATCCGCTTCATCAAGTTCACTGTGTGTGATCGACAAGATTTCCGTATTAAAGCTGGCATAAGACAAACCATAGCCGAATGGATAGACGACATTGTCGGCATACCATGCGTCTGCCTGGGCTAAGCCGCCCGGCGAGCCGGCTTTACTCAATACGCCGTCGACATAATTCAGGTTTCCAGCCAGAATTTCCGCGTAAACGGTCTCATAATACTTGTATCCGATATAGATATCTTCGGAATAATCCACACCATGCAGAGAAATCGGGACCGGTTGGCTGCCGTCTTCTCTTAAATATTTGTTGCTGCCAGCATCATTTTGAACGTTCGCAATGGAGTTGTACCAAGTTGGATCGAGCGAAAAGTCTTTTGGCCACACGTCAACGAGTTTGCCAGAGGGGTTCCACTCGCCGCTTAACAATTTTGGAATCGCCTTGATCCCATTTGCGCCGGGACGTCCGATATACATAATCGCATCCACTTTATTGTCATTATGAAGATTGTACATCTCCATTGGAGTGGATGTATTAAGAAGAACGACGACTTTGTCGCAGAGAGCCGCGGCCTTATCGATCATAGCAATTTCCTTTGCTGTAAGCATCAGGAAGTGTTTGAGATCGTTACCGTCTGAGTTTCTAGCCAAGCGTTTATGTTGCCAACCGCCGATGTTTTCTACTGCATCATTGGCAAGTTCGCTTGTTGCTACAGCAAGGTCTGATCCTTCACCGCCACCGCGTTTGAGAACCACAACTGCCACATCAGCGAATCCTTCAACATCTTTTGAGGCTGCCCCTGCAGCAGCATCCTCATTGATCAGAGTTGGATTCACCTCAAACCCATCGGCATCAAGCACGTCGATTACTTTATGGCTACCGCCCTGTAAAGAAGCTGCCGCAGCACCGAATACCGTTACGCCTTTGGCTTTGCTAAAAGGCAAGGCGTTATCTTTGTTCTTGAGCAGAACAGAGCCTTCTCCGGTAAGTTGAATATTCAATTCTGCAGCTGCGGCAGTAGCTTCGTCCTGCGTCTCATAGGTGGGAATCGCAATCCCGCCGTTGGCAGCGTAGGCACGAGAGCCGCTAAACAGGTATGCTGATACCGCAGTCGCAAGCGCCAAAGTCAAAACCAGCATACATTTTCCAAGTATAAACCCGTTGTTTTTGCTTCTTCCTTTCATAAATCTTTCCTCCTAAAATATATTTTATATTAATAGTAACTACGACAGTTATCTATGATTTTAATTGCTATCGGTAGTTACATCTGATTTTAAGGTTAGTCCTTGGATAGATTTCCATATATGAATACAAGATGCAAGACATATTGCAATCAGCCTTACAAGAAAGAAAAGATAATGAATGAATATAGAGCGGGCATAAAAATAGGATTGGTTTATGCATACAAACAAAAAAAGTACACAAATCCGTTATATTCTGATCAGTAACTGATAATAAGCAGTCAAAAAATCAACAGTTTACAGAATGGTATACTTGCTTGATTGAAAGATTGCTATCCACAAAAGCGCCAAAAATGAGTCAAAGCATGCAGGCACTAAAGATAAATGATATAAGAAAACGCTTTCAATCAACTTTACCACAACATAAAGAAATTTTCAATGTTATTCAAAGCAGAATGCCTATTATTGCGGTTTTGATGCGTAACCTTAGAAAATATGTGCAGTGTTAATAAGCTATACATAATTAAGAAACACTGATTTCTTGGCTGTTCGCTCCGTATTTGCTTGTTGCCATAACGATGATTTTTTTACTGTTGTTGTCGGGTCTGATAATAGCCTGTGCTTGGCCGTAATACGTGTCGGTAATATCGGTTGTATAGCCTCTAGCGTTATATGGGCAACCGTTGCCCAACCCTAGAAGTTTGCCGCCTTTGACGGATACTTTTATCTCCGCTTTTTCAAAAGGTTTCACAACTCCGTTTTTATCAGTCAAACTGATGTTCACGTAACACAGGGAGTTTCTCTTTACAGAGTTTTTTTCGGGTTTCAATGTGAGTATTGTTTCTGGTTGTGCCGTTTTCAATGAAGTTCTGGCAATCTCATTATTATCTTTATCCAAAGCGACCGCGATGACTTCGCCGTCATAATATCTAGCAGAATAGATGACTTTGCAGTCCTTGCGTGTCCTTTTAACGCCGATCAAGCGATTATTGATGTATAGTGCCGCCTTGTAAGCGCGAGTGTATACCTCAATTTTTGTTTTTTTACCGTTGTAGCCGTTCCATGCCCAGCTTTGCAGGGCATTGGTCATTTTCCAGGCCGAGGGAGAATGCCGCTTACTTGTAATGCTGACTGGTCTGACGGCAATATTGATCTTGTCTAACTCGAAAGCCACGCGCGTGTAGGCGAGTTCCGCGGTTTTGTTGCCGGTGATATCTATTCTTCCCGATCCTGCTGTCAGCCATCCGACGCCTTGATTAAACTCGGGGGCATATTCTTTGTATTCCCATGCGCCTACGCCCACTTCGCCGAGATAGTCAATGCCTGCCCAGACGAAATCGCCAATCAATGAAGGATGTTTTTTGGCTAATTCATAAAATTTGTAGGCGTCTTTACAAAAGGTTTCTGTTCCCAGAATAACGCGATTCGGATATTTTTTGATATCTTTTTTGTAACGCAGAATGCCATAATTGTATCCTGCGACATCCAACTTCGCGAAGGCAGCTCTTGTCTTGAGGTCGCAGCCGCGCAGAGTGGCACCCAGTTTCATGAATTTATCACCGAACAACCCGGCGAAGTAATTGAAGAAAGCACTGCCCACAGGTTTGTTTTTTTGCGCTTTTTTGTCACTGTATACGCCAAAGCCGAGAGAATACAAATAATTGAAGAAGATGTTAATGCCGCATGTTACCGGTCTTGTGCTATCGAGTTCATGGCAATAATCGGTCATTTTTCCGCAAAGCTCGATGCCTCTTTTTTCCGATGTTTCCGCCACTTCATTGCCGATTGAATACATGATCACGCTGGGATGATTGTAATCCTTATCTATCATTGCTTTTAAGTCTTGTTCGTAATTGCTTTCCACATTCGTGGCATAATCATATTTAGTTTTATGAATATACCACATGTCGACATATTCATCTACCACCAGCATGCCGAGGCGATCACAGGCAGTGAGCAAGGCTTTGGAACAGGGGTTATGCGCCGAGCGGATAGCATTATACCCGCTTTCCTTAAGAATCCTTATCTTTCTTTCTTCAGCGAAATCATAGGCGCACGCTCCAAGCAAGCCGTTATCATGGTGGATGCAAGCTCCGCGAAGGATAATTCTCTCGCCATTGATACAAAAACCCTTACTGCTATTGCATTCGATCTCTCTGATGCCAAAGGTTTCTTCGAGGGAATCGTTCTTGAAATCGACGCGACAGCGATAAAGATTGGGCGCATTAGGACTCCATAATAGGGCGTTTTTAATTTCGGCTTTGACTTTTAAAGCGCCTTCACTATAACCAGAAAACGAATAAACTGATCGGCCTTTATCATCGTACAAAGACAAAGAAACATCGCCCTTAGCAGTGGTATTAATCGAGATTTCTACTGTTGCCGGAAAATATGAAAGTGTTTTGATCTTAACGCCATTTATTTCAATATGTTCTTTTTCCGCCAAGTACATGAATACCGGGCGATAGATGCCGGCACCCGAATACCAACGGCTGTTCGGCTGGTCAGAATTTTTAACCAACACCTTGATATTGTTTTCTCTATCAAAATGAACGTAAGCGCTTATTTCAAAGTGAAAACCGGTATATCCATAATCGTGAGAAAACACTTTTTTGTCGTTTATCAATATTTCAGCATTCCGGTATATTCCTTCGAATTCAAGAAAAATTTTCTTATTTGAATATTCTTGGGGGACAAAAAAATCTTTTTCATAAACATAATCATAGGCTTCAAACCAACTTATGTTGACCCCGCCGGCGCTGTCACGGCTCCTATTTTCATGAATCATCGCATCATGAGGAAGGGTAATATCAATTTTATTACCCTCCTTATTCGCCCTGTGGTATTTCCAATTGTCGTTGAACGGTATTTTATTCATCTTAATATTTCAGTTCTTATTTGTCTTTAGAAGCTTGAGCTCTTTTCTCTTTTTTCTCTTGCTCTTCTCTTTCCGCTTCTTCTTGTTCTAAGCGCAAGCGCTCTGCCGGATCCAACCAGACGCCGCCTGCGGCAAGGACTTCGGCTTTTTGATAGGCAAGGATCTTCTCCTGGTCTTCTTTCAAGTTCTTTTCAACATTAAGGAAAATCATCAATACGGCAATGATTGCATAACAAATAAGTTCCACAAGCAGAAACGAGATTACAAAAATATTTTCAACATCCGGGCCAACACCGACAGAAGGATCATAATCACTGTTTAACAACATGAAATTGATAAAGGCCATGGATACTCCTAGCAAGCCAACCATGATCGATCCATAAACCGCCATTGTAAAACCGTCGCTTCGGAAATGGTTTTTCGCTTCAAGATGGTCAAGCACGTCAGAAAGCAAAGCCAAAGACACGTACATTGCCGGGATTGAACCGATTCCTTTCAAAACGATACCGGCGCATACCCAATAGAAGTTGTTAACATCAATGAAACTCAATGCCCCGCCCAATACCGAGATGATCATTCCGATCAAAATCGATTTCTGCTTGGTCAGTTTGTTTGCGATAGGCCACGCAACGACCATTCCGATTGCGGTCGGTATTCCGCCAACTATGCCAAGCAAGCCCATTGCCTGGCCGCCCGTTATCGTTCCTTTCAGAACGTAATCGCAAAAATAGGTCATCGAACCGTTTTTTACAAGGCCGCCCAGTTGAAACAATAGAAAATAGACAATAATCAACCACCAGTATTTGTTGGAAACAACAGCCTTTATCTGTTGAAGCATGGGGATTGTTTTTTTCTCAATGTCTAATTTCACGCCTTCTTCGGTAATTCTTTCGCGAGTATTGTAGTATTCGATCAGTACGCCGACAAAAGTAATCACCGAGAGCACGATGACAAATATCTTCCAATTATTCAAGCTGGCGGCGGCGTTTATTACCTCTACACCGCCGGGTCCCTCTTCCAACACAAACAACAAATGCTGGAAAAAGATCGGTACGACCGCACTCGCCACAATCCCGACAGCCGCAACCGCCGAAGCATTGGAAAAAGTTGACAACAGCCCCCGTTTCTTGGGGTTTCTTGTTGAAAGAGCGACCATCGAACTGTGGCTGGCGTAAAATATCGGATAGAAAAACGCATAGTAGAGATTATAGGAAATGCAAATCCAAATCATTTGCACTGTTACGTTTGTACTCGGAACCATAATGACAGCCAACAAACCAACAGGCAACAACAAGGAAGAAAGCAACATATAAGGCCTAGCCTTGCCTTGTGAAGTTCTGGTTTTATCTATCAATCTGCCGCTCAGTAAATTTCCAATAATAACTAGTATTACGGAAAGCAAGGGCAACAAAACTGAGATGTACCCGAAAGTGGCTTTGTTTGTCCAGCCAATGACATCCGAATAATAGCGGTTTAAGTAAGAACCGAATACCGCATTAGAAATCAAAGCAAGAAAAGGACCGATAAAATACCCCAAGATCATTTCCTTGGGTTTTACTTCTGCGGACTTAATGGTTGTCCTCAGGAGCGGGTTATCCATAAACCCCTTTTTGACTGTTTGTTCTGTTGCCATGTTAACCTCCGTTTATTTTATTTTTTGATCAAAAGAAAACTCACCGCTATGCAAAAGTTTTTCCTCACCGTTAGGCATGATTAAATGGCACTTAGTCCCAACGGGAATTTCCACATCAATATTGAATCTGTCATCTTCTATCCGCCAACTGCTCTTTATCATTCCATAGGGGGCTTCAAAAGATGCCGAGGCGAATGTTAGTCCGCCGCCTAAAACGGGTTTTATTCTGAATTCGGCATAGCCTCCCTTGATGGGTTCGATACCCGCGATTCTCTTGTAAAAGAAGTTGCCTACAGCACCATTGGCATAATGGTTGAAAGAAACCATTCCCTTGGTGCCGTCATCGGCTCCGGTATTAGATCCACCGTCAGGTTTTAGAGCATCCCAACGCTCCCAAAGCGTGGTTGCCCCGGCTTTAACTTGATAAAGCCATGAAGGGCAGCTTTCCGTAAGCAGCATCTTATAAGCGTCTTCCACATGGCCATTATCACAAAGGGCAAAAAGAATATACGGCGTTCCGGGGAAACCGGTAGCTATGTTGTAATTGTTTTCTCTGACGAGCCTCGCCAGGTTCGCCGCTGCTTTTGCTTTGGTTTCCCCCTTGAAGACTTCGTAGACGATAGGCAACACGTAAGCGGTTTGGAACTCGTTTTTCAACTTGCCGTTGCCGTCGGTAAACACTTTTATGTATGCATCGGAAATTTCTTGATATAAATTATTGTAATATTGTGCATCCTCGCCGTATCCCAATTCATTGGCGATCTTGACCATCAGCCTACAAGAGTTGGCGAAGCATGCCGTAGCTGTCCATTTCCCCCTTCTCATCCAGGCCCATAGGCCGAGATTGGGCGCACACCAGTCTCCGTAATGATGGCCCAAACTCCAGATGCGTCTCCTTGTGCCGAAAGAGAAGAGCTGCGCCCAAAACTTGCACGCCTTGAGATACCTTTTCATTGAATTGTAATTTGATTTCAAAACTTTGATATTGCCCCTTGCTTGGTATTCCGCCCAAGGGACCAGTATGCAACTATCTCCCCAATGGTCGATAGCCATTACGAAAATGGATTCATAGTTTGTAGGAAAGACCACATGGGGTATGGTAACCGGGATCCCACCAGTCCTTTTTTGATCGGTACGCAGATCCCTTAGCCATTTGTTATAAAAACGCGAGGTGTCGAAATTGAAAGATGCAGTGGCGGAGAACAGCGCAATGTCTCCCGTCCAACCCATTCTTTCATCACGCTGGGGGCAGTCCATCGGAATATCGACAAAGTTGGATTTGGTGCTCCATACAATATTGCTTTGCAGTTGATTGAGCAATTCGTTAGAGCAGTTGAATGTCCCCGTTCTTTTGATATCTGAATATAATGCCAGGGCGGATAATTTCAAATCTTTTTGCTTTATTCCTTCGACGCTTACATAACGAAAACCCATAAATGTAAATGAGGGGGAATATTCCTGCTTTTTATTGCCATTGCAGATATAGGTAAGTTCTGCTTTGGCACTTCTTAAAGGCTTTGTAAAGAGTTTGCCATCCATTAGAATTTCGGCATGCCTGAATATGATTTTCTGGTCTTTTTTGCAATTAGAAAAGCTCGCTTTGATTACTCCTGCGAAATTCTGTCCGAAATCATATATTAAAGTGCCATCATCCAAAGTAGTTATTTCGATTGGTTTAAACTCTTCATGGGCACGGACGAGATCGCCGTATGTTACGCGTAAAACGGGATTGAATTTGACCTTTTCAATACCAGCGTCAATCCAAGAAGATTCGTTTAAGTCAACTCTGGCATCATAAACTTCGCCGTCATAAAAATCGGCTTCCCTTACAGATCCCTCTCTTGTGACAAGCCAGGTGTTGTCTGTGCCGATAACAGCGGTTGTGCCATCTGTATACTCAACTCTTATTTCGCAAAGGAATGCCTGCTTTTTCGCAAAGATCCTATTTCTGAGGCTGTGGGTGAATTTTCCTACCGCCCAACCACCGCAGACCGTTGCGGTGAGGATGTCTTTTCCGCTTAGATTATCGGTGATGTCGTAAATCTGATACTGCATTTGGTTATGATACGATGTAAAGCCGGGGGTAAAATAGTCTTTGCCAATCTTCTTTCCATTGATGTTGATCTCGTATATCCCCAAGGCCGTGCTACAAACCCGCACTCGCTTAATTGGCTTTTCAAAGACTAGTTCTTTTTTGAATACCATCGGCTCGGGAGACACTTTTTTCCGTGTGAATTTATATGTGGGATCGCTTATCCACGCACCCTGCCACGGAAGGCCCATCCTTCCTGTTTCAAAGGTGGTTTGTGCCTCCGCTTTTTGGGAATGGTTATCCTCGGCCACCACATTGACGAGATAGGTGGTAAATGGTTTGAGTTTTTCGCCGCCATAGGAAATACCGATCTGGCTATCCGTTGTTGTATTCCAGCCGTTGACGCTGATTTTTGCTTTGTTTAACCTAGTATCGGGAATATCGCTTTCAAGCGCAAAAGAAAACTGCGGTCGCTCCTTATCGGTGATACAGTTTTCTTTTAGATTCTCGGTCTTGATGTATGATATTTTCAACATAACAGAATACCTCCCATTTACAAATCAAAAGGTGTTATTGCGGAATGCCTGCCATAACATCATTATTAATTGCCGTTTGCGATAACTGTTATCATCAAATCACCTATCACAAATAACCGTAATATGTAATTTTCATTTATTGATTTTATATCATCATTATCTAAAATCATTACATTTTTTTCAATGCCTATTTCCTAAATTATTGGTTTTTAAACGTAATCTTAGCGTAACGAAAAAAGGATAGTAAATTATCCTTTTGTTTTTGCTTTCATTATTCTTATGTAGCATGATTATTTGACTACATAACGGCAGATAGAAAGCTTAATCGGTTGTCGGTATCAGGATATTCAACTGAAACAGATTGTTTTTTGTATCAATGGAGAGGATCCCTCCATATTTTTCTACGATCATCTTGATGCTTTTCATCCCAAATCCGTGATAATTTTTATCGGCTTTTGTTGTTTGAGGCAAATCATCAAACATGTTGATATTGCCTTGATACTGGTTTTCTAGGTGTATCGATACCATGTTCATATTTTTTTTGATATGAATGCTGATAGTCTTGTTGTCGCTGTCGATGTTTTGCACCGCTTCGATCGAATTATCAAGCGCGTTGCCAAAAAGAGAGTAGATATCAGACGAGCGCATGAAGGAAAGAATATTGCCGTCAGCTATGCAATTGATTTTTATATTGTATTTTGCGCACGCATATGCCTTTTCAAATAGGATGATATCCAAGGCTTCGTTACCGGTTCTTAAGTTTATGTCGAACATTGATATTATTTCGTTTAACTCTCCGATTTCTTCAGAGCTGATTCGGCCTTCAAGTTGAGACAATTGATGTTTCATATCATGGAATTTGACATTGAATAGTTCAAAAGTGTGCTTGGAGGATCGCAACTGTTTTTTTTGTAGAACAAGCATCTGCTCCAAGGTTGCCAATTCTTTACCTTTGAAAGTGATTTCTAGCAAGCTGTATTGATAGCTTAGAGTTAATAAACAACATAAAATATCATAAATGGCAAGCATAGAATATACTGAATAGTCTTCCCTGTAACTGTATTGACCCAACACAATGGACACTAATGTCAGGGAAATGGTCAGCAGTATGATTTGATTGTTTTTGAACGCCGTAATATCGTATCTTTCCAAACGTTTAGCAAACAGAAAATAGAAAAGCACGTATACAATCGGCAAAGCCGCAAAATAAAAGATCGAAGTGTCAGCCAGCCCGAATTTAATTTCACCGATGCTTTGAAATATTTCTCCGAGTTTATAGGCGCTGTGCTGAGTGGCGAAGGCGCTGATTTCACAAAAAATAGCGGTTCTTAAAGGTATTTTGAAACAAAACATCAATAGCATGGTTGTGATAATCACAATTGATGTGAATTTCAATATATCCCAAGGAGTATAACGCGTTTCAAAAAAATTCCAAATAAATAGTATTAAGATCAGTATCGAAAAGCACAAAAGCACGCGAAGAAGAAAATGGTTCCGTCTTTTTAGAGTATAGACAAACATGATGTTTGTAATCAGCATTTCGAGGCCAAAGCCATATTTCTCAAACAATTCTTTTATAAACTCAAAAAATGGGCTCATACAAAATTACCTTGCCCCAACCAGTCCGCAAGTTCCATCAGAAATTTCTTCTTTTTTGGATGACTGATTAGAAGCGTATCATCATTTTTCATCAATATCGTCATTCCGCTTATCGACTTGATATATCTTGGGTTGACCAAATAACAGTTGTTGCAGCGCATAAAATTGTTGGGTTTCAAACGCTTTTCATATTCGGTTAACGATCCGGTAGCCACTACTGTCTCTTCATTGGTGTGAAAATGAATTTTATGCCCGGTCACTTCTAAATACAACAATTCGCTGATTGGCAATCTAATAAAACCACGGGCTTTTGAGATCACAATCTCAGCATCTTGATTGGCTCTCACGATTTTCAGCGCTTTATCCATTTTTTGAGCTATGGTAGCGTAATTTACAGGCTTTACAACAAAATCTAAGGCATCGACCTCGTACCCCTTAACGGCATATTGAGCCATGTTAGTAACAAAAATTATAATTACCTGTTTATCGGCCCGCCTTATTTTTCTAGCGGCTTCAAGTCCGTTGATATCAGGTATTTCGATATCCATGAAGATAATATTGTAAATCTTTTTGTATTCCGATAAAAAACTGACCGCTTCATCAAATTTTTTAATATTCAATTTTACATTGTTTAATTCAGAGTATTTTTTTAGATAATTTTCTATTAAGTTCGAATCAGATGCGTTGTCTTCTACAACGGCTACATTTATCATTTTCTAGACCCCCTTACTGCTTACTGAGATGATGGGCATGATGAGGCAATGAATTAATAGAACGTTTTCATCGCATCGGTGTTGTCTCTATTTTAGATTAAAGGCAATATCGATCTCATCGATCCGATCTTGGGTGATGGGATTGATCGATCCGATTTTTGTCGCATCGATGATAGTCTTCGCAGTGAATTCAGCGACTTCCAATCTGTCGAACGCATTGATGATGGTGGAGCCAACGGTTAATACAAAATCATTTTCCGCCAGAATGACGGGGGTGGATCGGTTGATTTTGTCGACCAAAGCTTGTGGATTCAAGATAGACAATCCATAGGGAATGCGAACCAAATCACGGATCATAATGTAAGACTCCGGAATCGTGCGGGGGTCAATCGGTGCTTTTGTAATGCCAAAAGCCATCATATGCGTTGGTTGGGCGATGACGATTGCATTGACTTCGGGATGACGATCATAAATCAATTTATGCAAATCAACTGAACGTGAAGGCTGTTTTCCGTATTCACGTAAACCATTTTGAATGAGAACAATCTCTTCGGGCTCTAAGTATTTTCGGTCAATCCCATAAGGAGTGATCAGGAAGTTATTTTCATCCAGTCGCTGTGAGAAGGTTCCCATCGTGCTGGTGAACAAGTCTTGGTCATATGCCCGATGGATGAGAGCACACATCTCCTTGCGTGCTTTCTTTTCTTGTGAGGTAATTTCAACGGGCTGGAACTCGTCAGGGAGTTTTTGGCCTTTTTTCAGATTGAGTTTGATTTCCTCGTCGGTTAAGGCGGTGGCTTCACCCAACTGTTTTGCGATAATGTTCAATTTGGCGCAGTGTTCCAAGGTTTCAAAAATCTTGAATGCGTTAAACATATTATCGGCACAAGCTACAACGCCATGATTTTCCATGATGACGACGTTATGCCCCTTAGCGAACTGGGCGGATATTTTTCGTCCCAGTTTTTCACTCCCGGGCAAATCATAATCCGCAAAACCGATTTCACCGCAAACCAAATGAGGCAAAGGGATGATTTTTGTATTCGGGACTTTGCCGACCAAACTGAAACTAACCAATGAATGTGGATGGGCGTGAAGGACAGCTTTCACATCGGGCCTAACTTTATAGACGTGTTTATGAAAGGGGGTTTCCACAGAAGGACGGTGCTTTCCGATTACCCTTCCATCCGGCTTTATTTGGCAAATGTCCGCGGTGGTCAAGGCGCCTTTGTCAATTCCAGAAGGCGTGATCCAAATATCGCCTTTATCGTCAAGGATGGACAGATTTCCTCCCGATGTGGTTGTCATTTGTTTCTTATAAATCCGATTGATCAACAAGACAATTTGTTCTGCAGGATGCATATGCACAAAATTCATTTGTACCTTCCTTTCCCTTGAAAATGCTAGAAACCTTGATATTCTCCCTTGACTTTGATTGAGTAGAGGATGTTCTCAAATTCCCTTGCTTAATGAAGCCATGTCATGAAACCTCCTCAAGAAATTGGCTTTACTGAAATTTTTGAGTTTACACGCCACTGATTTATCATAAATGTTGCCGGGGATATCCTTGAACGTTATTTTTCTTTTTCCTAAAATTTTTTTGGAGTGATAAACTGTGATTTTGGCATTTGACACCCTTTTTAGATGCGAAAAAGCGCATCTTTGACAAGCTCGCCTACGGTAGGATGCGGATAGATGAGGCGCTTGATTTCTTTGATATCGATTTCCAGATTCAGCATCGCGCCCAAGAATACGGCGATCTCGCTAGCGTATAATGATAACATATGCGCACCGATCAACGTATTTTTCTTTTGGTCGATGATCAGTTTGAGAAAGCCTCCGCGGTCATTGCTTTCAGCCATGTGGCGCCCTGAATAGGCGATCGGCAAGGTTACGGTTTTGAAGTCGTATCCCGCTTTGTTGGCATCAGCCTCCGTATAACCAACCGAGCACGCTTCTAATGAAGTGTAGATGACCGAGGGGATGACATTATAATTGATTTGATCTTTTTTGCCGGTCAGATTGTTGAAACAGACTTCGGCTTCCCGGTATGCCGTATGGGCAAGCATGACTTTGCCGTTGACATCGCCGATGGCGTAGACATTGGCGACATTGGTATTCATCTGTTCATCTGTAACGATGGAACCGTCTTTTCTTAATTCAACATTTATTGATTCCAAACCGAGGCCTGCCGTGTTGGCTTTTCTGCCGGCGGACAATAAGGCACAGTCATGAGTAATAGTGTGGTATTGTTGGTTGTTGTCTAGATATGTGATTTTCTGTGGTTCGATTTTCGTAACTTTAGCATTTAAGATTAAGGCAACGCCTTTTGCTTTGAGAAGTCTTTTCAATCCCTTGGAAAGGTCGGCGTCGATTCCGCCGCCGATATCAGGCAACATCTCGATGATGGTTACTTCGCTTCCCACTTGAGAGAAATACATCGCCATTTCAAGTCCGATCACGCCGCCGCCGATTATACTGAGTTTCTGGGGTATTTCTTGAAGATCGAGAATCTCTCTGCTTGTCAACATTGTACCATTTTTGATTGCATCGGTCAAACCTTCGATAGGCGGAATAAATGGTATAGAACCGGTGGCGGAGATCAACTTTCTGCCGGTATATTCGACATCACCAACAATAATGGTGAAACCGGAAGCGGTCTTTCCTGTGATTTTTGCAGACCCACTGACTACATCGACATTTGCTGACTTCAACATGTAGTCTACTCCAGCGACCAAAGTTTTGACAACTTGATTTTTGCGTTTGACAACTGCACGCTGGTCATATGAAACATCTTTGACATGGATGCCGTAATCGGCTCCATGTTTTGCATGACTGTAAAGCTTGGCGCTGTGCAGAAACGCTTTGCTGGGGATGCAACCCTCATTCAGACAGACTCCACCCAGTTTGTTTTTTTCCACTATCAAAGTGCTCAGACCGGCTTTTCCAGCTAGAAAAGCCGCATGATAGCCTCCCGGCCCGCCGCCAATGACGATTAAATCATAAACATTCATCTTCTGCCTCCTCTTTTGGGCCTTTTCAATAAAACGGATATCTACAAAAAGCATATCACAGTATCAAACTTTTACATAGTCGATTTTGTGAAATATGGAGTGTCGTTGCCTTGGTTCGAGTATTTTTTCATCACTTTTAACCTGTTAATTTAACTAATTCATGTAATCAATCAATGCTTGTCATATCAATTATAACAGAAAACTACAAACTATTCTCAAAACTCATTTATGAGTTTGCTGGACTTATTTATGGTCGTGTTATCCAAATTATTTTGTATTTTGTATCGCCATATTGGTTGTTAATACAAATCATGTATGAATATTGACAGATTATGCCCTGTTAATTTTATTGCGGAATCATTGTGATATAATGAATTTAACGAAATAAAGAAAGCGTTTTACTAACACAAAGCTATCATTTTTATAAATTTTTTCTCTTTTCAATAACTTTAGAATAACGTTTGGAGAAGCGCGTTGTTGTTGACGGCTTTCTTCATATGAACTTAATATCTCTAACGGTTTTATGAAACAAAATGGATCAAGGCAGATTTTCCATGCGTATATTAGGATGAAAATCCATAATATAAAAAATATATAAGGAGGAAAACATGAAAAGATCGACGTTTTCAAAAATCGAAATGAGTACAAGACGGATTGCTCTTGTCGCAGTTATGCTTTTCACTGCGCTTTGTTTTGTATTCGTTTTGATGTCATCATCTGCAGCGCAAGCCGAAGGCTTGGGTGGTACAGGCTATACAACAGCTTATTCCAGCCAAGAAGAAGTGTATGACGCTGCCAATCTGTTCAATGAACGGATGGTTGAGGAAGGAATTGTTCTTCTAAAGAATGTTGACAATGCCCTTCCACTTGCTAAGGGCTCGATGATCAACGTGCTTGGCAAAAACTCTGCCAACATTGCGATCGGAGGAACCGGTTCAAGTACCGGATCAGGATCCGTAGAAGCCAGAAAGGCAATCAGCTTGTACCAAAGTTTGGCAAATGCGGAATTTGTACTCAACCCTGCACTCGTAGCATTCTACGAGAACAACACATTATCCGGAACCGGAAGACGAGCTCCGAATATGGGTGCAAATCTTACGGGCTTGAGCACCGGAGAAACTCCTCCGGAAATGTATTCTGCGGAATTAAAAGCTACCTATGCTGATTATGATGATGCATCAATCGTCGTAATTACTCGTATTGGTGGTGAAGGTTATGATCTCCCAACAACGATGCTAGCTAGTGGGCTACCAATGGCTGGATCTTTAGAAGGGGATCATTACTTAGAGCTTGACTTATATGAAAAAGCGATATTTGCTTCTTTGGAAGAGGATCCAAGCGTTAGCAAAGTTATCGTAATCGTCAATGCCAGCCAGCAAATGGAACTTGGTTTCTTGAATGATTCCGTTAATTACTCCAAAGTCAAAGCAGCGATTTGGGTCGGTGGACCTGGACAATCAGGCGTTGCCTCTATCGGAAGAATATTGAATGGCGACGTTAATCCGTCCGGACGTCTCGTTGATACTTTTGCCGCAGACTTCTCCAAAGACCCTGTGTGGTACAACTTTGGCAATTCTGGTGGCAGGCATACGAATGGCACTCTCGACGAAGAAGGCAATTTCACCACTCCTAATGGATATCCCCGTTTCGTAAACTATGAAGAGGGAATCTACCTAGGCTATCGTTATTGGGAAACTGCCGGCTACGATAAAAACGATAACTGGGCTTGGTATGACCAAAATGTTGTATTCCCGCTTGGCTATGGTTTGAGCTATACCTCGTTTAGTTGGGAACTCGTTGGCGAGCCAACCATTCCTACCACTTTCACTGCGACCGCTGAAGTTGAAGTAACCGTAAAAGTTACCAATACAGGCTCTGTTGCAGGAAAAGATGTTGTTCAACTGTATTACACAGCTCCTTACTACAATGGTGGCATTGAAAAATCGTATGTTAGATTGGCC
The DNA here is from genome assembly GCA_050949045.1 of Candidatus Izemoplasmatales bacterium. Lineage (GTDB taxonomy): Bacteria > Bacillota_I > Bacilli_A > Izemoplasmatales > Hujiaoplasmataceae > JAAYZB01. The sequence continues at coordinate 149,645 of JBMNEZ010000001.1, forward strand.
GACTTTGCCAAAACGCCACTGCTTGAACCAGACGCCTCTGCTAATGTTACAATGAAAGTTTCACTTAAGGACCTTGCATCATATGACTATAACGATGCCAACGGCAACGACTATAAGGGCTATGAACTTGAAGCTGGGAATTACGTTTTTAGAGTATTGAAAAACGCCAATGCCCGTTCGGTTAACGGCGTTGCCGACTTCACGATGACTGTTCCTGAAGATAATGAAAAACCGGCAACTGCAGGCAAAACCGGAGTAATGTTTACACACGATGAAAAGACCGGCGCCTTAATCAAAAACCTGTTCGATGATGTATCGCAAAAAGCCATTAACGGTACACTTGAAGACAAAGCGACCGAGGCTGTTAGAGACAGTGGCGGCTTCATGAATGTCATGACACGCGCCACAGAGAGTGGCGGTCTTGCCGGTACTATCCCAACAGACTATCCGAGCAACGAAAAACGAACTGTTTCGGCGGCGTTCAGAAATTCTTATGCGACACCGTCCAATACAGCAACTCGTGACGCTGCCGACTTGGTCAGTCCATGGTACAAGGAAGAGTTTCCAACACAAGCCGCCAACGATCAGGGCGAAGTGACAGTCTTCTTAAAAGATTTGATTGGAAAAGATTTCGATGATCCTCTTTGGGACGCTTTCCTCAATCAGATGACATATTACGAAATGGCATATCTTATCGGTCACGGAGCTTTCCATACATACCCAATCGAAAGATTAGGAAAACCATGGTCTGTCGAAATTGACGGACCGGTTGGATTGGTTCCAAGACAGGTAAACGGACCATTGATGGATATCAATAATCATGTATCATGCGTATATGCGACACAACCCGTAGTCGCAGCAACCTGGAACAAGGAATTGGTCAAAGAATATGGCCAAATGACTGGAGAAGAATCAATTTGGGGAAATACCAACTATGCATATTCAGGTATTTATGGCCCCGGATTGAACATTCACCGTTCACCGTTCTCAGGACGTAACTTCGAGTATTACAGTGAAGATGGTGTTTTATCAGGAAAAATGGCCGGAGCTTACTGCTTAGGAGCGTACGAGAAAGGCTTGTACACAATGATGAAACACTATGTGCTCAATGACCAAGAAACGAACCGAAACGGTATCCAAACTTGGGCAGATGAGCAGACAATGCGTGAAATCTACTTCTTGCCTTTTGAAAAAGCTATTAAAGATGGAAATTCAAGAGGAGCGATGGCTGCTTATAATAGTATTGGCAAGACCTGGACCGGTGCAAGCTATGCCTTGATGACCGACTTGACTCGTAATGAGTGGGGATTCGAGGGAATGATTATCACTGACTGGGGTTCATATTCAGCTACGACAAACAACTGGATGATTCGTGCCGGAACCGATTTGTTGCTTGGCGGAAGTAGGGAAGGCACTCTGATTTTTGAAGGAGCCGATCTCACGCCCACACATGCTTGGGCGCTCAGAAGAGCAACCAAAGCCATAATGTTCACCGTTGCCAACAGCAACGCAATGATACCGAGACTACAGTATGCTGCCGGAGCAGCTCCCAGTCCTTTCCGAACCGGGATTGAGTATTCGATGGATGCTTCCGGAGTCTCCGGAAACTATGATTTCGGCGAATTTGAAGTAACGTATTCAGCAGATGAGCGTTTGCCTGAAGGATTGGAAATCGATCCTGAGACTGGCCTCATAACTGGTATCATTGCGGCAAGCGGAGCCTCACAGTCCTACACGTTTACTGTCACCGGCAGTGTTCCTGCGGGTACAGCGCTTACCGATGCCGTTTCTCGAGAATTCACCATTAATCAGGCAAGCATCACAGAAATCCCCGCCTTGGCTAATGGCAGGGTCGGGGTACCATATTTCTCCGATGCAATTCAAATATCATTAAACTTGGAGATTGACCCAAGTGAAATCACATATCAGTTGGATCCGGGTCTAAGGCAAGGTTGGACATGGATAAGACGTGGTTCAGCAGCGCTTCCTCAAGGACTAGTGATCAATAATGACGGAACGATTACCGGTACACCGACTCAGGCAATTACTAGAACGGTTACTTTCCTAGTTTCTGCGCCCGGTTTCGTAGACACATTGATTACTCGCACTATAACTATCTTGCCAGCAATTCCGGTGATCACATTTGGCGATGCAATATTACCGGCGGGAGAAGTGGGCTCTCAATACGAAGCACAACTCGTTGCCAGTGGCGCGGAGGGCATCACCTTTGCTTCAGAAAATCTCCCTGCAGGATTAACGCTTGCCGCTAACGGCTTGATCTCTGGAACTCCAACAGTCGTAGGAACTTATCTCTTTGAAGTAACCGCTTCAGCGGAAGGCGCAACATCAACTGTTGCTTCAATCGCTCTTAACGTAGCCGAGGAAGCTGAAATAATCCTTCCTGCCATCGTATTCAACGACAGGAAGCTTGATGCTGGAAAAGTCGGTGTTGCATACAGCGCGACTCTTACTGCTAGCGGAGCCGATGGCATCACCTTTGCTTCAGAAAATCTCCCTGCAGGGTTAACGCTTGCCGCTAACGGCTCGATCTCTGGCACTCCAACTGAAGCCGGAACTTATCTCTTTAAAGTAATTGCTTCAGCGGAAGGAGCAACATCAACTGTTGCTTCAATCGTTCTTAGCGTAGCCGAGGAAGATGAAGTAATCCTTCCTGTCATCGTATTCAGCGACAGGAAGCTCGACTCTGGAAAAGTCGGTGTTGCATACAGCGCGACTCTCACTGCTAGCGGAGCCACAGGCATCACCTTTGCTTCAGAAAATCTCCCTGCAGGGTTAACGCTCGCCGCTAACGGAAAACTTTCTGGTACTCCGACTCAAGCTGGAACATACCTTATTACAGTGACTGCTTCTGCAACTGGTGCGCAATCGGCAACTGCTTCAATCGTTCTTAGCGTAGCCGAGGAAGATGAAGTAATCCTTCCTATCATCGTATTCAGCGACAGGAAGCTCGACGCTGGAAAAGTCGGTGTTGCATACAGCGCGACTCTCACTGCTAGCGGAGCCACAGGCATCACCTTTGCTTCAGAAAATCTACCTGCAGGATTAACGCTCGCCGCTAACGGAAAACTTTCTGGTACTCCGACTCAAGCTGGAATATACCTTATTACAGTGACTGCTTCTGCAACGGGCGCGCAATCGACAACTGCTTCAATCGTTCTTAGCGTAGCCGAGGAAGATGAAGTAATCCTTCCTGTCATCGTATTCAACGACAGGAAGCTCGATGCTGGAAAAGTCGGTGTTGCATACAACGCGACTCTCACTGCTAGTGGAGCCACAGGCATCACCTTTGCTTCAGAAAATCTCCCTGCAGGATTAACGCTCGCCGCTAACGGAAAACTTTCTGGTACTCCGACTCAAGCTGGAACATACCTTATTACAGTGACTGCTTCTGCAACGGGCGCGCAATCGACAACTGCTTCAATCGTGCTTAGTGTTTCCCCCGCTGCTGCAACCGAGGCACCGGCAATTTCATTCAATAGTGCATTGTTGGCTTCTGGAACTGTAGGAACAGCATACAGCGCGACTCTCACTGCTAGCGGAGCCGAAGGCATCACCTTTGCCTCAAGCGACCTACCTGCCGGCTTGACTCTCAACGAAGACGGATCTATCTCTGGCACTCCGACTCAAGCTGGAACATACTTGTTCACAGTTACGGCCTCTGCTACTGGAGCACAATCGGCTACAGCATCAATTGCGATTCACATTGCATCAGTAGCCGCTCCGATAACTGGTTGCGCATCAGCTTTGACCGTCTCGACGATCATCATGACATTGTTGACGTCAATGGTAGCTGGAGTCTTCATCTTTATCAGGAAACGTCAATAATTGCATCAAACTCATTTACACAGATAGATTAACTTGATATAATTCGTTTGGAACGCTATAGGCAGATTACTGTCTATAGCGTTTCCGACGATTATTTTTACTATCTATCTTAGCTGTAATCACAATTTTGGAGGAAATCCATGTTAAAAAAACTACTTATTCTACTGACTATCTTCGTATCAACAACAATACTAATAGCGTGTGTTGATACAACGACAACTGTGGGTATGGTTAAAACAACAACGACTGTTTCTGGTTCCACAAGTACTTCTGTTACCAATACTCCCAAAACAACTACTTCCGCGATCTCCCCTTCCACAACAACCACTTCCATCAGCACCGCCCCTCCCGGGACAACCACTTCCATCAGCACCGCCCCTCCCGGGACAACCATTCCCATTAGTACCACTCTTCCCGTAACAACCACTGACGGCACGACTTCGATCAATACCGGACCGGCGACATTGAATTATCAAGGCGCCGCATTGGCCAATGGTACAGTTGGGATACAATACTCTGCTAACATCAATACCGCAACCGGCGCTAGTGGAATCACATACTCTTTGAAGTCGGGAAGTTTGCTTCCAGACGGATTGTCGCTTGCAGGAGGTATTATCACAGGGATTCCGACTGTCGCAGGGACAAAGCAATTTGTAATTGTTGCCGACGCGAGCAACGCGGTTGCCCCAGTAGAAGCGACTTTCACGATTGTAATCGAAGAAGAAGAGCCTACTGGTCCAAAAACATACATTTTTGAAGCCGAATATGTTGATTTCACCGATGTTTGGGGTTCAGGGTGGTCAAATACCCAAACCGAATGGGGGATGGTTGCCGGCGATGGGGTCACAACACCGGTAAGCAATGGGATGTATGTCGCCTACTTTGTTCCCCCGGCGGGATCTTTAAAATTCCCCTTCACTTCTGATGCAGCGGGGACAGGTAAACTAACCTTCTCTATGGTCTCGGAGTATGTTAAAAACTGGTTTGGCGAATTTGATGCGATTCATCTGAATCCCGAGATCATGAAACTCAAGATTAATGGCACCGAGATAAGCTACGAGGTATTTGTATTGGGTGTTAACGGACCTACAGAAGCCTTCAAAGAATACGTCTTTTTGGAAGAATTTGCCATTCGTCAAGGTGAAAACATGATTGAGATTATCATGGAATCATCCAACGATTATTTCCCCGGAAGAGTTGGGGGAGGCCCAAACGTTGACTACATGAAGATCGAATCTGAATTGAACTTGGTTATGAAAAAAACTTGTTCGACAGTCGATGAAGTCATCTTACGACGAGGTTATTAATAATTATCCAAAATACTACACAACGCATTTTTTGTTGTGTAGTATTGATTTTGGCATTGAAAAGGGCAAAAAATAGCATTTGTTTTGTAATGTCTTTACATAATTAATAACTTGATTGAAAGTACTTGTTTTCTAATAGTCTATCTTTCAAACCAATCAGCATTTTGCCTGATAGGTTTCAACACATCATATAAACTAGCAATCGATAATTAATTAAATAATTATCTTGTTGCCGTTATTTTGTGAGGATTTCTAAGCGTATCCAATTCATATGCTTGGGTGAGATGGCAAATATTGTACTGTAATTTGACAAGAGCCTTTGATTGCACGAATATTTTTCTATTCAGAATTGCTTTGCGACTTAAAAATACTTGGAATCAATGGTTTTCTTTATGCAATTTAGTTGTTTTTGATCCGAACTTGTTTTTAAGGCTGAGCATCATAGTATAAATCTGTCAGCCATTCAGCGGCTATGTCTTGTGCTCGGCCTGGATAACCGTAATTGAAGTTTCATATTCAAAATCATGTAGGTATTAATCAGCATAATAACTTTTATGATTTGAATTATAATTCAAACTAGGACAGTCGATTTTTCTTTATTCAGTATTAAATTTAGGTTAAATATATAATATAAATTTGACAATATTTTCCAATGATTTACAGAGGGGGAAAAAAGATGAAGATAATATGGAAAAACTTAAGCACAAGAATATGGCTAATCATATCAGCAATACTTTCTTTCTTAATGCTCATAACCATAATAGCTGTGCAAATACCGTTTTTGAGTCAAACGATGAATACATTGTTTGGCGGAGAAAGAAGAATCATTACCAGCCCTTCCGGCGAGAGTTATATGTATTATGAATCTGATTACTTTTCGAAAGCGTTGACCTTGCAAGAGGCCAATAAACTTAACGAACAAATCGTCGGAGAAGGCGTAGTGCTTCTAAAAAATGATAATAACGCGCTTCCAATTACCGGCTCTAAAGATATTAGTGTTTTTGGCAAGAATTCAGTCAATCTAGTTTATGGCGGATCGGGATCCGGTGAAAAAAGCGATATGCTCGATACGGATTTATATAGCAGTTTAGAAGACGCGGGATTTACGACAAATCCTATTTTAAAAGCGTTTTATAAAGATAACTCCAAGTCTGGTAACGGGCGACCAGCCAATCCTTCAATCGGCGCTCAGTTAACCGGATTTCCAACTGGAGAAACACCAATTTCAAGTTATACACAGGATGTCAGGAACAGTTATAACCAATATGATGACGCCGCGATTGTCGTTTTTTCGAGAATCGGCGGTGAGGGCTATGATCTTCCGAGAACGATGCAAGTAAGCTTTACTGATCCTTCTGCAGTAGAAGGGGCTTCCAGCGCCCAGGATCACTATCTTCAGCTAGACGCCAATGAAAAGGCGCTTCTTGAAGAAGTAAAAGCAAACTTCAGCAAAGTAATCGTTTTGATCAACAGCGCTACGACGATGGAACTGGGCGATCTTCAAGACGATGATGAAATCGACAGTATTCTTTGGATTGCCACAACCGGAGGAACGGGAATCAATGCAGTAGGTGATGTGTTGAGCGGCAAGATCAACCCTTCCGGTCGTACTGTCGCGACATATGCAAGAAACTTTAGAAACGATCCGACTTGGCATAACTTCGCATATAACGGTGTTAAAAACGGCAACCGTTACGTGGTTGGCGAAATTAATAGACCGTTCTATTTCGTTGATTATGAGGAAGGCATCTATGTCGGGTACCGTTATTATGAAACCAGAGGATTTGAAGAGATAAAGGCCAATCCAGCTAGCACGTGGTACGAAGACAATGTCGTTTATCCTTTTGGTTTCGGATTGAGTTATACATCGTTTAAATGGGAAATAAGCTCCACATCATACCCTGATGAGTCCGTCTTGACTAAAAACGGAGTTATTGAAGTGACAGTGAAAGTTAAAAACACAGGCACTGTAAAAGGCAAAGAAGTTGTCCAATTATATTACACGGCGCCATATACGAATGGCGGCATCGAAAAAGCCCATGTCGTGTTGGGGGCATTTGCCAAGACCAATGTGCTAAATCCTAACCAAAGCCAAGAACTAAAATTGAGCCTAAAAGTCATGGATATGGCATCTTATGATTATAATGATGCCAATAACAACGGATTTAAAGGTTATGAACTTGAAGGCGGGAACTATGAGATCAAAATTATGAAAAACGCTCATGAACTGGTTGATTCTCTGACATACTCGGTTCCTGCAGGTGGGTTCAAAGTCGACTCTGATACCGAGTATGGAGTTCAGCCTGAAAATCGTTTTGATGATGTCAGTTCCAAGATTAATAGTGTTAATGTCGAGCAAACCGGCGGAACGATGACACTTATGTCAAGGGCGAATTTCGCTGGCACGATGCCTTCGACACCGACTCTCGCCGATCGTACAGTTAGTTCCGGATTCATTGACAGTCTAGCCTATCCCCAACAACCATGGACTGTGGATCAGGGCAAGCCGTATTACACAGCTAATGCTCCGATTCAGGCAAGTTCGGAACTATCGGAAAACGAAGTCAATTTAATGCTTTACGACATGATCGGCGTCGCTTACGATGATCCTTCATGGGACACTTTCCTCAACCAATTGACGGTCGGGCAGATGGCTACTCTGATTGGCAGCGGCAACTTCCACACCGAGCCGCTTGTCAACCTCGGAAAACCGCGGACAACGGATCCCGACGGACCTGTCGGGTTCACCAATTTCATGGAAATCGGCGAAGCCACCGTCTATGACACCTGTTTTTATGCCAGTCCCTCGATTGTCGCGGCCACTTGGAACGTCGAACTCGCTTTTGAACAAGGCAAGATGGTCGGCAACGAAGGCATTTGGGGGAATGACCGGGGCGATCAGGCTCCTTATTCGGGCTGGTACGCTCCCGCTGTCAATATCCACCGGACTCCCTTCTCGGGTAGGAACTGGGAATATTACAGTGAAGATGGATTCTTGTCGGGTAAAATGGCAGCCAATGTGATTTTGGGAGCGAAGGAAAAAGGGGTCTACACCTTTATCAAACACTTTGCCGTCAACGATCAGGAGACGAACCGCGATTCGAACGGCTTGTTGACATGGCTTGACGAGCAGACGATGCGCGAGATCTATTTGAAACCGTTCGAGATGGCTGTCAAGGAAGGCAAGACGACCGCGATTATGTCATCATTTAACAGACTCGGCAAGGTTTGGGCAGGCGGAAGCTACGAATTGCTGACGGAAGTGTTGCGGAACGAATGGGGATTTAAAGGCACGGTTATCACCGACTACAACGTTTATGCCCATATGCCCGCAGACCAGATGATTCGTGCCGGTGGCGATTTGAACCTGATCCAAGACAAGCGTCCGACGACATCAAACGAAGCTTTGACCAGCACTCAGATATCATTGATGCGCCAAGCTTCAAAGAACATCCTGTTCACCGTAGTCAACAGCAACGCGATGAACGGCTTGGGGGCCAACGCCACCATCAGATACATTTTGCCGCGTTGGAAAGTTGCGATGATCATCATCGAAAGTTCAATTGCCGGGTTGATTATAATCTCCGGGGCCATCTTGATTACTAGTGTTTACAAAAAGAAACCGATTGTTTAATACTGATTTTTCAGCATCAAATCTGAAATAACGTCAAAACCTGTTAATCTTTACTAAAAATAGGTATCGTTTCCAACAAATGATACCTATTTTCTTTAAGGTGAGGAGAAGAGAGTCTTTTTTCATTGTAACATCGCCATAATTCTTTGGTTTATCAGGGCCTACTTTCAAGGACTTGCTTTACTAATGATATTCTTTTTCTCCTATACTAACATAAGGGTTGACCGCCTCCGCCTAGACGAAGTGTTTTTTCTCTAATTATTGAAGTTGAACTCAATTGTATCAATATGCAATAAGCTCAAATACATAGAACAGCCGGCTTGACAAGCCGGCTGTTCTACATGTTATTAGAAGATGTTATGAAAGAAACTTATAGGCATCAAATTTGATTAACGGATTAGCTCAGTTTCATGCGAAATGTCAGAAATTTGTAGATGGGATTAACTTTCCTTTTTTTCCAGTTCTTCTTTTTTCTCTTTACTTTGTGGGAATATGACTTTGAAGATTGGGAAGAATACCCAGAAGGAGATCGCGGAGTAGATGATCATGGTAATGAAGTCGGCGATCGTTTCACCGGTTGCGCCCCAACCCCAAATATTCATAAGCAAATTGTAGATCGGTACCGTGTACAACCCTCTGGCGGCCGAGGCAAAGATGGTTATCGCCACATAGGCGACAGCGTACCAAAAAGCGGCCTTCCAGGGATTGCCATCGGATTTGAATGTGATGTTTCTTTGGGCAAAGAAGTTGATGACCTGGGCAATTAACAAAGTGATTTGAACAGCGAGGAAAAAGGCGAGACCGCCACCACCGCCGCTTGCCAGAGTCCCGGCTTTAAAATCAAAGATAAAGTAGTCCGACCCATCAATGTTCTTCCCTAGTTGCCAGATTTGGAAATTAATGTTGATAAGATTGGTCTTCGCAAAAATGGCTTTCAGGATCGGCATCAAGATCATCTGTAAAACGGTAACGCCGTTACTTAACATGAAAAACACAAGAAATTGAGCTACGTTCGGGAATCTCTTTTTGAACTTTTTCCAGAGATTGACCCACCATTGGACAAAACGGGATTGACCTAACTTTCTAAAAAATTCTTTGACTTTACTTGGTTTTTCTTCTTGTGTGACCGGAGCTTCAACTTCGGCCATTTCTTTTTCTTCACTCATGCCTCTTTCACCTTTCTATTTTTTGTTTTATTTTTCTTTGAACGTTTTTTTCCTTCCGCAAAGAATTTGCCCAAGCCTTTGAAGAAGCGGCCGTTGAACATCATGATCAGGCCATCAAGCTGTCCCATGGTGATCATCCCGCCGGACATATGGGCGAGCCCTCGCATTGGCAAATGGAGAACTCCCATTGCCAGAGTATTGGACAATGATCTCATTCCAAAGAAACGAAGGAACTTGATCGCAAAGCGGACGCCACCGGAAAAAGCTCTTCCGACCCACCGCTTGGAGTACCTCAACTGTTCAACGGTCGTGTTGTATCCAACAACGAGGCGGTTCTTTTTATAAAAATCATATGTTGCCTTCGGCACGGGACGGCCGAGGATGTTTTCGAATTCTTCGCTTGAGACGTCTTGGATCTTACCTGTCGTATAAAGAGGAATCTTCGATAATGATACCGGCGACTTCAGTTCCGTTCCTGTGACAGAGACCACTTTGCTCAATTTGATATCTTGGGAGGAGGAGCCTACCATAATATCATAATCCGCAGTCTCGACTTCCCATTGATTGGTGAGCGGATTATAGGTTTCAAAGGCTTCCTTGTCGAGCTTGATCTTGACTGTCTTGCTTTCTCCTGGGCGGAGTTCGACTTTTGAGAATCCTTTTAGTTCTTTTTGTGGGCGGTAAACTTTTGAGTTCTTCGCGCGAATATAAACTTGGACAACCTCTTTGCCGGGCATTTTTCCGGTGTTCTTGAGTTTGAAACTCACTTCTTCAAAAGAGGCCGAGAGATCGGAATAAGCAAAAGAGGTATAGGACAGACCATAGCCGAATGGATATCTGGGTTTGACGCCGGCAGTATCGAAGTAGCGGTAACCGACATATAGGCCTTCGCGGTATTCGGCAGTCATCTGTTTGCCGGGATAATTTTGGGAAGTGGGCGTATCCTCATATTTGAAGGGAATCGTTTCGGAGAGTTTCCCCGAGGGATTCACCTTTCCGACAAGGATATTCAGTGCAGCTCTTGCGCCGGCTTGCCCTGCAAGCGAAGTATGGAGGATAGCGTCTGAACGATCCGCAAAATCCATTTCAACGGCACTGCCGCAAGCTAGGACAACGACAAGTTTCTTGCCGAGGCTGGCGAGTTTGTCGAACAACTCCATCTGATTAAGCGGCAGTTTGAGATTGCTGCGGTCGATTCCTTCGACTTCGCTAAATTCGTCAAGACCGATATACAACAAGATTGTGTCTGCTTTCTTGGCAAGTTTGACTGCTTTTCTGATTCGACAGCTGCTTTTTCTGCCATAGCGACTATAACCCTGCTCGTAACCAACGTATTGAAGATCATACTCACCAATGGCGTCAACGGCATTGTCCAGCTTTGTCGGATTTACTATCGAAGAGCCGGCTCCCTGATAACGAGGTTTCTTGGCGAAGTCACCGATGATGGCGACTTTCTCCTGTGACTTAAGCGGGAGAGCGCCCTTGTCATTTTTTAAAAGGACGATTGACTCTTCCGCGATCTTCTGCGCTAACAGGTGATTGGCTTCGTTATCAATAACGACCTTGCTTTCCTTGACAGCTTTGCTTGTGTCAAAGATCAAAGTCAATAGTCTATCAAGGTTCTCGTCAAGCAGCGATTCGGGGATGGTTCCGTTTTTGACAGCCGCGACGATTTCGTCATTTGTCTCTCCGCCTGTGGTTGGCATTTCCAATTCATTTCCGGCTATCAATCCCTTAACCCGGTCGTTCGATCCGCCCCAGTCGCTGACGACAACTCCCGGGTACTTCCATTCTCCACGAAGGATGTCTCGCATAAGGGGGATATTCTCATTGGTATATTCGCCGTTGACTTTGTTGTAAGAGGACATGATGACTTTCGGCTTTCCTTCTTTGATGCCGATTTCAAACGGTCTGAGGTAGATTTCTCTCAAGGTGCGTTCATCGATGATTGAATCAACGGCCATCCTTCGGAATTCCTGATTGTTGGCGGCGAAGTGTTTCAAACAGCCGGAAACACCGGCTGACTGGATTCCTCTGATGTAAGCGGCGGCCATCTTTCCGGCAAGCAGGGGATCTTCGCTGAAATACTCGAAGTTACGTCCGCAGAGCGGGTTTCTTTTGATGTTGATTCCCGGGCCAAGGACAACGTTGACTTTCTGGCTGACTGCCTCTTTGCCGAGAGAAGTACCCAGCTCCTCACCGAGTTTTTCATCCCAGCTGTTGGCGACAGTGGCGGAAGTTGGATAGCACGTTGCCGGAATACTGGCATTTAGCCCTAACTGGTCGGCAGCGGCCGCTTGTTTCCTTAGACCGTGGGGCCCATCCGAAAGAAAAATACTGGGAATTCCGAGTTTCTCCAGATTCATTGTGGTCCAGAAGTCTTTACCCGACATAAAAGAGGCTTTTTCTTCCAAAGTCATTTTCTGGATGATTGCTTGATTTTTCATAATTAAGGATCGTCCAATCTGTATGAAATTTTGAAAAACTAGCGACAATGTCTTTATTGACTTAAGCGCTAACAACTATATTAACATTCTATCATATAAATAAGATAGCGCCACGACATTGAGCATATTTTGTTGATATCTAGGCATACATTGTCAAGTTTCCGCACGAGGAATGGGAATCAAAATGATCAAGCGAAACCAGTTGTTGCTAGTTGTGATTGAGACGTTTCCTCCGTACTTTTCGACGGTGCTTTTGATACTTTTGAGCCTGTATCCATGGAAGCGAGTGTCTTTCTTGGTAGTAACGAAATTTCCATGAGAGATTTGAAGCGGATTCAAGTAAAAGTTCTCGAACCGAATCAACAACAATTCATTTTCTGCATAGGTTGCAATTTTGATCAATCGCTTCTCTTTGTCATCGATTTTGAGGACGCTTTCGATCGCATTGTCAATCGCATTTCCGAAGATCGAACAAAGATCCATCGCCGAAATGAAATTTAACAGTTTTCCATCTGCGATACAAGTAACGATGATATTATTATCGAGACAAGTGATCAGTTTTGATGTCAAGATCGTGTCAAGAACCTCATTCCCAGTCTTATACTGGGCCTCGTAATACTTGATGCTGTTCTCCAAATCTTCTAGATATTTTTTACGGATGTCAGCGTCTTTTTCAGTACGGATGGCGATGATTTGGTTCTTCAAATCATGATATTTCTGATTGATGATATTGATACTGTCTTGTGATATGCGATATTGCTCGTATTGTTTATACAAGAGGGTTTCCATTGCATTAAGATCCATTTTTGACTTAACATTTAATTTGTGCTCTCTTTGGGAGTAAAGAATCAAGATTCCGGCGAAATCGACAAGCATGCGGATAATTAAAATTTCAGTAGGGTATCTGCCGGAAAGAGGTGTATTGGAACTAATAAAACTGATATTGCTGATGAGAAAGATCATGATGCCGATGCTGGCAAAAGATAAAAAATCGTTTCGATTAACCTCAATGGTTATTCCTTTTTTCAAATAGCGAGATTCGATCATCAAGAAAACCAGAAAGACAAGTCCATAAATCAAGACTAAAAACAACTCATCAAAAAAAACAAAAGAAATATTGAAAGTCCGAATAGTATAACGATACATATGCCAGTAAAGAGAGGTAGCGAACTCAGAAATCACGAAAGCAAGAACCGTGATGTATCCCGCGTTGTTAATACTTTGCTTAGTTGTAGTATAGATGAAAAGAAACATTAACAGAAAAGCAAAGATCGTTCTCAGAATCCATAGTTTCAGTGGGAAAGTACTTGTCAGCAATTGAAAACCGATCATTGTGATAGCAAAACCGACAATTGTTAAATACAAAATGACTTTCTTAAGGCGTTTTTTGGCAAGTATGATAAAAATTAAACAAAACAGCCATTCTGCAATTCCGGCATATAATCTGATTCTGGTATATAATTCGATTCTGGCAAATAATCCGGGAATAATAAGTAACAATTCGGTCATGCTTTGCCTCCAAAATGATTAGCTAAGGCTTCGAGAAATTCCTTTTTTCTAGGTCTGCTAATCTTGAGTTCGGCATTGTTGACGATCACGAAATCACCTTTGACACCCTTGACTTTATCAAGGTTGACAAGGAAACAGTTGTTACACCTGAAAAACTGGCCTTCATTCAACTCCCCTTCAATCTTCTTCAAGGGCATTCTTAATGTGTGATCTCCGTTTTTTTCGTGAACGATTAGATAATGTTTCATCGTTTCAACATAAAATATTTCGTTGATGTTGACACGCACAACGCCGTCTTTGGTTGTTAGGAGAAGTGATTTGTCTTTTCGCGATTTAATTTTGGTGATTGAGTAACTGATCTCTTGTGAAAAAGCGAAGTAGGGGACCGGTTTCAGCAAGAAACTGTGTGCCTTGACTTCATATCCTTTTATTGCATACTGAGGCATATTGGTGATGAAGATGATGATGACTTCTTTGTCAAACTCACGGATTTTCTTAGCGGCCGACATTCCATCAAGGCGTTTCATCTCAATGTCTAAAAGGATGATATCGTAATTCGGCTTATAGTAAGTTGCGATCTCATCACCATCTTGAAACTTTGTGATGTCTATGATGACATCATTTTCTTTTTCATACCTTTTGAGCAATTTTTCAAGGACATCCATGCATTCGGGATTGTCTTCGACGATTGCGACCTTGATTCTCATTGTTCACCTCTAGACATAAGGAGATCAGTTACTTTTTTCAATCGTTATAACAAAATGATGCTAACTATTGAAAAACAAACTCAGATACTGTAAAGGCATTGGTAAGACGCTGTACTCGGTGGGGAAAGACCATGCCGGTAATAGAGAGCCCCATTTAGCAGACTTTAATAAAAAAGGGGTAATAAGCAACACCAATAGTTTATTGAATTGCTTTCTAATCAGGTAGACCCTATTTTTTGACCCTTATGGCTATACATAACAACCGGCTTGTCAAACCGACTATTTTAATATCATATAAATGTAACGAAGCAACTATAGATAACGAATTCGAATAATGGATTAACCCAGTTTGATACGGCGAGTCAATATTTTATATCCGGCGGTCATTATGATGCCCCTGAGACGCCAGGGCAGCCAATTGACTATCACAGGCATTCCCCTCCATCTAAGGAAACGGTAGAGATCACGGTCACGATCCTTGACATATTTCCATAATTTAGACAAGGCTTGGCGCCGTTCTTTTCCGTCTTTTGCGACCGTGAAGAAGATCGTGATCATCATGATGGCCGACAGACAGTGAAGCATATATCTTCTAAGACCTTTCTCCATCTTCATGATTTGGGCATAACTATGTGCGTTGATCATTTCCTTCATCACTCTGATTTGCTGGTCATATCGGTTGGTGAAAACACGGATATTGACGGATTGATCCACACGTCCGATGAAGTAGTGATAAAGGTTGATGTCAAGATAGTAGAGATTCTGCATTTCTGGAAGCGGGGCATAGGAATAGATATTGTCGACATAAAACGTATGGTGAGGCAACTTAAGCCCGCTTTTGCGCAATTTTTCTGTTTTGTAGGTCAGCGAATGCATCATGATGACCTGGGCGGCATAAAATTTTCCAACTTGTGACCATCTTAAAAAGCAGTTGCTTTTGAAATGGCGTGAGAAGCGCCTGACAAAAAATTTGCCCTCATTAACTTTGTCATAGACAAAGTTCGTAATGTAGAGGTCTGGCAGTTTCTTTTCCAAAAGGTGCTCTTTGATTGTCGATAGCAATGTATGAAGTGACGACGTGTCAAGCCAGTCGTCGGAATCGACAACTTTGAAATAGAGTCCGGTCGCATTTTCCAAGCCGGCATTTACACCAGATCCGTGGCCACCATTGGCTTGGGAGATCACCTTGACGATATTTGGGTATTTTTTTTCATATTGACGGGCAATCTTTTCAGTGCCATCGGTCGACCCATCATTAATGATGATGATCTCGACCTCGTCGCCGCCGGGGATCAACGAATCCAAGCAATGTGACAAATAAGCTTCGGAATTATACGCGGGCACAGCGAATGTAAGAAACTTTTCTTTAGGCGCCATTGACTAATCTTCCTTTTCGGTCATTTTTTCTTTACTCATACACTTGTCGCTTGAGTTTTCTTTGCTTTATTTTTCTTTGAACGTTTTCTTCCTTCCGCAAAGAATTTGCCCAAGCCTTTGAAGAAGCGGCCGTTGAACATCATGATCAGGCCATCAAGCTGTCCCATGGTGATCATCCCGCCGGACATATGGGCAAGCCCTCGCATTGGCAGATGGAGAACTCCCATTGCCAGAGTGTTGGATAATGATCTCATTCCAAAGAAACGAAGGAACTTGATCGCGAAGCGGACGCCACCGGAAAAAGCTCTTCCGACCCACCGCTTGGAGTACCTCAACTGTTCAACGGTCGTGTTGTATCCAACAACGAGGCGGTTCTTTTTATAAAAATCATATGTTGCCTTCGGCACGGGACGGCCGAGGATGTTTTCGAATTCTTCGCTTGAGACGTCTTGGATCTTACCTGTCGTATAAAGAGGAATCTTCGATAATGATACCGGCGACTTCAGTTCCGTTCCTGTGACAGAGACCACTTTGCTCAATTTGATATCTTGGGAGGAGGAGCCTACCATAATATCATAATCCGCAGTCTCGACTTCCCATTGATTGGTGAGCGGATTATAGGTTTCAAAGGCTTCCTTGTCGAGCTTGATCTTGACTGTCTTGCTTTCTCCTGGGCGGAGTTCGACTTTTGAGAATCCTTTTAGTTCTTTTTGTGGGCGGTAAACTTTTGAGTTCTTCGCGCGAATATAAACTTGGACAACCTCTTTGCCGGGCATTTTTCCGGTGTTCTTGAGTTTGAAACTCACTTCTTCAAAAGAGGCCGAGAGATCGGAATAAGCAAAAGAGGTATAGGACAGACCATAGCCGAATGGATATCTGGGTTTGACGCCGGCAGTATCGAAGTAGCGGTAACCGACATATAGGCCTTCGCGGTATTCGGCAGTCATCTGTTTGCCGGGATAATTTTGGGAAGTGGGCGTATCCTCATATTTGAAGGGAATCGTTTCGGAGAGTTTCCCCGAGGGATTCACCTTTCCGACAAGGATATTCAGTGCAGCTCTTGCGCCGGCTTGCCCTGCAAGCGAAGTATGGAGGATAGCGTCTGAACGATCCGCAAAATCCATTTCAACGGCACTGCCGCAAGCTAGGACAACGACAAGTTTCTTGCCGAGGCTGGCGAGTTTGTCGAACAACTCCATCTGATTAAGCGGCAGTTTGAGATTGCTGCGGTCGATTCCTTCGACTTCGTTAAATTCGTCAAGACCGATATACAACAAGATTGTGTCTGCTTTCTTGGCAAGTTTGACTGCTTTTCTGATTCGACAGCTGCTTTTTCTGCCATAGCGACTATAACCCTGCTCGTAACCAACGTATTGAAGATCATACTCACCAATGGCGTCAACGGCATTGTCCAGCTTTGTCGGATTTACTATTGAAGATCCGGCTCCCTGATAACGAGGTTTCTTGGCGAAGTCACCGATGATGGCGACTTTCTCCTGTGACTTAAGCGGGAGAGCGCCCTTGTCATTTTTTAAAAGGACGATTGACTCTTCCGCGATCTTCTGCGCTAACAGGTGATTGGCTTCGTTATCAATAACGACCTTGCTTTCCTTGACAGCTTTGCTTGTGTCAAAGATCAAAGTCAATAGTCTATCAAGGTTCTCGTCAAGCAGCGATTCGGGGATGGTTCCGTTTTTGACAGCCGCGACGATTTCGTCATTTGTCTCTCCGCCTGTGGTTGGCATTTCCAATTCATTTCCGGCTATCAATCCCTTAACCCGGTCGTTCGATCCGCCCCAGTCGCTGACGACAACTCCCGGGTACTTCCATTCTCCACGAAGGATGTCTCGCATAAGGGGGATATTCTCATTGGTATATTCGCCGTTGACTTTGTTGTAAGAGGACATGATGACTTTCGGCTTTCCTTCTTTGATGCCGATTTCAAACGGTCTGAGGTAGATTTCTCTCAAGGTGCGTTCATCGATGATTGAATCAACGGCCATCCTTCGGAATTCCTGATTGTTGGCGGCGAAGTGTTTCAAACAGCCGGAAACACCGGCTGACTGGATTCCTCTGATGTAAGCGGCGGCCATCTTTCCGGCAAGCAGGGGATCTTCGCTGAAATACTCGAAGTTACGTCCGCAGAGCGGGTTTCTTTTGATGTTGATTCCCGGGCCAAGGACAACGTTGACTTTCTGGCTGACTGCCTCTTTGCCGAGAGAAGTACCCAGCTCCTCACCGAGTTTTTCATCCCAGCTATTGGCGACAGTGGCGGAAGTTGGATAGCACGTTGCCGGAATACTGGCATTTAGCCCTAACTGGTCGGCAGCGGCCGCTTGTTTCCTTAGACCGTGGGGCCCATCCGAAAGAAAAATACTGGGAATTCCGAGTTTCTCCAGATTCATTGTGGTCCAGAAGTCTTTACCTGACATAAAAGAGGCTTTTTCTTCCAAAGTCATTTTCTGGATGATTGCTTGATTTTTCATAATTAAGGATCCTCCAATTTGTATTAAATTTTAAATAATACCAGCAACTATGTCTTTTAAAGGATTTAGCGCTGACATCTATTACTGATATTCTATCATAAATACAAGAATGCATGCCATAATAATAATGAAATTTACTATTGTTAAAATTTTAGCGTATTGATAATAAAGATTAAAAATGACTTTCTTGTCAATTTCGTGGAATTTCTTCGATGAACACGAAAATGATTCTCATTGTTCACTTTTAGAAATAGGCAAGTCAGTTGCCTTCTTGTTTGTTTTTGCTTTGCATAGCAAAATGATGCCAGTTATCATGAGTAAGAAACTCAAATACTGTGAAGGGGTTGGAAAAACATTGTGTTCAGTGGTGATGAAGCCAAAGATACTGCCGCGGTCGTCTCCGCGGATCAGTTCCAACAATATCCTCCAGCCGCCGTAGGCGATAAGATATGTTTCCAGTTGATAACCCCTCAAGCATTTGAGATTGGCAAGCACGAAAAACAAAACGAACAGAAATAACGCTTCGAACAACTGAACCGGAAAGAGAGGAATTCCAGGAAAGGCATCATGAGCATGGCCGTGGGGAAAGACCACACCGAGAAAGGAATCAGTCGGAATTCCGTAACAACAGCCGGCTAGGAAACAACCGATCCGACCAAAGGCATGCGCAAGGACAACACCGATGATCACAGTGTCCATAATGCTTTTTATGCCTCTGTTATCAGCTTTATAGACGAACTTCAAGAGAACAAGCAAACAGGCGACGCCGCCGATAAGGCCACCGAGGAAAGAGATCGTTCCGAAAGACCACTTGCCCTCTTTGATGGAATGGAATATCCCATCGAACAAGAATGAGGAGAACAAAGCGAATAACAAAGAGACAATAAGCAACACCAATAGTTTATTGGATTGCTTTCTATTCAGCCCGTCATGATTCTCGAGTCTTCTGGCAACGAAAACGAGCATTAACAATACTCCCACACAAATCATCAAGTCATATAGAGGAATAGTATAGCCGAACACTTCCGGCAACAAGAATGGATACATGGGACCCCTCCTTATCAAATATTGTATCATTTGTTGGCATATTCACGCACTCTCTTTAATGAATTAGGTATGAAAATATTGTTTGAGAAGGATTTTCATCATCTCATCGACAGAATCAATATAGATGTATGATAAAATATAATTGAATGATACGATAGAAAACAAAAATAAAAAAGGCAGGTGCATCATTATAAAAAAATATGATTATTTGATTGTTGGTTGTGGTTTGTTCGGAGCAACTTTCGCCGAAAAGATGCATAGTTTTGGAAAACGTTGTCTCATTATCGACAAGAGAGACCACATAGCGGGAAACGCCTATACAGAAAGAAAAAACGGCATTTTGGTTCATGTTTACGGAGCCCACATCTTTCATACCAATGACGAGGAAGTTTGGAACTATGTTAACCGTTTTTCCCGTTTTTCCCGTTTTATCAACTCGCCACTTGCGTATTACAAAGGCGAAATCTACAATCTTCCCTTCAACATGAACACCTTTTCAAAAATGTGGAAAATCACCACTCCCAAAGAAGCAAAAGAAATCATCGAAAAACAAAGAAAAGAGTACGGAGTTCCAAATCCGGTCAATCTGGAAGAACAAGCGATCAATTTGGTTGGGAAAGACATCTACGAGAAACTCATTAGAGGTTATACAATGAAACAATGGGGTGTCGATCCCAAAAAATTACCTCCTTCCATCATCAAACGGCTGCCGGTCAGATATACGTACGACAATAATTATTTTAACGACTATTACCAAGGTATTCCCGAAAAAGGTTATACTGCTCTGGTCGAGAACATGATAAAGGGAATTGACCTGACCTTGAACGCCGATTACTTTGACAACAAATCCGTGTATGATGAATTAGCAGAAAAAATCGTTTATACGGGACCGATAGACCGTTTCTTTGACTATCGGTTTGGCCGACTTGGGTATCGTTCGCTTCGTTTCGAACACGAGCTGTTACCAATTGCTAATTTCCAAGGTAATGCCGTGGTTAACTACACGGATTTTGCGATACCCTATACAAGAATCATCGAACATAAATTCTTTGAGAAAAATGATCAAGAAGAAACCATCGTCACCAGAGAGTATCCAGCCGATTTTACAAAGACAAAAGAACCCTATTATCCGATCAACGATGAGCACAACACAAGAATTTATGAACAATATCGCGACCAAAGTAAAGATTATCCAAACATCATTTTTGGCGGCAGGTTGGCCGAGTATCGCTACTATGATATGCATCATGTTATCAAGAGTGCACTCAATATGGCAAATATGCTTATGCATAAGTAAGTAGATCTCTCAATTTTAAATACTTGGTCAAAAACAACAAAAAACTGTCAATTAAGTCCGATTGACAGTTTTATTTCTTAGACGAATATTATGCTTACTTGCAAATGGCATTAGACGCTCATCCCACTCGCTGGGAGCGTTGCCTTTGCGGTTAATAATGAGCACATCACCGCCAAAACCAACAGTATTGATTAAAAAGGTAAAAATATCGGAAAGGTGGATTGAATTATTGTATAATCGGTTATATAATTTATAATATAAAAACTTAATGATATTTTTAGAGGAGATTCATAATGAAAAAACTAATTATGTTAGGTTTCGCATCTCTTTTTTTTATTGCTCTCGTAGCTTGTGACGAACTTACTAGCATATCGGGCTTGCCGACTAATCCCTTTACGACAATAAGCGATGTCGTGACAACCACTACCACTGACACCGAGACCACTTCAGTTGGTCAAAAAACAACAACCATTACTACCGTACCGGTTACGACCACTGCACCAACAACCAAAGTTACTACTGCACCGGTTACGACAGCGGTACCAACAACTACTGTTACTACTGTACCGGTTACTACAACGATGCCAACAACCACTGTTACTACTGCACCGGTGACAACAACAGAGGAACCAATCGAAGAAGATCCTTTTGTTCCGGGAGCTGGAGGTGTTCTTGCCGAAAGGGCACCGTCAGAAAACGCAGAAGGAAAATTCGGAGGTCTCATGCTCGCCAAGGTCAATTGCTGGCGAAGCATTGTAGGTACCGATTACTTTGTCGAGATAGATTTCCCCTCTCCTAGCCAGTTTGATGGAACATCATATACCTTACAGTATTATGACACAGTCAGTTCGACATGGAAAGACTATGTATATTATGATAGGACTGTGACATTTACAGATGAAAATAACGGTTATTACGGTTTAACTGTGTCTGAGTCTCGAACTTTGAGGTTACTTTTGAATGGCGGTCCCATGGCGGGATACACATCCAATGAAGAAAGTTATACTTTGCCAACAATCAAATGCCGTTTCGACAGCTACACTGTCGATATGAGTATCAATGAGGAAGGCATCATGTACCCTTACGTCGGTTTCACAACAAGAGCTTCCTTTGAAGCCACCAACTTCGAGGGTGAAACCGATATCGATGTGACAAATACGCTGATTTACAAGTGGTATCGTGTTGATCCGGTTACTTATAAGCAAACCTTGATCGCTTCTGCGACCGGGCAGACCGAATACGATGCGACAATGGATGATGCCGGCTACTATATCATGGTGAGGGCAGAAGGAGACCAAAACAGCTCCTCGGGTTTTTGGCAGGTATTGGTCGGGCCTGTCGTTGTCGCTAACCCTTGCTTTGTCAGAAACGAGAGCGCTACCGGATTCACTGTCAATCTTTACTATGAAGTTTCAGGGCTCGATCCGGCTTTGTTTGAGATTTTCGATCAGGACTGGAATGAAGTTGATATTCTTTCCATTGTCAAGGGAGAAAATGATGCAACCTATATCATCACTATCGATGATGCGACCATCACCAACTTTTACTCGATCGCCTATAATAGCGGGTTTTGGACAATGCAGTTCAATATGTCCATGGGCGGTGGAGAATTCCATCATTTCACCGAGATATTGTTTGTCGAAGTTATACCGACAGAAGGAGAAGGAGAGCAAGAAGATCCCTTTATTCCGGGAGTTGGGGGTGTTCTTGCTGAAAGAACGCCGTCAGAAAACGCAGAAGGGAAATTTGGAGGTCTTATAATCACCGAGGCCGATTGCTGGCCAGGTTTTTCGGAGTCTCCTGAATACCGGGTTATCATTAATTACCTTTCCCCTGGCCTATTTGGTGGAACATCGTATACCTTACAGTATTATGATACAGCCAGTTCGACATGGAAAAACTATATGCATAATGATGAGGTTTTGACATTAACGACAGAAGTTGATGATTATTACGGTCTTGCCACTTTAACTGTATCCGAGGCTCGTACTTTGAGGTTGCTTTTAAATGGCGGTCCCATGGCGGGATACACATCCAATGAAGATAGTTATATTCTGCCAACGATTAAATGCCGTTTCGACGGCTATGCTATCGATATGACCATCAACGAGGAAGGCATTATATACCCTTACGCCGGTTTCACATTGAGAGCTTCCTTTTCCGCCATCAATTTTGCGGGGGAAACCGATGTCGATGTGTCAGATACGCTGATTTACAAGTGGTATCGCGTTGATCCGGTCACCTATGAGCAGACCTTGATCGCTGCCGCGACCGGACAGACCGAATACGATACAACGATGGCCGATGCCGGCTACTATATCATGGTCAAGGCAGAGGGAGACCAAACCAACTCCTCGGGTGTATATCAGGTATTGATTGATTCTATCGTCGTTGCCGTTAACCCTTGCTTTGTCAGAAACGAAAGCGCCACCGGATTTACTGTCAATCTTTACTATGAAGTTGCAGAGATCAATCCGGATTTGTTTGAGATCTTCGATCAAGATGAAAATGAAGTTGATGTCCTATCCATCGTCAAGGGTGAGAATGACGCAACCTATATCATCACTATCGATGATGCGACCATAACTAACTTTTACACAATCGCCTATAGCACAGAGTCTTGGGCGATGCAGTTCTATACGCTCATGAGCGATGGAGAAACCTATTATTACAGCGAGATGTGGTTTGTCGAACTTGAACCGATAGAAGAATAATTACGATTATAAATGACTTATTACGAAAGAGGCATCGTCCAACCGATGTCTTTTTCTTTATTGCAGCGGATATTGCCTCTCAGATTGAATCAAATTTCTTGATATGGTAATATGTTTTTGAATCAAAGGAGCGATGTCTATGAGTAATAAAGAACAGAAACAACTGATCCTTGAAGCGAGAAAAATACTGAGGTTTGACTACACCGAAGACAGAGAACCGACTGACCAAATGAGAAAGATTCCTCAGCCGCCTTTGGTGAAAGAAGCTTCTTCAGAAGAGATTGTCAGATTGCCGAGAGACTTTAATTCTCTCAAACTGAATAACGATGTTCTCGATATCATTTACAACCGTGAGAGCCACCGCATTTTCACAGAAGAAAGTGTGACGCTGTTGACTCTTTCCTTCTTGTTGTGGGCGACCCAGGGAATCAAGTCGATCAGGGGCGAGAAATACGCTACTTTCAGGACGGTGCCATCAGGCGGAGCCAGACATCCTTTCGAAACATATCTGATCGTTAGAAAAATCGATGGTTTGAAACCGGGCAAATATCATTATCTTCCTATGAAACATGAATTGGAGTATCTGGGGAGCGATCCGGATCTTGATACCAAAATCGGTATATCCTTGGCTAACCAGAGATGGGCGGTGTCGGCCAATGTTGTGCTTTACTGGTCGATTGTTCCCTATCGCGGCGAATGGCGCTATGCCGAATTTGCTCATCGGATTATGCTTATCGATATCGGGCATGTTTGTCAGAATCTTTACCTTGCCTGCGAGGCTGCAGGGTTGGGGACGTGCGCCATTGGCGCGTTTTCAAGAGAAAATTGCGACAAGTTGTTCGGGCTTGACGGCGAGGAGGAATTCACGATTCTGGCCGCCCCTGTTGGTAGTGTACCTAAAAAATAAAACACCGATAAAGAAAATACCTTCTAGCGTTTTTGAAGAAAAAGACGAATTGAATCTGTCATTTAGCAAAGTAATAATTGCGGTTAGATATTGTATAGATTGAATCAATCATTCTTTTGTTCATGGCTGTTAACTATGGCCAAAAGGCTTTATTTTTGGATACTATTACGCTATAATATTTTTGAAGGCAGGGTGATATGGTGTATACGATCAACGGAACTGATCTTGATTTGAATGCTTTCATCAAAGTCGCAAGATTCAAGGAAAAAGTCGCCATCTGCAATAACAACAAACCTCTGATTGAAGAGGCAAGCAGATTTGTCCAGAGTATCGTGAATGGCGATGGCCCCGTATACGGCATCAACACCGGTTTTGGCAAACTATCCAGCGTAGTGATTAAGCGCGAGGAAGCCAAAAAATTGCAACAAAATCTTTTGATGAGTCACGCTTGTGGCATAGGCGAGCCTTTGGCAGAGGAAATCGTGCGTGGAATGATGTTGTTAAGGGTTAATGCCCTTGTCAAAGGCTATAGTGGAATCAGGCTTGAAGTACTTGAGAAAATGGTCGAGTTCCTCAACAAGGATGTTGTTCCTGTCGTTTTTTCCCAAGGGAGCCTTGGCGCCAGCGGCGATCTTGCGCCCTTGTCGCATATGTCTCTGCCGCTGATCGGTCTTGGAGAAATTTATTTTCAGGGTGAACGCTATCCTGCAGAAAAAGGACTCAAGATAGCCGGCATCGTTCCGCTTGCCGCTCTTGAGGCCAAAGAAGGACTGAGCCTCATCAACGGTACCCAAGCGATGACTGCTATCGGAGCTTTTGTTCTCAATGATGCTTTCGTGCTTGAAAAAACCGCATCTTTGACACTTGCGATGACGCTTGAGGCATTGGAAGGAATCATTGATGCATTTGACCCGAAAGTCCACGAACTCAGGAATCATCAGGGCCAGATGGATGTCGCCAAGAGGATTAAAGGAATCCTTTCAGGCAGTGGATTGATTACAAGAGACGGTGAAAAAAGAGTTCAAGATGCTTACTCATTGAGATGTGCACCCCAAGTTCACGGTGCTTGTCTCGATGTTTTGCGATATGTGAAAAGCATTATCGAAAAAGAGATGAACGCGGTTACCGACAATCCAATCATCTTTGCCGAAACCAAGGAAGTGATTTCAGCGGGTAATTTCCATGGTGAGCCGCTTGCTCTTTCTTTCGACTATCTAGGGATGGCGATTAGCGAACTTGCGAATATCAGCGAGAGAAGGATTGAACGCCTAGTCAACGTTTCGCTTTCAAACGGGTTACCGCCGTTTTTAGTCAAGACTCCCGGCATCAACTCGGGCTTCATGATCGTCCAGTACAGCGCAGCGTCCCTAGTCAGCGAGAACAAAATCTTGGCGCATCCGGCAAGCGTGGACTCAATTCCCTCGTCAGCCAATCAAGAAGATCATGTCTCAATGGGAACAATCAGTTCAAGGAAGGCGCATGAGATTCTGAAAAACACCGCCGGCGTTATCGCAATGGAGCTGATGACCGCAGCACAAGCACTAGACTTTCGCGGACATGAAAAGCTGGCTCCCATAACCAAGGAAGCTTTCAACCACCTGAGAAAAAGCGTTCCTTTCGTTGAAAACGATATCGTGATGTATCCATTAATCCATGCTTTGACTGCTGCTGTTCTTCGCGGTGAATATGCAAACTATAATGTGGAGGTATAGCCTCATATGAAGATCAAAGCAATCAATTTGGGGATGATTTTTGAGGAGTTGCCCGAGCATCCTGGTTTTGTTCCTGGGATTCGCAGAGCTCCCAAAAGAGAAGCCAACTTATCTCCAAGCGACATTGAACTCGCGCTCAAGAACGCATTGAGATACATCCCGGAGAAATGGCAAACCCAACTCGCCGAGGAGTTTTTGACAGAACTGACCGAGATGGGCAGGATCTATGGTTACCGCTTCCGTCCCAAAGGCAGGATCAGAGGGCTATCAATCGACGAGTATCGCGGCAGCACGCTTGAAGGCAAGGCTTTTCAGGTGATGATCGACAACAACCTTGATTTTGAAATCGCGCTCTATCCGTATGAACTTGTCACTTATGGAGAGACCGGATCGGTCATGCAAAACTGGATGCAGTACCATTTGGTTAAGAAGTATTTGGAGATGATGAATAACCGCCAGACACTGGTCATGATTAGCGGTCATCCTCTCGGACTGTTCTCGTCATTTGAGCATTCGCCAAGGGTCTTGATGACTAATGGATTGATGATAGGTCAATTTGACAATCAGCAGCACTTCAATCGCGCAGCCGCTCTCGGAGTCGCCAATTACGGCCAGATGACAGCCGGTGGTTGGATGTATATCGGTCCCCAGGGAATTGTCCATGGAACATATTCGACCTTGTTGAATGCCGGAAGAAGCATTCTTAAGATCCCCGCAGACAAAGATTTGGCGGGGAGGCTTTTTGTCTCCTCAGGCCTAGGCGGCATGTCGGGCGCTCAGGGCAAGGCAATCGAGATTGCCGGAGGCGTCGGCATCATCGCCGAAGTGGATAAATCACGGATCGATACCAGATACAAACAGGGGTGGGTCAGCGTTGTGACCGAATCGCCTGAAAAAGCGTTCCATCAGGCAAATCAGGCTATGGCATCGAAAAGGCCTCTGGCGATTGCCTTTCATGGGAACATCGTCGATTTACTGGAATATGCCGTCAAGGAAAAAACAAAGATTGATCTCTTGTCGGATCAAACCAGTTGCCATGCGGTATATGACGGTGGTTACTGCCCCGTTGGCATCTCTTTCGCCGAAAGAACGGCGATGATCTCAAAGGATAAGGACAACTTCCGAAAACTCGTTGATCTCAGTTTGGCACGTCATTTCAAGGCAATTAAGGAACTTGTTGCCAGCGGCACGTATTTCTTTGATTATGGGAACAGTTTTTTGAAAGCAATCTATGATTCAGGAATCAAAGCGGTCTGCAAAAACCAAACAGACGATCTTGATGGTTTTATCTGGCCAAGTTATGTCGAGGATATCATGGGACCGCTACTTTTCGATTATGGCTATGGACCATTCCGCTGGGTTTGCCTAAGCGGTAAAGACGATGATCTTGACAAGACCGACCAGGCGGCCATGGCAACGATCGACAAAAATCGGCGTTTCCAAGATTACGACAATTATATGTGGATAAAAAACGCGAAAAAGAATGAACTTGTCGTCGGCACTAAGGCGAGAATTCTATATCAGGACGCCTATGGCAGAATGAACATCGCCCTCAAGTTCAATGAAATGGTCAGAAATGGTGAGGTCGGTCCGATCATGCTTGGCCGGGACCACCATGACGCCGGAGGGACGGACTCACCATTCAGAGAAACAGCAAACATCAAGGACGGTTCGAACATCATGGCGGAAATGGCAACCCATATCGCCCTTGGCAACAGTGCCAGGGGGATGAGTCTGGTCACGCTCCATAACGGTGGCGGTGTTGGCATCGGCAAAGCTATCAACGGCGGATTCGGCATGCTTCTCGATGGGTCCTTGCGCGTTGACGAGATCCTAAGAAGCGCGGTTTTGTTCGATGTCATGGGTGGCGTCGCAAGACGCGCCTGGGCGCGAAACGAGAATGCCCGTGAAACCGTCGAAGACTTTAACAAAATCGACAACAATTCGCTCATCGGGTTGCCTTATCTTACGAATGACGATCTGATTAAGGATATCTTGAACAAGCACCGGAAAAAGGGAGGATGAGCGATGGCAAATATCGTTGAAGCGGTTCCCAATTTCAGCGAGGGACGCGATCAGGAAAAAATCAAACGGTTGATGAGCGTTTTTTGCCATCATCCGGACATTAAAATCGTCAACTGCGAACCCGACGCCGACTACAATCGGACAGTGGTCACTTTGCTTGGCGACGGTGAAAAGATGGTTTTTGCCCTGATGGATCTTGTCGGTGCCGCAGTCGATGAAATCGATCTCAATCACCACAAGGGAGAGCATCCCCGCATGGGGGCTGTCGATGTCATCCCCTTTATTCCGATCGAGGGCGTCGCCATGAAAGAATGTGTCGCTTACGCGGAAAAACTAGGATCAATGATCAGTGACAAATACCAGATCCCCGTGTTTTTATATGCCGAAGCCGCTCGAAATGAGGAAAGGGCGGCGCTTCCGAATATCCGCAAGGGCGAATTCGAAGGCATGAAGACGAAAATCACCGAGCCAAAGTGGCATCCTGATTTCGGTGAGGCGAAAATTCACCCGACTTTTGGAGTTGTCGCCGTCGGCGCAAGACCGTTCTTGATCGCCTATAACATCGATCTCGCAACTAAAGACGAAGAGATAGCGAAAACAATCGCCAAGGCGATCAGAAAGTCAAACGGCGGTTTCCAATACATTCAGGCCGGGCCTGTGTTTCTCGAAAAACGAGGGCATGTCCAAGTGACGATGAATATCCTTGACTACAAAAAGAACCCTATTTACCGGATCTTTGAGACTGTCAAGATGGAAGCCAGGAGATATCACGTCAAAGCGACCGGAGCCGAGATCGTCGGGATGATTCCCAAAGATGCGCTCATTAGATCTTTGGAATATTATCGTGCAATTGGTGATTGCCAAGCAGATTTGATCAAAGCTGATCTTGACGGGATTGCCGAAGCCGCTTGTAAACATCTATTGCTTAGAGATTTTTCCAAAGCGAAGATCATTGAATCCTATCTTGAGGACCGCCGATGAAAGCAAGTCTGTTAATCCATAATATCAGCCATCTCTATACGCAAGCCAACGAACCTCCGGTTCGGGGCAAAGCTATGAAAGACATCGTCTGTCTCGATGATGCTTTTGTTGCTTGTGATAATGACCGCATCATCGGTTTTGGCACCGGAGAATTCAATGACTATGTTTCAAACACCACGCTTCTTTTTGATGCAAAGGGGCTAATCCTTTTACCGGGATTGATTGATTCCCATACCCATCTTGTTCATGGGGGATCGCGCGAAGACGAGTTTTCACTGAAAATTAAAGGAGTCTCCTATTTTGATATTTTGAACCGTGGCGGCGGGATTCTGAGTACGGTCGCCAAGACCAGAAACGCGAGTTTTAAAGAATTATACGATAAAGCTCGGGAGTCGCTTGACGAAATGCTTCTCTATGGTGTGACCACCATTGAAGCTAAATCTGGTTACGGGCTCGATCTTGAAACCGAGATCAAACAACTAAAAGTCGCAAAAAAACTCAATCATGACCATCCAATCGACATCATCTCCACCTATCTTGGAGCCCATGCCGTTCCCAAAGAGTTTCTGAATAGAAAACAGGCATTTGTCTCGAAAGTCATCCAAGATCTTGAAATCATCAAGGACAAGGAACTCGCTAGATTTGTCGATGTCTTTTGTGAAGAGGGTGTTTTTGGCCTCGAAGAAACGGAAGCCATCATCAAGCGCGCCAAGGAACTGGGATTTATTCCCAGACTCCACGCCGATGAGATGCATCACCTTGGCGGAGCTGGACTTGGAGTTGATTATGAGGCGGCGAGCGTTGACCATCTGATGGCGATCAGCGATAGGGATATCGAAAAACTTGCCCATAGCAAAACGATCGCCAACTTGTTGCCGGCAACCTCGTTCTTTCTAAACAAAGACTATGCGCCAGCCCGAAAATTGATCGACAAAGACGCTGCCGTTGCGATTGCGAGCGACTACAATCCCGGCTCGACGCCTTCGGAGAACTTTCAACTGACGATGCAATTGGCGGGCATCAAACTGAGGATGGATCCTAAGGAGATCTTGACGGCTTCGACGATCAACCCTGCTTATCTTCTCGGGATTCACAACGAATGTGGCAGTATTGCCATCGGCAAAAAAGCTGATCTGGTCTTGTTTAAGGCCAAGAACATTGATTATTTAATCTATCATTACGGTATCAACCATACCGAGCACGTTTTCAAAAACGGCCGCATAGTGGTCAAAAACCGGCAACTCTGTTACTGATGGAGGTTGGAATGAAACTTAGTGAACTGACAATCAGCAAATTTCTTGATAAAATCGATTCGAAGTCACCGACGCCCGGTGGAGGCTCTGTCAGCGCTTTGGCCGCAGCCATCGGTGTGGCACTGGTGCGAATGGTAGGGCATTTCACAATCGGTAGAAAACGCTTTGAAGCCCTCGATGAATCCGTGAAAGCAGAATTCATCTGCTTGTTTTCCGAGATGGAGAGCATAAAAAACCAATTTATTGACGCCATTGATCGGGACACCGAAGCCTATAATGAGGTCATGAAAGCCTACAAGTTGCCTAGTGACGATCAGAAAGCACTTGAAATCAGAAACAAAGCAATTCAAGAGGCAACGATTGGCGCAATTGAAGTTCCTCTCGGTGTGACAGAGACCGCCTTTGCCTTTTTAAGCAGAATCGCGCCGCTTGTCAGTTATGGCAACCCGAACACGATTTCTGATATGGGAGTTGGGATCATATTGGTCGCGAGCGCCATCGAAGGAGCGATTCTGAATGTCAAAATCAACCTTGCCGGTCTTGAGGACCGGAACTTGGCTATCAACTATCAAGAGAAAGTTCACCATATACTTGAACAAACGAATCTCCTGCGGGATGGACTGATCAAATCCATCCATGAGACATTAAAAATCGAATAAAGAAGGATAACGTTAATTTTTTATTGACATAGCCGATGTCGCAGCCAGACCTTACAAAGTGTTTTTTGAAATGATCAAGTATCCGTTCATAACCAAAAGATAGCGGTTTTTCACGAAAAATCAAGGCATAAATGGGAGAGATCCCATTTTTATTATAGAAAAGAATAGTAGAGAAATCAGATTGCTTGACATATGACAACCTGTCATATAAAATGATAACGAAAAATAAGAGGTGATTTTTTTGCCGTCAAAGACATTTATGAACCTTCCCAAAGTGAAACAGGAGCGCATTTTGGAAGCGGCCAAAAAAGAGTTCTCAGAAGCAATGTTCTCCGATGTTTCAATCAACAGAATTGTCAAGGCTGCTTCAATATCAAGAGGAAGCTTCTATATGTATTTTTCAGACAAACATGATTTGTTGATATACTTGCTTGAAAATTTCCAAAAACAATTCGACCAGAAATTAAAGTCGCTCGGTGAGGTCGCCGGTGGTAATATCAAGAAACTTATACTCGGACTACACGATTATCTGTTTACGGCGATAGCGGCGGAAGAAAACTGCAATTTCCTCACTAACTACTTTACCTATTCGCTATCTGCTTCTGTGAAAAATCACCATCAGGCAAGATCAATGGTTAGCTCGATGACAAAGTTGAGAGAATCGTTGCTTGAATATGTGGACAAGAATCAGTTTGACAAACACTACGAAGACGACTTGGAAACAATCATCGATGCTCACCTCATCATTTTAAAACATACGCTCGCAAAAGCGTATCTTCAAAAAACCAACAGTAAGAAGAGCCGCAAAGATTTAGAGAAACTTCTTGGGATTCTCAAAGACGGCTATCAGAAAAAAGAGGAAAAAAATGCTTAAACTGATTGGAATTGACAAGAGCTATACAACCGGGTCTTTCACTCAAAAAGCTTTGAGCAAAGTGACACTCGACTTCAGAAAAAATGAGTTTGTCACTGTTTTGGGGCCTTCTGGGTGCGGTAAGACGACTTTGCTCAACATCATCGGGGGTCTCGATCACTTTGATCGGGGAGATTTGATCATCAGCGGCAAGTCGACCAAGGATTTTAGCGAAGTCGAATGGGACATGTATCGCAACAATTCGATCGGCTTCATTTTTCAAAACCACAATCTAATTCAGCATCTGAATGTACTCCAGAACGTCGAGATGGGTATGACTTTGAGCGGGGTGAACGCCCACGAGCGGAAGCGCCGTGCCCAAGAAGTACTAGAACAGGTCGGTCTTCGCAATCATATGCACAAGCGCCCTAATCAACTTTCTGGCGGGGAATCGCAAAGAGTAGCCATTGCACGCGCTCTGGCAAATAATCCAGATGTCGTCCTCGCAGATGAGCCGACCGGTTCGCTCGACTCTGTCACCAGTATCCAAATTCTTGACCTTGTCAGTAAAATTGCCAAAGACAAACTGGTGATCATGGTTACCCATAACGCCGAAATGGCCGAGCGGTACGCCACGAGAATCATCAAGCTGAAAGACGGCGAAGTAATCGACGACACGAATCCGGTCAAAGAGGATGATGAACTCAAAACCGAGTTCAGTTTAAAGAAAACTGCCATGAGTTTCAAGACTGCGGTCATCTCATCTTTGAATAACATCAAAACCAAGCTTGGAAGGACTTTTCTGACAGCTTTTGCCGGCAGTATCGGCATTATCGGCATCGCGCTGATTATGTCGCTGTCAAATGGGATGGATCAGGAGATTGCGAACTTTGAACGCGACACCCTCTCGGGTTATCCGGTCGCAATCACCAACTCCAAATTCGACTTTCAAAAGATTATGGAAATGGAAGAGGATGATCTAGTCTCCTTTCCTGAAACAAACTACGCTACCGCCTTTGACGAGAACCGCCTACAACAATTCTTTTCCCCGAACATCATCACCGATGATTATGTCGAATACGTCAATGACTATGTGACGAACATCGCTCCCGAAACGATCGCTGGCGTCAAGTATGTTCGGAAGATGAATCTGTCCTTGTTGCGGTATGACGAAGAAAGCGACGCCTATATCGAAATATACAATGAAAGAAAAACGGCAATACCTCAAAGCTCTGGCAATGTCTTTGGCTTTGTTTCAAGCCGGTTCACGCTCCTGCCGGATGGCAATGTGTATGGAAATAACTACGATTTGATCTACGGTGCTTATCCGGACAATAATCTTGATGAAGGCAAAATTCAGGTCGTTATTGTTGTTGATGAATATAACAGAATCTACAAATCAACGCTAGAGCGCCTTGGTTATGACGTTGATGCTCAAACTGAATTCATGTTTCAAGATATCGTCGGCAGGAATTTCAAATTGTTTGTCGGTGTCTATGATGAGTCGACCAGCGGTCTCGATCAAGCGCTTGATGTGGAGATCTCCGGCATCATCCGGATCAAACAGGGATCTAATGTCCATCTGCTTTATAACGGTTTTGGCTATACCTCCGATATTGTGGAATATCTGGCCGCAACATTTCCGAGTGAAGTCGGCGACATCAGCGGCATTTATATCTATCCTTTCAGTTTTGAGGAAAAAGACGAATTGAAAACCTACCTTGACGCCTACAACAACGAGTTTGAACCAGGTAGTGACGAGAGGATTGATTACGTCGATCAGGCAGCGACATTCACGGCGATGGCGAGCGGTATCGTTGACACGATTTCGATTGTTCTTGTCGCCTTTGCATCGATCTCTCTCATCGTCTCTTCGATCATGATCGCGATCATCACCTACATCTCCGTTTTGGAACGCACCAAGGAGATTGGCGTCTTGCGGGCTTTAGGCGCCAGGAAGAAAGATATCGCCCGGGTTTTCAATGCCGAAAACATCCTGATTGGCTTTGCTTCGGGGATTGTCGGTATCTTGGTCGCCGCACTTTTGATAATCCCGATCAATCTGATCATTGAAAAACTGGCAGAAATGGGCAATGTCGCGAAACTATCGCCATTGCATGCGATCGCGTTGATTGTGATAAGCGTCTTTCTTGCTCTTGTGGCCGGGTTGATTCCTGCGCGGATGGCCTCAAAGAAAGATCCTGTCATCGCCCTTCGTACTGAATAACAAACTGATCAAAAGATCGGTTTCTTATTACTCTGTTTTAAAGATAGAGTCGTTTTGTTAGTTTGACATAGTCTATATTTTGGCTGTCGATTGTGATATAATACAAAATTATTAAAATTAAGGAGCGTGACCATGACTGACATCAGGGCGAAGATTGCGGAAATTCTTAACAAAGAAGAAGATTTCACCGATGAGTTCGCTGTTCCCAAAGATGATTTGATCGAGACACACGGCGAATACGAGTATGAAGAACTTTATTCCGACATCTATGTGATAATCAAAAACATTGAAGATTTTTATGGCGATCATTCCCATCCCAAAGCCGCCGCGCTCCTTGAATCTTTCTTGCTTGAGACGATGATCGTTCTTAAAGAAGATCCGGAGGTAATTGTCGTCGAATCCGGCGATTTCTTTTGCCGGTCGACGAGTTTCACTCCTGACTCTAAAGCAGTGATGCACCTTTTTGAAAATGTCGTCTGGATCAACTCGATGGCTGAACTCTACAACCAGGCGCTCACCGATGTCGGATTGTTGCCAATGGAATTGGGAATCGGTGTCGTCACTTTCCCTCGCGAGGCGATCAATGAGGAATTGGAAGAGGAAAGATATCCCGGATCGGACATTGAATTCGACTATGGCATTGATTTTCAAAACACGGCAATGAAATTGGCGATTATCGCCAATACTGAAGGCAGGGAAACGATTATCGTCAACGATATGGCTTATGATTTTTTGCTTGAAGTTGACAGAGCTTTCTTTGAGGAAAATCTTGTCAAGGAGTATCTCAAAGAAGAGGAAATGACTGTGTTTCACGGGAACATCGTTACGGATGACATTTAATCAGTCAGAAACAGGAGGAAGCCATGGATTTATTCAAAAAGTGCTATGATTTCACGACCGTTGATGAGTACAAAGCGATGGGTATATATCCTTACTTTCACTCTCTTGAGACTAAACAGGATATCGAGGTGATGATGGAAGGCAAAAGGCGGATTATGATCGGCTCGAACAACTATCTCGGCTTGACTGGCGATGAGCGAGTCATCAATGCCGGCATCAAGGCGATTGCGGAGTTTGGCTCGGGAGTATCCGGCTCCCGGTTTTTGAACGGCACACTCACGACCCATATAACCCTAGAAAATGAATTGGCGGAATTTTTAAACAAAGAAGCCTGTCTCACCTTTTCGACCGGATTTCAAACCAACCTCGGCATCATTTCTGCCATCGCGGGCAGAAATGACATCATCTTTTGTGATCGGGAAAACCACGCCTCAATCTACGACGGGGCAAAACTGAGTTATGCGACCATGGTAAGATATCGTCATAACGATATGAAGGATTTGGAAAAGAAACTCAAGGAGGCTGACCCGGGCAAAGGCAGATTGATCATTACCGACGGTGTCTTTTCGATGTCCGGAGATATTTGCCGGCTTCCGGAAATCGTTGCTTTAGGCAAGAAATACCACGCCAGAGTGATGGTCGACGATGCCCATGGCCTCGGTGTGCTAGGTGAACACGGCAGAGGCACCGCCGAACATTTTAATCTTGAAAACGAAGTTGACATCATCATGGGCACTTTCTCGAAATCGCTTGCCAGCCTCGGCGGCTATATGGCAGCCGAACATGCTGTTGTCAACTATGTCAAACATAAGTCAAGACCATTTATCTTTTGCGCCGCAATCACTCCGGCAAATGCGGCGGCCGCCTTAACTTCGCTTAGAATCCTTAAAGCCGAACCGGAACGTCCGAAAGCCCTGTTGGCGATTGCCGCTTATATGCGCAAAAGGCTGCTTGAAAAAGGGCTCAAGATTCTCGAGTCTTCGATTGCCCCGATCATTCCCATATATACCTACACCGCGCTCAGGACACTCGTTGCCTGCAAGATGCTCTATGATCGCGGTGTCTATGTTAATCCGGTGTTGCCACCGGCAACCCCTGAGGGCGA
Source organism: Candidatus Izemoplasmatales bacterium (assembly GCA_050949045.1). Classification (GTDB taxonomy): domain Bacteria; phylum Bacillota_I; class Bacilli_A; order Izemoplasmatales; family Hujiaoplasmataceae; genus JAAYZB01. Next base: position 185,744 of record JBMNEZ010000001.1, read on the forward strand.
ATGCCTGATCAGAACAAGTTACACAGCTACCCATACCAAGGAATTGATGGATGAAGCGGCCGACATCATCGCCGACGTCCTCCATAATCTTCCCGAAAACGACGCTGAATTGTTGGGTCAACTATGAAAAGAAGTGATCAAGTAGTGGTTGTTACCGGCGCTTCCAGCGGTATCGGTCTGGAAACAGCCTCCCTTTTGTCGTCAAAAGGGATGAAGGTCTATGGATTGTCGCGCTCAAAGCCTAGAGGAAAATATTCCTTTAACCACCTCATCGCTGATGTCACCTCGATTGAGACGCTTCAAAAAGCCGCAGACCTCATCAGAGAATCCCAAGGTGGCATTGATGTGCTCATCAATTGTGCCGGCATCGGGATTGGTGGCGCCGTCGAGGAGACCGATGAAGCAGATTATGACAATCTCTTTAATGTCAATGTCAAAGGTGTCTTTCAGACTACCAAGGTTTTTTTACCTCTGCTTCGCGAGGGAAAGGACAAGAAAATCATCAATATTGGTTCCATTGCCGGCATCTTACCGATACCTTTCCAAACTTTCTATTCGATGTCAAAGGCGGCTATCCAATCTTTTTCGGAAGCTTTGCGAAATGAACTGAGACCATTTGGTATCGAAGTGACCACCGTGCTTCCCGGAGACACCAAAACCGCATTTACCAGTAATCGGAAAAACAATCCAATCTCAGAAGAATCCCCTTATGCCGAGAGACAAGCCCGCTCGCTCAAAAAGATGGAGATTGACGAGCAAACGGGAAAATCTCCAATATCGGTAGCCAATGTTATTTTTAAACTGATTAACAGAAGACGCTTGCCGGTCCAGGTCGCCATCGGATTTGAATACAAGCTGTTTGTCTTTTTGAACCGGATCCTGCCTAAAAGGCTGGTAAACTGGATTCTCTACCAAATATACGGAAAATGATCAACAAAACAAACAGAGCCACTTTTCAATTCTTTGTAAGGCAGAAATGTTTAGAGGGATGCGGATAGTCGCAAGAAATACCTCTGACAATTATCCATCATTATTTGAGAGTTTCTTAGAAGTCGTTTAAAACGACGTAGCGGTGTTAACGAGGAAAGTATCGATCGCCATTTAATGTCAGGGGATGTCGTCTCGAACGCTTTTTTGATAAACTGAATAATTTGTTTTCAAGAAAATTCTCATCCGAGGAGTTGTGATTGTGTACCGAAGACTGTTTGCGGACTATCTTCCTGTCAACGAACAGGAAGAAAAGGACAAGGAACTCATCCTATCTTTTATCAACAAGAATAATGATGCTCTTAGCAGAGACAATCTGACTGCCCATGTGACTGCCTCTGCTTTCGTTATCAACAAAACCATGGAGAAAATCCTCTTCGTGTACCACAAAATCTATAATTCCTGGTCTTGGGTCGGTGGTCATAACGACGGCGATCCGGATTTGCTCAAAGTCGCGATCAAAGAAGCGAAGGAAGAAACGGGTGTCACCGAGATTGAACCCTATCAAGACTCGATCTTCACGCTTGATGTGATCTATGTTCCTAACCATATCAAAAAAGGCAAATACGTTTCCGATCATCTGCATCTAAATGCGGCGTTTTTATTGTTCGCTGATGATCTCCAGAAATTAACAGTCAATCTTCAAGAGACAAAAGATGTCCGGTGGTTTTATATTAGCGAGGTTCTCGATTATGTGAGCGAGCCAAGAATGATACCGGTATATCAGAAAGCATTTTCGAAAATAAAAGCGATCCGAAACGGTATTTAAACTGTTGGCATTATTGGGACTCAACCACAAGGGTCCAGATTATGTTTATCAAAATGATTTTTCTATTACATTTTCGTGAAAATGAACCTTATCCGCCGTTTTAGATTGTTGGCAATTCCCGAGACTGACGATTCCTGTTGGCGGGTGTAGGCTTTCAAGTCAAGGGATGTAAACGACAATAGAATATTTGAATAACGTCACAAATTGGCAAAACCTGTTCAATCAAAAAGATACTAAAGAGAGCATGGGAGCATTTCACCTGGTATTGTGATTTTAAAACATATATTTAGGAGTTGAAACAAATATGAAATCTTATCGCAAGGAACTATGGTTCCATACCGACAAAAGGCGGGCCTACATCAACATCACTCATCAAGTTGAGGCCTGCATTAGGGAAAGCGGCGTCAGCGAAGGCCTGGTTTTGGTCAACCCGATGCATATCACCGCCAGTGTTTTCATCAACGATGATGAAAGTGGTCTGCATCATGATTTTGAGAGATGGCTTGAAAAACTCGCCCCCGAGAAACCATATAGTCAATATGAGCACAATGGCTATGAGGATAATGCGGATGCCCATTTAAAAAGACAGATCATGGGCAGGGAAGTAGTCTGTGCAATCACCGCTGGGAAACTTGATTTCGGCACCTGGGAACGGATCTTCTATGCCGAGTTCGACGGCAAGCGGGACAAGCGCGTGCTTGTCAAGATTATTGGCGAGTAAGTTGCCAGGAAAAAATATGGTGTAGATAGATTTTGATCAAGAACAAAGACTCAAAGTGTTAAAAAACTCTCGGATGATCCGAGAGCTTTTCTTATTTGCCGGTTTTGTTTTTCTTGGATGACAGATAGAGACTGTTGACTTTGTTGAGGCGGTCCATCACCTTCATTGCTTGTAAGCGGAAAGCCTCGATAGCCTGATCGTCAGCCGAATAGGGATCGTAGATAATCTCATAGCCATCGTTCGAGAACAGGGCATCGGTGAAGATAGATGAAAGTTTATGGGAGTAGAAAATCTGTTCTGATTCAAGGAACACCGAATCACCGAGATACTTGTCCTCATTGAAGGGGATGCCGAGGAGATCAAGGAGGGTGGGAACGATCACATAGGGAGAAGTGAACTTGGTGATGCTGGTTGATTCGGTCTCAAAGTAATCCAGATATGTCTTTGTGAGGAGAGGATTGTAGATGCACATGAAAGTTTCATACATTTCGCTCCGGTAATACTCTTCGGCGGTCGTGTCGAAGATAGCGAGTGCCAGTTCATGATAGTAGACATTGTGATCACCATAGATGACGATGATCGTATCTTCAATCAGGTGGTTTTCCTCCAAAGAAGCTAAAATTTTGCCAAGAGCAACGTCAAAATCCATGATCGCCGCCTGATAGTGTCTGATCCTGAGTTGATTTAACTCGGTGCTATCATAAAGAATGTTGAACCAAGTTCCGTCTTCCTTGGCTTGATCGATCAAATCAAAGTATCCGAGTTCCTCAAACAAAACTTGGTTCTCGGGTCCGTAATTATAAGGACCATGTGAAGAAAAAGAGGTCCAAAAAGAATAGAAGGGCCGATCAGTGTCGATTAATAAGGGCAGGATTTGATCGAGAGTGATGGAATCGAGAGTGTAATCACCGTCCCATTTTGGCAACGGCAGATCGGGATTAATCTCGTCATGAAAATAACAGTTTTCAAAACCAAGCATCGGCATCAAATCGCCGCGACCGTAAAAAGAAGGCTCATTGTCATGGAAATAAGAAGTGTTGTATGTGTCATTCAGTAATTCGGCGAGAGAGAACGAGAAATCATAATCATAGAGCGAAGGGCTGAAGTTTACTGAAGGGTAGTTGCCGGCAATTGCAATCATCTCGGATTGATTGGTCTTGTTTTCCGAGTAGTTGTTGGCGAAATACAGCCCTTCGCGGGTCAGCCGATAAAGATTAGGCGTCAGATGCTCGTTGACGGCGAACGATTGTCCGGATTCGAGCATGATCGTGATGATGTTTTTGCCTTCAAGAAGACCGAAGAAAGGCGATTTTTCAAATACCAGCAGAGGGCCGGTGGTCTTTGTTGATTTGGTTGTCTCGATTGGAACTTTAGGTTCAGTCGTCACTAGGGGTTCTATCGGGATAGTCGCAGTCGGTTCCGGTTCACTGTCATCGATGAAATGGCTCAAAGCGATGATGTTTTGTGATTCCTTGAAATAGTATCCAAGTAGCCCATAACTTTCCAGATTCGCTCTTTTGAAAGCGGTAATATTCTCAATCTCATTGTATCTTTTCATCAAGGGAGTTTCGCTGGTGAAATAACCGACAAGAACTAGGGCGATGAAAGCAAAAGCGACCAACGCGTTACGATAATAATTGGTGATTTTCGGACGTTTTTTGATGATGGTAATCAAAACGATATTCACCGCGATAAAGACGAGCAATACAATAGTACCGGTGATAATGCTCGGGATGGAGAGAAAGTCGAAGTTGAAAACAGCTTGGGCTTCGTCGAGCAACTGGAGTTGCTGGAGAGTGAACAGGTCGAAATTGACACCGTACATGGTCGCATTAATTAGAAACAATGACAAGATGAAAGTAAAAACAAGCGATAGATAAGCTAACGACAGTTTTAAAGATTTGATTAGGAAAATGACTGATGCCAGTCCCAAAGCTAACATAAAGTCGATAATAAGAAATTTGGGAAGGAAAGTGAAATTGACCCAGCGGAACGTGATCGCCTCAATAATGATGAAGAACAAGAGGAAGCAAAGGATCACGCTGCCTTTTTGTAAAAGCAGTCTTTTCATCGCGATACTCCTTAATTGAGAGTATTATAGCATTATCTTGTTTATTAATACACCAAATGCATTTATATTGGCAAGAAATATTTGTTATTTCCAGTAAAAAAGGGTCAGATTCCGACCCTTTGTTTCAACAATTCAAGTTGCACTGCCAATGGTTCTGGCAACAAGTCTCCATATATTTTGTAGTGTTCCTCAATCAAGGCGATTTCCGCTTTCCAGGCATTCTTGTCGATCTCGAACAGTTGGTCGATTACTTCCCGGTCGATTTCGAGTCCTTCAAGATCGAGTTCTCCCGGCGCGGGGATGATGCCCACCGGCGTGGGCGATCCCTTCGTCGTTCCTTCTGATTGCTCGAATACCCATTTGAGAACGCGGCTGTTTTCGCCGAAACCCGGCCAAAGATACTTTCCATTCTTGGATTTGCGGAACCAGTTGATGCAGAAAATGAGCGGCAGTTTATCCTTCGAGGTGAGTTTACCCATCTTCAGCCAGTGCTCGATGTAATCGGCGATATGATAACCGATGAAAGGCAACATCGCAAAGGGATCGCGTCTGATTTTGCCGATTTGATCAGAGATGGTCGCGGCGGTGATCTCCGATCCCATGATCGAACCGAGGAAGACGCCGTGTTCGTAATCGTAGCTTTGATAGATCAGAGGGATTGTCGTCGGCCTGCGGCCGCCAAACAGCATCGCCGCGATCGGAACTCCTTCGGGGTCTTCCCAGTTGTCGGCGATCGAGGGACAATTCCTTGCTGGAGCGGTGAAGCGGCAATTCGGATGGGCTGCTTTTGTCCCCAGATCGGGATACCAGTCGTTGCCGCGCCAGTCGATCAGGTGCGCCGGGGGCGTCTTAGTCATATCCTCCCACCAGACATCACCGTCATCGGTGAGAGCGACATTGGTGAAAATAGTGTCTTTCTCGATCGTCCTCATCGCATTCGGATTTGAATCCCACGAGGTTCCGGATGCGACTCCGAAAAATCCCGCCTCGGGATTGATGGCGTAGAGCCTGCCATCATCCTTGTATCTCAACCAAGCGATGTCATCGCCGATGGTTTCGGCTTTCCATCCTTGAAGCGTTGGCTTGATCATCGCCAAGTTGGTTTTTCCACAGGCGCTCGGGAAGGCGCCGGTGATATATTTGACCTTTCCCTTTGGAGAAGTGAGTTTCAGTATCAGCATATGCTCTGCCAGCCAGTTTTCCCGGCGTCCCTGACAGGAGGCAATCCTCAGCGCGAAGCATTTCTTGCCGAGAAGCGCATTGCCGCCGTATCCGGAACCGTAGGACCAAATCATGTTTTCTTCAGGAAAATGCGCGATGAACTTGTTTTCAATCGGCGTGCATGGCCATAGGGGATCTTCTTGGCCGGGCAGAAGCGGATAGCCGACAGAATGGAGCCCCTTGACAAAATCAGCGCCTTGATTGATGAGAGCGAGTACCTTGGCCCCGGTTCTCGTCATAATATGCATATTCAAAACGACATAAGGACTATCGGTTATTTCGACGCCGATCTTGGAAAAGAGCGAACCGATCGGTCCCATTGAGAAGGGGATGACATACATGGTCCTTCCACGCATGGAGCCTTGATAATGCCGGTGCATCTCTTCTTTGAGAATATCGGAACGGATCCAGTTGTTGGTGGGGCCAGCGCTTTTTTCTTCCGCTGTCGCAATGAAAGTCCGTTGTTCAATCCTGGCGACGTCGGAAGGGTCGGTCCGGAACAAATAACAATTCTTACGGTACTTCTCATTGATTTTGATCGCTTTTTTGGCTTTTACCTGAGCCTGTATCAACTCGTCGTACTCTTTTTTTGTTCCGTTCCACCAGATGATTTTGTCCGGTTGGCACCAGGCTGCGGTCTCATTGATCCAATTTTTAAGGTGCTTGTTATTCATTCTGCTGGCTCCCATCGTTGTTTTTGATCCAGATAATCTAAGAATGATCATACCTTTTTACGGCGAATAATGCTATAATAATTTTAAAAAGAGGCTGATAATATGGAAAAAAGTATAGCATTACTCATTGATGCGGAGAACATATCGCCGAATTACATCGAGATTATCATCGACGAGGCAAACAAGGCGGGCAAAATCAATTACCGCCGGGTCTACGGAGATTGGACCACGCCCCAACTGAATCCCTGGAAACAAAAAATCAGTGAATTCGGTTTGACACCTATCCAACAATACGCCCACACTTCCGGGAAGAACGCCTCGGATTTCACACTGGTCATCGACGCAATGGACATCCTTTACTCCGGCAAGGTCAACAGTTTCTGCATCGTCTCCTCTGACAGCGATTTTACGAAACTCGTCACCAGGCTCCGTGAAGACGATATGTTCGTCTTCGGCATGGGCGAGAGCAAGACACCGATCTCGCTTGTGAATTCCTGTGAGACTTTCGCCTATTTGGATAAAATGCTCGAAGCGAGCAAGGAAAAGGAAGCCAAGGAAAAGAAAAAAGAGCCTGCCACTCCCAAGAAAACAAACAGCAAACCCAAACAAGAGAGTTCGATCACGCCGCTTGCAAAGGTCAAAGCCGAATTAAAAAACATCATCAACGAAAATGCCGAGGATGATGGTTGGGCTTACTGGAGTTTGGTAACTCAGTTTTTGCTTAAAAAGTATCCTGGATTCCATCCGCGGAATTATGGCGACAACATCAAGCCGCTGGCATTCTTCCAGAGGATGAAAGAATTCGAAGTGAAGAAAATCAACACCGTGATTCATATCCGCAACAAAGAGTAAAGAACGCATCGGCCCAGCCGATGTTTTTTGTAAGGCGAATTCATCAGATACAGAAGATCAAAATAATTGATTTCCGCTCTCAATAATGTCTTTAGAGTTTTTTGGTGGCTTTGATGACAATATTGTGATCGTAAGAATTATTGACATTGAACAAGTCAAAAATGTTTTTCCCTATATTTTGTGAAGATGTCGCATATTCCGACTGAAGCGAAGGCGCTTATCGAACCGATCATTCTTGCCGTTCCGGAGTTTATCCACTCCAAAACCAAAATAGTTGTTTTGACTTTATGTTTCTTTATTTGCACTTTTGTCAGTTGTGAATAAGGGTGCCTGCACAGCCTTTAAGAGCGTCGGCCACCTGTTCTAGGGCGGCGATGATGGCTGTCCTTTTGGTGTTGTTATCGAGAAACAGAAGCGCGGCTTCGATTTTTGGCAACATGCTGCCGCGGAGAAAATGACCTTCGCTGATCAACTTTTTGAGAGCGGTGGCGCTGATATCATCAATGCTTTGCTGGTTCGGCTGGTTGAAATTAATCTTTACTTTGTCGATCGCGGTAAGAATGATCAATGAGTTGGCATCGAGCAAGTCTGCGAGTTTCGCGCTCGCGAAATCTTTGTCGATGACAGCGGGAACACCGACATAACGGTTATCATCTTTGACTACGGGGATGCCCCCGCCGCCAACGGCGATGACGATATGTCCGGCTTCGACCAAGGTCCTGATGATGTTGATTTCCACGATGTCGATCGGTTTTGGGCTTGCGACCACTCGACGATAGCCGCGATTGGCATCCTCTTTCATGATGTATCCGCGCGCCTTTTCGAGTTGATCGGCTGTCTCTTTTGAGTAAAAGGCGCCGATTGGTTTGGTTGGATCAGAAAAAGCTATGTCATCGGGATCGACTTCTACTTGGGTGATCACCGTCGCAACGTTTTTATCGATTCCTTGTTTGGCAAGTTCAGCCTGCAAGGCGTTTTGCAGGTGGAAGCCGATGTAGCCCTGACTCATCGCTCCGCATTCAGGGAAAGGCATCTCCGGTAGATAATTGTCGGTTAAAGGCGCGGCTTCGAACGCAAGATTGATCATGCCAACCTGGGGACCGTTGCCATGGGTAAGGATGACTTGATGGCCTTCCTTGATCAATTCGACGATGGGCTTGACCGCTTGGATGACTTTTTCTTTTTGTTCTTTCGGGGTATTTCCCAAGGCGTTTCCGCCAAGGGCGACGACGACACGTTTCATAGTTTTTCTCCATCAGTGTGGCGTGTATAAAGGCTTTATTGATAGGCAAACGGTTTCTTATCTATATTTCCGGTGACATACATTGAAACGCTTTACCGTTTTCGCCTTCTTCGGCTTCTAGTATTTTCAACAGTTTTTCGTGGTATCTCACACCAAAAAAGAATGAGTCTTTTTTGTTAAAAATTATAACATGAAGCTCTTTCAAAGGTATACGTTAAAAAACCATAATTTCCCACTTGTCGTTTCTTGGGCATGTGTTTTGCATCCATATCCCTTATTTAGTATAATAATAACCGAGGTGATAAAAAATGGCAACTGATACAATTCTTACAAAATGGAACAGCGATTTCGAAGGGGTCATGGAAGCCCCTAAAGGCAAGATTCTTCTCGGGGACCAGCCGAGTGGATTATCTCCATACAATCTATTGTTTGGGGCCTTGGCATCCTGTTTCTACGCGACCTTTCTTTCGATTGCCGATAAGAAAAAATTGTCTTTCACATCCGCAACCGTTGAAGTTTCGGGAAAAAAACGCGAAGACAAAATCGCTACACTCGAGTATGTCAAAATGATCCTGACTATCAAGGATGCGAGCGACCAAAAGCAAATATTGAGGAGCGCTGAATTGGGAGCAGAGTACTGTTCGATCCACGCAACCATCAGCAAAGTCGCTAAAATCGATCTTGAGGTCAGATTTGACTGACAGGCTAATGGAAAACCAGCGAATATTTTTGAGGTCGTTGACACAGAAAGCAAGTTTTGATTTTTTATTAACACGTTTAATATGTCAATTCAAGTTAGAATGATATTTTATTGAAAAAAGTTCGATCTTTTTACCTTTAAAATCGTATACCGCCAGTTATAGCTTTTAAGCATATCGAATTATAGATAGAAACAATTCTTAAGGCTAACGAAGATAAGGAAAGATGACGAAAAAAGTTTGCTACTATCATTTGTTTTCGTTAATGATTTTTAATATTCATAGTAATATCCACATGCCTTATCTTATTAGCGGTACCTTTTATAAATAACTTGTTTTTACCATAACAATAGCGTTGAATTTGATTTAAATGGCATACTTATATTACTTTGAGTTGTATTCCCTATTACATATATGGTTAGAAAGGAATGATTTAGCGCAGGACTGACATAATCGAAGCTAGTATTCGTATGTTGACAATCGGCATTTTGAAGTTTTTAAAAAAACTGTAAAAGAAACTTTCGAGGCGCTAATTTCAATAGCCTGTTGGGGCAACACAATAAAAAAAGCCTTTTAACGTTAACGCTTTTATTAAGTCTCAAAATGAAAAATCGCAATATTTGGACGTCAAATGGCAAAAAAACGTCAAAAAGAAAGCGTTATCACTTAAAAAAATGTATTTATCTTATTGACTTTGCCATTGCTTTCATATATAATATTTATATATTCGAGAAGAATAAATTTTTCACAAGGAGAGAAAAAATATGAAGAAAATATTAGCTTTGTTTTCCACGTTGGTGCTTGCGGTAACTCTGTTTGCATGTCAACAAGTGACAACAACCGTTCCCTTGACCACAGCAGTGCCAACAACATCAGCTCCAACGACAACGGCTGCCCCCCTCAAATATTCTGAGGGCGTCAAATTTGAAGGCGTCAAGCTTCTTGGAGACTACAAATTCTCGTTGACAATTGATCCTGAGGAACTCCCATATTTCTATGAGACTGCCTATGCTGCTGTCGGGCCAATGCCGATGCATGTTCTCGCTCCAAGTTTCGCGGTCATCGAGTCTGATGATGATGGCGCGACCTTGGTTGGTGGCTTTGGTAAGATTGATGACATCATTGCTCTTGATGGTTATCGCTACTATCCGACTGTTACTGCAGGGCCGTACAAGTTTGTCAGCTTTGTCAACCAAGTTGTCACACTTGAAATTGACCCGTTATTCAAAGGCGACTTCGAAGGTAACAAACCAGTTATTGAGAAAGTTATTCAAAGAAGAGTTAACCAGACACTTGATGTCGAACAGGTTATTTCTGGTGAAATTGATCTCGTTACTGGTGTCATCGAAGGTGAGAAGATTGAAGCTGCTCAAAACGCTACTACCGCAAGTGCAGATTACTACACTCGTAATGGATATGGCTTGCTCGCTATGACTTGCGATTTTGGCCCTACAAAAGATGTCAAAGTCCGTCAAGCGATTGCTTACATCACTGACCGTCAACACGTTGCTGACGTTGTCCTCGGTGGTTATGGTTCAGTTGTTTATAGCGAGTATGGCTTGGCACAATGGATGTATCAAGAAGCTTCAGAAGACAAAGAATGGGAAGATTCAATCAACGAATACGCGTTCAGCATTGACGCTGCTAATGAACTTCTTGACCAAACTGAGTGGAAGTACGAATCCGACGGAACTACTGCATGGGATTCCTCTAAAGCTACTGCGACAAACGAATACTATCGATATAATGCCGATAAAGAAGTTCTCACAATCAAGCATTTTGGTACCGAAAACAATAATGTTACAACTTCATTGAGAGACAAGTTCGTTTTGAATATGCCACTTTGTGGTATGAAATACGAAATTACCATTGGCACGTTCGATACTTTACTTAATCACTACTACTTCGGATTTCAACTTGGCGCCGACAGAACCTATTGCTTGTTCAACCTTGCCACCAATTTTGGTACAAATTATGATCCCTATTATAGTTGGCATAGTGATTGGCTCAATACTTGGTACAATGGCCAGGGCATGAGCAATGAAGACCTTGATGAATTGATGGTTTCTATGAGACAACTTGATCCGGAACAAAGAGATGAATATCTTGTGTTATGGAAACAATATCAAATTCTCTGGAATGAATTGATTCCAAACGTTCCTTTGTATTCGAACCAATATTTTGATGTTTTTGACAAGAACCTCAAGACCAAAGCTGTTGGTTATACCGGTATTGGCACAACCTCATTCTTTGATTGGACCGCTGCTATCACGACTATGACATATGAAGTTGACACTCCCAATGACGTTCTTATTCATGGCGTTCCAGAAATGAACGGTGAGTTTATGTCCGGATTTGGCAACAGTGCTTATGACAACAACGTCAGAAGTTTGATTTATGGCTATGGTACATATGCAGTTAATCGTGGTGGTGAGATCGTTTTGAATGAAACGGTTGTTAAAGACCTCGATGTTGTTAAAAACGAAGATGGTTCCAAAACCTATACTTTCACTATTTATGATGATCTTTATTGGTCTGATGGTGTTGGAATTACCGCTGCTGACTTTGTGTTTGCGATCCTGTTCTCAGGCTCACAAGAATGGCTCAGAGCTGGCGCTACTTCAACTGCTGGCGAGGGCTTGGTCGGCTACATGAAATACCATGCTGGTGAACCCAAAGAATAATAAAATCCACTGTTTTGCTTAATAAGTGATTCTTTGAAAGAGTATTTTCGATGAAAAAAAGGGAGAGTAGCACCTATACTCTCCCTAGTTTTCGAAAAAGGAGAGTACTATGCTAAAATTTTTTGGGAGGAGAATTCTTTCTTTGATCCCAGTTGTTATTGTGATCTCGATCATGTTATTTGTTATCATGAAAATGATGCCTGGGGATCCAGTAAGATACATGTTGCCTCCCGGATTGATTCGCGATCCAGAAATATATCAAATGCTCTATGATCAAGCATACACCAAATTAGGGCTTGATAAATCGTTGCCTGAACAATACTTGCTTTGGATGAAAAAAATGTTTACGGGTGATTTCGGCTATTCTTCTTATTGGCAACAAGAAGCAATAGAAGTAATCAAGGAACCTTTAGTCAATAGCATTTTGATCAATGCATTTTCGATTGGAATTGCTTTTCTGATTTCCATTCCAGTTGGCATCAAATCTGCAGTCAAGAAAGATTCGCTCACCGACCGAGGTTGGCAAGTGTTATCTCTTTTTGGTATGTCGATGCCAACATTTTTTATTGGCTTGACCCTAATCTTTTGGTTTTCGTTGAAATTGGGTTGGTTTCCTTCTGGGGGTATGCCATATGAAGCGCCAGGAACAGCTGACTTTTACCTTTCCTATCTAAAATACTTGATTTTACCGGTTGTCACCCTCACAATCGGCGCACTTGCGGGAACGATTCGTTATGTTAGAGGATCGATGCTCGAGGCGCTCAGCAAAGACTATATACGAACTGCCAGGGCTAAGGGATTACGAGAGAAAGTTGTTATTTATACTCACGCTTTCCGAAACGCTTTGATTCCTGTTGTCACTATTATGTCGTTTTCGATCATAGGTTTGTTCGGAGGCTCTGCAATCACTGAACAAATTTTCGTTTGGAATGGCATCGGCACCGTGCTGATCAAAGCTTTGAATAATAAGGATTACAATGTTGTATTGTTAATGAATATGTTCTATGCCGTATTGTCTCTTGCGGCAAACATAATAATGGATATAAGTTATGCGCTGGTAGACCCGCGTGTTAAGGTGGAGTAGGAGCGAAGATATGAATACGATAAAGAAAATCTTCAAGTCCTTCACCGAAATGATCAAGCGGTTGTTTGTACCGCAAAAGAGCATTCGTAGCATTCTTGAAGAAGAATCAATGTCAAGCCCGGGGAAAATGGTCGCTAAAAAGTTTATCCGCAACAAGTTGGCTATCATCGGCATCATTGGTTTTCTGTTTATGCTCTTTTTCACTTTTGGCTTATCATCATTTATTCCTCTTGATCTATTTAGATCAAATGCCCATCATGCCAATTTGCCACCCAACTATAGTTACTTGAAATTTCCGAAACAGTTGCAAAAAGAGGGTGTTGTTCAAATTGAATCTGGAGTTGCTTTTTCAATCGGTTTGTCCGCAGAAGGAAATGTCTTTATTTGGGGATCGAATATCGAAAACATTAAAGAAATTCCTAAAGCTGTTATGAATGCCAATATTGTTTTCATTTCTGCGGGCACTAGACATGCTATGGCTGTCGACGACCAAGGCAACGTCTATCTTTGGGGAAAAAATCATATGCAACAAGCACAAATGGACCCTCGCTATGCTGAGGCCATCGAAGCTGATCCGCTCATCTACCTTGAAGGTGGTTATGACCGGACTATCGGGATCACTGAATCTGGTTCTACATACATTTGGGGTGTTGGAACAAAGATTACCGGACAGCCTCTATTGAGATCTCCCTATACCTATAAAGATGATGAAGAGAATGTAATTAAAGCTGTTCAAGCTGTGGCAAACAATACCAATATGATAGTCTTGCTTGAAGACGGAACCATTAGGATTGAAGGGTCAAACAGCGATATTAAACGAAAATTTCCAAAAAGTTTAACTGATGGGACTATATCAGTTACCAAAGTAGCAATTACTTATGAAAATGCATTTGCGATTGATGACCAAGGCAATCTCTATGCTTGGGGAAGTTCAAATCGTGATTTGATCAACGTTGAAAACAACCAAGGCCAGGTCATCAAGTACATCCCTGATGAGGCTATGACCAATGTTGTCGATATCCAAACCGGTTATGAACATGCAGTCGTCTTAACTAATGATGGTAAAGTATATGCTTGGGGCAGCAATGCCTTGCAGCAATTGAAAGTACCGAAAATGGAGAATGTTGACACCATCTTTGTGGATGCTTATCAAAACTATGCAGTCATCGACGGTAAGATTGAAACATGGGGTTTAAAGGGCTTCTTGCTTGGGACTGACGAAGCTGGTCGCGACTTTATCGTTCAATTGATCCATGGTGGCAAAGTCACTATGACAGTTGGTTTTGTAGCGGTCATCATATCAGTTATTATTGGTACCGTTGTTGGATTGACCGCAGGTTATGCTGGAGGGAAACTAGATAATATTTTGATGCGTTTTGCAGAAATCGTTTCATCATTTCCTTTCCTGCCTTTTGCGATTACGCTTTCGGCATTGCTGCTTGAATCGGCAACTACGGAAATCCAGAGGATCATAATGATTATGATTGTCTTGGGCGTTCTCAGTTGGCCGGGTTTGGCGCGGCTCATCCGTGGTCAAATTCTGTCTGAACGAGAATGTGATTATGTATTGGCCGCAAGAGCACTTGGCATTAAGAATAAGCACATCATTTGGAGACACATTTTTCCAGCGGTTACTAGTATCGTGCTTGTCAACCTCACGCTGGGATATGCGGGTTCGCTACTTACTGAAGCCGGTCTTTCCTTTCTTGGATTTGGCGTTCAGAAGCCGAGTCCATCGTGGGGAAATATATTGACCGTCGCCCAAGACGCCAACGTTTTCAAATTCTATTGGTGGCGTTGGGTTCTTCCGGGAGTCTGCATCATTGTCACTGCCTTGAGTGTTAACTTGATCGGCGACGCACTTCGGGATGCTATGGACCCGAAGAATAACGAAAGGTAGGTATTGTCAAATGAGCCTACTGGAAATTAAGAATCTTCACACATATTTCACAACCAGACGGGGATTGATCAAAGCCGCCTATGGTGTTTCTTTGAAAGTTGAAGAAGGTCAGACCCTTGGCATTGTCGGTGAATCCGGCAGCGGCAAGAGCGTTACTGCTATGAGTATTCTGAAACTATTCGAGAAAAACCAGAAGATCCATGAAGGAGAAATCTGGTTCCAAGGAGAGAAAATCTCCGATTTTAACGATGCGGAACTAAGAAAGATTCGCGGCAACAAAATTTCCGTCATATTCCAAGAACCGATGACCAGCTTGAACCCGGTTTTGACCGTGAAAAAGCAGCTTTTCGAAGTATTGATGCTTCACCAAAATTTAAATAAAGAACAAGCATATAAACGGGTGCTCGATTTGCTGGCTGAAGTCGGCATTTCTAACCCTGACAAGATTGCCAATGCTTATTCATTCCAACTTTCAGGAGGCATGAGCCAAAGAGTAATGATTGCTATGGCTCTCGCTTGCCGGCCGAAGTTGCTGATTGCCGACGAACCCACAACTGCGCTTGATGTCACCATTCAAGCTCAGATTTTGAAATTGATGAACGATCTGAAACGAGAGTTGGGAACGTCGATCATTTTTGTTACCCACGACCTTGGCGTTATCAACGAAATGGCCGATGTCGTTGTCGTCATGTATTGCGGACAAGTGGTTGAAAGTACTTCTGCGAATGTCATTTTTGCGCAAAAGTCAGATTACATGCATCCTTATACTGAAGGCTTGATGCTTTCTATTCCTAGATTGTCTGACAAGAAAGGCAGAAAGCTTGAGGTTATTCCTGGCGCTGTCCCTCACCCACTCGATTTGCCGGTTGGCTGTAAGTTCGCACCGAGATGCAAATATGCTACGGAAAAGTGCAAACATGAGGATCCAGAATATCTTGAGGTGGAACCGAATCATTTCGTTCGTTGTTTCTATCCGAGAAATGAGGTGCGACGCAGTGGCAAACACAACAAATAGAGCCCCCTTGATTCAAGTCAAGGAGTTAAAAAAGTACTTTCCCCTCAAGAAAAATACTTTTCTTGATCGCAAACAAATCTACGTCAGAGCTGTTGAGGACGTCAATATCACCCTTTTTGAAGGTGAAACATTCGGATTAGTTGGAGAGAGTGGTTGTGGTAAATCAACTCTTGGTCGGATTATCCTCCAACTCTATGAGCCAACAAGCGGTAGTGTTGCCTATTACGGTTCTATTTTTAAAACGATGACACTTGACTACATCGTCAAAGAAATTAAGATGCTTTCAGAGTACCAAGAAAAGGCTAAAAAGTGCTACTATCAAGGAACTATGATTGATGAACAAGCCGCCAATTGTCAAAAAGAGATGGATTCGATTCTGACCGCGTGCTCTGGGCTTGAGAAAGGTTGCAAAGAAGAAAAAATCGGGCAGAAAAATTATGAACGCTTAAGCAAACGACTTGCCAGACTACAAACAAAAGCGCTTGCGAAGAAAAAACAATCATCAAGATACTTGCGCCAAGGATCGCGGATGATAGGCAGTTTGATTTTATCGAGCAAACTTAATGAGATTGTCGAATTGTTGCTCAAGGCTGTTGGGAAAGTCAAGCATAATCGGGATATCATCTTGGCTCTTGGAGACAGTTATCCTGAATACTTTACCGAGGATCTTGTTGATTTGTTCGACAAGATCAAGAGTTATCGTGACAAAGATTATCTGCCCATCATCGCGCCGGCTCTTAGTGAAAATTTTCAAGCATCGCTGGATTATTACCGCGAATCAGGAATCATGCTCCAACTTCTTGACAAAGAAGAGATGCGCCAACTCCGGAGAAAACTGCAGATCATTTTCCAAGATCCGTATTCTTCACTTGATACTAGGATGACAGTTGGTCAGATAATCGGTGAAGCTGTGGTGGAACATGGCCTTTACAAAAAAGGTTCGAAAGAACTCGAGGATTATGTTATCGAGACTATGGCAAAGTGTGGCCTTGACCATTATATGTTGCACCGGTTTCCGCACCAGTTCTCCGGCGGACAGAGACAAAGAATCGGAATTGCGAGAGCCCTTGCGCTCAAACCGGAATTTGTCGTATGTGATGAAGCCGTCAGCGCCCTTGATGTATCGATCCAATCGCAGATTATCAATCTCTTGATGGAACTCAAGGCACAGGAAAAACTGACCTACCTTTTCATTTCCCATGATCTGAGTGTTATCAAGCATATCAGTGATCGTATCGGCGTCATGTATCTTGGAGTGATGGTCGAACTTGGGCAATCCGAAGAAATCTATGACAATCCGCTCCATCCATATACCAAAGCATTAATGTCAGCCATTCCCACTACCGATGAAATCCAGCCGGAAAGAATCCTTCTCAAAGGTGAAATCCCATCGAATATTTTCCCGCCATCGGGCTGCAAATTCCGAACTAGATGCCCGCTTGCACGGGAAAGGTGTGCTAAGGAAGTCCCTGTCTACAGAGAAATCAAACCAGGCCACTTTGTTGCTTGTCACTTCTATGAAGAGACGAAGGATATGAAATAACTATGCGCTATCGAGAATCAAGAGAAGAAAGGCAAAAGAAAATCGAACGCGCCAAGGAATTACTCAAGGAAACACCGCCGGAAAAAAACGATGTTCTGGCGATGATTATTGCGGCGTTCATCGTCTTTCTTCCGGTTCTCATCATAATCCTTGCTTTTCTTATTTTGATAATCGGCTTTCTCTTTTTATGGTAGTAAAAGGGTGATCAATCGTTCACCCTTTTATTATTTGCAAGCAACTGATATAATTACAGGTAGAATCACCAAATAATTTTTAAAGAGGTAAAAAGTGAACACATTGACATTTGAACAAAAACTGCTTCGCAGGAATAAATGGTTCTATTCTATCGGTGGAATCGGTAGGGACATGATCTATCAGCTGGTTGCGACTTTTTTCATCACCTATGTCCAGTTTTCTGGGCTCGGGTTGTCGGCGCTACAATTCACGGTAATCGGCGTCATGCTCGTTATCGGAAGGATCTGGGATGCGGTCAACGATCCGATCATGGGAACGATTGTTGAAAACACCCGCTCGCGCTGGGGCAAATTCCGCCCTTGGATCATGATCGGGGCGCTGCTCAGCGGAATCGTCATCATTTTTATGTTCAACTTCCGGCCGAGTGGCTGGGCGTTCGTCGCTTTTTTCTTTGTTATCTATCTTTTCTGGGAAGCCTCTTTTACTCTCAATGACATCCCTTACTGGTCATTGATTCCGGCCTTGTCCAAGAACAAGAAAGACCGGGACATGATCACGACGATGGTCGTTGTCTTCGCAGCCGTCGGCGCTTTCGCCGGCAATGCAATCATCACATTGACGACAGTCGGTCAGATGGTCAGGGGCTACAGCATTATTTCTTATACTTTTGTCGTGTTTTTCATTGCCTGTACTTGTCTGACGGTTTTTGGAGTAAAAGAGCCGAAAGAGAGTTATGAGGAAGAAAAGCAGGAAAAGGTCACGATCAGGAAAATGTTCAAGGTCATCGCTAGGAATGACCAGTTGTTATGGGCATCGCTGGCCTTGATGCTCTACAGCATCGGTTCGGGCCTGCTGGTTGCGCTGGGCTACAACTTTTTCTGGCTTGAGATCGGCTACAACGGTTTCTTGACAATGATTTTTGTCATCAGTTTTGCCGTATCGAACATCGCAGTCCAGAGTTTTTACTCCGTTCTCGCCAAAAAGTTTTCCCGAAAGCAACTGGTGAGTGTCAGCTTTATCATTCTTGCTTTCGGCTATTTGATGATGTTTTTGCTGGGGTGGTTTGATTTCTTGCCCGTCAATATCTATACCGCTGTCTTCTTCGGCTTGTTTGTTTTCGGAGGTCAGGCGATCTTCTATATGGTCGTCGTCGTCAATATGACGAACACAATCGAGTATAACGAGTACAAGACCGGGGAGCGGAATGAGGCGATCGTCTTTTCTCTGAGGCCGTTTGTGGCCAAATTTTCGAGCGCGCTCCAAGGTTTGATCACAACGCTTGTATTGGTTGTATCCGGTGTTTATGTGATGAGCCAAAACGTCGGTGCCCTGGAGAGCCAGACAAGCTTGTTCAACGAGATGTCCGCTGTGGAACAAGCCGATTTCGTCGACAGCGTCCAAAACGATGTGGTAGCTCTAAGCCTTGAGGATTTCAATTTGATGACCGAGGAAAACCAAGCGGTCTATATTGAAACAATCAAACTCGAGATCCCGACATTCAGAGAAAGCGCGCTCAAAGACGAGGAATTGGTCACGCTTCTTTATGCGATGCAGGATCCGAAGAATGCTGTGTTCTCGTTCAATGATGATCCGAATGATAAAATCAAAGATGGTTGGAGCATGGAAATTAACAAGGCGGCCGACAGTGTGTTTTTGAACAAGGCGACTTTTCCGATGCGATTTCTGCTTCGGCTTTCGATCACTTTGGTCCCGAGTCTCTTGATATTTGGAGCGTTGTGGATCCTCAGAAAAAAATACATTATCACGGAAGAATACTACGAGAAAATAACCGAAGAAGTAAAAAACAGGAAAAAGAACGAAGGATTCTCCTGATCGACTGTGGGGCGCAATGCTATGGTCGGTAACCTGCCGCTTTCGTGGCGCCAAAACCGCTGAGCACTTCGCTTTATTAGCGCTTTCATATATGTTATAATCCTATTGGAATGGAAATGAAATAATAGGAGGAAACAATAATGGAAGAAAGACAAATTGTAAAAATGCCATTGATCGGTGAAAAGGCACCGGCATTCACTGCCAAGACCACGCAAGGACAAATCAAATTTCCCGAGGATTATTTGGGAAAATGGGTAATTCTCTTTTCCCACCCGGCCGATTTTACACCTGTTTGCACCACGGAATTCATGACTTTCGCCAGTATGATGGGAGAGTTCAAGGCGTTGAACACCGAACTGATCGGACTGTCGATCGATTCTCTATACGCCCATATCGCCTGGTTGAGACGAATTCGCGAACTGGAATGGAAAGGCATGAAAAACCTGGAAGTGACATTCCCGTTGATTGAAGATATCACGATGGAAGTCGCCAACAAGTATGGCATGATCCAACCTGGCCAGTCCACCACTCAAGCGGTTCGCGCTGTATTTGTGATCGACCCCGAAGGTGTGATCAGGACAATCCTTTACTATCCTCAGTCCTTGGGACGGAACTTTGACGAAATCAAACGGATCATTCTCGCTCTTCAAAAAGCCGACCGCGACCATGTGGCCACACCGGCCGACTGGCGTCCCGGTGAAGACACCATTGTGCCGGCAGCCGGTTCTTGCGGAGCCGCTAAAGAGCGGATGGAACAGAAAAAAGATGATGTATATTGCCTTGACTGGTTCCTGTGCTTCAAGAAAGAGAAAAAATAACTGTCTAGATCAAAAAAGATGTGTGCCAGCACATCTTTTTTTCTGATCACGGGATCAGTTTGATTTCCATCATTACCGGATTGTGGTCACTGTACAGAAAATCAAGATCAAGGGTTTCCACGCCAAGGATGTCGATGTTGTCGGAGACGATGAACCCGTCGATGACATAGTATTGGTTGTTTTCATGATTATCAGTATCATAGGGTTGATGGAGAAGCCTGCAGGTCGGTGTCGAGACATCGACGCCAAAGGTAAATCCATTTTCAAGAAACCAGTCTGCATTCATCGGGAAAGCCTCCCAATATTCCGGGTTTTTAAGTGGATATAAATAGTGGTTG
Organism: Candidatus Izemoplasmatales bacterium; assembly: GCA_050949045.1. Taxonomy (GTDB): domain Bacteria; phylum Bacillota_I; class Bacilli_A; order Izemoplasmatales; family Hujiaoplasmataceae; genus JAAYZB01. The sequence goes on from JBMNEZ010000001.1 coordinate 206,390, forward strand.
GTTTCGTTTTCGCCATCGATAAGAGCTTGGGGAAATGTTTGGTTGAAGTCGCCGCCGACGATGACATAGTTGCCGGCTTTTGTTTCTGCTTGCATCACTTCCTGCAGATATGCCATTTCTTTGAGGCGCATCGAACCGTCGTCATAGGCGGAAAGATGGGCATTGATGATGACGAGATATTTGGATGAGTCCGCTATTGGTAGTTTCGAGACGACCAGACATCTTTTGAGGTTCGCCAGATTGACCGGCCAAGCGAAACTTCCGGGCAATTGATGCCTGATCGCAGAATTGACGCGGAAACTGGTGAAACTGGCGATTCCGGAGTTGACTTCGCCCATCATATGGGAAAAATCGAGCGGGAAGGGAACAAACAGACACCGATAGTTGTATCCGTAAGACGACGGCATTCCTAAAGCGTCCTTAAAGGCAGAATACTGATTGATATGATAGGAACGGGCGCTGTCTTCGTCGACTTCCTGCAACAAATAAATATCGGCTTCGCTGTCTTCGAGGATCTGCTTAATGCCGTCAATGTTGGCTTCGACCTCGCTTTTGGTGTCCATCCGCGCTTTGGCACCGCCGTCCATGACAAAATCCTCGGTCTGGCTGAGTGAAGCATAACCGACATTGAAGGAAAGGATTTTGTATGTGGTATCCAGTTTCAGATGATTTTGGCTTTCATCTGTGAGATTGTCGGTGATCTCGAGTTGCACGAGCGGGTCGGGACGGTATTCGAAGATCTGTAATACCAAAATGAAGACAATCACAAACGAGATGGCGGTTAAGATTAACAACATCAAGATTTTGGCGATTCGTTTCATCTTTCTTACCTCTTTTCTTGGATAGTGTAGTTATTGGCAATGGTTTTTTGAGAACGTTTTCTCTTTTTGGGCTCGACTTGATATAATAGAGACGAATGATAATATGTTATCGGGAGGTGAATTCATTGAGTTATATGTTTCTGGCGATGACTGTCGTGATCACGGCGATGTTCATCTTTGTGGAAATGAAGGAATCCTCATTGTTCTCACTGTTTTTCAAAGCCTTGGCAAGCTTCAGTTTCATCTTGTTGTATTCAATCGTCATCAGCGAGAAGACTGTCCAAGCTGCTTCTCCTTATTATATTGGCGAGAATTTCATCAGTTTTATGGGGACCGGATCCTTGATTTTCATAGGGCTCGTTGCCGGTTTGATAGGTGATCTTTTGTTGGGACTCAGGCCGTTATTGCCTCAGGAAGACAACAATGCGATTATCACTTCCGGGATCGTCAGTTTCTCGGTCGGACATATCTTCTACTATTTCGCATTGTTGAGCATGGACAGATTCAGCGTGTATCCATTGATTATCGGAATCGCAGGTGCTGTGATTATCTATTTCAGCGCCAAATTTTTAGGCATAAAATTGGATAAGCTTAAAGTCCCGTCACTCATCTATTCGTTTATCATTTTTGTCGTTTTTGGACAGGCGCTGTTCAACGCCATCCATCTTGGCTTCACGCTGACTTCGTTACTGTTTTTTGTCGGGACGATTTTGTTTATTGTGTCCGATCTGATTTTGTCGCAGATCTACTTTAGAGAAGGCACCAAAAGGGTGATGGTGATCTACAATCTTGCCACCTACTATGCCGCACAAATCCTGATCGGCTTTTCTATTCTATATCTTACGATCTGATTATTGCATATGGTTTCTTTATTACCATTATATCTGAAACCGCTTATCATTGATAACGAATACTTTATTTTTATTGCGGGTGATGACATAATTCTCGCCGGTCAATGGGTGTGAATCGGGTCCAGGCCTCTTTTTCACCGATATTCAATTTTCATGTAAGTCCTATTATCAGTTTTTTGCCGTTGTGTTTTATGATTTCCCAGTATATAATCTATTATTATTATGCGGAGGCAGAAAAGCAAAATGAAACTAGTTGTGTATGTCATGAATGATGTTAGCCTGCTTGATGATTTCTTGCGTCAACTGAACGATAACAATGTCAAAGGAGCGACCATTATCAAGAGTTCGGGAATGGCGAGAAAGTTGTTTGAGAGTGACGATATGAAATTCATCGGCACTCTTAAAGCGCTGTTTGACAGCCCTCGGGTCGAGTCGAATGTAATTTTGATGGTTTTACCGGACAACTTGGTTGATACCGTATATAGAGTCATCGAGAATGTGGTTGGCGATTTGAGCAAACCCAATTCGGGGATTGCGTTCACTCTGCCGATTGAAAATGTGAAAGGCTATAAGTCATAGGTGAGGATTCGATGGATTTGACGGTTCTTTTTTATGTTGGGGTATTGATCGTTACCGGTCTTCTTTTTGGGAAGCTGGCAAAACTTGTCCGGCTCCCCAATGTCACTGGTTATCTCGTTGGTGGCTTATTGATCGGGCCCAGTGTTTTGAATTTAATCAAGGAATCCTATTTTGCCGGACTTGGGTTGGTTTCGGTCGTGGCGCTTGGCTTTATCGCCTTCTCGATTGGCAACGAACTCAAACTGTCATATTTCAAACGGGTTGGTACCAAACCGATCGTTATTGCCGTGATGGAATCTTTGTTCGCGGTAGTTTTTGTTTTCATTGCGTTAGTCATCTATTTTCTAATTACGGGAAGTCTTAACAATACGAATATCCGTTTTTCCCTCGTCCTGTCGGCAATCGCCGCGGCGACCGCCCCGGCGGCGACACTGATGGTTGTAAGACAATACAAGGCTAAAGGAGCCCTAACTGATACTTTGATGAGTGTCGTCGCCATCGATGATTCGGTCGCCATCGTCTTGTTCGGCATCTTGGTTGCCCTCGCCAATGCTTTGGCGCCTTCCGCGGCCTCGGAACCGTTGGTATTGCAAATCCTCATGCCGTTTTGGGAGATCTTCGCTTCACTGGGAATCGGGTGTGTCATCGGCTTGATTTTGACACTCGGATGTCGCTTTTTCACTGGCAGGGGCAACCGCATCAGTCTGGTCATTGCCTCTGTGTTTTTGACGATTTACTTAGCCGATCTTGTGGGGGGATCCACGCTGCTTGCCGCGATGGCGCTTGGGACGATTTTTGCAAATCTGAGCAGGGAATACGAAGAAGTTAGCGAATTGGTCTCTTTTGTGACTCCCCCGATTTTCATCATGTTCTTTGTTTTGAGCGGAGCCGAACTGAATCTAGGAATATTGAAGATCGTGGGATTATTGGGCTTCATCTATATTATCAGCCGCGTTTGCGGTAAAATTTTCGGTGCTTGGTTTGGTGGGAAAATCACCAAGGCAGAAACAAAAATCACCAAATATCTTGGCTTTGCCTTGATTCCTCAGGCCGGAGTGGCTATCGGTCTAAGTTTGGTCGCGACCCAGGTATTAAATCCGGACATGGGGATGAGTATCAGGGCAATCGTCCTCGGGGCGACGCTTATTTATGAGTTGCTGGGACCGGTTGTGACCAAAGCGACATTACAGAAAGCCGGAGAGATCGAAAGCAGAAGCTGATTCATCAGGGAGGTTAAAGATGAAACTCGTATATATCGGTAAGATCGTTAATACTTGGGGACTTGATGGTTATGTGAAAGTCATCTCCGATACCGATTTCAAGGCTGAGCGCTATGATCAGAAAAATATCATCTATATTAAGACCGGTTCGAATTACGATAAGCAACAGATCGAAAGTTACAAACTGTCCAAAGGCTATGATCTTCTGAGATTCAAGGGCCTGGCCGATATCAACCTTGTCGAGAAATACAAAGGGAAAGAGCTGTATGTCGAGAAAAAACCCATCAAGGCCCAAATTGAAGGTGAGTATCATATCGATCAGATCGTCGGCTTGCCTGTTTTTCAGGGTGAAATGGAAGTTGGCGTGGTCAAAGATGTTAGAAGTTATCCTCAGAGCGACTATCTTGTCGTCTTGAAGCCCGATGGAAAAACAGCGCTGATACCCTTTCTCGATGAATTTGTTCTTACCCTCGACCATGATCGGAAAATGATCAAAATCGTTGAAATGGAGGGTCTTCTGTGAAAATCACGGTTCTGACATTATTTCCGGAATTGTTTACGGGTTTTCTCACAACTTCGATTATCAAAAGAGCTCAGAATGCCGGCATCATCATGATCGATGTTATCGATTTTCGTGAATTCTCCACCAACAAACACAAACAAGTCGACGATTCGCCCTATGGGGGCGGTGCGGGCATGGTCATCTCGGTTGAACCGGTTCATCGCGCCCTTCAAAGCATCGCTGATTATGATAAGGCGACAAAGATCCTGCTTTCTCCCCAGGGAGCGACATTCGATCAGACAACGGCGATCAGGCTGGCAAAGACGAAGCATCTGATTCTTATCGCCGGTCATTATGAGGGGTTCGATGAACGTTTATGTGCCTATGTCGATGAGGAATTATCGATTGGCGACTATGTCCTGACAGGGGGAGAATTGCCGGCGATGGTCGTGATCGATGCCGTCACCAGGATGCTTCCTGGAGTTCTCGGAAAAAGCGAATCATTTGAAAAAGATTCCTTTTACTCAGGGATGCTAGATTACCCTCAATATACGCGTCCGTATGATTATTTAGGGATGAAGGTGCCCGATGTCCTCATCAGCGGCAACCATCAGGAAATCGAAAAATGGCGGAAGGAAGAAGCCCGAAAAAAGACCAAGATGAAGAGACCTGACCTTCTAAAGGAGCAAAAACAAAAAGATTGATTTCATTTTCTAAATATGATATAATTAACCCCGCTGTAAGAACGAGAAACAATTGCCGCATTCCGCTGGATTAGCCATGAATGCCGGAAAAAGGAGATGACCAAAATGTCGCAGCAGATCATCGAAAAGGTGACAAACGAGTTTATCAAAAACGACATCCCCGATTTTCGCCCCGGAGACACCGTCAAGGTGTCGGTGAAGATCAAAGAGGGAAACCGCCAGCGGATCCAAGTGTTTGAGGGTCTATGCATCAAGAGGCAGGGAGGCGGCGTCAGCGAGTCTTTCACAGTCCGGAAGATGTCCTATGGCGTCGGTGTCGAAAGAACTTTCCCGGTTCATTCGCCTTCCATCGACAAGATCGAGGTTGCTCGCAGAGGCAAGGTCAGACGCGCTCATCTTGGATATATTCGCGGTTTGTCGGCCAAAGCTTCACGCATCAAAGAAAAACGCTAACAGGAACTTAAGACGATCTTCGGATCGTCTTTTTCCTAAGAAAAATTCGAGGAAAACGCAAAAGATTAATCAGCGAATGAAAATTCTTTCATTTTATGGAGAAAACATTGAAAAACGCTTTCATAAATGTTAGAATTATATGCAAGATCAACAGAAAGGGGGTGGGTTGACTATGAACAAAGCGACCATCTACAATGTTGCCTACGCGGCCAATGTATCACTCGCTACGGTTTCTCGAACCTTGAACAATCCTCAAAAGGTTAAACCGGAAACCAGAGAAAGAGTCTTGCGTGTGATCAAAGAACTTGGTTATAAACCCAATGTTTTTGCAAAGGGACTGGCCAGCAAGAAGAGCACCACGGTCGGGGTGATTGTTCCCGATATGTCCCGCGCCTCGATTGCGGAGATGCTTAATGGCATCAGCGTCGAAGCTAGGAAGTACAACTACTCTCTCCTATTGTATATTTTGATGGATGAAAAAGCGAATGAGCCCGAGATGCTTCGCGAGGTCGTTGCGAGCCAGGTCGACGGAATCCTCTATCTGAATGATGAGATCAACGAGGAACAATACGCCTTGCTCAACATGATCCAAGACGAGTATAAGGTGCCGATCGTCCTCGCAAACACTCTTTACCCCTATGACAACAAACTCGTGACCGTCTGTATTGATTACTTCAAAGCTGCTTATGAACTAACGCAAAGGCTTGTTAATGAGGGACGTAAAAATATTTATTTGTTGACAACTGCACGAAAATACATGGTAAACGACCTCAAAGAGGAAGGCTATCTGAAAGCGATGAAGGAAGCCAATCTCGAACCTCACATTCTCAGGACCAGCGGCGATGTCTCGGTCAACACCGTTCATTTCAACGAATTGATTCAAGATTCGAAGACGAAGATCGATGGTGTAGTTGCCGTTCGGGATTCGATTGCGGTGTCGTTCATCAACTGCATGGTCGAAAAAGGCAAGAATGTTCCCTCCGACATCTCTGTCTACGGTTTTCAGAATACCAAGTACGCCTCGCTTTCCAGACCGAAACTCTCTTCAGTCGATATCCCGGTCATCGACATCGGGGCTAAAGCGATGGCATTTCTAAAGAATGAAATCGATGGCGACGCTGTTGAGGTCAAATTCAACGTCCTTCCTCATAGCATCATCGAACGCCAAACAACTAAATACGACAAAGAATAAGATCCAGTAAAAGCGATGCTTGCCTTTTAGAGACCCGGCGGCTGGTGCAAGCCGGGGGAAGTGACGCTTTGAATTACGCTTATTCTGTCTCCGCAATGATGCGGACGGTCAAGCCGTTATCCTTGTAAGCGCACCAAATCGGTGAATTAAGGTGGTACCGCGGTTTTCAATCGTCCTTTTATATGGGCGATTTTTATTTAGATAACAAGGAAAGGAAGATCATCTATGAGTTTGATCGCGGATTTAAAATATAGAGAACTGATCTATGGGATGACCGATCCCGATCTGGAAAAGGCTCTTGACAAAGAGAAACTGGTCTTTTATATGGGGGTCGATCCCACGGCAGACAGTCTTCATATTGGGCATCTTTTGGCATGTTTGGTCGCAAAAAGATTGGGGAAACATGGCCATAAGCCCATCATAGTGATCGGTGGCGGTACAGGATTGATCGGCGATCCCAGTTTCCGCGCCCAGGAAAGGGCGTTATTGACGATTGAGGCTTCGCTCAAAAATGCCGAAGGGATCACAAAACAGGTCAAGAAATTGTTGCCTGAGGCAACTGTCGTCAACAACTACGAATGGTTGTCATCTTTGAATGCGATCGAGTTTCTCCGCGATATCGGCAAGCATTTCAACATCGCATATATGGTTGCTAAAGAGAGCGTCAAATCGCGGATCGAGACGGGGCTTTCGTTTACGGAATTCTCATATCAGATCATTCAGGCATGGGACTTCGAGCATCTGTTTAACAACTATGGTTGTTCTCTCCAAATCGGCGGCCAAGACCAGTGGGGCAACATCACCTCTGGCATGGAGTTGATCCGCAAGATCCACGGATCCGACAGCAAGGCCTATGGGTTGACCTTCCCGCTGGTGACAAGAGCGGACGGGACGAAATTCGGCAAAAGTGATGGCAGTAATCTCTGGTTAGATTCAAACAAATCATCGCCCTATGAGTTCTATCAATTTTGGATCAACACCGCCGATGATGATGTGATTCAAAGGTTGAAACAATATACCTTTCTTGACAAGAAGGACATCGAAAACCTTGCCAAACAAGTCCTTGAATCACCGCATGAACGTCTCGCACAAAAGACTCTCGCCAAGGAACTGACTACCTTTGTCCATGGCGAGGAAGCTTGTCAGGAGGCCATCAAGATCTCGGAAGCACTGTTCTCCGGAGAAATCCATACGTTGTCAAAAGCAGAAATCACGACGGGCTTTAAAAATCTGATCGATGTCACTCTAGATTCTGAATGCCCTTTGGTTGAGTTGATGCTCGATCTTGGACTGGCAGCCTCAAAACGGGAGGCACGAGAACTTATTCAAAACGGAGCCCTTAATGTGAACGGCAAAAAAATCACAGATTTGAACTATATCGTGGAAAAAGCCAATGCGATTGAATCGACCTATACCGTCATCAAAAAGGGGAAAAAAGCCTTTGCGATCGTCAAACACGCATAATAAAAGCCGGAAATCGTTACCGGCTTTTTACTAGATTTATTCCCGTTCGCGCCTTTTAGAGTATAAGTATCGAGTTTGATAAATGATGCGAAGAGCATTAAAGATGCAAAGAAGCGCCACTCCGACATCCGCAAAGATCGATAACCACATGAACATGAAGCCAAGAGCCGACAAAACCATAGAGATGATTTTGACGATCAAGGAGAAAGCGATGTTTTGTTTGGTGATGCTGCTGGTTCGTTTGGCGATCCGGATTGCTTTGTCGAGCAGGCGAATGTCATTATTGATGATGACGACATCTGAGACTTCAATTGCCAGATCGCTGGCAGAACCCATGGAGACGCCGATATCGGCGTTTTTCAGAAGCGGAGCGTCATTGATGCCATCACCGACATAAAGGCTGATCGAATTGGTGCGGATTTGATCAAACTTCTCTAATTTTTGTTCGGGGAGCAATTCGGCATAGTATTCGATTCCCCCCAGTTTGGCAGCGATGTCGGCGGCGGAATCCTCGTTGTCCCCCGTCAACATCACCGTGTCATAATACTTGGTGAATTCTCTAACGGTTGCTATTGATGTTTCCCTTAGCTCATCCTTGACAACGATATACCCCAAATATTGATCTGCATTTCCAAGGAAGGTATATGATCCGACAGGCAATTTTTCATCGGTTACGCTGATTCCGTTGGAAACCAAGAATCTCCGTGAACCCGCAAAATACCAGACTCCGTCATGTTTGGCCTTGATACCGTATCCGGGGACTTCTTCGATGTCGCTAACCTCTAAAAGGGGCAATTGGTTTTTTTCGACGATCGCTTTTGCGATTGGGTGGGACGAGTATCTTTCAATCGACGCGGCTAGTCTCAGTACCTCATCGTTTGTGTATTCCGTGACGAAAAAGGAGCCGTATGTCAGGGTGCCTGTCTTGTCAAGGGCAATTGTCTTGACATCGGTGATTGCATTTAGATAAGCGGAACCTTTGAAAAGAATGCCGTTCTTGGCGGCGACGCCGATGCCGGCATAATATGACAAAGGTATCGACAAAACCAATGAACAGGGACAGGAAATGACCAGAAAAGTCGCTGCACGGTAAATATATCCGGAATCGGTCGTGACATTGGCCGGGTCAAAGATCAAACCATAGATAACTAGCAAAGCGGCTAGCGCCACGACGATAGGCGTATAGATTTTGGCGAATTTAGAGATAAACATTTCAGTTTTTGATTTTTTGATAGTTGAGTTTTCGATCAGGTCGATGACTCTGGCGAGTGTCGATTCAGAGTATGGCTTTGTCGTCTTGATATGGATGACATTGCCTACATTGATGTTCCCGCTTAGAATCTCGTCGCCGATGTCCACATTTTTCAGATTGGCTTCGCCGGTTAATTCGCTGGTATTCAGACTTGTCGAGCCTTTGACGACGATGCCGTCAATCGGGACACGCTCTCCGTTCTTGACGACAATCACTTCACCGACCATAACTCTTGTCGGATCCTTGACAACCATCTTTTCGCCTTCAAGAACATTGGCGTACTCGACCTTGATGTTGACGAGAGATGTGATTTCTTTTCGTGATCTGGCTATGGCATGATTTTGTAGGAATTCACCGATGGAATAAAGAATAACGACAGCGATGCTTTCTTCGTGCTTGCCGACAAACATCGCCGCGAAAGTGGCGATGATCATCAAAGTGCTTTCATTAAAAAAATTGAAATGTTTGATTCCGCGGGCCTGAGCAACCAGCAATTTAGATATCAACAACAGATACCCCAGCCAGTAAAGCAAGGTCGTTATCCAATGGTCATACAGTTCATAGTTGGTGCCTAAGATGGCGTTGATTACCTGAGGTATCCGGTATGCGGCAAAAGTGTATAGAATAAGCAGCATTCCGATCAGCACAACCAAGTATTCTTTCAAAAAATTCGGCTTCTTGTCGTTAGTGGTTTTTGCATCGTAATATCTGGTTATGATGTTGTCCTCAAGCAAATCAACGATTTCCTTGATTTCCTTTAGGGCAATATCCACATCATAATCATCCTTGAAATCAACAAGCAGAGTTTGATTTGCGAAATTGAAACTGGCACTGTTCACATAAGGAAGACGAGCGACACGCCGTTCAATTTTGGCGATGCAATTGGCACAGGACAGATTCTTCATTTCGATTATTCGTATCATCGTTAACACCTGAGTTTATAGATGAGAGCATTCTATGAATGCTCTTGAATGTTATACAAACATTATACTTTATTTTTGGTTAAAGTCAATTAGCCTCGCTGCTATTGTCATGGAAAATCAGATGTCTCGTTCAGGGTTTTGGCTTTGACTTCCGCTTATGGTATGATAAAATAATAACAGTGAGGAGTGATGTCATGGATTGGTTGAAAGAAGCCCAAAAAGCAAGGCGCGAATACTTGGATAAAACAAATAAATTGCTTAAGATTCCAACTGTGCTTGAAAAATTTGACGAAAGTAATTACGATGCGCCTTTTGGAGCACCGATCCGCGATGCTCTCGATTTGATGCTGGAATATGGCAAAAAAGATGGCTTCATCACGAAAAACATCGACAATTACGCCGGGCACATTGAAATGGGCGAAGGCGATGAAGTGGTCGGCATCCTCGGCCATCTTGACGTTGTCCCAGCAGGTGAGAAATGGACCTATCCGCCATTTGCGGCTTCGCTTGTGGATGGGAAAGTCTATGCCAGGGGTGCGATGGACGACAAAGGCCCAACCATGGCCGCCTATATGGCGATGAAACTCGTCAAAGACAGCGGTATTGTTCTCAATAAGAAAGTCCGTTTGATTCTTGGCTGTGATGAGGAATCGGGGATGCGTTGCATCAATAGATATCTTGAAGTGGAAAAGATGCCCGATCTTGGGTTCGCTCCCGACGCTGAATTTCCCCTGATCTATGGCGAAAAAGGCATCTACAGTTTTGATATTGTGGGCAATGTATCCGATGATTTGATCATCTCAATCAACGCTGGAGACCGCTATAATGTCGTTCCGGAAAGCTGCGAAGTTGTCCTAAGCAAAGATCTGAGGCGTGAATTTACCGAGTATCTTGCCTTGAACAATTACCAAGGCGAGATCAAGGGCGATAAGTATGTGATCTATGGCAAAAGTGCCCACGCTGCCTGGCCACATCTTGGCCTCAACGCTATCTTCTTGATGGTTGACTTTTTGAAGCGCCATACCAAGAGCCCTTTGGTCAGTTTTCTCGACAACTATTTTCTCTTTGACACACTAGGCAGAAAAATCGGCATTGACCACAATGATGCGGAAATGAAGGAATTAACGCTAAATTTAGCGAAAATCAACTTTGTGGATGAAGAGTTCCGGATCGGCTGTAATATCCGCTACCCCAAGGGCTATGATTTTGAAAAAGGGCGCCGCCTGATTGGCAAAGCCGCTAAGTCGATGGGGTTTGAGGTCATTGATCTGCGTAATTCTCCATTCCACTATGTTTCGCCAAAAGATGAGTTGGTTTTGAAACTGCATCAGGCGTATATCAAATACACCGGCGATGACAAATCGCCTTTGATCACGATCGGCGGCGGAACATATGCCCGTATGCTGAAAAAAGCTGTCGCTTTTGGGGCAAGTTTTCCGGGGCAGGTCGATCTCGCGCACCAACCGGATGAATATCTGATTATCGACGATATGTTGAAAGCGATTGCGATCTATGCGGAAAGCATTGTTCTTTTGGCGGGAAAGAGAGACTGATGCGGTTAAGAAAAGTCAAATACGCTCCCATGTTGTTGTCGGCGAATCCACGGTTTGTCGTCAATGATCCTTTGTCTTTTCGGGGAAGATGGGCACAAGCTTTCCCCAATCACAACCAATGTCTTCATCTGGAGATCGGTTGCGGTAAGGGCAAGTTCATCACGGAGATGGCCAAACGTCATCCGGATCTCAATTTCATCGCTCTTGAGAGGTTTGATTCGGTACTCGTCAGAGTGCTCGAAAAACTCATCAAGGATCCGCTTGACAATCTTTTGCTTGTGTGCGCTGACGCGGAACAACTTCCATTGATGTTTTCAAAAGACGAGATCACAGGTCTGTATTTGAATTTTCCTGATCCCTGGCCTAAAAGGAGGCAGGCAAAGAAACGCCTGACCACCACCAAGTTTTTGGATATGTATAGCGAGATCATGGCGGATAAGGGCATCATCAGATACAAAACCGATGATTTTGGTTTCTATCATTATTCACTCTTGTCTTTCAACAAACACCCATCGCTATGCATTACCCGTCAAAGCCTCGATCTCGCCAATAGCGACATCGATAACATCACGACCGAGTTTGAAGAGCGGTTTCAAAAACTGGGAAAACCGATCTTCTATCTTGAGGCCGTCAATCGAAGGAGGCTGCCTTGAAACAGTACTATCAAGATCTTGTGAATCTTCCGGGGATATCCGGGCATGAGAAAATCGTCAGAAAGTATCTGAGGGAAAAACTGGAAAAAATAGCAGAAAACGTCTACCAGGACAAACTCGGATCGATTTTTGGCGTGATCAACGAGAAAAAAGACGGGCCCACCGTTATGTTGGCGGGTCATATGGATGAAGTCGGGGCCATGGTTGCTGGGATAACCGACAAAGGCTTCATCAAGATGATCGCAATCGGATCGATCAATGTTCCAATAGCTTTGTCGCAATATATGACGGTTGTCACCGCCGATGGCGATGCCATCCCCGGAGTTGTCGGCGCCAAGCCGCCACATCTTTTGCGCGACAAAGAAAACAAACAAATCGACAGCTTTGACGATCTTTTGCTTGATATCGGCGCCGATGACAAGGCTCACGCCGCACGGATGGGCGTGAAGATCGGACAGATGATCGTTTTCCAAAACAATTACCAAGAAACCAAGGACAAACAGAAGGTTTTCTCAAAAGCATGGGATAATCGTTTTGGCTGTGCGATGGCGCTCGATGTATTGGAATCAGTCGACAAGAATGAACTTCCCTGTAGGCTCTTTGCGGGCGCAACCGTTCAGGAAGAAGTCGGCTTGCGCGGAGCGAGAACCGCAGCTTACTTGATCAAACCTGATTTTTTCATTGCGGTCGACTGTTCCCCCTGCAGTGATACTTTCGAGGATTCGGATACAAGCGGGATACTCGGAGGGGGATTTATGATCCGCTTCTATGATCCCAAGTGCATCTTGCATCAGGGGGTCAGGAAGTTTATTGAGAAAACCGCTGCCAAGCACAATATCAAATATCAATATTATAAATCGCTCGGGAGCACCGACGCAGCCGAAGTCCAGCTATCGGAAGCGGGTGTCTTGGCCTGTACGATCGGCATGCCCTCGCGGTATATCCATTCGACGACTTCAATGATCCACAAAAGCGATTATCAAGCTGTAAAAGCGATCATCATCGCAATGTTGAAGGAACTCGACAACAATAAAATCGCATCAATCAGACAAGAAGTTTGAACTGATATTTCTTAGGAGACCGCCATCGGCGGCTTGGAAAGGAAAAAATCATGGAAAAGAAAGCAAAAAGCACCAAAGAGAGAACTAGGGAAATGACGATACTTGCGATGTTTGTCGCGATCATCGCTGTTTTGGGACTGGTTCCCAACGGCGCCGGCGGAGCCCTCGGGTTCATCAAAATCACCGACAACATGGAAGCGACGATCATCCACATCCCTGTGTTGATCGGTGCTGCTCTGCTCGGAAGAAAGATGGGCGTCTATCTCGGGCTGGCATTCGGCATCATCTCGCTGATCGCCGCCTTCATTTACAACAGCCCGCTATTTTACTACCCTTGGGTATCGGTTGTGCCAAGGGTGATTTTCGGGTTTGTGATCTATGATGTTGTCCGTTTTTTCTTAAAAATCATCAAACAGAGATATCTTGCTCTTGCGATCAGTTTCTTTATCTTGACAGTCATCCATACCCTTTTGGTGTTGTCGATGCTGTGGACCTCGTTTTCGATGGTCTTTGATTATGATTCGCTCGGGCAGGCGTTCATCCCCTATTTGACTGCACTCAATGCTTCCGGTGTACCCATCACGGCGCCAATTGAGGCTGTACTGGCGGCGATTGTCGGCGCAACTGTCGTCACTAGGCTGATGCCGTTTTATGGTAAAAATCAAGAATCCTTTGGCGAAGAAGAAACGCAGGTGTAATGATGATTATCCTAATTGACATTGGCAACTCCACCATCGCGATCGGAATCTCAGAATCTGGGGAATCACTGAATAAAACTTATCGGATCAACACCGAAAAGACCCGCTCTGCCGATGAGTATGCGATTACCTTGTCGCAACTGATAAGCAGCGTTTGTGAGCGGGCGATCATCGCCTCGGTCGTTCCGGAACTCAATAATGTTTTCCGCGAGTACTTTCAGAAAAAGCACGGAATAACGCCGTTGTTTCTCCAAGCCGGAGTCAAGACCGGTATCAAGATTCTCACCGATACCCCTAGGGAAGTCGGGGCCGACTTGATCGCCAACGCTATCGCCGCAACCACCCTATATGACGCCACTTGTCTGATCATCGATCTGGGAACAGCGACGACATTCACCTACGTCGAGAATAAGAACTTGAGAGGCGTTGTCATCACGACCGGACTGATGACTTCCAGAAATGCTCTTATAAGCAAGACTTCCCTGTTGCCGCAAGTTGAGCTGGAATCACCTTCGAAACTGATTGGGACCAACTCTTCCGACAGCATCAAATCAGGTTTGATCTACGGACATGCAGCTTTGATCGACGGCATGATCGAACGAATAAAAGACAATGTCGGTAATCCCGATCTGAAAGTCATCATCACCGGCGGACATGCACAGATCATCTACAAACATTGCCACGGCGACCTGATATTCGACGATCAGCTGATCCTCAAAGGGCTGTTGGTGCTCGATAAACTCAACAAACGTGTTTAAACATGAACAAAGGGGATCGCGACGCGATGCCTCTTTGCTTTTCAACTTTGTTTCTATAATGGCAATCTTGGGGTGAACCAATGAAGAAACTAGCGCTAATCGATGGCAACAATCTCCTTTTTCGATCTTACTACGCGACCGCTTCGACGGGTAATTTGATGCAGAGCTCGTCAGGAGTCTACACAAATGCAATCTATGGGTTTGTCATGGGGATCCAAACGATTCTCAAAATGGATTTCACGCACATTCTCGTCGCTCTCGATGCCAAAGGCGAGACGATAAGGCATATGGAGTATCCAGAATATAAAGGAACGAGAAAGCCAACTCCCTCTGAACTCGTCATGCAATTCCCCCTGTTGCGCGATTATCTCGATGCCGCCAATATTAAGTACTATGAGACCGATCACTATGAGGCCGATGACATCATCGGTTATTTTGTCCACCACGCCAAGAAAGATTTCGATCAAGTCATCATTTTCAGCAATGACCGTGACTTGATGCAATTGATCGATGACAATGTCGTCCAACTGGTTTCAAAACGGGGCTTTTCGGATGCGATCACCTTTGATCGCCGGCAGTTGTTCGAGACGATGGGGATTACTCCTTCGCAGATGACAGACTACAAAGGATTGGTCGGCGATCCTTCTGACAATATCCCCGGGGTTCCCGGAATCGGTGAAAAAACTGCACAGAGATTGCTCCAGACATATGGAAATCTAGAATCGATATATGAGCATGTCGACGACCTCAAAGGCAAAATCAAGGAGAACCTGATTGCCTATGTCGACCAGGCTCGTTTCTCCAAGCGGCTCTCGACAATCATCGTGGATTTTCCAAACGAGTTTAGAATCGATGAATTAACACGACAACACGAGGATTTAGAGAAACTTAAAGCCTTCTACGAACAACTGGAATTTCATTCCTTTATTCGAAAGCTGAATGCTCAGAAAAACGATGGCCAGAGTTCAAAGACCATTGATGATTACCGTGAAGTGCATGAGATTACTGAAGAGATGCTATCATCGCCGATGGGAGTCCACCTTGAATTGTTCGGAACGAATTATCATACCGCCAAGAAACTTGGCTTTGGCCTGTTCGATGGAAAAAAACGATTGTTTATCCCTTATGAGAAAGCAATCGGATCAGAGTTGTTTCTTGATTGGTTGAAGGATCCGGAAAAAAAGAAATATGTTTTCGATCTCAAGGCGATGAAAGCAGCTTTGCTTTGGGATGATATCGAAATCGACGGGTTAGCTTTCGATCTTTTGCTCGCAGCTTATCTAGTTAATCCCAACTTGACGCAGGCAGACTTCCGTGCTGTCAGCGCAGCCTTTGGCTATAACGATGTCGCCTATGATGTAGAAATTTATGGAAAGGGCGCAAAATACACCCTTCCTGACAAAAAGTTGTATCAGCTTCAAACTGTCAAAAAAGCAGAGGCGATCTGGAAACTGAAGGATGTCATTCTTGAAAAGATCGATGAACAGAACCAAAGCGCACTGTTATATGAAGTCGAGATGCCGCTTTCCGAGATTCTGGCGGAGATGGAACATACCGGAATCGCCGTCGACGACGCCAAACTAGACGAGATTGGAGAAAACCTTGAAAGTCGCATCAGTTCACTTGAAAAAGAGATCCGCCTGCTCGCAGATTCTAATGATCTCAATATCAACAGTACCCGTCAGTTAGGAATAGTGTTGTTTGAGAAACTGAATCTGCCATACTACAAAAAAACCAAGACGGGATATTCAACCGATATTTCCGTTTTGAAGCAACTTGAAGGCTTTCATCCGATCATTTCTTTGATTATTGAGTACCGGACGCTGACAAAACTGTACAACACATACTACGAAGGCCTTAAAAAAGCCCTCGATTTGAAACACGACGGCCGAATCCACACGATCTACAAACAGGCCGAAACCCAGACGGGAAGGCTGTCTTCGATCGAACCTAATCTTCAGAATATTCCGATTAGGACCGAGGAAGGCAGGGAACTGCGAAAAGTCTTTGTGGCCGATCCCAGTTGTCTATTGCTTTCCTCAGACTACTCGCAAATTGAACTGAGATTGCTGGCAGAGATGGCAGACGTCAAAAAACTGAAAGAGGCGTTCAGTGACAATGTTGACGTTCATACCCACACGGCGACACTCATCTTCAAGAAAGAGCAGGTGTCTTTGGAGGAGCGGCGGGCAGCGAAAGCCGTCAATTTCGGGATTATTTACGGCAAGACAGCCTGGGGCTTGTCCGAGGATTTAAAGATTTCCCCGAAACGAGCCGAAGCTTTCATCGCAAGCTACTACGAGAATTATCCCGAAATCAAGGTGTTTATGGAAAAGACGATCGCCGACGGCAAAGAAAGCGGATATGTCAAAACCATGTTCAACCGCAGAAGGC
Organism: Candidatus Izemoplasmatales bacterium; assembly: GCA_050949045.1. GTDB lineage: Bacteria > Bacillota_I > Bacilli_A > Izemoplasmatales > Hujiaoplasmataceae > JAAYZB01. Next base: position 223,468 of record JBMNEZ010000001.1, read on the forward strand.
TGATTCCCGAATTAAACTCAAACAATTTCCAGACCAGGGAGTTTGGCAAACGAATGGCAATGAACGCTCCGATCCAGGGAAGCGCCGCCGACGTTCTCAAGATTGCGATGGTGAAACTGAGGCAGGCGATCAAGAACAACAAAGCGAACATCAAAATGCTCTTGCAGATCCATGATGAAGTTGTTTTCCAAGTTCCTGCCTCAGAGATCGAGAGTGCGAAAAAACTTGTGATCGAGACAATGGAAAAAGCAGTCGAAACAACTGTTCCCTTGCTCGTTGAGGTTGCTTACGGAGAAGATCTCTTTGAGGTGAATGACAATGCCTGAATTGCCTGAAGTCGAAACCGTCAAGGAGACCTTAAAGCGTCAAATCATCGGGAAAACCGTCGCTGATGTCGATATTGTCTACGGCAAGTTGATCCGAAACCAGGATCCCAATCGTTTCAAAGCGGCTCTAATTGGAAAAACCTTACAAAAGATCGAGCGTTATGGAAAGTACTTGTTTTTTGGTTTCGATGACATCGTCTTAACGGTTCATCTCCGCATGGAAGGAAAGTTTTTCCTTAAACCCCAAGACGAGCCCATCGCCAAACACGAACATATCATCTTCTATTTCACAGATCGTTCGACTCTCAGATATCATGATGTCAGGAAGTTCGGAACCATGGAAACCATGCCTGCCGGCAGTGAAAGATTGTCTGCAAGGATTGCCAAACTCGGCAAGGAGCCTTTTGATAGCGACTTTACTGATTCATATTTATATGATAAAATATATAAATCGACACGGCCAATCAAATCGTTGTTGCTTGATCAGGAGATCGTCGCCGGTCTTGGGAACATCTATGTAGACGAAGTATTGTATCTGTCAGGCATTGATCCAAGGAGAATGGGCAAAGATGTCACGATGGTCGAAACGGGGATACTTGCCAATAATTGCTGGGCAGTCTTGAAGAAGGCGATTATTCTCGGAGGCACGACGATCAGAAGTTATACATCGAGTCTCGGAATCACCGGCCGGTTTCAAAACGAACTTAGTGTTCACACAAAAAACGGCTTGCCCTGTCATAAATGCGGCAGTTTGATCGAAAAAATCAAAGTTGGCGGCAGGGGAACGTATTATTGTCCTCTGTGTCAAAAATAATGGAGAAGTCATTGTGAAAGTCATCGGACTGACCGGAGGCATCGCTTCCGGCAAAAGTCTTGTGGCTGACTGGTTTGTCGAAGCAGGAATGCCCTTGATCGATGCCGATTCAGTCTACAAGCGTCTGAGCGCTCCCGGAGGCTCGCTTTACCAAAAAATTATCAAACTCATACCCGAAGAGTGTATTTTAGATGACGGCTCGATCGCTTGGAAAAAACTCGGTGTGATAGTTTTCAAAGACGAAGATTTCCGTAAACGGTTGAACCAGGTGGCGCACCCGGCCGTCATTGCCGAGATCCAGAGGGAACTTGATGGCCTTAGAAAAGACAAGCATCGATTTGTGATTATCAGTGTTCCGCTGCTTTTTGAAAGTGGCTCCGAGCAGCTTTCAGATGTTACGATCTGTGTCTATGTCGATTATCAGACTCAACTCGAACGGTTGACACTAAGAGACAAGATCGACAGCGAGTTCGCCAAGATGAAGATTGCCTCCCAAATGCCCCTTGAAGAGAAACGGAAACTGGCGGATTATGTGATTGACAATTCAAACGGAATCAATGTTACAAAAGAACAATTCAAGGATGTGCTCGCCGCTATAATGAGTGAATGACATATCGATCTTTAGTTTTCAACCACTTCGGTTTTATCGACATGAATAAGACGAAAAAGAAGCCTAACATCTCTATCAGCATCTTGATTTGGCATTGTAGTTCAAAGGCGTTTTCCTACATTTTTAGGAGGTAATTGTTTGGACAGAGTGAGAAGGACCGATCGTTTCATCGTCTTCGCCAACAGCAATATTTCCAGTTGCGACTATCAAGCATTAACGCTTCTATATCAACCGATCATCGGTCTTTTTGCCTTTGGCCTCTACATGACCTTGAGAGAACTGCTCGACAAACAAAATCTCGCTTCCCAAGAATACCTCCACGCCGATCTCGAATCTCTGCTCAACCGCAGAATTGAGGATATCGAAGCCGACAGACATAAACTTGAAGCGGTCGGATTGCTTGACACGCACTATCTTGACGACCGGTTTGTTTATGAATTGAAATTGCCGATGTCGGCTCAGAGTTTCATCAACGACGGCATTCTCGGACAATATTTGATCGGGGCGATCACGAAAGAGCGGTATAAAAAACTGATTCAAATTTTCAAACTGAAAGTACCAGGCAGAAAAGGCTACATCCGTGTCAGCAAGACTTTCGATGAAGTATTCCCGCCGCTCAGCACAGACGGCTCGCTCATCGAGGGCGAACTCAAGAACCAGGTTCGTTCAAATCATCTGAAAACAAGAAGCGATCGGTTTGACTGGCGGCTTTTGAAGGAGAATCTTCCGGATTCCGTGTTCGATCCGCATGAATTGACGGAGTATGTAAAAAACAAGATTGCCACGCTCAACTTTGTTTATCAACTCGACGAGCTGGAAATAAGCGAGATCTACCGGATGGCGGTCGACAACAATCGCAAACTCGATGTCCGCAAGCTCGCCGAGCTTGCTCGGGGGCACTACAAATTTCGCCAAGAGAGAACCAATGTCGCCAAAGAAGTTGCGCCTAGTGTACCGGTGGACAGAAATCTGCCGTTGGAACCTCATGAACGCCTTGCCCAGTCGTCACCGATTGATATTTTGAAGGAAATTGGGGGAGGGAGGGCCTCGGCCGCCGATCTTAGAATCGTCGAGCGGTTGATCGATGAAGTCGGGCTCGACCCGGGCGTTGTCAACGTTCTCATCGCTTATGTCGCGAAGATCAAGGACGGCTTTCTTCCCGGATACGACTATTTTGAAAAAGTTGGACTCAACTGGAAGAGAAATCAGATAACCGATGCCAAGACAGCGCTTGAGTTTGTGGAACACCTACGCTCTCAGTACGAGAAAACACGCGATGGCAAGCCTGCAAGAAAGAGCCAGAAATCCGCTAAGCCGGACATCAAACTGGATTGGTTCGAAGACTATCTCAAGTCGATCGAATAAAGGAGAACAACCATGAAAAGAATCGCAGAGTATTTGGAAAAGGTGCCGGAGGGATTGAAGATCGAGGAAACGATCGAAAACCTGCTCGAAGATGTTGTTATCAGACAATTTGTCCTGAAATACGATTTAAAACACGATGTGCTCGAAAGAGGCATCAACAATCTCCTTGTTTACAAGGAAGCCAAGGACACCTGTAATGCCTGCCCCGGGCTTCATAAATGCGAACTGCCGATGACAGGGATGACTCCCGAGCTCGTTCTTTACAACGGCGAGATCACCCTCGCCTATGCCAAGTGCCGTTATAACAATCTCGATGAAAGCAAGTTCAAAATCGACGCCATGTATGTTCCCAGGAAGGTCTTCAACGCCAACATCAACGATTTTGATCTGATCGGTCCGGAACGCAAGGAGATCTTCAAGTACATCCTCAAGTTTGTCGCCGAATACAGCCGCGACAACTTCATGAAGGGCATGTATCTTTCCGGAGTCTACGGTTCGGGCAAGACCTATATTCTGGCGATCGTTGCCAACGAACTCGCCAAAAAAGGTTTCAACATCGTCTTTGCCTATTATCCGGATCTTGTCCGCGAACTGAAATCTTCGATTTCCCATGGGTCTTTGGAGGACAAGATCGACTATCTCAAGACAGTCGACATCCTGTTCTTGGACGATCTCGGCGGTGAATCCCAAAGCTCGTTCATCCGGGATGAGGTCTTGGGGCCGATCTTGCAGCACCGCGTTCTCGACGAGCTGCCGACTTTCTTCTCTTCAAACATGAAGATGAAAGTCTTGATCGACGCGCTTGTCGCCGACAATTCACTGCTTGAGAAATCGAAGGCATACCGGATTTATGAACGGATCAAAGAACTCGCAGACGAGTTTGAAATCTCGGAAAAACCGCACCGCACACCTTGACAAGTGATGATTTTACCCTATAATTATAGATATATAACCACATAAGGCTACCAAAGAGAACAAGATCTGATGACCAAGCCCATAAAGCGAAGATAGGATGGTGGAAGCTATCGATGCGGCAGTTGTCGGGATTACCATCTCCGAGCCGGATTCAGGAAAGGATCCCGTTGCCCGCGTTAAGGGAATCAAGCGCCAGATGTTTCTGGAATAAAGGTGGTACCGCGAGCAATCGTCCTTTTGCGAAGGGCGATTTTTTATTCTTAGGGAGGCATATCATGATCAAAATCAAATTTCAAGACGATTCGATAAGGGAATTCGCCAAGGGTTCAAGCGCAAGCGACATCGCCCAAGCGATCTCGCCATCGCTACGGAAAAAAGCGGTCGCAGCCGAGGTGGAAGGTGAGCTCTATGATATGGATAGGCCCATCGGTTTTGATGCGAAGGTCCGCTTCATCACCGAGGCTGATCCGGAAGCGCTCGGCATTCTGCGTCATTCAGCTGCGCATCTGATGGCGGAAGCGATCAAATCCATGTATCCGCATGCCTGTTTTGGCGTTGGCCCGGATATCGAGGAAGGATTTTACTATGACATCGATCTCGGCGAAGTCATCCTTACCGATAATGATCTTCCCCTGATCGAGAAGACGATGCAGAGGCTTGTGGCTGAGAATCAGCCGATTTCAAGGAGAGAAGTATCGCGGGCAGAGGCGCTGAAGATATTCAAAGACGATCCCTACAAACAGGAATTGATTCGGGAATTGCCCGAGGGTGAAATTATCTCGCTTTATTCCCAAGAAAAATTCATCGATCTTTGTCGGGGACCGCATGTTCCCTCTACCAAATGGCTCAGACATGTGAAGTTGTTGTCGCTTGCGGGCGCCTATTGGCGCGGCGACTCAAAGAACAAACAGCTGACCCGTGTCTACGGAACGGCTTTTTTCAACGCCGCTGATCTCGAAGCTCACCTCAAGTTGTTAGAGGAACGGAAAAAACGCGACCACCGAAAACTCGGTCGCGAACTCGATTTGTTCATGCTTTCGGAATACGGGCCTGGATTTCCCTTCTGGTTGCCAAACGGGATGGTGCTCAGACGTGAACTTGAGGATTTTTGGTACAAAGCTCATCTCAAAGAAGGCTACAAACTGATCCAAACACCGATCATGCTAAACAAGGATCTTTGGGAGATTTCGGGTCATTGGGATAACTACCGAGAAAATATGTATATCTCCAGTATCGACGAGCAGGAATTCGCGATCAAACCGATGAACTGCCCCGGAGGGATGCTGGTATATAAGCGCGACATCCATTCCTACAAAGACTTTCCTCTCAAGATCGGGGAACTCGGGTTGGTGCACCGGCACGAGGCAAGCGGGGCATTGGCCGGTTTATTCCGAGTCCGAAACTTCACCCAGGATGATGCCCACATCTTTATGACGGAAGCCCAGATCGTCCATGAGGTCGCTGAACTCGTCAGGCTCTTCGACTATGTCTACAGTGTCTTCGACCTCAAATATCACATTGAATTGTCGACCAGGCCGGAAACCAAATACATCGGCGAGCTCGCTACTTGGGAGAAAGCCGAAAAAGCTCTGGTTGAAGCTCTTGACAAGATGGGCAAGCCTTATAAGGTCAATCCCGGCAACGGTGCTTTTTATGGCCCGAAACTCGATTTTAATTTGCGGGATTCGATGAATCGGGTCTGGCAATGCGGTACGATCCAATTGGACATGAATCTTCCCGAGAGATTCGATCTCACCTATATCGACAGTGACGGTGAGAAAAAGAGACCGGTGATGCTGCATCGGGCCCTCTTTGGTTCGATCGAACGCTTCATTGGCATCCTGATCGAACACTATGGCGGTGCTTTCCCGACTTGGCTTTCACCCGTCCAGATTATGGTAATTCCCGTCAATTTGGAATATCACAAGGAATATGCTAAGGGACTTGTCGAACGGCTGCAGGCGGAAAATCTGAGAGTCGAACTCGACTTACGGGAGGAGAAACTCGGTTACTTGATCCGCGATGCGCAGACGAAGAAAATCCCCTACCAACTTGTCATCGGCGACATGGAGATGAAAAACGATTCGCTGACATACCGCCGTTACGGCGCAAGTGAACAGACACAAGTTTCGGTCAAGGAATTTATCGCCATGATCAAAACGGAAATCAAGAACAAATAATAAAAGGCTGTCGCCCCGTGATTCCGGCGACAGCCTTTTAATTAGTCACTTTTTTCAATTTGTCGATAAAATCCTTGTCGGGATCGATGAAGATCGTCTTATGGTTTTGATAGTTCACGAAGCTGCCGACTTCTCCCGGGATCCGTTTGACATAGCGTTTTCTCGTGTAATCGACGGGAACCGATGTTGAATGCCGTCCTTTTGAGAAGAAAGAAGCAAGTTGAGCGGCGGTGCGGATCGTCACTTCTCCGAGTTCCGCAGTGTTTCTGACGATCACATGGGCACCATGGTAGTCCTTGGTGTGGAACCACCATTCTTCGGGTTTGGCGAGGGTGTGGGTGATGTAGTTGTTCTGAAGGTTGTTCTTGCCAACGAGGATTTCGTTATCGAGAGCGTCAAGATAGACTTCATAATGCGGGTGCTTCGATTTTTGGCGGGTAATCCTTTTTCGGATAAAGCCTCTATGAGCCAGCTCGGCCGCAATTTCGTCAAGGACGACCGGAGATGCGTATTGGATTTGGGAGTCGATCAAGGAGAAATAGCGGATTTCTTGTTTGGTAATTCGGATCTGCTTTTCGATATGAGCCACCGATGAACGGAGTTTTTTATAGCGTTTGAAATAGGCGTTTGCGTTCTGGATTGGGGACAGGAGGGGATCGAGAGCGATTTCAATCTTGGCATCAGTCTCATAATCAAGGGTTTCGAACAATGTCTGTCGTTGCTGGATGTTATTAAGATTGGCTAGAATCAGTTCGCCTTTTATCCGAAGGTGATCGATATTTTTCGCCGCTTCGAGATCGGTGGTCAGTTTCTCAAGTTTGACGGTGTTACGCTCTAATTCGCGTTTAATGAATTGGAGAAGGTTTTTTGATATTTGACGCAGCCGCTCTTTTCTGCCGATATCGGCATAAACCGCCTCAAGCAGAGCCGAGAGAGTGGGAAAATACTTTTTTTCGGTTTCTGGGAACAAATCGAAATAGTAGAATTTCTGCTTGCCGTCGAGATAGGCGAGAGTCGGCTTTGGCTTGATTCTTGTAAAATTGACGAAATGGCTCCAGAGATTTTCTCCGATTGGAGGATTGACAAGATAATTCGCGCACAGCGGAGAAATACCGCGAAAACTGGCAATCAGGCTTTTTGCGGTGATCTCGCTATAATCTTTGAATACCGTGGATGCGGCACCGAGGTTTTCCGGATCGATCTTGTCGTTAAAGGGTGGAAGATAAAGCGCTCCTTTTTCGATTGTCCTAGAGCCGGTGTCGAAGGGGCCGATTCTAATGAAGGCGTCGATGATCCGTTCTTCTTGATTTGCAAGAATGAGATTGACGTAGCGGCCAAGGATCTCCAAATAAAGGTGATAGATCACCTCGCTGCCGAGATCGTCATGGCACTTGATCATAAAAAGCACGACACGATCGCCCTGAAGCCCTTCGATTTTTTCGATCACGCCTCTTTCGAGATGCTTTCTCAAGAGCATACAGAAACCTGTGGGCGCTTCCGGTTTGTCATATTGGAGTTTGGTCAGATAAAGTCTTGGATAGGTTGTCGACAGGGACAAATAGAGTTGATTGGTGCGGCCTTCATTTCGGATCATAAACAAAAAATCAGTCCGGCTTAACTGATAGATTTTTTGGATGCGGCCGTTGGCCAGGCTTTGGTTAAGTTCTGCGGCCAGAAAATGGAGGAAACGTCCGTCAAGACTCATATTATCACCACGTCAATTATAACATCAACCGGCATGGCATAAAAATAAATTTACTATTTTTCAGGAATGTGATATTATATTTATAATACATCTTTACTTGAAGAGGGGGTCTGTCGGTGAAGCTGAATGAACGTGGCTTGCTTGTGGTCATTAGCGGTCCATCGGGAGTTGGAAAAGGCACGATTCGAAAAGCTTTGTTTAAAATGCCCGACAACAATTTTTGCTATTCGGTTTCGATGACTACCAGAAAACCCCGTGAAAACGAGATCAACGGAATTGACTATTTCTTCATCTCCCGCGAAGAGTTTGAAACTAAGATTGCGAACGATGAGTTGTTGGAATATGCCGAATTCGTCGGTGAATACTACGGCACACCCAAGAGTTTTATCGATTCAAAACTTGCGGATGGCAATGAAGTGATCATGGAGATTGAGGTTCAGGGGGCGCTACAGGTCAGGGAGAAGATGCCCGATGCGGTCTTCATCTTCGTCGTGCCGCCTTCAAGGCAAGCGCTGGCCGACCGGCTGACGGTTCGGGGAACCGAAAGGCCGTCTGATATTGAAAAGCGTCTCGAAAAAGCGAAAAGAGAATTGAATCTCGCTTACAAATACGACTATATCGTCGTCAATGATGAAGTCTATAACGCAGCGGACAGGATCTATGCGATCATTCGCGCTGAGCATGCAAAAACGGAAAGATCGATTTATAAGTACAACAAACTCATGGAGGAAAGATAAAATGGCGAACAAAAACAGCGAAGGGCTAAGATATCCATCGATCGATGATCTGCTTGAAGTGGTCGATTCGAAATACAAACTGGCGTACATTGCGGCTAAGCGGGCAAAAATCATTAAACAGGACAATTTTTCGTCAGTCGACAACAAATGCGTCAAACCGGTCGGACAAGCTCTCGAAGAAATCCTGGCATCCAAGGTCAAAGCCGAATTCTAAACAGTCGTTCGACTGTTTTCTTTTTCGACTTGAACCTTGAGCCGATATTTTTGAGGGCTTATGATATAATATACATGAAGATTTGGAGATGATAGTTTGAACGGAAATCTGAGAAAACTTCTTGACACGATCAATGTCAAGGATGATGTCATCCTTGAATACGGTCTCATGGATGAAATCGAGGTTGATCCCATCCAGAACACGTGGCTGTTTTCTTTTGTTTTCGAGCGGCCGATTCCGATCATCCGTTATCGGAATTTCATCAACCATCTCCGGGAATTGCCCAAGATAATCGAAAGCGTCGAACACGTTGCTTACAGAATCGTTTTTCAAACCATCTCCGACCAGGATCTGCTTGACTATTATCAGTATGTCATCGATGTTCTGATCGATGAGGACAAACGCTATCTCCCGTTGAGGGATTATCAGACCGACATTGAGAATGGCTGTATCAAGATCATGGTTCCTCCCGGAGCCAGGACAGCGAGCATGTTCAGGAAAGACATCGAGGCCGAATTGGAGCATAACGGTTTTGCGACAACGGTTAGAATCGAAGTCGATGACAAGTTGAAACCGATCGAACAGGTAATCGATTTGGCGAACGAGAATTTTGTTCAATCCCATCAAGGCATTCAAAGCCAAGTTGTGATCAGGTATGAACAACTCTACGAAGATCGTCCTGTCGACAATGACTTTCAACCGATCGGAAAGATCCCGATCGACGAGATCGAGTATGAGGAATATCGGGCGAAGAACGCTAACAAGGCCAATTTCAACATCAAGGGCAGGATCGTCACATTCGAGATCCGTGACGGTAAAAACAATGCCGAGTGCAATATCATCCTGACCGACGGCGACGATTCGGTTTCAGTCAAGAAACGCTTAAGTTCCAAGGAGGAGCGAAATTTCTGTCTTTCTCTTCGCGAGGGTCTGGGTTTGATGGTCTCCGGGTATGCCCAATATAACAGTTATTACGGAGAAGTCATCATCAATGCCATCAGCATGGCCAAATCCAATGTCCCCTTGCCAAAAACCACTAGGGTCGACGATTCCAAGGAAAAACGAATAGAACTCCATCTGCATACGAAGATGTCGGCGCTGGACGGAGTCAACACGATCGACGAATACGTGGAAAGAGCCGCTTTATGGGGGCACAAAGCCATCGCTTTGACCGACCACGGCTCCGTCCAATCGTTTCCGGATTTGTTCAAACTTGCCAAAAAAGGTCTCATCAAAGCGCTCTATGGTCTGGAACTCGTCTTTGTGAACGATGAGGAGATCACAGTCACCAGAGGCAAAACAGAGCAGATGTTGAGGGATGCGACATATGTCATCTTCGACATCGAGACGACGGGTTTGTCTGTTCTTTATGACACCTTGATCGAGATTGGGGCCGTCAAAATCAAGGGCGAAACCATCATCGGTGAGTTTTCCTCGTTGATTGATCCTAAAAAACCCCTAAGCAAGTTCACAACTGAATTTACCGGCATCACCGAGCAGATGGTCAAGGGGCAGCCGACGGTGGATGCGGTTCTCAGGGATTTCTACAACTTCAGCAAGGACGCCATCCTTGTCGCTCATAACGCCGACTTCGATTTAGGCCATATTTATTATAACTATGCGGAATACGGGATAACGGATGAGATCCAACCATCGATCGATACTTTGACGCTCGCCAAAATCCTCTACCCCGACAAAAACAGCTATTCGCTCGAACGCGTTTGTCGTTTTTTGAAAGTCCGCCTGACCGAACACCACCGGGCAATCAATGACGCGAAAGCGACGACTGAAGTCTTTTTGCATATGTTGAAGCGGCTCAAAAAAGAAGGAATCAACCGCTTTCAGGACATCAATCTCCTGATCGACCCCAAAGAAGTATACAAATATCCCTATCCCAAGCATATCAATTTGCTTGTCAAGAAGCAGGAAGGGCTCAAAAACCTTTACAAGATTTTATCCCAAGCTTTGACGATGTATTATGATCGCGACGGGAAGATTCTCAAGACGGTTCTCGATAAATACCGTAAGGGCTTGCTGGTTTCTTCCGGGTGTCGCAATTCCGCCTTTTTTGAAATCGCGATGACGAAAACACGGAAAGAATTGAAAAAGGCAGCCGCCTATTATGACTTTCTCGAGGTGCAGCCGCCGAGCACTTTCAGTTATTTGAAAGAATCGATGCCCGAATGGCAAAACGTCATCCAAGATGTTATCCGTCGTATTGTCGAGGTCGGCAGGGAGTTGAACATCCCCGTCTGTGCGACCGGCGATTGCCACCATCTTGACCCAGAGGACAAGAAATATCGAGAGATCATGATCAATACCCCGCTCGTCGGCGGCGGTTTCCACCAACTCCATGGCGAATCCGAGAAACCTTCGCAACATTTCTTTACTACCCAGGAGATGCTGGATGAGTTTTCTTTCCTTGGCGATGATATCGCCGATGAAATCGTCGTCAAGAACACCAATATGATCGCTGATTCGATCGATGAGATCATCATTTTTCCAAGCGAACTCTATGCGCCGACCGATGAGTCGTTGGCAAACTTCGGTGTGCCCTCGATCAAAATCAAAGTTGAAACGATGGTGTGCGAACGCGCGGAGAGAATCTACGGCAATCCGTTGCCGCCGATCGTCAAGAACCGGCTCGACAAGGAATTGACGAGCATCATTGAAAACCACTATTCACCGATCTACTATATTTCGCATCTTCTTGTCAAAAAGTCGCTCGATGACGGCTATTTGGTTGGATCGCGCGGTTCGGTTGGTTCCAGTCTGGTCGCAACTTTGATGGATATCACCGAAGTCAATCCCCTCCCGCCGCACTATGTCTGCCCCAAATGCCGGTTTTCTGCTTTCAAGAAAACCGAAGAGGAACGAAAACTTTTCGGCACTTCTGACTTTGAGACCAAGATCCAGCAACTTCTGGAGAGGACCGACTGCGGTTGGGATCTTCCCGTCCAGACTTGTCCGGTTTGCGGAAGTTCATTGTTAAAAGACGGGCATGACATCCCGTTTGAGACCTTCCTTGGATTTGAAGGCAAGAAAGTCCCGGATATCGATCTCAATTTTTCCGGCGATTATCAGAGTGTTGTCCATGAGTATATCCGCAAACTATTTGGCCAAAACTACGCTTTCCGGGCCGGAACGATCGGCACATGCGCCGCCAAGACCGCTTTTGCGATGGTCAGGGATCATTTCGAAAAAATCAATGAGGAGCGGGAAAAACAGAATTTGCCGGCGATTCGTGTCCGTAGAGCGGAAATGGAACGGCTTGCCAACGGGATTGTCGGTTCAAAGAGGACTAGCGGTCAACATCCCGGCGGCATCGTGGTCGTTCCTTCCGATAGAGAAATTTATGACATCACTCCGGTCCAATATCCCGGAGATTCAACCGATACTTCCTGGCGGACGACCCATTATGACTACCATACTTTTGAGGACAATTTGTTCAAACTCGATGTTCTCGGACATGACGATCCGACGATGATCAAGTACTTGATGGAATTTGTCAAACGCGATCCCCTTGATTTCCCCTTTTCGGATCCGAAAGAGATTCCCGTCGATGATCGCGAGGTTTACAAGTTGCTTTCGGGAACAGAAGTCATCAACTTGACGCCTGAGGACCTCAATTCTGAGGTTGCCTCATTCGGCATCCCTGAATTCGGCACTAATTTTGTCAGGTCAATGTTGAGGGATTCGCGCCCCCAGAGTTTTTCTGAACTAGTCAAGATATCCGGCCTCAGCCACGGTACCGACGTTTGGGCCGGCAATGCTCAAGACCTGATCACGAACCGGCGTCGCGAATTCGGCAGGATCGATTTCAAGGATATCATCGGCTGTCGCGACGATATCATGGTGGATCTGATAAACTATGGGATGCAGCCGATGATGGCTTTTGAGATCATGGAATTCGTCCGTAGGGGCAAAGCACCGGTAAATCCCGAAAAATGGGGAACTTACGCTGATCTTATGAGACAGTGTAATGTCCCTGAATGGTATATCTGGTCCTGCAGTAAAATCAAATACATGTTTCCAAAAGCCCATGCGACCGCATATGTGCTGATGGCAATGCGGATCGCCTGGTTCAAACTGTACAAGCCAATCTATTTCTACTCCGGCTATTTTTCAAAACGCTCTGATTCCTTTGATGTCGACGCTTTCTATCAAGGTGAGGAAGGCATCAAGCGGAGAATGGAAGAAATCAGCGATAAGGGCACGGCTGCGACCGACAAAGAAAAGAACTTATTGACAGTGCTTGAACTGGCGTATGAGATGTATAAACGGGGATTTTCTTTCCGCCCGATTGATATCAATCGTTCGCATGCGGTCGATTTTCTAGTTGAACCAGACAAAAAGTCGCTGTTGTTGCCGTTCATCGTTGTCGACTCCCTTGGATTGACCTGCGCCAATTCGATTGTTGAGGCGCGCTCGGAAAAACCGTTCATTTCCAAGCAGGATATCAAGACGAGGACAAAACTGACAAAAACGTTGTTTGACCGGCTTGAGGATCTCGGGGTTTTCGACGGAATGATTGAAAATGACCAAATCTCATTGTTCGATCTTTAACTTTTACATTTTGTTTATCAAATTTTTACGATTTGTTTGTATAATATTAAGTAAGTAATTTTTTGGAGGGATATCATATGAGATCGTTTAGAAATACAAATCCAGTAATCAATTCGGTTAAGACCGATTCGGTCGTTACCGATTATCAGGTTACATATGCAGGTGTAGCCATCAGAACTCTCTTTCTGATCGGTCTCGCGATTTTTTCCGCATTCATGACAATCTATTATCTTGCCCCGATGGGCATGGATGTGTTCGCCGGCGTCATGATCACCGCTTTCATCGTTGGTTTCATCAGTGTGATCGTTGGGACGAGATCGGTTAGACTTGCGCCAATTTTCGCTATCCTCTATGCACTGAGCGAAGGCGCAATCCTTGGGTTTGTTTCTGCCGTGTATGCGTGGGTTTACAATGGCATCGTTCCCACCGCCATCATGACGACGGTGATTGTCCTCTTGGTGATGATGCTTCTCTATTCTACCGAAATTATCAAGGTCACAAGCCGGTTTGCCTCGATTATGCTCGTCGCTCTCATCTCGGTCATCGTTATGTCGATCATCCCATTGCTAATTCCGGGCATTGAGTATTCCGGTTTGTTCTTTTTGATCTGCATTGTCTCCGCAATCCTCAGTGCCTTGTTTTTGTTGCTTGATTTTGAGAGCATCAAGACCTGTGTCGAAGCGGGCACCGACGCGAAATACGGCTGGGTGTTGTCGCTTGGGCTGATGGTGACTTTGGTTTGGCTTTATATTGAGATACTCAGGTTATTGGCAATTTTGGCAAGAAACCGGGAATAGATTGCGGAACTTGAAAATAATGGTATAATTAATCTATCATAAAACGACGAAGAAGGACCAGTACTCGGATATTCAACACCAAATAGAGACGGGCAGGTTGGTGGAATGCCCGGTTGGGGCCGACGAATTCACCTTTCGAGTGGGATCAATGCTCCCCGCAGGCAGGCGTTATCGGCATCAAGAGCCGGAACATTCCGGAACAAAGGTGGTACCGCGGTTATTCAATCGCCCTTTTTAGGGCGATTTTCTTTTATCGGGAGGAAAAGCTATGAACGAACTGAATGAACTTATCAAGACAATCGAGATCAAAATCGAAAATACCCATAATCTCAGGGAGCTTGCGGAACTCAAAGCCCAGTTTCTTGGCAAAAAAAGCCCAATCTCTGCTTTGATGCAAAAAATGCGCGAGCTTTCCGACGAGGAGCGACGCGCACTCGGCAGGGAAGTCAACCTTGTAAAAACTAAGGCGGAAACATTGTTCGAAGAAAAAAGAATCATTTTGGAAAATGCCGAGATCCAGAAGAAACTGGAAAACGAAGCTGTTGATGTCACACTTCCTGGAAGGAAAATGAGCCTTGGAGCCAAGCATCTTTTGAGCCAGGTCATTGAAGAATTCGAGGATTTATTTGTCGGAATGGGATATACGGTTGAAGAAGGGCCGGAAGTCGAACTTGACAAGTACAATTTCGAAATGCTGAATCTTCCCAAGGATCATCCAGCAAGGGATATGCAGGACTCTTTCTACATATCCGAAGACCTGCTTTTGAGAACCCATACTTCACCTGTACAAGTCAGGACGATGCTTAAGAACAAGGAACAAAAACCATTCAAGATTATCTGCCCAGGAAAGGTATATCGTAACGACGATGATGATCCGACCCATAGCCACCAGTTCACGCAGATCGAGGCGCTCGTGGTCGATCATAATGTGACGCTCGCCGATCTCAAGGGAACACTGCTCATCATCGCGAGAAGAATGTTCGGCGAGAATCGGCAGATCAGGCTCCGCCCGTCATTCTTCCCGTTCACGGAGCCGAGTGTCGAAGTCGATATTTCTTGCCATCGTTGCGATGGCGTGGGTTGCTCTTTATGTAAGGGGACCGGCTGGATCGAGATTCTCGGCGCAGGCATGGTCAACAACAACGTCTTGAAAGCCGCCGGTTACGATCCCGACGTCTTTCAAGGTTTCGCTCTGGGAATGGGGGTCGAACGCATCGCCATGCTTAAGTATGGGGTTGACGATATCAGACTCTTCTTTACTAACGACCTGAGATTCAACAGGCAGTTTTGAGGGAAGGTGGATGAGATGAAGGTATCATTGAATTGGCTTAGGGAGTTAATCGATATCAACCTTGATTATTATGAACTTGAACAGTGTTTCAATCTTAAAAGTGCCGAGGTAGCTGGTTTGTATCCGCTCACCCAAGCGACGAATCTCACCGTTGGCCTGGTTTTATCGTGTGAAAAACATCCGAATGCGGACACGCTGTCGGTATGCCTGGTAGATGTCGGTAAACAAAAACTACAGATCGTTTGCGGCGCGCCCAATGTCCGCAAGGATCAGAAAGTTATCGTCGCCCTTGTGGGGTCAATTCTTGCCGGCGGTTTGAAAATCAAAAAAGCCAAGATCCGCGGAATTGAATCGAACGGCATGATTTGTTCTCTCGATGAACTTGGGATTGATCACAAATACCACCAAGAGAATGGCATCCATGTGCTTCCAGACGACGCTCCGATCGGAGCCAATCCGCTTGAAATCTTGCATTTTGATGACTATGTCCTCGAGCTTGATCTGACGCCAAACCGTGCCGATTTACTTTCGGTCATCGGTGTCGGATACGATGTCGCCGCCATGACCGGTCGCAAACTTCGCCTTCCGGAAACGGATTTTGAGACTGTTGATGACAAAAATCCAATCAGTGTCATCACCGAGACCCCCGGTTGCATGTCCTATTACGGACAAACCATCAGAAACATCAAAGTTGCCAAAAGCCCCTATTGGCTCCAGGCGCGTTTGATTGCCTCCGGTATCCGCCCGATCAACAATGTTGTCGATATCACCAACTATGTGATGCTCGAATACGGCAATCCGCTCCATGCCTTCGATTATGACAAACTATCCTCTTCCCGGATAATCGTGCGGGATGCCCGTAAAAATGAGACGATCGTCACTCTGGACGGAAAAAGTCGCGTTCTAGACGTCGATGACATGGTGATTACCAACGGCGACCAAGCGATTGCCATCGCCGGAGTGATGGGCGGAGAAAGCACAGAAGTCAGTCAAGACACGACGAGTCTTTTCCTTGAAGCGGCTACTTTTGATCCGATCCGTGTCAGAAAAACATCGAGAAAACTCGGTCTGCGTAGTGAATCCTCGCTCAGATTTGAGCGTGGTCTTGATCCAAAACAGACGCTTAAGGCCGCTAAAAGGGCAATGCGACTGCTTCAAGAACTTTGCGGTGGTGAAGTTTTGAGCGGTGTCAGCTATTTTGACACCAACAACCTCCAAGACCTCAAAATCACCATCAGTCTTGAAAAAATAGCGAAAACGATCGGCATTTCGATTTCACCGCGGGATATCGATGAGATTTGGTCTCGGCTCGGTTTTCCCTATTCTTTCCATGGCCAGGAGTACACCGTCACAGTTCCCTCTCGCCGTCAGGATATCAGAACTTATCAGGACTTGATCGAGGAAATCGTCCGTTTATACGGGTATGACAAAATACCCATGACCTATCCGAAAACACCTACTAACGGATATCTGTCAAAGAAGCAACATGATATCCGCAAGTTGAGGAACATTATGGTTTCGCAAGGATTTGATGAAACGATCACCTATTCGCTGGTTGCCCCGGACAAGGCAGTTATGTTCGATCTTGTCGAGGAGAAGCCGATATCATTGCTCAATCCGTTATCCGAGGAAAGGGCTTGTTTGAGGCATTCGCTGCTTCCTTCACTGATCAGTGTCGCAAGTTATAATCTTGCCCGAAACATCGAGGATCTGTCCCTCTTTGAGATCGGGAAGAGTTACCGTTTCGACAATGAGGATACATTGTGGTCGGGCATCGCCCTTGGCAAACACCGGCCCTCTTTCTGGCAGGGGATAGCGGACAAAACCGATTTCTTTCTTGTAAAAGGCGTTGTTGAGGCGGCGATTCTGGCTCTTGGTTATCATGATGTGGTGTTCATTCGTAAGCAAGAGTTCAAGAACCTTCATCCCGGAATATCGGCTTCAATCGTTGTGAACGGCAAAGAAATAGGTCATTTGGGAAGACTCCACCCCGAGATTGAACATCAGGAGGAATTGCCGGAGACTTACGTGTTCGAAATCAATCTTTCCCAGCTTTTAAGTTTTGAGCGGAATCCAATATCGATGCATCCTCTTTCCCGCTTTCCCGCAGTCTCAAGAGACCTTGCTTTCGTGGTAGACGATCAAGTTGAGGCTTCCGCGCTGATCGACACAATCAAAAGCGCCAATATCGCCTCTTTGCGCCAAGTTGTTGTCTTTGACGTTTATCGTGGCGACAATCTTCCCAAAGGCCAAAAATCCTTAGCGGTGAACCTGATTTTTCAACTTGATGACAGGACTCTGGCTTTGGAAGAAGTTGACGGTTTTGTGGCCAAAATTCTCAAGAAAGCCGATGCTGTCGGCGCAAGACTAAGATAACGCGAGTAAAAGCCAGACTTCATTGACTGGCTTTTTTTGAAGCGATTTTTAACTGATATTTAGCGCTAATGTTAACACATTTATTAAAGGTATAGAAACATAATAAGCATCATGATATAATTTGTATGTAAGTGGGATTTGAGAATGATGTTCGGGGAGGAATATTCTTGGAAACAGTGATTGAAGTCAAGGGTTTGGTCAAATATTACGGCAATGTCCACGCTGTCAAAGGGATTGACTTCTATGTGGAAAAAGGAAAGATGTTCGCTTTTCTCGGACCCAACGGTGCCGGCAAGACAACAACCATCAACATCATTTGCACGTTGCTCTCGATGAACGAGGGCGCCGTTACGGTCAACGGCTACTCAGTCGGAGTCGACGATGGCCGGATCCGGGACAACATCGGCATTGTTTTCCAAAGCGGGGTTCTCGATAAGTTCTTGAGCGTCAGGGAAAACCTGATGATGCGCGGCAGTTTTTATCATAAGCGCAAGGATGAACTTGTCAAAGCCGTTGATGAAGCGCTTGAGATAACCAAGATCACCGATATCGCCGACCGTCGTTACGGAACTTTGTCGGGCGGTCAAAAGAGGCGATCCGATATTGCAAGGGCGCTCGTCCACAGGCCGAAGATCCTTTTTCTGGACGAACCCACCACTGGGCTGGATCCGCAGACGCGGAAGAATGTCTGGAATACGCTCCGGCAACTGCAAAAAGACACGCAGATGACAGTGTTTCTCACGACTCATTACATGGAAGAGGCCGATGAAGCAGACTATGTCGTCATCATTGATGACGGGTTGATTGTCGCAAGGGGAACGCCGATGGAGCTGAAGGATAAATACTCTGACGACAAGTTACAGCTAAAACCGCGCGACATCGGTAAAGTCGCTGCCATTCTTGAGGCAAACGGAATCGAATATGAACGAAGAAGCGATCTTTTGATTTGCAGATTGGAAAGCACGTTGGCCTCGGTTGGGATCATCAATCTCCTTGAAGGCGAACTCGAATCCTTCCAGGTTTTGAACGGGACTTTGGACGATGCTTTCATCAATATTACCGGAAAGGAGATCAGAGAATGATCGGTTATCTAATCAAGCGCAATCTCAAGATCTTTTTTCGCGACAGGGCAGCTGTCTTTTTCTCCCTGCTCGGCGTTTTGATTATCATCGGTCTCTATGTACTATTTCTTGGGGATATGGTTTCAACGGGTATCAGCCAAATCCCCGCAATTGGTGATTCCGGCAGATTCATGATGGATTCATGGATCATGTCCGGAGTGGTCGCCTCCGCCTCGATCACGACTTGCATGGGAGCGTTCGGCATCATGATCGATGACAATGCCAACCATATCATCAGAGACTTTAAAGTCAGCCCGATCAAAAACTGGCAGATGGTCCTTGGCTACATTATCAGTTCGATACTGATCGGTATCTTGATGAGCCTGATCACGTTCATTTTTGCGGAAGTATACATTGTCATCTACGGTGGCGAAATCGTATCTTTCTTCGCTATGCTCAAGTTATTGGGATTCATCATCTTGTCTGTCAGTTCTTCAAGCGCACTTGTCTTTTTTATCGTCACATTGATCAAGAGCCAGAATGCTTTTGGCACCGCTTCGACGATCTTGGGGACCCTGATCGGCTTTTTAACCGGCGTCTATATCCCGATCGGCGCGCTGCCGAGCGCGGTTCAAACCGTCATCAAAATCTTCCCGGTTTCCCACTCTGCTGTGTTGCTCAGGCAAACGATGATGAATGAAGTCGTCAATCTGGACAACCTTCCCCAAGAGTTTCTTACGGAGCTGGGAATTAAGTATGTCGTATTTGACAAAATATTTCCGGTTTGGGGACACATTCTCGTTTTGATTCTGTCGATGGTGCTCTTCTACGGACTGGCAATTCTGGTGGTTTCCAGAAAGAAAGCGATCGTCTGAGACATATGGCGGGTGAAATCGTTGATTTCTTCGGCTTGACCTTGCCTGAGTTAGTGGCATTCCTCGTTGAGAACGGCTTCAAACCATATAATGCAGGCCAAATCTACGACTGGGTTTATCAGAAGAAAACCAGAAATATCGAGAAGATGTCGAATCTGTCGAAAGCGTTGCGGGCCTTTCTCCCCGGAAAGTTTTCTTTTGCGGTGCCATCGGCCGCCGAGGAGCATATCTCCGGTGATGGGACCACCAAGTATCTCTTGTCGCTTCAAGACGGCAATCTGATTGAGACGGTCTTATTGCGCCACAACTATGGCAACAGCCTATGCGTGACCAGTCAGGTCGGCTGCAACATGGGTTGCACTTTTTGCGCTTCCGGCCTTAAAAAGAGGATCAGGAATCTTTCCGCTTCCGAACTTGTCGGCCAGATCATCGCGGTGGAGAGCCATACCGGCTTTAAAATTTCCCATGTCGTTGTCATGGGTACGGGAGAACCCTTTGACAACTATGAAAATGTCATCAAGTTCATCAGGATCATCAACGAAAACAAAGGGCTCGCGATCGGTCAAAGGCATATCACCGTCTCGACCTGCGGGATCGTCCCGATGATTTTGAGATACGCCGATGAACCGATCAGAAGCAATTTGGCAATCAGTTTGCATGCGCCGAACGACAAGCTCAGGTCGAGATTGATGCCGATCAACCGCAAGTATCCGCTTTCGGAACTGATCCACGCCTGTGAAACTTACTTTGCCAAGACATCGCGGAGGGTCACCTATGAGTACATCTTGCTTGAAGGTGAGAATGATACAGATGCCCATGCCACGGAACTGGCGAATTTGCTTAAAGAGCAGAACTGCTATGTCAACCTCATCCCCTACAACCAGGTAAGCGAGTTTGATTTCAAACCTACGGACATGGACCGGGCAATGCGATTCGTGGACATTTTGATGAAGCGAAGGATCAATGTCACCCTGCGCAAAGAACAAGGCTCGGACATCCAGGCTGCCTGCGGGCAGCTGAGACTGAAAAATCGGTCTTGAAACCGTTTCTCCGGTTTGACTAAGCTATAAAGAAATGCTATACTAAAAAGCAGATTTTCCCTTATCCAAGGGTGCATGCTGCGATTGTGATAGAAAACAGTAATTAGGAGGATAGATATGGAACTGAAAGGATCAAAAACAGAAAAGAATCTGCTTGAGGCCTTTGCCGGCGAATCAATGGCGAGAAACAAGTACACTTTTTATGCCTCGGTGGCGAAGAAAGAAGGATATGTGCAAATCGCCGATTTCTTCCTTGAGACGGCTGAGAACGAAAAAGAGCACGCCAAAATTTGGTTCAAGTTGCTTCATGACGGCGGAATTCCGACGACCGAAATCAATCTCCAAGACGGAGCCGACGGCGAACACTACGAGTGGACCGACATGTATAAGCGCTTCGCCGAAGACGCCCGCCAGGAAGGCTTCACCAAGATCGCCATTCTGTTTGAGGGTGTGGCTGCTATTGAAAGAGAACATGAAAAACGTTATCTTGCCTTGCTGGAGAGTTTGAAACAACAAAGAGTCTTTGAAGCAGAATCCAATTCTCAAGTTTGGATTTGTTCAAACTGCGGCCATCTCCACATTGGCAAAAAAGCACCGAAGACTTGCCCCGTCTGTGATCATCCACAAGCGTATTTCAAACGCCATGTTGAAAACTATTGATCGAGAAGACGCAAGTCTTTTTTTTTTACGGGTTTTCCTGTATAATATAAGACACGATACAGGAGGATAAAGATTGAAAAAAGGCAGGATCATCAAATTGATCGGTGGTCTGTATACAGTCATCGACGCTGAGGAAAACCGCTATCTATTAAAACCCTTGGGGATATTCCGCTACCAGAACGAAAAGCCAAAAGTCGGTGATTTTGTGACCTTTGACGCTGATTCGATCGTTGAGATTGATCAAAGGCAAAACGAACTCGTTCGACCCTCGATTGCCAATGTCGATCAAGTCTTGGTAGTGCAATCGGCCAAAGAACCCGATTTCAGTTTCACACTGCTTGACCGGTTCTTGGTTCTGATCGAGCATAGCGGCATCAAACCGGTAATCATTGTCACGAAGACCGATTTGCTTTCTGATCAGGAAAGCCGTGAGCTTCGGGAAAAACTCGATTATTACACAAACGACTACGATGTTATCTTCTTTTCCGCTGTGTCAAAAGAGAACCTGGCCAAAATCATCCAGATTACAAGTGGCAAAGTCAACGTCCTTGCAGGACAGACCGGCACCGGGAAGAGCAGTTTGTTGAACACAATCGATGAACGGTTGGATCTCGCAACAGATGAGATTTCCAAGGCTCTTGGCAGAGGCAAACACACAACCAGGCATGTCGAACTGATCCGCTTCCATCATGGTTGGATCGCCGACACCCCAGGTTTCTCAAGACTGGAGTTTCAAGACATCCCCCTAGAAAGCCTGCCATTGCTCTATCCCGACTTTCTTCGCTTGGCTGATCGCTGCAAGTTTAACGGTTGTTCGCACGTCCACGAACCAGACTGTGCTGTAGATGAAGCCTGTAAGCAAAAATTGATTCCCGCTGAGCGTTATGAAAACTATCTTCGTTTCCATGAGGAAATCAGGCTCCAAAAACCCAAATACTAAAGGAGACGATATCATGATTGTCGCACCGTCGTTTTTGACTGCCGACTTCAATAATTTGGAAGCCGAGATCCTGTCGATCAAACGGGCAAAATGGCTTCATTTTGATGTGATGGACGGACAATTTGTCAGCAATCGAACTTATGACGAGAGCATCTTGAAGAAAGTCAGATCCTTCAGCGACCAGTTTTTTGACTGCCATCTGATGATCGTCGACCCAAAACGACAAATCCCATCGTATGTTGGCGCGGGAGCCGAACTGGTCACCTTTCATTATGAAGCAGCGAGCAAAAAGATCATGGAGATCATCACGCTGATCCGCAAATTAAAGGCAAAGGTCGGCATCTCGATCAAACCGGGCACCGGCCCGGAAGTTCTCTACCCATATCTCGATCAGCTTGACCTAATTCTCATTATGAGTGTCGAACCGGGAAAAGGCGGACAGAAATTCATGCCCGAGGCGCTTGATAAACTGCGACATTTAAAGGCGGTCAGGGAAAGCCAAGACTACCGCTATCTGCTTGAAGTCGATGGCGGCATCAACGACGAGACCGCTCCTGCGGTCAAAGATGCCGGCGCGGATGTCATCGTCGTCGGCTCGTATCTCTTCAACAAACAAGATCGCGACAAGGCGATCTGGGAGTTAGAACATGTCTAGAAAAATCAAGATTTTCACAGGCCCGAACACCTATGACTTCAACCTTCTTTATATCGAGGAGGCGGATGAGTTCATCGTCGGTGTCGATTCTGGCCTCGCCTATCTCGTTGAAAATTCTCTGAGAATTGATCTGGCGATCGGAGATTTTGATTCCTTAAGTCCGGAGTTGCTCGAAAAAGTGATGGTATCGTCGGCCAAGGTCATCCGCCTAGGAAAGGCGAAATCGATGACCGATCTCGCTTTTGCCATCGATTATCTCTATAACAGTATGGACTATGACAAGGTTGAAGTCTATGGCGGCCTTGGCGGCCGAATCGATCACCTTCAGGCAAATATCAATCTCCTGAAACGCTATGACCTTTCTTTCCGAGATGACAATCATCATATCTACGTGCTTGTGAAGGGACGTCACAAAATTGACAATTTCCATACCTATATCTCCTTTTTCGCGCTTGAGGATTGCTTTAATTTGTCGCTTGAAGGTTTCAAGTACGAGCTCAACAACTATTTTCTTTCGACAAGCGATTCGCTTTGTGTTTCGAACAACGGCAGCGGCACGGTCAGTTTTTCAAAAGGCAGACTGATGGTTATCGAAAGTAAAGACAATAATAGATGATCGCAATCATTTTTTAACATTCAAAGTGTATAATTAATAGTGTTAACAAATTTTAGTTGGAGTTGATAACATGCGAAAATTTCTGGTATTGTTGGGAATAACGTGCTTGCTAATCGCTCTTAGCGGGTGTTCGTTTTTGTTAGCTTCGCCGTCCTTGACGATTACGTTTGTGACCCAGACAACGGCTCCCCCGATAATTCAAGATAACAGAGAGATCGATGTCAGTCATTTGCTTGAGGATCTCTATGCCAGAATTTATGAGGAAATCTATGACGAAGTCCGAGCGGAAGTAATCGCCGATCTGTCAGAGGAGCGTTTCACAGAGCTCTTTCAGACGGTGATCGCCGATATTTTTCAGAAGATCGACGACGATGAGATTACGCTTACGCCGGAATCGGTGATTCAGAGGATGCTTGGAGTTGTGACTGATCAGGCAGGTGCCGTGATCGGCGTTTCGAATCTCAATGCTTTCGGCAACGAACAATCGATTGGCTCGGGCGTCATCTACAAGAAGACCGGCTCTCTCTACTACGCCGTGACCAACCACCATGTCGTTGAGGACGGCTCTTCCTTCAAGATTCGTTTTCAAGACGGCTCGATGGTTCCCGCCGAGCTTATGGGTTTCGACAAGACTTCCGATCTGGCGGTTTTGAGATTTTCGAGCACGAAAGATTTGCCGGTTGCGTCCTTTGGCGATTCCAAAAACCTTAAAAGCGGGACGATCGTTCTGGCTGTCGGCCATCCGAACGGTTATGACTATTTCAACTCGGTGACATTCGGCATTGTCTCCGGCACCAACAGGTATTTCGACGTTGACAACGACGATGTCAAAGACATGTTCGTGGGTTATATCCAGCATGATGCCGCAATCAACTCCGGCAACAGCGGCGGGGCTTTATTCAACCTTCAGGGCGAAGTTATCGGCATCAATGTGATCAAGATTGCCTCCACCGAGATTGAGGGCATGGGTTTTGCCATCCCCGGCTCGCTCGTCGCGGCGATCGCGAGCGACATCGAGGAGTTCGGCTATTCCAAACAAATTCCCGGCGTTGGCATCAAGTTCAACGACATCTCCACAAACCGCGATTATTTGATCGCCCAAGGGATCGCGATCCCCGATGAGATTACCTCCGGGTTCTATGTGATCGAAGTTACGCCCACATCCTCGGTCGATGGCTATGTGCAGGTTGGCGATATCATCCTTGAGATTGGCGATATTGTGATAAGCAGTTCTTACTATTTCTCGACCCAGTTTTCCAAATATCATGTCGGCGACATCATCGATATCGTCGTCTACCGCAATGGCGAGAGGCTCACATTGACCGGTATCGAACTCAAGTCGAAAGTCAACTAGGAGAGTGGAATATGAAAAAAGTATGCATGCTTCTAATCGGTTTAGTTTCTTTCTTTTCGTTTGCGGCCTGCGAATTTCCTTTTATCTCCACGGCTTATATGACTACTACGACCGCCGGTTATGTGACCCAGCCTCCGACGACGACTTCTGTCCCTTCGACAACGATGACCACGACCTTCCTTGACACGACCACTCTAACAACGACGACCGATCCGGGCATCATGATCCAATATACCGATTACCAAAATCTTATCGATCAGTTGTATCAAATGGTCTATGATGATATCTATGAAGATTTGTATGACGAACTTGGCTTGTCGGCTCTAATTGATGAAGCGCTTTATGAGGAAATCTACGACAACGTCGAAGCCAAATTTAATAATCTCATCGAAAGCGGTGAGTTGAGCCTCTATATCGACGATGTTCAGCAGCTGATCTACAGAGTGGCCGAACTGACGGAACTCTCTGTTGTGGGTGTGACCAGTTATCTCGGCCAGGGAGCTCAATCACTCGGATCGGGAGTCATCTATAAACATGATGGCATAAGCGATCTTTACTATGTGATCACCAATGAGCACGTCATCGATGACGGGGACAACTTCCGGATCGTCTTTGTGGATGGGACTTACGTAGTTGCCCAGCTCTTGGGGTTTAATAAAAACGTCGACATCGCCGTCCTCACTTTTTCCGGCTCTAACCTCGCGCGTGAAGTTGCGCTTTCACCGCTCGGCGATTCCGATCTCCAAAAGGTCGGCTCTTTCGTAATCGCCGCCGGCAATCCCAAAGGCTATGATTTCTATGGTGCGGTGACCATCGGCATTCTTTCCGGGAAGAACCGCGACCTCAATACGCCAGGCGTTTTGTATCTGCAGCATGACGCGTCAATCAACTCCGGCAACAGCGGCGGACCGCTCTACAATCTTGATGGTGAAGTGATTGGGATTAACGTTTCCAAGTACGCCTCCACCGATATCGAGGGAATGGGCTTTGCAATTCCCATAAACCTAGTTAAGACTGTGATTCAGGAGATCGAAACCAATAACTAAAAAAGACCTTCCGAAGGTCTTTTTAAAGTTTGGCAGTTTGATTTATGCTCTTGTCACTTTGCCGCTCTTGAGGGCTCTCGCAGATACGTAGACGCGTTTGACTTTCCCGTTCTCGTCGACAATCCGGACTTTTTGAAGATTGGCCTTCCATAACTTTCTTGTCGCATGCATAGAATGCGAACGCTGGTTGCCCGACATAAATTTCTTACCCGATACCGCACATACTCTCGGCATGATATCACTCCGTTCCCGTATCGATTTCAGCATTTCTATTTTACCATAATCAAAGCAAAAAGCAAGTAAAAGTTTCTTATTTTCCCTATTGCTTTTTCCCGTGTTCGAGGTGTTTTCATATATCTTGCATTTTAATGGTTGATATGATAAAATGTTATTGCTTTTTTTGGTTTTGTCATTATATTCGCATTGAATCATTTGTGTAAAAATATCATTATATCATTGATCATCGCGATAGCGTATGGAGGATCATATGCAAAACGAGGTTATGGATGGGCAACTGTTCAAGCAGCTGATCATCAATGGCAATATCAGCTTGCGCAATGACATAGAGCGAATCAACCAATTGAACGTGTTTCCGGTTCCTGACGGCGATACCGGTTCGAATATGTCCGCGACGATGGCGGCCGGCGCGAAGGCGCTTGCCAATGTCGAGGACACTGAAATCGACAAAGTGGCGAAACTGCTTGCCCGAGGGATGCTAATGGGGGCAAGAGGCAACTCAGGCGTCATTCTTTCGCAGTTGTTTAGCGGCATGGCCAGCGGCTTGAAGGGTTATCAGGCAGTTACCCCCATGGAATTTTCGAAAGCGCTTCGTCAAGGCGTCGAGCAGGCTTACGCCGCCGTCATCAACCCCGTCGAGGGGACAATACTGACGGTTGCTCGTGAAGGCGCCGACCGAGCTTTGTCGGTTGCGGATAGTGTTGAATCTTTTCAGGAACTTTTCGCGCATTATCTTGAAGAATTGAAGGCGTCATTAGAAAGGACGCCGGATCTGTTGCCGGTTTTGAAAGAGGTCGGGGTCATTGATTCCGGCGGTGCCGGCTACATCGATGTCGTCATCGGCATGACCGATGCCCTCAACGGCAAGTTCTATGATGATGTCCAGAAGGAACAGGTGGCGCTTGAGGCACCGAAGGTGGATCTGAATCAATTGTCCAATGAGAAAGATTACGGTTATTGCACCGAGTTCATCATGCAGATCCGAAAAATGGACGAATTCAGCCAAAAGGACTTTGTGGACATGATCACGCCGCTTGGCGATTCGTTGGTAGTCGTTCAAGATGAGAACATCCTCAAAGTCCACATCCATACCAAGACGCCTGGAGACGCTCTGAACATCGCCCAGCATTTCGGTTTTTTCATTAACCTCAAGATCGAGAACATGGCCCTTCAACATACAAAAGTCACTCTTCACAATCCCCTTGACCATCTGCAAGATGGCGATGCTATCTGCGGGCACGACCACGGCAGCTCAGTCGCCCCGAGCGTTAAGAAGCGCTATGCGATCGTCGCTGTTGTGAACGGCAACGGTTTGAAGGAGACCTTCATCGAGATGGGTGTCGACTATATCGTCGACGGTGGTCAGACGATGAATCCCGCGATTGAGGATTTTGTGGCCGCTTGCGACAAAATCAATACCGATCACATCATTATCATTCCCAACAACAAAAACGTGCTCTTGTCGGCGCAGACGGCCGCAAAACTGATCGAAGGCAAGGATGTCCGCGTCCTTCCCGCCAAAACGATCGCCCAGGGATACGCTTCGCTCACGATGTTTGACTCGACCCAAGATGTCGATCAGAATCTGAAGGATATGCAAAACCATCTCCAGAATGTTAAGACCGGCGAAGTCACCTATGCCATCCGCCAAAGTGTGAACAATGGTATCTCGATCGAAAAAGGCGACTATATGGGCATCTACGATAATCAGATCGTCGCCAGCCACAAGGATCGTTATCAGGTTGTTTGTTCGCTGATCAAGGCGATGGTTGACTCCGAGTCGGAGATCATCACGCTTATGATCGGGAATGACGTCCCGCCTGAGGAATCCGAACTCTTGAGCAACTTTCTCGAAAAAGAGTTCAGTGTCGAGATCGAGATCATCGACGGCGGTCAAGAAATCTATTCCTATATTATCGCAGTAGAGTAAAAGGGCATTGAAAAAATACCCTTTTTTTCTATATAATTAGGTCAAAAGAAAGGGGACGGTCTGAGGTGGGGCTCAAACAGATAAAGGGGATCGGCGACGCCACCATCAAGAAACTGAGGCAGGCAAACATCAATTCCGTGGCCGATCTCGTGGAAACCTTTCCCGTCAAATATCTTGAAAAAAGAATCTCGTCTTTCCAAGAAGCTAAACTCGGAGTCGAGATCACTCTTGAAGGCATTGTCAGGACAGATGCGAATGTCTTTTTTATTCGCCGCCGGTTGAACAAGCTGACTTTTTCGATCAATGTCGGCAATGTTGTTTTCAACGTTGCCATTTTCAATCGCGAATTTTTGGTAGGCAATCTGAAAAAGGGAGCCGAAGCCGTCATCACTGGCAAATTCACCACGAGTCTCAACAGTTTTTCCGCCACTGATGTTGTGATGAAAAAGTACTTTAGGGAAGGCATCATTCCTGTCTACGCGGTTCCCGGACTGTCGAGCAGGCAGTATCACAAGCTAGTCACGGCCGCTCTTTCAGACTATCTTCCAACCGTCAAGGAGGATCTTCCGGAGGAATTAATCGCAAAGAACAAACTGCTTGACAAACGCGCTTTCTTAAAAATCGTCCATCAGCCGGCTACTCTTGATGACACGCTGAGAGCGGCCGAAAGGATCAAGTATTGTGAGTTTCTGGATTTCGCCCTTAAAGTTGAAGGGTACCGGGCATTGAATCAAAGAGTCGTTAAGACTCCGAAAAAATATGATATTGTCCGTGTCCGTGAATTTATCGGTCAATTGCCTTTTAATCTAACAGATGACCAAAAGCAAGCCACAAACGAAATCTTCGTCGACCTCAAGAGCAACCATCCGATGAACCGGCTGTTGCAGGGGGAAGTCGGTTCGGGAAAGACGATTATTGCCATTTTGGCGATGCTCGCAGTCTGTACCGCCAAGGAGCAGGTGGCTGTCATGGCTCCGACCGAGATCTTGGCATGGCAGAACTTTCGGGTCATTGAGCGTTATCTCAAACCTTGGGGGATAAACATAGCTATTTTGACCGGCAGTTCCAAAAAGAACGAAAGGAAGTCGATTCTTAATCAACTGGCTATAGGAAAGATCGATATCTTGATCGGCACGCATGCTCTAATCCAAGACGACTTGGATTTTTACCGCCTTGGCCTTGTCATAATCGATGAACAGCACCGCTTCGGCGTTAGGCAAAGGCAGATTCTAAGACAGAAAGGGCAAAGCCCCGATGTGCTTCTGATGACGGCAACGCCGATCCCGAGGACGTTGGCAATCACCTTGTTTCGCGATATGGATATATCTACTGTTAGAACATTGCCCACTGGCAGGAAGCCGATCTTGACCGAAATTGTCGAATACACCGATCTTTCGCGCGTTTTTTCAATAACACTCGAGGAAGTCAAAAAGGGAAGACAAGCATATTTCATTGTGCCCTTGATCAGTGGAAACGAGCAAAGTTCTCAGATATCGCTTGCGGAATTCAAGGAAGAGATCGAAAAGTCGGTTCTCGGAGGGTGCGCCATCGGTTATTTACACGGCCAACAGAAGAACTTTGAGAAACAAAGCGTTTTAGAACGCTTTTATCGGAATGAAACGCCCATTCTGGTCTCGACGACGGTCGTCGAAGTTGGCGTAAACGTCCCAAACGCCACGATTATGGCGATTCTTTGCGCCAACAGCTTCGGTTTGTCGCAATTGCACCAGTTGCGGGGCCGCATTGGCCGTGGCAATGAACAGGGGCGTTGTTTCCTGATCGTTGATTCCGATCCTGAAAACAGAACAAAACTCGAGATTTTGGAAACGGAAACCGACGGGTTCGCAATCAGCCTTGCGGATCTCAGACTCCGAGGACCGGGAGAAGTCTTCGGCGACGAGCAGACCGGCATCATGCGCTTCCGGATGGGCAATCTGATTCTTGACGATCAGATCTTTGAACGGGCGATCCATGATGCTCGGTGGCTGCTGGAATCAACTGATCCTTTGGCGATCAAACTTGTCCGCGGCTGTTTTAAGAAAATCGACACCTATATCTTGGATTGATGTGATATACTAGTGCTACCGGAGGTGGAACTATGATCAAAATCGCCGTTGATGCCATGGGTGGCGACTATGCGCCCAAAGAACAGATCGAAGGCGCGATGCTCGCCGTCAAAAACATCAGTGACATCGAAATCAGCCTTTATGGTGATCCGGAGAGAATCAGCCGATATTTGACGAATTCCGAGAGAATTTCCATTGTCCCTAGTTCCTATGTGATCGCAATGGGCGAGAAAAATCCGATCAAGGCGATCAAGGAACATCCCGATTCCTCGATGGCCATGGCATTGTCAAGTCTTCGCAAGGGCGAAAGCGAAGCGGTCGTCAGCAGTGGCGCCACCCA
Organism: Candidatus Izemoplasmatales bacterium; assembly: GCA_050949045.1. Classification (GTDB taxonomy): domain Bacteria; phylum Bacillota_I; class Bacilli_A; order Izemoplasmatales; family Hujiaoplasmataceae; genus JAAYZB01. Next base: position 254,184 of record JBMNEZ010000001.1, read on the forward strand.
GGCCTTGATCGCCGGCGCGCATATTCTGGTCAGAAGAATGCGGGGATTTAAGCGGACAGCCATCGCTCCGGTGATCCCTTCGCTTTCCGGCAAACCGACTATCCTGCTCGATTGTGGGGCGAATCTTGAAATCCGCCCTGAGCATATGCTCCAGCAGGCGTATTTTGCGGTTGTATATGCAAGAGAAGTCCTGGAAAGAGAAAATCCCGTTGTCGGCTTGATCAACATTGGCACTGAAGACGGCAAGGGCCGGGAGATCGACAAGGAAGTCTTTCAACTCTTCAAATCAACGGATCTCTTCGCTTTTTACGGAAATGTCGAGCCGAAGTCGGTCCTTGATCCACCTTGCGATATCCTGATTTCCGATGGATTCACCGCCAATATCGTAATGAAAACGATGGAAGGGACGGCTGATGGTATCGGCAAAATGCTGAAGCAGAAACTGACTTCCTCGCTCATCGCCAAGCTCGGCGCCCTGCTTGCCAAAAAGGCGCTCAACGATTTGAAACGGTCCATGTCGCCGGAGGAAATCGGCGGGGCCTTGATCTACGGTCTCTACCGCCCGGTAATCAAAGCCCAGGGAGCGTCGAGGGCCTATGGTTTTTACAACGCCATCAGACAGGCGAGCCTGATCGTCCGCAACGAGGTTTTCACCAAGGTCGAAAAATATCTGGAAACGACGAAAGAGGCGCTCGACGATGAGTGATATCAAGAAATTGCAGGCGTATTTCGGCCTTAAGTTCAACGACGAAAGCCTCCTTGTCAGGGCTTTGACCCATTCCTCTTACGCCAACGAAGCTCAGACCAAAAGCTATGAGCGTCTGGAGTTCATCGGCGATGCCGTTCTTGATCTCGCTGTCGGACACTATCTTTTCAATAACCTTGATGAACCTGAAGGAGTATTGACCAAGAAACGGGCTCAAGAAGTCTGCGAGGCCAGCCTAGCAGCCTATGCCCGTAGTTTCAATCTTGGAAAATACCTTTTGTTGGGCCGCGGGGAGGAAAAAAGCGGCGGCCGGGAAAAACCGGCGATCCTCGCCGATGCCTTTGAAGCATTCCTCGGAGCCGTATTTCTCGATAAGGGCTTTTCAGAAGTCTACAAAATCCTCGATAAGGTAGTCTTTCCAGTGATAGCCGCCAATCTGGATCAAGAGGACAGCGACTACAAAAGCAAACTGCAGGAACTTGTCCAATCCGACAAAAGGACCCTGACCTATGAGATCATCAGCGAATCAGGTCCTGCGCATGAGCGCAAGTTTATAGCGAGGGTGTACATGGACGATGTGATCATCATGGGAGAGGGCGAAGGAAAAACCAAGAAAGACGCCGAGCAGAATGCCGCCAAGGCGACGCTTGACAAGTTAGCCGAAACCGATAAGTGATATCCTCGGGAAAGGATGAATGTGATGGACTATCTTTTGGTAAAAAGACTATTGATGGAAGATGTGCTAGATTTCGACAAACTGATACTCAAAAACTTTAAGGCGATCGGCATGTCGGAATTAGAAGCCATCGTCATCATTGAACTCAATAACCAGACGAAACGGGGAAACACCTTCCTTTCGCCAGCAAAACTGGGAAAAAACCTCTCGATGCCCCAGGAAAAATTGCTCGCAATTTTAGATCAGCTGCTTAAAAAGAAACTTCTGACGATCCAGATCAAGAAAGGGAAAAACGGCAAGGAAACGGAAGTCTTTTTGCTTGACAACATCATCGAGAAGATTTTTGTCAATTATCAGAACCAACTCAAGGACGAGTTGATCAATAAGCCGAAACAATATGAGAGCAACGCCGATGAGGTCGTCGATCTGATCGAAACGTACTTTCAAAAACAACTTAAACCTCTCGAGGTTGAACTGATTCAAAAATGGCTTGACGAGGACAAGTTCGCAGTCCTCGACATCAAGAAGGCCTTACTCGATGCCGTCAAAGCCAACAAGTTCAATCTCAGCTATGTCGACAGCGTGCTCAGAAAAAGACGGCTCAAGGAGAAAAAAACCACTGAAGTTCGCTATGATGTCGATAAATCTGAATTGTTGAAAGGTCTCTTTGATTCGTGGGACAAGAAAAAAGAGTAAAACCTGATCCCCAGTTGATTTATCGGAAAATCAGCGAGTTGTATCCTGATGCCGGTTGCGAACTCGATTACGTTACCGAGACCGATTTGCTTGTGGCGATAATACTGAGCCAGCAAGCCACAGATGTTTCCGTAAACAAGCTGACTAAGACTCTGTTTGCCAAGTACAAGACCTTCGCCGACTACGCGCAGGCGCCGCTCGCCGATCTTGAAGCCGATATCCGGGCGATCGGACTCTTCAGAACCAAAGCGAAAAACATCCAGATGGCTTCAAGAATCATCCAAAGCGAATATGGCGGCATTATTCCTATGCAACAGGAACTGCTTGAAAAATTGCCGGGTGTCGGCCGCAAGACCGCCAATGTCTTTTTGGCAGAATGGCACAAGCTGCCGCGAATAGCGGTCGACACCCATGTCAAACGAGTGGCGACGCGGCTTGGTCTTGCAAAAGACAAGGATACTCCGGAAACAGTCGAGAAAAAGTTGATGGAGCACTATCCTCCGTCGGAATGGATCCCTCTTCACCATCGGTTTTTGTTTTTCGGACGCTACTTGTGCAAGGCTCGGAAGCCAGAATGCTGGCGCTGTCCCCTCATTGATGTCTGCCACTACCCCGATCGTTACTGATCGGTTTTTTTATGGTTATTATAACAGTGAATTTTATCAAGTTCGCTTCCTTTTATTTTTTAACATTTCCATATATAATGAGTAAAAAAGCCAATCGATTTTGGCAATTTCTTATAGGGGGAAAAAATGACTCACAGACTAGAAGCCGACATTAAACGGCGCAAGGAGGAAATGTACCAATTTTACTTTAAAGGCATTGGCATCTCGATCAAAAAAAGGCGGCTGGCTTTGAAACTGACACAAGAGGCATTGGCCAAGGGGATCTGCTCTAACACTTACGTGTCCAAAATTGAGAACAACGCCATCGCCATCAACAAGGAGAATTTATATTTGTTGATGGAGAAGATGGACATGCCGCTCGAATCGATCGTCTTTCCGGAGGCGATGATCGACATCATGCTTGAGTCGTTCTCATGTTTCATTCGCAAGGATTATGAAAGGTACAGGCAAATCTATGAAGATATCGACAAGTATCAGTTTGGCATCCTGATCCAGGTGACAAGATTTGGGTACCATATCCTCATGGGCGACGTCGAGAGCGCCAGACCGCTCTATCAGGAGTTGCACCGCTATCTTTGTTCACTTGAACAAAACGGCTTGACGATCTTTGTCATCTATGCCTGCTGGTACGATATTCTCACCAGCAATTATAAATCAGCCAAACGGACGTTAGAAATCGCCGGTGACACTTTGTACCGCAACCGCGACATGCTTGCAATGTGCCATCTGATTGAGTTTATTGTCTATGGACATCTTTATTTTTTCAACAGTGCCAGAAGCAGTTACAATCTGGCAAGAAATTTATTCATGGAGACGAACAACATCGCGAGGATATCCGAGATAATGACCTACAGAAACCTTTTCGCACTTTATGAAGGTCGCTTTGACGAAAAGAGCGTTGTCATCAGCGAACTCAAATATTTGTCTCCGATCCAGAAAAACCGCTATTTGACGACGATTGCGCTCGAATCGGATAATCCGGAAGCGTTTGAGCCGTATTTCGACCGAGACACCGTATACTTCCAAGACTACTTGTTCATCCTCGCTCTTCATTATGAAAAGACGGACCAACAAGAAAAACTCGAACAGACAAAAAAGGCGTTGTCAGCTAACTACTACCTCTTGAAAACACCGTTTGATTATCTGAATATGCTTGCCTTGATGCAAGGAAACCAGAATATGGAATTCAAGGAATACCTAGCACAAATCGTGCTGCCATATGTCATCAAAACGCAGAATATCCACCTGATCATCAAAGTGACAGAGACGATCGTCGGGATTTTGGAGAAACGCAAACGTTATAAAGATGCGCTTGCCTACCAGGATAAATGCAAGAAAACAATTGCCAGACTACAATCATCCGAACGTCGTTATGACAATAATTTCGCTTAGACTTGTTCGCAAGCGATCATGATGCCTTTGGTAATTTGTAGTTCACCATACCTGTTTTGTCGGTTTCGTGATAGATGGTATCGTTCTCGCTTTCGATGTTTCTTTGCATATCTTTACACTCTCGGTGGGCATTTGCTTATAATTGTGCTTGAAAAGGGTGATATGATATGTTTTTTCGCTACTCAAACAGGCTTTGTCGTTGCCGGACCCGCTATCTGGGGAGGATGTAATAATAATGCTAAAGGAGGAAAATGCAGTAGTAAACAGAGTTTCAGAGTTTATACAAAGTATGATTGATGATGTTTATATTGAATCCGAATGGCTGAAACTTCTATAACAGGAATACAACTAACGCTATTATGCGTAAAACTTTTGAAAAATAAAAGTTTTGCGCACAGGATGACTCATGTACCACCGACAATCGAAGAAATTGGATGGTATACAATAAAGTAGACACAAAGATAAGAGAATAATTATAATATGTAAATAAAGAGGAAGAGAAAGAAACAGCAAACTGGGGAAAATCAATTGTTTTCAATACTTAAAAGCTAAATGTCTACTTTCGAAAATGAAAACAATTAAAAAATCCATTATGTATCCACAATTGAAAATGAGTTTTGAAAGAAAAGTACCCGGGTGTCCACAATCAAAAATATATTTTTATAAAAAACGTTTTTCGTGTCCACCGGACTTGACAAGTACAAATATATAGAGTTGATAAATCACAAACACTTGAACAAAAATTCACCAAACGCTTGAACAAAAGTTATACTAATACTTGAAAATATGTTATAATTTCTTTGTTTTAGAAGTGAGGTGAGACTTATGAAGAAGTATTTACCAAGGATTATAGATAAATTATTGAGTGATAGATTGGAAGCCAAAGGTGCTGTTTTATTGGAGGGACCTAAATGGTGCGGTAAGACTACCAGTGCCAAAGAGATTGCAGGTAGTTTTATATCAATGGATCAACCTGAAATGAGTAAGCAGTACCAATCTATGGCTGAACTTTCCCCGCTGACACTATTGGAAGGCGAGACCCCGAGGCTAATAGACGAGTGGCAGATAGCTCCGAATTTATGGAATGCGGTTAGATATGAGGTTGATCAGAGAGATGAATTTGGTCAATTTATTTTAACGGGTTCTGCCGTTCCCGCAGAGATAGATGAGTCTATGCATACAGGAACCGGAAGGATTTCAAGACTTTATATGAGACCTATGAGTTTGTATGAGTCTGAGGATTCAAACGGCAAAGTTACAATCAGAGACATGTTTGCAAATAAGGAAATATCCGCTAAAAGCGATACTGATTTGGCGAAAATAGCATTCCTAATTTGCAGGGGAGGCTGGCCAAAAGCGGTCGGTTTAACCGAAAAACAGGCACTTTTTCAGGCCGTAGACTATTTTGATGCCGTTGTCTCTACTGACATAAGCAGGGTAGATTCTGTGAGAAGAGATAAAGAAAAAGCAAAAAGATTCCTAAAATCCTATGCAAGGAATGTCGGAACCAGAGCAACCCTGGAGACTATCAGGCAAGATGTATTGGCTAATCATACCGGTACGTTTGACCCTGTTACACTTTATTCATATAGGGACGCACTAACTAAAATCTTTGTTATTGAGGATTCACCGGCTTGGAATCCGAATTTGAGGTCTAAGGTTGCTATTAGAACAACAGATGCGAGGTATTTTGTCGATCCTTCAATTGCTACTGCGGCCTTGCAACTCAGCCCAAAGGATTTGCTGAACGACTTAAACACCATGGGGCTCATTTTTGAAAATTTGTGTGTCCGCGATTTAAGAATATATGCGGACTACCTGGATGGCAGTATTTATCAGTACAGAGATAGCAAGGGATTGGAATGTGATGCTGTTATTCACTTAAAGGACGGTTCTTATGGCCTGATTGAAATAAAATTGGGTGGGGACAGTTTGATTGAAGAAGGCGCAAAAAACCTGAAAGATCTGGCCTCAAAGATAGATATAAACAAAATGAAAGAACCTTCTTTTATGCTTGTTTTGTGCGCCAAAGCTCCGTTTGCCTACCGGAGAAAAGATGGAGTTTATGTAGTTCCTGTAACTTGTTTGAAACCTTAGAACGAGAAAGAAGAACAACAGTGATTCGACCAATTTTAGCTTGTGATGACCCACATAAAACAACTCAAATATTTATCGGTGCTGGTTGGCGCCTTGATTTTTCACAATCTTCTAAATCCGGGAATCCATTGGTCGGGATGTCTTTGTTCAATAATTCGGTGTTTTTGGGAATAAGCGACGGATATGTTAATGAGACAGATAAACCGTATTTGGTTGTGAAATTGAGTTTTATATGAAGGCACCGCAAGAATACTTTAATGACATATACAATCAGCATAGGAGCTTAGGACCAACCGTGATAACACTTCAGCCATGGGAAGAACATGCGTTTGTAGTACAAATCGGTCAATTCTAATTTATGATTGCATCAAAATGAGTTCAATATCTCGAAAAATAATAGGTGTTTACTGTACATCAAATTTCTAATTTGTTTTACCCTAAGCCTTTAAACCCTTGATGTCAAACAAAACGCTACACTCGGAAAAACTTGATTTCATGCGGTTCTAGAAATGTAAAAACAACCAAAAACCGTGTTTCATTTAAAATTCTTTCTCCGGAAACAGGTATCTGTTTGTCGGAGCCCATCCATATTATATCGAGATCGGAGTCGGCGGAACCGTGGCCAAGTTGGTGAAACTTGGGAAAAGGTTTACTTTTTGATCATCGCGGTTGCGGTCATAAAGACTCCGGGACAACAGTGTCAAAACAGCCACGTTTTTTTGTGGGTATCCGCTTGTCTACCGGGATAACGTCGGGATGATTCCCAAAGAAAAAGAGCACAACTTCCGCCTTCGCAATCTTTGTTTCTACTTTACTCACCGCGCCAACAGGTTCATAGTTCTCGATAAGACGTATGTCCATTGCCGCAAACACACGATTATGTGTCATGAAAGCCAGTTTGCCAGTGGAGAGGATCTTGGTAAAATTCTAAGATATCTTAAGATCAGAAGCCGAATCTTTGGGGCGCTTGGCAAGCATGAAAAAGAAGGTTTCTTTGTCTTTGGAGAAAAGCATCTTCACTCCTTCCCGGAAGTGAACCGCTACTAAGGATTTTTCCTTGACTTTGTTTTTAAAAACAAGTATAATTTACCTGCTGTGCGGGGTGATACCATGAAATATTCGGTGCTGGAACTCATCAAGCATTACCGGACTGATAATCGTATTGCCTATGTATTTGACGCTGATAATTGTCTTAACGATGATTTTCCCGATCTTGTCGGGATCTCACCGGTTGTCGTCTGCGGCAGTTTTCAGGTCGACCATGACGATGAGATTTTCACCTTCGACCTTGAGATCACCTGTGGTTTGACAATGCTTTGTGCGCTGACGCTCGAAGAAGTCAAGGTGCCCTTGTCGTTCAAGACTTCACTGACGTTCGCCTTAAAACAAACTGAAGACTATATGTTGCCTGTGGAAGGCATGACGATCGACCTTGATCCCTACATTTTTGCGGAAATCCTCGTCGAGAAGCCTATGCGGGCCGTCAGCGAGAATGCTTATGACCACTACCGGGAAGAAATTGTCAAATTGGATGAAAACGAGAAACTGAATGATAACCCTTTCGCTAAACTGACAAAAAAATGTGATTATTAGGAGGTGAAATCATGGCTGTACCATTTCGCAAGGTAAGCAAATCCGTAAAGAGGAAGAGACGAACTCACTTCAAGTTGAACGTGCCTGCAATGGTTGTTTGCCCGAATTGCGGAGAAATGACGCTCTCTCATCAAGTTTGCAGGAAATGTGGCTACTACAAGGGAAAATTTGTTAAAGAGCCAAAAGCTGAGAAGACGGAAAAAGAGTGAAAGAAAAGAAGCGCTGTGGATCAGCGTTTTTCTTTTGGCAAATCATGTTATAATACCGGTGGTGATTTTTGTGAGCGAACATGTGCCGGTTATGCTTGCCGAAGCGATTGAGTATCTGAATATCAAGGCGGATGGCATCTATGTCGATATGACCCTGGGCGGGGGCGGCCACAGCGAGGCGATTCTCAAGCGGCTCGATCAGGGGCGGCTTTTTGCCTTCGATCAGGATCGTTATGCCATTGAGCGGGCAAAGAAAAGACTTGGCAAGTACACCAACATCATTTATATCCATGACAACTTCCGTTCGCTTCGTCATCATTTGACAAACAATGGAGTCGACAAAGTCGACGGCATCCTTTTCGATCTCGGCGTTTCCTCGTTCCAATTCGATATTCCTGAGAGGGGTTTCTCCTATCAACACGACGGTCCGCTCGACATGCGGATGGACGAGAATAACACGCTTGACGCCTTCATGATCGTCAACCAGTACACGGAGAGAGAACTGGCAGAGATCTTGTTTCGTTATGGAGAGGAGCCCTTTAGCCGTCCGATAGCGAGAAAAATTGTCCAGGCAAGAAGCGCTTCGCCGATCAAAACGACTCTGCAACTCGTCGAAGTGATCAAAAGTGCCCTACCGGAAAGAATTCTAAGAAAGAAAGGGCATCCGGCAAAACAAACGTTCCAAGCCTTGAGAATCGCAGTTAACGATGAACTGAACGTCCTTCAAGAGACTCTCATCGAAGCTATCGATTTGCTTGAGAAGGGCGGCAGGCTGGTAACGATCACTTTCCATTCCCTGGAAGATCGGATCGTCAAGACGATTTTCAAGGAAAAGTCTACCGTTTCGATCCCCAAAGGCCTTCCCGTCATCGTCCAAGAAACACCGCCTTTGAACCTGCTTACAAAGCGTGTAATCAAACCTTCGGAAGCTGAAATTCTGGCCAACAATCGCGCTCACAGCGCTAAACTCAGAGCGGTTGAGAAAGCCGATTGACATAGTATGTTATTATTGACACCGACTGGTCTTTGTGATATCATAATTTTGCGATTTCTCGCAGGTATAGTTCAATGGTAGAACATCAGCCTTCCAAGCTGAATATGAGGGTTCGATTCCCTTTACCTGCTCCAGTTGCATAGACACCCTATGCCGTGCATAGGGTTTGTTTTTTGGAAGAGTATCGAAGTGGCTGTAACGAGCTGCACTCGAAATGCAGTCGTCCGCAAGGGCGCGTGGGTTCGAATCCCACCTCTTCCGCCAGGTCGAGATGTAGCGCAGTTTGGTAGCGCGCTTGGTTCGGGACCAAGAGGTCGTGGGTTCGAATCCCATCATCTCGACCATTTTTTGTTATTATACTTGATGCTTTTAGGGAAATATTCACAAAATAGCAATGAGATGTAATAGGCGCTAGAATAGGCGTCATCAAATGATCAGATTGTAAATTCGATATTTTGATATTTCATTATAAGATACCTATATAGCAAGCTTTTGAATTTCTGTTAATAATGGTTGAACGGTTGAAATTGTGATATATATATGGTAATAATAAGGTTAGTAATACAGTAACAACGTTTTTAAATAAAAAATTAATAGTATATGGAGGAGACCAGGCATGAAGAAATTGATGATTTTTATAGCCATTTTTACTCTTTTGTTTATGACAGCATGTGCAGATTTCACATTACCACAACAACAGACAACAGACTATACGACAGATGTACAAACAGATTCTCAGACCCAAAGCACAACAGTTTTGACAACAACCGCGCCGACAACAACCGCGCCGACAACGACGGTGCCGACAACATCGGGGGTAACTACTACAACTCAAATTACAACCAAGGCTCTGGATACCGAGTTGACGGTCAAACTAAAGCACATCTATAATTTAGCTTCAGAATCTGGCGCTTTTAGCGGCACTTATGAAGACTGGCTGGAGACAGTCAGAGGTCCGAAAGGAGATGACGGGAGGTCAGTTGTCCTCAATGTGTCAGAGGGATATGTCCAATGGAAATACACTGATGAGGAAGAATGGAATAACCTAATCCCACTAATTTCCATGATCGGTCCGGAAGGAGAACAAGGAGTCGGCATATTAGATGCCGAAATCAATCAATCAGGAGAACTGGTCATTACTTTAAGCGATGGTAGTGAAAAAAACCTAGGGAAGATACTAAATGTCTATACAGTTCAGTTTAAAGATGATCAAGGATATTTGATTGATGTTCAACTAGTAACATATGGACAAGCCGCAACAGCACCGGAACCACCGGTTAAAGACGGATACACTTTCAGTAATTGGGACAAAGCGTTTACGGAAATTAAAGAAAACACAGTAGTAAAAGCTGTCTATTCACTAAACAAATGCAGAGTATCCTTTGATTCGGCAGGCGGAAGTGAAATTTCGGATATCTTGGTAGAAAAGGGTAAATCAATAATCTTGCCTGTAATCACAAGGGAAGGCTATCTGTTTGCTGGCTGGTTCACGGGGAACGGACCCAATGATGTCCAGTTTTCACATGTATTTCCTGTTCTACAAGATTTAGAATTAGTTGCAAGATGGATTTGTATGCAATATACTCTTTCTTTTGAAAGTAACGGGGGCTCACCGGTTGCAAGCATAACCCAAAATATAGGAACAACCGTAACGAAACCGACGGATCCAACAAAAGAAGGATATTCATTTGATGGATGGTATAGCGATGAATCGCTTACTACAGCGTATAGATTCACAACTATGCCTGCAGAAAATATCACATTATACGCGAAATGGAATCCAATCATATATGGAATCACATATGTATTAGATAATGGGATCAATGGAGCCAACCCATCAGACTACACTATTGAAACAGCAAAAATTATATTGGCTGATCCAACAAAAGAAGGTAATACGTTTAATGGTTGGTTTAATAATGCGGAACTAACGGGTTCACAGATAACAGAAATTCCACAAGGAACAACGGGAGATATAACACTTTATGCGAAATGGACAGTCAATCAATACACTATCTCTTTTGAAAGTAACGGGGGTTCACCGGTTGCGAGCATAACACGAAATTTTGGAACAACAGTAAGAAGGCCAATGGCAACAAAAACAGGCTATACATTTAGAGGATGGTATAGCGATGAATCACTTACGACAATATATACTTTCACAACTATGCCAGCTGAAAATATCACACTTTATGCGAAATGGAGAATCAATCAGTATAACATTAACTATTTCATATTTGACAATTTCGATAACTGGTTAGAAACAGGAGAAACGATTGTCTCTGTCTCATTGGGGGATAATTCTCCCTCAGCCCTTACTTCCTCAGGCAGAGTCTTCACATGGGGGCGAAATTTTTTTGGTCAACTTGGCGATGGCACAACTAATAATAGATTCATCCCAACAGAGATCACTTCAGGGTTCGCTTTGAGCGAAGGAGAAACGATTGTCTCTGTATCGATTGGAACTATGCATTCCTCAGCCCTTACTTCCTCAGGCAGAGTTTTCATGTGGGGAGATAATCAATTTGGTCAACTTGGCGACGGCACAACAGACGATAGATTCACTCCAACAGAGATCACCTCAGGGTTCAATTTGAGCGAAGGAGAAACGATTGTCTCTGTATCGATTGAAAATATGCATTCCTCAGCCATTACTTCCTCAGGCAGAGTCTTTATGTGGGGAGATAATCGATTTGGTCAACTTGGCGATGGCACAACAGAAAATAGATCCACTCCAACAGAGATCACCTCAGGGTTCAATTTGAGCGAAGGAGAAACGATTGTCTCTGTGTCATTGTGGGGTAATTTTTCCTCAGTCCTTACTTCCTCAGGCAGAGTGTTTATGTGGGGACATAATCGATATGGTCAACTTGGCGACGGCACAACAGAAAATAGATTCACTCCAACAGAGATCACCTCAGGGTTCGATTTAAGCGAAGGAGAAACGATTATCTCTGTGTCATTGTGGGGTAATTTTTCCTCAGTCCTTACTTCCTCAGGCAGAGTGTTTATGTGGGGACATAATCGATATGGCCAACTCGGCGACGGCACAACAGAAAATAGATTCACCCCGACAGAGATTACCTCAGGGTTCGATTTGAGCGAAGGAGAAACGATTGTCTCTGTATTGTTTGGAGCTATGCATTCTTCAGCCTTTACTTCTTCAGGCAGAGTCTTCACATGGGGGCAAAATGATCTTGGTCAACTTGGCGATGGCACAACAGACAATAGATTCACCCCAACAGAGATCACTTCAGGGTTCGCTTTGAGCGAAGGAGAAACGATTGTCTCTGTATCGTTAGGAAGTTATCATTCTTCAGCCCTTACTTCCTCAGGCAGAGTCTTCATGTGGGGATCAAACAATAACGGTCAACTTGGTGATGGCACAACAGACAATAGATCCACCCCAACAGAGATCACCTCAGGGTTCGATTTAAGCGAAGGAGAAACAATTGTCTCCTTATCGTTGAGAAATATGTATTCCTCAGCTCTTACTTCCTCAGGCAGAGTTCTTATGTGGGGGTCAAACAATAACGGTCAACTTGGCGATGGTTCAACGGCCGATAGATCCACACCTACAGAAAGCATCTTTAGAGGGAATTTCTCTTTTGAAACAGAAACATTCGATTATAACGAGGCATTGACTGAGTATGCTCCAACAAGAGAAGGGTATACACTTGATGGATGGTATAGTGATGTAGCATTTACGACAGAATATGTATTCACAACTATGCCGGCCGCAAACATCACACTATATGCGAAATGGGTCGCCGACTAAAAAACTATTACTTTCATAACAATCGTTAGCCTATGAAAATGATAAAGTTGTTGTAATGTTTCATAAACTAACAAAAATGATTCATTTCGTTTTGTGAAAAAAGCGTAAAACATAAAAGGACTGTGAGTAAATGAAGATTGAAATATCTTTATGGGCTTCACAGTCCTTTTTCCTTTGATTTAAACCATGTGCGATATTAACTACGATTCAAATCATCAGGTTATGTTTTCGTTGTTTGTGCAATTGAGCAACTTAATGGATATGATATCTCGTTTAAAATATAATGGGTGTCAAAATACAAGAGACTAACTTTTAATGGCCAGATTTGGCCATCTAAATCATATATGATTTTAGTTCGAAACCAAAAGGTCGTGGGTTCGAATCCCATCGTCTCGACCAGATAAGATAGCAGATTCTGATAGAAAAATCTGCTTCAGACTACAGACAAAGTATCCTAAAAAGGAATATTTTTTTTGAGTTATCCACAAGTTAACGCGAGTTTCGAAATTGCTATATACAAGCATATAATAAAAGGGTAGAATGACGACAAGTGATGCCAAATGATGACGAAGAAAAGCGATACAAGCCGGAATAACATCCAAATGATAAGCATCGAATCAATGGTACCTGAGAAACACCTTGTACGCAAGATAGAGAGCGTAATTGATTTTGAGTTTGTGCGAGACTTGGTTAAGGACTTATATTCAGAGACAACCGGAAGACCATCAATTGATCCGGTTGTGCTTGTAAAGATAGTGTTCATCCAGTTCCTGTTTGGCATCAAGTCAATGAGACAGACAATCAAGGATATCGAAGTGAACGTAGCGTATCGCTGGTTTTTGGGATCCGGATTCACAGAGACGATCCCCCACTTTTCGACATTTGGAAAAAACTATGTCAGACGCTTCGCCGAGAACAATCTGTTCGATAAGATCTTCAAGACTATATTGTATCAATTGATTGAACAGGGTTTTGTGAAAGAGGAAACGATATTCGTCGACTCGACACATATCAAAGCCTATGCGAACAAACGAAACATCCATCACGAATACATTGAGGAGGACTATCATAAATATGTGAGAGAACTCCATCGGGAAATAAACGAGGAACGCGCAAAAGAAGGAAAGAAAGCGATTGATTTTGGCAGAAAGAAAGCCGTGACGATATCGAACGTCGATCCGGATTCAGGGATGTTTCAAAAGGGAGAAAAAGAGAAACAACTGGCATACAGTGTCAAGACGGCGGTTGATGAAAACGGCTATGTGACAGGACTGGAGACAACGGGAGCGAACATTCGCCCAAGCGAAGATGTGTCATTGTCTCGGCTTCACACATCTGCGGGGGTTAAAGAAAAACCATGATCGCAACTTGATTGTGTTCGCTGCGGCCAACCTCAAGAAGTTGGCTCTTTTCGTTACGGAAACAAACAAAGAATTCAAGCGGATCACTGCTTATATTTCTTGTTTTTTCACATTATTCCGTCCCAAAATACAAAAAGTCCCCCAGTATCTCTACTGAAAGACTTGTTTGTCTACAGACTGTACTCTGATACAATGTGTCAGAGTTTTTTATTTCATTTTATACAAATTAACATTGCAAAATGATAGAAATTTTAATATTGAAATATTAATCAAAAAAATCAATTACTATACCGATATCGGTATAATGTTGACAAAAACAAAAATACATTGTACTATATATTATACCGATATCGGTATGATGGAGATGATGATATGGATTATAAAGGAGTTAAAGAATTTTCAATTAAATGGAATATAAATGAAAGACGTATTAGGCTTTTATGTCAAGCCGGAAGAATTAATGGAGCCAAGAAAATTGGTAAGACTTGGTTTATACCAAGTGATGCAGTAAAGCCGATAGATAAAAGATTTAAGCACAAATCTGATTTAATTTATAATGATATTTCATTTGATTTGATTGATAAAAAGAAAAATATAATAGATTCTTGTCGCCCATTTTCATCTAATATGATTAGACAACTAAAGGACAAACTTGTGGTTGAATGGACTTATAATTCAAATGCAATAGAAGGAAATACATTGACGTTATCTGAAACTAGAGTTGTGCTTGAAAATGGTATAACAGTAAAAGGAAAATCGCTCAAAGATCATCTTGAAACAATTAATCATAAGGAAGCAATAGAATTTATTGAGGATTTAGTTCAAAATAAAGAAGAATTATCCGAATATGTAATTAAGTCCATACATCATTTAATACTAAAAGGGATAGATTCTTTTAATGCTGGAAAATATAGAGAAGAAAATGTATTAATTAGTGGAGCTAAGCATATACCACCAATGTATATTAATGTACCATTTGAGATGCAAAAACTGATGGAGCAATATAAATTATGGTCAGATTTACATCCTGTTATAAGAGCTTGCTATTTACATGGAGAGTTTGTAAAAATACACCCATTTGTTGATGGAAATGGTAGAGCTGCAAGATTACTACTAAATTTTGAACTTATTAAAAATGGATATCCAGCTGTTATTATAAAAAATGAGAATAGAGCTGAGTATTATGATGCATTAGATAAAGCACATATTACGAATGATTATACTGACTTCATTAAGATAATTTACGATTTATTAATTGAATCAGAAGATACATATTTATTTTTACTAAATAAACAACAATAGCATAAGGTTAGGAGCGTAAAATGACTAAAGATTTATCATTTAATTTAGATAATTGTAGATTTAATTATCGTGCTTGTGCGGTCATTATTCATAATAATAAAATACTTGCAATGCATGATGAAAATTCACCATATTTCTATCTACCTGGTGGTAGAGCACAGTTTGGTGAAACTGTAGAAGATGCAGTATTAAGAAAACTAAAATAAAAGAAGAAATAGGTATAGATGCAAAAATTGAAAGACCATTATGGTTTAACCAAGCATTCTTCATTGATGATGTAACAAAAGTTAATTCACATGAGCTTGGAATATATATTTTAATTGATATTAGTAATGCCGATTTATTAGATAGAGGAAATAAATTTAAAGGTATTGAATCTAAACATAAGCATGTATTTGAATAGTTAGATTTTGAAAGGCTTGAGGATGAATATCTTTATCCCTTATTCTTAAAAAAAGAAATATATCATTTACCAGAAACTTTTATACTAAGAACTGAAATAGAATAAATAATAACACTTTAAATTAATGATATATTTATAGTGTGCAAAAATTAGTAAGAGGTGTGCACTTTAAATTATTATGTTCATTGTATGTTTTTAGGAGTCCCTTGCTATATGAAAAGTGTTGGTCTGAATATATCAGACCTTTTTCATACTGAAAAAGGATTTCCTTTTTTGTAAGCTAATACAATTTGTTTTCACATCAAAAAGATGCGACAGTTACACTCATTATGTGTCAAAGCCGCATCTTTGGATTAATTTTAATACAGAATCGGAATTTGATGTCATTTAACTGATTTTTATGCCAAGGTAAAGCTAATCAAATCGATATATCCTTTGCCAAAATACTTGAAATATAAGGGATGCGTACCACTTATTGCCTTTGTCTTGGCAGAGAAAGTCTGTGCTTTGTGATTGACAGACACATCAATTACAGCGATTGCCGGATGAGCTAGATCGGTATAGGCTTCAACCTTTCCCTCGCCTTTGCCGGTAATCTCAATGGCGATGCTTTTCAGTTTGGAAAACATAAAATACTTATAGCCAACAACAGACTCATGGCGAATATTGGCAATGTATTGATTGGGGTTGTCTTCTCTATCTTCTCCGATTTGAGTTAAATATGGATGCTTTCTCAAACACTTGAACAACACCAAGGGGCTATAACTTGAAGCACCTGTTTTTGCATACAACTGGCAGGCAATATGCGAGGAATAGGTCCCTTTCCCCTGTAATGGCCCTCCATTCAAACCGCAACTGGTCATCTCCACCTGTCGGATTTCACCATGTTTGTCAAGGGTGATACTTTCCGCGCAAGCTTGGCGGGAGTATTCATGCCGGTTCGTCTGTCGGTGATAAAAGACATACCATTTATCTAGTATTTTTGCAATGCTACCGTGATTGTTGCCATAGTAGAATGTAGCGAAGTCAGGATTCTCTTTGTTCAGACCGATATTCGCGTTGCTGATGATGGTTCCTCCATAAACAAACGGTCCCTTCGGGGAAGGTGAAGTTGCATAGCATAACTCATGATTTTTCTCCGATGAATAGATAAAGTAATAGACATCATTGATTTTTCGGATGGAAGCAGCCTCAAAAAAATCATGGCCTTTTAGATTGTTTTCCGTATCTGATTTATTTTGAATGACAACCCGGCTTGGTTTCACTTTTACAGTTAGCATATCTTGCTCTAATTCCGTAACATAGCTGGCATCGAGTTTTCCTCGGCCAAACAAAAATACCCGAGTGAGAAATTTTGGACAAAAACCGGTGTAGAGATAAACACGATGATCGTCATCGACCAATACCCCGGGGTCAAACATGAACGGATCATTTTTTTTCTTACCGAGGAGCGTACCGTCCGGATACTTGACATGCCCGTAAAATTCGTATTTACCTTGAGGACGATCCGATACGGCAACGGAAATAACGCCGCTGAAATCAAAGAAGTAATAAAGGTAATAGCGCCCGTCGCTTCCTTGCTGGACATCGGGCGCATACATATTCCGAGAATTGCTGTGCACCAAAGGGTCCTGAAGTTTATTGTAGATCACGCCTTCGTATTTCCAGTCGGTCAAATCGTCGACTGGCGCCGACCAGCAAACGTAATTGTTCATACAAAAGGTTTTACCATTGAAACGATCATGCGAGCCAAACAAATATACCCGATCGCCAAAGACATAGGGTTCGCCATCGGGGATGTATTCATAGCTGGGCAAAAATGGATTAGTAACTTGTTTTTTCAAATCAAACACACTCCTTATAAAGAAATTAGGTTCAAGTGTTCTATTTTTATCCTTATATCTAATCATAACACATTATTATCTTAAAAATTAAATGTGTTGTTCTAATTTTTGTCAAATCGGCCATAAAATAATCATTATTATATGAGATTTGTTCAATCACAGGGATTGTTTGTAGTAATAACATTCCAACCGGTCATTAATATGCTCTGTTTTATGATTTTGACTTATTAATTGACGTATTAGCGGCATTATGATGATTCCCATCTTAATTAATGATCGCAAAAGACAATGATGAAAAAGCAGAGAATCTTCAGTGGTTTTGTCAATTCACCGAGGATCGGAGAATGATGATACACTATCGGTTGTTAAGGGGAAGATTACTGTCGGTAATTGTTTATTTCATGTGTCTACTTTGGAGATATCATATCAGAATGGGGTTCAGATACCGATCTAGGGAATATCTCTATTCATAATTGATAGCATAGCAGTTGTGGGATTATGTGCCGTGCTTTTTCTTGTGATTCGTAAGGATATAAAAAATAAGGGCAATAATGTGTTGCATGTGCAACACATTGCATGAACAATACCGCCTCCGGACTTATATAATGTGCAAATTTAGAAAATCTAGTGATCAAATAGAAAAGCGCGTTAATAGGTAGTTTTTTGCTCGGAAAGCACTCATTATTTTTTGCCATTTGGAGATATTTTGTATTAAAAAAAACGGTAAAACATAAAACAATTTTAACGTTTTAGTTTGTATTATTATAATTTTGAAAACATGATTTTAGCCGATTTCCCATTCGAACTCAGTAATAATATATGCGTGTTTATATACTTTAGCATTGATAATTATACCAATAATAAAGATAAGTGCGCTCTTGATTAAAAAATAATAAATCAGTAATGGTTCATCAACTCTTTTGATATTAGAAAAACAGCAAAAACAAAATGTTAATATTCTGGAATTTCAATTTTAAATGATTGGTGAATGTGAAGCGAACTTTTGATCATTTCTTTTGTGATGGTCTTTTTCCCATTGATATGTTCAAGCAATTTTTTTGTTGCCAATTTACCAAACTGAAAATAATCTTGCGAAGCATAACTTAAACGAGGTTTCAATTCTTTTATTGCATCATAACCAAGAGAAAAAACAACCACGTCTTTGCCAATCTCTTTATTCAATTCTTGGCATGATTTATACACTCCAGATGCAACCGAAGGGGAGGCTGTAATGAATCCTTTTGCCCCTTCGTTGAGAGCTTCAAGCGAAAAAACATAGGCATCATCATATGTCGATTCTTTACTATGATAAATTTTGTATTGATAATCAGGGTATTCTCTAAAAGCTTCAATAAACCCTTCATTTCTTTCTTTTGATATGATCAGGTCTTCGCTGGAGTTAATCAGGCACAAATTATCAAAGCCCTGTTTAATCATAGCAAGCGCAATTGATTTGGTTAATCCAACATTATCAGTGTCAACGTAATTTATGTCAGCTTGAAAACCAGGATGTCCAATTAGAATAAAAGGAATATATTTTTTACTGATTTCCATGATTCGGCTATCATTAATTGTGGGAGATAGAATTATTGCGCCATCTATTGGCGATTTTCCCTCTTTCAATTTTACAGTAGTATCATTAGAATTTAATCCACTATAGATTATCAAATTATAGTTGTAATTTGATGCAGTAGTTAAAACAGACTCAATTAAAGGCGAATAAAACCTTTTATACTTTTCTGTTGCGGATTGTTCCAAAAATAACCCAATGATATTTGTTTTCGCTTTAGCTGACAAAACACTTGCATAAAAATTAGGCTGGTAGTCTAATTCTTTACATATTTCTATGACCTTATTAGTGATTTCGGGACTCACATACTTTTTCCCCGTTAACACATTGCTCACTGTTGATTTTGCAACATGTGCCCTAGATGCAATATCGACAATAGTAACCACGTTTACCCCCTATTATGTTCTACATTTTCTTTTATCAAACGCAAAAAATCATCAACTTTAATAATTTGAACATGATTTTCAAGTAAAGATACTAGTTTATCTAAGTCTTCAATTGTTGTAGACCAAGGATGAACATTTAAGACAGTGTAGCCTTCTTTTGATTTTTTGTCAACTTTAAAGGCGTTTATCTTATTCGCAATACTTTGAATCCATTCCTCTGTCACACTACTTTTCATTCCATCGGGCGACCAAAAGCTAACCCTGACACTAGCAAACGGTTTTCCGTTGCTGGCAAAATATATATTTCCCTTGCCACCTTCATATTTTGAAGGGTCCAGTTCATATATTCCACCTATCAAATTATCATTCTTTGCATATTTGTTGATTACTTTATGTATTTTATCTTCATTTTCCAGATTATCCAATAGTGTAACAACATTCAAATCACATTTGCTCATTAACTCACTAGTTTTTTTACAAAAATCGTCCAACAAAGATTCTGGAAAAGCACATGGATTCATATATCCCGCACCGCTAGCACCTGAAATAAAATAATTGTTTTCCCCCATTTTGTAAAGACGCTCAATTACTGTTGGACATATGTTAACCATTGATGGAGCAATTGTCCAACCAATAGGATATTTTTCATCAGTAGCAATTCGTTGACCAAAAGATGAAGTTGTAGAAAAATCTCTTTCTAACCATTGCACATTATCGCCATCACTCACCACAATTGTGAGATAGTGCTTATTGTCGATTATATTATATTTGATTTCTTTTTGTTTCAACTTGACACTTGGAAACTTATCTAAAGCGGAATGATTACAACTCCAATCAGAGGGAATGATATAATTACCATGCTTTGAGATGTCGTTTACAAAATCAATTTCGTCTGTTGTCCACCCGTAAATGGGAATATTTCTATTTGCCCAATTTAAGACTTTTTCTCTAAATTGTTTGGCTTTTACCCCTTTGTCGGTATAGAAACAAAACCAACGATTAGCAATACCATAATCTCTAAGAGAAATGTGATAATTATCCTTTTCAGTAACTTGATGAATAAGCCCATCTTTACGCAACAAAGCTTGATACTTGTCAAATATTTTCTCTTGTTTATCTATATAATCACCTTTCAAACATCTCAAATCAACAAAATTATTTAATCCTAGCTTATCAACTAAATAACCTAATGAAGTTGGCAAACTAAGATAATCTAAAGCTGAAGCGATGGTAGCTGAGAGATTAATCGAAATATCTCCTATGGTGAAATCAAACAAAGTATAACCATGATAGTAATCTCGATATTTGGTTAATGCTTCTTCCAAAGTGACATACTCAAATTCAATTTCATTAAGATAATCGAGATAATTATCAATATCTAAATATAAGATCGGTTTGTTTCGATTTACAATTCCTTGAAGCGATATAAACAATACTTTTTCTTCAGGTGTTAAACTATCGTTTTTCACTACTTTTAACGTCATATTTTTCTCCTTTCTTTAATTTTCATTATAACATTAAAATTTTTTTTAGTAAAGAAAACCGTTTTTCTTTACAAACATTTTTTTATGTTGTATAATGAGACATGAAAGTTTCTATTACAACTTTATAATTTTTTAGTTAAAGAAAACCGGTTTTCTTTACAAACGTTTTTTATGCTACATAAATTGAATTATTACATTTAACTTTTACAAGGAGAAATCATGGGAAAGAAGACTGTTAATTTAATCAATGGTACCCACTGGGACAGAGAATGGAGACACACTGCTGAACAAAGCAAACTTCGTCTAGTTGATTTGATGGATAGTGTCATAGACGTCCTTGAAACAAAGGAATCTTATCAATACTACTGTATTGATGGAGGAACAATTGTACTCGAAGACTATTTGTCGATAAAGCCAGAAATGAAGACAAGAATCAAAAAACTAATTAAAGCAGGGAAATTGATAATTGTTAATTGGTACACATTACCTGAGACGAATACGGTCGCACCTGAGTCATTAATTAGAAACTTACTCTGGGGACATCAAATGGCCAAAGAATTTGGGGGAGGCATGAATTCGGGATATACTGCAACTTCATATGGCCAACCAAGCCAATTACCCCAATTATATCGAGGTTTCAAAATAAATAATGCTATTTTTTATCGCGGCACAAATAAGCATATTTTAACGCCCCTCTTTAGATGGAGAGCTCCTGACGGTTCAGAAATTCTAACCTTGAGGACATTTGATGAAGTGACCAGAACTAATTGGTTCTTCTATGTTCATGGACCGGCAGTCCTAGGTAAAGGTATAAAAGATTTGACTTACACTTATGATAAAAACCAAATTCCTGTTCATATGGCTGATCTAAAATCTTATGAGAAAGCCTTTACACTTCTTCATGAAGACTTTGATTTTATTCATAATCCGATAGTTCATAAAAAAGCACTTGATGATTTGCTTGCCCAAGCAGAACCTTATAAAATTGGAAATGAAATATTGGCTTTAAATTTAGAAGATAACGATGAACCTTATCTATATTTACCTGAGTTAATTGAAGAAATGAATAAAGTGTATGATGATGTTGTTATCAAGCAAGTTACAATGGATGAATATATGGATAAGATCACTAAACTTGCAGAAAGTGGAGAATACATTTGTGCCACTCATAAAGGCGAATTACGTAATACAACCATGGAGTATAATAATTTCAATGCGCTACTCGGGGCTACCCATTCTTCCAGAATTAAAATAAAAATTTTAAATGATGATTGTGAAAATAATTTAATATATCTAGCTGAGCCTCTTGCATCGTTCGCTAAAACATTAGGCATTAACTACCCTACAACCAATATCGATAGAGCATGGGAATACTTGTTGAAATGTCATGCCCATGATTCTATTTGTGGGGCTGCTGTTGATAGAGCACATGAAGATATGATGTATAATTTTTCACTAGCGAAAACTGTTGCGGAAGAAGTAACTAATAGATCAGTGATAGCCCTTTACAAATATATAAATACTAAAGAAAATTTTAAAGAAGAAGATCATACTATTACAATTTTCAATACCCTTCCTTTTGAAAAAGATGAGGTAGTAGAATTAGTCATCGATACCCCTGAAGGCGTTACTGAAGTAACGGATAATGGTATTGGAGGTTGTTCAGATTTAGGGTTATTCTATGATATCGTGGATAATAATGGTTGCGTAATACCTTCTGTTGAACTTTCAAAAGATAAAGCATCTATTGCTGTTGAAAGAAAAATGGATACAAAAGCAATAAAATTCAACGTTGAGCGTCGCCATATATTAGTCAAAGTAAAAATACCTTCCTTAGGCTATGCTACTTTTGCGTTGCGTCCTAGAGGTCCAATTTATGCTTATGATCCAGAAATTATAGATAACAGAAAACTAATTGCAAGATCTAATGGAATATTAGAAAATGCATATTTAAAAATTGTCATTCATTCAAATGGCACGTTTGATATGATTGATAAATGCACTAAGCATGAAATGAAAAATCTTCATTATTTTTCTGATTCAGGCGAAGTTGGCTCTGCCCATGTAAGTTTACCGACAAAAACAAATTGTATTTATACATCTCTCGGCGCGAATGCTCAAATAGATATGCTGGAATCTAATGAATTACGAGGGATTTATCGAATTAGATTATCTTTAATGTTGCCAGAAGATGCTTCCATCGATGGACATGACCGATCTCGCGCATTAAAAGAATTAAAAATTGAGTCTACATTATCCCTAGAAAAAGATAGTCATATACTAAAAATTAATACAAAACTAGATAATCAGATTCGCGATCATAAATTATGTGTCAATTTTCCTACCTATGTTAAAGATGCAAATTTTGCCGATAGTGAATCAGCATGGGATATCGCAAGCAGAACAATTAAATGGCGCAATCATTTAGATAACTTTGAAGGGTTCTTTCCTTTCCAACCTATGCAAAACTTCGTTGATATTTCAGATGGCAATGTAGGCTTCGCCTTCTTTTCAAAAGGCTTAAGAGAATATGAAGTTGAAGATGATCAAACAAGGATTTTGAAAATAACTTTAATTCGCACTCAAAGAGCATATATGACCGCAAATTCTCGTATGACGAAAGAAGAACTAGACAAATATACTGGTCAACATTCTTTTGGTAAAATTGAGTATGAATATGCAATATATCCACATAAAGGTAACTGGTTTGAAGGCAATGTCCTTCAAAAAGCCTATGCATTTAAAGTTCCACTGAAAGCCGTTCAAGGTGTTCCTTATGAAGGTGACCTACCAGACCATGCATCTTTTATCGCGTTTGAACAACAAAACAAGAGTATTATGATTTCCGCAATCAAACAATCAGTTGATGGAAATGGTATCATCTTTAGAATATGGAATGTAACTCAAGATTCTCAAAATGTTAGTTTAAAGACGATACTTCCACTAAAGAAAGCAACACATGTTGATTTGGATGAACAATTTTTGGAAAATCTTGTACTGAAGGATGGTCTAGTTCAATTCATTTTACAACCAAAGAAGATTTATTCAATCAAATTTGAATTGTAGGCACTATTATCATGAAGAGATTCAATGTTTTTAACTTGGGAATTCTAAAAGAAGAAGATGGGTTTAAAGAACTTGAGTCATGTAGTGATGGATTTCATAAAAAGAATCATGATGGTGTAAAATTCATAATCACTACAGGGGATAAAAAGGTTGAATTTATCTGTTATGAAAACTATACAATAGCTTATGTCAAGTCATCTATTGGTTATCCGGCATACTATCCTGTTCATAATACAAAATTGAAAAGACCTGTAAAAGCGGTTTTAATGGATCTGGATGGAACTTCTGTAAAATCGGAATCTTTTTGGATTTGGATTATTCAACTTACAGTTTGTTCTTTATTAGGTCGTGATGATTTCACCTTCGAAGAAGCAGATCAACCATATGTATCTGGCCATTCTGTATCTGAACATTTACAATATTGTATTAATAAGTATTGCCCTGATAAATCTTTAGAAGAAGCAAGAAAATACTATTTTATGCATACAAAATATGAAATGAATGAAATTATGGAAGGAAGAGGAAAAGCGGACGCTTTTACTCCTTCAAACAGAGTCAAAGAATTTCTTCTTGCGTTAAAAAAAAGAAGCATTAAAATCGGGTTAGTTACTTCGGGCTTATATGAAAAAGCTTGGCCTGAAATTGTATCTGCTTTCAAAACGTTGGATATGGGCGATCCCAAAGAGTTTTATGATGCATCTATTTCTGCTGGCTTTCCCCTTGGAAAAGGCAAGGTAGGAACACTTGGCGAACTAAGCCCTAAACCTCACCCATGGTTATATGCGGAAACTTGTACTATTGGACTTAACATTCCTTTTAGACAAAGACATCATGTAGTTGGTATTGAAGACTCTGGAGCAGGCGTTTGCTCTATAAAACTCGCTGGTTATACAACTATAGGAATTACTGGCGGCAATATAGAAGCCAGTGGCACCAAAGGTTTATGTGATTTTTATGCCAATGATTTTGATGAAATTTTGAAATTTATCACAAATGAAGAGGATTAATAGTTTATGAAAAAAAGATTTCTTCTAGTTTTTGTAGTTTTTCTTTCCATTATTCCATTTATTATTGGATGTAATGAGACAACTGATAATAATACGATTACTGTTTGGTGGCCTTCTGGGAAAAACTTACAGAATATTATGGAAAATAGTATAGTAAAATATAAAGAATCAAATCCAAATATTGAGATTAAAATTATAAAAAAAGCTGGTTTAGATGTTTATGATGCTTATAAGATAGCCTTAAATGATAATAACAGCCGTCCTGATATTGCAATATTGGATCATGTATATGTACAAGCATTGGCAAAAGAAAATCAACTTGCCAATTTATCAGATTTGGGAAGCGACAATGATGTTAGGGGCTTGGTACCTGAAACTGTTTATGCCGCAAACATATATAATGGTGCAAATTATGGGTTGCCAATTTCCGCTAATACAGTTGTGCTTATGTACAACAAAGATATCTTAGAAAAAAGCGGGGTAACTTATGTTCCAAAAACCTATGATGAATTAATAGATGCCTGTGAACAAGTTCAAAACGCTGGCTACACAGCATTTGCTCAACCAATTAACCAGACATTTGTAGCGATGGAATTTGCAAGTTATGTAGGGCGTCTTGGGGGTAAGATGGTTAGTGACGATTATCGGACAGTGCTTTTAGAATCTCAAGAAGTTAAAGAAGCAATCAATAAATGGGTTGGTCTTTCAAAATTTGCATCTCAGGCAGAATATGAAGAAGGGAAATTCTATAGTGGCAAAATTGCTTTCATAGAAATGGGTTCATGGAATGTTTCTAAAGTAAGCGGGGCGTCTTCATTATTTAATTGTGGATTTACTGAAATGGTAAAATTAGATGATAACCATGATAATTATTCAGGTTTAGGACTTTACTCCTTTGTAGTTGCTGAGAAATCATCTAAAAAAGAAGAAGCGTATAATTTTGCTAAATATTTAACTACAAATAAAGAATTTCAATTAGCATTTGCTAAAGAAAAAAATTTACTACCAGTAACTATAGAAGCTTTGAACGATCCTTATTATACTGAAAATGAAGTCTTAAGTGTTTTTGCCAAACAATTGTTAAAAGTAACTTCAAGACCGGGAACGGCGATTTGGCCTACTATGGAAAAAGCAATTGTAGATATGCTGTATCTATGTGTTAAAGCAACATCGAGCGATGATATTGACAGGGCTATTCGAAATGCTCAAGAGCAATGTCAAGAAAGTACCGATAGGGAGTATAAATAATGGAGGGAATCAAGCAAAAAAAGAAATTTTTTCGTCATGACGAAAAAGTTGCTTATACAATGCTTGCTATTCCTCTGTTGTGGTGGTGTATCTTTTTCTTATATGCTTTTTTAAGAGCCGTTTATTTTTCTTTTACAGATTTGTCGGTTGACATATCACAAATTTCTCAATTTAATCTAAACAATTACATACGCCTAGTAAAAGATGCAACCTTTTGGAAAGCCATGGGCAACACCTTGCTTTGGACAGCCGTCATGACGATTTTCAATAATATATTCGGCTTATTTGTTGCTTTTCTGATTACTAGGCTCAAAAAAGGTCAAAAAATATTTTTAACTCTATTATTTTGGCCAACACTTGCTAGCGCAGTGACAAGCGCAGATATTACTAAACTAATCTTTTCGCCTAGCGATAGTGGAATTATGAATTCAATAATCCAATTCTTTGGAGGTAATAGTTTAGCTTGGTATAATGATGAAAAATTGTCTTTATTTTCATTAATGCTGATACCTGCTTTATTTGGTTTTTCTACTCAAATGGTTATCTACTATGTAGCCATAAAAGGAGTTGATAAAGGCATGGTGGAAGCGGCACAGATTGATGGTGCAACTCCGGTTCAAATATTATTGAAAATATATATTCCTTCCATAATGCCTGCCATTACCTATAATTTAATCATATCTATTATCGGTGGTATAAAAGTAATTGCCCCAATGCAACTGGTATCTAATGGAGGTCCACTTGATTCATCGATGTCAATAATGCTGTATATGTATCAAAACACAACAGTTGACATGGGTTACGCATGTAGTATTGGTATCATAACATTACTGATTATTATGGGAATAACAATGATTCAACTAAAACTCACAAAAAAAGAAGGAAGAATATAAATGGATAGCGCTATTCTTAAGAAGAAAAAAAAGAAAGAAAAGATAGCTATTATTTTGATAGTTATATTCTTGAGTGTTTTAGCGTTAATGCAACTTTTTCCATTTTATTTAAAAATTGTTACTTCTCTTCAACCGACAAAAGGATTTAATCCAATTGATGGGAAAATATATTTATGGCCTGAAAGTTTGAATTTCCAAAATTACATTCAAGCCATAAAAGAAGGTGAACTACTAGAAGGAACACTTAATACCATTATCGTATCCGTATCATTTATCATATTAAGCTCTATAATCATCCTTCTTGTAAGTTATGCAACTGCCAAGAAGAAGTTTAGAGGGAAAAAACTAATCAATTTTGTTCTATTGTTAACGATGATGGTCCCAGGCGAAATGTTAATGGTCACTAATTATCAATTGATCTCACAATTAAATTGGACTTCGACGTTTCGTGGTTTAATCTTACCGGGCATTGTTAATGTTACAGGAATATTTCTTGTAAAAGCATTTATGAACACTATACCAGATGCTTGCATAGAACATGCAAAAATTGATGGTGCCAACGAGTGGCAAATACTTATCCGTATCATCTTTCCAATGTCACTGCCTGTTATGTCAACATATGCTATTTTAACTTTTGTAGCTCAATGGAATGATTATCTCTGGCCAATGTTAATAACTGGGAATGATGACCTATTTACAATTCAACTAAAACTATTGAATTTTGCCTCTAACGGCGGATTTGAAGAAACAGTGTTAAGGTCTGCATCTTTAATATTGACAATGTTACCGGTTATTATTATTTATAGTATTTTTCAAAGGAAATTTGTCAATGGACTAAACTTTTCTGGCATAAAAGAGTAATTGACAGGAGAATCATATGGAAAAGAAAACAGTATTATTGATAATTTTTATATTAATATTTTGCGTGTTTTTTTCTTCATGTAGACAATGGAATAGAGAAGATCGGGTTTTAGAACCTAAGACTGGTATTTTTTATCGGGTTGATGGACATGAAGATATAATTTACACCATAGAACGAAAAAATCTAAGTGATAGTCAGTATATTATGGTTTCTTCTTTACAAGGAATCGTAGCTCAAACTGTTTCGAGTATCTTTATTATTAATGATCTGGAAGACGAATTATGGCTTAATGAATGTAAAGAGACTTATAATATTGAAACTATAGAAACAAAGTCTCCATGGGAATTAGTGACGCTATTTAGGAGTTGTATTGGTGAAAACTCCTATGTGCTATATAATTTGATCGGTGAGGAAGGTGTATCTTATTCTGATCAAACTATCAATTACGCGACAACAATTTCTGGCGCAACCCAAGCTTTAATGGTTTCCAAAGAATTAGAACAAGATGCCATTGAGCATGGGCTCATATTGTCAATTGATACAACTGATGGTACTTGGAATACACAAAGAGTATTTAATAATTATAAAAATAAGTTGAATAATACCTATCTTATCCATCAAGATCCTGAAAGATTAGATTTAAGAGATTATTCTATTGCTGGTAAAGCAATGTGCTTCTATTCTGATTATTATGATGGTTCGGAGAATATTAAAGAAGAGATCTATAATTGGTCTACAACCAATGCTCCAGTCTTTGGCTGGACAAAAAATGAAGTAAATTTCGTTTCCGCGAATTCACTTCTTTCTAAAATTACCATCGCGGCCGACTGGAGCACCAACTTGTCATTTTATTCATCGTTAGAGCGAGAGAATTCAATCAAACAAATAAATCATCAAAAAGACGAAATACAAGCGGAAAACGGGAAGCACTATGTTGCTATTGTGATGTCTGATGGTGATAATGTTCAATGGATGATAAATTCATTTGCCACTTCTAAATTATTCTATGGTTCCCAATATCGGGGCGAATTTAAACTAACTTGGACTACAAGCCCAGCTCTTTACGATGTGGCGCCAAATATCTTAAAATACTTATATCAAAATGAAAATTCTAATGATTACTTTATTGCTGGCCCATCAGGTGCCGGTTATTGCAACCCTTCTGAGTATAATCCAGCCTCCATTGCGGAATATGCCGCTTATACGGCAGGTTATATGGAAAAAATGGATACGTCGGTATTAAACATTATTGATAATTATGTTGGCAATGAACAATATGATTTTTTCGCAAAATATGATTCAATCAAAGGCGGAATTGTTTCTGTAGGAAATTATTATTTGGAAGGCAATGGAGGTGTTTACTTTACTAACGATAAACCATTTATTACGGTAAGAGAAACTTTATGGCGTTCTGAAGCGGATGAAAACCATAATAGGTATTATGGCTTCATTGAGAGAGTAGCTCAAAGAATCAATAGTTATTCAACTGATCCTTCTAGTATTGAAGGCTATACTGTTGTGTTGGCTCATGCTTGGAGTGTTGGCACAATGGAATATTTAAGTCGCTTTGTTGAATTATTAGATGACCATATCGTATTAGTTACAGCCGATGAGTTAATTGATTTAGTAACATTAAACGTAAAACATGAAAATATCGAAGAACTAGATGACTATCTTCCAATTGATTTTGAAAATAATTTAGCACCAATAAGTACTGAACAATACCGAATAATTGATTTTAATAATACACCTGTGAATGTTTCTAGAAAATTTATGTTTGAAGAAGATAATCCTTCAGGTTGGTTTTTTAATTGCGGAGGTCTTCAATATGACTTTTCTGGCTTTAAGCTCGGAAAAGTAACACTTGATGGGTCTGATTTAGATGATAGAATCGATGCTTTTCCGAATAGTTGGATGTATACAAAGTTTGATTTGAATAGCAATGATTTGATATTACAATTAAAAGTAAATTCTGGGGATAACGCTGATACCAATTTCAGGGTAAGATTTATTACTTTTGAAAATAACAAATTAGTGTATCACACATTACATGCAGAAGAATATGATAAAGACCTTGATGCTTATGGTTACTATCTACTAAATGAATCTTCTCCTTCCGTATTTACCTATGAAATTAGTGATTTTGTAAACCAGACAGTTTTGTTAAGCATTGAACAAGATGATAGTGGTGAAGGCAGTGGCGAAATCGTCAATGTCAATAAGATATTTATTACAGATTTCATTGAAACTGTTTCTACAAAAACTTTTTGGTCATCAGATGAAATTATGGATGAATGGCTAGGAAGAGGAAAAGTTGTAAAACACCCTGAAGGCTTATGTTTAGAAAGAAACACAAGTGATGCTTCAATTTCATGTACTGTCAAACTTGATAATGAGGTAAATTATTTAAAATTATATATTCGTAAATTTATTAGACCAACTGGACCACAAGATTTAGATGCGAAAATAGTTCTGAAAATTAACGATGAAATAGTAAGATCAGACGATTCAAACAACGATTATGTGTTAGTTACAGAAGATAATTTTGTTTTATATCAATATAATATTTCAAGTTTTCGAGATCAAACTATAACAATTGAAATAATAAATATTGAAGGAGAACACGCTTGCTTTAATACAATTGTTATTGAATGATGAAACGCCACAAATATAACAACAAATTTACTTTAAAGTAATCATTAATTATTTTGCCCTTACAGAAAACCGTTTTTCTGGCAATATAAATTATTATTTATTTAAAATAGGAGGATATATGAAAAACAAGTTTATTATTTTTGCATTTGCTTTTATTCTAATTTTTATTCTATTTGGTTGCGAAAGCGAGCAAACGACAGTTATTAACGTAGAAGATGAAATGTTTGAAATGACCATCTCGAACGTTAAACAAACTTTTTTTGATCAAAATAACGGTGATTGGAATTTAGCTAATGGCGCGATTAGAAACACATCTTTAAAAACGGGTAAAGAATGTATCAAGTTAATCAAAGGAAGTAGCATTTATAACAAATTTTCAATATCATCTAAAGACAAATTACTATTCTTAAGTGCAAATGTTTCAGGTGAAGAATTGGCTACACTGTGTGTAAAAGTAATGACATACAATGGTTCTGCTTATGAATATTATTCTCTATCATTATGCGATGAATCTCTTTTAAACAAAGTAGGAGAGTTCTATGAAGTTACAACTGATTCTGCCAATTTTTTAGCATTTGATCTTAACGATTTCATTGGTAAAGAAGTTGTAATCATCATTGAGCAGCCAATAAATGCCACAACTAGTAATGATATTTATATCAATAGTGTTTCTTTTGGCATCAAGGCTGAAAATATCTTGTTAGATAAAGAATTTGATCAATCAAAAATTGTATCTTCATTTGATTTGAGGGGAAGCATTGAGTCAAAAGAAGATGGAATTCATTTTACAAATGGTGCCTCTTTTGTACAAATGATTCGTGTCAATTCAGATTATCCATATCTAAAAATAACACTTGGACAAAGCGGAGCCCTTTTATCACAAGTTTCAGTTCTTATCGGCGACGAATATATCAAACCAGAAAATGGTGATACGATGGCTGTTTCCGCAAATGAGAATGAAGTATATGAGTATGTATTTGATTTTACCAAATTCAATGATTGTATTGTTACTTTAACCATTAAAAATAACAGCCTTGGTGATGCTGTTCTCAAGAGAATGGATTTTATGGCATCTAAACAAGGTTATTCAAATGCTGTAAGTTGGGATGCTCGAGAAATATTTTATTCATGGATGAAAGTTGGCTCTGTGGTCCTTCATAAAGAAGGAGTATGCCTTGAATCTTCTTATAGAACTTCCTCCATGGCGAATATTACAAAAATTACCGAAGAGGCTCATTATTTAAATGTTCGTTGCCGAATATTTATTAGACCAGCAGGCCAGGCACAAGATGTCGCACCTAAAGTAAGAGTTCAAGTTGACGACGTATTAATTAAAACAGTCGATGGTCAAGAATACGTTAGCCCTCTAGGTGACGATTATGACACTTTTGTTTATGACTTAAGCAATTATATCGGACAATCTGTAACTATAAAAATTTCTAACACTGATGGCACCCATGCGTGCTTTGATTTCATTTATTTAGACGATACGCAAGAGATAGAAGAGTTAAGATATGAATCTGAACAATATACGCTAGAGTATTTGAATACAGTTGGACTATTAGATAATACAACATTCAATTTTATTGAAGATAGTGAAGGTTGGACGTTAGGAACTGGCGAAAAAAAATATGACGGGTCATCATGGATAGAAAGTGGAAGATTGGATAATCCATGTATAAAATTAGATGGTTCCGATATCGGTGATAGTAAAGATTTTATTCCTAATTCATGGATGATAGGAAAAGTAAATGTTACAGCTGATATGAAGAACTTATATCTTAACCTAAGTAGACCATCTGATGCTGATACTTCTTTAAGAGTAAGAGTTCTTACAATTGAATTTGGAAAGATTGTCTCCAATTATTTAGTATCTCATAATTATGAAAAAGATGTCGATTATTATGGCTATTATCTTGTTGATCACACTTCTCCTGCTAAATACAATTTTGACTTGACGGATTATGTTGGCCAGACTATTTATTTGTCTATTGAACAAGATGATAATGGTGAAGGCGCTGGTGAAATCATATATATAAATACAATTAAATTTTCTCCCAAAGAAAAAACTGTTTCTACTAACAACGAATGGGATGTCAAATCACTAATTGAAGATTGGGATAGATTTGGCAACATTGAATTACATAGCGAAGGTCTATGCATTGAAAATTATGAACAACCATCTTCGATTGCCAATTACGTAACTGTTCCTACAAATTTATCGACATTACAAATTAGTTTTAGAAAGTTTATTCGTGATGGAGTACAGGATAAGGATCCATTAATCGTTCTATATGTTAACGATGAAATTGTTAAAGCAATTGGTAGTGATAAAGACTATGTTACTTGTGAAGGCGATGCAATCGTAACTTTTGCTTATGATCTTTCAGGTTTTGCTGGACAGAATGTAAGAATAAAGATCAAAAACATTGAAGGCGAGCATGCTTGTTTCGATGAAGTAAAATTTTCATGAGTTTTAAAAAAACAGAAAGAAAGGAAAATATTATGAAAAAAATGCAAAATGTATGTATTTCATTGTTTGTAATTATCGGTTTTGCCTTTTTCTTAACCGGTTGTAAAGTTGAAAAAACTGTGGAACTAGGAGTTCCTAGTATCGTGTTGACAGAAAATGTGATTAGTTGGGAAAAAGTGGAAAACGCTGACGGTTATTTAGTTTATATAGATGCTAATGTTAACGATATAAAAGTTTGCTCGTATGAACTTAATATCTCTGAACCTGGTGATTATCAAATATATGTAGTTGCCTACAAATTATCTGGTACAGACAAGATACTAAGCGCTAATTCAAATATGCTTGTTTATACTCTGGAACAGAGTAGGCATTTTAGTACTGAATTCGATGAAGGTTCAATTCAATTATCTGCGCCAAAAATTGTGCAAGATGGATTTATTCTTGCTTGGGATTTAATACATTTTGCTACAGGTTATCGTGTATATTTTAATGGTGTTGCTCATGATGAAGTGGTAGAAAATTACTACTTCATGGATCAATCAAAAGTAGGTAATTTTGAAGTAACCGTCAAAGCCTTTTCTTCAAATGAACAATATGCTATTTCACCCGCCAGCAATGCTCTTGAAGTTAAAGTTGAGACAGTATTTGAGCCAATTGAAGTAAATGTTGATGATTTCGGTGCAGTCGGCAATGGTGTTGTAAATGACAGAAAAGCCATTCAAGATGCGGTAGATACAGTCGCACTTGCTGGCGGTGGCACTGTAGTTATAACTGCTAATAAAACCTATCTGACAGGTAATATCTTTTTAAAAGATAATGTTACTTTAAAACTTGAAGATGGTTCAATGATTAAACAAAGCACGAATGATCAAGACTATGTCATATTGGATAAGAAAGGAAAATACAATCCTCAAGTTCCTTATAAAGGCACAAATATTAATGATGTGGTTCAATTTAACCATTGCTGGCTTTATAACTATCCTTTAATTGGAGCTCTTCAAGAAACAAAAAATGTTGCAGTTGTTGGCACTGGGACAGTAAAATTAATGGATTATGGCAAAGAAGAAGATGTAATGAGAATGATTGCGGTTGGTTTTGGTAATTGTAAGTATATAAAAATGGAAGGCTTTACTGTCACAAATTATACTGCATATGCAGTAGCAGCTTATTGGTCTGAATACGTTCTTGTTAAAGATTTAACTATTAAAGATTTTCATGGCGGCTGTAATGATGGCGTTTCTGTAGTTAATTCTTCGAGAATGCGTGTAACAAACTGCTTTATCCGTTCTGGTGATGACGCAATTGATATTGGAACTTCAGGTGATACTTTTCGTGGTGGTGCATGGTATCCTAAGGGTACTAAAGGAGTAACAAATCTAGAAATAGACCATAATGATACCGATGCTGGTCCATCTTGTAAAGGTTTAGCATTCTTTGCCTGGGGCGGCAATTTAGTGGAAGGCTTAACTGATGCACAGATTAGAAGCAGTGTATGTACGAGCGATGTATATATACATAATAATAAATTTGCGACAATGGGGTATTGGGGCTCTCAGTCTCATGATGGACTATATGGTGGAGTTGGTACTATACCGATAAAAAATATTCGTTTCTATGATAATGAAATTGGTGAAGTTTTTGGTGGCTTTTATTATGAAGGAACAACTGATGTTAATTTGTACCACGCTACTTCAACTCTAATAGATGGCGATTTTGAATATGCTTTAGGCGCCTTCTGGACAACGAAAGGCAATGCTGCTCCTGTAGTAACTCAAGAAAATACTTATGGAAGATTAATTAACAATGCTGAAATGTATGAAGGATTATACTTGAGAGAACAAGAATCATATATATTTTCAGTGGAAGCTAAAACCAATGGAGTACCCGCCAAATTATTTGCGAGGAATTTGGACACTGGAGAAATACTTGCGGTTCAACAATTTTCTAATCTCAAAACCAATGTTATTAATTTGTCTTTTACACCAAGTGTTAGTGCTAATTATCACGTAGGTGTGATGACTGAAAATGGTGGTTCTGTTGAATTCGATAACGCAAAACTTAAAACATCTTATTCAAATCAATTATATTTTGAAGGCGGATCCGATACTGATTTTCAAGTAAATAATGGAGAATGGGGTAATTGGTTACATGTTAATTATCAGGTTCCTGAAGCATCAAATCTTAACCCTGGCGATGAAGTTAAATTAATCTATTTCTTGACAATTCACGAAATCACTGATGAAAACGGTTATATTAATTTCTCTCCACTCCTACAAGGACTTAAAGAAGGAGTTGTTCAAACCTTAGGTCAAACTGATCAATATGTATACAATAAAGATTTATTAGTCAAAACTGGTAAGGTAATGCTTTCGTTCACAATGGTATTACCAAATGTATTTGAATATGATATGTATGTTGTGACAAGACTGATTGCCTTCTCTGGAATTGATTTTACATTCCATCGATTATTAATTGGAACTACAGATTTATCATTTGACGAATTTGATGCTTATCAAGTAGCCTGTGATGTGGTAGTTGATTCTGGAAGTTTTTCAAATCCGCCTGAAGGGATCTTGTATTCTGGTTCTGCAAACTTTCAATTTAGTTGTGCTACAGGAGTTGCTACACCTTGGCTAGAAGGCAGATACTTAGCCGGCAGTCTTACCCTTAAGCCGGGAGATTTGATCAAGATCGTTTACTATTTTAATATTACCTCCATTGAAGATGCGAACGCCACAATGAATATGGTAGTCAAGTCTTGGGCTAATAAAACTGAAATTTTTTCAGAAAACACTATTC
Organism: Candidatus Izemoplasmatales bacterium; assembly: GCA_050949045.1. Taxonomy (GTDB): domain Bacteria; phylum Bacillota_I; class Bacilli_A; order Izemoplasmatales; family Hujiaoplasmataceae; genus JAAYZB01. The sequence goes on from JBMNEZ010000001.1 coordinate 290,304, forward strand.
CCGTTAAAGACTTTGACTTTAAGACTGGAAAGATATCGATTACCTATTATGCTAGGATATGGGAAAATTACCAGTCAGACGAATGGATTTATCCAATGTTGAAATTCAATTCTGGTGTAAGTGGAACTTGGTACAAGACGGTGATTGCTAAAGCTGATCAAGATTTGTCGACTTTTATACCAGGATATGAAAATGTGCTTGAACATAACCTTGACGGTGGTCCGTTCTCTGTTGATCCAGCTCCTGATTTACTTACTACAGTTGGCTTTCAATTTAGTTGTGCTATTGATGCTTATACACCTTGGCTAGAAGGCAGATACTTAGCCGGCAGTCTTACCCTTAAGCCGGGAGATTTGATCAAGATCGTTTACTATTTTAATATTACCTCCATTGAAGATGCGAACGCCACAATGAATATGGTAGTCAAGTCTTGGGCTAATAAAACTGAAATTTTTTCAGAAAACACTATTCCCGTTAAAGACTTTGACTTTAAGACTGGAAAGATATCGATTACCTATTATGCTAGGATATGGGAAAATTACCAGTCAGACGAATGGATTTATCCAATGCTATGGTTCAAATCTGGTGTAAGTGGAACTTGGGATGCGATCGCCATCGCTAAAGCAGATCTTGATTTGACGGAACGGATGCCGGAATATGAAAATGTGCTTGAACATAACCTTGACGGTGGTCTGTTCTCAGTTGATCCAGCTCCTGATTTACTTACTACAGTTGGCTTTCAATTTAGTTGTGCTATTGATGCTTATACACCTTGGCTAGAAGGCAGATACTTAGCCGGCAGTCTTACCCTTAAGCCGGGAGATTTGATCAAGATCGTTTACTATTTTAATATTACCTCCATTGAAGATGCGAACGCCACAATGAATATGGTAGTCAAGTCTTGGGCTAATAAAACTGAAATTTTTTCAGAAAACACTATTCCCGTTAAAGACTTTGACTTTAAGACTGGAAAGATATCGATTACCTATTATGCTAGGATATGGGAAAATTACCAGTCAGACGAATGGATTTATCCAATGCTATGGTTCAAATCTGGTGTAAGTGGAACTTGGGATGCGATCGCCATCGCTAAAGCAGATCTTGATTTGACGGAACGGATGCCGGAATATGAAAATGTGCTTGAACATAACCTTGACGGTGGTCTGTTCTCAGTTGATCCAGCTCCTGATTTACTTACTACAGTTGGCTTTCAATTTAGTTGTGCTACAGGAGTTGCTACACCTTGGCTAGAAGGCAGATACTTAGTTAGCAGTCTTACCCTTAAGCCGGGAGATTTGATCAAGATCGTTTACTATTTTAATATTACCTCCATTGAAGATGCGAATGCCACAATGAATATGGTAGTCAAGTCTTGGGCTAACAATGAAAATGAAATTTTTTCGGAAAACATTGTCCCAATTAAAGACTTTAACCTTAAGACTGGGAAAATATCGATTACCTATTATGCTAGGGTATGGGAAAATTATCAGTCAAGCGAATGTATTTATCCAATGTTGAAATTCAATTCTGGTGTAAGTGGAACTTGGGATGCGATCGCCATCGCTAAAGCAGATCTTGATTTGACAGCACGGGTACCGGGATATGAAAATTTGCTTGAACATAACCTTGACGGTGGTCCGTTCTCTGTAGAGGTAACTCCCTAATCGGAGGTGTTAACGAATAGAATCAATAATCTTAGTCCAAATAAAACTGATAGTTCCGGCATCAACTTTGTATTAGGAAGTTTCGGCATTATCTATAAGAGAGGAGGTATGTGTATCGTATTCTTTGTTAATGAAAGCAAATAAAGTTTGATCTTTATGTTAGGAATTCAACAAATCTGTAAGATCCACTTACGCTTTACACAACTTATAGTTTTGAAATGTATTTATAAAAAATAGGAGGATAAGAATTTGAAAAAGGTACTAAAATCGGTTTTGTTGTTTGCTTTTATAAGCCTGTTAGTAGCATGTGAGCAAATTACAACACAAACCGATGATATCACTGGTACTACAACAACAAGTGTAACAACAGTACCGGTTACAACAACAACAACAACCGTTACAACAGCACCGGTTACAACAACAACACCAACAACCGTTACAACAGTACCGGTTACAACAACAACAACCGTTACAACAGCACCGGTTACAACAACAACACCAACAACCGTTACAACAGTACCGGTTACAACAACAACACCAACAACCGTTACAACAGTACCGGTTACAACAACAACACCAACAACCGTTACTACTGCTGAACCCCCTTATCTACTAGTTACGGGAATTGGCTTTCAATTTAGTTGTGCTATTGATGCTTATACACCTTGGCTAGAAGGCAGATACTTAGTTAGCAGTCTTACCCTTAAGCCGGGAGATTTGATCAAGATCGTTTACTATTTTAATATTACCTCCATTGAAGATGCGAATGCCACAATGAATATGGTAGTCAAGTCTTGGGCTAACAATGAAAATGAAATTTTTTCGGAAAACATTGTCCCAATTAAAGACTTTAACCTTAAGACTGGGAAAATATCGATTACCTATTATGCTAGGGTATGGGAAAATTATCAGTCAAGCGAATGTATTTATCCAATGTTGAAATTCAATTCTGGTGTAAGTGGAACTTGGGATGCGATCGCCATCGCTAAAGCAGATCTTGATTTGACAGCACGGGTACCGGGATATGAAAATTTGCTTGAACATAACCTTGATGGTGGTCCGTTCTCTGTTGATCCAGCTCCTGATTTACTTACTACAGTTGGCTTTCAATTTAGTTGTGCTATTGATGCTTATACACCTTGGCTAGAAGGCAGATACTTAGCCGGCAGTCTTACCCTTAAGCCGGGAGATTTGATCAAGATCGTTTACTATTTTAATATTACCTCCATTGAAGATGCGAACGCCACAATGAATATGGTAGTCAAGTCTTGGGCTAATAAAACTGAAATTTTTTCAGAAAACACTATTCCCGTTAAAGACTTTGACTTTAAGACTGGAAAGATATCGATTACCTATTATGCTAGGATATGGGAAAATTACCAGTCAGACGAATGGATTTATCCAATGCTATGGTTCAAATCTGGTGTAAGTGGAACTTGGGATGCGATCGCCATCGCTAAAGCAGATCTTGATTTGACGGAACGGATGCCGGAATATGAAAATGTGCTTGAACATAACCTTGACGGTGGTCTGTTCTCAGTTGATCCAGCTCCTGATTTACTTACTACAGTTGGCTTTCAATTTAGTTGTGCTACAGGAGTTGCTACACCTTGGCTAGAAGGCAGATACTTAGTTAGCAGTCTTACCCTTAAGCCGGGAGATTTGATCAAGATCGTTTACTATTTTAATATTACCTCCATTGAAGATGCGAATGCCACAATGAATATGGTAGTCAAGTCTTGGGCTAACAATGAAAATGAAATTTTTTCGGAAAACATTGTCCCAATTAAAGACTTTAACCTTAAGACTGGGAAAATATCGATTACCTATTATGCTAGGGTATGGGAAAATTATCAGTCAAGCGAATGTATTTATCCAATGTTGAAATTCAATTCTGGTGTAAGTGGAACTTGGGATGCGATCGCCATCGCTAAAGCAGATCTTGATTTGACAGCACGGGTACCGGGATATGAAAATTTGCTTGAACATAACCTTGATGGTGGTCCGTTCTCTGTTGATCCAGCTCCTGATTTACTTACTACAGTTGGCTTTCAATTTAGTTGTGCTATTGATGCTTATACACCTTGGCTAGAAGGCAGATACTTAGCCGGCAGTCTTACCCTTAAGCCGGGAGATTTGATCAAGATCGTTTACTATTTTAATATTACCTCCATTGAAGATGCGAACGCCACAATGAATATGGTAGTCAAGTCTTGGGCTAATAAAACTGAAATTTTTTCAGAAAACACTATTCCCGTTAAAGACTTTGACTTTAAGACTGGAAAGATATCGATTACCTATTATGCTAGGATATGGGAAAATTACCAGTCAGACGAATGGATTTATCCAATGCTATGGTTCAAATCTGGTGTAAGTGGAACTTGGGATGCGATCGCCATCGCTAAAGCAGATCTTGATTTGACGGAACGGATGCCGGAATATGAAAATGTGCTTGAACATAACCTTGACGGTGGTCTGTTCTCAGTTGATCCAGCTCCTGATTTACTTACTACAGTTGGCTTTCAATTTAGTTGTGCTACAGGAGTTGCTACACCTTGGCTAGAAGGCAGATACTTAGTTAGCAGTCTTACCCTTAAGCCGGGAGATTTGATCAAGATCGTTTACTATTTTAATATTACCTCCATTGAAGATGCGAATGCCACAATGAATATGGTAGTCAAGTCTTGGGCTAACAATGAAAATGAAATTTTTTCGGAAAACATTGTCCCAATTAAAGACTTTAACCTTAAGACTGGGAAAATATCGATTACCTATTATGCTAGGGTATGGGAAAATTATCAGTCAAGCGAATGTATTTATCCAATGTTGAAATTCAATTCTGGTGTAAGTGGAACTTGGGATGCGATCGCCATCGCTAAAGCAGATCTTGATTTGACAGCACGGGTACCGGGATATGAAAATTTGCTTGAACATAACCTTGATGGTGGTCCGTTCTCTGTAGGAGAATAATTTTTGGAAGAAATACAGTTGGTACTAGAGCGTAAAATTATGTACTTCGAAAATTTGTAATAGTTTAAAAGCGGCCAGCACTATTCTGTTGAGCCGCTTTTCATTTAATCTTTTTGCCAAGATTTAAATAAAGATGTTGTAATTCAGTTTGTTTATATTTATGCTTACCGCTTTCAAAATATTATATTTTCATCAAAAATGATACTATTTCTTTTGAACCTAGCTGTATTGTTGCTCAATAAATTGTTTTTCTTACTGATTACCCAATCGATGATATCATGACGATGAAATCGTTGGGCTTCAACATAATTAGAAAACACATCAAAATCGAACCTCTCAGATGGTATTATCATTGTGATTGGCTGGGAATGCTGGTTCGGCAGGATATGATAAGCGGTTCCGAATTCAAAAGCGTGGTTTTTCACCATGTTTTATCTTTATTGCATATCCATTTGAGCAACCGCTTCAAAAAAACTTTTAGTCAGACTAATGCGGAAGGAAATATGTATATGGTTGATTGGTTATGTTTTAGTTATGTTGTTGGGGAAAAGAGATTACCTTATGATTTGTTTTCTCAAATAGAAGAAGCCGAGACTACTAATATCTACCATATGCCAGCTTCTTTTTTTCTGAGATGATCATCTGTGTTATACTATACTTAGAATACAAACAGGAGGATGAAATAATGGCGTTTTTTGAAAACATGCCTCTTTGGCTCCGGATCATTTTCACAGTAGCCGTTACTCTATTATTGTTCTTGTTCTATTTTTTCCAAAGAAAACTGGCGAAGTCCGCCCCTGAGGATCAACCCAAACTCAAGGTATTTTTGGTTTATGTTTTGGACATGGTTTTGTTTATCGTTGGCGTCATGTTTTTGTTATTGGTTTGGGATTTTGATTTTACCCTTCTTTCAGCCGATGTTTTTGGGGACATCGAGGCCTTTGTCATGGGCAAACTGGGGGTCATTATTGGTTCGGTTGTGACAGTATTTGTGACGATGATGATCCTCAAGATAAGCAAGATTGCTTTTACTCGGTTTGGAAATAAAGTTGGTCCGACACAGAAACGCAAACGAACAATTGCCAAGATAACCCAAAGCATTATCAAATATCTGGTATCGATCGTCGCGATTCTTGTAGTTTTGTCACTTTGGGGTGTCAATGTTCTTCCTGCTCTTGCCGGTCTCGGAATCATGGGCTTGGTCATCGGCCTCGGCGCCCAGAAATTCATCAATGATCTGATTACCGGTATCTTCATCGTATTTGAGCAGCACTTTGATGTTGGAGATGTGATCGAAGTCGCCGGCTTCAAGGGCGAGGTCATAAGCATCGGGCTCAAGACGACCAAGATTAGAAACTGGAAAGGCGAAGTCAAGATCCTTGCCAATGGGGCCATCACCGACTTGACCAATTTTTCGCTCAACCCTTCGACTGCCGTTGTGGAATTCGGGATTCCCTATAAGGAGGATATTGACAAAGTCATCGGCATTCTAAAGAAAGAACTGCCGAAAACAAGGGCCAATTATCCGGAAATGCTTGAAAATCCAACTATTCTCGGCATTACCGATCTAGCCTCAAACAGCGTGGTAATCCGGGTTATTGCCAAAACCGAAAGCGAAAAACATTATGCGATAGAAAGAGAGCTCCGACGCATCATCAAGGCGACCCTCGATCAGAATGGGATCGAAATCCCCTTTCAGAGAGTCGTCGTCCATCAAGCACATAGTGAATGAGCAAAGACTTCAAGATGCTTTACGTTCTTTTTTTCTCATCGTCATAATTGAAAACCAGCGGTAGGCGTGATATAATACAAAAAAATAATAATTGGAGAGTGCCCGAATGAAACGAATTTATTTTCGTGACTTACCAAAGTACTATAATCAAACCGTTGAACTACATGGATTCGTCGACAAGATCCGCGATTTGCAATATGTCCAGTTCGTTGTCTTGCGCGATTCCTCGGGCAAAGTCCAGGTTACCGTCGAGAAGAACGAAAAGTATCGAGAAATCAACGATATTGTTTCCAAATTGACGAAGGAAAGCACAGTGAAAGTAACCGGCATTCTTTATGAGCGTCCAAGTGTCAAACTCCGGAGAATGGAATTGATTCCGAGTGAGTTCGTAGTGACAAGCGTGGCGGCGGAGGAATTGCCGATCGACATTCTCGATTATACGAACGAATCTAATAAGGAACTGCGTCTTGACAACCGTTTTCTTGATTTAAGGCTCGATAAAAACTATCTGATCTTCAAAGCCCAGACTGTCGTGGAAGCGGCAATGCGCGAATACTGGATCGAGCACAATTTCATCGAGATCCACTCGCCCAAGATTTTGGGAACCGCTTCGGAATCGGGAGCGGAAGTCTTCAAACTCGACTATTTTGGGAAGACTGTCTATTTGGCGCAGTCGCCCCAGTTCTACAAACAGATGGCGATGGGTGCCGGCTTCAACAATGTCTTTGAGATCGGACCGGTTTTCAGGGCGGAAAACTCCCACACAGCCTATCACGCTACCGAATTCACCAGTGTTGACTGCGAGATGAGTTGGATTGATTCACACCACGATGTGATGGATCTTGAGGAAGCCGTCTGCAAGCACGTTGAGAAGCGGCTTAGGGAAACTCTCGGGACCGAACTGAGGGAAACCTTCAAGATCGTCTTTAAGGAGGAATTGCCCGCGTTTCCGCGAATTCCCTTCTATGATGCTAAACAAATCATCAAAGATAAATATCATTATATCGGGGAAAAGGAACATGATTTTGATCGCAAAGAAGAAGAACTGATCGGCCAGTACGCAAGCGAAAAGTTCCATTCTGATTATGTCTTCATTATCGACTATCCGTTTGCGGCGCGTCCCTTCTACCATATGCTTGACGATAACGGATTGACAAAGAGTTTTGATCTTCTGTATAAAGGCATTGAGATCACTACCGGCGCACAGCGCGAACACCGGATCGAAATTCTCAAAAGTCAGGCGCTAGCCAAGGGTCTGTCCCTAGAGGCGATCGGCTTCTATCTTGATTTCTTCCGCTACGGGATTCCCCCTCACGGTGGTTATGGATATGGCCTCACTCGGTTTCTGATGCGCCTTTTTGATCAAGAGAGCATTCGAGACGTAACCTTCCTCTATCGCGGTCCGAACCGCGTCAAACCCTAAGGGCAAGACCGGGCGATCAGCCCGGTTTTTTGTGCGGAAGTTATATATAGCGAAATCTATGATAGAATATTAATCAAGTCGGGCAATTTGATCACCTCATCGTTTTAATTGTCGATGAGAGTTTGCGGGCTGTCATCAAGAGACCGTTTTCGTTTCCCCTTTATCTGGACTAATAATTTTAACTATCAGTAGGAGGTTTCCATGGGTAATCTATCTGATATTGCGATCACGATCATCGGTATTGCCATAGTCACGGTGTCGACCTCAGCCGGAGCGACGATGGTGTTCTTTTTAAAAGATCAAATGTCGCAAAAATTTAAGCGCATCACCCTTGGTTTTGCGTCTGGTGTCATGCTCGCCGCCTCAGTTTGGGGGCTTTTGATTCCGGCGATTGAGGAAGCGGAAAAAAACGGCATGACCGGTTGGGTTCCAGCCGCAATCGGTTTTGCGGCCGGAGGAGCTTTCTTATTGTTGCTTGACAATCTTTTACCTCACATCCATGTTGGGCAAGATAAGCCAGAGGGTTTGAAATCATCGATGAAGCGTTCGACCATGTTGGTGCTTGCCGTCACGCTCCACAATATCCCCGAGGGTTTGGCAGTAGGGTTGGCTTTCGGGTTGGCCATGCAACCTGGTTCGACACTCGGCATCATGTCTGCTTTCGGCCTTGCGCTTGGTATTGCGATCCAGAATTTTCCAGAGGGAGCGGCGATTGCGTTACCATTGAGATTAGAGAATATGTCAAAAGGCAAGGCGTTTTTCTACGGAACCCTGAGTGGTATCGTCGAACCGATTTTTGCGGTCGTTGGCTTAATTTTGGCGACTCAGCTCACAGCGATCATGCCCTGGCTTCTGGCTTTCGCCGCTGGAGCGATGATCTATGTTGTTGTCGAAGAACTGATTCCCGAAGCACAATATGGCGAGCATTCCAATACCGTCACCATTGCCTTGATGCTTGGCTTTGTCATGATGATGATCCTTGACGTGGCCCTTGGGTAAGCAGATGTTCACTCCCGAAATCATTTTCGAGGACAACCAGATTCTTGTAAGCCTTAAACCACCGGGCATCCTGTCGCAACCTTCTTCGCTGGAAGTTTCGGATATGCTCACTGCCTTGAAAGAATATTTGAAGATTCGCCACGATAAACCTGGCAATGTCTTTCTCGGCCTTGTCCACCGCCTTGATCTCAATGTTGGCGGTGTCATGGTTTTCGCTAAAACTTCAAAAGCAGCTGCGCGGCTTTCCGCTTCGATCCGCAACAAGGAATTCAAGAAGACTTATCTTGCCGTCGTCGAAGGTGAGCTCACGAGCGGATCGAGCGGGGAATTTGTCGATTATCTTAAAAAAGATGTCAATCAGATGAAAGCTTTGGTCACTCAAGACGGTGGCAAATTGGCTTCTCTATCGTATCGATCCATTATGGTAGGAAACTCCATAGGTAGTGCCTCGACTCTGGTGGAAATCGACTTGCATACTGGTAGATTTCATCAGATCAGATTCCAGTTTGCCTCGCGTGGTCATCCGGTTCTAAACGACATCAAGTACGGAGCCCGAATGTTGCTTGAAGAGGACATTATCGCGCTTTGGGCATATAAACTTGCTTTCGTTCACCCAGTATCAAAAGACTGGCTGACATTTCAAGCCGATCCAAAGAATCCTCTGTTCGCCGCTTTCTCCGGCGCGATCAAACAAATAAAATAAAGAGGTAGATATCGATGATTACAATCAATACCCTAAAGGACGGGATCAGGGAAATTACTGTAAAACGCCCAAACAACGAGATTTTCACATTCATTAGCCTTGGAGCGACCTGGGTCCGTTGGCAAACCGAAGAGGGCAGGGACATCATCGCCAGGTATCAAGATTACGAAGATTATAAGATTCCTGGTTTGTATCTTGGAAGTACAGTCGGCCCATTGGCGGGCAGAATCGCAAATGGTCGGTTTTCGCTTGGAGGAAAAGAATATGTATTCACCAATGGTGAGCCCTTGCTTCATAGCGGGGCCTTTGGTTTTTCCTTTCAAGACTTCGAGATCGACCACATTCACAATCATCCCCATGAGACTGTCGTCTGTTTTAAACTGCGATTTGAAAAGAAAGAGTATCCGGGGATCATCGACCTGAAAGTCAGCTATCGGATGAAACCGAACGAAGTCAAGATTCTCTATCAAGCCTCTTCGAGTTCAGACAGTGCTCTCAATATCACCAACCATGCCTATTTTAACCTTTCGGGAGATTATTCGCGACCGCTCGATGACCATGAGCTGATGTTGAACGCCAACAAGGTCGTGATGCCCGATCACGAAATGATTGGGAAAAAGATCGCCGATGTCAAAGGAACTGCTCTTGATTTCACCAAGCTGCGAAAACTGAGCGATGCTTACAATGACGAAGGCTTGCGTGCCTCGGTAACGAAGGGAATCGATCACTTTTTTATTCTTGATAAGGATCGTCCTTTCGCACTTGAACTCAGGTCGAACCTAGCCAAAAGCCGGCTGATGATTGAGACATCGTATCCCGGAGTGGTCTTGTATTCGACCAACGATCAAAGGGATCGGCCGATCCAATCGGGGAAACTGATTCCGATCCACGGTGCGCTCGCAATCGAAGCGCAATTCATGAGCAACGCAGTCAACGACCGACGTTTTGACAATATCATCCTCAAAAAGGGTGAACTATACGAACACCATATCACTTACAAGTTGGAGGCGATTAGATGAATATCCTTGTTCTTGGAGGGGCTGGCTATATCGGCAGCCATTTTGTCAAGAACGCGATCAAACATGGACATAAGGTGATCGTCGCCGACAACCTGCAACAGGGACACCGCAAGGCGGTCGATCCTCAGGCGCGTTTTTATATAGTCGATATCAGAGATAAAGATGGTCTAGAACAGATTTTTGCCAATCATCATATCGATGCTTGCGCCCATTTCGCCGCCAACTCACTCGTCGGTGAGTCGATGCAAAAGCCATTAGTATATTTTGACAACAATGTCACCGGCACCATCAACTTGCTGGAAGCGATGGAAAAGCACCAGGTCAAACGGATCGTCTTCTCATCAAGCGCCGCGGTTTATGGGACTCACGAGCGGATGCCGCTTGTGGAAACAGACAATACCAATCCGGAAAATCCTTACGGTGAATCCAAACTGATGATGGAGAAAATCATGGCTTGGGCAGACAAAATCCATGGGATCCGCTATGCGAGCCTTCGTTATTTCAACGTTGCCGGCGCCTCTTTGGACGCGTCAATCGGTGAAGACCATCGCCCAGAGACCCATCTGATTCCAATTATCTTGCAGGTTGCGCTTGGAAAAAGGGAACGATTGGTGATTTTTGGCAACGACTATCCGACTCCTGACGGGACCTGTATCCGTGACTACATCCACATTGAAGACTTGATCGAAGCCCATTTGTTGGCTCTTGAATTCATTGATAAACACGATCGTTCCGAAATCTTCAATCTTGGCAATGAGGATGGCTACTCCAATCTCAATGTCGTCGAAACTGCACAAAAGATCACGGGGCTTGCGATTCCTTTTACATTCTGCGATCGAAGGCCTGGTGATCCTCCCAAACTGATCGCCTCCAGCCAAAAAGCCATCACGCTTCTGGGTTGGCAGAGGCAATACGGCATCGAGGACATCATCGCCTCGGCTTGGAGATTCCATAAAACTCATCCCGACGGATACAAGGAGTGAGGCTGATGAACAGACTGATCAATGAGTTGATTGCGTATGCGTTCAAAAAGCGGTTGATTAATGAGAGCGACCGTGAATATGTCCAGAATGCTCTCATTTATCTCTTGCGGCTTGACCATTTTGAGACAGAAGCGGTCGACTTGGAAACAGTGGATTTCTTTGTGATTATGAAACAGATCCTGGACGCTGCCGTCAAAGAGGGAATCATTGAGGATTCGCTCACCTCAAGAGACAACTTAGAGGCAAAACTGATGGATGTGTTTTTACCAAAGCCCTCCGAACTCGATCAGAGATTCTACTCGCTTTACAAGAAGACGCCGAAAGCTGCGACCGACTTTTTTTTCAAATTGTCTCAAGACACCAACTATATCAAAACTAAGAGAATCGCCAAAAACATCTCTTTCGTCTATCGTGGCAAATATGGCCTCTTGCAGCTGACAATCAACCTTTCAAAACCGGAAAAAGATCCGCAGGCGATCGCCGAAAGCAGAGGTAAAGAAGAAAAAGACTATCCAAAATGTGCCCTTTGTATGGAGAATGTCGGATTTTACGGCACTGAAACATTCGCTCCTAGGAGTAACCACCGCGTCATCAGTTTGACCTTGAATCATGAAAAGGATGCCTGGGGGTTCCAGTATTCTCCCTATCAATACTTCAACGAACATTCGATTGTGCTCAAAAAGCAGCACATCCCGATGCGGGTCGACCATCAAACTTTTGATGAACTGGTCGACTTCGTCGACAAATTTCCCCACTATCTAATGGGATCCAACGCCGGATTGCCCATTGTCGGCGGCTCGATTTTATCGCACTACCATTTTCAAGGTGGGCGTCATGAGTTCCCGATCGAAAAAGCACGCGTTCTCAAATGTTATCAAAGAGGACAAATCAAAGTGGAAGCCCTAGATTGGCCAGTTTCGACGATCAGAGTTTCGGGCAAAAATAAAAACGCTGTTCTTAGTATGGTGAAACAGGTATTTGACAAATGGCTGTCATATGACAACCCTGAACTAGATATCATTCACAAGACAACCGAGCATCACAACGCGATGACGCCCATTTTAAAACTGGATGGCGCCGACTACAATTTTTATCTCGTGCTGCGGAACAATCGCTCCACAATCAAGCGCCCGTTCGGCTTGTTTCATCCGCGGGAAGAGCTCTTTCATATCAAAAAGGAAAACATCGGCCTGATTGAGGTCATGGGGCTGGCGATCCTTCCGGGAAGGCTGAAACAAGAACTCGATCTGATCAAACGCTGTTTTAGTGAAGACGCTGACCCGAAGGCGATGCTAGAACTTGAAAAACATCTTTCCTGGATCGACGATATCAGCCAAGGAGCCATGGAAGCTCGGGATATCGACAGATATCTCGAAATTGAGGTCGGCAAGGTCTTCGAAGCGGTCCTTGAAGATTGCGGCGTCTTCAAAACCAAGGACAAGGAAGCATTTCTCAGCTTTGTCGAAACTGCGATCAACTAAAAAAAGGCAGATAAACCAAGCGGTCCGTGATATAATGAAATAACGACAACGAGGTGATGATTATGGCCAACGACAAATTGGTCAAAGAGATTACAGCGAGAGACGTCGATTTTGCCAAATGGTATACCGATGTTTGTAAAAAAGCCGAGCTAATGGACTATTCCGATGCGAAAGGATTTATCATCTACCTGCCGTACGGCTATAACATTTGGGAACACATCCAGGCGTTTCTGAATGGTCTTTTGAAGAAGACCGGTCATGAAAACGTCTATTTTCCACTTGTGATCCCCGAATCATTATTTCAGAAAGAAGCCGATCATGTCAAGGGCTTCGCCCCTGAGACGGCGATCATCACCACCGGTGGCAAGGAAGAACTGACGGAACGGCTGATTGTCAGACCAACTTCGGAAGTTCTGTTCTGCGATCATTACGCCAAGGCCGTCTCCTCATATCGGGATCTGCCAAAGAAGTATAACCAATGGTGCAATGTCGTCAGATGGGAAAAAACCACCAGACCGTTTCTGCGTGGCTCAGAGTTTCTTTGGCAGGAAGGCCATACTATCCATGCGACTGAAGCAGAAGCCCGCAAGGAGACCCTCGACATTCTCCATATGTATAATCAAATTGGAACCGATCTGTTGGCGATCCCCTTTGCCCTCGGAAAGAAGACTGACAAAGAAAAGTTTGCCGGCGCTGAGGAGACTTATGCCATCGAAGCCTTGATGCATGATAACAAAGCTCTCCAGAGCGGGACAACGCATTATTTTGGCACCGGTTTTGCCAAAGCTTTTAACATCCAGTTTCAGGATAAGGACAAAACCTTGAAGTATGTTCATCAGACTTCATGGGGTGTCTCTACCCGTTTGATCGGTGCGATTATCATGGTCCATGGCGACGACAACGGTTTGGTTTTACCGCCATATGTCGCTCCGATCCAAGTCATGATCGTCCCGATCCAGCAAAGCAAGCCGGGAGTTATGAAAGCGGCTTTGAAACTCAAGGAAGAATTGGATAAAAGCGGTTATCGCGTTCAAATTGATGACTCCGACAAATCACCGGGCTGGAAATTCGCCGATTCGGAGATGAAGGGCATTCCTGTTCGGATCGAGATTGGGCCTCGTGATCTTGAAATGAATCAGTGCCTTATGGTGCTCAGGCATAACGGCGAAAGGACTAATGTGGATTTGGCTGAAGTTGTCCAGAAAATGCCGGATCTTCTTGCGGATATCCACAAGGCAATGTTTGAGAAAGCCAAAAAACAGATGCTGGATAACACCCACGCTGTCAAAGATTATGAAACCTTCAAGCGTTTGATGGCAAAAAACGCAGGTTATGTCAAGATGATGTGGTGTGGTGAAGATGCTTGCGAAACGAGAATCAAAGAGGAGACGACCGCCACGGCGAGGTGTATTCCCTTTGAGCAAGAGCATCTTGGCGACATCTGCCCTGTTTGTGGCAAAAAAGCGAAACACATGGTTCTCTTCGCCAAAGCCTATTGAGCCAAAACGTTTTTCTATTATTCAACCAATTCAATGGAACAATGTTTCTTCCGATATAATGACTTTGGCCATAATAAAAAGCACTTGAAATGTCATCCAAGTGCTTTTATCGGTTAAAGATGTCGCCGCCGTGGGCATCATAGGCGACGATGGTCGGAAAATCTTCAACCTCAAGTTTATAGATTGCTTCGCTTTGCAGTTCGGGGAAAGCAACCATTGTGGCCTTTTTCACACGTTTTGACATCAAGGCGCCGATACCTCCGACACCTATCAAATAAACAGCTTGTTCTTTGATGAGTTCTTGTTTGAAGGCTGCGCTTCGGTCGCCTTTGCCGATCATGATCTTCAAGCCTTTTGACATCAAGATTTTACTGAAGGGATCCATCCGGTAACTTGAGGTCGGTCCGCACGCGCCGATGGGTTGGCCTGGCTTTGCCGGAGTTGGGCCCACATAATAAATGATTTGGCCAACGAAAGGGATCGGCAGTTCTTGGTTATCCTGAATGGCTTCAACAAGCAGTCTGTGAACTTGGTCTCTGCCGATGTAGACAATACCGCTGATCAAAACTTCATCGCCAACACGTAGGCTGAGTCTGGTTTCATCGTTAACCGGTGTTATCAACTTGATCATCGGGACACCCCCTTTAGGCTGGCGTGAGCCTTCCTGGCGGAATGGCACTGCAGGTTGACTGCGACCGGAAGACTGGCCATGTGGCAAGCAAAAGAATTGACCTTGACTGCGAGGCAAGTTGTCTTGCCTCCCAGACCCATTGGCCCGATCCCAAGGGCATTGATCTCGCTGAAGAGTTCTGTTTCCAGTTTTCTGTCGAAGGGATTGACCGCTTGGTCTTCGAGCGACCTGAAGAGCGCTTCTTTGGCGAGGATCGCGGCCTTTTCAAAGTTGCCGCCGATGCCGACGCCGACGATGAGAGGCGGACATGGCTTACCGCCGCCGAGTCTGATTGTTTCTAAAACAAAGTCCTTGATTCCTTGGACTCCGTCTCCAGGTATCAGCATCTTCAGCCTGCTAATGTTTTCACTGCCGCCGCCCTTCGGGGCGAAATGGATCCGAAGTTCATCGCCCTCAACCAGTTTGATATGGATGATCGCAGGTGTGTTGTCGTGTGTATTCTTGCGTTCAATCGGATGGTTCACGATCGATTTTCTCAGATAGCCGTCCCGATATCCCTGCCTGACGCCTTCATTCACTGCCTCTTCGAGATTGAAATCAAATCGGAGTTGGTAGCCGACTTCGAGAAAAAAAACGGCGATGCCGGTGTCTTGACACAAGGGAATATGCTCTTTGCGTGCAAGATCTTGGTTTTCAAGGATTTGGCCGAGAATGTTTTTGGACAAGTTTTCGGTTTCGCTCGCAAATGCATTTTTCAGATACTGACAGACACTCTTCTCCAAATTGACCGCCGAATCCATCACCATTTCGCGGACTTTTGCGATTATTGTCTCTTTTTCGACATACTTCATCCCCAACACCTCAAATTAATTATATCACAGTTTGTTTTGCCAATATAGCGATTTTAGTCTTCAATTAAGTGCTGATTTCTTTACACTTGTTCATTCTTCTAGTATAATTCCTATAGGATGGTGGTTCAATGCACAAAATCAAATTGGTGACCGACAGCACAAGTGACTTGTCACCTGAACTAATCAAGAAGCACGATATCGAAGTTGTCCCTCTCCATGTGTTGTTTAAGGACAGGCAATACCGCGACAATGTTGACCTTAATACTAGTGAAATGTACGAGCTTATCAAACAAAAGAATCAAATTCCGACAACGGCAGCGGTATCCGTCGGCGAATTCACCGAGGTGTTCCGAAAATATCTTGACCAAGGCTATGAGATTATCTTTATTGGGATTGGCAAGAATTTTTCCGCAACCTATCAAAGCGCATATGCGGCGAAATCGGAGCTCGAGTCTGATTCGATTTATCTGGTCGAATCGGGCAACCTTTCTTCCGGAACGGGTTTGTTAGTTCTTAAAGCGGCCAAATTTCGGGATGAAGGTCTGAGCGCTCCACAAATCAAGAAGAAACTCGATGAACTGGTTCCTAAGGTCAGAACCCAATTTGTTCTTGACACGCTTGAGTACCTTTACAAAGGCGGACGACTGAACGCGCTCTCGAAACTTTTTGGAACGATGCTGAAGATCAAACCGATCATCAAAGTCCGCGACGGTTCGATGGCGGTCGGAAAAAAGGGCAGAGGAAACATCAGGGCAGGCATAGATATCATGTTAAATGAGGCATTATTTGAAAAGGACGCGATTGACGAGGATTTCTTGATGGTCACTCATTCGCTCACCTACGAGAATGCGGAATACATCAAAAAAAGACTGAAAGCGGAACTAAAGGTCAAAAATATCTATGAAACCAATGCCGGTTGTGTCATTTCCAGCCATTGTGGAAAGGGCACGATCGGAATCCTCTACATTGTCAAATAAGACTTGCTTCGGCAAGTTTTATTTTTTAGTTGACAACGCAACTAAGTTGCCATATACTGGGTTAAAAGTGCTGAAGAGGAGAGAGTTTATGCCAAGCAACTATGACCATCAATTAGCACGCTTCCGACACCGGTTTCTTGAAAAAAAGTACAATAGCTGCGGTCTTCAAAAACCGGATAGCTATTATTTGGTGATGATCGCCAGATTCCAATCGCTCAAACTGAGCCGCTTGATCAGGGAATCGCCGTTCCACAAGTCACATGCGACAAGGACAATCAATCGATTGGTGAATCAGGGATTTATTACCAAGACTATTGATCCTGAGGATCATCGCGGGTATGTTGTTTCTGCCACAAGCAAAGGGAAAACAACGGCGCAAAGGGTCGAAGCCTTCCACAGGGAATGGCAAGACTTGATGGAAGCTCCCCTTTCCGAAACCGAGCTGGAGACAGTTTCAAAAATCAAAGAGAAAGTCCTTGCTTACTTAGAGAACCACTTCAAGGAGGAAGACTAAATGAGGCTGATGTTCAAGTACGTAAAGCCTTATTGGAAGTCAGTGATCGTCATTTTCATTTTGGTCACTCTAACTGCGATGGGGAACTTGCTTTTACCTAACTATATGAGCAAGATGATTGGGGAAGGTATCAAACCGGTCTACGAAACTTATGATGAGTTGACCGGGACCTTTGTCAGCACGGATTACTGCGATGTGACGCAGAATCCCGATACTTGTCGGGTCGTTGGTCAGACCAGTGATTTGCGGGTGATTCTTAATTACGGACTGATCATGCTTTCTGTGACGCTCGGATCTTCGATAGCCTGGATCAGCCTAGCATATGTCTCTAGCCGCGTCGCGAGCCTCACCGGTAAGAGCATCCGCGAGGACTTGTATCGAAAAATCAGCAGTTTTTCATTGGCAGAAGCTGATTTGTACGGGACTTCAACGTTGATTACCCGTTCGACCAACGATGTCATGCAGGTTCAAAACTACCTGATCATGTTTCTCAGGTTGGTTTTGAGGATTCCCATTATGTTCGTTGGTGCTTTGGTCATGAGCTGGCAGAAAGCCAGCGAACTGATGAATGTTCTCTTGATGGGTTTGCCGATTCTCGTCATCATCATCGCAGTAACTTTTGTTTTGGTCGTTCCCTTGTTCAGGGCGATCCAGAAAAAAGTTGACAACTTAACTAGGATCAGCCGTGAGGGGATCAAAGGCGTCAGGGTGATCCGTGCTTTTGGCAAAGGGGTTCGCGAAGTCAAACGTTTCAAAACCGCCAATGAGGATTTGACATCAACCATGATCAAGACCGGCAAGATCATGTCAATTTTGAATCCCGCCGTCAATCTGGTCTTCAGTGTTGTCACTCTCGGCGTCGTTTTTCTGTCCTTTAAGGCAATAACTGGCGGCAACGCCTCGAATTACGCCGATCTCGCCAATGTCTCGGCGGTGATGCAATATTCATTCCAAGCGATGTTTTCGCTTTTGATGCTGACGATGACTTTCATCATGTACCCACGGGCACAGGTTTCTTCAGGCAGGATCAAGGAGATCCTCGAACAGAAGATCATCGTGAAGGATGAAGGCGATCCTAAATATGATAATTATGACTTCAAAGGTGAAGTCAATTTCAATAACGTTTGTTTCAAGTATCAAGATGCCGAACAAAACGTGCTTGAAGGAATCACTTTTCAGGTCAACCCAGGCGAGACAGTCGCCTTAATCGGTTCGACTGGTTCCGGAAAATCGACGGCCATCAATCTTTTACCAAGGTTTTTCGATGTGACCTGCGGTAGTATAACCATTGATGGTGTCGATATCAGGCAAATCAAACTAAATAAACTCCGCTCGCTGATGGGCTTTGTGCCCCAGACGGCAACCTTGTTTTCCGGTACAATAAAAGAAAACATCGCTTACGGCAAGCCAGATGCCACCCAGGAAGAAGTGGAATGGGCTGCCAAAGTCGGACAAGCAGAGGAATTTATCACCCAAATTGACGAAGGTTACGATGCTTTTGTCGAGCAGGGAGGAGTCAATCTTTCTGGAGGTCAAAAGCAACGGCTGGCAATCGCTAGGGCTTTAATCAGAAAACCAAAGATCTATGTCTTTGACGACAGTTTTTCAGCGCTCGATTTCATGACCGATGCCAAACTCAGAAAAGCATTGAGAGAAAATACCGCCGACGCGGCGGTGTTGATCGTCGCTCAAAGGATCGGCACGATCATGGATGCCGATCGAATCGTTGTGCTTCATGAAGGCAGAATCCAAGGCATTGGGACCCACAAAGAATTGCTTCAAACTTGTGAAGTATACCGCGAGATCGCGCTCTCGCAACTTACTGAGGAGGAACTTGCTCATGACTGATGAAAAAAGAAGCGATTCTTTGAAGTACTCCCGTGTGAAAAATATGCCTGTTCGAAGAGGGCGCGGTCCCGGACGAGGCATGGCCATTAGCGCACCTGCTGAAAAAGCGAAAGACTTCAAGGGAACCCTGCGGCGGTTACTAGCTTTCTTGAAACCGCAAGCTACTTTGCTTTTGATTATGCTTTTGTTTACTGTCTTTGTGACTCTGATCAGCGTGATCACACCTAATTTCACAAGGCAGATATTGAATACTCTTCAAGCAATAATCGATGGCACCGCTGCCGTTGGTAGCGTCAATATGATCAAAAGGTTGTTTATCATTACTATCATCTTGTATGTCATTAGCTTTTTGATGGAAGCGATCTCCCATCTGTTTGGCAACTATGTGAGCGCCAATGTTGGGAAAGGCTTCCGCAACGTTCTCAGGGAAAAACTTGAAAGACTGCCAATCAAATATTATGATGAAAACCAGACCGGCAACATTCTCTCGATCTTTGCCAATGATGTCGATGTTGTCACCAATTCGCTCCAACAGAGCATCATTCAGGTCTTGCAGTCGCTTCTGACGATCATCGGCGTTCTCGTGATGATGTTCGTTATTTCCTGGAAATTAACGCTGATTACTTTGGTGCTCCTGCCTCTTTATGTGTTGACAACCACCATAATCGCCAAGCGCTCGCAGAAGCGGTTCATCAGACAACAGAACGAACTCGGGAATTTGAATGGGTACATCGAAGAAATGTACACCGCCCATAAGATTGTCAAACTCTTCAATAAGGAAGAAGACTCTTACCAAGAATTCACCAAGGTCAACGATCGTTTGGCTAAGGAAAATCGGGGAGCACAATTTCTGAGCGGAATGATCAGACCGATCATGGAATTTATTAGCAATGTCGGCTATGTGGCCATCGTCATCGTCGGCGGTATCCTTGCCGGAGGGATGAACCCGATTCTGATTGGCGATATCGCCATCTTTGTCACTTATCACCGCCGCTTTATGAACCCGATCTTGAATCTGGCAAATCTCGTCAATATGCTCCAATCGGCGATCGCCGGCGCCGAACGGATCTTCGAACTTGTGGATGCTCCCGAGAAAGTGCCTGAACAGGATCTCGTCACGATTGATCTTAACAAAGTCAAGGGCAAAGTCGTCTTTGAGGATGTTGATTTTGATTATACCGAGGGTCAGAATCTTATCAGGGATCTGAACCTTGAAGCCTTACCGGGAAAACAGATCGCCATTGTCGGCCCCACCGGAGCCGGCAAGACGACGATCGTCAATCTCCTGATGCGTTTCTACGAGATCGACAAGGGAACGATCAAAATTGATGATGTCGCTTCGACCGATGTCAGAAGAAGCGAACTTAGGAAAATGTTCGGCATGGTGCTCCAGGACACCTGGCTCTTCTCCGGAACCATTAGGGAAAACGTTGCCTACGGCAAGGACGACGCCACCTTGGAAGAAGTGATCGAGGCCTGTAAACAAGCCCACATCCACCATTTTATTGAAACCTTGCCCAAGGGGTACGATACAATCCTCAATGAGGACGCTTCAAACATCAGCCAGGGGCAGAAGCAATTGCTCACGATCGCGAGGGCAATCCTCTTCAATCCAAGGATCTTGATTCTTGATGAGGCGACTTCATCGGTCGACACTAGGACCGAAGCATATATTCAAAACGCAATGAAATACATGAGCGAAGGTAAGACGAGTTTTGTGATCGCTCACCGGCTCTCGACCATCAAGCGGGCTTCGACGATCTTGGTCATGAACCAAGGCAAAATCATCGAACAGGGAACGCACACAGAATTGCTCGAGAAAAAAGGTTTCTATTACAACATGTATCAGTCTCAATTCAACTATCTTCAAATTTAGCGGACCGCAAGATCCGCTTTTGACTTTATCTTTTCTTTTCAAGCGTTTATAATAATTACTATCCGATCGTAAGGAGATAATCCATGAAAGTTGCCTTCATCTCGCTTGGTTGCGCCAAAAATCTCGTTGACACGGAATTCATCCTAGGCGTCCTTAGAAAGGCCGGCATCACACTTGTGAATGAAATCGGGTCCGCCGATGTGATAATGATCAACACCTGCGGGTTCATCAAACCGGCAAAAGAAGAGACACTGGCCACAATCGAGGAGATGCATGGTTACGGCAAAAAAATCATCGTTCTCGGCTGCTATGCCGAGAGATACCGGAACGAATTGGAAAAAACGATGCCGTTCATCGAGAAGGTCATCACGCTCAAGGATTATCCCAGAATCCATCTCATTCTCGAAAACCTTTTTCGCGATCGATCCTTGAAGTTTCAGCCTTTGAACTATGAGAACCGGATTTTGACAGGAAACAAGGAGACAGCTTATGTCAAAATCGGCGATGGCTGCGACAATCGCTGCAGCTATTGCGCCATTCCCCTGATCAGGGGGGGTTATCGCTCACGAGATCTTCAAGAGATCATCGATGAATGCCGTCATCTCGTAAAAAACGGAACGAAAGAGATCAATCTGATCAGCCAGGATACCTCGCGTTACGGCAGCGATTTCCCTGATCGGATATCGCTTGTGACGCTGATCCGCGAATTGAGCGCGATCGAGGGGCTTTGGTTAATCCGCTTGCTCTATCTCTATCCCGAAGAAATCACCGACCAACTGATTGAAGAAGTCAGAACCAATCCGCTTGTCGCCCACTATTTTGATATTCCGATCCAACATATCGTTCCCGGCATCCTCAAGCGGATGAACCGTCGCGGTAACGACATAGTCATCAAGGGATTATGGAAAAAAATCAGGACAGTAATACCCGATGCCATCATCCGCACGACCTTGATCGTCGGTTTCCCCGGAGAAAGCGAAGCCGATTTCCAGCAACTCCTCGAGTTTATCGGGAATTATCCTTCAGACAGGCTTGGCGCGTTCGTTTATTCTCGGGAGGAAGACACTCCGGCATTTGCTTATCCTGACCAAATTGACACAAAGACCAAAAACGACAGGCTGGACCGAATCATGGGAGCGCAAAGACAAATTGCCAGAAGACTTTCCCGACAAAAAGCGGGAACGATCCAGGAGACACTCATCGAAGCCTATGATGAGGATTCCGGATTCTATTACGGAAGAAGCTACGCCTTCGCCCCCGACGATGTCGACGGGTATATCGTCTTTCAGTCTAAAAAAACACTCAGGATCGGCGACATTGTGAAAGTATCAATTAAAGAAGCGATCATGTATGATCTCATCGGAGACGCAATTTACTAAGGAGAATAATATGACTTTTCTGGTTTTGATGTTAAAAGGTTTTGTCATCGGCATTGCTTTCATCGTTCCCGGTGTCAGCGGCGGTACCGTCGCTTTGTATCTTGGTTTGTATGACAAACTCTTGAAGGCCATCGGCGATATCTTCAAGAATTTCAAAGAAAGCCTCAAACTTTTAGTTCCTGTTTTTCTTGGCGCCGCCATTTCTGTCATTGGTCTTGCGTGGCTGCTCGGCCTTTTGATTGACAAAAACTCGTTTGTCGTCCTGATGCTTTTCATCGGTCTGATCATCGGTGGAATTCCCGCTTTGCTGGATCAGATCGCCGTCAAGGAGAAAATCAAATCCGCCATCATCCCATTTGTGCTCTCTTTTTTGATTGTGGTTGGTCTGCTTTTTGCCGACAAATTATTATCGCCCACCGCCAGAGGCGACTTCAGTATCAGCGCCGGCAGTTTCTTTCTGGTGTTTGCCCTGGGATTGGTAGCCTCAGTAACGATGGTCATTCCCGGTGTCTCGGGATCCGCTCTTTTGATGATGCTTGGTTACTATACGGCAATCGTGACGAACGTCGTCGGCGGTATCTTTGATTTTTCCAGGTTTGGCTATAATATGTTCATCTTGATCCCCTTTGCGCTTGGAATCGCTGTCGGGATCATCCTTACCAGCAAGTTTCTTGGGAAAATGCTTTCCCTTCATCCGGTTGAATCCTACGGCGCAATCATCGGCTTTGTGCTCGCATCTGTGATCGGGATCTTTCTCGAGATCCGTGATCCGGCCTCCGGCCTCACCCATTCCGTCCAAACACCGATCGTTGATGATTTTGGCGGTTTCATCCAAGCCAATCCTTGGTCGTTAGTTTTTGGTCTGTTGGCTTTTGGCATCGGTTTCTTTGTAACCTATTGGTTTTTGCCAAGATCGCAAAAACCAAAAACATAGGCAAGCGAACTTTTGTTAGGGCGCAAAGTAAATTAACAAAAAATAAGTTGAACCACTTTTATCCTTTAAAAGGAGCGAATGAAATTGGTTAGACCCGAAGAACTGAAAGAACTTGAAAAATACATCATCAGCGAGCGCCGCTATTTGCATATGCATCCCGAGGTGGGATTTGCGGTCGCTGACACCCACGACCATATCGCTAACGAACTTGACAAACTCGGGATTATCGTCCACCGCCATGTCGGTCTTAACTCGGTGGTGGGCGTGATTGAAAACAAAAAAGGGCCCACCCTTGGACTTCGGGCAGATACTGATGCTCTCCCGCTCGAGGAATTGAATGAGGTCGTGTATAAATCAAAGAATCTCGGTAAAATGCATGCTTGCGGACATGACGCACATACGGCGATGCTGCTTGGGGCAGCCAAGTACCTTGTAAATAACAAGGACAAGTGGCGCGGGACATTGAAACTCTTTTTTCAAGAAGCCGAGGAGGGACCTCACCCCGGAGGAGCCAAAGGCATCATTGATTCAGGGCTTGTAGATGACGTTGACTACGTCTTCGCCCTCCATGTTTCTCCCGAATATCCCACGGGTACTTTCGCCATCAAGGAAGGAGTCGCCTTTGCCTCTGCCTCTACTTTCAGGATCTATTTGAGGGGCAAAGGCTGCCACGGCGCCTATCCGCAACTTGGCATCAATCCTTTGATCGTACAGGCGGAAGTAGTCAAGAACATTCAAAAAATCGTTTCCGAAAAACTACCGCCTCGAGATAAAGCGGTCATCTCGGTGACTCAGGTTCACGGGGGAACGACTCACAACATCATTCCGGATGATGTTTTTCTCGAGGGAACGATTCGCTGTTTCAGTTCTTCGGCCAAGGCCTTGATCAAAGCGGAATTCGAGCGGATTCTCCAAGCCGCCTCCAAAAAGCATGGCAACACCTACGAATTTCAATTCATTGAGGATTACGATGTCCTCATCAATACCGCAGATGCCTTTTCCCGTTTTCAAAACACCGTGACCTCGCTTTTCGGAGAAAGAGCTTTCAAAGAACTCGAAACCCCTACAATGGTAGGCGAAGATTTTTTCCGCTACATCAACAAGGCTAAAAGCGGCGCCATCTGTTGGCTCGGCACCAAAAATGATGAAAATACCGGCAACAGTCTTCACAGCCCGCGGTTCAATATCGACGAAAGCGCCCTCGTCAAAGGAGCGGCCGTCCTTATCAATTTAATCACAAACTATAAAAGGAGCGAATAAAATGTATTTGATCAAGAATGCCAATCTCATCAGCATGAAAGACATCAACTACAAGATCACGGATATTCTTATTGACGAGGGAAAGATCAAAGCCATCGGGAAAATCGATGGCAAAGACTATCTTGATGCCGTGGTGATCGATGCCGACAAACGGTTTGTGACCCCGGGCATCGTCGATCCTCACTGTCATATCGGCGTGTATGAGGAAGCGATCGGCTTCGAGGGGACAGACGTCAATGAGATGACCAACCCGGTTTTCCCTGAACTAAGGGCGATCGACGCGGTCAAACCCCAGGACGTTGCTTTCAGAGAAGCTCTGGAAGCCGGCGTCACCACCGTCTGTACCGGCCCCGGCAGCGCCAATGTCATCGGGGGCACCTTCTGCGTGCTCAAGACTTTCGGTCAAACCGTTGATGATATGGTGGTCGTCAA
This sequence comes from Candidatus Izemoplasmatales bacterium, assembly GCA_050949045.1. Taxonomy (GTDB): domain Bacteria; phylum Bacillota_I; class Bacilli_A; order Izemoplasmatales; family Hujiaoplasmataceae; genus JAAYZB01. The sequence goes on from JBMNEZ010000001.1 coordinate 315,479, forward strand.
GGAATCATCGATGAAGATGGCGCTCGGCGAAAATCCCAAACGAATCTACAACGGCAAAGCCCAGTCACCTTCCACAAGAATGGCTTCCGCGGCTCTGATCCGCGAAGCGCTAACCAAAGCCAAGGAGTATCAGGCCAAAAAAGAAAAATACAACCGGGATCTCGCCGAAGGCAAAGAAGCGAACAAACCTGAATTCAATATGAAATGGGAATCATTGGCCCGCGTTTTTTCAGGGTTCCCGGTCAAGATCCACGCGCACCAGCAGGACGACATCGCGACTGCGATCAGGATCGCCGAGGAATTCGGCTTGAATATGACCATTGAGCACGCCACCGAGGGACACTTGATCGCCGATTATCTCGTCAAGCACGATCAACCTGTCATCATCGGCCCGACACTCGGATCGAAATCCAAGTACGAAGTGCGGAACAAGACTTTCAAAGCAGCGAAGATACTGAGCGATAAGCATGTCAAGTTCGCAATCATGACCGATCATCCGGTCGTCCATCTTGCCAATGCCCTGACCCAGGTCGGGATTTTTGTCAGAGAGGGGCTTTTGGAAATCGAGGGTCTGCGCGCGGTCACCCTCTACGCCGCCGAAATCAACAATATCCAGGATCGGGTCGGTTCGATCGAGATCGGTAAGGACGCTGATATCGTCATTTGGGATGGCCATCCTCTCCATTACCTGACAAAAACCGATTACGTTTTTGTAAACGGCAACCTCGTTCATCAAAAAAACTAAAGAAAAAGACACTCTATTATTGAAGTGTCTTATTTTTCGACTGTTTGTCCCTGAACCGTTTCCGGCAGGCTTCAATCAGTTTCATGGCAGCGGTTTTCGGATAATAGTCCAAAACCTCGACCTGGTGTTCAGGCATGAGTTCTTTATAGTTTCTAAAAAACAGTTTGATTTCCCTGAGCTGCAACTCCTTGATGTCGGTGATCTCATTGATGTCGTCGAATCTCGGGTCGGCATCCACGACAGCGATTATTTTCTGGTCGCGCTCGCCCAAATCGATCATGTCCAAATAACCGACGACGCGGGCATCGACGACACAGCCGGCGAAGGTTTGCGTCGTCGCAAGTACGAGGATATCAAGCGGATCGCCATCTTCAGCGATAGTATCCTCGATATAACCGTATTCCGCGGGATAGGTCATTTTTGAGTAAAGCACACGGTTTAGTTTGATGCGGTTTTTGGCCTTGTCGATTTCGTATTTGTTCTGTGTCCCCATCGGGATCTCGATGATTGCTTCGATGACATTTTCCATCTGTTTTGTTTTCCTCCCTTGCAATGGCAGATTTTTACTGATACTGCTTGAAACAGAAAAAAATATGATAAAATATATTTATTAGAGGTGCATACGATGTATAACTTAGTTTTCCTCAGTCTGAGTAATCTTAACTCAATCAGACCAGTTTTTGTCGCTATGGAGATGACCTATTTGTGGGTGGCGTTAGGCATTGCCATTTTTATCGGCGTCTACTTGGCTTACCGGCTGCTTTTCTCAAAGAAAGCCCGTTTGCCGGAGCTGACTCAAGAAGAAACCGATGCCTATCTCGCTACGCTTGGTGGCATAGACAACATCAAATCGGTTCAACTCGACGGGTCCCGGCTCCGGTTTGAAGTGAGAAATCTCAAACTATGCGACTATCAAGGGTTAAAAAATCTTGGAGCGGCCGGCATCTTTGTTTCAGGCCAACAGGTCAAATTCATGTTAAAGGATAAAGCTCAGGCCCTCAAAACTGGGATTGATTCCATAAAGGATAGTGATAGACGATGATCGAGTATAAGTATAGGATCATTTACCGGAACGGTTTGCATGCCCGCCCAGCGACGACACTTGTCAGCAAGGCCAACAGTTTTGCATCGGAGATAGTCATTGAATACGACTACCGGCGGGTGAATCTAAAATCAATCATGGGTGTTCTTTCGCTCGGGATTCCCTGTAACAAATCATTCAAGATTATTTTCAAAGGCCCCGACGAGGAAGAAGCTTTCAAGGCAATCTCAAAGGTACTGGCCGACATCAATGCTCTGCCTTGACATCTTTGATTTGAACCATCAAGTGATGGTTCATTTTTTTCTTCCGAGCCCGATTCTCTGTTTACATTTCTCGACTTTGCGGCTGGCGATCAGGCTTGCGGAGCCCTTTCCTTGATCGAGAAGAAAATCCAGTTCTTGTGAGCCAAAGACGTCATAGAAGCGTGTCTGGATAGGGATAATGGTGCCGGCGACGATATCCGCCAAATCTTCTTTGAACCCCTGATAGCCCTTGCCTACGTATCTGGCGACGATTTGATCGACGGCTTCGCCGGTGAGGGCGGAATAGATCGTCAGAAGATTGGCAACGCCCGGTTGCCTGGTGGGATCATAGGCCACGTTTCCGAGGGAATCCGTGACTGCCGAACGGATTTTTTTCTTAATCACATTCTCTTCATCCAACAGGCTGATGTAACCTTTGTCCGATTCGTCTGACTTGCTCATTTTCTTGTCCGGGTTTTGTAAATCCATGATTCTCGCGCCGACTTTTGGAATCAAAGGGGCGGGAACCTTGAAAAATTCGCCGTAGCGATTGTTAAAACGAACGGCGATATCGCGGGTCAACTCGAGGTGCTGTTTCTGGTCTTCTCCGACCGGAACGTAGTCGGCGTCGTAGAGCAGGATATCGGCCGCCATCAAAGCGGGGTAGGTAAAGAGCGAAGCGGTGATCCCGGCAGTCTGTTTCTTGCTTTTGTCCTTGAACTGCGTCATCCGCTCGAGTTCTCCCATGTAGGTATGGCATTGCAAAAGATAGCCGAGTTCGGCATGCTCTTTGATCTCGGACTGGATGAACAGGGTCGTCCGGTCCAGATCAATCCCGCTTGCGACATACATCGCTGCGACTTGGCGAATCTTTTTCCGCAAAATTTTGGGATCCTGTTCGACCGTGATGGCGTGAAGATCGGCCACAAACAGAAAAAACTCGGCATCGGCGTGGCCCTTTTGCAGTTCGACGAACTGTTTGATAGCGCCGATGTAGTTGCCAAGCGTCAGTGTTCCCGATGGTTGGATGCCTGAGAGTATTCTAGTCATGTTTTTCTCCTTTAAACAAAAATCGCCCTGTAAAAAGGACGATTGATCGCGGTGCCACCTTTGTTCCGGAATGATCCGGCTCTCAACCCCTTAACGCGGGGAACGGATGCGATTAACATCACTCATTGGTCCATTCGGCCCCGGTCAGTTCTTGTTCACACCAGCCACAAGATCGCTTTGAAAGACGATGGGGATTACTATTCCAAGTCAACGTTTTCTTTATTGTATCACGGGTTATTGGAGAAAGCAACTGCATTTTGGCTAATGAAAATAGCAACTTTTATTCATAAAATGCGGATTATAGTGGAACTATTGTTTCAAAACCGTCTCCAACTGGTCGACTAGTTCTTGCATTCGTTTGACGACGGCAACGAAAGGTTCCTCGTTGGTGAGGTCGACGCCGGCTTTGATCAGTTGGTTGACGGGGAAGTCGCTGCCGCCGGAACCAAGCAAGCCCTGATAGCGGTCAAAGGCTCCCGGGATGTTGTTTTTGACGTCTTCGTACAATTTGAGAGACGCCGCGAAACTAGTGGAATACTGATAAACGTAATACGGGGTGTAGAAGAAATGGGGGATATATGCCCAGACGTATTGTTTGAAGACTTCCTTGGTGATGTCGATATCGTAGAACTCCAAGTAGAGGTCGATCATGATCTTGGAGAGGCTGTCGGCGGTGACCGGCTGGCCGGTTTCGATCAGCTTGTGGGCTTCGAGTTCGTAGATGGCAAAGAGGGTCTGCCGGTAGAAGGTAGCCATGATATCATCGATCGCCCGCTGCAAGAGCATGATTTTTTCTTCTTTTGAGGCTTTGCTTTCCTTGATGAAATAGTCGAGCAGATTGTGCTCGTTGAAAGTCGAGGCGACCTCAGCGACGAAAATCGTATAGTCTTGAAGAACCGCAGGTTGGTTTTCAAGGGCATAGAGGGAGTGCATCGAGTGTCCGGCTTCGTGGGCGAGAGTGAAGACGTCGGCGAGTGTTTTCGAATAGTTTAAAAGGATAAACGGATGGAGATCGGGCATCGAAGAAGAGTAGGCGCCGGTGCGTTTGCCGGGAGCTTCATAGACATCGACAAAACCGTCCTTAGTCGCGCTTCTTGCTTTTTTCTGGAATGATTCGGGGAAGTTTTTGATCGAAGAGTAGAACAAATCTTTGGCGTCGGCGTACTCGTATTCGCGGTCCGAGCGCGCAAGTTCGAGAAAACGGTCGTAGGTGTGGAGTTCTTGAAGCTTTAGTGCTTCCTTACGCAATTTCAGATATTTTTTGATCGGCGCGGTGTTTTTTCTCGCGACATTCGCCAGATTATGATAGACCGAAGTCGGGATTTGATTTTCGAACAAATAGCTTTCCAGACAGGACCCATAATTTCGGGCTTTCATCAGCGAGTAGTCGGCCTCGAGCACAGTTTTATAGATGTTGGCGTAAGTGTGCTTATGCACTTCGTAATAGGAGAAGACAGCTTCAAAGATGTCCTTGCGTTCCTCGGGAGATTTGCTTTTCTGGATGAAAGCGCGGTAGTTGGAATTGCTTATTTGGACGATTTCTCCCGAGTCGAGCATCACGTCCTGATTCTCGATATCGGCGACGGAAAGCGAACTGTACAGTTCCGATCCGGTGCGGAACAAACGATTGAAGTTAGCGATCAGCGCTTCTGATTTGTCGTCGAGAATGTGTTCTTGGCGGAGAAACAACTTTTCGAAATTAAACTTGAAATCTCTGATCTCAGGGTTGTTTTCGACGAAGGCCAGAACCTTTTCCTTGCCGAGGGCAATCAATTCAGGTTCTTCAAAGGAAGTTGCCTGGTGGAGTTTGCTGTAGGCGATCTGGACAAGTTGCAGGCGGCTGGCGTTCTCGGTGTCTTTTTTGTTCAGATCACTTTTCAGCATCGCGTACTGATAGACGCGGAGGCCGATTTTCTGGAACTCTTTCTGAAGGGTGAAATATTGTTTGAATTCTTCTTCGTTGTGCAGTTTGCCTTTGTATGTTGCGAGCGCTTCAATGATTGAAAGCGTCTGTTTATAGGCATCCTCGTAGGCTTCAATGGTGGGAAACAGATAAGTTAGATCCCATTTCATAGTTGTATTTCCTCCTTGATGTTTATATATTTATTATACCATCTTCTGGGAATCTGATTACAAAACTGTGAGAATATGCTATAATATTTGTCGCGAAAGTGAGGTCAGGCCATGATTACCCTATACACCAGTTCTAGTTGTTCTTCTTGTCGCAAGGCTAAGCGCTGGCTTGAAGATCACCAGATCCCCTTTAAGGAAAAGAACATCATTGGGATTCGCTTGACCCGGGATGACATCATCAAGATGCTAAAATACTCGGAGAACGGCTTCGAGGACATCATCTCCACCAGATCGAAAGTCTTCAAGGAAAGAAACCTTGATGTCGACGAGATGCGTTTTGGCGAGCTGGCGGATTTTATCATCGACAACCCAACGATCCTCAAACGGCCGATCATCATCAATGACAAAATCATGCAGACGGGATACAACGAGGACGAGATCCGTGCCTTTATTCCTAGGCATTTCCGCGATGAAATCATGTGTTCCGGATGCGATGACGACTGTGAGTATAAGCGTTGCCTCCAAAAAGGTTTGGTCAAAAACTAGTACAAGAATCACAAAATATTTTGCATCCGCTTGAAAGCGGATGCTTTTCATTATTGATTGTTGTTTGTCCGCTTAGGGATTGAATGGTTCTGTAAGCGTTTTAATCGATTGATTTCTTGTAAATTACCGATAAATAGGGTAAAATATAAATGCATGAAAATTAACTATCGGAGGTAAATATAATGGCATTAAAAGTAGCAATCAATGGTTTTGGCCGCATTGGCAGACTCGCATTCAGAGAAATGTTCGGCAATCCCGATTTCCAGATCGTCGGTATCAACGATTTGACAGATGCGAGGCAACTAGCTTATCTGCTCCGTTATGACAGTTCCCAAGGCAGATACGAACGCAAAATCTCCCACAGTGAAAACGAACTGGTGGTTGACGGAGTTAAAATTCCGGTCTTTGCCCAGAAAAACCCGCAAGACTTGCCCTGGAAAGAACTCAAAGTGGATGTCGTTTTGGAATGCACGGGCATCTTCGTTTCAAGGGAAAAAGCCACGTGGCATCTCGATGCCGGCGCAAAGCGTGTCATCATCAGCGCTCCCGCCAAGGACAAAGACGTTCCGACGGTCGTCTATGGCGTCAACGAAAAATCACTTACCGGCAAGGAAACGATCATCTCCGCTGCTTCCTGCACCACCAACTGCTTAGCGCCGATCGCCAAGATTTTGCATGAGAATTTCGGCATCGTCAGGGGTTTTATGACAACTGTCCATGCCTACACCAATGACCAAGCGACTTTGGACATCCCCCACTCAAAGGGAATTGATTCCCGTCGGGGAAGAGCCGCAGCCGCGAACATCGTACCGACTACTACCGGAGCTGCCAAAGCGGTAGCCTTGGTGCTCCCTGATCTCAAAGGCAAACTCGATGGCATCGCCCTTAGAGTTCCTGTCATCACCGGCTCGGTCGTGGACTTGGTGTTTGAACCGGCAAAAAATGTGACCGTTGATGAAATCAACCAAGCGGTCAAGAACGCCGCATCCGATGTCGTTGGCTACACCGAAGATCCGATTGTCTCAAGCGATGTCATCGGTACCAGTTATGGCACGCTGTTCGATGCTCAGAGTACAAAAATTCTCGAAGACAACGGCAAGCAACTGGTTAAAATCATCAGTTGGTATGATAACGAATATGGTTTCACCGCGCAAATGATCCGGACACTCAAACATTTTGGAAAATTGATCTAGTCTCAAAGCATCCTCAGGGATGCTTTTTTTCTTCAGGGATGTGATCTGCCTAGTATTTGTGGACAATCTTCTGACGGTGTTTTCGAGATTCAAAACCATCCGCTCAATGTTTCTTGTTGTTATCATCATCGCCTGAAGAAACTAGATAATTGAAAATAATCCAAAGAGAAAAACACGGATTTAGTGCTCTTTTTTCACCCATATGATATAATAAGCGAAAAGATGAGAGAGGTGAAAGCCATGAACAAGGAATCATTCATCGCCAACCGCCAAGCCTTCATCGACAAAATGACGGCACCTTCGTTCGCTTTGTTTTTTTCGGGTTCCGCCCCGGAAAAGTCAAACGATCAACGCTATCCTTTCATATGCGATCGGAATTTCTATTATCTTACTGGAATTATGCGTGAGAATTTCACCCTTCTCCTCGTGAAAGGTGCGAAGTTGGAAAGGTCTTTTCTTTTTATCGAAGAGCCGAGCGACTACGCTACCAAATGGCTGGGTAAGCGGATGACGGCGAGCGAGGCCGCCGAACTTTCGGGAATCGCTGAGACGGATATCAAGTTAAATCAGGAGTTTGATGATTATCTCCATCAGGCGGTGCTGTCAGATTCGCGCAGAGCGCTGATCGAGCTGCCGAGCTTCCTTTATCTTGATCTTTATCGAGCCAAGCCTTACAAGGTCGCGAAAAGCCTCGAAGTGACCGCTAACCTTCGAAAAGCCTATCCGGAAATCGTCGTCAGAAACGCCAACGACATCGCCTACTGGCTTAGGTCAATCAAAAGCGACAGAGAAGTCAGGATGATCGAACAAGCAATCGCTTATACGAAAATTGGCATCGAGGCCATAATGGCCAACGCCAAGGCCGGAGTCAACGAAAGGCAATTAGATGCCTTGTTCGACTTTACGATCAGGGTCAATGGTAGCGATGGCACAGCTTTCAACACGATCGTTGCCTCCGGTAAGAACGCGACCATTCTTCATTACGAGCAAAACGACCGTAATATAAAAGATAATGATCTAGTCCTCATCGACCTCGGGGCCCTTTCCGGGCCGTACGCAGCCGATATTACCAGGACCTTCCCGGTTAACGGAAAGTTCACGGAAAGGCAAAAGGAAATCTACAGTCTCGTTCTCGATGTCAATAAAAAGACGATCGCAATGGTGAAACCGGGACTGACTGTCCCCGAACTGAACAAGTTCGCAAGCGACGAGCTCGCCAAAGGGCTGTTAAAACTAGGCCTCATCAAGGATGTTTCCGAAATTGGCAAGTACTATTATCATACGGTCAGCCATTATCTCGGACTTGATGTCCATGATGTCGGTACCTATCAGCGCCCGCTTGAAGCAGGCATGGTGATCACCGTTGAACCCGGTATTTACATTGAAGATGAAGGGATCGGTATCCGCATCGAAGACGATGTTCTCGTGACGGAAAAGGGACACAGAAACTTAAGCGAGACTATCGTCAAGGAAATCGCCGCGATCGAGGAACTGATGGCTTTAAACCCCTAGGCATTGCTCTATGACCTATATCGAAGGCACGATCAAGAATCATCTATTCTATAACGAGGAGAGTTCTTACTCGGTTTTGAGGCTGGAAATTCTCGATACCGATGACAAGGAGATCATCAGATATGAACCCACAATCATCGTTTGTGGGTTTTTTCCGCGTTTGGATCAGCACAAGACCTACCGCTTTTACGGTGAGGTGAAGGAACACCCCAAATACGGGATTCAATACCAGGCAACCCGTTTTGAAAGCGTTGTTGAACAGACGACATCCGGGCTTGTGGAATATCTGGCTTCCGATCTCTTCAAAGGGGTTGGCCCCAAACTCGCCCAGGCGATCGTCGATCAACTGGGCAATACCGCCCTCGAGAAGATCGCCAATGACAAGCATGTTTTGGATACCATCCCCCGGCTCGGAGCCAAGAAACGCGACCAGATCCAGAAGACGATCATCGAGAATCGGGCGGCGGAAAAAGCGATGGTCTGGCTCTTTGGTTTTCAGATTTCTCCGAAGATGGCCATCAAGATCTACGACCGCTTTGGTTTCGCCGCTATCGAGATTGTCAAGGAAAACCCTTATGTATTGATGGATACGATTGAGATGGTCGGTTTCAAAAGGGCCGATGAGATTGCGTTTCGGATCGGGTTTTCCTACGATCACCCCTATCGGATCAGGGCGGTGATCCTCTATCTTTTGAGCGAATACATGAACAAGTACGGAGACACTTATGTGCCACTCGATAAAATGATCGAATACGCGCTGTCCTATCTGAACGCCGGGAGAGATCTCAGGGTGGATGAAAGCGTCATCCATAACGAATTGATGTATCTTGTGGATAGTGAGAAGATCATCGACCAAGACGGTCGCATCAGTTATCGATCGATGTATGATGCCGAACTGACGATCGCCAGGACCATTAGGGATCATTCTCGTCTGGGTGGTGAGCGGCTGTTAGAAACCGATGTCGAGGGATATCTTGACACTTTTGCGAAAGCAAGAGGAATCGTTTACACAAACAAACAGTATCTCGCAATCAAGAAAGCTCTGATGGAACATTTGGTCATCATCACCGGCGGGCCCGGAACGGGCAAGACGACGATCATCGACGGCATCGCCCACATCTACCAGATGATGCATCCAAATGACAAGATGCTTAGCGAGAAAATCAAATTGGCAGCGCCGACGGGTAAAGCCGCCAAAAGGCTCCAAGAGGCGACCGGTCTGGAGGCGACCACCATCCATCGCTTGCTCGGATATGACTACGAGGGCAATTTCGCCTTCGGTTTGCATAACAAAATTGATGCTCGGCTGATCGTTCTCGACGAAGTTTCGATGCTCGACACCTTGCTCTGTCACCAGTTTTTCCAAGCCTTGTCACCGAGGACAAAACTGGTCCTGGTAGGAGATGAGAACCAGTTGCCTTCGGTCGGACCGGGACAGATCCTCGCCGACTTGATCAAGGCCGATATTTTTACTCATGTTCGCCTCGATCACATCCATCGCCAGGCAACCGGTTCGAAAATCATCTCGCTCGCCTACGATGTCTTGGATCAAAATGCCGCCAACCTCGATTATTCGCTTTCTGGCGATGTCCTCTTTGAACCTTCGAGAGATACTTTGATCGCGGATTGCATTTTGAAAAATGTCAAGGAAGCCATTGATGAGGGCTATAATCTTCATGAGGACATCCAGGTTGTCGTTCCCGTGTATAAGGGCATCAATGGCATCGACCGCCTCAATACTTTGATGCAAGAACGTTTCAATCACCACCATCAAGCCCATAAGATCAGCCACGGCGAGAAGTGTTTCTACTTCAACGATAAAGTGATGCAGTTGGTTAATCAGCCCGAAGACGGGATCATGAACGGCGATATCGGCATTGTCACCGGCATCATCGAAGACAAGGAACTGCTTGTCGATTTCGGAGGGAAACAAGTTAAATACAACGTGAACGACTTTGACAACCTGACGCTCGCCTACGCCATCAGCATCCACAAGTCCCAGGGCAGCGAGTTCAAGGTTGTGATTTTGCCACTGGCAAGGAGCCACCAAATGATGCTGAGACGCAAGTTGCTCTACACCGCCATCACCAGGGCGAAAGAAAAACTGGTCATGGTTGGCGAATGGGGAGCCCTCGTAAGGGGAATTCATGGCTATGACCCCGAGCGGAAGACTTGGCTCATGGAGTTTTTGTTTACTGAAGACGATCAAGGCGATCGGCATTTCACGATCGAAGATTTTCTCTAATTCGGTGTTTTTGATTGCATACCATCCCTTTTTGGGGTATAATGTCTGTAAATCGATGCGAAAGCCAAGTAGTGCCCCCGACAGCTTTCAAGAGAGTCCGGATTTGGTGTGACCGGACAGGCCCGGCAGGTGCGAAGCTCCTTTCAAGAGATGGAAAAACCGTCCGCAGTCCGGCGTTAAAGGCATTGAGTGCTAGTTATCTAGAACAAAGGTGGTACCGCGAGCAATCGTCCTTTACTTTGAAGGATGTTTTTCTTTTTTGACGGAGGTAGTGAGCATGAAGTACCTTAGTGGCAACGAGATCCGTAATCTTTGGCTTGAGTTTTTCAAAGGAAAGGGGCATTTAGTAGAACCGGGGGCATCTTTGATCCCCAACGATGACCCGACTTTGTTATGGATGAACGCCGGTGTTGCGGCTTTGAAAAAATACTTTGACGGCAGCGTCATCCCGAAGAATCCCCGCATCGTCAATGTTCAAAAATGCATCCGCACGAATGATATCGAACACGTGGGCAAAACGGCGAGACACCATACTTTTTTCGAGATGCTCGGCAATTTCTCGATCGGCGACTATTTTCGCGATCAGGCGCTCGAATGGGCCTATGAATGGCTGACGAGCGAGAAATGGCTCGGGCTTCCGAAGGAAAAACTCTACATAACCGTTTATTCAGCCGACCACGAAACCGCTGAAAAGTGGGTCGCTCTCGGCATCGACTCTAGCCATATCGTCGCCACCGTCGATCAAAACTTCTGGGAGATCGGCGAAGGCCCCTCTGGTCCCTGCACCGAGATCTTTTTCGATCGTGGTGAAAAGTACGGAGATTTTAGCATTGAAGCGATCCGCGACGATATCGAGAACGACCGTTTTGTGGAAATCTGGAATATCGTTCTCTCGCAGTTCAACGCCAAGGCGGGAATGAAGCGGGAAGAGTATCCCGAACTCCCGAGCAAGAATATCGATACGGGCAGCGGTCTCGAACGCGTGGCTATGGTCGTTCAGGAAGTTGAAACCAACTACGAGACCGACCTCTTTTATCCGATCATCAAGAAAATCGAAGCGATTTCGGGGATTGATTATCACGGCCAAATGGCCTTCAAGGTCATCGCCGACCATATCAGGACGGTCTCTTTCGCGATATCCGATGGGGCGATCCTTTCCAACGAAGGACGCGGCTATGTACTCAGAAGGCTTTTAAGAAGAGCGGTCAAGTACGGTCGGAAACTCGGGATCGAAAAACCGTTCATGGCTAAGTTGGTCGACATTGTTGAGAAGATTATGGCTGACTTTTATCCCAATATCAGGACACAGAAAGATTTGATCAAAAGGATTGTTAGCCAGGAAGAAACCAAATTTCTCGAGACGCTTTCACAAGGCGAGAAACGTTTCCAGGCCATTGCCGGAGCCAAAAAGAACAAAATCATCCCTGGGAAGGATGCCTTTCTGCTTTACGATACTTTCGGTTTTCCGATCGAATTGACCATCGAGTATGCCGAGGAAATCGGCTACAAAGTCGATACAATGGAATTTGAGCGCGAAATGGAGAAACAGAAGGAAAGAGCAAGAAAAGCAAGGAAGGAAATCAGTTCGATGAAATCGCAGAACGAAGAGTATCTCGAGTTCAAAGAACCAAGTGAATTCATCGGTTACGATACCCTGCTTTTCGAAAGCAAGATTATCAAAATTCTTAAAGAAGGACTGGTCCTCGACAAAACGCCTTTTTATGCGACTTCTGGTGGACAGGTGGCTGATACCGGCGTCGTTTACAACGATGATTTTTCAGCCAGAATCACCGATGTCTCCAAACTTCCGAACGGTCAGCATCTCCACCACTATGAGTTGGTCGAAGGCAAACCAAAGGAAGGCGCAAAGGTCATCGCCAAAGTCGATGAGCAAAGACGGCGACAGATCACTTTACACCATTCGGCTACGCATTTGTTGTTCAAGGCGCTGAGAGATCAGCTCGGCAATCATGTTTCCCAGCAGGGGAGTCAGGTATCGGACGAATCTCTTCGTTTCGACTTCAACCATTATGAGCTACCAAGCGACGATCAGATCTTGAAACTTGAAAAGACAGTCAATGAGATGATCCAGGAACCCTTCGTTGCAAAGACTGAGATTTTACCCATCGATCAAGCCGTCAAGAAGGGCGCGATCGCCGAATTCGGGGAAAAGTACGAGGGAAAAGTCCGTACTGTGAATCTCAAATACACTCTTGATCTCTGCGGCGGAACGCATGTCGACAATCTTCACAATATCGAAAGATTCGCGATTCGCTCGGTATTTTCAATTGGTTCGGGAATCTACCGGACCGAAGCTCTGGCAGGTCCAAAAGTCGATGATCTCAAGGAAGTTTACCACAACATTGAAGACAATATCGAACAGATCAAGCATAAAATGGAACAAACCATCATCAAGGCCAAAGAACAAGGAATCGATCTAAAAATGCCGGATATTCCTTCCGGTGAGGAGACTGGCAGTTATCAGGATATCATCAACAAGCGTCAGGAATTCCAACTCGTCCAGCAATTGGCCAAGGATCTCGACAAGGAATTTAACCGCAAGAAAGAACAATTGCTGGGAATGGGAATCGAGAAATACCTAAATGATCTCGAAGACGGGAAACTGATTCTTTCTCTCGAAGATACCGATCTTCAGACCGTAAAACAACTGGCGGACAACCTCGCCAACTGCGATGGTGTCGATATTGTCTTTATCGCATCAAGAAATGAAGATAAGCTGACTTTTGTTGCTAAGAGCAATGATCCTAAACTACATGCCGGAAGCATCGTCAAGGAAGCCGCCAGTTTGACCGGCGGCAGCGGTGGTGGGAAAGCCGATTTCGCTCAAGGCGGTGGAAAGGATCCTGGTAAACTAGATGCTGCTCTATTCCGGGTCAGGGAGTTGTTAAAATGAGGTATCTCGGGCTTGATCTCGGGACGAAGACCCTGGGTATCGCAATGAGCGATCCTTCGGGGATCATCGCCTCGGCGTACGAAACGTTCATATTCGCCGAGAATGACTATGAGAGTGCAGCGAGGAAAGTAGTTTCCCTGGTTCAAGAGTTCAAGATCAAAGGCATCATCCTCGGTCTGCCGCGAAACATGGACGGGACGCTGGGATTCCAGGCGCACCGGAGCGAGGACTTTCAAACTAGGCTGAGTGCTATGGTCACGGTCCCCGTCATCCTTTGGGACGAGCGGTTAACGACGAAGGTGGCTGAGCAGACGATGACAAAAGCAAAAACGAAAACAAAGCATAAAAAACAAATCGTGGACCGATTGGCCGCAACCATTTTGTTGCAGAGCTATCTCGACAAACAAAGGAGCGCATGATAAGTATGGAAAAAGAATATTTATTGGTTACCGATGAGGAAGGCAATGAAATCGAATGCGAGATCATCATGACTTTCACATCGGATGAGTTTAACAAATCATATGTCGTCTATCAGATCAAGGATGACGAATCCGACGAGTATTATGCCGCCAGCTACAATCCCGATGACGGCGATGAGGGCAGACTGTTCGAAATCGAAACCGAAGAGGAATGGAATCTGATCGAGGAAGTGCTCGAGAGTTTTCTTGAGGAAAACGAGGAAGAAAACGACGAAGAATCTGTTTCGGAAACCGAATAGGGAATGGAGAATTATCTTGAATCATTGAATCAAAACCATCCCGATCCTCTGATGGAAGCCATCAGATTGCAGGCGTGTGCGCAGGCAATTCCGATCATCAAAATGGAAACACTGGTTTTCATTGAACAGATGGCTTTACTTTCCAAGGCGGAGCGTGTTCTCGAAATCGGGGCGGCGATCGGCTATTTTGCCATCCATATGGCCAAATACGCCAATGTTCGGCTGACCTCAATCGAAATCGACAAAACCTTAGCCGAGATCGCTAAGGCGAACATCGCCAAAGCCAATCAGGAAACGATGATCGATCTGCTTAACTCCGATGCCCTTGAAATTGAGACCGCTGGTCTTGGTATCTATGACATCATCTTTGTGGACGGGGCGAAGGGCAAGTACCGGGCATATTTTAACAAATACAAAGACTCGCTCAGGAAGGGTGGCTTCTATGTTTTTGACAACCTGCTTTTCCGGGGCCAGGTTGCCCATCCGGAAACGATCATCAGCCGCAACCGGCGTCAACTAGTGAACAAAATCAAGGATTTCAATGCATTCATTCTCGATCAACCAGACTTCAACACCCGCATTTACCCGCTCGGCGACGGTATCGCCGTGGCGATCAAAATGAGGTGATCATGATGGAGATCATCGCTTTGCCGAAAAACCTTACCGAGATCACAAAACTGAAAGAACTGGGCATCAAGACGTTATTGTTTGAGAGCGATCGGTTTTCAAGAACGGCAGTCATGCCTCTCGAAGAACAAAATTTGACAAGAGCCATTAAGATCACCAAAAAAGCCGGGATGAAGGCCTATGTCCGTCTTAACACGATCGTCGGGGAAAGCGATCTCGCCGATCTCGAGTGTTTCCTTGCACGGCTTGCTAGTGAGGATCCCGATGGGATAGTTTTTTATGATCTCACGATCGGCGTCATCCTTGAGAGCCTTTGCCAAGGGCATAAAGGCATCTATCAGCCGGGCACGTTCAATACCCACACCGACAGCTTAATATTTCTCAAGAATCTTGGCATTTCAAAAGCGACCATCTCAAAGGAGATTTCGTTTCAGAAAATCCAAAGCATCATCGATAACAACCCTGGTTTTGAATTGTCTCTCATCGGTCACGGCTTCATTGACTGTTTTTATTCCAAGCGTCCGCTCTTGTCGCTTTTTGCCGAGTATAAAGGCTTTCAGTATAACCAAGATGCCATTTATCATATTAGTGAGAAATCGCGACCTGGAGAGCTTTACCCAATCTCGGAAGACCGTGCCGGAACCCATATCCATCGTCCAAAAAAGCTGCATTCTTTTGCTCAACTTGCGTATTTGAAGAATCATATCCAAGCGCTTTTCGTCGAGCGATATCGGATCGCTGATTGTGAGTATTACGAAGCGATTAAGGCATATCATAGCGGTGATTATGAAGCCTTTCTCCAAGAATACGGAAATGAATACGACAACTCGATTCTAAATCAAGAGACACGTCTCAGGAAGGCACTATTATGATACCGGAGCTGCTAGCGCCTGCCGGCGATCTCGAAAAGGTCAGGATCGCGTTTCTGTATGGAGCCGACAGCGTATACATCGGCGGCCGCGTGTTATCGTTGAGGGCCAGGGCATCAGATTTCGATCTCGAAGGGATCAAAGAAGCAATCGCGATCGCCAGAGATTTCGGAAAAAAACTTTATGTGACGACGAACATCGTTCCTCATGACGAGGATTTGGCGGGAATTGACGAATACTTGAGTTCATTGGCCGATCTCGGTGTCGATGCAATCATCGTCTCCGATCCTTACATCATCAGCCTAGCGAAGAAGATCGGATCGCTCAAGATCCATATCTCGACTCAAGTTTCGGTCGCAAACAGCAGATTGTGCAATTATTTCAAACGTTTGGGAGCCAGTCGAATCGTTTTGGCCAGAGAGCTCTCGTTGGCGGAAATCAGTAAAATCAGAGACAAAACCGAGACAGAACTTGAGGTATTTATCCACGGAGGGATGTGTGTCAGCTATTCCGGCAGATGCACTCTTTCGAATATCATGACAGGGAGAGACGCCAACCGCGGCGGCTGCGCCCACAGTTGCCGTTGGAACTACGAACTGTATCGCAACAACTCCCCTTTCCACGACGACTTCCAAATTGCTTCAAGGGATCTTGAGGCAATAGAGTTTCTGCCCGCCTTGATCGATCTAGGTGTCGATTCCTTCAAGATCGAAGGACGGATGAAGTCGCTTCATTATATCGCCACCGTCGTCAGAACCTACCGCCGGTTGATCGATGACCACCTCGCGGGAAGAACAATCGATTTCGACAGATACTACCATGAGTTGGCTCGAGCCGAGAACCGGCCTTTCGGGCCGGGGTTATTTAAAAAGGCGACTTTGGCTTCACAGTTATACGGAGGAACCGACAATGAACCCTCCCAGGACTTCATTGGCCTCGTTCTCGGATATGATGCCCAGAAAAAAGAGGCGATCGTCGAGCAACGCAACCATTTCCGTCCGGGAGACAAAGCGGAGATCATCACGCCTGACGGCTCTGATTTTGAGTTTGTGATCGAAAGGATTGTGAAAGAGACCGGAGAGGTTGTCGATGCGGCGAGGCATCCGCTTGAAAAGGTCAGGATTCCTCTTGGAACTCCTATTGGACCATATGCTCTGTTAAGGAAGGTGTCAAATTGATGAAACCGGTTATCATCGCCGTTGCCGGAGGCTCTTCCTCGGGGAAGACGACTGTCGTCGACAAACTCATCCTAAATCTTGGCGAGTATCCGATCACTGTCATCAAGCACGATGACTATTATAAGGATCAGTCGGAGATGTCGATCGAAGAACGCCGGAAAGTGAATTACGACCACCCATTTTCGCTTGACAATGATCTATTCTATCGGAATCTGTGTGATTTGATTGCGGGTAAGACAATCAAGAAGCCTACTTATGATTTCAAGTTGCATACGAGGGCAAGCGAAACCGAGATTGTTAAGCCTTCCAAAATCATCATCCTCGAGGGAATCTTGATCCTCGAAGATGAAAGAATTCGCAAACTCGCCGACATCAAGATCTATGTCGAGACCGATGACGATGTCCGTTTCATCAGAAGGCTTGTCCGCGACACCAAAGAACGCGGCCGAACAATGGAGAGCGTCATCGATCAATACCTGACGACGGTCAAACCCATGCATTTTGCCTTCGTGAAACCGACAAAACGCTATGCGGATATCATCATTCCCAACGACTATGAACACGATGTTGCCGTCGATTTGGTCAAAGCAAAAATTATGTCTATTTTAAATCCATGACTTATGCTATAATTAATATCACTTTGGAGGAGGCAGTGCAATATGGATAACATCTATCAATTGACTGAACAAGGCTATGAAAACTACAGACAGGAGCTTGAGACGCTCAAGGACGTCGATCGCAAACGGAATCTTGAGGCTTTGAAAGAAGCGAGGGCCCAGGGAGATCTGACTGAAAATGCGGATTACGACGCCGCTAGGAACGAACAGGCTCAGATCGAAGCGAGAATCAAGGAACTCGAGAATATCCTTAAGCACTCGAAGATCATTTCGAGCTCCAAAAGTTCCAAGGTTGTTTCGATCGGCAAGACCGTCCAGATCAAGTTTTCAAGCGACATGGTTCGGGAATACAAGATCGTCGGTCATCTCGAGGCAAATCCGCTCCAAGGCAAGATTTCGAACGAATCCCCGATCGGGAAGGCATTGATTGGCAAATCCAAAGGTTCGACTGTCACCTACAAAGCGGAAACGGGAACGGAGATCGCGGTGGAAATCATCGATATCAAATAAAAGACGAGAAAATGAAAATTTTCTCTTTTTTCTGATGGGAGTGGTAAAATGATCGCGATTATCGGAGCGATGGACAGCGAGATCGAAGCGTTATTACAGCAACTAAAACTGCAAAAAACCGTCACTTTCGCCGATAAGGCACTTTATCTCGGTGTTTTGCGGGGGCATGATGTCTTGATTGCCAAATCCGGCATCGGCAAGGTCAACACTGCGATGATGACGACTTATGTCCTCAGCCACTACAAGATCGATTTTCTCATCAACATCGGCGTCGCCGGCGGTGTTTTTGGAGTTAGGGTCGGTGATTTGTTATTAGCTGAAGGCATTTGCTATTTCGATGTCTCCCTCGCAGAGATCGGCGACTATCCCTATGGTAAAATGGGAGACGATCCCCTGATTGTTTATCCTGATCCCGGACTTTTGGAAAAAGCAAGAAAAGTATTTGCCTTTAACAAACTGAACTATCAAAGCGGGATCATTGCTTCTGGAGACAGTTTTGTCACCGCTCTAGAACAAATCCGAAAAATCAGCGAAGTCGTTGAGGGCATCAAGGCCTGTGAGATGGAGGGGATGGCGATTGGCATCTGTTGTCATAAACTTGATGTTCCGTTTCTGTCGATCCGAGGGATTAGCGATCTCATCCAGAAACCCGGCCAGAAAGCAACTTACAAAACAGCGATGAAGGATGTTGCGGCAATGACTGCCGGGGCTGTTTTGTTTTTTCTTGAGGCTTATCGCCGATGAAGATCCCCTTTTTTGGTCGGCTAATCGAAGTCGAAGTCGAATTGAAAAACATCAAACACACCTATCTCCACCGTAAGGGTGAAGATCACATCCTAGTTACCAGTCGGCGTCTTTTTGACCGGGTTTCGCTTCAAAAATTGCTCGAGAGAAACCGCGCCAAAGTTGATCGACTGTTAGACAAGACCAGCAAAGAACCCTTGACAAGCCCAGGAACCGTCAGCCTCTTTCAAGAAGCTATCCCGGTTATTTATGAGAATAAAGAACTGACTTGCTGGAGTTTTACGCAGGGAACACTTTTGCTTTCCGGTAAGGATGAAGCCAATCAAAAGGCGGCTCTTGAAGCTTTTTACCGCTTCAAGGTCAAAGAAGCGGCGGTTGAGGAAATGGAAAAGCTTCAGCATACCGTTGGTTTGCATTTAAATCTCGGGAAGATCAATTTCAAAGTGAAAAGGCTTAAGTCCCGGCTGGGAAGCTATAGCCAAAAAACGAGGACGGTCGTGCTCAATTCTCTGCTCGGACGGTTCAAGCGCGAATATCTCAGGATCATCTTGATCCATGAGTTGGTCCATACCAGAGTCTCTGGGCACCAAGCCGATTTTTACAGGTTGCTTTTAGCATTTGTCCCTGATTACCATCGAAAAAAAAACGAACTGTCGTCTTTGATCAAAAGATACGAGATCTGAGAAAGAAAAATGATCCAATACCGGAATCAAAAGCATGACCGGAAGTCTTGATCTGATCGGAATAAGTCCCAAATTCCTGATTAAGAATAAACTTACCCCTCAGGCAGGAATAACCCCAAGACGAGTGAGAGCGGCACAGTGTCTTTGTATATGGGTAACGATTAAGTCAATCCGCTAAAAATAGAATTGGACTTTTAGAGAAAAATCCAGTATAATATAGTTAAAAATCGGGAGAATCAGAAAACGATGAGTTTGTTGTTCAAGAACAAGGTTTTTTATCCATACGACTACCAGAAGAGTGTTTTTGACATTGATTACCGTGCTTTGCAGGAAAAAGGCGTCAAATTGTTAATGATTGACCTTGATAATACGCTGATTCCTTACGATGAATCCGAACCCAATGACGATATTAGAAATTTATTTGCCCATCTCAAGGAAATGGGATTTAAAATTATAGTCATCTCCAATAGCCGCAAGAAGCGGGTCGAAGCATTCGCAAATGCTCTTTCCGTGAAGTTTGTCTCAAACGCTATGAAACCACTACGCTGTGGTTTTCGCCGAGCACAAGCCCTCTATCCAGGCATTAAGGAAACCGAAGTGGCGGTGATCGGAGACCAGTTCATGACTGACGTTCTCGGTGGAAACCGTTGCCATTACTTGGTTGTTGTCGTCGATGCGATTAAAAGACAAGTCGAGAAATGGTATACCAGAATCAATCGCAGACTCGAAAAACGGGTCCTTTCCCGCATCAAGAAAGCGGATTTTCCTTTTTTTCAAAGGCTGAAACTTGATGGAAAGAGGTAACGGAGATGGCTGAACTCTACTGCAAGGGTTGTGGGGCGCTCCTACAACAAGAGAACAAGACGCTGCCCGGATACGTTTCGGAAAACATCAACCTTCACGATGAGACGAAACCAGTTCTTTGCCAGCGTTGTTTTCGTCTCCGTCACTATAGCGATGCGATCACCTACTCACTTTCGAATGATGAATATGCCACGGTGATCAACCGGATCAAGAACGAAAACGCTCTAATCGTCAAAGTCGTCGACATTTTCGATTACTCCGGATCTTTCGTTCCGGCAATCAAACGGCTTACCGGCAATGAGGATGTCATTCTCGTCGGCAACAAGATGGATCTTTTACCGAAAAATGTAAAAGACGAAAAGATTATCACCTGGCTCAAACAAATGTTGGCCATGGAGGGCTTCATCGTCTTGGACAGCATTCTGATTTCCGCCAAATACGGTAAAAACTTTGATCAATTGATGACAATGATCGAAAAGTACAAAGGCAATCGCAATGTTTATATCGTCGGCTCAATCAACGTTGGTAAGTCACGGATCGTGAATCAGATCTTAAAGCGCTATTTGGGATATCCGACCGATGTCGTCACCGTTTCTCAAACACCGGGGACAACAATCGGCATGATCGGTTTCCCCCTTCTCGACGGCACGATGATCTTTGATACCCCCGGCGTCATCAACAAGCACCAGTACACCCATTACTTGACTAAAGCCTCCTACAAGATTACGGTCCCCAAGAAAGAGATCAAGCCGCTTGTATTCCAACTCCTTGAGGGACAGACGCTGTTCTTCGGCGGCCTCGCGAGACTTGATGTCATCAACGGCGAGACCGGCGACAGGGTCAATCTGGTGACCTATTTCGCCAACACCGTCAATATCCACCGCACGAAGACCGAACGGGCGGACGAGCTCTACGAAAGCAAGCTATACACCTTGCTTAGCCCGCCTTTCTCGAAGAATGAGAACTTGCCAAAATGGGTCTACCACGAATTCAAGATCCGCGACAACCTCAAATACGACATCGTCTTTTCCGGACTTGGCTTCGTGACGATCAGGGCACCCTTCTATATCCGCGCCCACGCACCCTTTGTCGTCGGCATCTACGCCCGTCCGGCGATCATCTGATGTTTCTCCTTTTGAGAGTCAGGTTCTTGTTGCGGATCAAACTGAGAAAAGATCCCGCAAGATGGCTGCATGTTAAGAGGATGATGAAAGTCGCCTTGAAACTTCAAAAGCACTACGGCGCAGACAAGAAGCAGACCAAGATCGCGGTTCTGCTTCACGACATCTTGAAAAACGAAGATCCGAAGACATTAAAAAAAATGGTTGAAGAACACTTCCCTGCGCTTGATCACCAGGCTTTCCCCGAAGCCACCTGGCACGCGCTTTGCGCGATGATCTATGCGAAAGAGAAACTGGGAATTTCCGATAGCGATGTCTTGAATGCCATCAAGTATCATACGACCGGCAGGGTGGGGATGAGTCTGCTTGAGAAGATCATCTGCCTCGCCGACTATATTGAGGAAGGGCGGACCTATGTGAGCGAAGACATCAAGAGTCTCGCCTACCTTGACATCGACAAGGCGCTCTATTTATTGATGCTGGAAATAACCGCTTATCTAAAAAAACACAATTTGCCAGTCTCTTCGCTCACACTGGCTGCGATTGGTGCATACACATCACAATATGGAGGTATTTGATGACCGAACGGCTGAACCGGGTTGTCGAAACACTGAACAAACTGTTGTTAATGGATGTCCGCGTCTTTGATTTTCGGGGCTCCTCACCGTTTTTCGATTATCAGGTGATCGCTTCCGGAAAAAGCGAAAGACAGGTGCACGCGGCTATCGATCACCTGCTTCAAGCATTTCCCAAAGATGAGATCAGGCATATCGAGGGCAGGGACCAGAGTCGCTGGCTGCTCTTCGATCTCGGTGAGATCATCGTCCATGTGCTGCACAAGGATGAGCGTGAATACTACCAGTTTGAGAAATTGTTCATCGGCAAGGAAGTCGTTGAGTCAAATATCAAAGACATATGAGCTACGATCTCCTGGCGACATTTTATGACGCCTTTATCGATTCCGCTGTCTATAACGAGTATCTGAGACTTCTCGATAAATACACTTCGAGAGGCTCTTTGCTCGATATCGGCTGCGGTACCGGGTCCTTGTCTTTGAAACTGGCAAAACAGGGTTTCAATGTCACTGCCACCGATCTTTCCGAGGAGATGCTGA
Source organism: Candidatus Izemoplasmatales bacterium (assembly GCA_050949045.1). GTDB lineage: Bacteria > Bacillota_I > Bacilli_A > Izemoplasmatales > Hujiaoplasmataceae > JAAYZB01. The sequence continues at coordinate 338,026 of JBMNEZ010000001.1, forward strand.
GTATCGTCAGCTATCGCGCGAAAGAAGACGAGGTCGATCTCAACGTCGCTATCTATGACATGCTCGACCCGATCCCCCTCAGGTTCGACACGGTCATCGCTTCGATGGATGTCTTGAACCATCTCGCCGATCTTGAAGACGTCGAATTCGGATTCACGAACATCCATGAGGCGCTTAATCCCAACGGCATCTTCATCTTCGATGTTTTGTCTGCGGATTACATCGATATGCTCGATGGCTACATTGAGGACGATCCCAGGTACCAGATCCATTGGGAATCCCATAAGGGCAAGGAAAGGCACAGCATTGTCCATACCGTGCAGATGAAGATCGACGGGGAAATCAAGGAAGTCAAAATCTATGAACAGACATATGAGTTCAAACATTATGAAAATGTCGCTCGGAAGATCGGCTTCACGATCATCGAGAAGATTCCTCTGCCCGAGCGAATGATCTACGTGATGCAGAAAAACGAATAAAAGCAATGTTTGTAATCCGGCGTATTATGTGAATGAGGTGAGATAATGAAGTCATCCATCACAAAATATGCCGGTATTTTTTTGTTGGTGCTTTCCATCGCCGGCGGTGTCTTTTACAACCTAATCAAGAAAGGCGATCTCAAATTTACTAACGACTCCGAGGTTACCACCAAAACAGTACAGGTAGTTGAAAATAAGCCACCAAGCACCGTGATTGAGGCGATCTATGTCGATATCAAGGGTGAGGTCATGAATCCAGGAGTCTACCGGATGAAACCGGGTGAGCGGATCTTCGATTTGATCAACAGCGCCGGAGGCGTGACTGAGTTTGCCGATACCAGCAATCTCAATCTGGCGATGAGCGTCTATGACCAACTGGTGGTGATCATTCCCGCTGTTGAGTCTGGTCCAAAGGCTGCCTCGGATAGCACCATCCTAGTGGAAATCAAGGGTGAAGTCCTCTATCCGGGGGTCTACGAAATGCCTGCTTTCTCACGAATCAAAGATTTAATCCAGATGGCCGGCGGGCTCAGTGTTTTCGCAGATACCCATGATATCTCACAAGCCGCCCTGCTCACTGACGGGGCTGCGGTGACGATCGCCCGGCTGCCTGCTGTCACAGTGACAAACGAAGAGAAAATCCTTGTCGAGATCCGGGGTGAAGTCGTAAACCCCGATTGTTACGAATTGCCAAAAACGGCGCTTGTCAGGGATTTGATCAATCTTGCGGGAGGCGTGACAAAAGATGCGACTCTGGAAGGAATCAACCTGACAAAGCCTCTCGCTTCTGGAGAAACCGTCATTATTAAAAAATTTGAAACTCCGGTGATCAATAGTGACGGCGGAACAAGCAGCGAGGAAGTGATTGACGGGCTCATCAACATCAACACCGCCGATCTTGACACCCTGATGACGCTGTCTGGGATCGGGATCATCCTTGGGCAGCGGATCATCGACTATCGTGCCGAATACGGTGATTTCGCCGCCATCGAGGACATTATGTTTGTCAGCGGGATCAAGGAGTCGGTATTCGCCAAAATCAAGGATGAGATCACCGTCGGTTAATGGTCGGCTCGTCCTCGTGGCGCTCTTCTCGACCCTGTTTCTCGTTGGGTCGAGAAGCTCTGTCTGGCTCTTAATCTGGGGTTGTTTTTCCCTATACTTGTTGCGAAGGAATCCTCGGATTCTCTTTTTGGGCGTCTTGGTGTGTTCCGGCTGTTTCGTTTCACTTCTGATTAGGGAGAAACTGAGTGATGATGTCCCGGAAGCGATCGTAGGAGTCGTCGTTGGCCAAGAAGAGGGGGCGTTGACCATCAAGTGTGGCCTCAGGCGTTACCTGGTTTTTTCTGACAGGAGCGCAGATTTTGCGGTCGGAGACACTCTCACCCTCGAGGTCCAAGAAGCGGTTTTCACCAAAAAAGAGATCCCCCATGCTTTTGATTATGAGGCTTATCTTAAAGCCAACAACATCCATAGAGCCCTTGTGGGAAAGAATATGACAGCGACCGGCAGGACATTTGTTCTGGCTTGGATTCCGCAAACGGTCAGACAGTATGTCGAGGCCCATTTTCCGGATCCGGCCCGAGCGTATATCGGTTTGTTCGTCCTCGGCGATGCCGGCGGTCTCGAACAAGAACTGCAAGAAGCATCTGTCCGCCTCGGCATCAGGCATCTTTTCGCGCTTTCGGGGATGCATCTCGGAGTCATCACCGGGTTTCTCAGCGCCCTCGTCAAGCGACTTTATGTTTCGAAAAGAGTTGAAAAGACGATCATCGTCTTTTTTCTCATCGGTTACAATATTTTGACGGCTTTCCAAGTCTCCTTGGTGCGGGCTTCCTTGGTGATGATCGTCTTTTTTGTGACAAACAGTAAACAGATGCGACTGTCGCGGCTCGACTGCCTCAGCCTTGTCTATCTGGCGATGCTCGTCTACAATCCTTATTATCTTGACTCCCTCGGCTTTGTGCTCACTTTCTCGATGACTTTCGCCTTGAGGCTCGGGGGCGAGGTCGTCAGGCATAAAAACCGTCTTATCGGGCTTGTCGGGACGACTTTGTTTTTGAATTTGTTATTGTTGCCGTTATTGTTGGAGGCTTCCGGCGGGATTGGGATTTTATTTTTGCCTGCGAACCTCATTTTCATTTTGTTCGTGAGCGTTGTCATCCTGCCGTTATCTTTTTTGACGCTTCTGTTTCCGCTTTTGGCGGATAGTTATATGTTCATGATCCTGATTTTCGAGAGCTTGGCGGTTTTTCTCGAGAAATTCAATCTTTTTTTGCATTTTAATTTGTCATCCGATATCGCGAAGGCAATGTACTTTATAGGGTTTTTAGGGGCGCTCTGTTATCCAAAAAGCAAGAAGACTCAGGTGCTGGCGCCATTTTTAATCGGTCTTGCCTTGGCAATATCTTTTGTGAGGTTGCCCGGATCTCAGGAGGTGCGCGTTTATGCCATTGGCCAGGGCGACAGCATCCTGGTCCGGGACGGAAACACAATGGTTCTGATCGACACCGGACCCAAGGACAACTATGACACCCTCGTCAACAGCCTGATTAGGGATAACATCTTCAAGATTGATTTGTTGGTGATCACCCACTGGCATAGCGATCATGCGGGCGAGTTTGAGGATATCTTGAAAAACTTCGACGTCGGGACGATTGTCGCTCCAAGTGTGCCTTTCGAATATCAAGGTCTCGGGATCTTGACACCGAAAGCAGATGACTGCATCGAATGCGGCAATTTGCTGTTTCAAGTTTTGAACGCTTTTAATGACAGCCGTAACGAAAACAACAATTCGCTTGTTTTGCACACCAAGATCGGTTCGCAGTGGTGGTTGTTCATGGGAGATGCCGAGCAAGAGGTTGAAAGGAAACTGCAAGGGCTCGACCTTGAGGTCGATGTTGTCAAGGTCGGCCATCACGGGAGCGCCACAGCATCGACTGACGCTTTCGTGGATTGGTGTGATCCTGAGTATGCCTTGATTTCCGTTGGAAGGAACTCATGGGGTTTTCCGGACGATGCGGTCGTTTCTTGCTGGGAGGAGGTTGGCGAAGTCTACTTGACTAAGGAGAGTGGCACGATCATCTTCACTTATCATCCCTTTGCTTTGATGCCGAGAATCAGTTTTTATAAACTCGATCATTCGCTTCTTTGGTACGATAACAAATAGCACTATTCACCAATCCTTGATATTGTGATAAAATAATTGAAGGTGATGAAGTTGGCACAGAACTTGTATCTCCTCTGGGGGAGTGATGCCTATACATTGAAAAAGGCGACCCAGAAAATTCTCGATGACCATGCGATCTTGAAGGCTGATGTCGAAGTGTATGACATGGAAGAAGTGGCACTCACCGAAGCGATTGATCATGCGATGATGATCCCTTTTTTGGCTGACAACAAGGCGGTCATTCTCGCAAGCGCCTGCTTCATGGGCGGTTTAAAACCACGAGCAGACATCAGCCATCATTTGAACCAACTCGAGAGCTACCTAGAGAATCCCAATCCGACGACGGTCCTGATCATTCAGGCCCCCTATGAGAAACTTGACCGCAGCATGCCTTTATACAAGTTGATAACCGACAGAGCGAAAGTGATCGCCTGCACTCAGGAAGACGGAGAGGAATTCTTCCAGGAGATCAAGGAGCTCCTTAAGGAAGCTAATCTGCGGATCGAAGCCAACGCCCTCCAGATGTTCATGAGCCGGGTCGGCAACGACCGAATGATGCTCAAGAATGAACTCGATAAATTGATCGCCTTTGCCGGGGAAGCGGAGGTAATCACCCCAGAAATGGTTCGCGAGATCGTCTACAGCAATCCTGATGATCACATTTACCTTCTCGTGAACGCCGTTATCGCCTCGGATACGGAGATGCTGATGCAAATCTATAGAGAACTGCTGATGGCCAATATCGACGAACTATGGATTTTGAGGGCGCTTGCATCCAAGTTTCAAGAGATTCTCTATACCAAGGAACTATTGAAACAAAACTACAAGCAAGAGGATATCATGCACTATTTTTCCGTAAGCAAGGGGCGGGCCTATTATATTATGAAAAACGCCCGTGATGTAAGCGACGACAGGCTGTTGGAACTTTTGAGCCGTCTCGATGAACTTGATACCAATATCAAGACCGGAGGCATTGCCAAAGATGTCGGTCTGGAATTGTTTCTCTTAAAATTGTATGAGGAATAAAAAAAAGCCGCTCGGCTTTTTTTACAGGGTATTGACGAGTTTCGCCAAGGTTGACTTTTTCTTGCTGGTATAATTCTTGTGAAGAATGCCCTTGGAAACCGCTTTATCGAGTTTCATGAAGGCGATACTGAGTGCGGCGACGGCCTTTTCTTTTTCGCCGGCTTGGACGAGGGTCTCGACATCCTTGATCGCTGTCTTCAATGAAGAGTTAAAAGAGGCATTGGCCAAGCGTCTCTTCTCATTAGTCAAGATGCGTTTCTTTTGCTGTTTGATGTTTGCCATATTCTCACCTCCATTGATGTCAGCGGTAATATTCTATCAAATCGAGTGGGAAAAAGCAACTAGCAGAATTAATTATTTTTGGGCTCGGGGAGCCTTGTTGAGGAGGTCATTGATCCCTCTGCGGGGAGTTTCGCCGATCATTCTCGTCAAAGTTCTTGAAATCAAACCCCGATACCTTGTATAATTAATCGGAAATGGGGCATTCGCGCTTTCCTTGTTGCGATATGTCACTATGAATGCATAATTAGACGGGAGCAAGCGATGGACAAGATCGAACGGACAAATTTCAATCATAACGACGTCATCCTTGACGGGACGAAATATCTGATCGCCAACGGCTACTATGGCTATCGGGGCACGCTTTCGGAGTTTACGAAAGCGGAGATGGTTGCCTTTAACTTAAATGGCGTCTATGATCAACAGGGTGATCTTTGGCGCGAATCCGTCAATGCTTTCAACCCGCTTTACACCGTCGTCTATATCAAAGGCAGCGAAATGAACCCGATGCGGGTGAAACCGCTCAAACATAAACAGGGAATCGATATCGAAAAAGGGCTGTTCTACCGCAACACTGTTTTCCCGTTCAAACAGGGTACGATCGCGATTAAATCTGTGCGTTTCGCCGATCAGACCAACAAGGAACTGATTTATGAGCGTTATACAATCGAAGCCTCGACCGCTGTCGGAATCGATCTCTATACCGGCATTGACCTTGATGTCTACAATCTTTCGGGAAACCATCTCAAGATCGAAAAAATCGTCGATGAAATCGGCTTTTTCTTCGTCAAAAGCAAGACGCAGGAACAAAACCTGCCCTTGGTTGTCGGCGAGACGACCACCCGCAGTTTTCCTGAAGAAGGCAAGACGGTTTTCCAGAACAACAAGGTGCTTCGGCACTATCGGATTGTGCTTGAAGAGAACAAACCGATCCAAATCGACAAATTCGGCGGTGTCTGTCACTCAAGGAAGAATGCTTACCAGTATCTCGATATGCTGGTGACTAAAGCCCAGAAATTCGGTTATGATCGCCGTCTACGCGAAAATGAGGCTTTCTGGAGGAAGAAATGGGAGATTGCCAAAATCGAGATCGTCGGCGACAAACTCGCCGAACTCGGGCTGAACTACTCAATCTATCAGCTGATCAGTGCGAGGCCTTACTCTGACGAGGTCTCGATCCCCGCTAAAGGACTCTCCGGACAAGCCTACAAGGGAGCGGTTTATTGGGACGCTGAGGTCTTCATGTTGCCGTTCTTTTTAAACACTGATCAGGAGTCGGCTAGGCACATCATTATGTACCGGATCCTCGGTCTCAAGGGTGCCATGGCGAAAGCCAAACAATATGGCTATGCCGGTGCCTTCTATCCCTGGGAAAGCCAAGAGCGAGGGTATGAGGCTTGCAGTGACTACAATATTACCAACGCAATCACCGGCGAGCCGATCAGAACTCACTTCAGAGAGAAACAAATTCATGTGAACGGAGCCGTCGTCTACGCTTTGAAGCAATATCTCGAACGGACCGAAGACTACAGCGTCCTGTTTTCAGGCGGACTCGAGATGGTCATGGAATGTGCCAAATTCTATGCCTCCTATCTCACTTATAACCGGGAAACAAAACGTTACGAAGCGCTTAAAATCGATGGACCGGACGAATACCATGAACTTGTCGATAACAGCACTTACACCATGTACATGATCGATTTTGTCTTCGAGCAGGCCGACAATCTCGCAGCTCTTACTCGCAAGATCGACTATCAGTGGACGGTCGACTTGATGAAGGAACACGATTACAATGAAGAAATCAAAAGACTGCGCTTGATTCGGGAGAAACTCTATCTTCCCGAACCCCAACAGATGGTCTATCCCCAGTTTGACGGGTATTTTGAACTCGAAGACATCAAAATCAAAGATTTGAAAAAGCGGATGAGCCATCCCGACGAATATTTGGGCGGTGAAAAGGGTTTGGCGACAACGACACAGATCGTCAAACAACCGGAAATCGTCATCCTGCAAGCCCTGTTTCCCGAAAAATTCACTCGGATCGTCAAGAAGATGAATTTCCGTTACTACGAGGACAAGACCGAACATATCCCCAGTCTTTCTTCTTCGATGTACGCCCTGCTTGCCAGTGACATCGACAAGGCCAATTCTGCCTATCCGTACTTTATGAACAGCGCCACCGTCAATCTGAAGGGAGAGACGAAGCAGTTCAATGGCGGCGTCTTCATCGGCGGGATGAACCTGGCCTCCTGTGGTGGCGCCTATTATGCCCTGGTTTATGGGTTTTCAGGGCTCAAGCACAGGCGGTTCTTGCTTATGGCGGATACCCGCTTGGCTTCAAAGATCAAAGAAGTCAAGTTCAATGTGATCGTCGGGGGTAGGATCGCCTCGGTAAAGGTTACGAGCACGGTCGCCGCGGTGACTTGGGAAAAAGGATATTTAAAGAAGGAGGAAAAAGCGTAAAATGAAAAATAACGACAAGAAGATTTTCGGTATCATCTTGGTCTTGATTGGGATCGTTCTGCTCTTAAATAGACTTGAAGTCATCACCGCAGATATTTTCTTTGCGGGCTGGTGGACATTGCTTTTGCTCATTCCGGCAGTGGTGTCGATGTCGCGTCAGGGGATCACTTTTGGAAATTCAATTTTGTTTGCGGTGGGCATCTATTTTCTACTCGAAGCAAACGGCTGGAACGTCAAAGGCTTTTTTGTTCCCACGGCCATCGTCGTCTTTGGTGTGGCGCTCCTGTTAAAAAAATAATCTTCGGATGTAAAGCAGATCAATTAGCCGGCCTCGCCGGTTTTTTTGTTTATGAAATAATCCGCGATTTCGCTCAATGATGACTGGCGGTTTTTTTTGAAGCGGTGTATAATGATACCTAGTAGCGACGAAGGGAGTTTTCTTATGAAGCGTAAAACCAAAATCGTTTGTACGATCGGTCCTGCAGTTGATTCTGAGGACATGATTGAGAAGTTGATCATTGCCGGCATGAATGTCTGTCGGCTGAACTTCTCGCATGGGACCAGGGCTGAACACGAAAACCGGATTTCCATGATCAGGAGCCTGTCAAAGAAGCTCAAGCGGTTTGTCGGCATAATGGCGGACACCAAAGGGCCGGAGATCAGAACCGGCGATTTCACCAACAATCAAGTGTTTCTCAAAAAAGGCGACCTAGTGACCGTCGTCAAGGAACGGATCCTAGGTGATGAGAAACGTTTTCATATCGCCTGCCCCGAATTGTTCACTGATGTCAAAGCCGGTGACTTCCTGCTCATCGATGACGGCAAGATCAAGTTGACGGTTCAGGAAGTCGGTCCAGATTCTTTCACAGCAATCGTCTTCAACTCAGGAATCATCAAAAGCAAAAAAGGAGTCATCGTTCCCAATGTCAAATTGTCGATGCCATTCATTTCGACGAAGGATAGGGAAGACATCATCTTCGCCGTCAAAGAAGGCGTCGACATGATCGCGCTCTCGTTTGTGAGGCGAAAGGATGACGTTCTCGCCGTCAAGGCGATTTTAGAGGAAACTAATTCCCCGAAGATCGAATTGATCGCAAAGATCGAGAATCAGGAAGGCGTCGATAATCTCGATGAAATTCTTGAAGTCGCTGACGGGATCATGATCGCCCGCGGCGATCTAGGCGTCGAAGTGTCAACGCAACTCGTCCCGATCTATCAGAAAAAGCTGATCCAGCGCGCAAATGAACTTGGCAAGCCCGTCATCACCGCGACCCATATGCTCGAATCGATGGTGTCATCGCCGCGTCCGACCAGGGCGGAGGCGTCGGATGTCGCGAATGCCATCTTGGACGGTACCGATGCGATCATGCTTTCGGGGGAGACGGCCGTGGGCGAGTATCCGGTCGAGTCGGTTCAAACCATGGATACGATTGCCTTGGCAATCGAGGAGATCATCCCTTACGAAGACCGCCTTCAAAAAGCGATCAGATCATCGCAGAAAACGATCAACGATGCGATCGGTATCGCTGTCAGCCAAACGGTGATGACTTTGCCTAAAGCTCAAGTCATCGTGGCTTTCACCGAAACTGGCGGAACCGCAAAAAGGATTTGCAAGTTCCGTCCTGAAGTCCCGATCATTGCGATAACCGACAGCGTTGAGACCTGTCGCAGGCTATCGTATTATTGGGGCGTTTTCGCCTCTTTCCGAAAAGAAGTCACCGATTATGCCCTCTATGATCGGTATGCCGTCGAAGTTGCCCTTGATTTTGGCTATAAGCCGGGTGATACGATCATCATTACCTCGGGATGGGGCCAAGAACACGGGTCGACGAACACGATGCGGATTATCGACATTCCCGAATAAAAACAAACCCCCGAAAGCCATCGGACAGTTCACGGCTTCGGGAGTTTTTATATTTCAGAAATCATTGAGTGTTCTCTTCAAGCGAATCGAGCCCGAGTTTGACATTGATTTTCAAGAACAGTTGTTGAACCTTGTCGATGGCACTGCTTTTTCTTAAGAGCCAGTAGAAACCTTCGGCGAGGACGACAGCGGAGATGAAATCGATGATATAATGCTGTTTGAGGGTTTGGGTGGAAACACAGATTAGGAACGCAAAGACGATGATGCCGATCTTGATCCATTTCGGCATCTCTTTGTCCATTCTGGTTCCCAGAATACAAAGCCAGCTCATCAGGCAGTGCATCGAGGGATTGGCGTTCCTAGCGCCTGCCGAATTGTAGATCCAAAAAACGAAAGACTCGGTGAAGTTGAGATCGTTCCTGGTGAAGAGGCCTGAAGTTTCCCGCCAGGCTTGGACATCGGTTTGAAAGAAGAAATATATCAGACCAGTTATGGTAAAAGTTATCATAATCAAAAGGACGAGGAAGGCAAGATTCCGTCGCGAACGATAGCCAATGTAGAAGAAACATCCCACCCAGAAAGGAAAAGCGAGCACGTAAATGTAGATTGTCCAAGGAATGAAGGGAACAGCCTGATTGACTTTGAGTAAGATCCAGCTTAAATCGTCGCCGACAATGCCTTGAACTTCAGAATACCACTGATTTCCCCAGTAAGAGATGATTTGCATGATGATGACGATCGTAAAGGGAATGATCATGTATTTGAAGCGGCTTTTTTCCATTAACTTACCTCGAAAGACATTATTATGTTTCATTATACTTGCAATTTATTAATATGGCAAGCAGGAACTGGCCTTAGTGAAAAAAGAACTCATTTGCGTTCGAAATGCAAGAGTTTATCAATACTAACAGTTGTTAAGATAAATCAGTTACCGGATACGCAACGGTTTGAGTTATGGGAATACTTATAATGAATTCTCAAATGATATTTGATGTGATTTTTTCAGCGACTCAATGTCCAAGAGGCTCGCCGCATCATTGTCAATGATGATGTGGACATTTGGATGGGTTCTCAGAGCGCTTGCGGGGCGGGACGGGCTAATTTCGCCTTCCGACATCATTTTGATCGCCTCGGCTTTTTGTTTTCCGAAAGCGATAAGCACGATTTGTTTTGCTTGGAGAATGTCGCGAATTCCCATGGTAATCCCTTTTTTTGGGACCATATCCACTGAGGGGAAAAATCTGGCGTTTGCAATGATAGTTGACTTTGTCAGGTCGACAACTTGTGTTCTCGAGGAGAATGAAGTGCCTGGTTCATTGAAACCGATATGGGAGTTCTGGCCAATGCCAAGAACCTGCAAATCTCGGGGAAGCGAGTCGATCAGTTTGTCGTAGCGGACACATTCCTGTTCTAGGTCGGGCGCAATGCCAGATGGCAAATGGCATCTATCCAAAGCTAGTCCCAACGGAGAAAACAAATGTTCGCTCATGAAAGTGTAGTACGATTGTGGATCATTTGGCGGTAATGTGACATACTCATCCAGGTTGATCGTCTGGATTTGATCATAGACAGTGCCACACTTCAGACGATCTTCGACGATCAGTTGATAAACTCTAATTAGTGATTCACCCGTAGCCAATCCCAAAACGGCATCCCTTTTCGCCAATACTACAGTTTTTATGATTTTAAACGTTTCATGACTGGCAGCTTCTTTTGAGGACGAGATATGAAATATCATTTGGGATACTCCTTGTCAAAAAAACAATTATTTGAGAGACCGTGTAAAAAGCAATACATGGTTAATGTTATACTCTTAAAAAATTATATCAATAATGAAGTGTGTTTGTCAATTTTTTGCTAGGGATTTTGGTTAATCCAGCAATTATGGCAATTATATTGAAAACAAGTCAACCTTGTGATAAAATCAAATAAGTATTTTTAGGGGGTTAGGCAATGTTTGGTATAAGAAGTGACGGAAAGCGCATTAAAACCATTGATCCGTTCATGAAAATCACGCCTCACATCATGGTTGAAAGATCCGATGCTCAGGTGATGTCGCTCTACGAGATCAACTGCAAGAAGATGGACGAGTATATTTTCAAAAAACGCCATGAGGATAATCTGCGGTTTAATTACATGAATATCCTGATGGCTGCTTTTGTTAGAGTCTATGCTCTCCGGCCGGGCATCAACCGTTTCATCATGAACGGAAGGGTCTTCAAGCGCAACAACATCCAGATTTCTTTCGCTGTCAAGAAACAACTCCTTGACACCGCCGAAGAGACGACGATCAAGATGACGTTCACCGGCAAGGAGAACATCTTTGACGTCAAAGAAATGATGGACCAGGAGATTGCTAAGAACACTACTAGATCCGCATACAACGAAACCGACAAACTCGCTAAGATTTTGACTAGGGTTCCCAACTTTTTAATCAAAATCTCCGTCGGCTTTTTGAAATGGTGCGACAAGCACGGCCTTTTGCCAAAATCAATAATCAACGTCAGTCCTTTCCACACTTCTTTGTTTGTGACCAATATGAAATCGATCAAGATGGATTTCGTCTACCATCATCTATATAATTTCGGGACCACTTCCGCTTTTGTCTCGATGGGTAAGGAATCTTATCAACCAGTCGTCACCGACGCCGATAATGGCACTGTCGGCATCGCCAAGATCATGAAAGTCGGCATTGTCGTCGACGAACGTATCTGTGACGGTCTTTACAACAGCAATACGCTCAGAGAATTCAAGCGTTTGATGGAAAACCCTACGCTTTTAGAGGAACGTCTCGAAGCCATTGTCGAAGATATCAAATGACAACAATTTGAGGTGCATGATGGTCAATATGCCTCTAGTAATAAAGTATGTGCCGCTTATCCTCGCAAGCGGAAGCCTCGGCGATATTCTGATCAAAGTTCTCGGGCTCTTAATCGGGATTGCATTCTTTTACATCGGGTTTCGCTTTTTATTTCGCAGCAAGCAAATTATCCAGGGAATCCAAAAGTATAAATACGACCGGGTGGCGCCACCAAGAAAAGAGGAAATCATCTTTTCTAGGATCATCGGTGTCTTGGTTATGCTATTGGGAGCCTATTTCATTTTTATTGCGTCTCTGGCGCTTGCCAGTTGATTTTCGATTGGGAAAAACAGTTGCCTATTCAAGGGCTGTTTGTTACAATTGGATGTGCTGGATGTGGATGTAACGGCAAATTGGGTTGCGGAAAAGGTGTGAGGACATGAACGCTGTCAGGGTAAACAAGCTTAAGAAAACATTTGGTGGCTCACTCCTATTTGGACCAGGTTTCTTTTCAACTAAACGACCGCGACAAAGTTGCCCTCGTTGGTGGCAATGACACCGGGAAGTCCGCGCTCTTGCGTATGCTTATTGGAGAGGAAGCCCCAGATTCTGGGACTTTTTTGTTTTAATAACGCTTGTAGGAAATCTCTTTGACAAGATGTCTTGAGTGACAAAGCCAACAGTTTGCTTGAAAAAACGCTTTGGCCTTCATAGACTTGCTTAGAATTTAAGATGAGATCAAGATTGATGTAAAAGACATGGAAAAGACGATTTATCGGGAAGTAAGATGTTGATCGATGCCTTTGAAGCAGAAACAAAAGCATCGATCAGCAAAAGGAAATAATTGAATCATAATCAAAACTATTTGGCGACATCCTCGCTTGGCTATGATAAAATATATAAATAACCAACTGTTATTATTAATCAAGTGACAAAGCCAGTATCTATCCATGCTTGGACAAGCATCCCCAGGGAGGGCATACCATGATCGCAAAAATCAAAAAACAACTTCAAATTGAACTCGAAAGAGAGATCTCTGAACGTTTTTCAGTCAGCGCTCCCATCGTTGTTGAAGAGCCGAAAAGAGCCAATCAGGGCGATATTTCAGTCCCGGTGTTTCCGCTTGTCCGCACTTTGTCAAGACCGCTCGCAGAAGTGATCGATTTAGTTGGCGGTTTAATTAAAAGTTGTTCAATCAGCGACTATTTCGAAAGCATCGAAACCATCCATGGTTTCATCAACATCACCTTCAAGAAGCAAAGGATCGCCCTCGGCGTGATCTCCGACTTCAAAGCCGGATTTGAGGATTTTTCTAAAAGTTCCATTGGCAAGGGCAAAGTCGTTTGCATCGACTACTCATCTCCTAATCTCGCCAGATCTTTCTCGATCGGCCATCTTCGATCGACGATCATCGGGCACGCTCTGGGAAATATTCTTGAAAAATGCGGTTATCGAATCGTTAGGATCAACCATCTTGGCGATTTCGGCACGCAGTTTGGGAAAATCATCTATGCCTATCTCCATTACGGTTCTGAACCCGCGGTCAAGAAAAACCCGATTGCCGAACTTGAAAGGCTTTATGTCTTGTTTCATGAAAAAGCGAAGGAAAATCCCGAACTCGAGGACAGGGCAAGAGAAATCTTCCGCGATCTCGAACTAAACGATCCCCGCTACTGTGAATTGTGGTCTTGGTTCCGGGAGGTTTCGCTCAACGAATACAAGAAAGTCTATCGGAAACTGGGCGTCAGCTTCGATTCATATGACGGCGAGGCCTTTTATAACGACAAGATGGGCAAAGTCATCGAGGAACTGAAAGAAAAAGGACTTTTGGTCGAAGATGAGGGAGCGATGATTGTCGGTCTCGGCGATTCGCTGCCGCCGGCATTGATCCAGAAAAGCGATGGCTCGACGCTTTATATCACCAGAGATCTCGCGGCGCTGTTTTACCGCAAAAGAACCTATGACTTTGATAAGTGCCTTTATGTTGTCGGCAATGAGCAGAAACTCCACTTCGAGCAACTGAAGCGTGTAGTTGAATTAATGGGCTATCCCTACAGCGAAGATATCGTCCACGTCAATTTCGGGCTTGTGCTCCAGGATGGAAAGAAGATGTCGACCAGAAAAGGCAAGACTATCAAACTGATCAATGTTCTCGACGAGGCGGTGGCCTTGAGTCTCGAGTACATCAAGGAAAAAAATCCGGATTTACTGGACAAGGAAGCAATCGCTGAGAAGGTTGGCGTCAGCGCCGTCATTTTCAACGATCTAAAAAACTTCCGTGGCAACGATTTTGAGTTCAATCTTCAAGACATGGTCAATTTCTTTGGCCAGACCGGGCCCTATCTCCAATACACTTCGGTCCGGATCAACTCGATCTTATCACAGGCCAACTTTATCTTTAGCGGTGATGTGGATGGTGTTTGGTTCGAACAGGACCATGTCTATGAACTGATGAAGACGATTGATGCCTATCCCGAAATCATTGAGAGGAGCGCAGTCGAATACGCTCCCAATCTGCTCAGTAAATATCTGTTGAACCTGGCGAGCCTGTTCAACACGCTCTATGGGAAGGAGCGGATCCTCGTCGAGGACCAAAAAGAACAACAAACCAAACTTCATCTGCTTTTTATGGTCAAAGCCATCCTTGACGATGGCATGAAGCTCCTGGGAATGCAGATCATCGAACGCATGTAACAAACTACCTAGAACCTCCATATCAATGAAAACGAGGTGAAAGATATGGAAGCGAAATCAATCGAAACAAAAACAAAAAAGAAAGTGGGCAAATTGTTGGTCCTGATGTTCAAATGGATCGGACGGCACTGGCCCCTCATGATAATCTCTTTGATTCTCCTTGCGATAATAACTTATTTACGGTCAATCATTCCCCTTTTCGGGCAGTATATCATCGATGTCATCCTGAAATACAGCGATGAAGGTTCGACCTTGCCAATGTTCCTGCAAGAGCTGATTAGCGCCGATACCCAGGCAAAACAACTATTGTTGGCTGCTATCGTGCTGGTGGGCGTTGAACTGTTCCGATCAATCTTGATCTTCCTGAGGCGAACCTCGGCTGGTTTCTTCGCCGAAAGTGTAGCCTATGATCTTAGAAACAACCTCTATCGCAAACTCCAAAATCTTGACCACTCCTTCCATGCCCACGCCGAAACCGGTGATATCATCCAACGGGTGACGACCGATGTCGAAGCCTACAAGCGATTCATCAGCGACCAAATCGTCGAAGTGCTCCGGCTTTTATTGGTTGTGGGTTTTGCGATCTGGCAGATGGCGAAATTCAATGTCTCGCTGATGCTGATCTCCCTAATCATTTCACCAGTATTGTTCGTGGTTGCGATATTCTACTTTCGCAAAGTCAAGAAACTCTTTGAGGCCGTCGAGAGTAATGAAGCAAAGATGACGACCCATGTCCAGGAAAATGTCAGCGGCGCCCGGGTCGTCAAGGCTTTCGCCAACGAAAAATTTGAAATCGACAAATTTGAAGATTTGAACCGGAAATTCACCGATTCGGACTTCCGACTGGCGAAGAGAGCGGCCCTTTTCTGGTCCGTAACCGATGTCATCTGTTTTGCCCAGTTTTGCGTGATCGCCGTTGCTGGAATTGTTTTCACGGTTAAGGGAAACATTTCGATCGGTGTCTACACGGCTTTTCTGGCTTATTCCGGCAACATTATCTGGCCGATGCGTCGGCTCGGGCGGCTTGTCAGCGAATTCTCGAAAGCGACCGTGGCGGTCTCAAGACTCGATGACATTCTCCATAGAGAAGACGAATATCAGTTAAGCAACGGAACTCTGACCCCAGACATCAAGGGTGATGTCAGGTTTGAAGGAGTCTCCTTCAAATTTAGCGATTCCAATTACCACCAACTCGAGAACATCAACTTTTCCGTCAAGCGGGGCGAGACGGTCGCAATCATCGGCAAGACCGGCAGCGGCAAGTCGACTTTGATGAAATTGCTCGTGAGGCTGCTCGACTACCAGGATGGCTCCATTTTTATCGATGATGTGCTGCTTTCTGAAATCGAGAAACATCACCTGAGGCAGAATGTCGGGTTCATTCTCCAAGAGCCGTTTTTGTTTTCAAAGACGGTTGCCGAAAATATCGGCATTGTCGACCACAAACAGAATGACATTTCTAGGGTTCAGGAAGTTGCCAAGATCGCTCATGTCCATCAGGATATCGTTCACTTTGAGAAAGGCTATGAAACCTTGGTCGGCGAACGGGGAATCACCCTTTCGGGAGGCCAGAAGCAGCGGGTTGCGATCGCAAGGATGCTCTTGAAACCCAAACCGATCCTGATCTTTGACGACAGTCTGTCCGCCGTCGACACCGAGACCGACATCCAGATCCGCAATGCGCTTAAGCGCGAGTGGAAGGATTCAACGGTTTTTATCATCACCCACAGGATCACGACAGCCAAAGAGGCTAATCGGATCTTTGTTCTTGACCATGGCCGGATCGTAGAATCCGGCTCCCATAAGGAACTCATCAAAAGAAAAGGCCTGTACCGTTCGATTTGGGAGATCCAGTCCCGCATCGACTATCAGGTCGAAGGAGGTGAGGACGATGAGCGAATTTGATTTCGATGAGGAGAGCTTTTCATCGATGAAGCTTGATTTGAAGGTTTGGAGGAAAATCTTCAGTTTCATGAAACCTCTCAAAAAATATGTCATCCTCGGGGTGCTTGCAATTGGCTTATTGGCGGTTACTGATGTCATCTACCCCTACATCACCAAGTTTGCGATTGATGAAATCATCACGCCGAACATCGGCGCAATCGATCCCGACATGAGCAAACTGAAACTGTTCATCGGTCTCTACGCAATCTTTATAGTCTTTCAGGCGGTCATGGTGTATTTCTTTATTTTCTTTGCGGGAAAGGTTCAAGTCGAACTGGCTTTCAATATTCGTAAGAAGGCTTTCCATCATTTGCAGGAGTTGCCGTTTTCCTATTATGACCGGACTCGCACCGGTTGGATCATGGCGCGGATGACTTCGGATTCACGGAATCTCTCCGACATTCTTTCCTGGGGCATCATCGATTTCTCATGGAGCGTGATTTTGATGGTGTTTCTCGTCATCTTCATGTTCATCTTGAATTGGCAACTTGCCCTCATTGCGATCGCGATTGTTCCTATCCTGGCGCTTGTCAGTTCTTACTTCAGAAGGCATATTCTCAAAGCGTACCGCTCGATTCGAAGAGTCAATTCCAAGATCACAGGCGCCTACAATGAAGGTTTAACGGGGGCGATCACGACCAAGACATTGGTATTAGAAGAAGCCAATTTCCGCGATTTTGATGATTTGACTTCCAATATGCGAAGGCAATCGATCAAAGCCGCCATGTTTCATGGACTTTATTTGCCGACAGTCATTTTTCTGATCTCGATCGGGATTGCTTTGGTTTACTATCAGGGCGGCCGGCTGGTGCTGTTCGATGCCATCTCGGTCGGCACTTTGTATCTGTTTTCGAGTTATGTTTGGCAGTTCTTCGAACCCATAAACAACATCGTGACAATTTACGCCGAGTTCCAACAAGCACAAGCGTCCGCCGAGCGGATCGTCTCGCTGATCGAAACTGAACCCGACATCGTCGATACAAAGGAGGTCATTGAAAAATATGGGACCCTGTTCGAATACAAGTTGGAGAACTTTGAACCGCTTCACGGCGATATCGAGTTTCAGAATGTCAGTTTTAAATACCATGTCGGCGAACAGGTCCTCACCGATTTCTCACTCAAAGTCAAAGCGGGAGAGTCGATTGCCTTGGTCGGTCAAACCGGCTCCGGCAAAACGACGATCGTGAATCTGATTTGCCGGTTCTACGAACCCACTTCGGGAAGAATTCTGATTGACGGCGTCGATTACAAAGAACGAAGCCTTGGTTGGCTTCATTCGAATCTCGGCTATGTTTTGCAGGATCCACACCTTTTTTCGGGATCAGTAATGGAAAATATCCGCTACGGCAAGCTGAGCGCCACGGATGAGGAGGTAATCGCCGCCGCCAAGACCGTTGAGGCCCACGAGTTTATCATGAAATTTGAGAAGGGCTATGACACGGAGTGCGGTGAGGGCGGATCGAGGCTGTCGGTCGGACAAAAACAGCTGGTTTCATTTGCCAGGGCGGTTCTCGCCGATCCCAAGATTCTGGTTCTCGACGAAGCGACTTCATCGGTCGATACTGAAACTGAGAAAATGATCCAGACCGCGATCAGCCGCCTGTTAAGGGGAAGGACTTCCTTCATTGTCGCCCACCGGCTGTCGACGATCGTTGGCAGCGACCGGATTCTGGTAATCGACAACGGCAAAGTCATCGAAGCCGGCAAACACCGGCAATTGATCGAAGAGAAGGGCTATTACTACAAACTGTACACCAACCAGTATTCCGAGGAAATGCTCGAACTATCCAAACATTGATTAAGGACGCGGCCGTGACGAACACGGCCGCGTTTCTTCAAGAAAAAAGTTCTTTTCTTTTTGACAAAATGGTGTATAATTATTAATGCTATGCCGGTGTGGTGGAATTGGTAGACACGATGGACTCAAAATCCATTGCCCTCAAAAGCATGTCGGTTCGAGTCCGACCACCGGTACCATAAAGCAAAGCAACCATCGGATTTCATTGACTGACTTCGGTTCTATGAAACCTGTGATTCAATCTGGCAGATGTTCCGGATTGTTCTCAAAAAATCAATTTTTGACTGTGATTCTGGTGTTTTAACAGACGATGACAAATTCAAGGCCACGGTTATAGAACAACTGAAGATTTATAACGGATACGAAAAGATGAGTGCTCAGTTTGCCTGAGCCTTTTTTATGCAATTTGTCCGGAAGTTGCTAGATGAAATTGCCATGATCGGGATTGCGGTTGCCGGGGCGTCGTTTAGAATTTTTCGAATCGTTTCCTTCATCTTCTTCGGTGGAAGCGCCTTCGCCAATACCACCGGCAGTTGTGCTTTTTCTCCTGCGTTTGCCTTGATATTCTCCGTGAGCGGTGCCGGAGGCGTTGTGGACCCGGTAGCGGTAGGAATAGACGCTTTGTTCTTCATCGTAAACAAGGCCGACATCGATGGTGCCGTTTTCAGTCTCGCCGTCACTGATCTCATAGCGGATCGAAAGCGCTTTTTGGGCGCGGTTCTTCTCCACCTTGAACTTTAGGTTTTTACCATGGGAAGCATAGGATATTTCAGCGCGAAGCGTTCTTTTGGTGGCATGGAGTTTGATCATTGAAGCATTTTTGATTTCGCTTGATTGGACGATGCGATAACTAAAGATCTGGTTGGCAGTAGTCGAGACATCGTCGATCTCGACATAGTTTTCGGTATCGATCTCAACTTTGAAAGTGCTTCTGACTGTCGCCGTCTCATCGAGGCTGATCTCCCCCGCAGCAATGTATTCATCTTCGAGGAAAGTGATCACTCCCTGATAGACGCGCTTGCCATCATTCTCATGGACGTTATAGTAAAAACGATAACTGATGTCTTCACCGGCTAGCCCCTGTCCCTGGAAACTGATCATCGTTTCATAAGCGATGTTATCGGATCCCTGCAAGGTGTAGGTCAGTTCGTTTTCACTTCCCAGAGTGATCTCGAGCATATTGATGTAAGCGTTGATGGTATCGATTTCGCTGGAGATTGCGGATTCACTCGGGGTATCTGGCGAGGAAAGCAGAGAGTAGTGAAGTTTAAGCGGATCGATGCTTTCAAGCAGGGTCGCCGCCGATAAGGTCTGATAGCCGATGATCTCCGCTTCCGTTTCAAGCGGAGTGTAGTTGGGGACGTTCACGGATGAGAGTTTCGTCATCGCCCAAAAGAGGCCGATGAAGACGAGCAAAGAAGCAAGGGAGTAGACGAGGACTCTCTGGAATGTGAATCGCGGTTTTTTTAATGGTTCAGCTTCGGGGACGATTTCGATTTTATCGAGAGGAATCCGTTCAAAAACAGCGGGAAGATCTTTCTCGGCTGCTTCATTGATCAGCCGGAACAAATCCTTATTCTTCATTATCCTCACCTCCTAGGCTTTTTTTGAGTTTTTTGATCGCTTTGTTGTACAACCATAGTACTGTGCCGAGCGGCTTGTCGAGCGAAGTAGCGATATCTTTGAATTTGAGATTACCGTAAACCTTCATCAGCACGATCTGTTTTTCTAAATCCGGAAGCGGCTGTAAGACTTTGTCGATCTCAAGATCGCTTTCAGGCGCTGCTTGCGGGGTTTGATCGAACAGATATATGTCGGTTTGCGGATCATGTACATTGATCAGCTTTTGTTTTCGCAGATGGTCGATCGTGGTGTTTTTGGCTATCTGCATGACCCAGGCGGGGAAATTGCGGCCTTTTTGATACGAATTGATATTTTGAATGACTTTCATATAGGTGTCCTGCATCAGATCCTCGACGGTCGCCTTGTCTCTGATCATGCCGGCAATGATCGAAAACACGCCTCGTTTGGTATTCTCGTAGACGGTTTTGAAGGCTTGGTCATCTTTGATTTTAAGCAGTTCGCTCAGCCGGTCGTAATCAGGCGCCATCGCGTTCACCCCAGCAATTATTATATCACGCTAAACAAGAATGACTCGGACCATGCCTGTTTTCAAATAATATACGATTATGATCGGGATTTTATTGGCTTTTTGGTAATCTGTCGCGGAATCGGTAAAAAAATGATATAATGAAAAACAGATACTGCAAAATTGGTGAGGTCATGGAAAAAACAGCGCCAAAGAGGATTTGGGAACTTGATTTTTTGCGAGGATTTGCCATTATCATGATGGTTTTTGATCATTTGATGTACGATCTGAAATCGCTGCCGGACTGGTTCGGCAACTTTGAAACGATAGGCAATCCGGTGATCGAGTTTTTGAGCCGGATCGCTCTTGGCTATTGGTTCTCCCTTGCCCGAAAGATCGGGCATCCGATCTTCGTGGCCATCTTTCTCATCGTCTCGGGCATCAGTTTCAACTTTAGTAGAAACAATCTCAAGCGTGGTCTCAAGTTTCTCGTCGTCGCTTTGTTAATATCGCTGGTGACATTCGGCATCCAGTGGGCGACCGGAGGGAGTCTCAGGATCGGGATCATGTTCGGGATCATCCATATGTTCGCATTTGCTACCATGCTTCTGTGGGTGCTTAGAAAACTTTGGGACAACGATTTGTTCATTCTCGCTGTCGGCTTTTGCATTATCGGTCTCGGCATCGTTTTGCGCTTCTGGGAGGTCCAATATGTGCAAAACCCGACAATCTGGGATATTCCAGCGATTATTCTCGGGACGAAGGGACATGGCGCTGACTATTTTGGGATCGCACCCTATGCCGGAGTCATCATGGTCGGCAGCGCCATCGGCCATTTGCTCTATCCAAAGGCAGAGAGCCTACTGCCCAGGTGGGACCGAGGTTGGAACCGGCCTTTCTTGTTTGCCGGCAGACATTCATTTTTGATTTTCATCGTTCATCAGGTTGTCATTTTTTCCCTTGTATCTGCGGTGATGTTCATCTTGGGCTACCGTATGTGATATTCTATTAGTTGAGGTGCGACAAATGTTGAGAAACGGAACCGTATACGAAGCCATCAGGGCGGCGGGCAACAAATACCCGAACCGCAACGCTATTTATTTTATGAAGAAGTATATCACCTACGACCAGTTGCTGGACAAGATCGACATGGTCGCTTCCGGGCTTGTGAAGCTCGGGATCGGCCGCGATGACGTCGTCACGATCGCGATGCCGAACACAATTGAAGCGGTCTATTTGTTCTATGCCGTCAATCGGGTCGGCGCGATCGGCCATATGGTTCACCCGCTCACCCCGGCAAAACAGCTCGAGCGCTATATGGAGGCCGTCAAAAGCAAGACACTCTTCATCGTCGATGTGTTCCTGCAAGCTTTCCAAGATCTTTTGAAAGACCCTCTTTTGCGGGTCGTAGTCGCCTGCCCGGTTGGCGAGTTCGGCGTTATCAAGCAGTTTCTTTACCGGCTGATCAACCATAAGAAGCTTAAACTTCCGAAAACCGGCGCCGACAGAGTCATACCGTTCAAAAACATTTATAACAAGATCTCGACTGATTATATCGAGGAAAAGAATCCAGAAAGAACGGCCGTCTACCTTCATAGTGGCGGTACTTCCGGCGAAGCCAAGATCGTCGAGTTGTCGAATCTCGCTTTGAACAATCTCGCCGACAGGTATCCGGAAATTCTCCAACTGGAGACATACGAGGAAAAGTATGTGCTTTCGGTCTTACCGATGTTCCACGGTTTTGGTCTCTGCGAGTGCATCCATTCGATGCTCTATCATGGCGGAGTCGATGCACTGATGCCCAAGTTCGACCCCCGGAAAACAGCTCAACTGATAAAAGAAAACAAAGTCAATGTGATCATCGCCGTTCCCAGTCTTTTTTCTGCCCTCGTAAATTGTCCGGAATTTGCCGGCGATCATCTCAAAAACCTGAAGCGCTGTTATGTCGGCGGCGACTATGTTTCAACCAGTCTCAAAAAACGTTTCAACAATTTGATGAAACAATACGGCTCCGATGCCAGGCTCCTTGAGGGCTACGGCCTGACCGAGGTCGTTGCCGTCTGCACAGTAAACAAACCAGATGCCGACAATCCGGAAACGGTCGGCAGTCCGATCAGCGATATCGAAATCAGAATTCTCGATACCGAGACAAGGGCAATTCTTCCGGCCAATACGAGCGGCGAGATCGCCATCGCCGGCGACACGATGATGACAGGCTATTTCAACGATCCTCAGGCGACGAAGAACGCATTTATGACGGATGAATCGGGCAAAGTCTGGCTCCTCACTGGCGACTACGGTTTTCTCGATGAGAAAGGATATCTCCATTTCAAGCAAAGAATCAAAAGGCTCGTGAAGGTCCACGGAATGACAGTTTTACCTTCGGAGATCGAAAACCTGCTGGCCAATTTGGAGGAAATCAGCGAAGTCGCAGCTATTGGAGTGCCAAACGAAAAAAAAGGACACTTGATTAAACTCTTCGTGGTCCTAAATCCCAAAGTTCAAAGACTTCATGATGACGATAGCATCCGCAAACTGATCCGGATGGAAATTTCCCGGTATGCGGTACCGAAAGAGATCGTTTATATCGACGCCCTGCCAAGAACCGGCCTTGGCAAGGTCGACACTCGTAAACTGGAAACAATGTAGAACAAAAGCGCTGCCCGGCCGGGCAGCACTTTGTATCAATGCTTATAAATCAGAAAAGCCGATTGTTGATGTCTCTAAAGAAAAACACGATTATCTGAACCATTGTATCTTGGATTTTCTTGACATCATTGATGTTTTCCTTGAAGACGACGAATAGTGATTGAATAAAGCCGTATGCGATGATTTTCAAGAAGTAATCATTGAATTTTCCGGGATAAAACTCTTTGATCTTCGTGACCACCAACATTTCGAGTTGTGTTTTCACTTGATGAAAATGAGTCCCCGTTGAATTGAAAATCATGATAAAGATTTCTTTCATATAAGGCTTAAGGACATTCATCACATAAGTGACGATCTGAGTAGCGTCTTTTATCGAGTCGATATGTGTGATATGCAGTTTCTGGTCGAATGTGCCAAGATCGTTGATTGCTTGTTGCGCCGGAGCCAAGACGGCGTTGAATAAGTCTTTTTTGCTATCAAAATAACGATAGATATTGCCTACGGTGATATTGGCGCTGTCAGCGATCCTGCGCATGTTGGCGTTTTTGTAACCATATTCGAAAAAATCTTCGATCGCGCCGCTGATGATTGCTTTGCGTACTGATTCTTTCAAAACTTGCATTTGTTTTCCTCCTTCGGGCTCTGCCCTATGATTAATGTAAATTAGATTTGCCAAATTTCCCGGATATGGCATATATAGATAATTTCCGCATTTATTATACACGAATGACTTCACTCATACAAGAAATTCGTGAGAAAATTTACAATATATTTTGAAATTATAACTATATTTCGTATTAATAAGAGAGGTAAGCAAAATTATTAATAAATCACAAGAGCGGTTGGTAGTATTTTTAGTAAACGAGTGTGAATGTTTTCTATTATTATTCAATTTATCAATACATGTCTAATCTAAGGAAAAGTATTTGGAATAAACAAGAAACTCAGTTGACATCTATTTATTAGCGTTATATAATTTTTATATATAGATTATATACAGAATGAAAGGGTGAGATAATGAAAAAGTTTTTTAGAAGCATCGTGATCATTTTGTCATTATTGCTTGTATCCCTGGTTGCCATCCCCTGGAACAATTTGTCTCAGTGGTGGGGGCTCACGTTCCCGTTGATGAGCGACAACGAATTATATATAAAGGGCGGAGTCGGAGGATTGATGCTGCTTTTCAGTTTGATCTTCCTGATTGTTGCCAACAAAGAGCATAGAGAATACGGACATGTGGTGCCGGGAACAGCACAGGCCGCCTTCTTGCCGATGTTCACTTACGCGATCGCTGCTCTTATCTACCCTCTTGTTATCTATTTGTTTAGATACACCAGCGATCCTTCGGTAATCAATCTGCTCTTTTTGATCGCTGTCGGGGTCATTTTGCTCAACATCATTGTTTTCGGCCATATGCTGTCCGCCGGTTTCAGAAAACAAAGCAATTTCGGCCGGGTGATGATCTTCTTCCTGCAGTTAGAGTTGATGGCGATCGGCATGGGTGTCAGTTACTATGTGAGAACCATGGTCGTTACTGATGCATTCTATCAGGGCATGAATACATTCTGGTACATCGCGATTCTCGCTTTCACGTTTGTTTTCGCAATCATCCATTTGATCATCATCAAAGTCAAAAGCAAGAACCGCGCCGCGGAAAAGGAGCTTGAGGCTGAAATCGATGATCTCAAGGATATCAAGAAAATGTCTTCAAAGAAAGGCGGCAAAGGAAGCGAAGCGGTTGTTCAAACCAGACCCGATGGCAAAAAGACGATGATCGTTTCCAAGGAACAGACGATTGTATCGGGTGGACAGGACCTCGATCCGACGAACATCCTTTACGAGGATGTCAATGTCGATCCTGAGTTCACCAAGACCCAAAACCAGGACAAGCAAGTCAATTCGATCGAGTATTATATTGAAAAACCGAAGATGTTTAAACCCCTTGACCCGACTTTTGACCAACTCGTCGGGTATGTCAGGGAACTTCCACAGGTCGTAACCAAGATCGTTGACGATAAGATCACTTTCTATGTCGACAGGAAGCCTTTCCTTGTTCTCATGAATTATGGGAATTACTACCGGATGGCTTTCAAATACGAACTGGAAAAGGGCATCCGCTTAATCATCAAGTATCCAACTGTTTCCAAGAACAAGAGCACGCGTGACGATCTCTGGTTCAAGGCCAATAATTACGGAGACATTCCCAAGGAGGTTGTCTATCAGATTGTCAAATCTGCATATGATAACGTCAATGCCTAAAAAGCAACGCTTTTGGTTGCTTTTTTCGTCCAAGTTGTCTTCATCAGATATTTGAAAATTATATGAGGTGATCGAATTATGATTTTACAAGAGGTTGAAGCGCTAAAGCAGCGGGTTCGGGACAAGTTAGCAACCTTGTCCAGTGAAGCGATCAAAGCCATTACCGATCAATTCGACAAGCAATACATCTTTGAATCGACAAGTTTTGATAACGGGGATTTCAGCTTTGAGGATGTCTGTTTTTTACTTGAGGACCATTCCCGTCAGTTTCCCGACAAAAGCGAAAACGTCCGTAAAGCGATCATCAACAATTACCATGCGATCCAGATGGTTCATCGGCTGGTTGCCGATCAAGTGCAACTGAACGAGACGATCGTCAAGGATCTCCACCAACAACTTCTCGAGGGGATGATGCCAGGAGGCGTCTATCGGACCAGAGACTTGTTTATTCTCGGGGCAAAGCATGTGCCACCTACCTATCTCAAAATCTATCAAAAAATGTCGCAGTTTTATGCCGATCTCAATGATCCGGAATTGAAGGGTCTCAAAAAAGCGGCCTTCGCCCATCTTCAGATTCTTAAAATCTATCCCTTTATGGATGCGAACGGAAGATTGGCGCGGCTTCTACTAAATTACCAGCTTGAGCTCGAGGGATTCTTGCCAGTATCGGTTTCCAAGGGGCAACGTGACGAATATTTCCGGACAATTGACGAATACAAAATCAATAAAACCATCAAGCCTTTCACCGAGTTTCTCGCCCGGCTCGAGAAAGAGCGGATCGAAAAGTTTTTGAAAGAGAGTAACTGATACTCTCTTTTTTCTGATTTATGCTAAAATACCATCAGGTGAAACAAATGATTAATGTTCGATACCCTTTCATGGAGACAAGAAGGCTCTCTTTTTATCTGGCGACTGAGGAGTATCTTGCAATAAATTTTCCACCCGAAGAATATTTCTTTTTGTGGCAGGTTAAACCTACGGTGATCTTTGGGCGCAACCAGCTGATCGAAAACGAGGTCAACCTCGATTATGTCAAAAACAACGGCATCGAGTTCTATAGGCGTAAATCCGGCGGCGGTTGTGTATATAGCGATTTCTCCAATATCATGCTTTCATTCATCTCCCCTAGCTTTAACAAGTCTTTCGTCTTTGACACTTATCTCGGGAAAGTGGTTGCCTTGCTCAAAGGGCTGGGTTTAGATGCCGAGTTTTCCGGACGCAACGACATCCTCGTAGATGGAATGAAGGTCTCCGGCAATGCTTTCTACAAGATAAGGGACAGAAGCATTGTCCACGGGACAATGCTTTTCGACACTAATCTCGAAGAGATGGTGCGGGCGATCACTCCCGACAACGAGAAACTACTCACGAAGGGGATTGCCTCCGTTAAAAACCGCGTCACCAATCTCAAGGATCATCTGTCGATCGACATCGAGGCCTTCAAAAACTATCTAGAAAAAAGCCTCTGTGACAGGAAACTGTTCCTTGAACATTCGGAGGTCAAAAAGATCGAGGCCATCGAAAAAAGCTACCTCGACCCCGACTTCATATACGGCAAGAATCCTGACTATACGATCATCAAAAAAAAGAAAGTCGATGCTGGACTGATTGAAGTCAGTTTTGTAATCAAAAACCAAATTGTGAAGAAAGTCAATGTTCTCGGGGATTATTTTCTAATTGGTGATCTTGATCTGATCACAAAACCGCTCCTCAACCAACCGTTCAAGAAAGCTGCCTTCGCCGCTGCTCTCAAGAACGTTAGTCTTGAGGAATGCATCTACAAGCTCACGCTAACGGATTTTCTCGAAATTGTTTTTGAAGCCTAAGGGCTTATGATATAATTACACTTGATAAAGGGGATTGAAATGAGCGAAGCAAAGAAGACTTGTCTGTATGAGTCGCATGTCGCCCTCGGGGCGAAGATGGAAGAATATGCAGGGTATTTGATGCCGATCGTCTACACTTCGATCGCGGATGAGCATCTAGCGGTGAGGAACGCAGTCGGGATGTTTGATGTCTCGCATATGGGTGAGATCATCATCAAGGGCAAAGACGCTTTGAAATTTGTCGATTATGTGTTTTCTAACGAGATCGCCTCAAAGGCGATCGGCAAGATCGTCTACGGAATGCTCTTATATGAAAACGGGACGGTCGTCGACGATCTGCTCGTTTACAAAGTATCGGATAACGAGTGTTTTCTGGTGGTCAATGCCAGCAACAAGGACAAGGATTACGAGTGGCTCTTGAAAAACAAGGATGGTTTCGACGTCGAGATCCTGAACTGTTCGGATGCGTACGCCGAGGTTGCCGTTCAGGGACCCAAGGCTGAAGCAACGCTGAACGCTCTTTTTGATCTCAAACTCGATGACCTCGCTTCCTTCACCTTTAAATTCACGAAACTTTTGGGTCGGGAAGTCATCATCTCTAGGACCGGTTACACCGGCGAGGATGGCTTTGAGATCTATGGCGATGAGAAAACCATCAAGAAGCTCTGGAAAATCCTGCTTGAAGAAAAAGTCACGCCGTGCGGTCTCGGTTGTCGGGATACTCTGCGTTTCGAGGCGGCCTTGCCGCTTTACGGCCATGAGATCTCGGATGAGATCACTCCGCTCGAGGCAGGTTTCAAGATGTTCGTCGATTTTAAGAAGCCTTCGTTTATTGGCAAAGAGCAGTTGATGAAAGATCTTGAACTTGGTCCGAAGCGCCGTTTGGTCGGGGTGGAACTGATCGAGATGGGGATTCCGAGACAAGGCTATCCCGTCTTTTCCGGGGAAGAAATCATCGGTCAAGTGACGACCGGATACTTCTCGATATCTTTGAAAAAGCCGATTGCGCTCGCCCTTGTCGCAAGCGACAAGGCGAAGATCGGCACCGAGATTACCGTCGAGATCAGAAAGAAACGCTACCGTGGGCTGATAAGAGACAAGAAGTTTCTCTTAAAGAACTATAAGAAATGAGAGGAGAACCGATAATGAGCATCATACCAAAAGGACTATATTATTCAGATGACCACGAATGGGTCAAAGTGGTCGAGGGCAATGTCGTCTTGGTCGGCATCACCGATTTCGCCCAACAACAGCTTGGCACGATCGTGTTTGTCGATATGCCGGAAGTCGGGGCGAAAGTCGTTTTTGAGGACGAGTTCGGCGCCGTCGAATCGATCAAGGCCGCAAGCGATTTGTTGAGTCCGGTGACGGGAACCGTCATCGCCGTCAACGAAGATCTCGTCAGCGAACCCGAGTTGATTAATGAGGATGCCTACAGCGCCTGGATCGTCAAGGTCGCCGTCGACGACATTAACGAACTCGATAATCTGCTCGATCCGATGAGTTACGAGAAGATTTCCAGATAGGTGGGCCTGATGTTCAAATATTTTCCTCATACGGATACGGATATCAGGGAGATGCTGGAAAAGATCAACGCCGGCTCCATCGATGAATTGTTCAAAGACGTCCCGAGAGACGTCTTCTTTGGTGGCGACTACGACTTAGGAGAAGCGATGTCGGAGATCGAACTCCGAAAGCATATCCAAGACATCGCCAGCCAAAACAAAGTGTTCACGACCTTTGCCGGGCTTGGCGTCTACGATCATTATGAGCCTTCTGTCATCAATGCCCTGATTTCGAGGCAGGAATTTTTGACTTCCTATACCCCGTATCAGCCTGAAGTGTCCCAAGGGACGCTCCAATACATCTTCGAATTCCAGTCAATGATCCAGACCCTGACTGGGATGGACGCGGCCAACGCCTCCATGTACGACGGCTCGACGGCGACCAGCGAAGCCTGTTTCATGGCCGAGGCGATCACAAGAAGAAAGAAAATCATCTGTTCGGGCACCGTCAACCCCAACACCATCGCCGTCATCAAGACTTATCTTCATTTCAAGGGTTTGGAGTTTGTCATCGCTCCCGTCAAGGACGGCGAGACCGATCCCATCGCCTTGGCGGCTCTCGTTGACGATGACACCGCCGCCGTTATTATCCAGAAGCCCAACTTTTTCGGAATCATCGAGGATGTTTCGCCTCTTAGCGAGATCGCGCACCAAAAAGGGGCGCTCTTAATTGAAAACGCCGATATTTCGACATTGGCGATCTTGAAAACCCCGAGGGAGGATGGCGCCGATATCGTTGTCGGCGATTGCCAGTCTCTGGGGATGCCGATGGCATATGGCGGACCCACTGCCGGCTATATGGCGACTCTCAAGCAATATGTACGGAAACTGCCCGGCCGGATCTGCGGCATGAGCAAGGATGTTAACGGCAGACGTGCCTATGTCCTGACGCTTCAAGCGAGAGAACAGCATATCAGGAGGGAAAAGGCGAACTCGAATATTTGTTCGAATCAGTCTTTGATGGCCCTCTACGCCACCATCTATTTGTCATTGATGGGCAAAGAGGGGCTCAAAGAAGTAAACGAGCTGTCGTATCAGGGTGCCCATTATCTCAAGGACAGGCTCGAAGAGACAGGGAAATTCACTTTGGCTTTTGCCAAGCCTTTCTTGAAGGAGTTCGTCATGCGGACGAACCTCCCGATCGAACTGATTCAGAAAGCGCTCCTTGAAGCCGGGATCTTCGGAGCCGTTCCCTTGGAAGCCTATTCCGAGGATTATAAAGGCCTTGTCGCCTTCGCGGTCACTGAAAAGCGCACCAAGGAAGAGATCGACAATATGTGTCGGATTCTGGGAGGTCTATCATGGTAAAATATGACCGGTTGATCTTCGAACTTTCAGTTCCCGGACGCAAGGGCTATTCGCTGCCCAAACCATTCGCACCCAAATACAAAATCTGTGATTTAGATCAAAACTTTCTGAGAGGAGATGAAGCCCTTCTCCCGGAAGTTTTCGAACTCGATGTCCTCAGGCACTACACGAATCTTTCCCATAAGAACTTTGGTGTCGAGACCAACTTTTATCCGCTTGGTTCCTGCACGATGAAATACAACCCGAAGATCAATGAGGAACTCTCTATGCTTCCCGCTTTCAATCAAATCCATCCTCTTCAACCAGCCTCTTCTGTTCAAGGAAACTTGCGGATTTATAGCGAACTCGGAACGATGCTTCAGGAAATCTGCGGTCTCGATTGTTTCAGTCTCAATCCCTATGCGGGGGCGCACGGGGAACTCGTCGGGCTGATGGTGATGAAAGCCTATCACGAAAAACGGGGCGATTTTCAGCGGACGAAAGTCATCGTCCCCGATTCTGCCCACGGCACGAATCCGGCTTCGACGGCAGTTTGCGGAATGCAAGTCGTCGAGATCAAATCGACGCCTTCGGGCAGAGTCGATCTCGAAAGCTTAAAAGCCGTTCTGTCCGACGAAATCGCCGGGATGATGCTTACCAATCCCAACACCCTCGGAATGTTTGAAAATGACATTCTGGAAATCACCAGACTCGTTCATGAGGCCGGCGGCCTGATGTATTACGACGGTGCCAATCTCAATGCGATTTTAGGCAAGGCAAGACCCGGAGACATGGGTTTTGACATCATCCATGTCAATCTTCACAAGACCTTTTCCACGCCCCATGGGGGCGGCGGTCCCGGTTCCGGTCCGGTCGGAGTCAAAGAGCATCTCTCTGTTTTTCTTCCGAATCCGCAAGTCGGTTTTTACGACGGGCACTACTTCATCAAGGAAGGGGCTGATGCGATCGGCAGGATAAGTTCTCATTTCGGGAACTTCAAGGTCTGGCTCAAAGCCTATATCTACATCCTCACCCTCGGCAAAGAAAATCTAAAGGTTCTGGGTGGACTGGCGACACTAAATGCCAATTATGTCAAGGAAGCGCTCAAGGACGATTATCTCTCGCCGATAAAGGGCTATTCGATGCACGAATGCGTCTTTGACGGGCTCGTCGACCAAGCGAGCGGCATCAAGACGCTTGACGTTGCCAAGCGACTGCTTGATTACGGTTTCCACGCTCCCACGATCTATTTTCCGCTCCTTTTTCATCAGTCGATCATGATCGAACCGACTGAGACCGAATCGAAACAAACGCTCGACGCTTTCATCGCCGTCATGAAAAAAATCGCCCAAGAGGCGATCGAAGAACCTGAACTGCTAAGAAGCGCGCCTCATACGACACCGGTCGGTCGAATCGATGAGGTCATGGCGGCGAAAAAGATGATCATCACCTATAAAGACTATTTGGAACAAGCCAAATAACAGGAGGAAGACAATATGGATCTCGGTTTCTTCGGCATCATCGATGTTTTGATTGTCGTCGGCGTCGTCATTTTCGCCGCCATCGGCTGGAAGAAGGGTTTTCTGCTTAAGATCGTCGAGATGGCTTCAAGTGTCTTTGGCCTAGTAGCCTCGCTCTTGCTTGCCAGGCCGTTTTCTGGTGTTCTCGACAATTGGTTCGGCGAGGCGATCGATGGTAAGGTCCACGACTATCTGGTCACGAGACCGCTTTTTTCGGCCGAACTGACCGAAGTGAACGTCAGGGCGGCCTTCGCGGAGCTGAGTCTTCCCGACTATCTGGTCGACTGGATCGTCAAGGGGATCGATTTTGAAGCGGTCGGCTTGTCGATCGTTGATGCGATCCAACCGCTCATCAAGGGTCTGATCCTGCTTGTGCTCGCATTTTTGATCTTGTTTTTTGGCTCGATCATCGTGTTCTTCTTTTTAAAGATTCTCGCGAAAATGATCACGAAGATCCCCTTCATCAAGCAGGTCGACAAGGTGTTCGGCGTTTTGTTCGGGTTGCTTAAAATCACCGTCATCGTCTATATCCTGATGTTTCTCCTGGCCTTGGTGATTACAGTGCCCGCGATCCACGATCTGATCGGCGGTTTTCTCGCCGTCGACATGCAGCTTGACACCGACAAGTTCCGGCTTTCGAAATGGATCTATGAAAACAATGTGCTTCGGCACATTATCGATGTGTTCTTCTAGTTTTAAAGTCAGTGCGGCATCGCCGCACTTTTTTGTATGCTTTTTTGACCTTGGTTGTTTTTGATAATTAAGCGGCCGGAAAGTTTTCGACATTCCCAGAGTTTGGTAACTGGTTATGGCAACTCCGGAACCGAAAACCAAGATGGATATTGCAAAAAAAGATGATTTTCTATACCGGCTTCAGTCATTCTTTTGTGATTTAATGTCGGTGATAATGCCTTTGGCGAAGTCGATCGCCCCTTGGATCTCTTTCTTGTTCGGATGTCCGAGACGGAAAAACAGAAAATTGCCTAAAGAGAGATACTCATCAGCGATCACCGTTATGCCCTTTTCGCTTAACAGGCTTCTGATGGCATCCTGTTTTTGGGTGCCGCCGCAACTGGAAGTGACCAGAGCGACCTGTTTCACATTCGCCTTGTCAATTGACTCTAAATATTTAAGAAGTCCTTTGTGGCAGGCGCCGCCGTAGATTCCGCCGACCACAAACAAGAGGTCATACCTTCCCGGTTCAGGGGCATGTTTGACGTTTTGTGGTTGGACCTTGACGGCTTCGCCGATCGCAGTCGCGATTTTGCGCGAGTGTCCCGTCAGTGAACCATAGATGATGCCGATATTCATGTTTTTCCTCCGATGTTACTCAATTAATTGGATGTTGTATTCATTTACTTTTTTGATAAGCGAGGATCTCCGCTTTCAAGACCGGGATGATTTCTTCGGTTTTCAGTTTTCTCTTGAAGGCACCGTCAAGATAAAGCAACGCCTCGTTGTCTCCGCCAAAGACGGCGATGTCGGCCTCACCGGCCTCGCCGGGACCGTTGACAACACAGCCCATCACGGCGACCTTGATCGGCTTCTTGATGCCTTCAAGAAAGGCTTCGATCTCGGTGGCGATTGAGATCATGTCGTATTGGATTCTGCCGCAGGTCGGGCAGGAGATTAAGATCGGTTTTTGATAGAGGTTGAAGTTGGCGAGGATTTCTTTCGCAACCTTGATTTCCAGCAGCGGATCGGAGGTCAGCGAAACCCTCAGCGTCGAGCCGAGCCCCTCTTCAAGCAAGACCCCGAGGCCTGAGGCGGAACGAATGGTCCCCGAGAAGAAAATGCCCGCCTCGGTGATGCCGAGATGCAGAGGATAAGCGAAGCGCGTTGCGGCGAGCCGGTTAGCCGCGATCGTGTCCAGCATCGAGGTCGATTTGAGAGAAACGACGATGTCATAAAATCCAAACTGCTCGAGCAGTTCAACATGATAAGCAGCCGAGCGGACCATTGCTTCCGGAGTGGGACGGCTGAAAGCTTTTAAGATATGCTTTTCCAGCGACCCGGAATTGATGCCGATCCGGATCGGGATCATTCTTTCTTTGCAGGCATCGACCACGGCTTTGATCTTGGCCTTGTCGCCGATGTTTCCGGGGTTGATCCTGATCTTGTCGCAACCGGAGTAAATCGCCTCAAGGGCGAGGCGGTGGTCGAAATGGATATCCGCGACGAGCGGGATGCCGATCTTTTCTTTGATCTCTTTGATGGCTCTTGCGTCTTCAAGATCAATAACGGCGACGCGGACAAAAGTCGCTCCCGCCTGTTCGAGGGCGTTGATCTGGCTGATGGTCTTGACAATGTCTTTGGTTTTGGTATTGGTCATACTTTGAATCAGGACTTGGTCGTTTCCGCCTAAAATCAGGTTTCCGACCTTGACCGATCTGGTTTCACTACGCTTGTGCATTTTTTGATCACCCGAGTAGATTATACACCATCAGAGCGGTATCCGGTTATATTTCCGGCGAGAATTCCCTGATTTTGTCACAAGCAGGACCGATCAAAGCGATCCCGTGATAAAATAAAAAAGGGTAGTGGAGGCTAATATGCGATCGATATCAGGTGTTTTCATGTCCAAGGCGAGAGTTGAAGGCGAACTCAGGCGCTTTGAGCGCCGCGAACTAGATATTGCGACTTATTCTCATCAGACCGATGCGGCGGAATGGGAAAGGTTTTTGGCTGCGAAGGAACGATTGGCCGCCAGGCTCGACAGCGAAATCCAAGAGGGGGCGAACAGCGGTTCGCTCCAGGCGGAGATCATCGCCTCGCACAAGTGGGTGCTCGAAGACCAACTACTTAACGACAAGATTGAAAAACTAATCGATTCCGGCAGGCCTGCGCTATTGGCCGTCAATGAAGCGAAAAGTATTCTTCAAGAACAACTCGTTCAAGCCGAAGAGGAATATGTACGCGAGCGCCAGTATGATGTCGAGGATGTTTTGAACCGCCTCATGCATGAACTTCAAGATCAACCTGCGATGCCTTTTTATAATGCAGGCGAATATATCTTCATTTCCGAACGCTTTCTGCCTTCGGAGGTGATCGCGCTCTACAAAGGAAATGCCAAGGGCATTCTGTGTAAGGAGGATTCTCCCTTTTCTCACAGTGCGATCATTGCCCAAAGCCTTGGGCTCCCCTATGTTGTCCAGCTTAAAGATGGTTTCGATCATTTGATTGAGGGCATGAAGGTCATGATCGATGGCGAGAACAAGATCGTCATCATCAATCGCAAGTCAGCTGGTGACGAGCATCCCGCCACGGCAGGAAGCCCTACTGAGGAGCGTGTTTCGCTCACAAATGCATATCGCGACAATCATCCCGAACTTCGGCTGACACTCAGTTCCCTGAAGGAAATCGAGACAGCCGCTGCCATCAGGAGTGAAAATGTCGGTCTGATCAGAAGCGAGTTTCTGTTTCTCGACCGGGATGTCCGCCTCGATGTCAGTGCCCAAGAACGAGTCTACAAAAGCATTTTTGCCATGCTCAAGGATCGGGAAGTAATCATCAGGACCTTTGACTATCGGGGTGAGAAGCAGGCGGCCACAGTTAGAAAAGACACCGTCGTCGATAGGGATCTGACTCTCAAATTTCAGCTTGAGGCCTTGTATCGTGCGTCTTCATCCAAGAGACTCAAAATCATGTTTCCGCTCGTCTTGGATCAGATCCAAGCTGAAAAATGCCTCAGGATCGCCCGAAATGTCAAACATGAGCTCTTGTTAAAAGGTTTAGCCAATCTTAATTTAGTTGAACTGGGGGCGATGATTGAGACCAGAGACTCAATCAAGAAGATCCCGATGATCGCCCCTTTGTTTTCGTTCATCGCCCTTGGCACCAATGATATCCTCGAGTCGATCGCCCATCAAAGACGAGACCAACTGGAAAAAAGAAAAGACGACGCCTTGCTGAATCGGGAATTGAGGGAGCTGATCAGACAGGCCGCAAGCGCCTGCAAGCGGCTTTCCATACCCCTGGGGATCTGTGGTTTGTACGCGGAAGACCCTGACAATCATGATTTTTTCAAGGAAATCGGCGTCAGTTATGTTTCGGTTTCATTTGAAGCGCTTGGAAACGACGATAAATAAAAACGACTGAATCCGGACTCAGTCGTTTTTCTCGATGACAGTTTTTATTTCGGCGACGATTTCATCGAAGCGGGGGTATTCTCCCATCGCAAAATGAGGGTTGATCTCGCCGATCAGAGTGCCATTTTGATCAAAAAGGCCGATGACCCTGATTTCTCGGCGATCCATTGTTTTTTTCAGGATCCTGATTTCGCTCACCGCTTTCAAATCATAGACGATTTTTTGGAAGATATGAAAGTATAGTTTGCCGGAAACAGGATCGATCTTGATTTTGGAGTTGAAAATGATCAGGGAATAGAATGTGCAGAGCAGGATGACAAATCCGGCAAAGACATAGAAGGCGACTCCCAAAGTAAGCCTCATGATGATGAATGCAAGATAGAATGACAAAAAGAAAAGATCGATTAAAACACAACCGATTTTCTGCTTTTTGGATGTTAGCAAGAATCTTTTCATTGGTAATCACCCCATATAATTATACAATAACAACCGCTTATCCCTAAACCTGATTTTACAAATGAGGCAAAAAAGGTTCACAGCCTGTGAAATAGTGCATTTTAGAAGGCGGTAATGCGGAAACCGAAGCGGCGGATTGTTCTTAAATATGACGAGAATGTTCAAAAGGAGAATTACTGATAATCCTGAAGATTATGATATAATAGAGTCGGTTAATGAGTTTGATATGGATGATCTCAAGACATTTATAGATACCATCAAGCGATCGCGGAGGGATATGTCATGCATCCTTGGATCTCGATGGATCCTTTCATCGTCCTCAGCCTTGTCAACGCGAAACTCAGGAATTTTTACTCAAGCCTTGAGAACCTTTGTGAGGATCTGGATATCAAGCAAGAACTGCTAGTCAAGAAATTATTTGACATCGGTTATTCTTACAATGAACACCACAACGCTTTCATCAGTGTCGAAACGGATTGCGACAATTGTTAGTCTTTGTTTCAACAAGCCCAATGTCGGAGATCGTGCATATTTCGTAACCAAATAATATTCAGGTAAACACACAAGAGAATATAAAGTCTATTGTCCTTGAAAACGATTATTGACAACTAAGAAAGGGAAGGAAAGAACTGACATGTGTTTCAGCGACAAGATCAAAAACATTTTCAAAAGGAAGCCGCAAACAGCAAAAGAGACCGACGAGCAACCCGATAACCTCTCGGTCAAATCGATGGAAATGAAGTACGAAAACGGCGATTATATCGGTGCGGCAAAAGACTTGAAAAACCTGCTTGAAGAATATGGCCGCCGTAAAATGAAGAACCATCGTTACAAAGGGAGAAACTTCATCTATTTTCTTCTCAGCAACAAACAAAAAGATCTGAAGAACACCGGGTATCTGCACTGGCAAAATATAACTGATTATCTGAGGCTCAATCAGGCAAAGGTCTATCCATATCATAAAAACAACCTGAGAAATGCGATGGATTTCTTTGAAAAAGAAGTCAAGGGCCTGTTTGAGATCAATAAACCAAAAATTTGAGAAGAAGATTCAGTAAATAGCTGTGATTATGAGAATGCAGAAAAGCAAAAACAATCGTCATTTTTGATGATTAAGTAAAGGATCAATAGATACAAAAAGAACTTAATGAAGGCCCATTTCATTATTGAATTGGACTTTTGTATTTGAGAATACCAGCCGGTTTTGCCCGGTTACAGTATTTGAAGCACTTAGCTATGGCTAATCATCCATGAAGAATTGACTGATTTTTCATGCTTGTGTTGGAATTATCGTTTGATTTGATATATAGTATAACTATAGGTGTGCTTCAAATATGGGCCTTTGGCAATGATGCCTAAAGAATAATGCCCGTTTTTTAAACTAATCTATCCACGAGGTGAACGATGCGAATTCACTTCCATAAAGATTCAGCCGAGGCCGAGTTTCTCCTCAAGCGCGACCCAACCTTGAAACCGTTGTTCGATAAGACCGATCATGTCAGTTTCGAGGTTGGCGGCGACCATTTTATGATGCTTGTCGATGCGATCATCGGCCAACAGCTTTCCTCCAAGGCAGCCGCGAGCATCCTCATAAGGGTCAAGGAGCATTTTGAAAACAACGTCACTCCAGAGAAGATCTTGGCTGCCAAGGAGGATGAACTGAGAGATCTCGGACTTTCTTGGCAGAAAGTCAGTTATCTGTGTTCGCTCGCGGAACTGACCAAAAACGGGGAAATCGATTTTAAAAGAATCGAGAGTTTGAGTGATCGGGAGATCACCGAGATGCTGATCAGGGTGAAAGGAATCGGGAAGTGGACCGTGGAGATGTTTTTGCTTTTCTCCCTCGGGAGAAGAGATGTGTTTTCCAGCGGTGATCTCGGGATCAGAAATGCGCTCAAAAAACTATATCAGAGAGAATTCACGCCAAAGGAAGCGGAAAGGCTTGCGGAAAGATGGAAGCCGTACCGGTCCATGGTGACCCACTTCCTCTGGCATTATCTTGAGAATTAGATAGAAAGGGGATTCGATAATGGATAAGATCGCGGTTGTGAACCATTTTTGGTATTTGTTTGATAGGCAGGACTGGGACGGTTTGAAAAGGCTCTTTCATCCCGAATGCAAGATCGCTTGGCCGAACACCTCGGATGATTTTACCCCCGAGGAGTATATCAGTCTGAACAGAAAATATCCGGGATCATGGAAAATCGAAGTCGAGGATGTAATCGAGGCGAAAACCAAGGCTATCTCCGTTGTCAGGATCAAAAGCAAGGACAGCTGCCGGTCTTTGAGAGGCATCGGCTTTTTCACCTTTGAGGATGGTTTGATTTACCATCTGCTCGAGTATTTCGCTCCTGATACACATAAGCCAGACTGGCGTTCAAAGAAGTGCAAAACAACCGGTTTAAATCATTTGTAGTAACTATGTCATGGAAGTGATCAGCTATTGCGGGTCATCATATAAGTAAGATCTATTATCCTAATGGAGGAACAAAGATGGGCAAATACAAAATCGTCACCGATTCATGCATTGATCTGCCGGCTGAACTGGCAAAAAAACAGGGTCTTGAAGTGATACCGCTCAGCGTGATGGTCGAAGGCAAAGTCTACTACGACCATCTTGATGAGCGCGACATCAGTTACAAGGATTTTTATGGATTGTTGAGGGAGAAAAGAAAGGCAACGACCGCGCAACTCAACCCCGAGCATTTCAAGGAGGCCTGGGAAGGTTTGTTGAAAGAGGGCTACGACATTTTATCGGTCTCGTTCTCGAGCGCTCTTTCCGGCACTTATCAAGCCTCGCTGACGGCTAAAAGCGAAATGGAGGCGAAATACCCGGAGCGAAAGATCATCACGATCGACAGCAGGTCTGCCTCGATGGGACAAGGCCTGCTCTTATTCTTGGCAAGCGAGAGGCAAAAAGCGGGGATGTCGCTTGACGATTTGGCGAAATGGGTCGAGGACAACAAACTAAGAGTTGTGCATTTGTTTACGGTCGATGATCTAAACCACCTCAAGCGGGGCGGGCGCCTTTCCTTCGGCAGAGCCTTTCTCGGCACCCTGATCAAGATCAAGCCCTTGCTTCATGTCGATTCCTTGGGGAGGCTTGTCCAGTTTGGGATGGCAAGAGGAAGGATCCACGCCCTCAACAAACTGCTTTCACGTATGGAAACGACCATCGATAAGCCGGAAGAACAAGAGATTTTTATCTCTCATGGCGATTGTATTGAAGATGTCGAGTACTTGGAAACAGAGATCAAGAAGCGTCTCAAAGTCAAAGAAGTCCGCTCTAACTATGTCGGCCCTATCATCGGTTCCCATTCGGGACCGGGAACGATCGCGATTTTTTATCTCGGCAATGACAGAACCGAATGAGCGAAAAACCAGCGCTAATCAAAGCCCCATTTTCAGGCACCGGGAACATTTTCCCCGGTGCTTTTTGTTTTTTCACTCCAAACAGGCCGATTGATGGTATAATAAATAATAAGAACATGACGGAAATTAGAGGTGATTCAGCTTGAAGTTCAAGAAAATGACCTTGATGACCGACAGGATCGAGTATCGTAACAACAATCTCGCCCACGGCGAGTTCAAGTTGAAACCGATGTTGTCACGGGAAATCAAGAAGTTGAACATGAATGTCTATTTCACTCGTCTCAATCTCAAAATCGAGAACTCGCGGGAAAACCCCTTTCCGATCAATTTATCGATCAGTCTCAGGGGCGTTTTCGAGTTCGATGACATCTTTGATGAGAGTGAAGTCACGAGTTTTCTGAGAAAGGAAGCCGTCGAAATACTCTATCCCTATCTGCGCACCTTAGTTACTAATGTCACGACGATGGCGCTCATGCCTCCGATTGTGCTCCCGATAGTCGATATCGCCAAACTGTTTCCGGACACGACCGAATCCCAAGCGAGTTTCAATATCAATATCCAATAAGCGATAGCGGCAGCCTGATTGGCTGCCGCTTTCAAATGCAGATATTGACAAGGCTTTGTTGGAATATAACGAGGCCTTTTTTATTGTGCCGATGGTTGATGAAAAAGGAGGACATCAATAACGACACCAGAAAGATTTAGCTGATCAATCGTTTCAAACGACAAGTCACAATTAATGAAATTGTACAAGACACTTAATCTCAAATGTGGTAGAATATAAAAAAGCAAGCATAAGCCTGCTGCTTTTGTTCTGTACGACAATCTTTGCTCAAGAAGGTAATCCGATGGACAAGAACTTCTTCAAAAGGAATTACTCAATCTTAAGAATATTGGAAATCGTCATTGATGCGTTGATGATTGTTTTTAGTTTTATGTTTTCTGTCGCTGTCATAGAGGCAATCGCGGGAGAAAACTTTTTCTTGACTTTGAGAGATATTTTTACCGGTCTTTTTGACCAGTACGCTACTATTTTCAGAACTCAAATATTGTATATTATTCTGATTCTTTTCTTTTTTGTGATATACGAATCTAGTGTGATGAAGAAGAAATACTCTGATGTCATCACTGCGATAGTTCTGGCATTGACAATGAGTTCGGTTACGCTGATTGTCATTTCCTTTATTTTTCAACGGCTACTTGTGCCGCCACTTACCTTGGGTGTCACACTCATCGTTCAAATAATACTGTTTTCCTTTTACAAACTCTTGTTGTATCTTTTTGTCAGAAAAATCAATGTCAGGAATGTTATGATCGTTGGTCCGAAAGATGAGACTCATGAGTTCGCCGCCAAGTTTTTGCTTGAAAAGCATGACAATAATACGCTCAAGTACATTTTGTATGATCGAAAAGTCCGGTTTGACGAAAACTTGATTGACTATATCGATAAAGTCGATGACATCTACATTACCTCCGGCACAATGGAAGACAATAAGAACAACATCCTTACTTACACTCAGACGAAGCGATATAAGGATGTGTATCTCGTCCCGAAACTCTATGAGATTAATATTATCAATTCAAAACCAGCTCAGATCGGCGATACGCCCTTGTTTTTGATTCAGTCTTTACATTTGACTTTGGTTCAAAGAGTTATTAAAAGATTGTTTGATCTGGTGCTGTCCATCATAATATTGACTGTATTATCACCGCTAATTTTAGTGCTCGCAATCATCATCAAACTTCAAGATGGAGGCAGTGTGTTTTATAAGCAAGAACGGATCACTTACGGCGGGAAGCCGTTCATTCTCTATAAGTTTCGCTCGATGATCGTCGATGCCGAGGCAAAAACCGGTGCGATCCTCGCACAGGTCAATGACGATAGAATCACAAAAATCGGGAAATTTTTGCGCAAGTCGCGACTAGATGAACTTCCTCAACTATTCAATGTTATCAAAGGCGAAATGTCATTGATCGGACCAAGGCCCGAACGGGAAATCTTCATTAAGCAGTTCGTCAGCACCATACCGGACTACAAATACCGGATCAATGTCAAACCAGGAATCACCGGCCTTGCCCAAGTGCTTGGAAGATATAACACGGATCCCGTCGATAAATTGCGTTTTGATTTGCTTTATATCAGAAAGTATAGCATTTTCCTTGATATCAAGATTATGCTATTGACAATCAAGGCGCTTTTCGATGTCCGCAGTGCGGAGGGAATCGTTCACAAACAGTCGTTTTTTGAAGTCATTGAGAAACTGAAACTTCACTATAAGGAAGAGGAAAATATGTTGTTTATCGAGAAAGAGGAACGCTGACGTGGCTCGTAAAATCCTTTTTGTGGCTCATATGGATTCGCACATCGCCAACTTCCATCTTCCCTATTTGAAATGGTTCAAAGAACAAGGCTATGTGGTCCATGTCGCTTCCAACTCTCAAGAAAAAACAAGACCGATCAACTATTGTGATCAGAAGTATGAGGTTCAGTTCGCTCGCTCTCCGTTTTCACCAAGGAACATCAAGGCTTTTCGCCAGTTGAAGAAGATTGTCTCAAACAATGAATACGCCTTGATTCACTGTCATACACCTATCGGTGGGGTCATTACCAGAATTGTTTCTAGAAACACCAAAATCCCTATCTTCTACACTGCCCACGGCTTTCATTTCCATAAGCATAGTTCACTTATTGATTGGTTGTTGTTCTACCCGATTGAGAAATGGCTTTCTCGTTATACTACCGAACTCATAACGATCAATGAAGAAGATTACCAACTTGCAAAGTCAAAGTTTAAACGCAGTTGCAGTGTCAATTACATACCGGGTGTTGGTGTGAATCAAAATGAGCATTATCCTCTGACGACAATTGAGAATCAAAAAAACAAAGCTAAACTTGGTTTTGCATTCGATGACTTCGTAATGGTGTGCGTCGGAGAATTGACAAAGAACAAAAACCAAGCCTTCCTAGTCAGAGCGATGGCAACAGTCATCAAAACCAAGCCGAAGGCGAAGTTGTTGCTATTGGGTTATGGGGTATGCACCGTAAAATTGAGAAAGCTTATCAAAAAACTCAATCTTGAGAATCATGTTTTATTACTTGGATTTCGCAATGATGTCTTGGAAATCATGAATTTTGCCGACCTAGTCGTCTCGTCAAGCAGAAGGGAAGGATTGCCCAAATGCCTGCTTGAGGCACTAGCAATTGGAAAGCCGATGCTCGGCTCAGATTGCCGCGGCAATGTCGATATCATCGTTGATGGGGAAAACGGGTATTTGTATCAAATTGACAACCAAAAAGATTTTCTTCAGAAACTTGCTCAATTGATGAATAATCCAGAAGCGTTGAAGCGCATGGGAGAAAAGTCGATGGCGATGTGCGGCAGATTCGAACTCGATATCGTATTAGAACAGATGGCTACACTGTACAAGAAGCATTTGGAGGAGGGAAAACGATAATGCCACTAAAAATCGCCGTAATTGGCATGGGTTACGTAGGCTTGCCAATCGCGGTTGCTTTTTCGGAAAAAGGTATTGATGTCATCGGTTTTGACATCAATAAAGCTAAGATTCAGTC
Organism: Candidatus Izemoplasmatales bacterium; assembly: GCA_050949045.1. Taxonomy (GTDB): domain Bacteria; phylum Bacillota_I; class Bacilli_A; order Izemoplasmatales; family Hujiaoplasmataceae; genus JAAYZB01. Next base: position 381,227 of record JBMNEZ010000001.1, read on the forward strand.
ATATATAAATGGTGTCGATCCAACTCACGAGATCGGCCATGAGCGCTTAAGAAAGGCTGTAAAATTGAAATTTACCGCCAACGAGGCCGATCTCGATCTTGCCAATTTTTTCATTGTGGCAGTACCAACTCCGGTTCTGCCTGACAAGACACCAGATTTGGAGCCATTGAAATCGGCATCGAAAATCGTTGGGAGGCATTTGAATAAAGGCGATTATGTCGTCTATGAATCGACCGTCTATCCTGGAGCCACCGAATCGATCTGTGTGCCGTTGCTCGAAGCCTCTAGCCAACTCAAGGGAGAGAGAGACTTCAAATACGGTTATTCTCCTGAGCGAATCAACCCCGGCGATCAAATTCACCGTTTGGAAACCATCGTCAAGGTTGTCTCCGGGTGCGACATTGAAAGCCGGAAACGGATCAAAGAAGTCTATGAGATAGTCTGCTCGGCCGGTGTGTATGAAGCAGAAACGATCAAAACCGCCGAAGCAGCAAAAGTAATCGAAAACTCGCAAAGGGACTTAAACGTCGCTTTCATGAACGAACTCGCAATCATCTTTGACAAGATGGATATTGACACCATCGATGTCCTCAATGCCGCTGGCACGAAATGGAACTTCCTTCCGTTTCGACCAGGACTGGTCGGGGGACATTGTATCGGTGTCGATCCATATTACCTTACGTACAAAGCCCAGATGGAAGGATATATGCCGGAAGTAATTCTAGCCGGAAGAAGGATCAATGACAGCATGGGCAAGTTCATCGCCGAGAAAACGATTAAAAAACTGATCAACGCCGGAATCAATGTCAAACGGGCGAAAATCTTGATTTTGGGGCTGACATTCAAAGAAGATTGCCCTGACATCCGCAATTCAAAAGTAGTCGATATCTATTATGAACTCAAAGAGTATCAAGTCGGGAAGATTATCGTCAGCGATCCGTTGGCAGAAGCGATCGCAACGAAGAACGAGTACGGCATCGATCTCGTTGATCTCAACGCTGTCAGTGATGTCGATTGCATCATCATCGCCGTCAAACATCAAGCCTACTGCAAGATGTCTATCGATGATTATGAAAGGCTATATGATAATACCAAACAGAAACGAGTTTTGATCGATGTAAAAGCAGTTATGAACAAAGAAGATGCAGTTCAGCACTTCGACTATTGGCGTTTGTAGGTGGACGATATGATCAAATTTCCAAAAAACACAAAGTTTTTAATCACCGGAGGAGCAGGGTTTATCGGCTCCAATCTCGCGGAACACTTGCTTAAGCAAGGATACTATGTCCGTGTCATTGACAATTTTTCTACAGGGAAAAAAAGTAACATCGAAACGTTTTTGACTTTGCCGAATTTTCATTTGATTGAAGCGGATATCCGTGATCTTGATAAATGCCAAGAGGCATGCAAGGGGATTGACTATGTTCTTCATCAGGCGGCGCTCGGCTCGGTTCCGCGCTCAATCAAAGACCCGCTTACCTCAAACGAAGTCAATGTTTCCGGTTTTTTGAACATGATGATTGCCGCAAGGGATCAACAGGTAAAACGGTTTGTCTATGCCTCATCGTCATCGGTTTACGGTGATGAGGCGACACTGCCAAAAACAGAAGGCAAGGAAGGTAATCTCCTGTCACCATATGCAATCACCAAGCATGTGAATGAATTGTATGCCAAGATCTTCAGCTCGCTCTACGGGTTGGAAACTATTGGCCTTAGATACTTCAATGTTTTTGGCAAGCGCCAAGATCCGGAGTCTGAATACGCTGCGGTTATTCCTTTGTTCGTCAGGGCAATCTTGAGGAACGAAACGCCGATTATCCATGGCGATGGCTATCAAACCCGGGATTTTACCTACATCGACAATGTCATTCAAGCCAACCTCTTGGCCTGTCTTGCGCCAAAAGAGGCGAGCAAAGAAGTCTTCAATATCGCTTGTGGCGAGCAAGTAGCTGTCATCGACATGTATGACACCATTGCTAAACTAATGGACAAGCATGTGAAACCGATCAATGTTTCGCCAAGATCCGGTGATATCCGCCATTCATTGGCGGACATTTCCAAAGCGCATCGATTGTTGGGCTATACCCCGGAATATGATTTTCTTCAGGGAATCAAACTCACATTGTCTTGGTACATCAGTTATTTTTCGTAGGTAATTTATGAAGGCACTCCGTATTCTTTACATCATTCCCAGTTTCAACTATGGGGGCAGCGAGAGAAAAGTCGTTGATTTGGCGTTAAACCTCAATCGCGATTTTTTTGCTGCATATGTGATGTCAATCAGTGAAGACGGAGTTTTGAAGAAAGAACTTGACGATGGGGGAATTCCCTCGGTGTGTGTCAAGAAAAAAAGCAAGTTCGACATCTTCGTCGTTTTTAGAATTTGTCGTTTCATTAAAAAGAACAAGATCGATATTGTTCATGTCTTCACCAGCACAGCAAAGCTTTGGGGACGGCTCGCATGTATGGGCAATAAAAAAGTCGTGGTCGTATCGACAGAAGAATCATTGTTTCGCGGGCTTCGATCGGATGTTTTTTTTGAAAGGCTTTTTAATAAAAGAACCAGTGTAATCGTTGCCAATTCTCACGCGACAATGATGTCCGCAATCGAGAAGACACATATCTCTGAAGCAAAGTACCGAGTAATCTATAACGGGATCAACCTTAAGCGTTTTAGCGATTACAAAGGAAACCGCGATAGCGACCGGCACTTCTACAAGATTCCCGCCGACAAGTCGGTCATCCTCCATATCGGAAGATTCGATGATCGCAAAGGACATAAGTACTTGCTTAAGGCAATGCCTTTGATTCTTCAAGAAAAGCCGGACGCTTTCTTGGTTTTGGCTGGGGAAGGCGAAACAATGGTAAGTATGATCGAACTGATAGATGAACTGAAGATCAACGAACAGGTCTTATTAGTCGGGTATGTCGCTGATCTGCCAAAGCTGTATCACACAGCCGATGTGTTTGTTTTACCGTCTGTTGCGGAAGGATTTGGCAATGTCATCGTCGAAGCGATGGCCTCTGGCATCCCTGTTATCGCGGCCGCTGCTGGAGGGATCCCGGAGATTATCGAACATGAACAGACAGGCTTGTTGTTTCCTCCCAAAGACGAAGATGCTATCGCCAAGGCATATCTGAGGCTCACTCGCGACGATGAGTTAAAAACGAGTTTAGTCGGAAATGCCTTGAAGAACATTTCCAAGTTTTCGCTGGAAACACAAGTGGATTCCTATCAAAAACTTTATCTTGAGCTTAGTATAAGAGGCGAGGATCGCTGATGGAAATCTTATGGATCTTTCTTGGCATCATCGGGATGCTAATGATTTGGAATATTATTAGGTTTCTTCTTTTCAAGAAAGACTTTGTTCCGGTGTTGATGTATCACAGAATCGACGATTCTGTGACGCCTTCATCGCTTCGCTATGTCAAACATAAAGGCAAAATACTTGATCTTGATGAGATGAAGACAACTCTGAATCAATTTGACAGGCAATTGGAATATCTAGCAAAGCGCGGATACACCGCAGTACTTATGAATGATTATCTTAACATTAAGGCGAAAAAGCCTGTCGCACTCACTTTTGATGACGGCTACTTGGACAACTATACCAATGCCTTTCCGTTGCTTAAGAAACACAACATCTGCGCTACGCTTTATTTATGCACCGACAAAATCACTGATTTGCCCGGCACAGAGTATCTGAGTTGGCCTGATATTAAGATGATGCAATCGGAAGGCATCGGTTTCGGCTCGCACACGAAAAGCCACTTGTGGTTAAATGAGGAAGCCTCAAAAACTCAAATTGAAGATGAGATTGTCTCAAGCAAACTATTAATCGAGAACAAACTGAACCAGAAAGTCAACAGTTTTTGTTATCCAGCGGGCGTGTATACAGAAGAAGCAATCGAAGTGGTCGGTAAGCATTATGACAATGCCGTAATCACCGCATACGGAAGCGAGGTTCCATTACATAATGCCAATCCTTTCTTGATTGAAAGAGAAGCAATGTCAAGAAGCGACTCTATGCTCATGTTCAAATTGAAACTCTGGGGCGTTCATCGGTTCATCCGCAAATCATGGCTGTTTAAGGTGGTGAAGAAACTTAGACATGGAAAAGCAATCACTGAGGATTCTCGCAAACACTGAGTATTCCTTGTGGAACGAGTTTCTTGATACCCTTGAGTATGCCAATGTGTTTCAAGCGGTCAGTTATCTTGAAGCGCTGAAAGTCAACGGTTGGCACTATGAGGTCGTTGTCAATGAAGATCCAGCCGGCAGTATCATTTCTGGAGCGATTATTCAACTGAAAACCCTGATTGGCAATCGCTATGCTTACGCTGCGATCAACTATGGACCTCTATCAAGAAATCATGATTCCGGTCTTGAGCCAATCATCGATTACCTGAGGCAGAAGAAGTGCAAAATCCTTGATCTGATGCTTCTTTCCGGAATTGACATCAATTCGGTTAAAGGCCTAAAGTACAAACATACCGGCAATAATTACACTTATCTGCTCGATTTGCTAGTCCCCTACGAGAAGATATTCACTAATTTTTCACATACGCATAGAAATTGTGCGAGAAAAGGCAAGAAAGAAGGGGTAGAGATCACTTTCTCAACTGATCAGAGCATAATCCCTTTGTTTTTAACAAAATATATGGAAATGGCTTCCCGAAAGAGTTTGAAAGCCATCACTCCTTCACTGATGCAAGCAATCGTTTCTAATCTTCTTTCTACCAATAATGGTTTTTTTGCGGTAGCGAGTTTCAAAGAAGTAGTTTATGAAATAGCCTTTGTTTCAACCGCCGGCAAGTCTGCTCGTTATCTTTACGGCGCATCGTCAAAACAGCCGAAGGGAACACCGCCGATCGGGCAGTATCTTCACGAGCAGATCATCGTCAAACTTCAAGCGGAAGGATATTCGACCTATGATCTTGGCGGTATTGTCAGCGAGGTTGTTCCGCCGGAGAATGAGACATATGGTGTTTGGAAGTTCAAGAAAGGCTTTGGCGGCAAGGCTACGACAATGACTGCCAATTACCGCGTCTTTCTTTCTGGGGGATTATCTAGACTGATAAGCCCGTTCATATAGGTGATGTATTTGGAAAAAGCGAAGAAACACATCTTAACCAATGTTAGCAAAGCCGTCGGCGTTCTGACGATTATAACCATTATCAGCAAGTTTTTGGGGTTGTTTCGTGAGATTGGAATCGCGGCTGCTTTTGGCGCAGGAATGGAAACGGACGCCTTCTATGTGGCAGTCCTGATTCCGACTTTGATCTTCACATCGGTTGGCCTGGCACTACAGAATTTATTCATGATTGAGTTTACAAAGGTGAAGGAACAAACAAACAGTTTAAAAGATCAATCGCTTTTAATCAGCAAAATGGTCAACATTTTGCTGGTAACAGCGATTTTGTTGTTCGTCATCTCTTTTTTATTTGCGGATGCGCTCGTTAAAATTATTGCCCCGGGATTTGTCGATCCGGATAAAGTGTCGCTGACTGTCGTTTTAACGAGGATCTTATTGCCGGTAATCATCATTATCCCTATCTACAATATCAAAGCTTCGGTGATGAAAGTTTATAACCGTTTTGGCACGATTGGAATGATTGACTTGATTTTCAACGTGGCACAACTTACTTATCTGCTTTTGTTTGCGGATCGCTTTGGCATTCACGGGCTTGCATATGCGATTCTTGGCGCATATTTGCTTCAACTAATCATCGTCGAAATCCTCATGTATAGATTGGGGTTTCGCCATTATTTCTGTTTCGGCTTCAAAGATGATGCAATCAAGCGGATCTTCGGTTTGTTTTTGCCGACACTACTCGCCTTTGCCATCATCCAAGTGAATGCGATGGTCGAGAAGATGATTGCATCAACGCTTCCCGAGGGCAGTATTTCTGCGTTGAACTACGCTTTGACCGTTAGGAATCTCGTTTTCAATGTCTTTGTACTTTCTGTGCTTACGGTTATCTATCCGAAGCTTCTGCATCACCGGACAAACCATGAAGAAGAAGAGTATCAAGACACTTCGATCAAAACACTTAAATTCTTGATCGTCGGTATCATTCCGATGGTCATGACGATAATGTTGTTTTCAAACACGATCATAAAAGTGATTTTTGAACGCGGCGAGTTTTTACTGGAAGCGACACTGGTCACCGGGCAGGCATTGTTCTATTATGCGATTGGGATTCTGTTTTTTTCCTTGAAAGAGTTTTTCGTCAAGATATCCTTTGTCAATCAAGATACGAGACTGCCGCTTTTCATCACATTCATCGGGGCACTGCTTCATATATCATTAAGCCTCCTTTTACTGCCGTCAATGGGAATAAACGGAATCGCTTTGGGATTGTCGATATCAGAATTGATCAGTTTGATTGTTCTGGTGATCTTTATCGGCAAGAACGGTTATCTAGCGCTTGGAGATAACAGCGGTGATGTTTTCAAGATTGTGTTGATCACTTTTATTGTCGGGATTCCTGCTTATTTTGTACAACCCTATCTCAATGTTACGGGCGGTTTCATTATCCAAGCGCTTGCGGTATTGGCAGGATTTGTCGTTATTGCGGTCAGTTTCGTTTTGTTGGCACTGCTCTTTCGGGTTGATTTGTTCAAATCGATTTTCAAGCGAGGGGAGCGAAAATCATGATGGCTGGGAAAACTGATTGGTTTGCCAAATTGCAGTCGGTAATGGTAATAGTTGTCGCCTGTGTGTATTTGGTTGCCAATTTTATTTTTTGGAATCTCAACTCGCCTGCTTTAAAAGCCAACAGCACAACGATATACAATATTTTTATCTACTCGATGCTAGTGGCTTTTCTTGTGAATATAAACAACATCAAAATTCGCTCGTTCTTTAGGGACAACCGCTTTCTTTTTGTTCTGGCAGTAATTTTGTTGTTCAACTCTTTCTTCATTCCGCTTGGGGGTAGAAGCAGAGAGTTTGTTTATACCATTCTCGGGGTGTTTTTGCTGACAACGATCATTGGCAGACTAACATATCGAAGTTTGATCGACTACGGTCTCAAGATTTTGCTCGGGCTGTTCGTGGTCTACATGCTTCTGGGAGTTATCGGTGCCGTCTTTCAGTTGGAGTCATTTTTTGGCTGGTTTCCTAATAATTTGACCGACAACTACCGCTACAGTTCAATCCTCGATAATCCAAATTCCTTGGGTGAATATTCGTTCGTGGGTTTTTTTATCGCTGCTTTCTATTTTGTCAAAACACCAAATAACAAAACAAGGTTGCTATGCGGTCTGATTATTGCTTTATCGGCAGCTTCGCTCCTAGTAAGTCTGAGCCGCGCCGCCTTGGTCATGGTTGGCGCGACGGTCGGCTACTTGCTTTTTTCGATGAAGCACTTGGATAAGCAACTCAAGTTAATTCTTAAGCTGGGAATCATTGCCGTTGTCGTTGGACTGATATGCGGTTTCATCATTGCTCCTCGGTTCATGATTACTTTTTTTCGGCTTGATCAAGGGCTTACCGGCAGGGATGAGATCTGGCGGTATCTTGTCGAAGGAATCAAAGAACATTGGCTGTTTGGCGTAGGCTATAACAATTCGCAGCTATACATCAGCATCGCCTTTCCCGGGCAGACATCATCAGCTCACAACATGTATCTCGGCTTTCTTTATGAAGCGGGGATCATTGCCTTCATCGTTTTGCTTGCTTTCATGGTGCTCTTGATTATTCGAAACATCATATTGATCAAGCAAGACAGTAAAATCAGATTGTATTTGATCATGATTAACGCTTTCTACATCGGTTTCTTTGTCGCTCAGTTTTTTGAGTTCACATTTATGAAAATATCTGCCATAAACACCTTTATGTTCTTCATCTTTGGGATCAATCAGGCACTGGTCTATCAAGCGAAGAAAGATGGGGACATCAAACTTCGAGTGGTTCATATGATAAGCGGGCTTGCGAACGGCGGAGCTGAGGCGATGCTCTATAAAATCGTTAAGCACACTGATAAAACCAAATATCAGGCTAGTGTGGTCTCAATGGACACAAGGGGTTTCTATGGCGACTTGATCGAAGGCTTTGAGATTCCGGTAATCGCTCTCAGGCTTAAAGAACCAATCGCCTTTATTAAGATTCTTCCGAAGTTCATTAGCCTTGTTTTCTTCGCCGATGTGCTTCAAACTTGGTTGTATCACGCGAATCTGTTCGGGCTGTTTACAGGAAAACTATTGGGCGTTGACAAGATCATCTGGGGAGTCAGGCAGGCAAATGTCAGTTACGATGTCAATCCCCGTTTGGCTATGCATATTGCCAGGGTCTGTGCCTCGCTCTCTTTGTTTGTCTACCGGATTCTGAGTAATTCCGATGAAACGACGAACACTCACCAAAAACTTGGGTATCTGAAAAGAAAGTTTGTAACGATCTACAATGGTTTTGAAATGAATGAAGACTATTTGGATCAGAAACTGCTTACATCAATGAGAGCGGAGCTTGCACAAGATAACGATCTCTTAATCATCAATGTCGCGAGGTGGGATCCTCAGAAGGACCATCGGACATTGTTTCAAGCAGTCAGATTGTTGAAAAAAAGCGAATCCAAAATGAAAATAAGACTCATTCTTTTAGGAATGAATATCGACCAGTCGAATGATGAACTTGTCAGTTTGTTGCGGGAAAATGAAATTTATGATGACACCATTTTGCTTGGAGTTCGTCATGATGTGTTGCAATTGATGGCCATTAGTGATATTTTTGTACTGTCATCTCTTGGCGAAGGCTTTCCCAATGTATTGGGCGAGGCAATGTCAGTCGGAACATTGGTCGTTGCGACCGATGTCGGCGATTGTAAGGCCATTATCGGTGATGCTGGACTATGTGTTCCCCCGAAAAATGCCGAGTTGCTCTTTGAGGCAATCGAGAAACTCATCAGTTTGCCTGAAATCAAAAAAGATGAACTGAGGCAGAAAGCAATGAACAGAATCAAGAACACATATGACATCAAGGTCATCACCAGAAAGTACGAGGAACTCTATGGCGAATAATCGAAATCAGTTCAAAGAGAAACGACCCAGCCCCATCTGTGAATGGGCTGGGAAGTTTTGCGAGTACTATCTTGATGTTTTAGCGGTCTTGTTTTTGACAATCAATATGATGCTATTCTATATTGACAATGAGTTTTTCAGTCTACACAGTTTCCCGCTTTACCATCTTGGCATTATCTTGATATCTAGTGCTCTCGTCATCAACATTTATCGTTTGAATCTGATCAAAGGGCTTTCAACAATAGCTGTCCTACTTTTAGTTTTCTTAGTGGTGCTTTACAACTCATATTCGATAATCATGAATTTTAACGGTATCGTCGTGGATATGGGAGAGCGAAGCAGAATTTTGTTAATGCAAGCATTTCCTGGTTTTTTGCTTGTGCTGTTGTTGTTCTGGAAAATAAGCAGGCCCGCCTTTGGTGTGGCAATGGCGTCTGTTGGCTTGATTGCGACGATTTATGCGGGGATCGCGGTCTATGCTTTCATTACGGAAACGACTGAGTTGTGGGATTTCTCACTTGTTTCGTTTAACCGGTTTCAATCGATCTTGAATAATCCAAATGCGTTTGGCGAACTATGCTTCATTGGCTTTGTCGCTTTGCTTTATTTGATTATCGTGATTGACTCGACAATCGCTAAGATAGCTATTAGTCCATTAACTGTCTTGCTTTTGCTGGGGATCGTCTTATCGGGAAGCAGAACGGCGCTCCTGATGACTATTATTTTTTCCGGTGTTATTCTCGCATACTACAATTATCACGAGCGTAAACAACGAGTCTATCTGATTGTCACATTCGTGCTGGCAATCATGTTAGTCGTCTATCTTGCTTTTGGTGGATTTCCTGAACTAATAGACCACATCCGGGCTGACTTTGACACAAGCGGCAGGGACAAGATTTGGTATAATATTCTGAAAATCATCAGTGATGATGGGCTCAAGGGAATTGGTTATGGGAATCTGACATATGTATATAACGAGCGTTTCCGCGTGCTGACATCGGCACACAATATGTATCTTGGAATATATGCCGAACTTGGATTCATTGGCTTCTCATTGATCTTGTTGTGGCTGGTCTTTGTTTTTGTCGGAACTCATAACCGGATCATTGTTCCTCAAACAGATCGAAACCGGAAATACCTGATCGTCGCCAATGCGTTATTGATTGCATTTTTGGTCGGCCAAATGACGGAGTTTTCGTTTCTGCATATTTCGACAATAAATACATTTATTCTGGCTTTTATCGGTTTTTCTTTCAATATCCGGCGGCGGATCAAGCCCGTAGAGGACCGCCTGAAGATATTGGATCTCGTTCTTTTCTTGGTAATAGCCGGCGTTTCTTTTTATGGTATGTTGGCTGAAGTCCAAGATGGGAACATCACTTGTCTTTTGATCATCATCAGTTTGGGATTTGTGATTATAAAAGAAGTAGCCAGTCTAATACTTTCTCGAATTGAAGATAGAAAGCAAACCGTGGTTACAGTTGAAAAAGGGAAATGATATATTCGTATCTATTGTCTAATGCCTATTAACTTACTATCCTGATTACAAGGAAGAGGTCAATATGAAGAAAATCATCGATTTCACTCACTCATTGAAGTTCCTCATCCTCGTCAGTTTTGTGACGCTATGTTTTTGGACTTTGAAACTTGAGTCGATTGGAATCTTCATATATCTGGGTTTGATGATGGTTGTGTTTATCTTTTCCAAAGATACCATGCCGATAATTCCTTTATTGTTCAATGCTTTGTTTATGGTATCGACGCTTCCGTTATCATTTTCGGATATTCCTCTGTATTTATACTTGACACCGATAGTTTTGATTTCCGGGATGGTTATCCATATAGTGAAATTTAAAGTCAAGTTTAACAAAGGGAAGATGCTTCCGGGAATCATTATCATGGCTTTGGCGATGTTTCTTTCGAGTTTCAACGCCGCGGAACTGTCACTCAATTATTGGTTTTACGCCTCGATTGGCATCGTATATGCTCTTATATATACTTTCTTCGTGAACACATTTCAAGGCGACAATAAGAAATATCTTCTGCAAATGATGTTCATCCTAGGTATCCTTATCAGTATCCAAGTCGTGATTCATTTTGTTCAGGCTGAGGATTTTGTCCAGGAGATGATCGACAAGGAACTTGTTCTGGGGTGGGGAATATCCAACCAGATAGCGACATATCTGGTGATGTTTATTGTAATCACCGTCTATTTCATCACCACTTTGGATAGGGGCTATTTGCTTGTCCCGGTGATGGTTTTTCAGTCTGTTATGCTTCTGTTCACTCTGTCTCGAGGCGGGATCTTTGCTTATATATTGATTTTGCCACTGCTTGTATATTTGACATTTAAAAAGTCGGATAGAAAACTAGAACACTTGATTTCTTTTCTAGTATCCGCGGCTGTTCTAGCAATCATCTTTTTGATTGGCAAGAATAAAATATTGCCCTTATTTGACTATTTTCTAAGAACGGGATTCGATGATAACCTCCGTTTTATGGTTTGGAATGACGCTTGGAATGTATTCAAGAGGCATCCGCTATTTGGCGGCGGGATCTTTGCCAGAGAAGGACCAAAAGACTATCAAATGTATCACAATACGTTCATCCATGTGCTTGGAACCATGGGAATTGTAGGACTGATTGGGCTTCTGCATCAATTGTATATGCAGTTCAAGATCACGCTTGGGCATTACAAAAAGGAGAATCTGTTCTTGGCGTTAGCATTGCTGGGAGCACATATCCATGGTCTTGTGGATAATGTCTATCTTATGCCACAATTCATGATATTGATGTTGGTGATTGTTGCGGTGGTTGAAGTGGATCTTGGTAGCAGTAGCCTAACACAAAAAACATGCGAATAGCAATATGACATATTCAAGAAAAGACGGAAGGTTGGTTTCTTGATTACGAATCCCGATAAATAATTTTGGTATGGCAAGACGATTTTTATTGATATCAAAAAAGATGGCGAGACTATGCCCTCTTCAACATCAACTCCATAAAGGTGATGATGGGCAAAAGCAAATACAAAGACAAATCCGATAATCAAGTTATGAAACCCTAACTAATGAAGATCACCTCTAAACTGAATACGTTGAGATTGCCGGGGGCTTTAATTTGATGCCCTCGGTTCAAAAGTACATCTTTCCGGAAATAGTGGACTAAAAGACAAGAACCATCATTTTTGTGAGGTTTTTAGAAAGTACGACATATGTATATACACTTGTAAGGAATTAATGACAAAATATTGTTTTTGAAGCAACACATCGATGAGATGAAAGGTTCATTTGGTATGATTGTATATTATACTAGGCTGTACTAAAATATCAGAAACTATGACTTTATTAAATATTTTAACGGAATTCATTAAGGGTTTCTTAATTTATATGTTTGATGAAAATTTACAACCAATCATAAGGAAATTACATATAAACAGTTTATCAAATGAAAGCGCATTTCATTTTTGAAATGTGTTTTGTTTATGAATACTTATAAATTCTTCATTTAATACCATTAATAATAGCATGTAAAAAGTCGATGATTCATGTTGGTTATGTCAAATAGGCTGGATTTGTATCTGTATAATTAAGAATGTCGATGGTTTACTCTCTTGTTTTCTTAAGGCTATTGTGCAAATGTTTTGTTCTTATTTGAGAAGCCCAATCCGGTTATTTGTTCGATATTCAAACAAAATCGTGTTTACCCCTTGATTTATTTCAATAATAGTCATACAATGTGATTATTCAATTATCGAACAATGGGGAGAAACGCAATGATAGAAAACAATTTCTTTAAGCCGACTCCATTATACAAAGAATATCTGGTTCTTGATATGATTGAGAAACGACCAAACATTACTCAGCGCGTTATCAGCGAAGCGCTGGGTGTTTCTGTTTCAATGATTAATTATTATCTTGATGAATATGAAAAAAAGGGGTATATCAAAAGAAAGTACCATTCTACAAAATCTGTTGAATACAATATCACCAAAAAAGGTTTGGAACAAAGAAAACTGTTGAATATTAGATATTTGAAGTCATCGCACATGGTCTATTTATCGGCTAAAGACAATATCGTTGTTTTCCTAAAACAGATTGCCGACCGAGGATTTCACAAAATACTGTTGTATGGTGCTGGTGAAGTGGCCGAAATTATTCTCCAATCAATGAGTGATGATTTTTTTGTTCCTATATCGGTAATTGCTGTTATTGATGATGATTTAGATAAACAAGGAAAAAAGATTGTAGGGATACCTATCATCAGCATTAATAACATTGGTGTATTCGAACATGACGGTATCTTAATATCAAGTTATACCCACCACCGTATCATAAGAAGCAAACTTCTTGAAATTGGTTATCCGGAAAAACAGATTATTGAGTTTTTTTCTTAGAAGGAGGAACAGATGAAAGTTACAGTAATTGGCATCGGATATGTTGGTCTTTCGATTGCAGTATTGCTCAGCCAGAAACATGAAGTTGTGGCCCTTGACATAATCAAGGAAAAAGTGGATTTGGTCAATCAAAGAAAATCACCGATCAGTGATCCTGAGATAGAGGAATACTTTAGAACTAAACAACTCAATCTCAAGGCTACATTATCTAAAGAAGAAGCTTATAAAAACGTTGATTTTGTAGTGGTTGCCACTCCAACTAATTATGATCCCAAGCTCAACTACTTTGACACTTCTTCAGTTGATTCGGTAATAAATGATGTTTCTGTTTATTCGCCAAAAGCGGGCATAGTCATCAAATCGACGGTTCCAGTAGGCTATACACTGGAACAAAAAGAAAAACATCCAGATCTTTCCATCATGTTTTCTCCCGAATTTCTTAGGGAAGGCAAAGCATTGTATGACAATCTCTACCCTTCAAGAGTTATTGTTGGAGATCATTCGGATTTAGCTAAAAGATTTGCTGGATTGTTGGTTGAAGCGTCTTTGAAGCCGAATGTTCCGGTTCTGTACACCGGCTCCACAGAAGCGGAAGCAATCAAACTCTTCTCAAACACCTATCTGGCATTGAGAGTTGCTTTTTTCAATGAACTTGATACCTATGCTGAGATTAGAAGCCTGAGTTCCAAAGAAATTATCGAAGGAGTCGGCCTCGATCCTCGAATTGGCAACCATTATAATAATCCCTCTTTTGGGTATGGGGGCTACTGCTTACCAAAAGATACAAAACAGCTGGTTGCTAATTATATGAATGTTCCACAAAACATAATGACCGCTGTTGTAGATGCAAATAGAACGAGAAAAGACCATATCGCTGAAATGATCATAGCTAAGAATCCAAAGATTGTTGGCATATACAGATTAGTCATGAAAAGTAACTCTGATAATTATAGGCATTCTTCTATCCAAGGAGTTATGAAAAGAATCAAAGCTAAGGGAATAGAAGTGGTAGTGTATGAGCCGGTTCTGAAGGAGTCAACATTCTTTGGTTCAAAAGTGATTCGAGACATCAATGAGTTTTTCAATATTTCTGAGTTAATTGTATCCAATCGTTTTTATAGAGAACTTGAACCTTACAAAAACAAAGTATATACTAGAGATTTGTATAATAGAGACTGAATTATACGAAATACGATTTTTAATGCATTTACATATACAAATATTGTTCCTAAAGGTTTTTAAAGTGGTAATATGTCATTTTTCTGAGTCTAATTTTGCAAGAATTCAGTGTATTCAGTCTCTTGAAACTACTTGAAATGTATACTAGCATGTAAGTATTTCTATCTCAATTTTCTAGTTTAGAAGTGAGGTATTAAAATAAATATTCAAAATAATTGCTCTCAAAATTATATTCTTTAAGTTTTTAGAAACCCGAGTTCATTAATACAGATTTCGGAGGAATTCTAAATTGATATATAGGTTTTTAAAATACTCTATGGACTTTATAATATCTTTTATTGGAGTTATTGTTTTACTGCCAGTATTTATCATTATATCTATTCTTATTAAAATAACCTCAAAAGGCCCAGTTCTGTTTAAGCAAAAGCGGGTAGGAATTAGAAAAAAACTCTTCACCATTTACAAGTTTAGAACAATGAGAATTGATACTCCTCGAAACATACCAACACATCTTTTGGATAACCCGGAAAAATATATAACGAATATTGGTAAATTTTTAAGAAAAACATCCTTAGATGAAATACCACAGATATTTAATATTCTGTTTGGGAAAATGAGCATAATTGGACCAAGACCAGCGTTATGGAATCAATATGACTTAATTCTTGAAAGGGATAAATATGATGTCCATAAAGTTAGACCCGGTTTATCTGGACTCGCCCAGGTCAGTGGAAGGGATACTCTTTCAATACCTGATAAAGCTAGGTTAGATGGAGAATATGTTGCAAAGCAAAACTTATTACTTGATATATCTATCTTCTTAAAAACAATCAAAAATATCTTGGTATCTGATAGTGTTGTCGAGGGGGGAACCGGAACCATTACTAAGCAAAGAGAAGAGATGTCAACCCAGTTTAAGGAGAATTCATAATGAAAAGAATATTGATTACTGGAGCGAACAGTTATATTGGTACAAGTTTAAAAAAATGGTTGATGAAAGAACCAGAAAAATACTATGTTGATACTCTTGATATGACCAATCCAACTTGGAAAGAAAAGAATTTTTCTTTCTTTGATGTTGTTTTTCATGTAGCTGGAATTGCACATGTAAGTTCTAAAAAAAAGAAGGCCTCTTTGTATTTTAAGATAAATCGAGATTTAGCAATTCATACAGCAATTAAAGCGAAAGAAGAAGGGGTCAACCAATTCATTTTTGTGAGTTCTATAATTATTTATGGTAAAGACAACAAAATTGGTGATTATTCTCATATTAATACTGACAAGTTTTTACCAGAAAATGCATATGGTCAAAGCAAATATGAAGCTGATCAAGTGATTCAACAATATTCTAGTCCTTACTTCATTACTTCTATAATAAGATCACCAATGGTATATGGACCTGGATGTAAAGGCAATTTCCTTAAACTTGTTAAAGCGGCAATGAAATTACCTATTATTCCAAACATATACAATCAAAGAAGTATGATATATATTGACAATTTATGTGAATTAGTTCGTTTAATAATAGATTATAATGAAGGGGGGGTTTTCTACCCTCAAAATTCTGAATATGTTTCAACAACAAAATTGATTGAGGATATTAGACATATAAGAGGGAAAAAAATCAAAAAGTCAAAAATACTTGTTCCTATTTTTCGTTTCCTATCTTTGGTTTTTCCGGTTATTAACAAAATATTCGGGAATAAAACATATATTAATGAATTATCACAACATTTTCATAATAACTACATATTATATAACTATAATGAATCGCTTATTATGACTATGGAATCAATTAATCAGAATAATTGATGAAGACATAATCATTGATTCTCTAATGTGAAACACAGAGTTTTTCTTAATTAGTTTGACTGTATTTGGGAGATATTTGTATGAAAAAAAAGTCAAATTCCACTAAGATTTGTATGATATCTTCTTCTGGAGGGCATTTTGAACAGCTGAGGATGTTATCTTCCTTGAGTGACAACTATCAATGCATTTGGGTTACAGAAAAGACAAAGTACTCAATGAAAGCTGACTACTATTTGTTACAAACAGGTTTAAAAGACTGGTTGTTCATCTTCAAGATGATAATTAACACAGTAAAAAGTTTTTTTATTTGGATTAGAGAAAGACCAAAATACGTTATCACTACAGGAACTGCTGTAGCTATCCCAATGGTTTTTATTGCAAAAATATTTCGCAAAAAGACAATATTCATAGAAACCTTCGCACGCTTACATGATGCGACTAAGACTGGGAAATTGTTATATGGACGAGTCGACCTTTTTATAATCCAATGGGAGTCATTAAAAAAAATATATCCAGAAGCTGTATTTGGGGGGAGTATATATTGATATTTGTATCTGTGGGATCAAGAGAATATCAATTTGATCGACTAATACACAAAATAGATTGCCTTGTTGATTCGGGAGAATTATCCGATAAAGTATTTGCCCAAATTGGTAATTCTAATTATATTCCAAAAAAAATTGATTACACGAGATTTTTAGATAACGATCAATTCTCAAAAGCACAGGATATGGCAAATATTATCATTTCTCATGGTGGTACCGGTGCATTGGTTTCAGCCCTAAAAAAAGATAAAAAGGTAATCGCAGTACCGAGACTTTCCGCTTTCAAAGAGCATGCTGATGATCACCAAATGCAGATAGTTGATTTATTTGAAAAAGAAGGGTATGTAATAAAAGTTGTTGATATTGAATTGCTGATTGAAGCTATTGAAAAATGTAAAAGCGGAGGTTTCACCCCCAAAAGGTTTTCAAAATATAGCAATATTGAACAAATAATTCGTGACTTCATTATAAGCAGAGGTGATTAAAGTGAATTATAGAATAAAAAATCTTTTACTATTACCTTTTCGATTTTTACAGAAGATTTGTCCGAAAATTAACCTGAAACCTCTTTATCAATTGAAAACAGGAAAAAAACTTAATCTTCATAATCTTATACTGTATAATGAGAAAATTCAATGGATCAAATTATACGCCAGAAATCCTCTGATGCCTATTTGCGCAGATAAGTATCTTGTTCGTGAATAAGTATTGAACAAAGGCTTAGACAGAATATTAAACACATTGTATTGGCAATGATATGGTTCTAATCATATTCCCTTTGATCTTCTTCCAAATGAGTTCGTCATAAAAATGATCCATGGTTTAGGGATGAACATTATTTGTACTGATAAAAGCAAACTAAATATTGATAAAGTTAAGAAAACACTAAGAATGTGGCTAAGAACAAAATATTTGCCAGCCTATGGAGAATGGTTCTAACAATGATCACAAGCCGAGAATTGTAATTGAAAAGTACCTATCTAATTGTGACGGTAAGAATTTATATGGCTACAAACTGTTTTGTTTTCACGGTAAGGTAAAATTAATTTATATTGATACATGGAAAAACGGCAGTTTCTCTATGAATGTTTATGATAACAACTTTAATTTATTAGAAAACGTTAATATGGGTTTTCCTAATGATAATTCAGTGAAGATCAAGAAGCCAGACTAGTTTGAAGAATTAGTGAAATATGTTTAAGTATTTTCTAAAGATTTTATGCATGTGAGAATAGATTTTTATGTTGTTCAAAATCGAGTAGTATTTGGCGAATTGAGTTTTTCCAAAGGAGCTGGATTTGACAAAACAAGTCCAAACGAATTAAATATTCATATGAGTAGTTGGCTCAAACTTCCAAATAAAAAATAAAAACGTTATGGCACCATAATATTGGGGAGAATTATTTAATGATAAAAAGAATTGTTGTAATAACGAATAAGTATCCAAATAAATATGAAAAGAACGTATTGGTTTTTCTTCAACAACTTGTATGGCAATTTGCTGATATGGGAATTGCTTGTACGGTTATTTCTCCAGTTCCAGTTAATATTAAGCCCCAGTATATATGTTTGCCTTTTCACTCGAATGAATATACCGAAAACGGGGCTTTGATAGATGTATACTATCCAAAATATATAGGTTTTGGCCAAACAAAAGTATTTGGGATTAACCCGACTAAGTTGACAACTAGTTTGTTTTCGTGGTCAGTAAAAAAGACGATAAAAAAAATAAACATTATTCCAGATCTGTTCTATAGCCATTTTGTTACTCCTGCCGGCATATGCGCATCTAGGTTAAGCAAAAAATATGGAATAACTGCAGTTATGGCCTATGGCGAATCTACACCGATGACGATACAACATTATGGGGAGAAAACTATTTCAAAAGCATTAGAGTACTTATCAGGAATAATTGCGGTTTCATCTAAAAACAAAAGAATTTTACTTGATTATGGTATTCTTGATGAAAATCGAATTGTTGTAATCCCTAATGGATATAGAAAAGAAAGATTTTTCCCGAGGGACAAACGAGCGTCAAGGAAGAATTTTTTATTTCCAGAAGACAAGTTCATTGTGTCCTTTGTCGGGAGTTTCGATGAAAGAAAAGGAATTAAAAGGCTAGAAGAGGCGGTTGATAGATTAGATGATGTATATTTCATCTGTGCAGGAAAAGGGAAACTATCCCCCTCTTCAAAAAAGTGTTTGTTTGCGGGCGAAGTTGATAACGCTATTTTGCCTTATTTCTATAGTTCATCAGATGTTTTTGTTCTTCCTACTCTGAATGAAGGGTGTTGTAATGCTATTATTGAAGCTATGGCATGCGGATTACCAATAATCTCATCAAATATGAGTTTTAATGATGAATTGTTGAATGAAGATAATTCAATTCGTATAAACCCTAACAATGTATGTGAAATTATTAATGCAATTAAAGTCATTAAGGATAACAGTAATTTAAGATTAAAAATGTCTAATGCTAGTCTGCAAAAAGCAAAACAGTTGTCTTTACAGAAAAGAGCACAATCAATAATTAGTTTTTTTGATCAAGTGATAAAAAATAAATAATGGGGGCTCATTGTTGAAAAAGATTAATGTAATTGATATTTCTGCAACTCTAATGATAGCTTTCATATTTGCTTTTTATGATTATACTGTCTTGGCAGTTATATTTCAGATTGTTTTCATTTCACTTGTAACTATCAAGACAATATATTACAAGAGAAAATTACCATTATTATATATTAGTTGGTGGATATTATTTATTGTTTGGTGTGCTACTTCGGTTTTATGGGCGAAGCATACTGAAACATTCCTTTCAGTTTTGATTTCAGTAATTCAAGTTGCTACGATTGGAATCTCCATTGTGTTATATGCAGATAGCGATTTTAAAATTAACCACCTAATTTTTTCAATGGTTGTAAGTGGCGTATTACTGTGTGTTAGGTTTTTTATTAATGTTCCAATATCCTTATGGGGTGATGAACAGCGTTTGAAGGGATTCATATCATTTTATTCAAATACTGGACCGATGATGCTTTCGTTTGTATCAGTTATTCTTTTTAACAAATATCTCCAAAGAAAGAATATATGGTTTATAGGCATTATAACTATTTTTTTCTTCGTAATGATTCTATATGGAACAAGAAAAGCATTAATAATTTTTTTGTTTGGAATCATTGTTCAAACTCTATTATCAGCAAAGAGATTAGTAAAGACAATAACATATACTATATTTATAGTTTTAGGAGTTATATCGCTGTATTATGCTTTATTATCAATTCCGCTTCTTTATGGAGCAATAGGATATCGAATTGAAGGAATGATGAACTCTATACAAGGCCAAGTTGGAGATGCATCAACAAAAGCAAGATTGCTATTTATTGATTATGCAAAAAAATTGTTCTTAGAATCGCCTTATATTGGTGTTGGACTTGATGGTTTTCGGTACTATAATATTCATGAGATGACATATTCTCATAATAATTATTATGAACTTTTGTGTAACACCGGTATTATTGGACTTCTTCTATATTATTGGTTTTATTTCGTGATGATATTAAAGTTATTGCCGTGTGTAAGAAAGAGCAACAACTGCCTATTAGCTTTTACAATTATTACATGCTACATAATTATAGACTATTTTAATGTGTCATATTTTGAAGAACTTGCTCATGTCATT
Source organism: Candidatus Izemoplasmatales bacterium (assembly GCA_050949045.1). Taxonomy (GTDB): domain Bacteria; phylum Bacillota_I; class Bacilli_A; order Izemoplasmatales; family Hujiaoplasmataceae; genus JAAYZB01. The sequence goes on from JBMNEZ010000001.1 coordinate 401,860, forward strand.
ATCTCTTTTTCGTATGCGTTGATTCGATTAGAAAAATCTAAAGTTGTGAATATATCTGAGTTTGGCCAACTTGTTAAAATGAAACCTATATACAATTAAATACATATACAAGTCTTGGAAGGAGGGCTATTTGTGTTTAAAAAAATTAAATATTACATCAATAATTTAGGGAAAGCAGTTTGCCTACTTGGTTATCACAAGTTCTTTTTTTGGCTTTCGGATCGAGCATTTATTAAATTGGTTTGGAGATTAAGATATCATACAAAACTTAATTTATCAGCGCCAACGGGGTATGCTGAAAAAATACAATGGTTGAAATTATATGATCATAACCCGATATATCCTGTTCTTGTTGATAAGTTAAGTGTGAGAGACTATATTGCTGATTTGATTGGAAGCAAGTATTTGATCCCTCTTCATTCAGTTTTTGATTCTGTCAAATCAATTGATTGGGAGAGTCTACCTAATAAATTTGTGATGAAATGTACTCACGATTCTGGATATGTTTTGGTGTGCAAAGATAAAACAGTTATGAATATTAAGTTAAAATCAAAGGAGTTAAGTAAGAGATATAGACGCAGTATATATTGGTACGGAAGAGAATGGCAATACAAACATCTTAAACCAAAAATATTAGTTGAACAACTGATTGAAAGCAATTCTGAATATGGCTTAATTGATTACAAAGTATTTTGCTTTAACGGAAAAGCTAAGTTAATACAAGTTCATACAGGTAGATTCACCAACCACATTCAGCAGTTCTATGATCTGGAATGGAATTTAACGGATATATCACACATTGACATCCCTTCAACAAATGAATATACTGTAGAGAAACCAGATTGTTATAACGAAATGATTGAACTGTCCGAAAAGTTATCTCAAGTTACATGTCATGCTCGAATTGACTGGTATTATGCTCAAGGGAAATTGTATTTTAGTGAATTTACATTTTATGATGGGTCTGGATTTGTCTCTTTTTCTAATCCAGAGCACGACTTGCTCTTAGGAAGTTGGATAGATTTATCGAAAGTGATTAGAAAGGAGAAAAACATAAAAATAAAATGAAAAAAATTGGGTTGTGTATTTGTTACAATGTACATAATTATGGAAGTGTCTTGCAGGCGTTAGCAACAGTTAAAATAATAGAACAACTGGGATACGAGTATGAAATAATTGGATACATAAAAAAAAGGAGTATTTTTTATTATATAAAAAAGGCACCTTTATTATTATCTAAAACCTTTTATTATGTATTGAAAAGAAAAATTTCAATAATAAAACAGGCAAGAAAAAGTAACGAATATAAAGCAAACTTAAGATTACGAAAAAAAATATTTAATGAATTTTCAAAAGAGCATTTTGTTGAAAATGTAAAAAAGTACATTGGTTATAGCGAATTAAAAAGAGGTTCTTCAAATTATTATGCCATTATTGTTGGAAGTGATCAACTGTGGAATCCTATGGGTTTTTCCACGAATTTTTATAATCTAATGTTTGTTAAGGATGAAGTGAAAAAAATTTCATATGCTACAAGTTTTGGAATTTCGCATATTCCAATTTTTTATAGAACAAAAGCACGTAAATTCATATCTAGAATAGATCATCTTAGTGTTAGAGAAATTGAAGCTAAGAACATTATTGCTCAACTTGTGCCAAGAAAAAAGGTATTTGTAGCTGCCGACCCAACTCTGTTGTTTAATAGAGAACAATGGGAAGTATTAATTCCGCAAAAAAACGAAGTTATTGATGAATACATTTTTTGTTATTTTTTAGGAACCTCACTTGAGAGTCGAAATGCGGCAAATGAATTAAGTGATTATTTAGGGCTCAAAATAGTTACTATAAAACATGAAGATGAGTATTTTGCTCCGGATGACTCCTTTGGTGATTATTCGCCTAATGGATTGTCGCCGAATGATTTTGTCAATTATATTAGGAATGCGAAATACATCTTAACGGATTCATACCATGGGACAATTTTCTCAATCATTAATCATAAGAAGTTTTTGACATTTTATCGTTTTAAACAAAACGACAAAAACTCCCGAAATTCAAGAATAGATAGTTTGCTAAATATTCTTGGGTTGCAAAACAGATTGTTTACACAAGAAAGTAATGTTAGAACAATAATGGAAGAAATAAATTATGATGAAATTGATAAAAGAGTCAACGTTTTTAGAAATGAATCCATAGATTTTCTTAAAGATGCTTTAGAAAATTGTGAGAAAGATCATGATTGATAAAGTCGTTTCTAGATCTGAATGTACTGGCTGTACAGCTTGTTTCAATAATTGTCCCAAGAATTGTATTTCAATGATTGAAGATAAAGAAGGGTTCTTGAACCCCAAAATCAACTATGATGAATGCATTAGGTGTGGAAAATGTGTCAAAGTGTGCCCAGTTGTAAATTATGAGTTGGATAATAATGAAGACACTAAAGTGTTTGGCGTTCAAAACAAATCCATACATGAGAGAATGATTAGTTCTTCAGGAGGTTTTTTTTCAGTATTAGCAAATGAGGTTCTTAAAAAAAATGGAATTGTAATTGGAGCTGGGTTTGATAATCATTTTCGGGTCTATCACAAAATTGTATCTAGTTTTGAAGAATGGAACTTAACTGATTTACGAGGTTCAAAATATGTTCAGAGTGATTTGGGGATAGTATTTCGGTTGGCAAAGGAAGCACTGCTTAATGACCGCTATGTATTATTTGTTGGAACTCCATGTCAAGTTGCGGGAATATCAAACTATATGATTAAAAAATATGATAAACTCATACTTGTTGATTTAGCCTGTTATGGGGTGCCTTCTCCAAAAGTATTTAAAAAATATATAAGTTATTGTGAAGAAAAATACAAATCTAAAATTTACAAAGTTGACTTTCGTGACAAGACATATGGCTACTCTTCACCCAATTTAAAATTGTATTTCTTAAACGGTAAAATAAAACAACAGAATTACACAGTGAAATCTTATCAACGAGCTTTTTTCAATGGGATTAGCATTCGCTCCTCTTGTTATAACTGTAAATTTAAATCTGTTCAAAGACTTTCCGATTTCACTTTGGCTGATTGTTGGAGTATTGGGAAATTTTATAAAGAAATGGATGATAATATTGGAACTACGGCTGTATATGTTCATTCAAAAAAAGGATTAAGCATACTAGAACAATTGGAACATGCTTGTTTGTTTCAGAAATTGAATGTTGAAGAATGCATATCAACGGATGGAATCAAGATGATATCTTGTGCAAAAGCCCATCCAAATCGAACTAAATTTTTCGATGATATTGATAAATTATCGTACAAAAAAATTATGAAAAAATATTTGCCACAATCGTTAAAAAGCAGACTTGGAAGTGTTATCAAATATATTTTATTAAAATTAAAATTACAAAAAATCTTCAGATTTTTTGTGAAATAATTGCAATGAGGATATTCTGTTGAAAAAGAACAACATTGTAGTTAATTACTTATATAATGTTTCATATCAAATATTAATAATGATATTGCCTCTAGTTACTGCTCCCTATATAGCACGTGTAATTGGCTCTGAAGGAATAGGAATTCATACCTTTTATCGATCAATTGCTTCGTATTTTGTGCTTTTTGCAATGCTTGGGATGAACAATTATGGGAACCGAACTATTGCTTCAATAAGAGATGACACTGAAAAAAGAAACAAGATGTTTTCAAGCATGTTTTCTTTTCAACTTATCATGTCTTTAGTTGCGACTGTTGGGTATTTTATTTTTGTACAATTTGTTGCTGAATCGAACTATTTTATCGCAATGTTATTCATTATTTACGTTCTCTCAGCAGCTTTAGATATCAATTGGTTCTTTTTTGGTCTTGAAGAATTCAAGATGGTTGTCAACAGAAAAATAATGTTCAAGATAATTTCTGTTGCATGTATTTTTCTTCTTGTTAAAACGCCAGAAGATTTGTGGATATACTCATTAATCATGTGTTTGGAGCTATTCTTCGGGCAAGCAATTATGTGGATTTTTCTTCGAAAACACGTTTCTTTTGTTAAACCAACAATTAAGGAAATATTTTCTCATTTTAGATATACAATTATTTTGTTTGTTCCTTCAATAGTGACTTTTTTGTATAGGGAACTATCAAAAATATTACTGGGTTTTTTGGGAACTATGGAAGATGTCGGTCTTTTTGAGTATTCAGAAAAAGTTATTATGATGTGTTTAGGATTAATATCTGCTTTGGGGACAGTTATGTTGCCTAAGATGGCATATAGTAAGGCTCAAAACGATTATGTTACCATGAAAAAATATATAATTGACTCAATGCAATTTGCAATGATATTGGCATTTGCAATCGCTTTTGGATATGCTGCAATTGCTCCTGAGTTTTCGGTTGTATTCTTTGGAGATGATTTTTCGTCCAGCAGTATATTAATGATAGGACTGTCCATTTCTGTTCCATTTATTGCTTGGGCAAACGTCATTAGGATGCAATATTTGATTCCGAACGCTTTAGATTCGGTTTATTTGAAATCAACAATTGTGGGTGTGATAATTAACATATCTTTAAATTTTATACTAATCCCAAAAATGGGCGCACTTGGAGCGGTAATTGCAGCAGTAACAACAGAAATATCAGTTGCACTGACTCAAACTCTTTTGATTAAACATTCGCTTGATATCAAACAATATGTTCTTAACGCTGTTCCATATGCAGTAATTGGGATCGTAATGTATTTTTGTGTGAGATTAATTGCATCGATTTTTGGAAGCACAATCAAAGGCTTAATATTAGAACTGGTTGTTGGTGGTTTTGTCTACCTATCATTATGTATTCTATATTTCATTATTTCAAAGAATGATTTGGCAAAAAGATTTTATGATTTGATTAAATCAAAATTGTTTTCAAAATAGGCTTCTATTGAATTTTGTTAATTTATTATAAATTTGACACTGATTGACTTAGAACTACAATATTGATAATTTTATTTCGAAAGGAATCAATAGATGAATAATATACTTATAACCGGTGGATCGGGGTTTATTGGAAGCAATTTGATTGATAGAATGTTATCATTGAATAAGAGGATCATTAATATTGATAACATGAATAATTATTATAATGTACACCAAAAGGAAATTAATATTTCCTCCCATTATAATTATTCTACGTATCAAATGTTTCCTATAGATATACTTAATAAGGAATCTTTATTAGAAGTGTTTATTAAACATAGAGTTGATATAATTATCCATTTGGCCGCCATGGCTGGTGTTAGACCATCAATTGAGGATCCGATTTTGTATCAAAATGTTAATTGTTTAGGCACTCTAAATATCCTTGAGATGGCAAAGAAATTTGGGATTAAAAAGATTATTCTTGCTTCTTCATCTAGTGTATATGGAAACAACAAAAAAGTTCCGTTTTCGGAATCAGATGTAGTTGATTATGCTATTAGCCCATATGCCGCTACAAAAAAAGCAAATGAAGTTATGGGGCATGTTTATCACAAACTATATGGAATTGATATGATATTCTTAAGATTTTTTACAGTATATGGGCCAAGACAAAGACCAGATTTGGCTATCCATAAATTCACAAAAATGATATTAGAAAGAACCTCAATACCATTTTACGGTGATGGGTCTTCGGCTAGAGATTATACATATATAGATGATATAGTTGATGGAATTATTATGGCGATAGAATACTTGAAATGTCATGATAACATATATGAAATAATTAACCTCGGTAATTCGTCTCCGGTTTCGTTATCGACAATGGTAAAGACTATTGAAGATGCTTTAGGTATCAAGGCAATTATTGACAAGCAACCGATGCAACCTGGAGATGTAGACATAACATATGCCGACATATCAAAAGCAAAAAGCTATCTTGGTTATAATCCTACAACTGAGTTTTCTGAAGGAATAAATAGATTTGTCAAATGGTATTACGATAATTTGTATCGGAAAGATAACATATAGACCTTAAAGTTGTAAGTACTAAATATATAAAGTTGTCATATAGTATTTTCCATTTAACTACGAAAACAAACTTTAATAATTACCAATGCTCATTTTTTTGGAGAGTTATGGAACTGATGATCGAATAATCAATTCTGCGTTTATCTTTATTTGTTGCGGTTTTCCGCTGGTTGATAAGGCGTTCATCATCAATGAGAAAGCTTTCTTTGCATACTGATCTTTTTTAGGCCCAGCAGAGGTAAGTTTTGGAATCAAGTTTTCACACAACTCGGTATTGTCAAAGCCAATAACCGATACATCATCCGGCACTCTCAAGGCTTTGGTTGCTAGGGCTGTATATAACCATCTGGCTGCCGCATCACAGTGACAGACAAAAGCAGTTGGGTATTCTTTAAGATCTAGTTCAATGATGTCACTGCTTTTTTCGATATTGACATTGATATGCCACATCGGATTTTGAGTTATTTTATTCTCAGTCAAAGCTTTGAGATAGCCAAAATACCGATCTGCGATTGCCGATGTAGAATGGATGTTACCAACAAAGCCAATCTTGGAATGCCCCTTGTTGATTAAGTAATTGGTGACAATGTAGGATAAATGATAGTTGTCTTGATAGACATAATTGCATTCAAATAATGGGGAATAATAGTCGATGTAGACGGTCGGGATACTGATCTTCTGCATATATTCGATAATCTCATTCTTTACTTCCCCCGCAAAGAAGATCCCGTCCGGCCGATATGAAGATATCGCTTTTTTTATTTTGTCGATTGTGTTTTCTGGTTCCAAGTAAGCTATTTGAAGCAGATTGTTGGTCTTGTTGCACTCGGCACTCAGAAAGTAGAAGATCGTCGAATAGTACTGCTCGGACAAAGACAAGAAGAATTCCTGATTGACAAAAAAGAGGAATTTCCGGTTCTTGACTTCTTTGGCGATGACTTGGGTTCGATACCCAACGGCCATGGCGTATTCCTGGATTCTTTTCCTAAGGCTATCGCTGACGCCCTTTTGATTGTTCAAGGCTTTGAAGACTGCTACTTTACTGACGGAAAGGGCGTCGGCGATTGTCTGGAGCGTCACTTTCTTTTTCACTAGAGCACCCCGCTTCTATGATGAAATTATCATAAAATTAACCAGCGGTCAAGGGTAAAATTAAATTTTAATCTAACTATTCAATTCTGTTAACTAAAATTAATCTATTTACCTGTAAAAATAGTGTTGATGATGCTGAAAAAACGTTTTCATTGTGTTAGCATATAATTGAGGTAAGAAGATGAAGAAGATTACCGTTTTGTTATTGCTCGGGCTCATTGCTTTCCTTGGTGGCTGTCAAACTGAAACCGAAAAAATGCAAACGACAACGACGCCGACGACCTCGGCTGTTTCAACGATCGTTGCGGACTCAGAAGCCATCCGCTTGATCCGGGGAAACAAAGCGGTGGAAAAAACGATCCGCAAGGTTGGAATGTATCCCGATATCAGTAGTAGTTTCACTTTTTTTGATTATCTTGAGAAAGCAAGATCGCTTGACCAGTTGGCATTTGGTTTTGCGAACAACAATAATGTCTCGATCCCCTATTATGCCAAAGATGATTCCAGCACTTGGAGCCAGATGGGCTATTGGATCGACCAGTCAAGGAAGCCTTCCAACTACAATCCCCTAATCCATGGATATCTCGAAAGAACGTTCGCGATGCCCACCTACCTCGGCGATTCCCGAGTCTTCAGTTCCGGGTCGGAACCGATCACGATCATCTCGATGATCCTAGGGGCGTCCTATGCCCATATCGATAAGCAGAACCAAGTCATTGGCGACAACACCTATGACTTTGTCAAGATGGCGATGTCGGGCTACGACACCGGCAGCGGGCTTGTCAAGAACATCGGTGCCCAGGGCCAAAGCTTCTGGTATGACATCTTCCCCCAGATCATGTTCGCCAGGCTCTACGATCTCTATCCCGAAACGGAGTATATGAAAGAAATGGTTCTAAACGGAGCCGATCAATGGCTCGAGGCCCTGCCTTACTTTGAAACAGACGGCATGGTCAACTATGAGTTTGTCGGCTTCAATGTCGTCTTTGAGTCGCCAACCACTGTTGGCGATCACATCGAACCGCCAAACGGCGGTCTTGCCTTTTTGTTCTATTCGGCATATCAACTGACAGGGGACGAGAAGTATCTCGATGGGGCTAAAGAAGTCCTCGACTATTTCCAGGACTATCAGAAGAACCCCAGCTATGAGGCGATGACCGATTATGCCCCCTTGGTGGCCGCTTGTCTCAACTATCAATATGGCACCGCCTACGACACTGGCAAGTTTCTCGATTTCCTCTTTGAGGAGGATTCCGCCTTCCGTCCCGGCTGGACCGTCATGGCCGGAACTTTCGGCGATCTGTCCGTTGACGGCCTGGTCGGCCAACAAGGCGATTATGCCTTTTCGATGAATACCTTCCACCTAGCATCGACGCTCGCACCGATGGTCAAATACGATCCCCGGTATGCCAACGCGGTTGGGAAATATCTTCTCCATGTCGCGCGCAACGCCAAAGTCTTCTTCCCGACCGCCTTGCCCTTATCCAGGCAATCGATGACCGAGTATCTCGCCTATGATCTATATGGAAGCATCGCCTATGAAGGATTCAAGAACGAAGCAGGCGGCATCGCCACCGGCGATGCCACCAGGCTGTTCTCGCAGCCTTCTGATCTTAGCCTTTACAGCTCCGCGTTTATCGGGGCTTTCGGAGGAATGATCGCTGAGACCAACATCTCAGGCGTTCTCAAGGTCGATTTAAACAATACCGATAGTTACGGCCTGAACCAATATCCCCACTACCTCCTCTATAACCCACATATGGATAGTGTGATCGTTCGCTTTAGGGGACCAGAAACGGCATATGATGTCTTTGACAAGGCCTCAAACACCATTCTCGCCAAAAACGTGAGCGGCACCATCAATCTTAAAATTGAAGGCAACAGTTCCCTGGTAGTGGTTGTACTTCCCGCTAACAGCAGTTATCAAGCGGTTAAAAACGAGATTTTTGTCGGCGATTACAAGCTCTCCGAATACATGGCTTCTGTCAATCTTCCCTCGCTATTTTCCCGCCAGGAACTAACTGAGGCAAGCACGATAGCGATCAGTTACGATGCGCCGCTTGGTGACGAAGTAACATCAATGAAGATCTATTTCGGGGATATCCTCGCCTACGATGGCGAACCGATCACCGAATTTAATTACAACAAGAGCATCTTGCCTGATACCGATTATGAAATCAGAGTTGAAATCGCCACCAGGAACGGACTCAGTGATTATGTTACGAAAAGGGTGGTCTGCCGTTAATGATGACAATATTTAAAAAAATATTCTATTTTGGCATTGCCTTATTGTTGGTCTTAGGCTTTTCCGCATGCAAGGAAGAGACGACCACAGCCAAAACCACATCCGCGATCACTACCGATCCGCTCACTTCAAATACGACCGATACAAAAAGTGTCACGACGGCTTTCCCCGTCTTCGACGGACATGTTACTTACCGGGCCGATCATATCCGAACCTTCGGGAGCGGCACTCCCGCAGGGACTGTCAATTATGACAGTGTGAATGACACCGCCATCATCTGGAACACCGATGCCAGTTTGGATAACTACGGCGGGATCCAGACTCCGATTCTCAAGCTTGATTTTGCCAAGGCGGTCATCTTCCAGATGGAAGTGGAAGCGGTCTATAGCGAATACATCGTCAAACTCTCTGTCGAAGGTGAGAGCGAGTCCTATTATGTAATCTCCGACGAGCCTAGACTCGGATTCATCTCGATCAACGTCGTCGATGCGATGCTTTCTAAAAAATACCAAGAAAGAGTGACAATGCCCGATCCCGGCTACCGGAACGGTTGGAAGTATGACGGCGAGATCAAAAACTGCTCGTTCCAGATTCTCGCCAAGGGACCTGACGGCGAGCGCCAGACAGCTGAGTTGATAATCAAATCGATTTCGATCTACAACGATCTTGACGCAATCGAAAAGATCGCAATCGAATCAAGCGAAATCGTCGATGGCAAGATCGAGAAACTTAAAGGCAGCGGTCCTATCCAGCTTTCAAGCTCACTTACACCTGGCAGTGGTGCCGGTGAGGAAGTGTTCTGGTCAGTGCTTGACGAGGACGTCGCAACCATCACCGAAAGCGGGCTTCTCAGTTTCATCGGCGTTGGCAGGACTTATGTCAAAGTCATTTCCGCGATCGACCAAAGTAAGGAAGACCTTGTGGAGGTCAATGTCCTGAGCGGCTATGAAATTGAAAATGAGCTTGTAGAAAGGCTTGATGAACTCACTTATGGCGGCGCAACAACCGATGCGGAAACTTTCCTCGATCTCTTCAAGACCACTTGGCGAACCGATCCCATCCAAGGCATCGATCTTGAAGGACACGCTTTCCTTAAGGTAAGATCGACGAGTCTTGATACCATCATCGAAAACTATTTTGATGAAGACAATTCCGATCACATCGCGATCGCGAGTTCTGATTTGATAGCCGGCAAGGAAGCGGTCCATGATTTGGCCCTTGATGTCGAAACGCCGGTAACTGTCTATTGGCTTCAAGACGGAAAACTTCAAAAAAAGGAAGCTGCGACCAGCATTCCCTTGGTCTACGCCACTTATCAATCCGCTTATCAAAAACAACTAACCTATTCGATCCGAATCATCACCGTCACGGGTTCAAACGAGGCAAGGAAGATTGAACTCACTGTTCAGTCTTCAACGCTTCTTAAAGAATATGAGCCATCTGACTTTCTAGACCAAGATCAATGGATCGTTCCCGATCGCACCAAACAAGCTCTTGATCCCATCGTCCATCAATTGAGTCCGGGCGAAGCTTCTTTGGTTGATGGAGTATTGAACCTCAAGCAGAACAAGTATCCCGATGCCAAGTATTGTTTCGGCGGCATCGCAAGCGAAGTGATCCATTCGCAAACGACAGACCTGGTCGAGATCGTCCTCGACGTGGCTTCGATCAACCAGCTGAATGACTATGTGAAGACGATGTGGGAGGTAAAAATTCTCTATTTCTATGACGTAGAGGCAAAGTTAGCCGTCAGTTCGAACCCCTTGAAACTCGCCTCCGGGAACACTCCCGGTTTGCATTCATTCACCTTTACCCCGGCTCATCAGTATTACAGACTCTACCTAGTCGCCAACGGCAGCGATATCGGCGCCCAGTTTTCCGGCGCCACCATTCAGGTGGCGTCGCTCAAAGTCCAAGTTCTGGACTAGAAAGGAAACCGATGCGGAAATTTCTTCTCCTTGAACCATCAGCCTTAAAACCCACAAGACCCGATTTCGAAGTGATCGGTGTTTTCAACCCGGCGATCACGAAATTCAATGATCAATACATCATGATCGCAAGAGTCGCCGAAAGGGCGATTCAGAGCGATCCGGACAACTATCTTTTGCCGCATTACGAGCATAACAAGGGCATTTGTCTCAGAAAAGTGCCGATAGGCGCAAAGGACTTTGATTACTCTGATTGTCGGATCGTGAAAAACCACGAGGCGACCTATCTCACTTCGATATCGCATCTGAGGATCCTGAGAAGCGATAACGGCATCGATTTCGATCCTGACAGCGCCTCCTTGATCTTCCCCGACAACATCTACGAGGAATATGGGATCGAGGATCCCAGGGTCACCAAGATCGGCGATACCTACTATCTGACTTTCACCGCTGTCAGTTCGAATGGCATCAATGTCCGCTTGATGAGCACCAAGGATTTTTTGAAGTTCAAAAGACTCGGAAACATCTTTCATTCCGATAACAAGGATGCGGTGATCTTTCCCGAAAAGATCAAAGGCAAGTACTATGCCCTCCATCGCCCGAGCATCTCCCAGTTCGCAAGACTCGACATCTGGATGGCGACGAGCGACAACCTGACCGACTGGGGGAACCATCAGGTATTAAAAGACGCCAGGATCGACTACAAAGAAAGCGCCCGGATCGGAGCGGGAGCCGTTCCCTTTCTAACAGATCAGGGCTGGCTGGTGATCTATCATTCGACTGATAAACTCCACCGTTATCACTTGACGGCGATGCTCCTTGATAAGGACGATCCTCACAAGGTGCTTATGCGAAGCAAAGCCCCCTTGATTGAGCCAACGGAAGCATATGAAAAAAGAGGCTTTGTGAACGATGTCGTCTTCACCTGCGGTTTGATCCGAAATGAAGAAGAAGTCCTCCTCTACTACGGCGCTTGTGACGAAAGGGTCTGTCTATGCAAAATGACGCTTTCGGAGATCATGGCCAATCTCAAGGAGGTGCGCTAATGAAAAGACTGTGGAAGTTGTTCTTGTTGGCGCTTGTCGCAGTGCTCCTTGGTTTTCCGCTTCTCGCATGCAAGCCTGAGACCGGCGCTCTCAAGATCGCCCTCGACATCGAGGATGAGGGCCGCTACGATGAATTGTTCGCATACTTCGAAGCGAAAACCGGGATCGCGGTCGAAGCCACCTACGGCCAGGATCTCTCCAAGTTGATCGGCACCGCGCATGAGCCCGACATCATCAAGACTTCAACCGTCGTGGTCTTGTCGATGCAGCCGAGTCTATATGATCTCACCGAGATGATCGAAGCCGATCCCGATATCAGCCCCGATCTGTATCTTGATCCGGTGATCGAGGCCTTGACGATCGATGGCAGGATTTATGCTCTCCCGACATCGATCAACACTTCGCTTCTTTACTATAACAAAACAATGTTCGATGCCAAGGCCGCTGAACTCAGAACGGCTTTCGGACTTGATGAAGATGAATCGGTCTATCCGAGAGCCGACTGGACCTATTCTGACTTCGTACTGGCCGGTGTCACGCTTTCCGAATACACCGTCTTGCCGGATACAAAAAGGGTCTATACCAAGTTTGGCGCCGAGACCCAGCTCAACTGGTGGGGCGAATGGTTGGTCTATGTGAACCAGCTGGGCGGAAGTTTCTATGAGGAAGGTTCAAACAACCATGCCGTCGACCTCACTTCGCCCCAAGTGATCGAAGCCACGACCTTCTACCGTAACAAATCAATGGGAGATGAAACACAGAAATTCGCTCCCGACGCCGTTGAGGCCGCCTCAGCGTTCTCGTTCCTGAATGGCAACGTGGCGATGATCTTCGGCGGCCACATGGGCGACTGGTTCAGCTATGACATCTTGGAACTCGATTGGGATATCCAGGTGCTCCCAAGACCTGATGATTATCCAAATGCCCCAAGCGGCGAAATTGCCGCCGATGCTTTCGGCATCTCGGTCAGAAGCACGAAAAAAGCCGATGCGTTTTTATTCCTCAAGCTTTGGGCAGGACCGGAAGGCGCTCTCAAAATGTATGAATACGGCAAGGTCGGCGCTTTGAAGAATATGGAAGAACTGATTGCCGGCTTGCCGGAAAGCAAGCAGAAAGACATCAATATCGCGGCCGTCTTCGACGCCGCTGAAACAGCATACACCCTTCCCCGTGAAAAAGATTTTTCCAAGGTCATGCGGGAAATGGTGATGACCGAACTCTACCGGTTGATGTTTTCCGGAAGAGGTTCGAGTGATGACATCGAAGCAGTATTGGCATTGATCAAGACTAATGTCGACAACTACTATGCGGGACTTTACGATTAAGGGGAACAAAAGCGATGAACAAGAAGAATTTCCGGAAAAACTTTAACAAAGACTACAAATATTTCTTATCTTTCGCCGGGATCGCGATTCTTGGTTTTTTGCTCTTCTATCTTTATCCGATCATAAGAACTTTGATGCTCAGTTTCACCGACAAGACCATCTATTCTCTGGAGACTACGTTTGTCGGTTGGGACAATTACACCTACGCCTTGTTCGAAGACCCCTTGTTTTTCAAGTCGATCTCGTTATCTTTGATCTTTGCCCTAGTTAGCGGGGTTCTGGTCCTATCAACCTCATTGATCCTCGCATTGCTCTTAAATACCAAGATCAAAGGCATCGGTATCTTTAGGACCATCTATTTTCTGCCTTTCATCATTCCCTCGTTTGCGGTCGGAGCCGTCTATAAGAACGTCTTCAACCCCACCTCGGGAATAATTAACAAAATCCTCCAACTAATTGGCGTCCAGAATCCTCCCTTATGGTATATCTCTCCGGAGACCGCGCTTGTGACGATGATCATCATCAGTGCCTTCGGCTTTGGCGTCAAGATGCTCGTCTTCCTGGCAGCCCTCCAGGGCATCCCCGAGAGCTACTACGAAGTGGCTCGGTTGGAAGGAGCCACCAAGTTCCAGCAATTCCGGAAAATCACCCTGCCTTTGATTACCCCGATGCTTTTCTTCAATGTCATCTTGATCACGATCGACGGACTGAAAGCCTTCAACCTCGCTTTCGTGATGGGCAACGGGCAGGGCTTTCCGGCCAATTCGACCTTGCTTTTTCCAATCTACATGTTCATGACCGCCTTTAACATGCCCTTCCGCCTCGGCTACGCCGCGGCGATGGCCTGGCTGTTCTTTCTTCTGATCCTCGCGCTTACGGGCATCAACTTTCTCCTCTCGCGCTACTACGTCCAAAAGGATGTGAGCGTTTCATGAGTACCTTGAAAATGACAAGGAAGAAAAAGAAAACCAAGGACGCTTGGGTCTATCTCCCGCTCGTTTTGTTTGCGATCGTGGCACTCTTGCCACTATACTACTTGATCATCACTGCTTTCAAGAGCGTCGAGGAAGCCTCGCAGCTGGCGACGATGTGGCCGCGGTCCAACGAACTGATAAACAACATCAGATTCGTGCTCTCCCATCCCGATTACCGTGTAGCGAGAATGTTCATGAACACGATGGTGATCTTCGCGCTCAAAACCTTGGGCACCGTGCTCACCTGTTCCCTTGCGGGCTATGCATTTGCAATGTACAAGTTCCCGGGCAAAAAAATCATCTTCGCCGTCTTGCTTTCGACGATGATGATTCCCGGAGAGATCCTCGGGATCCCGATCTATGAGTTCATGGTCAACACCGGACTCAAGGAGATCGCCTACATCCCCCTTTGGATCGCCGCCTGGTTTGGGACCGATGTCTTCATGATCTTCTTGTTCAGACAGTTTTTCCAGACCATACCAAAACCGCTTATCGAAGCTGCCAGGGTCGATGGGATGAGCGAACTAGGGATCTTCTTTAAGATTGTCGTGCCGCTCAATGTACCGGTAATTTCGACCGTGATCGTGCTTTACTTCGTCGGCACCTACAATGACTTATACGGACCGGCACTATATATCTCACAAAAATCCAATTGGGTGATGGCCAACAGCATCTCGATCTTCGAGAACCTTTATCGCACGGGTTCGGGGAACTACATCGTCCCTTGGAACTATGTCGCCGTTGCCAGTTTGATCGCGCTGGTTCCGGAAGTCTTGTTATTTGCGTTCATGCAAAAGAAATTCATGCAAAGCGTCGCCGGAACGGGGATCAAATCATGATTGAATTTGTAAGTAAACCGACACCGCTCGTTGAACTGCTCAAAGAAAAATCAAAGAGGCAAGAAAAGATCCGGCCGCGGAAACTGAAATTCAGGGGAGCGCTCGGCTTTGATCTCTACAATCCGAGCCATGAGTTCAACTTTGACGGTGATTGTTACATCGCCGTCAGGGTCGAGAAACGCGACTCGGAGATCTCGGGTGTCCGGATCTTCAAAAAAAGCCCCGATAATGTCTATGACATCACCGATTTTTCTTTCCAATTGCTTCAAGATCCTTTTGTGACCAAAATCGAAGGCGAGATCGTTTTCGGGGGCACGGCGATCGAAATCGATGGAAAAAGGAAAATCGTCAACTGGCACACCGACTTCTACAAGGGACCTTCGCTCAAAGAATTGAAGTTCTTCCTGAAAGCGCCCGACAAGATGAAGGATGTCCGCCTCCACGAGCATGAGGGGATCCATGTCTTCACCAGGCCTCAAGGAGGAACGGCGGGGCCCGGCAAGATCGGATACTTCAAGGCAAATTCTCTTAAAGAAGTGACGAGTGAAAAGATCGCCGACGCCGCTGTTCTCGATTCCCATTTCGCCTCCGGCGAATGGGGCGGCGTCAACCAGGTTTTGACGCTTGACAATGGCCTGCTCGGGATCGTTGGCCATATCGCCAAAATGACGGGAAATGGGACCCGCAATTACTACGGCATGGTCTTTTGTTTCGATCCTTTTACCAAATCATCGTCAAAGATCAAGATCATCAGCGAAAGAAGCGACTTCCCCCCGGGGCCAAGCAAAAGAAGCGATCTTTACAACGTCATCTTCCCCGGCGGGATCATCCGCCAGAAGAAAGGTTTCGCGACGCTCTACGCCGGTTTATCCGATGCTCAGATAGCCAGCGCCATCATTCCTGACCCCTTTAAAGAATATGAGGAGTAGAAGATGAAGAAAGGAATCGCCATCATCCTAATGCTAATAGCCGGTTTTGGTCTTTTTGCCTGCGACAGTGTCACCTCGACGACAGTGACGACCACCGCTTCGATCACGACCATTCCAGACTCGACTAGTGCGACCACTATGGACGCGCCTTTGGTGATGGAATTCGATTTCGATCTTCCAAGCGATGTCTCGACCTCTTCTTTGTCTTTGACTGATTTCATCATTATTTCCGGTCATAACCTCACATCAGCCGACTATGAGGTTGATCTTGAAAGAGGAGTACTGACTTTCAAGAAAGAATATCTTGCCTATCTAAATCCTGGCATCTACACCTATACCTTGCATCGCAGTGATACTGAAGAAAAGTTCAATTTGAATATCATCGATAGAAACCAACAATACCGCCTCGTCAACGAGGGCTTTGAGACCGGTGACCTCTTTGGCTGGGAACCTCAGACCATCTTCAAGGGCGAAAGCAACCTGCTCGCCTTTGATGACGGTGTCGTTGTCGAAAACGGCATGATAACCGGCAGTGAAACCGCCTATGGCGCGGAAGGCGAATATCTGGTGGGGATCGATAGCGGGATCGCCCTTAGTTTGTTTGAAGAACGGATGGGCAAATTGAGATCAACGACCTTCATCCTTGGGGGTTCCGGCTACATCACCTTCCGCCTTGGAGGCGGCGGGAATCCGGCTCTTGGTTATTTGTCGGTTCGAAACAGCATGGATGATACCGAAGTCGCGCGCTTCTATCCGGAAATAGCCGCGACGCATCCGGCCGAGCTGATTCTCTACAAGGCGGATCTCAGCGAAGCGATCGGAGAAAGGCTCTATCTCGAACTAATTGATCTTTACGGTCATGAGGGGGATTATCTGACTTTCGATGACTTCCAAGTCTACCATCAGAGCATTCCTGAGGAAGGGATGCTAGCGACCAGCATCCTGCCTACATTTGCGGTCGCATACGTTCCCAACCAACTTCCAAACGGCAACTTTGAAAACGGACTTGAAGGCTGGATCGAGGTGTATGGCGAAGCCTTCAGAGTAGAAAATAACACCCTGAAAAGCAATCAAGGCGGCGATGAGGCCGTCGGCGTCATCCGCTCCTCGTTATTCAGAGTCGATGGCAGCGGTATCGCGAGCGTCACCATCTCTGCCGCCCAGGGAGCCCGTTATGACAAAGACACTTTCATCTCGGTCAAAGAAGCAAGCACCAATCGAGAGATCCTGCGTTTTGCGAACCGCAACCATGACGGGATCTTCCCGGTCACCTATTATCTCGATCTTGGCGAATATCTGGGGAAGAATCTCTATTTTGAGATCGTTGATAATGCCAAAGGCAGTTACGATACGATCTTCGTAAGCGATATCGTCACCTATTATCAGGAAAGACCTGATTTTACCTACAAGGATCTTGCCTTGAATCTCAACGAATAGGATGTGGACAAGATCAAAAAGCTAGTTTGGTTGTTCATCTTCATCGGTTTTGCCTTCACCTTCATCCTTGGATGCAAGGATGTTTCAACGACGATCGTTGAGACGACTTCGACGACAACTTTGGGCGTAATCAGCACCACCACCTCAAGCGGAAAGACTTCGACTGCGACGACCACCGCTCCGATAACGACCTCATCCACCATCTCCACGGACTTGACGACGGTAATAACGACCGCTCCACCTACTGTGACCACGACGGTTCCATCTACTTTGAGCACGGCCGTCACCACCACTGTGGCATTTCCTGAGCCGACGATGGATTTTTCGGGTGAAACCGGCTGTCACACCATCGGTCTTTCGAACGATTTGGTTCTTTCGCTTGACCTTGGCGGGGCGGATATCACCGAACTTAAGTTGGGGACTACGGTCCTAGCCGCCAAAGATTACCGTTTGAGCGACGATGAATTGACGATCTTTAAGGAGTTCATCGATCGTTTTCAGCCAAGCGCAAGTTCCTTGCTTAAACTGACGACTGGTGGCGGAACCGCCACTCTCGACCTTGTCATCAACGATATCCCGGATATCAAGAACAAATCCGACTTCATCAAGTTTCCCGGAGAAGCGATCGTCAATGAGGATTTCAGAGGCCTCGTCATCGATGAAGTCGGGGCTTTGACCTATGAGTTTTCGATCGCTTCCGATGATCATCTGTTGGTCGATCACGGCAACGGCACCTTTGACTTCACCCCAGGCTTTGTCTTTGTGGGCGATCTTGCGATCACTTTCAAGGTGACCGACGAATATGGGGCAGGAGTCCAAAGAGACATCAACTTGAATTACAAAGAGGTCGATCCTTATATCTTTGACGCCGGAGGCGAGAAGACATTTGAAAAGATGACCGCCGCCGCCGATCTTGTGATGATGGTCAATACCTATGGAAGCGAACCCGACACTCTTTATTATGAGATGACGGATGTCTTGTTGTCAAAGGCTTCGATCGGCAGCGACAACTACCTTTTCAAAACCGATGACAATCCCAAGCTTTTCTCCCTCAAATATGAATATTTAATGGCTCTTCCTGTCGGAATTCACACTTTCACATTGACGACCGAGGCCGGACAGGCCGAGTTTATTGTCAATATTACGGATTCGAGGCCGGTAGAGGCGACTCCGAATGAGGCGGAATACACCCTCGGTGTTTCCTCGCAAAACCTCGATTTTGCTTTGGTTATTTATAACAATCAGATCACGGGAACCAGCTTTGAGCTCGATGGAACGACGCTTCTTTGCGACGAGTATACTTACAGCGATCAACTGCTCAGTTTACAGGTTGGTTTCCTGGAGACCTTGACTCCCGGAAACCACCGCTTGAGCTGTAACGGCACGCAAATTGCATTGATTACTATTTTGACACCGCAAACGCCAAAATTGGGCGAAATCGATGAACCGGTCATCTTTGAAAAAACAAACCCAAATGATTTGGTGATTCCGATCGAGCTCCATGGCTTTGCAAGTGTTACCGATATCTTTGATTCCCAGGTTAAACTTGAAACCTCTGCTTACAGTCTCACCGAAACAACTCTCACCATCAAGAAAGCTTATCTTTCCGAACTGGCCTACGGGAACCATGAGTTCTTTATTGTGAACTCTCAAGGCTCGGCATCGTTCTTTGTGGCGATCACCGACAAACCAAAGCCGTCTTCAACCGATCAGAATGTGACCAAGTTCACCTACGAGACGATATCGAGCGAAGCGTTGAGGGTCTTGCAACCCGGCGGCTATGAAATCGAGCGCTTTGAACTGCTTTCGGTCGGCTTCTACAACTATGTTGAAACCGCGAGCGGAACCGCTCTAGAAGCCGATCTTGATGAATCGCTGCTTGAGGCGACCGGCGGCTTTGGCTCGCTTACCATCAGCGAGACCGCCAAAGCCTTCGCCTTTATCAGAAACTCCGGCTGGTACGGCGTGGTCGTCTTCACCTATGTCGCCCTTGATGAACTCGGTCTCTCAAGCGCTCCGATCACGATGGAAGTCGTCTATAAGCCTATGCCCCCGGCGATCGCCGACAGTACTTCCAAGCACTATGTGAAAGGCGATTTGACCGATGTTGTCTACACCGTCACCAACATGTCCGGCAATTCTTACTTCCCGATCGAGAAGATCTTCTATGGAGAAACCGAACTGGTGCTTGATAGCGATTATACGGTCGGGCCGCAGGAAGGAAGCAACCTCTTCTTCACGATTAAAGCCACATACTTAGAAACTTTATCGCTCGGAACGAAAGCTTTCCTGCTTCGAACCGGAGGCGGACAGGCCGAGTTCTCGCTTGAAATCAATAGCGCTTTGAATATCAGCGATCCCGACGGCGAGTTCGACAAAAACATTCCCGAAACCATTGTGTTTGCGGTTTCGGGTCAGCCGAACGTCATCCAGACATTGAAAAAAGCTGGGACCGTCCTTCCTTCCGATCATTACACTTTCACGGATGGATCCCTCTCGATCAAGTCTACCTATCTGAACAATCTTCCTTATGGAGAACACCACTTCACGATCAATAACGGGTATGGAGAAAGCGAACTAAAGATTACGGTGATGGACTCTAGAACGCCCGTCTTGGTGTCAGAGACGATAACCTACTATGAGGGCAGTCTGGAAAATGTCAGCGTCGCCGTCAATCTTTACGACAAGTCGGTTACGGGGTTGTTGCTGGGAGAAACTGAAGTAAGCAGCAGCAATTACTCGGTTTTTGAAAACACCGTTACGCTCACAGGTCCGTATCTTGAAAGCGTCGGCGTTGGCCGGGAAGAACTCGCCTTCACGATCGTCTGCTCGGAAGGAAGCATTTCTTTCACGGTTTTGATCGAGATTCCGGTCGCTGGTCCAACTATCACGCAGATATCCCCGGATTTCAAAATCGACACCATCGAAGATGTGACCTACAGCATCAATTTGTCGGGCAACACCTTCACGAGCCTCAGGTATCAGGGGATCGTCCTCACCGAGGGAAGTGACTACACCTTCAATGAAACGACGGGAGAACTTGTCCTCTTGGGTGAATTCCTGATCAGGCTATACAACCATGAAGACAGCACTTATGGCTTCACTCTCCATACGCTTGAAGCTCCGCCCAAAGCTTTCAGCCTGACTTATCAAAACTCTTCCTATCTTCTTTTGAACGGCGGCTTTGAAACGGGCGACCTCTTTGGTTGGGCGCCTTACGCGCTTTGGAAGGACGAAGCGGTTTTGACCGCTTTTAGGAATGAAAGAGTCGTGGACACCCTCTATTACGGCTCGGCGGGAACTAACCTCTATAACAAGGACGGCACCTATCATTTCGGTCTTTACATCGATCCTTACGACAATGCCAACAAGGATCTGAACCAGGAGCGGATGGGGATGCTGAGGTCGGAGAACTTCACCCTTTCAGGTTCTGGGGTCATCTCCTTCAAACTCGGAGGCGGCAAGAACACCGCAACGGCCTACATAGCAATCCATGACGCCTCTAACAATCAGGAACTTGCCCGCTTCGGCAACCGTCATTTTGGGAACACCGCCCTGAGCGGCACCGAAAACGCCGAAGGGTACATGTTCCAATATTACTATGATCTATCCGAGCATCTGGGGAAAGAACTCTACTTCCTGATTGTCGATAGCGCCAGCCATGAATGGAATGTCCTCGCTTTTGACTCTTTTATCACCTATTATATAGAAAAACCGACTTACAACGCCGATGAGACGGCACAAGACATCAAACCGACAATTTACGCCGCCGGCGCGGCGACCAACCAGATCATCAATGGCGCCCTGACCGCCAATCTCGACAATTGGGAAAACCCGAATGGCGTTTTCAAAATCGACAATGGCGGCGCCATCAGCAGCCATGGCGGCAACGCCGCTCTCGGAGCGCTCCGCTCGCCGGCATTCACCGTTAATGGCGCAAATGTCTATCTCACCTATGAATTTGCCGGCGCGATCCAGCGCGACAAGCAAGTCTTCATCTTGATCAAGGAAGTCGGCACCAACCTTGAAGTATTGCGGTTGACGAGGAGAGCGGACCAAGCCTCCAGTTCGGATTCGGGGGATTTCAAGCCACACTGGTACGATCTGTCCGGACTTGATCCTCTGAAAGAATACTATTTGGAAATCATTGACAACCGCGACGGTGAATGGGGCGTGGCCTTGGTCCGAAATATAAACTTGGTTTCCGGCGGCTATGGCGCTGATAATCAAGCAGCCGTGAACGCCTTCTACGGCTTGAACCAGCACGACCCGGAAACGGGGATGCACTGGAAAAGAGTGTCTGAACTTGAAGCAAGCGCTCTAGCTATTCCCCATTTCGTAATTGCGACACTTGGGGAAAACGCTTCAAGCGGTTTCAGCATCAACTACCATTCGCCTTATGAAACGACTTATCTCGAGTATACCCAGGCAAGCGATCCTACTTTTGCGAACGCCTCAAGAATCAAGGTGACCGGCGCGTTGTATCAAGCCGAGATCAGTGAAACCGGAAACATCGTCTACGGTTTCACTCCGAGATATGTTCACAAAGCCGCTATCACCGGCCTTGATCCAAACGCCGAGTATATCTATCGGATCAGGGAAGGCTATGCGATTTCAGAGGTCAAAAACATCAAAACCGCCCCACTTGACAGCTACCGTTTTCTCTACTATACCGATACCCAGGCCGAAAACAAGGGTCAAACGGCGACTTTTTCTATCCTGATCGAAGAAGCTTACCTTTATCATGATGACTATCTTTTTGCCCTTGTGACCGGCGATCTGGTCGAAAAAGGAGTATCGGAGACGATGTGGGACTGGTTTTATGATGCAGGGCCTGATGCGTTGCCGTTGATGACGGTTCCTGGAAACCACGACTATCAAAACCAGGCCGGGGAGATCGTTTCGGCCGGATACTATAACAGTTTGTTCAATAACCCCCAGAATGGGAGTTCAAACTATCTTAACTCGTCTTACTATTTTCTCGTCAATAACACTCTTTATATAATGCTCGACACGGTGACCGGCACTGATTTGGCTTCGCAACAGGCTTGGCTGATTGATACCGTGACTGCCAATCCAAGCGACTTTGTCATCGTCGCGACCCATTACAGCATGTATGGCACCTATCATGAGCCGACCGCAGCCCAGATGATCAGCGACTGGCTGCCGACCTTCGATTCGGCCGGCGTCGACCTGGTCTTATCCGGGCATGACCACATCTATGCGAGAACGCCAAAAATGGCCGGAGGCATCAAAGTCACCGAAGGGGAAGGCACCTACTATTTGATTGGCGGCACCGCCGGATACAAGTACCGCTATGTCGAAGAAGGCGAAGGCGACGTCTTCGAATTCTTCATCGAGGACACGATCTCGACGATCTCGATGATCGAAGTGAGCGCTGCTCAAATTGCAGTCCAGACGATCGATACCGAAGGCACCATCGTCGATTCTTTCACGATCCCCGCCTGAATCAGTTCATGAACAAATAATTGTCAAGGAGGAAAACCCGATGAAAACAAGAATACTCGGATTATTGATGGTTAGCTTAACCCTCGTTTTCCTTTTTGCTTGTAAAGAAACTTCGATCACCACGGCCTTGACCGATTCAACTACAACTGCGATCACAACCAAGACCAGTGTTCCCACAACCGCGACTGAGGCGACGACCACGACAACTGCCAACGATGATTTTCTGATCGCCAATCCCGGCTTTGAAAGCGGCGATCTTAGCGGTTGGACGGTGCTTTCAGGCGAAGCTTTCGCTTCGGAATATGTCACAAATGCTTCTCGCATTGGCTCCGCACCGTACAACAAAGCCGGCAACTATCTCTATGGCGCCGCTCCGGAAGCGTTGATTGGAAAGATGCGCTCTGAGAGTTTCCGAGTTTCGGGCAGCGGCTATGTGTCCTTCCTACTAGGTGGCGGCTATCTATCTGCTTTATGCTATGTCTCTGTTGTCGAGGAATCAACGCATCTGGAACTCTTCCGGATCGGCAATGAGGCTTTAGAGATTGTCGAACACTTCGGTCAGATGACGAGGCACTATGCCGACTTATCGCCCCATCTTGGAAAAGAGGTTTACTTCCTTGTGGTCGATGATCAGACGGCCAACGGCGGCTATCTGGTTGTCGATGATTTCATATCCTATTACGCCAGCACGCCCAATACTGATCAGGGAATCCTCGCAACGGACATCAAACCGAGTTTTCCGGATCTGACAACGATCCCGAACAGTCTCGATAACGGCGATTTCGCAACAAGAACGCTTGAAGGCTGGACAATCAGCGGCGAAAAGGGCGTCTTTCGCGACTCGCATATCAACGAGAGTGGAAGGCTCTCGAACCGTCCCGATGAGACCAAGATCGGCGTCCTCCGCTCCCCGGCCTTCAAAGTCAGTGGGAAAAACATCATCTCCTTTCGGCTCGGAGCGACCAAACACGCTGATCTAACTTATCTGTCGATCAAAGAAGTGGGCACGAACATCGAAGTCTACCGGACTTACAGCGATCGCTGGATCGACGCTCATGAGGAGGCAACCCATCTTTATTACATCGATCTTGGAAAGCACAGCGGACAGGCTTTGTATTTGGAGTTTGTCGACAACTCCCGGGGTGATTGGGGACTCCTCACGATCGAGGATATCATCACCTATTACGACAGCGATCCCGTCGTCACCGACGAGATCGGCTGGAATCTGCTTAATGAAATCGATCATAGACGTGATTATGATAATATGCGCGACTATATCGATCCGCTAATTGCCTCAATCTCCGATGAGGCTGAACGGATTACCTTCCAAAAAACCTTCTATTCAACCGTCGATGGCATCAAAAACAACAAAGGCGACTGGCCCGGCGTGCTCCACTACAAGGACAACGGAATGACTTTTGTCTATACGGGGGACATCCACGCGATGTGGCTAAGGGATTCGAGCGCTCAGGTCCTGCCTTACCTCCAGTTCATGGAAATGGATCAGGATGTGAAACATATGGTCAGAGGCTTGCTTTTGCAGCAGTTCGAGCAGATCCGCCGCGATCCCTATGCCAATGCCTTCAACCCCGACGGGAGCGTCTTTGAAAAGAAATTTGAGATCGATTCGCTTTGTTATCCCTTGTGGCTCGCTGATAAGTATTACTCGCTTACAGCTGACGATACGATCTTCGACTACTTCTTTGAGCTGACCGTCCGGAAGGTGATTGAGACCCTGAGAAACGAGCAGAACCATTCCGATCATAATTACCGGATCGAGAACGAATACGACCGTTCGGTCGGCTCAAATGACTTCAATCCGGAAAGCAAGTTGATTTGGAGCGGCTATCGTCCAAGCGACGATGTCTGTCACTACAAGTACTTCATCTCCGGCAATATGTTCGCTGTCGCCACTCTGGAAAAAATGGCTATCCTATTTGAAAATCTCGGTCTTGACGATGAACTTCGCCTGGAGATGGAAGACCTGGCGGAGGAAGTAAGAACCGCGATTGAAACCTACGGCGTCTATGATCACCCCGTCTATGGCAAGATCTATGTTTTCGAGACGACCGGCCTGACAAGCGATTCGGGTTCGGCAGCCGAAAAAATCTTGGCCGATGCGGCCAATATCCCGAGTTTGTTGGCGGCTCCGTGGCTTGGTTATCTCGAGGTCGACGATCAGGTCTACCAGAATACCAGGGCCTTCATCCTGAGCGATGATAATCCGTATTACCATGAAGGGACCTATGCGAGCGGCATTGGCGATCCCCACGACAGCATCTATCATGAAAACCCCGCCCTTCCCGTCGTTTGGCACATGGCGCTCGCCATGCAAGGTCTCACGGCCACTGACCCCGATGAGATCGATTTGATGCTTGCCTACATGAAAAATACGACTGCGGGCACTTATGTAATGCACGAGGCCTTCAATGCCAACAACCCCTCCCAGTACACCCGTGATTTTTTTACCTGGCCCTGCGCCCTTTATGCCGAACTTTATCTCAGAAACAAACTCAACATCAACCTTGATCAAGGAGTGACGCCATGAAAAAGCTGATTCTTTTGATTCTGACCATTATTCTCACTTTTGCGCTCCTGCCCTTTTATTCAAGTGTGAGAGCGGAAGCGCCCCTCAGGGAGTATGGAGCCGATCTCGCCTTTAAAAGGCGCGTCGTCTCGAGTCCGAATACCGATCAAAACCTCAACATCAATGCCGTTGACAACGATCCTTCAAGCCGCTATGCGGCCGTGAAGGATGATTCTGCCTTTTTCTATGTCGATCTCGGATCAGTGGAGAAGATTGGCAAGGTCGTAATCGCTTTCGAAGCGGCCTATGCCAAAAAGTATCTGCTTCAACTGTCAAACGATGCCTTGACGTGGACGACGGTGGCGACGGTGACCAATACCAAGGCGACGGTGAATGAAATCATCTTCCCCGAGTACCTTGAAGCCAAGTTTGTCCGTTTTCAGGGCGTTGAAAGGGGCATGGTTGATTATGGCTATTCATTCTGGAGTTTCGAGGTCTATGGACCCAAAAACCTGGCAGTGGGGGCCAATGTCGTCTTTGTTTCCTCAAATGAAAACGAAGTCGAACTGAACAAAAGCTGTCTGACCGACGGCCTTGCCCACACGAGGTGGGCATCCGGCGTCGCTGATGGCCAGCATGTGATCATCGACCTTCTTGAAGCCAAGACTTTCGATCTCATCAAGATCCGCTGGGAAGTCTCCTTTGCAAGACGGTTTGCCATTTATGGCTACGAGGGAACACCTGATGGCGCTTATCCCGAAAGAGACGATGCTTCCTGGTTTGAAATCGAGAGATCGGATGTCGGTCTTGGCGAAGTCGATACTTTCAAACTTGATGGTGATCAGACCACAAGATTCATCAAACTCGAACTGATCCAAAGGGAAACGAACGAAGTGACGAAGAAGACCGGACGTTTTCCCTGGGAATCGACCTTCTCGATTTATGAATTCGAAATCTATGACTGGGATGCCATCCACGCAGCTCCTCTGGGCAGCGTCATGGAATTTTCCAAAGCCGCTCCCGCCTGGACGGCGATGGCCAACATAACCTTGAATGAAAGCGGGTTATTGCTGGCGCCGATCGGTTATCCCATTGAAGCCGATGGCAAGGTGACCGACCTTGCGAGCATCGCCAGTGGCGACATTCCCGGTTTTGAATCTTATGCTGTTTATAATCCCGCCGTCATTTATGATGATGAAAGGGAAATGTTTCATATGATCTACCGAGCGGAACTCCCCGATAACTTCCATCACTATTTCGGGGAGAAATATCCGCTTGGCCATATGTCCAGCCTGGCTTATGCTTTTTCCTTCGACGGCATCAACTGGGAAAGAGGAGCCGAAAATCCGATCGCCTGGGCGACATCCGCCGATGAAAAAGGCGGCGGCCTTGAGGATCCCAGGATGTTCAAAATCGAAAATGACCCTAATCGGGGGGGACTGACAACCTACTACATCACCTACACGATGTATGACAACAACATGACTCGTGAGGGCATCATCTACACCCATGATTTTGTGACTTTCACCAAGGTCGGCAGACTCGCTCCCGATTATCCAAACAACAACAAATCAGGAACCTACGTGACAGACCCCGAAGGGAATGCCGTGCTGATCAATGACCCAAGGCCGGGCAAGACCGGCAAGGTCTACATGATCTACATGAAAGACGGAGGTTACACGAGAATCGGCTTCACGACCGATGTCATCAGGATCGAAGCCGAAGACATCATCGATATCGACACTTCAGGGTTTGGTTCAAACCATATCGAAGCCCTGACCAAGGGCAATGAGTCGTGCATGGCCTTGACCAATATCTATGGAGAAGAAGATCAAGATATTTATCTGATGTATGGCGGCGGCGTCCTGAGCGATCCGGAAATCAAGAACCAACAACCAAACGCCAGCGGCTGGTTTTATGCCTTGGGCGTTCTCAAAACGACCAAAGCGAATCCGTTTGAACTCACCCATTTCGATTATGATCTTAATGAACCCTCGATGTATCCCACCGATACGAACAAAATCGATTACGGCCTCTTCGACAAGTGCATGTTCGCCGATTCGCTGATCCGCCATGACAATCAATGGTATCTCTACTACGGAGCTGGCGACATGTATGTGGGAGCCGCCCTTGCAAGAGCGGATTTCACCGCCCCCAGCGCCACCTATGAACTCGAAGGCACCACTTTGATCGCAAGCACCACCGCTCTAAACAAGAAATACAAAGACGAGATGACGCCGCTGCTTGTCGAATTCGCGGTTGACGTCTACAACCTTGACGGCACCTTGCTCGACACGGTTGTGAAGAGTTATGAGATCGAGCACTTCACCATCTCGCCAATTGGCATTTACGAACAAGGCACCGAAATCACGGTAGCGGTCGATTTAACAAAGATCAGCGCGCTGGAAACGGATTACTATGTCATCGGTTACATCCGCGATCAACTTACAAAAGAACGGCTGAACAATCCTTCAAGTTATCTGCACGTCACACCGATCATCATTTATCCTGAAGGTTAGGAGGAATCATGATGAAAAAATACTATCTGCTCTTCCTCCTTATTCTCTTGACTGCTCTTGGCGGCTGTCAAGAGGAAACGACTCTGCCCACAACCCTGCCGGTCACAACTGCCTCAACCACCACTCTGTTGGCGCTTGAGGCGCCCGGCAATCTTGTTTTGGCCGACAGGACTCTGAGCTGGGGCGAGGTGCCGGGGGCGAATGAGTACATCGTCAGGATCGACGGCAGGGAAACAAACGTTTCGACAAACTCCTACCTTATCCCGGAATCCGTTTACGGCAAACTCTCGATCAGTGTCAAGGCCAAAGCCGGGACAGTGGAATCACCGTTTTCAAATCCGATACTGAGAACGATCTACTATGTGTTGTCACAGCCGGAAAATATAGCCCAGAACGGCACCTTGATCACCTGGGATGAAGTTCTATGTGCGAGCGGCTATGTCATCAAGGTGAACGGTGTCGAGATCGTCCTTGAAGACAATGAATACAATATCGATATCGCCACCTCTAAAACGATCAATGTGAGAGCGATCTGTCCCTCTGATTCCTATATCATCAATAGCGATTTCACTGTTGATTTTGTGACCAAGACCAGACTGCAAACGCCCTCGGGCATCCGCTATGAAGAAGGCAGGCTGGTTTGGGATGCGGTCGCAAACGCTGATGGTTACCGGCTGACGATCGGGGCTTCCAGTTACCAGGTCGCGATCAATGTTTTTACCGATGTTTCGGCTTATCGCGGAGAAGAAACAGTCACTGTGACAGCCAAGAACACTCTGGGGCTGTATCTTGATTCGATTGCGGCTTCAGCGATCATCGATTTTCCGATCCAGAGACTTCCAAAAGTGACCGGCATAGAAGTCTCTGGAAACAATTTGAGGTTTGAGGGAAGCGCCGGCGCCACCGTTTATGATATCTACTATGGCGGGAACTACTTTGCGACGATCACGGAAACAACCTACCTCATACCCCCCTCGATCATGGCTGATCCAGACAGCTATCTCCAAGTCGTTGCCAAAGCCGATGGCTTCCATGATTCGCCTCTGAGCGAGAAGGTCTTCGTCAACTATGAACTGATCTCGACCGAAGCGGAACTGATCGCCATGACCGCCGGCGGGCACTATGTTCTCGCAAACGATATCGCGCTTACTGCGCCCTGGATTCCGCTTGATTTCTCAGGAAGCTTAAACGGCAACGATTTCGAGATTTCAAACATCGTTATCAGCGACGCATACCAGAACACCGGTTTGTTCGGCGTCTTGAATGAAGCGACGATCACCAATCTCAACCTGAACGGCGACATCAATTTCATCAGCGGTTTGTTTGCGGTCAATGTCGGTTCTCTCGCAGGAACGATCACAAGTTCAGAGATCGCCAATGTCAGCGCCAGATTCACGATCAACGCAGCTTCCCATAACGGAGTGGGAACAGTTGGCGGCCTGGTCGGCCTGCTTGAAAACACCAATCTCTATCGAAGCCATTTTGCGGGCGAAATAACAACCGCCAATATGACCACCGGCGGCCTCATCGGCAAGGCCCAGAACCCACTCGCATCCTCATCAGTCCACCAGTCAAGCGTTACAGCCGCCATCTTTAGTTCGGGCGGCCTTGAGAGCCCGGCGGGCGGTTTCATCGGCGTCATGAACAACAATTATCTTTCAATCAGCGAAGCTATGGCGAGGGTTGAAGTGGTCGGCGCAAACACCGTCGGCGGTTTTGTCGGCCGACTGGACTTTGGACATATCAGCGACAGTTACGCTATCGGAACCGTGGAAGCGACAAACACCGAATTTGTGAGCCTCGGCGGCTTCATCGGCATGCTTGTGGGCTACAACGCGACCGTCGTCAATATCTTGTCGGCTGTCGATGTCGTTGATCCTTTGGGCAACATTGAAGTCTACGCGGGCGGCTTCACGGGACTTACACCCGGAGGCAGTTACGCTCTCATGTATGACAATTGTCACTACCAAAGCCTGGCAAATCCGATTGACCGGATCGGCAACGCCGAAACCGGCAGAGGCGATGGCATCGCCCTGCTTGTCGGCTTAGAAGACATTTCCGGCTTCAGCCCATCAATCTGGGATTTTGGGACATTCTTCAAGTTAGTATGGGAAAAAGAAGCAGACTAAGAATTTTGGATAGATAAACATAGGATTGTAGGAGGTGGTGCCTTTGATTGAAAGAAACATCGAGGCGCGAACAACAATGAGAAACGCATCTAAGGGATTGCTTGTGCTCAAAAGCGAATTACCAGACAAACGAGAAGCAACTTATAAAGGAGAATGTGTATGAAAGAAAAACAGACAAAAAAACAATATGAAAGGCCGATGCTTGAAGTGATCGAATTTGACCTCGAAGACAGCATCGCGACGAGCATGGATTTCGGCCCTTCGACGATTTGCGGTGAGCAGACATGGTAAACATCAAAAAGGCTTTGGCCTGTTTTCTCGTCGTGACGCTGTCACTCTTGACGGTGGCCTTTCTTGCGAAAGAAACGACCATCAAGGCAACAGGGGGACAACAAACAGCTGAAAGCGTGGAATTGACCCTCGTGAGCTACTTTGACCAGGAAAACACGATCACATCCGTGTTTGAGATTCCCGAGGAGGGAACGCGGTGGTTTGATGAGTCGACAGACAAGCTCCATGTCTATACTTCTGGAGCCTGGGACGCGGGAACAGCTGTCCCCGTTGTCGCCCCTGAGATGCCATCAACCGGCGACATGTGGTTTGACGAGGCAAAGAACACGCTCTACACTTACCTGGCTGAAGGTTGGGATGCCGGCGAGGTACTGCCGACCGCGGAACCCGATCTCAAGTATGGACAGAAACTGTCGTTAAACAGCAGTTTGGCATCAATGCCGGGATATTCATTTCTCTTTTGGGAAGTGAACGGATCGATTCGTCATGATTATGCTATCGATCACGTGTTCACTCTAACCAAAACAAATGTCATCAAGGCTGTTTTCAGCCCTTCTGACAGGCACGCGGTGGTTTTTGTGGATGCCAACAGTGAGATCCTTAAAGTCGAGTATGTCGCAGATAACGGAACTGCCACCCCGCCGGAGACCCTACCATCAAAACCGGGATATTCAACCAACGGGTGGGATGTCAGTTATGAAAATGTCACCGATGATGTCGTGACGGTGTTGCAGTATACTGCCACAGACACGACTGAGTATCTGGTTACGGTCGAAAACGGCACCGGCGATGGCAGTTATGCTTATAACACTGTTGCGACCGTTACTGCGGACGTCCCTTCACAAGGAAATTATTTTCATCATTGGTCGGTCGGCGACGAGATCGTCAGTTATCAATCGACTTACAAGTTTTCTGTCTATGGTGCGACAACGATAACCGCAGTTTATGAGGGTTCAGCGCCTTCCGACAATCCCTACGTGGTGCTCGGGGATGATCTGGCGATCAGATCCGGCTCAAAAACCTATGTCGGTCAGTTCTATGTTCCAACCGGCTACACATTGATCGAATACGGGATCTTGACATCGATCAGCGAAGCGGAAATCAATCTCGACACCATTAGGACAACAAGGTATCCTGGCTATAAGTACAATGCGGCCACCAAAGAATTCGTGATGAGTTTTGAAGAAAACGAAATCACCGCCGCCAGGGCTTATTTGATTTGTAGTGATTCGGAAGATGCTATCCACACTTATTACAGCGGCCATAGATACTCGTCTTCCATCTATCAAGTCAAGAATGGCGGATTTGAGTTTGAAGACGGCGCCATAACCGGTAGTCTCGATGGCTGGTATGGATACAACATTTGGAAGAACGAAAAGGGAATGCAATCATTCCTTCGTTGGGACGATGGGAATGGAAAATTTGTCAATCTTGATGACCGCGTCGTGAACACAACGTATTTTGACAATCATCCTTATAACAGAGATGGCAGTTACAATCTCGGGATCACATGGCCGGGAGGCAGTTGGGATCAAACATCAGAAAGAATGGGACATCTCCGTTCATCTAATTTCACGCTTGGCGGAAGCGGATGGATCAGTTTCAAACTCGGGGGAGGCAAGTCTAGCTCTTTCGCTTTCGTATCCGTTAGAAGAGCTTCGGATAACTATGAGGTCGCCCGTTTTGGAAACAAGAACTACAACAATACTGCAATCGCGTCGGCACAATACGGTTCGGCCATAACCAATGCGGAAGCATTCTTATTCCAATACTACTATGACTTAAGCGAATATTTGGGCACAGAATTGTATTTCCTCATCACAGAATCATCATCAAAAGAATGGTGTATTCTCTCAGCCGACTCATTCGTGACCTACTATCCAATAGCGCCCTCAACTGATTCGGATACCTTAGCCACAAATATCCTGCCAACGATTTACAATGCCGGATCCTCAACGAACCAGTTGGCAAACAACCTTAATGGCAATGTTAATAATTGGGGGAACCCAAATAATGTGTTCCGTTGGGATGATGGGGCAGGAAGAACTAATGCTATTAGTGGAGATAACGATTTGGGAGTCGCCCGTTCATCAGCGTTTAATATCAATGGGCCCAACACCTATCTATGGTGGCAGTGGGAAGGCAATATCAGTCAAGACAAACAATTGTTCATATCCATCAAAGAGGTCGGGACAAACATTGAAGTTTTGCGATTGGTAAGAAGAGACAACTTGTCAGGAAAAACAGGTGGTGGATTTGACAATCACTGGTTTGATCTCAGCGGGCTTGATGCCGGCAAGGAGTACTATGTTGAACTATGTGACAATTTGACCATTGGTTGGGGCTTGATCAGTATCAAAGATATTTATCTGGCACAGAATAATCAAAGCGACAAGGTTGGGTCGGCTCAACCAAATGACGTGGCGGTTTCAATCTCAGGAATTGAAACCGAGTTTGCTTACGAGGAACCTTGATTTTTTTACTTGCCGTGATTCAAAACCCCCGATGACACGCCGTTGTCGGGGGTTTCATAATGGTTGAGGGAAATTCAAGCAAATGATGCTAGCTCAGATGTTTTATGATAAAATACAAATAGGTGATCTCATTGACTGACTATCAAGGCTTAAAATCTAAAATCATCAGACTGGGAGCGCTTCAAAGAGTCCCGGTTCTTGGCGAGTTTGAACTGACCTCGAAATGTAATTTCGCCTGTCCCATGTGTTATGTCAAAGACAATAAGCCAAAAAGCGAGCTGGCCAAGGAAGAGTGGATCTCGATCTTTGAAGAAGCGGTTGTCGAAGGATTGGTCTACGCCCTTTTGACCGGAGGGGAGCCCCTCACAAGGAGCGACTTTGTGGAACTGTATGAGTTCCTCTATGACTATGGAGTCAAGATAACGGTTTATACAAACGGCTATCATTTAACCAAAGAACAGCTTGAGGCCTTCACGAACAGGCCCCCGGAGATGGTTGCCATCACTCTTTACGGCGCAAGTGACGATACCTATAACATCGTGACGGGCATCAAGGATGGCTATACAAAAGTAACAGAAAACATCCTCAAACTGAAAAAAAGCAAGATCAACATCGCCTGCCGGGTAATTCCGATTCCCGAGGTCTACGCCGATCTTGATGATATCTTGAAGTTTATCAAAGAAAATAACATTCCCCTAGGGTATTTCCTCTATCTAGCTCCGTCGAAGAAAAAGGATTACCACGGAAGATTATCTCCCGAGCAATTAGTTGATTTCGAGCAGCGGCTTCTTACTTTCAAAGGAAAGCAAAAACCCTCCAAGGATTTTGATACTTTATCGAGTTGCGCCGCTCTTAAGAGCGGCTATGCGGTGAACCACCGAGGATATATGCAACCATGTACTTTGATGGCTCATCCAAGAAAGAAACTGGAACGCGGGACATTTCTCACAACCTTTCGGGAACTAAGTGATAAATGGCAGAATCTTGAGAAGTCCCATGACTGTGAGTCCTGTGATTTAAGCTCATCATGCATTCCCTGCCCCGCCAGAAGATATTATGAAGGCGATCCTCACAAGTGTGCTCCCTACCTCCTTGAAATCGCCAAGGAAAGGAAAAAACGAAATGACTGACACCTATAAGATCGGTAATGTTTGTCTTAGATTTAAGTATATCTACGACAAATATTTTGCATCGAGGATACGTTCATACAAAAGCGATGAATCACCTGAATATCAAATGCGGGTTGTTATTAAGAAAGATTTGATGTTTCCCGAAGGAAAACCGAAATATAGATTTCAAGACCGTCAGATTTATGAAGATGGACAAAAAGGAGTCATTGTCAAACATGATGACAAAAACAATATTACCCACCTAATCACCTATTCGCTCGATTTCAAGGATATTCTAATCGAGCTGTCGGAGTCATTGGGATCAAGATTGGCCGAAGTGGAATACAAAATCAGCGGAATGATGTTTTTCGAGATTGCGATCAGGAATGGTTTGATCCCGATTCACGCCTCAGCTATCGGCTACCAAGACGAAGCTATCCTTTTCTGTGGTTCCTCCGGAACCGGCAAATCGACTCAGGCGGAGCTTTGGAAACAAAATCTTGACGAGGTGATCTTCATCAACGACGACAAGCCTTTGCTTTATGAGGCCGGCGACGGACTCTATGTCACTGGCTCGCCTTGGTCGGGAAAGACATCAAGGAATGAAAACGTCAAAATGAAGGTGAAAGCGATCGTCTTCATCAAGCAAGCCCCCCACAACAATCTCATTTCTCTCACTGTCTATGACAAGATAACCAACTTCTTAAGAAACATCTATCGACCGAGGGAAGAGGCCAAGATCGAGAATGTGCTGGAACTGATCGAAAAGATGATCTCTGATCTTCCGGTTTACAAATATTATTGCACAAAAGAGAATGATTCTTTCGAATACTTGTATCAGGCACTTTATAGAAGGGATTACTGAAGATGAAACTGAAAGCAAACTATGTTTTAAGAGAAGTCGCGGGCGAGAATATCGTCATCCCTGTCGACAGCGAGGCCATCAACTTCAACGGCATCATGACGCTCAATGAAACCGGTAAGTTTTTGTGGAACCAGTTGAAACAAGAGGTGTCGGTCGAAAGCTTGATTGCGTCCATCGTCGATAACTACGAAGTCGACAGAAACACCGCCGCCCAAGACGTGACGGCATTTATTGAAAAGCTTAGAAAACACAATGTTCTTGAAGATGGCAAGTAAGAAAGAGACAAAAAACGGCATCTTGCCGCTGATCGAGGAACAACTGCTTCTCGGCAAACAAGTGGCCTTTAAAGTCAAGGGAACAAGCATGTTCCCGTTTTTGCATTCGGGAAGAACCGAAGTCACGCTCCATAAGCCAACCGTCGAACCGAAAAAATACGACATCGTCCTTTTCAAAACAAAAGACCACTATGTTTTGCACCGGATCATCAAGCGTCGCCGCGATGTTTACATCGTCATGGGCGACGCTTTAAAGAAAAAAGATTATGTCAAGATCGACCAAATCATCGGTGTCGTCAAAGAGATCAAAGTCGATGGCAAACCGGTCGACATCCATGAGAAGAAATACAAGCGTAAAGTCAGATGCTGGGTCGCTTTCCGGGCCGCCAGGAGATTCCTCCTCTACTACTTGAGGCGTTCACAGAAGGATATAAAATGAGCATCCTCTACGATCAATTGATCTTTATCAGCAAATGCGCCCTGAACAACCTTGAATACGAAGAGGCCATCGACAACATCAAAGAACTGTTTCGTCTTGCCCGGGAAAACGGCCTGTCGGGGCTCTTTTACGCCGTTTTGAAAAACAACCAGTCAGTCATTGATGAACAGCGATTGCTTCTCAAAGAGTACTATCTCTACCAAGCAAAAGACATAATTCAAAAGCAGGCGATTGCGGAGATCACCTCTTTTTTCAACCATGCCCGGATCGATCATATCTATCTCAAGGGCTCGGCCATCAAGAAACACTATCTTGAGAGCTATATGCGCTCGATGGGCGATATCGATCTTATCATTAAGCCGGAAGATTTAGAGCGTTCACGAATGATTTTAAAATCAGCCAACTATAAACTCGACATTGAAGGCTCGACTCATGACGTCTATTTCAAAGGCAGGGACATCATAGTTGAGGTCCATCCCGGAGTCGACCATCACCTTGATTCGGATCATTTAACCGCTTTGGGCGACGTCTTCGCCGACGGTCTTCCCATCAGCGGATGTTTATTCGAGTTATCTCCCGAAAAAGAACTTGTCTATCTTTTATCCCATCTCAAGAAGCACTTTCTTTCATCGGGTGTCGGCTTGCGTCAAGTCCTTGATATCGGCGTCTTTTTAGACAAGATGGAAGCCAAAATCGATAACGAAAAGTTATTTGACCTTCTCAAAACTGCTAATCTTACAAACTTTGCAAAGAACATGATCTCCTTCAATAAGCAAGCCTTCGGCTTCCGGATTGGAGAATTTATCCTGTCCGGATACCGGATGGCGGATGCTCTCTTTGAAGAAACCAAAGCATATGTCATCGGTTCTGGAGTCCATGGGACCGCTAGGGATTTCAATCGCAGTGTTCCGGTGCTTACGAAACATTCACTCAAGACCGGTAAGACTAGAGGCAGCAAGATTCGTTATTTGATCCGTATTCTTTTCCCCAAGCGGATCGATCTGATGTCAACTGAGAAGTATCTGAAAAAACATGGTTGGCTGTTGCCGTACGCCTGGATCAAAAGGTGGATCAGGCTTGTTTTCAAGAAAACAAGAAGAAGCATCGCCAAACTGAAAGCTTTGGATGCGGTTGACAAAGAAATGCTTCAGAGTAATCTTGATCTATATCGTAAACTAGGTATTAACTAAAGAATGCGCACGCATCGTATATAGTAAACAATAGGTGGTATTCCGAATATTATACATACAGATTTATCATTAA
Source organism: Candidatus Izemoplasmatales bacterium (assembly GCA_050949045.1). Lineage (GTDB taxonomy): Bacteria > Bacillota_I > Bacilli_A > Izemoplasmatales > Hujiaoplasmataceae > JAAYZB01. The sequence continues at coordinate 439,009 of JBMNEZ010000001.1, forward strand.
TTGTTTTATCAATATGGGCAATATGATAAAATATCTGTGGTATGCGCTTGATCGATACATAATATTTTTCTTGAAGGAGATGACGTTTAAAAATGAAACAAGTCAATGACAAGAAATCGCAATATGTGAAGCCCGACATCGAAGTGATTGAATTCTCGCTTGAAGACAGCATCGCCACCAGCATGGATTTTGGCCCGTCGACAATCTGCGGCGAGCAAACGTTTTAGGAGGTAATGATGATGAAAAAGGGATTTATTTTTTGCTTGTTGTCGCTTTTCCTGTTCGCTTTGCCGGTAAGGTATGTTAAAGCTGAATCAATGGCAAATGTCGATGTTCAAGTAAAAGCCTATTTTGATGAATATAACATTCTAACAACAAACGTAAATGACCAGCCATACGCCAGCAAAATATCTGCCTCTCTTCATATCCCTGAAGCCCCAGAAGGATATTCTTCATATCAGTTCTTCTGTTGGGTTGTCAATGGGGTTGTCAGGCAAGACCTTCCAGCTGATTATGAGTTTTTTGTTAGAAACACGACCGTTCTTACAGCCATCTACAGGCCGTCTGACAGACATGCGGTTCTTTTCATGGACTCCAACGGAACTGCAATAAAAGTTGATTATGTCAGTAATGGTGAAGATGCAACACCGCCGGATGTATCAAGTTATTCCAAACCGGGGATGGTCGTCTCATCAACCAGTCCTTGGGGCGAAGTAAGTCTAACCAACATCACAGAAAACAAAATCGCGTATCTCGAGTATGATTTTGATACTTCGGAAACCTTTAATGTCACAGTTGTGAACGGTAGCGGCAGCAATGAAGCGGCGTCATACGGATCAGTATTGACTGCTGTCGCCAATGCTCCCGAAGGAGATTTGGAATTCTTTCATTGGACCGATGAAAACGGCAAAATTGTAAGTCATAAACCATCATACTCATTCACGGCCTACAAAGACACAACGATTACCGCGGTTTATGAAAACATGCCGTCGGTTGATATTCCGTATGTTGTGATAAGTGATCTGTTGTTGCTGAGAGATGGCAAAAGCACATTCATTGGTCAGTTCAACATTCCCGATGGATATACTATGGTTGAATATGGATTTCTTGCAGCTAATACTCAATTTGATTTTAAACTCGATACCGAAGGTGTCATTAAATACCAATCGGAAAAATCAAATGCGCAAACTAACGAGTATATGATTAGTTTTCCATTTGTAAATGGGCAATCCGTCAAAGGTTACATTGTTGTTAAAAACGCCTTAACCGGTTTATTAGAATACCATTATAGCAGTACTGAGAAAATTTCTTTCTTGATGATCAGCGAATATGGAGAAGGTTCGAGCTACAACAAATGGATTGAAATTTATAATCCAACCGATGAAATCGTCGCGCTTTCTGATTATAGGGTTGAACTTTATGTCAATGGCGCTACCACAGCAAGTAATCCGCTATCATTTACTACTGAATCGATTTTTCCTGGAGATGTCTATGTTATTGCTCACCCTGATTCAAACGCAGATATTCTAAGTCAATCGGATGTTACCAGCGAAGTAACTAATTTCAATGGAGACGATGCGGTTGCATTGCTGAAAAATTATGTTGTGATCGATGTCATTGGTGTTATTGGAACTGATCCAGGAACAAAATGGGATGTAGGAGAAGGATCCACTCTTGATCATACACTGGTAAGGAAACCAAGTACGGATTATTATCCGAATGGTGCTTGGAAACCTTCGGATTGGGATGTCTATGATTGTGATTACATAGGCAATCTTGGATATCACGAAGATGTAGAACCCTTGTCAATTTCGATTATCGGTGCTACTGAAGTGATGAAAGATGCATCTCTACCACTAGCAGTAATGTATAACCCGATCAATTCGATAAGGGGAGTCGAATGGGAAAGCAGCAACACTTCGATTGCCACGGTTAATAGTAATGGACTTGTGACTGGGGTTGACGTGGGAGAGGTTACTATTACTGCCAGGTCCGCACTCAATGGAACTATTTTAGATACACATCCAGTTACGGTTACTTCACCTGTCTATTATTCTGTCAGTGCATCATCTTCTGACGAATTAAAAGGTTCAGTCAGCGCGAGCCCAACTTCGGTTTTATCTGGCGGCTCTTCGACAATCACAATTTCGCCAGCAACAGGATATCAAGCCTCAACAATCACAATTAATAGCGAAGAACCTATTGATATTACTGGACAGACATCATATTTGATTGAAAACATCTTTGAAAATAAGACGGTTGTAGTAAATTTTGTTGAAGGTATTACGGAATTAGTGTTCTCAAAGACTCTTACTGGTACAACAGGTAATCCCCCTTCAGGGTGGACCTATAGTGGCTTAGGTAGTGCATATAAAGACGGCTCACTAAAAATGGATACCACTGGCGACTATATTATTTCTGAATCGTTTGCTCTTCAAACATCGGCAATTTTGTATATTGAATTGAAAGGCAACGGTTTTTCTGGAGGTAGTATTAGTTTCTACGATCAAGAAAATAACCTTCTCAAGACTTTTTCAACTGAAATCGAAAATTTGCAAAAAACACTATCATTTACCATTTCAGATACTTCGGTTACTTCTGTAAAATTTGTATATAATAAATCAAGCGGAAATGTTGGAATATACTCAGTTGAGTTAAAACACATAGTTGACTAAATAAAAATACCATTTACATTAGGGCGCCAATCATCGGCGCTCTGTTATTCACTAGGTGTAATGTCATAGTATGTACATAATACAATTATTATATTCACATCGTGATGAGCTATACTATATAATTTTTTATTAGGAGATTACATGAAAACCGTCAAAACCATTTTGTTAGTTTCGTTAAGTTTGACTATGTTGTTACTTTTTTTTCCTCGTGTATTCAGTCAAAATTCATCGGTTTTAATAATTTCGTATTTTGATGAACAAAACCAAATCACTAATACTATTGAAGGGAACATTTATGGTTCAAAAGTATCCTTTTCTAATGAACTTAGTTCAGAGGAAGGATACTCATTTGCTTTTTGGATTGTCAACGGAGTAGTTAGAACTGACCTTCCTCTTGATTATGAGTTTCTTGTGACATATGATACAGAACTAATCGGAGTTTTTCGGCCTAACGACAAGTATGCTGCTGTATTCATGGATTCAAATGGAAGGATGCTGGATATCCAATACGTTTTTCCTTCAGCGTCGGCGTCCGAACCAGAGATTAGCTTGCCTACAAAACCCGGATATGTCATCGCTTCGCCCGCTTGGGACAAAACTCTTACCAATATTCAAGGCAATACTGTGTTTGTCCTCCAATATCAAAAGAACACCACAGAGCAGCATAGTGTTTCCATAACAAACGGAAGCGGCAGCGGTTCGTACGGATACAATACATACGCTACAGCGGTAGCTAACGAACCTGGAGAAGGCCAATACTTCAATTATTGGGTTTCTGGAAACAACATAGTTTCTACTGAAGCCATTTACACGTTCACGGTTCTTGATGACATCTCTTTGGAAGCGGTTTTTTCAACCACTGATAATCCCGACTTGCCGTATGTATCACTTTCTAGTAATATCGGTTTACGCGTCGGATACAAGTCTTATTTAGGCAGATTTTATCTTCCCGAAGGTTATGAGTTGATCGAGCACGGCTTGATCACGTCAACCGGGAATAAAGTCATTGATCTCAGTTCGTCGGGTATAACGAGATACCAAAGCAACAAGTATAACGCCGATACCAACGAATTTCTCATCAGCATCCTCTCTGACACGATTGTCTCTTCGAGGGCTTATTTGGTTGTTAGAGACGCTGATGGGAATCTTAGGACATTTTATAATGAGTTTGTCGAAGGCGAGGCATCTGAACTCTATGCGGATGACTTGTTTTTCTCATGCTATCTGGAAGGGTCAAGCAATAACAAAGCCTTGGCAGTCTTCAACGGAACAGGCAATACGGTCGATCTCGGCGACTACTCGATAAAACTGTATGCCAATGGGACAACTACTGCGACCAATACTCTCACCATGTCAGGTTCATTGGCTCATGGCGGTGTATACGTGATCGCAAACTCATCCGCAAATCAAACCATTTTGAATATGTCAGACACGACTAGCGCCGTGACGAATTTCAATGGTAACGATGCTTTGGAATTGATTAGATCAGGAGCAATAGTTGATAGCATCGGTCAAGTTGGCTTTGATCCTGGCGAAGCATGGTCGAATAACGGTGTTTCAACACTAAATATGACTTTGAAGAGAAAAACTTCTGTTTCTTCTGGGAGAACTTCTTCAACATCCGCTTTTGATCCCAGCCTTGAATGGGATGGTTATGCTCAAGACACAACTATCGGTCTTGATCAACACACGATGGCAGGCGGAACAGCTCCTGTATCCGTATCATCGATCGAGGCTTTTATTCCCGATATGAGCTATGAACAGGGAGAATCGATCGATCTCACCGGAGCCTTTATCAAAGTCTATTATAGCAATGGCGTAAGCACTATTGAAGATGTCGCATCCGGTATAATAACTGGGTTTTCGACAACTACCGTCGGCAATTATTTCTTGACAGTCGCTTATGAAGGCAAGACCTCTGAACTTAAGTATGAAGTCAAGGCTTCCTCATTGCCATCGGCACTCATGATCTATGAGGTCTATGGCGGCGGCGGCAATAGCGGCGCAACTTATAATTACGATTATGTAGTTTTATATAACGGTTCCACGTCCTCAATCAACCTGACCGGCTATTCGCTTCAATATGCGAGTGCTACCTCATCGTCAAGTTGGACGAATATCGTTTCTTTGAGCGGAACGATACCATCAAAAACCTACTACTTTATCAGGCTCGGCACGAATAACCCATTAATAGGCTCCCCCCTTGATGTGCCCTATAATATCTTAGGAGACATCAACCTGGCCGCTTCCAGCGGGAAGGTGGCCTTGGTTGACAATACCGAAGGAATAACCGGTATCAGCGATGAGAATGTCGTCGATTTTCTCGGTTACGGCACAGCCAATGAAGCGGAGACAATGGCCGCTTCCGGCCTAAACAACACCAACTCCTTGAAGCGCTCAAGCTTTGTCGATTCCGATGACAACAGCGCTGACTTTGCGCTTGAAACCGCCAATCTCGGCTATTATGAAAACAGCCTTGTTCTAAGTTCGATCAGCGTGGCGAATCTCCAAAGATATTATGAACAGGGCGATCCTCTCGTAATCGGTGGCGCCAAGGTTATCCTAAATTACACAAACGGTGCTATCGAACTGATCGACCTCACCTCGGAAATGGTCACCAACTTCTCAACTTCTACCGAAGGCACCTATCAAATGACAATCACCTATGGCACCAAGCAAACCTTGTACGAGTACTATGTCATCGACTATAGTAACGTCGAAGGCGTCGACATCCATTATATTGATCTCGGCTACAGCGGTGGCGGACCGGGTGAGGCTGCTCTGATCAAGATCGGAGCGATTGATATTTTGATCGATGCCGGTGAGAATGGCTCGGAAAGCAAGAATGCCTTGCTTACATTCCTTGCCGGTCACATTGATGATGGCACGATCGAGTATGTGATTGCGACCCATCAGGACGCCGATCATATCGGCGGGATGGACGTTGTTTATGCGAACTATGTAGTTGAGAACACGATCCTTTACTCAACCCCATCCTCAATCGCCACGACCTTGAGAAATAACTTTGAGGCGGCTGTCGCCGCCGAAGGCGGAAACACCTATTATGTGATTGACCTAGTGAATGGTAATGATACCATCGAGATTGTATCGGGAGTGGAGTTAGTCTTCTATAACACTTCATATCTTACAACGGCAGACGCCAATGCTTCGAGCATTGTCTTCACCTTGGAGGCTTTCGACACAAGAGTCCTGTTCAATGGCGATGCCGAAGGTAACCAAGAGGCGGTATATGCCTCTTTGGTCGGCGATGTCGATATCTTCAAGATGGGGCATCATGGCGCTATGGCGGGAACGACCGCTTATCTCCTTGAAACGATTATGCCGGAAATCGCGATCGTGACCAACGGCGATTACCTCGGCAACTCTTATTCGCACCCAACCTATTCCGCCTTGTCGCGCATCTACACCTATTCTGATCTATGTCCAGTGTACGCCGTGACCGGCGGGAATGGCGCTTCGTCGGACATCATGCTCGATCGCAACGGCGACATCAAGGTTAGCATCACCCCCGCCGGATATGAGATTACATCCCAATACTATGGGATGAATCCCATGGAGATGAGCAATACCGCTTACTGGAACGACGCCAACAATCCCCACCGCTCCCTAGGCTACTACTATGCGGATGCCACGGGGATACTCGATAGCGGTCTATTGAAGGCGGCCTTGAACGACATCATCTCAGGTCATACTTATGTCAGTTATGACGGTGTCTGGAATGCTTTGAGGACAACGGATGCGGATCCTGATAATCCAAATAATGTACTTTTGTTTTATACGAACAGAAGCCAGTCGAATACGGAAAACGGTGGAAACAGTAATCAGTGGAACCGCGAGCATGTCTGGGCGCAATCGCACGGGATCGATGGCTCTTACCCCGGATATTCTGATTTGCATCATATTAGGGCGACCGATGTGACCGTGAACAGTGCCAGAGGCGATCTCGATTTCAGTAACGTCTCCCCCCATGACGGCTCGACCAAGGTTACGACAGCTTACGGTTATGGAGATATTAGCACCTACAACTACAAGAACTCGTCCTATTTTGAACCGCGAGACGAGATCAAGGGCGATGTCGCCCGGATGCTCTTTTACATGGCAACACGCTATGAAGGCGAAGGCGGCGAACCCGACCTCGAACTCGTGAACGGGACCACATCTTCGACCTCGAACAATCTCGGCGATCTTGCGACCTTGCTCTTGTGGCACATACAAGATCCGGTTGATGAAAGAGAACTGATCCGCAATGAAGCCGTGTTTGGGATCCAAGGCAACCGCAACCCTTATATTGATAACCCTGAATATGCCACAATCGTCTTTGGAGGTGGTTCTTAATGAAGAAGAAAATACTGATCATTTTGTTTCTGGTTCTCGGTGTCACGCTGTTTGGATGCAAGGGTGAAACGACTGTCACGACCACAAAAGCCCCGCAGATAAGGACAACCACCGCCTTTTTGATCGTGAACACCCTCGAATATTCCTATGACAAGGTCTCGGACAGCGATCTCGAGATCAACCTTTCTTCGCAGTCGGCTACGATTACCGAACTCCAAACCGAATCGGGAACATCCTTTTCGAGTGAATGGGTCACCTACACGGAAGGCAAGGCTCTGATCAATTCACGTTATCTTGAAGGCTTGCCGCTCGAGACAAATCGCTTCCTGATAGAGACTTCGGCCGGCCTCTTCGAACTGAGGATCACGATCAGCGATACCCGCAAACCCGAGATCATCGGCTCCCTATCCGTCAATTACCAGATGGATGTCGATCTAGTCTTCGAGTATGAAGCTTATGCGGGATCGTTCCAGATGATCTCGGGAAATGACATCACCAGCGATGATTACACATTTGATGGGTATACCTTCACGATCGATTTCGACTACATCCATGGCAAATTCACAGAAAACCCCGAACGGAACGCTTTAATTCTCCAGGTGTTTTTCAATTATCCCGAAGGCGTCGTCTTTAGTTATATCTTCATCTACAAACCCGAATAATTAATTCTCATAACGGGGCCGTCAATGATTGACGGCCCCTTTTTTTATCATTACTTTAAAAAAGCGGCGTAACCTTTTTTTATGTAAAATTTTCATTGAGAAAATGGCACTTTCACTATATAATGTTAGGTATATATGAAAATCGTCTGGCCAATAGCAGTCGCAAATTGATCAACCGTTCCACAAATCATGCTAATCATTTTCGTTCGTTTCGAATCCTGATCAAGTGAAGAACAGATAAAAAAACAATCGATTGAAGCGAGGGTAAGTAAATGTTTGAAAGCGAGTATTTGAATGATTTATTCAAAAAGGTTTGCGCCCGTAACGAAAATCAAAAAGAGTATCTCCAAGCAGTCGAAGAATTCTTTGAGTCGATGGATTTAGTCGTGCCTTCCGACTCAAAGATCCAGAAATACGCGATTATGGAACGAATTATCGAACCGGAACGGCTCATCAAGTTTCGCGTCACTTGGATCGATGACCAGGGAAAAATCAACGTCAATCGCGGTTACCGCATTCAATTCAATTCGGCGATCGGACCGTATAAGGGCGGAATCAGATTCCATCCGTCCGTGAACGAGTCGATCCTCAAGTTCCTGGCCTTTGAACAGACATTCAAGAATTCTCTGACCGGTCTCCCGATGGGTGGGGGGAAAGGGGGAGCGGATTTCGATCCGCGCGGCCATTCAGAAGGCGAAATCATGCGTTTTTGCCAGAATTATATGCTCGAACTCTTCCGGCATGTCGGTCCCAACACGGACGTTCCCGCCGGCGACATCGGTGTCGGTCCCCGAGAAATCGGCTATATGTTTGGTATGTATAAGAAAATCACCAATGAATTCACCGGCGTCCTAACCGGCAAGGGACTTACCTACGGCGGCTCGCTCGGGCGAAAAGAGGCGACCGGCAACGGTTTGCTTTATTTCGCTCAGGAAATGCTCAAAGCCTATCGCAACGACACAATAAAAGGTAAAAAAGTCATCGTTTCCGGAGCCGGCAAGGTCGGTTTTTATGCCGCTCTCAAGGCCAATGAACTCGGAGGCAAGGTCGTCGCCTTGTCCGATGTCAACGGCTTTGTCCATGATCCGGACGGCGTCGATCTCGACATCGTCAGGAAACTCACTGAGAACGTTCCCGAATTCTCGACCAAGTACTCTGAATACCGTCCAAAAGCCACCTACAATGCCAACCCGATGGAGATTTGGAAGGTTCCTTGCGACATCGCCTTTCCTTGCGCCACCCAAAACGAACTTCCGCTTGAAGGTGCCAAAGCCCTCGTCAAGAACGGCTGCTTCCTCGTCGCCGAAGGCGCAAACAAGCCGACGACGCTCGAAGCGACCAAGCATCTCCAAAACGCCGGTGTCCTGTTCGCTCCCGGAAAGGCCGCCAATGCCGGCGGCGTCGCCGTCAGCGGGCTCGAGATGAGCCAAAACGCGATGCATTATTCCTGGACCTACCGGGAAGTCGATGAGAAACTCCAGCGCATCATGAAGTCCATTTTCCAACTCGCTGATTTAGAAGCCCAAAAGTATACCAAAAGCCGTAATCTCGTGATCGGCGCCAATATCGCCGGATTCATGAAGGTTTATCAAGCGATGCTCGATCAGGGTGTGTATTGATATGGCGGTCATCGAAATCCCCGAATTATTGTTGCCAAAGCCTAATATAGATCTTCACAAATGGGCTTGTATCGCCTGTGATCAGTTCACCAGCGAAATCGAGTATTGGAACGCTCTCCAGCAATTAGTGGACAATGTTCCCTCGACTTATCGTTTGATCCTCCCTGAAGCCTATCTCGAAATGCCTTTCGAGACAAGGATCAAGGCGATCAATGAGAACATGGACCTCTATCTCCGTTCGAATATCTTCACCGGTTTGAAGGGCATCGTCCTTGTCGACAGGAAGACCCCGATGAATCCGCAGAGGACGGGACTGATGGTGTTGATCGACCTCGATAGTTACGAATACATTGAAGGCCGCCGGGGCAAGATCATCGCTTCGGAAAAAACCGTTCCGGAACGGATTCCTCCCCGAGTCAAGATCCGTGAAAACGCAAAACTGGAGCTTCCGCATGTCCTCGTTTTGATCGATGATAAAGAAGGCATCATCAACGAAATCCACAGGAAACGCAATAATTACTCGATCATTTACGACTTCGAACTGAATATGAACGGCGGTCATGTGACCGGCTATCATATCAAAGACTGCGAGCAACTAATCAGCCGCCTGTCGGACGCCGTTTTAAAGACACCCCTCATCGTCGGCGACGGCAACCACTCGGTTGCGGCCGCCAAGGTCTGCTGGGAGAAAATCAAAGAGACATTGAGTCCGGAAGAACAGGCTCTGCATCCCGCCCGCTATACCCTTGTCGAGTTGATCTCGATCTATGATAAAGGCCTTGCCTTTGAGCCGATTCACCGCATCATTTATGATGCCGAGGATGATTTCGTCGATGAAATGAACCGAGTCAGCTACGGTTCGGGAGCGTTGAAAATCATTCACGGAAAAAATGAGGAATTCATTCCTGCGCCCGACAGCCCCTTTGAAACGATCAAGTGGGTCCAAAAATTCCTTGATGATTATCTCGAAAATCATCCCGAGACGACTATCGACTATGTCCACGGGATGACGAGTCTCAAATCGATAATCAAGCAAAAGAAGAATGCCGTCGGCATCGTCATGCCGCCGCTTGCGCGAGACCAGCTTTTCCCCTATGTCATGAATCAAGGAGTCCTGCCGCGCAAAGCCTTCTCCTTGGGAGAAGCCATTGAAAAACGCTATTATCTGGAAGCCAGAATCATCACAAATGAGAGGAGATAAACAATGAAACGCGTCTTCAACTTCTCCGCCGGACCGGCGGTGCTCCCGGAGCCTGTTTTGGAAAAAGCGGCTGCCGAGATGCTGAACTACAACAATACCGGAATGTCCGTAATGGAAATGAGCCATCGCTCGAAAGCTTTTGAGGCAATCATCCTCGAGGCCGAAAGCAATCTCAAGAAACTGATGAGCATCCCCGATAATTACAGGGTTTTGTTCTTACAAGGCGGAGCCCACCTTCAATTCTCGATGGTCCCCTTGAACCTGATGAGAAACAAGGTCGCCGATTTTATTATTACCGGTGTCTGGGCCAAACGCGCTTTCGCCGAAGCAAAACGCTACGGCGATGCCCGCAAGATCGCCTCGAGCGAGGACAAAATGTTCTCCTACATTCCCGACTGCTCCGATCTTTTGATTTCCGAGGACGCCGATTATGTTTATATCTGTGAGAACAACACGATCTACGGGACTAAATTCCACACCTTGCCCAACACCAAGGGCAAAGACCTCGTCTGCGACATGTCTTCTTGCATCCTGTCAGAACCCGTCGATGTTTCCAAATATGCCTTGATCTTCGCCGGCGCCCAGAAGAACATCGGTCCCGCGGGGACGGTCGTCATCATCATCCGCGAGGATTTGATCACCGAAAACTTCCTTCCGTTCACGCCGATGATGCTGCAATACAAGATCCACGCGGATAACGGTTCGATGTACAATACGCCGCCGACCTATGGCATCTACATCTGCGGACTCGTTTTCCAGTGGCTTCTTGATCTTGGTGGCTTAGAGAAAATGAAAACTCTCAACGAGGAAAAAGCCAAATTGCTCTATGATTTTCTCGATGGTTCGACTTTGTTCAAGGGCTCGGTCGAAAAGAAAGACCGCTCTTTGATGAATGTCACTTTCGGCACCGGCAAGCCCGAACTTGACGAACTCTTCGTCAAGGAAGCCAAGGCTCAAGGCTTCGACAATCTGAAAGGCCACCGCAGTGTCGGGGCGATGCGCGCTTCGATCTACAACGCGATGCCGAAGGCAGGCGTCGAGGCGCTTGTCGGGTTTATGCGGAATTTTGAGAAGGTGCACGGATGATGAAAGTAGCCTGCCTGAATAAGATATCCCCTCTTGGAACCAAGAGACTACCCAACAATTACGAGATCATCGAAGATCCGAATAATGCCGAACTGATTCTGGTCCGCAGCGCCAACATGCACGAATTTCCGATCCCCCGAGGATTGCTCGCTGTCGCCAGGGCCGGAGCCGGTGTCAACAACATCCCGCTCGACAAGATGGCCGAGGCGGGTGTCGTCGTCTTCAATACTCCCGGTGCGAACGCCAACGGGGTCAAGGAACTTGTCCTCGCGGGCTTATTGCTTTCGGCCAGGGATGTTGTCGGCGGCATCAACTGGGTCAAGGACAACAAAGCCGACCCCGACATTAACAAGACCGTAGAAAAGGCGAAAGCCGCCTTTGGCGGCACCGAGATTTTCGGCAAGACGATCGGCGTCATCGGCCTTGGCGCCGTCGGCGCCAAAGTCGCCGAGGCGGCGGTGGGTCTCGGCATGAAGGTCATCGGTTACGATCCCTATCTAGCTCCGGAGTCGCAAGCTAAGTTGCCACAAGACATCAAGATCGAAACCCGGCTTGACGATGTCTATGCCGAAAGCGACTATCTGACGCTGCACTTGCCTTTGCTTGACTCGACCAGACATTTGATCGATGCCAAGGTTTTCCAAAAGGTAAAACCCGGAGTGGTCCTTTTGAACTATAGTCGCGACCAGCTCGTCGATGACAACGCTTTGGAAGAAGCCTTGAAATTAGGCATCGTCAAGAAGTATGTGACCGACTTTCCAAACCATAAGACCGCGAATATGGCCGGTGTGATCGCCATTCCCCATCTCGGGGCTTCCACCGAGGAATCCGAAGACAACTGTGCGATGATGGCCGTCGACCAATTGGTCAACTTTGTTGAAGAAGGTTCGATCAAGAACGCTGTCAACTACCCGAATATCTGTGCCGGCAAACCGAGCGTCGTCAGCCGCGTGCTGATTTTAAGACGCGCCGATGACGGTTTCCTTGCCAAACTGGATAAGGCACTTTCAGGAAAGGTTGAAGTCAAAAACATCGCCGACAAGACCAACCAACAATATGCTGTAACCGTCGTTGATTTCGCCTTGAAGTTCTCCAATACTGATTTGATTGATCAGCTTGATGGTGTCATCAGAACGCGGATTGTTAAATAAAATCGATAAGGCCGGACGATCCTTAAAAGGAGAGGCCGGCTTTTTCATTTTAATCGCATATTTGATAATTGTCAGTCTTTTGTCAAGGCAAATGTGATATGATGATTAATGGTGACATCAATATTACCGTTTCTCAAATATTATTTGATCGTGAGGTGACCGGATGGAGATTCTAACTTTAAAAGGCAGAGATTTGTATCTCGCTTTTATTGCCGGCGCCCGCAAACTGATCTGCAAAAAAGATCATTTGAACAAGATTAATGTCTTTCCCGTTCCCGATGGGGACACCGGGACCAACATGTCATATTTGATGCAGACGATCATCAACGAGGCGAAGCCCTCCGATGATCTTTCGGTGACAATGGATTCGATCGCCAATGCCGCGATCACCGGTTCAAGGGGCAACTCCGGGATCATCATCTCCGAGTATTTCAGCGGCCTCGCCGAAAAACTCAAAGGCAAGGCAGCCGCCGGGCTCGCCGATTTCAAGGAAGCGATCGCCCATGCCGTAAACAAAGCCTACCGTGCGCTCATCAATCCGGTCGAGGGGACAATTTTGACCGTGCTCAGGAAAGCTTTCGACATCCTCGACCATCAAGACAGCTTCAACTCCTATTTCAAGACCTCGCTCGCCAATGCGAAGATCGCCCTGGAAGAAACGACCAAAGAGCTTGAAGTCTTGAAAAAGAACAATGTCGTCGATGCCGGAGCTGAAGGTTTCACCGCTTTTTTGGAGGGCATCAACTACTATCTCGAGACCGGTGACTCCCAAGTCCCGACCGCGCAGGCAGAGGTTGAGCCCTTCCTTGATGTCCACGACATGGTCGTTACCGAAAGATACTGCACCGAAGCGCTTCTAATCAATGTCAACCGCACTGCGGAAGATCTCCGCAGTCTGTTCAAGGATGACGGCTCGAGCCTGATTGTTTCCGGAAAGCATGAGAAGATGCGGATCCATATCCATACCGATCATCCGGACCGCTTTTTCCTCAAACTCCGGAATTACGGTCAGATTCTCGACCAAAAGGTCGATGACATGATCCGCCAACAGCGCTCTCTGAGGCCGGACCGGCCGAGGATCGCGCTCGTGACCGATACGATTGCGGACATCCCTTCGGAGTTGCTCGACCAATACAATATTCACCAGTTGCCGATGAATTTGATGGTCGATGATGTTTCTTACATCGACCGCTTCTCGATCTCGGCCACGACTTTCTATGAACTCCTCAAGAAGGCGAATTCGTTTTCTTCGACGCAACCCGACAAACGCACGATCGAACGCACCTTCGATTTTCTCAGTGATCACTATGACCAGATTCTCGTGATCACGGTTTCAAGCAAGATGAGCTCCACCTACAACACCTTGGTCCAATATCAGAAAACAAACCCCAAGCTGACTGTTTTCGATTCGCGCCAAAATTCCGGGAGCGAGGGGCTGATCGTCCTCGCCGCCGCACGGCTGATCGAAGCGGGAAAACCATTGGATCTGGTTGTAGAAGAACTGAGTAACATCGCGAAGCGGACCAAGATCTATGTCTCTGTCAAAACCCTCAAATACATGGTCAAGCAGGGGCGGGTGTCCAAAGTTACCGGATTGTTGGCGAAGATCATGAATTTGAAGCCGGTCGTCTCGATCGACAGCGAGGGCAAGGGGATCATCAAAGAGAAAGCGCTCAGTCTCAGAAGAAATCAGAAACAGATCGTCAAACTGCTTCAGAAACGTCCGCTTGAAGAGTATGTCATCGTTCATGCTCTAGAGCCGGAACGGGCTCAGAAACTGGCTCAAAGAATCGAGAAAGCGACCGGCAAGAAAGCTTCCTATATCACGGAGATCTCGCCGATCGTCGCCATGAACGCAGGCATCGGCGCCGTCGCCGCCGCTTGTATCTATCAAGAAGAGATCTAACCACAGACAGGCTGACACCTGTCTTTTCTTTGTCTAACAATCGTGAAACTGATTTAAATAAACCATGGTATAATCATTAATAGGAGAAAGATGAGCGTATTGAGGAGAATTTTATGGTTATAAGATTACACCCTTTGTTTGCCCCGAAGCTTTGGGGTGGGAATCGAATCCGGGCGATTTACGGCGATCACGTCAGCTCAAAAATCGGTGAATGTTGGGGTCTGTCCGCCCACAAGTCGGCGAGCAATCTAGTCGCCAATGGTCCTTATGTGGGAACCACTCTTAGGGAACTCTACCAGAAAGAACGCCCGCTTTTTGGAAATTACCCCGCGCCCGAATTTCCGATTTTGATGAAGTTGATCGACGCCGCCGATGATTTAAGCATCCAGGTCCATCCCAACGAAGCTTACGCGCAAAAATTGGAGCATCAGCACGGCAAGGATGAGTGCTGGTATGTTCTCGACGCCGCCGGCGATGCTTCGATCATCATCGGGCATAACGCCTCAAGCCCCGAGGAATTTTTAAGGTTTGTAGAAAACGGCGATTACGAAGGCTTGATGCAAAGGCATCCGGTGAAACCGGGAGACTATTTCTATATCCCCGCCGGAACCGTCCATGCCATCTGTAAAGACACGCTTTTGTTTGAAGTCTCGCAATCGAGCGATCTTACCTACAGGCTCTACGACTACGACCGTCTCAATGATGGGCATCCGCGGGAGTTGCATCTTGAAAAAGCGCTTGCGGTCATCGACTACCAGAATAAGGAGCTCATCAGAACCCATCAAGCTCGGTTTTTCAAGTTTCAACTCATGGATAATAACGGGCAACGAGGCGTAACGGCCGACCGTTACGGCGATTATCTCCATGTTTTGTCTGGCTCTGGAACTATCGATGGTGAAACGCTTAAAGCCGGCGACTTTCTAATGGTCCCGGCGCTTGAAAAATACGCATTGCAAGGCTCATTCAAGTATGTCTTGGTCAATCTGATGTGAATCAGTGAAGCAACTCAAAGGGATCGATTATCAATGCGGCTGTCGATCCATTTGGACGTTGAAGATTTCCGGTCATTTCTACTTGCATTTTAGTATAAAAAAAGATACAATATAGCAGTGACTGATTGGAGGATTCAAGAATGCGCGTTCAATTTATATTAAGATGCACCGAATGCAATGAGGAAAATTATAATTATTCCAAAAATAAAAAAACCCATCCTGACCGCATGGAAGTAAAAAAATACTGCCCGCGATGCCAGAAGCAGACGCTTCACAAGGAGAAAAAATAACTTCAGCGATGAAGTTTTTTTCTTCTTATAGATTCTTAATCTAGAAAGGCGAGACCAATGACAATCAAAGTTTTCAATGACAATACCATTGAACAAAATGCTTATCTCCTCGTAAAAGGCAAGGATGCCATCATCATCGATCCCGGTTTCAATGGCGAGGCCATCCTTGAAGAGTTGCGGGTCTTGGGAGTGAAATTGACCGATGTTCTCATCACCCACGGACACTTTGATCATATCCGCGATCTCGTTTTGATCGGGGAAAACCATAATTTCTCCATCCATATCCATGAGGCCGACGCATCATTTCTAAAAGACGACGAAAAAAACTGCGCGAGATTATTCAACTCGCATTTTACCCTGCCACTGACTTTTAAAGTGATCACCCACTGCGACGGCGATGTGATCGAGACCTTGGGGGAAAGGATAACTGTTTTCCATACACCTGGGCATACCGCCGGCAGCGTCTGTTATCATCTGGGCGAGCGTCTGTATACCGGCGATACCCTGTTTCAAGACGGCATCGGCCGTACCGATCTCTACAGCGGATCCCTGAAGGCGATCAAGATCTCGCTCGCCCGCATCCGGGATAGTTTTTCCCGGGCAATTGATATTTATCCGGGACACGGTCCCAATGCACCTCTCGGTGACATTTTGAAGAGAATTCCATATCTGTGGAGACTTCCGGCTAGTTAAGACTGTAATCACCGATGATTTTTTTGACGGCGAATTGGCGGTGCCTACTGAAAAAGAATAATTGTCGACCACATAATAAAGCGGACTGATCCAAAGACCAGCCCGTTTTTTTATTTACTTTCTCAGTAGATGATCAGGAGAACTCCGGAAATGATGAGGATGTAGACAACGCTGATGAACGTGTAGGTCAACAAGTAGTTTTTGCCTTCCCGAGGGAATTCCCGCAACACGAACTTGAGCGTGATCAAACTGGCAAGCGAGCCGATGATCGAACCCATCGCGCCCACATTTACTCCTTGGACCAGACTTTGCCAGTATGTTTTCGGAGTGAAAGTCGAAAGCAAGACCGCCGCCGGGACATTCGACATGAACTGGCTGAACATCAGCCCACTCAGATATACTTTGAGCGAACTGTCAAGGAACTTGGAACTGAAATCGACGAGCGGTTGCCAGCGGCTGATGTTGTAGGTGAAGATAAAGAAACTGATGAACGTCAATAGCAGGTGATAATCGACTTTTTGGAACAAATGGGGATAGAAGGCGGCTGTGATGACGATGGCGGCGATCAGAGCCCAAAAGGCCGGCAGGACTCTCAGGATGACCAACAGGACGATCAAAAACAAAACGATTTCAATTATGAGTTTGCGATTGTCTAGTTTTGGTTCGACCAAGACCGGCTTGATGAAGGTATTTGGTAAGAGGAAATAGGTGGTGCCGACGATCAGGATGAAAGCCGTCACGGTGATCGGCCAGGTCGCACCCATAAACTCACCGAAGCCAAGTCCGTAAAGTTGGTAAAGGTAGATATTCTGCGGATCGCCCATCGGGGTGAGAGAACTGCCCATATTGGCCGCAAATGTCTGCAAGATCACAATCGTGAGCGAATAGCGTTCCGATTGGGTTTGTTTCATCACAATCAAGGTAAAGGGAACAAGCGTCAGCAACACTGCATCGTTGGTGATCCACATTCCGATGAAGAAAGTCGCCATGACGATGATCAGGCCGACATAGCGGATTGTGAAGACCTTGCTCGTGAGCGTGATCGCGATTTTGGTGAAAAGATTGGCTTCACCCATCCCGGCGATTGAGAGCATCAGGGAAAACATGATGATGATCACATCAAAGTTGATCGCTTTGACGGTGGACAAGGTCGGTGGGAAGAAGAATAAGGACAAAAGCGCAAGCGAACTTGCGATCAAAAAGACCTTGTCCCGCCAGAAAAAACCCGCGATCCGCCGCACAAGAAACGCCCCCTCGGTAACATCGCCTATATTATAGCGTTTTTGATGAAAATAGCAACCGCTAACCTCGCGATACGCCCTGTTTTTAGGATCAGGGAGCGTTAATAAGAATATCTTAGCACTCTATGCTTGACTTTGCTAATTAGCTCTTGTATAATGGTGTTAGCATTCAAATAGATTGAGTGCTAAGGGGTGAGGATGTGTTGACCAAAAGACAGGAAACGATCCTGAAACTCATCGTTGAAGAATATGTGAAGACGGCGGAACCGGTCGGCTCCAAAAGCCTCACCACTTTTCTTGATTTTTCGCCCGCCACGATCAGAAACGAGATGAGCGACCTTGAACAGCTCGGCTATCTCGAGAAGACTCATACTTCGAGCGGGCGCATCCCTTCGGAGAAGGGCTATCGTCACTATATCGAACAAATCGGGAAAGATCTCGAAAACGACACGGAAGGTTATTTTGAATTTGAAAAGATCTTCGCAAAACGCGACATTCAGCGCGAGGAGATCATCAAGCAGGCGATCGACCTTTTAAGCCAGGTCACGAACTGCACGGCGATCGCCCTCGGGCCGAACGCCTACAATTCCCGGGTCAAGAAAGTTCAGATGATCCCGCTCAAGGAGACCCAGGCCCTGATCCTCGTGATCACCAACTTCGGCTATGTCGAGAATAAGCAGATTACGCTTTCGGAAGATATGGACGTTGAGGAAATGATCAAGGTCATCGATCTTTTGAATGAGATGCTCGTCGACACACCGATCTCGAAAGTGTCGGAGAAACTGCACTATGAGATTCAGCACAGTCAGATCAAGGAACTGCTCAAGTACCGTGACACGATCGTCGATTCCTTTATTGAGGCTTTCGCTAAGTTCGCCGAAACCCGTTACTATCTGACCGGGCATTCAAACATGCTCTACCAGCCTGAATACAACAGTATCTCAAAACTCCGCGAATTCATCCAGACGATCGAAAACAACGAGATCTTCAAGGTTATCGACACTTCGGTCGACGGAGTCAGCGTCAAGATCGGCACCGAAAACAAGGTCACAGCGATGCAGGATTGCACCGTCGTCAGTTCGACCTATGACACCGGAGACGGGGAGAAAGGCACGATTTCAGTCGTCGGCCCTACGAGGATGGATTACCGCAAAGTCATCAAACTGATCCAATATATTGCCAAAAATATTGAAAAGTTATACGAGGAGGAATGACTTAATGCCCGATAAGGAAAAAAAGCAGGACAATGTTCCAGTCGCAGAAACTATCCCGGAGACAAAAAAGCCCGAAGAAGGCAAGAAAGAACAGCCTAAGAAAAAGAAAAAGGACACCGTCGAGGAACAACTGGAATTGATAAAAGAGGAACTGACGGAGATCAAGGACAAGTATCTCCGCACTCTCGCCGAAGCTGAAAATTTGAAAAAGCGCACTTCCGAGGAATTGAAACGCGAACGGAAATACGCCGGCATGCAGCTCTGCGACAAACTGATCGACCAGCTTGAAGTCTTCGACCAGGCCTTGAATATCCAAACCGAAGACAAACAGCTCCAAAGTTTCCTTCAAGGTTTCAAAATGATCAAGGACATGCTCTACCAGTCGCTTGAATCAGAAGGCGTGAAAGCACTTGACACCAAAGTCGGAGCGGAGTTCGATCCCAATTACGAGCACGCATTCGACACCAGATATGAGCCCGATAAGCCGGAACACACGATTCTAGAAATCCTGAAAAAGGGTTATCTGTACAAAGATCGGCTCTTGCGGGCGGCACTCGTCATCATCAACATCAAACCCGAGACGATGCAAAAAGACAATAATGAAGAAATTGGCGACAATGTCGCATGACACTATAACGAAAAGAGGATGAATTAATATGAAAATAATCGGTATCGATTTTGGAACGACAAACTCCTGTGTCGCTGTGATAGAAGGCAAGGAGGCAAAAGTGATCCCCAATCTCGACGGTAATCGCACCACCCCCTCAATCGTCGCTTTCAAAGGCGATGAGATCCAGGTCGGTGAAGTCGCAAAGCGCCAGGTGGTCACCAACCCAAACACGGTCTACTCTATTAAAAGAAAAATGGGATCGACCCAGAAAGTCAACGTTAACAACAAAAACTATACACCGCAGGAAATCGCGGCGATGATCATCCGCAATCTCAAAGAATCGGCGGAAGCCTATCTTGGCGAAAAAGTCACGGAGGCGGTCATTACGGTCCCGGCCTATTTCAACGACGCTCAGCGCCAGGCAACCAAGGATGCCGGCAAGATCGCCGGTCTTGAAGTAAAACGGATCATCAACGAGCCCACAGCGGCCGCTCTTGCCTATGGCATCGACAAAAGGGACAAAGAACAAACCGTTCTCGTTTATGACTTTGGAGGAGGCACTTTCGATGTCTCGATCCTCGAACTCTCGGACGGCACCTTTGAAGTCATCTCGACTTCGGGCGATAACCGCCTAGGCGGTGACGATTTCGATCAGCGCATCGTCGAATGGCTCGTCGAGGAATTCCGCAAGGAAAACGGCATTGATCTCAATCAGGATAAAATGGCCCTTCAGCGTCTCCGGGACGCCAGTGAAAAAGCGAAGAAGGAACTCTCTTCGATTACTACATCGCAAATCTCTCTGCCCTTCATCTCGATGGGTCCGTCCGGGCCTGTCCATATGGAGAAGAGTCTCACCAGAGCTAAATTTAACGAACTCACCCATGACCTCGTCGAACGGACGATCGAACCCGTGAGACGGGCGCTCGCCGATGCCAAGATGACAGCCAAGGACATCGACCAAGTCTTGTTGGTCGGCGGTTCGACGAGAACCCCTTCCGTCCAAGAGACGGTCAAGACCATTCTGGGAAAAGAACCCAACCGTTCAATTAACCCCGACGAAGTCGTGGCGATGGGTGCGGCCATCCAAGGCGGAGTCCTCCAAGGCGACGTCAAAGACGTCTTGCTTCTTGACGTTACCCCGCTGTCTCTGGGAATCGAGACTCTTGGCGGCGTATTTACAAAACTGATCGAGCGCAACACGACGATCCCGACCTCGAAGTCGCAGATCTTCTCAACCGCGGCTGACAACCAGCCCGCCGTTGACATCCACGTCCTTCAGGGCGAGCGCTCGATGGCCAAAGACAACAAGACACTCGGTCATTTCCAACTTTCCGACATTCCCCCCGCTCCCCGCGGAGTGCCCCAGATCGAAGTCAAATTCGACATCGATGCCAACGGCATCGTCAATGTTTCAGCCAAGAATATGGCGACCGGCAAAGCCAACAACATCACGATCAAGAGCGGTTCGGCGATGAGCGAGGAAGAAATTGAAAGGCTGGTTCGCGAAGCCGAGGAAAACGCCGAGGCCGACAAGAAGAAACGCGAAGAGGCCGATCTCAGAAACGAAGCCGACCAGATGATTTTCATGACCAACAAGGCAATCAAGGATCTTGAGGGCAAAGTGACCGATCAAGAGAAAAAAGATGCCGAAACCAAGATCAAGGCGCTGGAAAAAGCGCTCAAGGGCGACGATCTCGATGAGATCAGGCGCTTGAAGGAAGACCTTGAGAAAACAGCTCAGGACCTGGCTGAGAGAGTCTACAAAGAGCAAAGCCAGCAAAAGCCCGATGACGACCAAGGAGGAAACAGTGGCGCCAAGGGCGAAGGCGACGACCAGGTCTTCGACGCCGATTACAAGGAAGTGTAATTATAACTAAAAAGCAGCCAGTCTGCTTTTTATCTAGTTGACGAGGTGCACCAATGAACAAACGCGACTACTATGAAGTGCTGGGAGTAAGTAAAAACGCGACAGATGACGAAATCAAGAAAGCTTACCGCACACTTGCCAAAAGATACCATCCCGACGTTTCCAAGGAACCGAATGCCGAGGCGAAATTCAAAGAAGTTCAGGAAGCCTACGAAGTTTTGACGGATGAGACAAAAAGAGCCCAATATGACCAGTTTGGCCATCAGGGCCCCCAATCGGGTTTTGGCGGTTTTGGCGGCGGTTTCGACGGCTTTGATTTCGGCGATATTTTCTCCGCGTTTTTTGGCGGTCAGTCGCGGACAAGTCAAAGCCAAAGAACCAGACCCCGCAAGGGTTCCGACATTCAAAAGCGGATGACGATCACCTTTGAGGAGTCTATTTTTGGCAAAAAGGAGAAAATCAAGGTGCCGGTCTACGAGGAATGCCATGTCTGTCGCGGCAGCGGCGCCGCATCTCCCAAGGATATCCAAACCTGTTCAAAATGCCGTGGCAACGGCCAGGTGACCATGGAAACCCAAACCTTGTTTGGGCGAACCCAAACTAGGACGACCTGTCCCGTTTGCGGCGGTACCGGGAAAGAAATTACGAAAAAGTGTTCCAACTGCAACGGCGAAGGCCTGGAAAGAATCGTCAAGGAAGTGGAGATCAAGGTGCCGGAAGGCATCGAAACCGGCCAACAGATCCGGCTCGAGGGCTTTGGCAACAAGGGTTCGGGCGGCGGTCCGAGCGGCGATCTCTACATCGTCTTTGAGGTTCGTCCCTCAGACACCTTCGTCCGCGAGGGTGACGATATCGTCATCAAGGTGCCGATCACCTTTTCACAGGCGGCTCTCGGAGCCGAGATTGAAATCCCGACGGTATATGGCAAAGTGCTTCTCAAGATCCCCGCTGGGACCCAATCCGACACCAAATTCCGGATCCGCGGCAAAGGCGCCCCCAATGTCCGGACCAAGGTGAACGGCGATCAGCACGTGATCGTCTCGATTCAAACACCGACCAAACTCACGAGCGAACAGAAGAGCCTTTTCGAACAGCTCTCAAGAATCGAAGACAACCCTGAAAGCAAGTCGATGTGGGAGCGGTTCAAAAGCAGTTTCAGCCGCAAGTAAAAGCCCTTTTTTTGATTCGGATATCTATAAGTACAAAACAAAAGTTCCCTGTTGCTAGGGAACTTTTGGTTGTTAAGCAGTGCTTATTTGCCCTCGTAGAGGCCGATCGCGTCCCGGACGTCCTGGACGAAGATGATGCCCTTGCCTGGTTCATCGATCAATAGTTCTTTGCGGATACTCTCGGTGATCGGCTTCACAAGCTCTTCTTTGCAGATGATCAGGACGAGTTCTTTTTCCGGCTCGATCGCAATCTGGAAGATTTTCTCCTTTTCGTGGATCCCCGAGCCTCTGGCGTTGATCACCGTTCCGCCGTTGGCGCCGCCTTTACCGGCGGCCTCGAGCACGTCTTCGGCCTTGCCCTTATCCACGATCGTATAGATTGCCTTGTATTTCTTCATTGTTGGTTCCATCCTTTCTTTGTCCTCGTGAACTGAGGAACAACCGATGATACTGTCAAGGTCGAAAGCCAAGATGATGCCTTGCCCCGCTTTTTCAAAGCGCATTTTTTGAGCGATTGCGACCATCGCCTGGTCGCCTTCGCTTCTGTTGCCTGCCATCAAGACGATCTCCCTTTTGGAATTGGCAAGGCCGAGCAATTGCAAGATGCCTCCCGGCCTTGACCCGCGCCCTAGAAAGAGGGTGCTGCCAGTAAGACCGTTTTCCTTGGCGATTTTGAAAGCGATCCTGCCTTTTTGATCAGGGACGATCGCCAAATAAAGCGAGATATTATTGGTAAAATCAGTCATTTTGTCAACTCCTCTTTCTTGCTTTGACTTTATAGATGACGCCGAGAATCTCGATGGTGATGACCGGCATCATAGCGATCAAGCCGATCATCCCGAAAGCATCTGCGATCCCGAGTGTCGTACTTCCCTTGCCCATGGCGATGCCCTGGGAGAAGGCTAAGATGAAGGTGGCGGACATCGGTCCGCTCGCGACCCCGCCGGCATCAAAGGCCATACCAACAAACATTTTTGGGGAAACAAACATAAGAACGATGGCGATTAGATAACCAGGAAGCAGAATATGCCAGAGAAGGAACCCTTCGATTTGGATTCTGAGAACATTTAATACCAGAGCGAGCCCGACGCCAAGCGACAGCGAAAGCAAGACCAATTTTTTGGATACCGAACCCGTGGTGACTTCGTAGATCTGGTTTGTCAAGGGGTAGACCGCCGGTTCGGCGAGAACCGCAAAGACCCCCAGCAGGAAACTGATGGTGAGCACGAGGAACATTGAGTCGCCACTGACGTTTTGGCCGATGGCCGTGCCGACGGCGAGAAAACCCGAATAAACGCCATACAAGAACAATGTCAGTCCGATGAAGGAATAAAAATAGCCGAATAAATAACGGCCAAAACGCCGGAACTTGATTTTAAAAAAGAGGAAATTGCTTATTAGGGTAATCACGAAGATCGGCGCTATCGCTAGGAAGGCATCAAGCATTGTCTCCAAAAATCCGTGAGATGAAACAGAGGGCTGATATTCGAGGCTAAAGGTTTTCGGATTGCTGGCTATCAAAACAATTAAACAAGCGATGATCGCCCCGGCGGTGGACATGCCGACAAGGCCAAAACTATCTGTTTCGGCGCTTTTGCCATCGCGTCGCATCGAAGCGACACCGAGTGTGATCGCCAACAGAAATGGAACGGTGATCGCTCCGGTAGACGATGCGGAGACGTCGAAGGCGACGCCGTGGAGCTCCGGAACGATGAAAAGCGCAAGGATGAAGACGACCAAGTAGGTGATGCCGAACATAAGATGAAGGGGAATTTGAAAAAGGATTCTGATTATGGCAACACCGATCATGATACCGAAAAAAGCAGCCACCATCACCACGAGAGCGACTTGCTTGACATCGCCCTGGGTAATCATCTCTGCCATATTGCCGACAATCATCAAGTCGGGTTCGGCGATTGTGATCAGAAAGCCGAGCACGAAAGAGCCACAGATAATGATCCAGATGTTTTTGGATTTTGCGATCGTCTTTCCAAAGAGTTCGCCAACCGGGCTGATGCCTACTTCGACGCCGAAGAGGAAGATGCTGAGGCCGATCCAGACAAAGAAGGCACCGAGAAAAAAGCGTCCTAACATCCCTGGTTCGAGCGGTTCGACGAACAGATGGATCATGGTGACGACGACGATTATCGGTAGTATCGAAAAAAAGACTTCTTTTAGTTTTTTGCCAAGTTCTTGCAAAGTGCTCCGCCTCTTTCTCTAAATATCGTAACTGACTTGACTGTCATTTCCAGTAATTGCTTTCAAGTTTCACTTTAAGTCCGTTGTTGGTCAAAAAGCGGAAGAAAACAGTCTCTAAACTCTTGTCCTGATAATTGCTCGTGAAGGCGATCGCCGCCTGATTGTTCAAGGTTACACACGCAATTCCGGGTTTTGACCCCGAGGCAAGATTGAAGAAAATGCTCTTGATTTCATTTGTCATCGTTTTTGGAAAGGTGATTTCACCGAAATTAGTGAAGGAAGAGGTAATCGGCTTATGGGCGATGATGGAATAACCGATCTTCATTAACAATTTTTTCAGAAACAAAGGCATGATCCTGATCAAAAAGTTTTTTTCAAACGACATGTTATGGTTGAGTTTGTTTTGTAGGTGTTCTTTGGTGAGGCCAACCGCAAAATCGCTTTTGATTTTCTCGAGAACAGCATCGAAAGTGATGCCTTCGGCGTATTGGTATGCGGTGTTGAAATAAAGCGAGAAGTTGCGCAATGATTTTGAGGGGAAGTGTCGCCTGAGATTAACCGCCACACTGACCGTTACCGGATGTTTCAGAAGTTTTTTCTGATCGCCGGTCAGGATGATAGAAAAGAGCAGATTGGCAGCCAAAAATTGCGAAACGCTTGCGCCGTAGCTTCTGGCCACTTCTTTCAACTTGGCGGCGTCGACCAAACCGGTGTTGATGCTGATGCCTTTTCTTTTGTAGTTTTTGCCGGTTATGTGGTAAGCGGGGATGAAAGAGTCTTTTATAATCTTTCCTTCTTTATAATAGACTTTATAACTGTCCACCAATTCCTCTTGATCCGGCAGATCGTCAAGTTTGAAGACAGTGCCATCATTCACCTGGGGTTTGCCCATCGACTCAAGATACTTGAAAATGACAGCTTTGAGAAACTCGAGAGCTCCACTGCCGTCTGCCAGAGAGTGAAACATTTCCATAGATATCTTGGTTTCATGAAAGAAGAAAGTGAATAAATGATGATTGTTAGAATGGACATTGATGCTTTGACAGATATAAGGTGATTCGGGGAAAACCAAGGGATCCTTTTCGTTGGTATCGTAATAATACCAGAAAAAGCCACGCCTAAGTCTCACAAAAAAGGAAGGGAATCTGTTTTTACAGGCAAGAATCGCTTCCTTCAGTTTCATAGGATCGACCAATTCCTTCATATTGACAGACATCCGGAAAAGGCCTGAGGTCTTAGCACTATGAATTATTGGATAGATCTTAGCAGCGTTGTCGAGCTTGAACCAACGTTTTTCGGTAATTGCTTCTTTGATCATCAGGCAGTCACTTTCTTTCCCATACAAAGGCATTATATAAAAAAAACCAATTATTGTAAAGCGTGTCAATATGTTTATTTCCCAAAACGATTTAAGGAATCAGACATAAATCGTTAATAATAATTAAAGAGTTTGATGCGATATATTAATATACAAGGGATAAATTATTGTAGACAATCATTTATAAAAACGCCATTTGAATATCAATAATTGATGTCTTTTTTTGTCTTCAAATGATCGTTTATAAGAAATAATCAAAAAAAACAAAATAATTGTTTACAACTCGATATGTAATCAGTTATAATATAACCAGTTTATGCATAAACAGTATATGCATAACGTGAATATGCAAAAACAATTTATATATAAACATCTTATATAGTGAAGGGGGTGAGGTAATGACGAATTCCGGCGAATACATCAGGGGATTCACCGATTTCATTGTATTGTCAATCCTTTCAAAGTTCGACAGCTACGGTTATGAGATGAGCAAGATTATCGAGAGCGTCAGTGATCAATCGTTGCAAGTCACGGAAGCAGCGCTCTATTTTGCATTGAAGAGACTGATGGAAGACGATAAGATTGATTCTTATCGACGAAAAAATAAAAAGGGCATGAACCGGCGTTATTACCGCATTACTCCCGAAGGCGAAAAGGCGCTGAAGGATTTTCGCAAGGACTGGGTTTTGATCGAGAGCACATTGTCGAGCCTAGTTGGCGGCAAGTTCGAATATACACGGGAAGATAGTTTGGAGTAGGAGTGATATTGATGGATCTATTCAACATTATACCGGCGAATTTCTTCAATCTATTGACCGGTAAAAACCAAAACATGTATGTTAACGCCCTCTTCCAGGTTTTTAAGGCCTATGAACAAGGGTCGGTGCTTGGGATGGACAAGCAGATTGCACAACAGGCAATCATTGATTTTTTAGAGATGAATCCCGATCTTGAAGTCGATGATGTCGACTTTGACGCGACGGTCAGAGACAAGGCCAATCAGATTTTGAGGCGTTTCGAGGAATGTGAGTGGATTGACATCGATGTCAACAACGACTATGTCGAGATCCTCAACTTCCGTGATTACGCGATCACAATCATCGAAGCCTTGAAAGAAATCACGACCGACACCGGCTATGGCTACAGCGATGAAACACACGAGTTTCGCGGTTACATCTTCACCGCGTATTCGCTTTTGATGAACGACCATGGCGAATACGCGATGGTCATCGATCAAGTCTACAAAAACACGATTGCTTTTGTCAGAGAAATCCGCAAACTTGACTCGAGATTGAAATATTATATCAGACAGATCATCGAGAACTCGGAAATCAAGGATTTGATCCATTTATTGGTCAACTACAAGGTAGAACTGATGGATCAGGCGTATTACCGCTTGAAGACAAGCGACAATGTCAACAAATACAAACTTGAAATCATTAAGAAGCTCGAGCAGTACCAGCAGAATACCGTCATCATGGAGATGGTTGCCTCCGAATACTTGTCGAAGAGCGGGAACAACTACGATCTTGCGAGGATCAAGGCGAACAAGAAGATCGACGACATTATCGATATCTATAATTCCCTTGAATGGATCATCGATGAAATCGACAACAAGAACAAAGTCTACGTCAATACGACGATTGCCAAGATTAAGTTTCTCCTCAACGACGATGAGAACATCATCGGCAAACTGAACCGGATCTTAAAATACACCGCTTCGCGCATCAAGGGTAAAAAGACCGACCAGGCTTTGCGAACGATCAAACCTCTGTTTGCGCTGCCAGAGAGCCTGCAAATCTCGCAAAACTCACTGTTCACGCCAAGAGGAGCCTATTCGCGGAGCAAGGAGCAGTTCCTCCAGAAAAACCTGAACAGTCCGTCGAATCACCTACAGGAGGAATTCTACAAAGAATTCGAAAGCAACTACTCGTCAGAGGTCATCAAACGTTATTTGCAGGAATATTTTAAGACCAGACCTTCGATCAAAGCTTCGGAAATCATGAGAAACGATATGTCCGATGAAGCGATCTTAAGGCTCTTATACATCCTTATCTACGCGGGCGACGAACTCGACTACTCGATCGTGCCGTTGAAGAACGATATCGAACACGAAAGGTTCCAAATGAGCGACTTTGAAATCATCAGGGGGTATGAACTATGATTCTCGAAAACTTTGAAAACCTGAACATGGGGCAAAAACAGCTATTCAGCGATACTTGCAACAAACTGCTCTCAACCGGCTTCCTTGCCCGGGACAAACGCGACAACAAGGAACAATATTATTTCCTATTGAGCTTCAAGAATTACTTCGATGAGTACTTCGGGGTGATCAACTACGAGATCCAAATCGACCGGGAAAGAGGAGCCGTCCAACTTGTCAGCAAAGAGAATCGAAACCTCTTGCGTCTCAAGAAAGACGAGTCGTTGATTCTCCTTATCCTGAGAGTGCTCTACCACCAGCATCTCGTTGAAACTTCGATCAATGACAACGTCGTGATCAAAATCGACGAGATCCACCAGAAATACGACGCTCTTGAACTGAAGCGGAAGATTAACAAGACCGACCTTGTCCAGATCTTGAGGCTCTACCGGAGATATAACCTGATCGAACCGCTCGGGGATATCACCCAAGGCAACACCAAAGTAATCATCTATCCAACGATTATGCTTGCGATCAACACCAATGAAATCAGAGATGTCTATGATCTGATCGGCAAAATGGCCGATCACGAAGGAGGGATTTCCGATGAAGAAACTGACTAAGATCAGACTCATCAACTGGCACTATTTCGCCAATGAAACGATTTACATCAAGAACAATACGCTAATTACCGGGCAAAACGCGACTGGGAAATCAACGATTGTCGATGCGATTGCTTTTGTGATCACTGCCGGCGACCAGATTTTCAATCTGGCAGCCAACGAAAAGAGCAAGCGTGATCTCCGCGGGTATGTCAAGTGCAAGCTTGGCATTGACAATCAGGAATACCTACGGGACGGCGACGTCACCGGACATGTCGCCCTCGAGTTTTTTGACGAAGTCAAGGAAAAATATTTCACGATTGGCACCGTAATCGATGCCTTTGGCGAAGTTATGGCGCCGAAGTATCTTTTCTACGAACTCGAAGGTCCGATTTCGGAAAGCCTTTTCGTCGACGATGAGAGCAGAATCAGAACGACCATGCTCTTCAAGAAAGCGAAACTGGCGGACAAGATCTATCCGACCAGACGCGAGGCAAAACTCGCCTTCCGCTCCCGTTTCGGCTCGATCAACGAGACCTATTTCCGCTTGTTGCCGAAGGCACTTGCCTTCAAACCGATCGCCGATGTCAAGGATTTCATCTACCACTATTTGCTCGAGGAGAAGGTCCTCGACGTCGAATCAATCAAGGAGTCGATCCAGTCTTATCGCGATCTTGAGGCCACTCTCAAAATCATCAAGCAGAAGATCACGAGCCTCCAGGAGATCAAGGACGTCTACGAGAATATCCAGAAGAACCAAAGCCAGAAAGAATTCCTTGAGTACTTCTTGAAGTTGATTGATGTCGAGGTAATCAGGGAAGATATTAGAAAGAAACAGAAGCAACTGGAAAAAATCGCCGTCAGTCGCGAGAAAAACCAAAAACTGATAGCGGAGCTCGACCATCAGTTGGAAATCCTTGATGATCGTAGCAAAGAAGTCTATTCTCTCCTGCAGTCCGATTCGGCCTTCAAAGCCGGCGAGATTTACGACAAGGAGATCATTTCCCTGACCCAGAAAATCGACGAAAAGGAAGAAGTAAAACAGTACCTTTCACGCAAAGTCGAAAAGGTCAAGGTTTTGATCAACGAACTCAAGACCGAGTACAAGCGGCCGCTCTACGATCAACTGGCCAAGATCGATTTTCTTGATGTCCCGGACGAAGCCTTTGACAAGACCAGACTGCAACTTACAGATATCGATCGTCAACTCCAAAGCCAGATCGAGGCCAACCAGAAAGAAAGCGGTCGGCTTGAGGCTGAAAAAAACCAAATGATCGGCGAAATCAACGAAGTCTATCAGACTTTGAAGGAACTCGAAAACCATCAACTTCGCTACAATCCGATGGTCAAGAGACTTCAGAGTGCGATCGAAGACGGTGTAAAAGAACAAACCGGCGAGAGTATCAGCGTCCACATTCTCGCAGAACTTCTCGAAGTGACCGATCCAAAGTGGCGTGACACCGTCGAGGACTTCCTCGGGCAACAACGCTTCAATTTGATTGTCGAGCCTCGCTACTTCGATGTCGCTTTGAGAATCTACAACCAGATCAAGGACAATCTCAAAATTTACAACATCGGCCTTGTGAACACCAAGAAAATCCAACACTTCAACAATCCCGAAGCGAATTCTCTAGCGACGATCATCGTCTCTGACAATATCGATGCCAAACACTTTGTGAACATGATCTGTGGTAACTTGATCATGGTGGATGCAGTCGAGAATCTCGAGAATCACCCGCAGGCGATTACCAGGGACGGGATGATTTACCGTTCTTATACGGTGAGAAGCCTGAATCGCAACACCGAAAAGCCGTTCATCGGTAAAAGAGCTCATGAGGAACAAACCGAGAAATGGCGCCATCAAGCCAAAAAATGCAAGGAAGAATTCCAGCATATCCAAAATAGGCTCCAACGGCTCGAGGAAGAGACAGGCGCCATCGCAGGCCTCGGTATCCCGGGTCTAGTTGAAATGATGGCCCAGACCCGCTCGCTCGCAGAGCTTAAGGACAAACGCAAGGAGCTCTCCCTCAAGAAACAAAACGTTCCGAAGGAAAGCATGAACCAATTGCGGCTCGAATACGAGGCGATCAAGGAAGAGACCAGAGGCTATGCCAACAATCGCCGCAAGGCCTATGAAGAAAACGGCAAACTCCAATCCGACGATTTCAAGATCCAAGAAGAGATCCTCGCGCTCGAGACCAGGCTCAATCTTCTCCAGCAGGAAATTGTTCTGCTCGCCAGCGAGAATCTGACGATGGAGGCCGAGGCCAACGAACTTTACAAACAAGAGATCCTCAACGCTCCTGACAAGAAGAAAGTCGTCCAGCAATATCAGTTGCGGATCGAGACCGAACTCCAAAACCTGATCAACCTCGAAGACGATCTCAAAGCCAAGCAGTTCAAGTACACAAGCACTTATAATCTTAGTTATTCTTTCGGCTTTGAGTATATGGCGGAATACCTGCAGGAAATGGACAAACTCGTCAAAAGCGAACTGATCAAGTATGAAACCAAAGTCAGAGAAGCGAGAGAAGTCGCCGAGAGACTGTTTAAGGAAGATTTTCTCGCCAAACTCAGGAACTATATCGTCAGCGCTCAGGAAGAGATCAAAAAGATCAATGATACCCTGCAAACGATCAAGTTCGGGGAAGACACTTACGAGTTCATCTTCCCGAAGAGCAAGGAATACGGCGACTACTATGATATGGTCCTTGCGGACGAGTCGATGAAGAGCGGCGGTGAGATCTTCAACTACGAATTCGAAATGAAGTATCAGCGTCAACTTGAGGAACTATTCATCAACCTTGCATCAAGCGACCTCAATGATCAGGGCACCATTAACAAATTCACCGACTACCGCACCTATATGGACTACGATATCAAAATCAAGAACAACCGCGGCGATGTCATCCTCTATTCCAAAGTATTTAAGGAGAAATCCGGTGGTGAGACTCAGGTACCCTTCTACGTAGCGACGCTGGCTTCCTTTGTCCGGGTTTTCCAACAAGCCCAGCGCGGGAATGTCAACGATGCGATCGGCCTGATTCTCTTCGATGAGGTCTTCGACAAGATGGATACCTCGAGAATCAAATCGATGATGGAATTCATCCAGTGCCTTCCGGTCCAGATCATCCTGGCGACTCCGCCCCAAAAGATGGAGGTTCTGAGCAAATATACGGATACGACAGTGGTTACCCTCCGAGAAGGACGGGCCGCAAGAGCCTACGAAGTTGTCCAAAAATACTAAATGTAAAAAATAGCTGAGAGATCGGCTATTTTTTACATAGAGCGACTGATTTATGATATTATATGCTGAGGTGAACTGAACATGCAGAGATATTTCGTCGAGCCAGCCAATATCATTGACAATGAGGTCACGATTCAGGGACCGGATGTCCATCACATCAGGAATGTGATGCGTTTTTCGATCGGTGATTCCCTCGGCATTTGTCCAAACGACGGTACGCTTCGCCTTGCACGGATAACCGCCATTGAAAAAAGCAAAGTCACGGCGGCGATCTTCAAGACAATCATCGAGAATCAACCTGAACATAAGATCACAATCGCTCAAGCTCTGATCAGAAAAGACCGGTTCGAATGGTTTTTGGAGAAAGCGACCGAACTCGGAGTAACCAAAATCATCCCCACCAGGTTCGCACGTTCGATCGTTCAAATTGATGAAAACAAAAGTACGGCAAAGCTGGAAAGGTACCGGATGATCGTCAAAGAGGCTAGCGAGCAGTCCGAGCGGAATGTGATGCCTTTGATCACCGCGTTCACCGATCTTCCCGATATCGATTATTCCAGATACGATATGATATTCTATGCTTCAGAAAGAGATCAGAAAGCATCGCTGATTCGAGATGTGCTCGCTAAACATCTCAAAAGCGGAAAATACCTCTTCTTGGTCGGGCCCGAAGGCGGCATCACCGACGATGAAGTCAGCTTGCTTGAGGCAAAAGGGGCGATCCCGATTTCCCTAGGCAGCCGGATCCTTCGTTCTGAAACCGCAGGCATCATGGTGATGTCGGCGATTCTGAGTCAGTGGGGTGAGTAGGATGAAAGTCCGGCTTGTCACCCTTGGCTGCAAGGTGAATACCTATGAGAGCGAAGCCGTCGCTGAACTGCTTGAGGCTAGAGACTATGAGATAATCGAGAAGGGCAAGGCCGATGTCTATATCGTCAACTCCTGCATGGTGACCGCCACCGCCGAGCAGAAATCACGCCAACAGATCCGCCGTTTGTTTCGGGAAAACCAAGAGGGTGTGATCGTCGTGATGGGCTGTCTTTCCGCTCTCAAACCGGAAGAAATCGCCGCGATTGACGGCGTCGTGATCACGATCGGCACCAAGGATCGGGACAAGATCCCCGATCTTTTGGACGTATACTTTAAAAATAAAGAGCGGTTCAGACCGCAAAGAGCCGACTTGGTTTCCTCTCAATATGACAATCTGAGCCTGACATCATTTCGAAGTCACCAGCGCGCTTTTCTCAAAATCGAGGATGGCTGCGACAACTTTTGTACCTATTGCATCATTCCCTATGCCCGTGGCCCGGTTCGTTCAAAACCAAAGGAATTGGTTATTGAAGAAGCGCGCAGACTAGCCAAATCCCATCCTGAGATCGTACTGACCGGGATTCATACGGGAGGATATGGAAAGGACTTGGCAAACTATACTTTTCCTGATCTCCTTTCGGATTTGGAAAAGATACCAGATCTCAATCGAATCCGGCTTTCATCAATCGAGATCAATGAAATAAGTGATGAACTGATCAGAGTAATCAAGGAATCGAAGAAAATCGTCAGACATCTTCATATTCCCCTGCAAAGCGGCTCAAACAGAATCTTGAAGTTGATGAACAGGCATTATGACCGGGAAGTCTATCTAAAGAAGATCGACGAACTGAGAGCAGCTATCCAAGGGCTCGCCCTGACCAGCGATGTTATCGCCGGTTTTCCAGGCGAGACGGAAATGGATTTTAACGACACCCTGGATTTGATCGAGACCGTTCGATTCAACGAATTGCATGTCTTTCCCTATTCGAAGAGAACGGGGACCGTAGCCGCCAACTATCAAGGAGAGGTGCCCTCGGAGATCATCAAAATACGTGCCAGAAGACTGATTGAGGCGGGCGAACGTCTAGCCAAGGCGAAGATTAGGGAGAAAGAGGGTCAAATCCTGAAGGTGATCGCCGAAAGAAAGCTCGACGGCTACCTCCAGGGGCATAGCGAAGAATACATTCACATCCGCTTTGCGGGTCCGGAAACCCTGATCGCGACCGAAGTCCAAGTAAGACTGATTCGGGAGGAGTACCCCCTCAGTCTCGGCGAACTCGTATAAAAAAAAGCCAAATCAGCGTTTGGCTTTTTGCAATCTTTTTTGTTTGATGGCATCGATCTTGGCCTGGGCCTTGATCTCCTTCTTGGAGGGTTTCTTCGCTTTCTGCTTGCGCATATGGCTTCTGGCGTTCTTGACAACATCATAGGAAATCGTCAGATCGTTGTCGTGGTTGGTCATCCTGAGCGGAGCGCCTTCATGAATATGGATCGGCAGTTCGAAGAGGTAGCCGATGACGGTCGTCAGCATTTGATTCTTGTTTATGCCCTTGATCAAACCTTTGAGTTTCCGGGATTTTTCCCATCTGTAGACAACCTTGTCCATCTCGTTCAGAAACAATAAGACGAGCTGGCTTTTCTTTTTATCAGGCGAGATGAAACTTTTTAAAAACACCAGTTCGGGAAGGTTTTTGACATAGTATTCGAGATACTTCTTGACCTTGCGCTTGCCTTTTGCCTTTAGTTGTTTGTAGGTGTTGGTATTGTCACGTGAGAAGACGTTGACAATCTCTTCGTTCAAGCTGTTGCCGTTATACTTTTTTTGGATCGTCTTGTCGAGACGCTTGTAAAATCTTTTGTACCGGGCCGCGTACTTAGCCTTGTTAATGAAGACCGAAAGGACGATCAAAAGGACGATCACCGCGACGGCGATGGCTACGACAAGTTTCCAGTTCTCCAGAAGATCGAATGCTAAAAACATCTTGTTCACCTTCGTTTCGTGTTAAATAAATGATATCATATTAACACGGCAATGGGAATCGGTTTACCAAAAAAATCGTTTACAATTCGCTGTAAATCTAGTATAATGATTAATGCAAGCGGAAACGGGGTGAAAGCAATGGCTAAAACGGTCGTTAAAGAGAACGAAAGCATCGAAGACGCACTTCGACGCTTTAAACGCGATGTCTCTCGTGCCGGAACGTTGGCTGAAGCCCGTAAAAGGGAATACTATCTCAAACCAAGCGTTTCCAAGAAACTCAAACAGCGGCAGAATCAGGGCCGCAGAGGACGGTAGCCTCGAATGCACTTCACATTGTGAAGTGTTTTTTTTCCTAGAATTCCCCAGTATATTGATATATATGATATAATAATTATTTAATCAGGGTTAATAGGGAGTGATGTCTTGAAGTGGCGGATTTGACCATAATCGATCTCGAAGTCGGCAGTCTCGCGGAAATGGTGACGCTGTTTGGGGTCAACGATAAATATCTGAAACTTCTCTCCGAACTTTGCGGCGCCGAGATCTACTCCAATCACATGGATCTTATGATCGCTACGAAGAACGAGGAGATCATCGATCATGTCAAGAAAATTTTGAGGATTTTATTACAACTTGTGAAACGAAACACTGTCTTCAACGAACGCGACGTCATCTATATCCACAATCTATTGGCCGAGGCTTCACCGGAAGAGATCATGGATTTATTTATCGGGCGCAAGGAGATCATCAAGACCTTCAGCGGCAAACCGATCTATGCCAAGACCCTCAACCAGAAACGCTATCTTGAGGCGATCGAAAAGAAAACAGTGACTCTGGGAATCGGCCCTGCCGGCACCGGGAAGACCTATCTGGCGGTGTTGATCGGACTGAGAAAACTCAAAGATAACCAGATCCGC
The DNA here is from genome assembly GCA_050949045.1 of Candidatus Izemoplasmatales bacterium. Lineage (GTDB taxonomy): Bacteria > Bacillota_I > Bacilli_A > Izemoplasmatales > Hujiaoplasmataceae > JAAYZB01. Next base: position 474,958 of record JBMNEZ010000001.1, read on the forward strand.
AAACTGGTTTTGACCAGACCGGCGGTCGAAGCCGGTGAAAATTTGGGTTTTTTGCCCGGAGACCTCAAGGAAAAGGTCGATCCGTACTTACGGCCCTTATATGATGCCATGTATGAAATCCTCGGCGTCAAACTCACCGAGGAATATATCGAAAAGGGCATCATCGAGATTGCCCCTCTCGCCTATATGCGCGGGCGGACCCTCGAGAATGCCTTCGTCATCCTCGACGAGGCTCAGAACACGACGATCAACCAGATGAAGCTTTTTCTCACTAGGCTCGGCTTTGGCTCGAAGATGGTCGTCACCGGCGACATCACCCAAAGCGACTTGCCCCCAAAAGTGCCTTCGGGATTGGTGACCGCCGCCGCTATTTTGCAAGATGTCGACGATATTGAGATCCTGCACTTCAGCAAGATCGATGTCGTCAGGCATCCCTTGGTCCAAACGATTATCCAGAGGTTTGAAGATGCCAAGCATTAATATCCATGACCATTATGGCAGTAATAAACAGAATCGCTTGATTATTAGAGAAATCGTGAATGCCGCCTATAAGTATCTCAAACTCAAAACAAAAATCGTTCTCAGCGTCATTTTGGTCAGTGATGATGAAATCAGAGAATTGAACCGTACTTATCGGATGGTCGATAGCGCGACCGACGTTCTCAGTTTCCCGACGGATGGTCCCGACAACGAGATCGGCGACATCTTCATCTCGCTTGACAAGGTCAGAATGCAAGCCTTGGAATACAACCACTCCGAAGAGCGGGAACTCGCATTTCTGACGCTCCACGGGTTTCTCCACTGCCTTGGCTACGACCATGGTAACATCGAAGACGAAGAGAGGATGTTCTCGCTGCAAAAAGAAATCATCGAATCGACAAGATTCAAGAAAGAATGATTATGGAAAAACTGATTAAGCAGGTCATGGACCTGCGGAAAAACTCTTATTCGCCATACTCCAAATTCCCGGTGGCAGCCGTGCTGGAATTGAAAGATGGCCGCACCTATAACGGCGTCAATATCGAAAACGCCGCTTTCGGGCTTTCCAATTGTGCCGAACGGAGTGCGCTTTTTTCAGCCTACTCCGACGGTGTCAAGAAGGAAGACATTAAACAAATCTTCGTTCACACCGACCGTGATTATTTTGTCTCGCCCTGCGGTTCTTGTCGCCAGGTGATGCGCGAATTGATGGAGCCGGATGCGAAGATTATCCTTGTCAACGGCAAAGGCGAAACTAAGATCATCAAGAACGCCGAACTCCTGCCCTTCGGGTTCTCAAAAGAGCAACTTTGATGTTCCGCTCGGGTTTCATCGCGATCATCGGCGAACCGAACGTCGGCAAGTCGACGTTCTTGAATCAGGTTCTCGGCCAGAAACTGGCCATCGTCACCGACAAGCCCCAGACGACGAGAAATGTCTTCTCGGGCATTTATAACGCCGATGATTGCCAGTTTGTTTTCATCGACACACCGGGCATCCACCACGGCAAGACCAAACTCGGTCGCTATATGAGCGAAGCGGCAATCAACACAATCAAGATGGTCGATCTCGTTTTGTTTTTTGTCAATGCCTATGATGATGTGAAAAAGAGCAATCTCGAGATCTTGGAAATATTGAAAACCATCGAGACGCCGATTTTTCTCATCATCAACAAGCTCGACACGATCAAAGATATCCCGAGGATGCAAAGGGCGATCGCTCCCTACAAGGAGGCTTGCGATTTCGCCGGCGTCTTTGCGATTTCTGCCCTCACCGGGCGCCATGTCGATCATTTGCTTGAAGACATCAAACAGATGTTGCCGGAGGGGCCGAAATTCTATCCCGACGGCGCTCTGTCGGATCGTCCGGAGACCTTCCTGATCCAGGAATTCATCAGGGAGAAAGTGATGATCGTGACTAGAGATGAGGTCCCCCATGCCGTGGCCGTCTATATCGAAAAGATGGAATACAAGAAACAAGTCGTTGTGATCTATGCGACGATCATCGTCGAGAGGCAATCGCAGAAAGCGATTGTGATCGGCAAGAACGGCGAGCGTTTGAAAGCGATCGGCTCGATGGCGAGAGGTGATATCGAGAACCTATTGAACAAGAAAGTCTTTCTTGAACTATTCTGCAAGGTTGAGGAAGATTGGCGGAACCGCGATCATCAACTCAAGGATCTTGGCTACAAACCGGAGAAAAACTGAAGTGGAAACGAAGAAGACCGAAGTCATCATCTGCAAGCATCAGGATTACAAGGAATCAAGCCGCCTGTTGGTCGCTTATTCCCTGAAAGGACGCCTGAGTTTTCTCGCTCAGGGCGCCAATAAACTATCAAGCCCCCTGAGAAGTTCCACAGAAACCCTGAATCGCGTCCTTGTAAGTCACACCGGCAGAAATCTCCAGATTATCAAAGACATCGAAGTCATCAAGGATTATAGTACACTGAAAACGGATCTCATACGTTATACCCATGCCCTGCATCTTCTGGAACTCGTGCTCTTCGTCCTTGAGGGCGATACCGATAACGAGATCCTGTATCCTTTTCTCGTCAAAATCTTGGACCGGCTCGAAACCGAGCCCGATTATCAAGTATATGTTTTGATGTTTGAGAGCAAACTGCTCTATTTGATCGGCCTTCAGCCCCGGTTTTCAAGTTGTCTTGTCTGCGGGGGGAAAGAAGAACTCCTCTTCTCGGTTCCAGAAGGAGGTATGTGCTGTTCGAAGCACCGCTTTTCGGGAAAACTGATTCCCCGGGAACTTGTCAGATGTTGGGAATACCTCTACCGTTTCGACTTGAACAAAGATGGCAAACCGCATCTCGAAATAGGTCAAATCAGGGATCTCAGAGCTCTCATCGACGAATATTATGAGTACCATGTGAACGTCAAAACGAATTCCAGGACACTGATTAGAGATCTGGTCGGTTATTGAGTTTTGGCGGAAGCAACACAGCCTGGGACCGGCTTCTTTATTCTGTTTCACCTTGACTTTATCATGATTAATCATATAATTATAATGAGGTATTTTGGGCTTTCGAAGGGATGATCTAGATGAAATTCACGATGGAACAACTCGTCAATTATGCCAAGCAATACGGCTTTGTCTACCAAGGGTCGGAAATCTATGGCGGGCTTGCCAATTCCTGGGACTACGGTCCCGTCGGCGTCGCCCTCCGCAACAACCTCAAAGACGCTTGGTGGAAAGCCTTTGTCAGCCAAAACAAATACAATGTCGGGATCGATTCCGGTATCATCATCCATCCCGAGGCTTGGGTCGCATCCGGTCACGTGAGCGGCTTTCAGGATCCGATGCTCGACTGCAAGCTCTGTAAGTCCCGGCACCGCGCCGATAAACTGATCGAGACCGGCACTAAAGGCAAGGTCGACGCCGATGGCTGGAACATCGAGAAGATGCAAAACTACATCATCGAAAACAAATTGAAATGCCCCGTATGCGGGGGTTTGGACTATACCGACATTCGTTATTTCAACCTAATGTTCAAGACTCACATGGGCGTCGTCGAAGATTCGAAGAATGAAGTCTACCTAAGGCCGGAGACGGCTCAGGGAATCTTTCTCGATTTCAAGAACGTCCAGAGAACGTCAAGGAAGAAGATCCCCTTCGGGATCGGGCAGATCGGCAAGGCGTTCCGAAACGAGATCACGCCTGGAAACTTCATTTTCCGTGTCCGTGAATTTGAGCAGATGGAACTCGAGTTCTTCTGTAAGCCCGGCACTGAACTCGGCTGGTTTGACTACTGGCGCGAGTTTTCACTCGACTTCCTTTATTCACTCGGCATCAAGAAAGAAAACCTCAAACTCTATGACCATCCGAAAGAGAAACTCGCCTTCTATTCGAACAGCACCACCGACATCCTTTTCCGCTTTCCCTGGGGTTTTGATGAACTTTGGGGTATCGCTTCGAGAACCGATTACGACCTTAAATGCCATCAGGAAAGAAGCGGCGAGAATCTCGAATACTTTGATCCCGATACCGAAGAGAAGTACATTCCCTATGTCGTTGAACCCAGTCTCGGCGTCGAAAGGCTCTTCCTGGCCGTCCTCACCGATTGCCTGACAGAAGAACTGGTCGAAGCGACTGATGAGATGCGGACGCTTTTAAAGATCGATAAGCATTTGGCTCCCTTTACCGTAGCGGTACTGCCTCTTGTCAAGAAATACCACCAGAAAAAGACCGAAAGCGTCTTTGAGGAGTTGCTCAAACATTTCCGGGCGACTTATGACGATACCGGCAATATCGGGAAAAGATACCGGAGACAGGATGCGATCGGCACTCCCTACTGTGTGACGATCGACAGCCAGACGCTCGAGGATGATACTGTCACCGTCCGTTTCCGCGACTCCATGGAACAAGACCGCGTCAGACTCGACGAACTGGTTGGTTTCATTGAAAGCGAACTCAATTCCTAAACTAGAAAAGAAGAGGGTGAAATTATGGGTATGATCAGCCAGAAGACGATCGACGAGATCAAAAACGCGGCTGATATCCTCGACGTTGTCGGCGAGTTCGTCGCCATACAACCGGCAGGGAAGAACCACAAGGGGCTTTGTCCCTTCCATAATGAGAAAACACCGTCTTTTTTCGTTTCAAAGGAGCGCAACTGGTTCCATTGTTTCGGCTGCGGTGAAAAAGGCGACTCGATCACCTTCATCATGAAGTATAAGAACATGTCCTATGTCGAAAGCCTCAAATACCTCGCCGAGAAATACAACATCAGGATCGAATCCGACGACAGCGATGTGTCGAAGCCGAACGCCGACAGGTATTATCGGATCAATGAGGAAGCAACCCAATTTTTCGGGCTTCATCTCACGAATCTCGAAAAGGGCAAGCCGGCACTAGACTATCTGAAAAAACGCGGTCTCGATATCCATACGATCCAGTATTTTGAAATCGGCTACGCCCCCAAGGAAGCGGATCAACTATATACCTATCTCAAGACCAAGTACGAAGAGATCGATATGCTCACGATCGGTCTGATCAAGAAATCCAAGCAAGGTTATTACGACCTCTTCCGCGACCGCATCATCTTTCCAATCAGGAACGAACTCGGTAAAGTCGTCGGTTTCAGCGGCCGGGTCTACCAAGACTTGCCAGATGAACCAAAATATGTCAATTCGCCGTATACGGACATTTTCACAAAAGGTGAGATCCTCTACAACCTTGACAAGGCCCAGCAGTTTATCAGAAAGGAAAAGCGAATCGTCCTTTACGAGGGCTTCATGGATGTGATTGCTTCAGTCAAAGCCGGTGTCAAGGAAGCTGTCTGTTCGATGGGAACCCAACTGACCTTGAAACAGGCACGACTAATCAAAAAATATACCGAAAAGGTCATTATCTGCTTCGACGGAGACAAAGCCGGCATCGAAGCGACTGCCAAGGCCGCGGGCGTTTTGGAGGAGGCCGGTCTCGAAATCGGGATCGTCACCCTGCCCGAGGGCCTCGACCCCGACGAATACGTCAAGAAGTATTCGCAAAAAGCTTTTCATGAATACCTTGAACGGAAAAAAACGGATGTCTATGATTTCCGCTACCGACATCTGGTCGGCCAGGTCGACCTCGATAAGCCGGCCGCCGTGGAACGTCTCAAGATAAGAATCTTCGATTATGTGATCGGCACCAATTCAGGGACGCTGACCGAACTTTTCCTGACGAGGCTCGCCAAAGACTGCAAGGTAACCTACGACTCTTTGAGGGAAGACTACAACAACTACCTGATGACGCTCGCAATCCGCAAAAGCCAGAAAGAAAGGCAGAGCGTCAAGACTTCTATCCCGGTCATCAACGGTTTCAAAGCCGCCGAAAACATCTTGATCAACTACTATCTTGCCTCCCCAGAATACCGCTCCCGCATCAACAATCAACTACCTAACGGAATCTGGCAAGACGCACTCAATCTTCAGATCGCTAGCGAAATCCGAGCGATCGACGCCGTAAATCCCAACCAGGTCACAAAAGACAATATTCTCGGCAAGATCAGCTCCTCGTACAAGGAAAAAGTCGACAAACGGCTCTACGACTTCGATTATGATTATTCTGACTTGGAATTCAGACACTGCCTGACCATGGTCAAAATCCGCGAACTCGACGATAAATTGAATGCTATCAAGCAGGAAATTGACCGACTCGATCCGGATTCCAAAGATGCTCACAACCGGCTCAATTTGAGAAAAACCGAGATTCAAAGAGCGAAAAACGTGTTAAAAGAAGGTTTGAAAGGAAAACCAAATGGACAAAAAAGACATTATTAACAAACTTGAGTCACTCTATAAAGAACAAGGCTTCATCTTGATTGACGACGTCAAAAAACTAGTGAAAGAAAACACGACCCAGTTCGACGAAATTCTCAGGGAACTCGAACGTGACTTGATTATTCCCGTTGAGAATGCCGATCTCGCCGAACTCGAATATGAAGAATACTTGCCGGAAGACGACCAGGAAGATGAGGAGGCCAAAGAAGACGAGGCCGAAGCCGATGAAGATGATTTCGTCGATCTTGACCAACTCTCCGACGAGGACATCACCGAAGAGGAACTCGTCGATTTTGACTATTCCAAGGAGATCGAAGAGGAGTTGATGCTCGAAAAGCAGTTCGATTCCAATGTTTCGATCAAAGTCGACGACCCCGTCCGGATGTATCTTAAGGAAATCGGTCGCGTCGAACTTTTAAGTAGCGATGAGGAATATGAACTCGCCACCCTGATCAGCCGAGCTAGAAAAGCCCGCGAGATCTATGACCAGAGGATTCTGGACAATGAACCGATCACCGCCGAGGAGCTTGCCGAATTCGAGGAATTGTTCAAACGCGGTGAATTTTCCGAGAAGAAACTCGTCGAGGCAAACCTGCGCCTCGTCGTTTCGATTGCGAAGCGCTATGTCGGCAGGGGCATGCAGTTTCTCGATCTGATCCAGGAAGGCAATATGGGTTTGATGAAGGCCGTCTACAAGTTCGACCACACCAAAGGCTTCAAGTTCTCCACCTACGCTACTTGGTGGATCCGTCAGGCCATTACCAGAGCGATCGCTGATCAGGCCAGGACCATCAGGATCCCGGTTCATATGGTCGAGACCATAAACAAGCTTGTCAGGACCCAAAGAACGCTGACGCAGAAACTGAAACGGGAACCGCATCCGGACGAAGTAGCCGCCGAGATGAAGATCTCGGTCGAAAAAGTCCAAATCATCCAGAAGGTTGCCCAAGAACCGATTTCCCTCGAGTCTCCCGTCGGTGAGGAAGAGGATTCCTCTTTAGGAGACTTCATCCCTGATCCCGACACACTCACTCCTTATGAATATACTTCGAAGGAAATGCTCAAACGCGAACTGGACTCCGTCCTTGAAACCCTGACAGACAGAGAGGAGAAAGTCCTCAGGATGCGCTTCGGTCTTCTCGACGGACGGACACGCACCCTCGAGGAAGTCGGAAAGGAATTTGGCGTCACGCGAGAGAGAATCAGGCAGATCGAAGCCAAAGCCCTCCGTAAACTCCGCCATCCCTCGAGAAGCAAGAAACTCAAGGATTTTACGAACGGAAGACAATGATCAAACTCAGTCCGAGACTCGAGGCCGCCCTCGGATATCTTCCGGGATTCTCGGTTTTGATCGATATTGGAACCGATCACGCCAAATTGCCCATCGTAGCTGTTTCCCGTGGCTATGTCGAAAGAGCGGTCGCCGTTGACAATAAGACCGCTCCGCTTCGAAACGCCCAGAAGAATATCGATGCCTGTGGCCTCGGGGAGAAAATCAAAACGATCCTCGCGGAAGGTTTTCCCCTAGGCGAATACTTTGATGTCGCAACCATCCTCGGGCTTGGCGGCCTCACGATCAAAACCATTTTGGAGAAAGCTGACCTGAGTTTGGCAAAGCGGCTGGTCCTCGCCCCCCATTCGGACGCTTACAGCGTCAGGAACTGGCTGATGGCGAACCGTTATCGAATTGTCGACGAGACCTTTTTGATCGATCGCCGGAAGAACTACCAGATCATCGTCGCCGAGAGCGGCGAGATGGACCTTGACGAATTGGAGTTGGAGTTTGGTCCGGTGATCACGAAGAAAAAAGAACCGGCTTTCAAACATCATCTTGAAAAACTCATCCTTATCTATGATAAAGCCAAGACTGAGGCGACCGATCCAATGAAACGCGAGGCGCTCGAAAAGCGTGTCGCCGTCTTGAAAGGAATGATTATATGAATCGCATTGAAGTCACCAAATACCTTGAGACGCTCTATCCCCGCGATCTCGCCTACGAATGGGACAATGTCGGACTCCAGATCGGAACCTTGAACAAACCCTTGAAACGACTGATGGTCACCCTTGATGTGACCAAGGAGGTCGTCAGGGAAGCCATCGAGCGTAAGGCCGATCTTCTGATCAGCCATCATCCGCTGATCTTTCAGCCACTTTCAAGCATTGCATTCGAGACTCCCCGTGGCAACATGATCCAAAAATTGATTAAGCACGACATCGCTCTTTATTCAATGCATACCAACTATGACCTGGCTGACGGTGGCATGAACGACAATCTGGCCAAACTGCTGGAAATAAGAAATCCAAAACTGCTTGATCAAGAGGCGGGAATCGGCCGCTACGGCGACATCGATCCTAAGCCTTTGCCTGAGTTCATTGAGTATGTGAAGGCAAAACTGAAACTTGACAGCCTGAGGGTTGTTGGTGACGGGAATCGGCTTGTGAAAGTTGTCGGCATTTCCGGAGGGAGCGGCCAGCAACATATGTATCAAGCCAAAAAAAGAGGTTGCGATGTTTTTTTGACCGGCGACATCTCCTATCACAGCGCGCTCGATGCCCGCGAAATGGGCTTTACTTTGATAGACATCTCCCACCATGCGGAAGTCTGGTTCAAAATCTTTATCAGCGAACTCCTGAGGGAAAGATTCCCCGATATCGAGATTTTCGTCTCCGAGGTCGATACCAATCCCTATCAAAACTACTGAGATGCTTTTGGGAAACATCTTTTCTTCTTTGCATTTCGTCTGTCTGTGGGAGCACACTTTGTTTCAGAAAGACTATGTCATGCGTATGGAAGACGGAGTCCTGATCAAGATTGCGCCGCGTCACCGATTGCTTCAAGGGCTATCCAGCCGCTGAATATATAAACAAATCCTGTGTTTGGCGACTTGGCTTTATAAAAAAAACAGCGCTGTGCGCTGCTTTGAGAAACTTATTCGACGATGATACAGTTGGCCGGACAGTTGATTTCACAAACACCGCAGTCGATGCACTGTTCAGGGTCGATCACGTAGATATCACCGGCGGTAATGCAGTCGACCGGGCAACTTTCTTTACAAGTGCCGCAGGCGATACAAGTATCCAGAATTTTTCTTGGCACAATCATCCCTCCCTCAATCTTTGTGTTCGATACTATTTTAACAAGCAAACCCTGCTTTGTAAAGATTTTATCGGATAAAGAATCAAATGTTATTTTTTTGTTCCTGCGAATGGTTTTCCGCTTGTCAGCGTTAGGTGGCTTATGATACAATGATAAAGACAAAAAGGAGTGGTGACAATGCCCTTATGGTTACAGATTGTTTTGCCGATCGTCACGCTTTTAGCAGGATTGATCCTTGGATTCTTCCTGGCAAAGCGCTTTTTCAAAAACTATCTTGACAAGAATCCCCCGATCAACGAGCAGATGGTGCGGGCGATGATGTCGCAGATGGGCCGGACCCCTTCGGAAAAACAAGTCCGACAAGTGATGGCCTCGATTAAACAAAACAAATAATCTGACAAAGGGCCGCTCGATTGAGCGGCCCTTGTTTTTGAAAGATATTATTGGTAATCCTAATATCATAAAGAAACAGGAACTTGATTTCGGGGCGTTATCGATCAGCGTTTATGAAGAACTCGGAGAATTGTATGCGTATTAGGCCGATACTTGGCTGAAATCAACACTTTTTTGCCAAATTGATGGATTTTTTTCTAGGATTAGTGTATATTAGATATCGATATCAAGGGATTATTTTGCAGGTGTAGTTTAATGGTAAAACCGTTGCTTCCCAAGCAACTGTTGGGGGTTCGATTCCCCTCGCTTGCTCCAGCAACAGAAGTTGAACTTTATGGAGTTAAATATATGAAGACATCTTTGTAAAGGTGTCTTTTCTTTTTGACAATTGATTTTATTAATAATACTTATTGTATATTTGTAACAGCTGTTATTGTTTATCTGGTATATTTTGATGGTAAAATTATTTAAAATTCAACTATCAAGAAATTCTTGACAGTTTAAATTAAAGATAAAAAAGAGTAAAACAACACACAAAACTCTATTATAAAATAGAGGTGATCTATCTTATGTCAACTGAAATCTATGTTGGTGAAACCAACTTATATGACAAAAAAGAAAAACTTGAAAGAAATAAAGTTAAATCTTGGTTAAAGAGTGTTTCTGCTTTTTCTAATAGTAATGGTGGGAAGATACTATTTGGTGTAACTGAAGATAATGAGATTAAAGGTTTAGATAATTTTAAGAAAGATTCTGAATTTATTAGTGAAACAATAAAATCGAGAATAGATCCTATCCCTGAGTTTGATATGGAGATAAAAGAATTTAATGAAGGAACAATAATAATTTTATCAATTTTTGAAGGTAGAAATACACCTTATTATTTTATCGAAAGTGGTTCTAGAACAGCTTATAAAAGAGTAGGAAATCAAAGTGTAACTGCTACAAGTGTAGATTTATTAAATCTTACACTAAAAGGCCAAAAACAAACTTATGATTCTTTGTTATCTGATAAACATATTGATAATGTGACATTTAAAGAATTAAGAATAGAATACAATAATAGAAGTGGCTCAAATTTCGAGGAAAAGGATTTAAATTCTTTTGGATTAGTTAATGAAAATGGAGTTTTAACTATTGCTGGAGCATTATTTGCTGATGGTTATCAAGTATATCAATCAAGAGTTTTTTGTACAAGGTGGAACGGACTTACTAAAACACATGGTTTATTGGAAGCTTTAGATGATCAAGAATATGAAGGAAATTTATTATATTTGTTAAAAGCTTCTTTAGATTTTGTGAAAAGAAATAATAGGAAGATGTGGAAGAAAGGTCCAGTATATAGAGTTGAATATCCAGACTATCCAGAAAGAGCGGTTCAAGAAGCAATAGTAAATGCATTAGTACATAGAGACTATACTATTATAGGCAGTGAAGTTCATATCGATATATATGATGATAGAATAGAAATAGTATCTCCCGGTGGAATGTATGATGGAACATTCATTCAAGATAGAGATATATTTAATATTTCATCTGTAAGAAGAAATCCGGTTATCGCTGATTTATTCGCAAGAATGAATTTAATGGAAAGAAGAGGTTCAGGGTTAAAGAAGATTGTAGAGGCTTATGAATTTGAGGAAAAATACAATGAAGAACTAATACCTGAATTTAGATCAACTGAATCAGCTTTCTTTACAGTTTTGAAGAATTTAAATTACGAGGGGATAAATGTCGGTCAAAATGTCGGTGAAAGTGTCGGTCAAAATGTCGGTCAAAAATTGTCGCCGAAACAACGCCGTAAAAATATAATAGAATTAATCAAGGAAGAGCCAACAATTACAGCTAAAAATATATCTGATATCTTTAACTTAAACCAAAGAACTATAGAAAGAGATTTGGCTAAGTTAACTGAAGATGGTTATATTAAATATGAGGGTAGTTCTAAAGATGGTAAATGGGTTGTTTTAAAGTGAAAAGTAATTCAAACAAACATTGAACTACTCACCTAGGGATGAACTTAAAAAAGGAAAACAGGTATCTCAAAAGTGCTAGATTTTACCTTGTTTTCCCACAGAAGTATCATTTATAGTAGTTTTGTGAATATGCCTTTGGTTGTATTAACTTTCCCTATAAAGCATATAAGAAGTACTCTGTTTTCCCCTTGGTGGATTTTTATAGTAATTATCGTTTTAAAATCTTTTAAAACGGCTCCTTTAAACAATATATTGGCTTCCAAAACAGTATTTAACTGCTATAATGTGTAAACTGAGATTTTAATTTTATTTAAGGCATTGTAGTGATAATAGATAATTATATATTTTTAGGCGCCCAACAAAAGCGCCTTTTTATTATAATATTATCGGCAAATACAACAAAAAGATAATTATTTAATATTGTAACATTGCCGATAATATTATATAATGAAAATATAGGAGAATTGAAAAATATGAAATATTTAAGTGTATCAGATATTGCAAAAAAATGGGGTTTATCAGAAAGAAGCGTAAGAAATTATTGTAATCAGGGAAGAGTACCAGGGGCTATCCTTTCTGGTAAAACCTGGATGATCCCTAGTGATAGTATTAAGCCAGAGCGAAAAGGAAAGAAGATCACTAAAAAAACACTTTTAGATATTTTAAAAGAAGAAAAGAAATCTAAACTTAAAGGCGGGATTTATCATAAAATCCAAATTGAACTTACATATAACTCCAATCATATCGAAGGTAGTCGTCTTACACACGATCAAACAAGATTCATTTATGAAACTAATACGCTGGGACTAGAAAAAGAAGTGATAAATGTTGATGATATTTTAGAGACAGCTAATCATTTTAGATGTGTGGATCTAATTATTGATAGAGCTAACTATAAAATAACTGAAAGGTTAATAAAAGAGCTTCATATGATATTAAAAAATGGGACTACTGATAGTAGAAAAAGTTGGTTTTCTGTAGGTAATTATAAAAAATCACCAAATGAAGTTGGTGGTGAAGAGACAACTAAGCCTGAAGATGTTCAAAAAGAAATTAAATTGTTGTTAGCTTGGTATAATGATAAAGAAGTTATATCATTTCATGATATTGTTGAGTTTCATCATCGATTTGAAAGCATTCATCCATTTCAAGATGGAAACGGAAGAGTGGGAAGATTAATAATGTTTAAAGAATGCTTAAAACATAATATTGTTCCGTTTATTATTGATGAAAATCTCAAACTGTTTTATTATAGAGGATTAAAAGAATGGAATAATGAAAAAGGTTATTTAATTGACACTTGTCTTGCAGCACAAGATAAGTTCAAAAAATATTTAGACTATTTTAGAATTGATTATGAAAAATAAATAGCGCTTAATTTGTCCTTAAAATAGCCCAAAAGTATATATGAATGTCCTATTTTCTCTAAGACATCCAAATGTTAGTAGCTGTACACAGTTGGAAAGGAAAAAGCGATCCCTGTAAGGTAAAACTTGACTGAAAACAAAACAATTATATTTACTACACACAATCCTAATCATGCTCTTTATTTAGATGCAGACGTACTTGTTATTGATGATAGTGAAATAGTTTTAAATGGTAAAGCAAGAACTGAACTAACAATCGAGAACTTACAAAAAGTTTATAGGGACACAATTGGTTTTAGTAAAAATCATTCATATGATGAATTTAGTATAAAAAGTGAATAAATATAAGTTAATTATTGCGGATTATGGTAAGACTATGGTTCACACAGGAGAAGAAATAAGAATAGAAAATGTCAAAGCTATAAAGAAATATCAAGAAGCAGGTGGCTATTTTTCGATTGCTACCGGAAGAGAATGGTCATCAATTAGAAGAAAAATTGCCAGTTCTAAATTGTCGCAACTTGATGAAATGATGATAATTTGCTGTTATGGGTCATTAATCACATTTAGCAAAACAAATAAAATCATTTATGAAGTTCCATTGAGTGAAAATCTAGTTATTGATTCTATTAATTATTTATCAGTATCAGAAAACAACATTCCGTTTTCTTTAGTGAGCAAAGACAACACGTTAATAAAACATAATGTTGATGTTAGTTCATATAGATGGAAGCAATATAATAATAAAATTCTTTTTGATAATTGTGAATAGTTGATTAAATATGTTAAGGACTTAAAAATTAATATTTATAAAATCGATGTTTATTCACTAGAAAAAATAGAATTATTTAGTGTGTTTCTCGACAATAGATATCCTAATAAATGTAAGGCATATGTTAGCGATAAAAGATTTGCTGAGTTTGTAAGTATTGATGCAGGAAAAAATAATGCTTATGTTGCATTGAAAAATTACTATAAATTTGAAAATAGTCAAATAATAGTTGTTGGTGATGCTTTAAATGACCTTGGTCTATTTGAACATGCGACTAATAGAGTAGCTGTTAGTAATGCTATTAATGATATCCTAGAAGCAAGCACATATATTGTAGAAAACAAGGATTATTGTGGAATTTGTAGATTGATATATAAAATTCTAAAGGATGATGAAATATGAAAATTTATAATGATTTTTATGGAGAAATCCCAATTAAACAAATAGGGAAAGAATTAAGAGAAATTGTAAAAAAAGAAAACAAGTCATTTAAGGTTCTTACAGGTTATGGATCAACATCTGGAATTTCGCAATCAAAGAACGCTGTAATAAAATCGTTATCAAAGATGAAAAGAGAAGGACTTATAAATGGATTTTTCCCTGGAGAAGTTAAACATATGTTGCTAACCACAACATCCCCATATTATGAGTCAAAATTAAAATATGAAAAAGAAGTTAAAAAAGATAGTGATTATGGAAATGATGGAGTAGTATTTATTTTTGTTACATAATAGAATTAAAATAAGTAACATTTGAATTTACCTTAAAATGTCTCAAAACTACTGCGTTTTACCTTAAAATTATCAATTATAGTAGTTTTGTGAATATGCCCTTGTGTGTGTCAACTTTCCTTATAAAGTATATAAGAAATACTCTATTTTCCTCTTGATGGATTTTTATAGTAGTTATCGTTTTATAGTCTTTTAAAACGGCTCCTTTAAGCGATAAAAAGGCTCCAGTGATGGGAGTTGAATTCTCTTAAATTAAATATTTGAAGGCATCTTTACCGAGATGCCTTTTTTAAAATTTTAAATGATTGTTTTAAAAAATTATTGGTTTTATGAATTTTGAAGATAAGATGATGAATATTGATAACTTAAAGATTAAACAAAAAATATTGAACAAAAGTCCAATTAATTGCAAAAAAGTTCAATAGAAATTGATTTTAAATTACAAATGTTATTATAATATAATCTTTATTTCCTCCAAATAATGTGATATAATACAATTAACTGGAGGCAATTATGATATATACGACTCAAGATTTATTAAAAATTAATAAAAATTATTCTGATGTTATGGGTAAAATTTCAAGAGATTTAAGAAACGAAAAAATAATTCAACTGAAAAGAGGACTATATGAAAGTGACAAAAATACTCCTGGGTATTACCTTTCTGGTTATATTTATGGTCCGTCATATTTATCTTTTGATTATGTATTATCTATAAACGGATTAATACCTGAGGGCATCTATAAAACTTATACATCTGCAACATTTAAGAAAAACAAAAAAAAGACTTATTCTAACTATTTTGGGGATTATTTGTATAGAGATGTACCAGAAGGTGTTTTTAGGTTTGGGGTTAAAACCGTGATGGAAAATGGTTATAGTTATCAAATAGCGAGTGTTGAAAAAGCTCTATGTGATAAATTATACACATTAAGGCCAGTAAAAAATCTTGAAGAGTTGAAGTTTTTATTATTTAATGATTTAAGAATAGATGAAGATATGTTTAAGAAATTAGATTTTGATTTCATTATAAAAATAAGCAGTAAATATAAATCAACTAATTTAAAATTATTGGAAAAATTAATAAGGGGTGGTAGGGTTTAAATGACTATTATTAGACAAATGTTAAGTAATTATGAAATAAACAATTTAGAAGATAAAAAGAACGCCTTAAAAGAAGTGGTTCAAGAGGTAGTTCTTTCCGGACTTGCGAGATCAAATTTCTTTAATCATGCGGCTTTTTATGGCGGCACAGCTTTAAGAATATTTTATGGTTTAGATAGATTTTCAGAAGATTTAGATTTTTCGCTTGTAACTCCAAACAATGATTTTGACTTAAGTCAATATTTTTCTTATATTGAAAACGAAGCCAATTCACTTGGACTTAATTTTAAAGTGGAAAAAAAAGTTAAAGAAATAGATTCTAATATTAAATCAGCCTTTTTAAAAGGCGGAACTAAAGAGCATATTATTACTTTTTATGAAAATGATATAGATATTAAAAACATAAATCCAAGAGAACTAATTAAAATTAAGTTTGAAATTGATATTAATCCACCAGCATATGCCTCATTTGAAAATAAGTTTAGATTAATTCCTTATCCATATCAAGTAAAACTTTATGATATGCCTTCTTTATTTGCCGGTAAAATTCATGCGGTATTATGTAGGGGATGGAAGAGTAGAGTTAAAGGTAGGGATTTATACGATTATGTTTTTTATCTTTCTAAAAATGCTAAAGTTAACTTAAGACATCTAAAAGCACGAATGGTACAAACAGGTCATTTTGATGAAAAAGAAGAATTAACAATTGATAAACTAAAAGACATGTTAAATAAAAAGTTTTCGAGTATCGATTATGTAAATGCCAAAGAGGATGTTATTGCGTTTATAAAAGATAAAAGAAAATTAGATCTTTGGAGTAAAGAGTTTTTTATAGATATTACTAGTAATTTACAAGATTAGGTCTTTTAAATGAAATATCCACTTTTTAGTTGACATTCCAAGGATTGGGAAGAAACTCTATTAAATTGGATTAGTAATGCTTTTGAACTTAAGGTTGATTACTTAATCGATATCTATCCTAACCCAAAACTTTTTAAAATAGAAATTTAAAGCGAAACAAATAAACCATATTTTCATACAGATGGTGGAAATTCCAATTCGAAAGGTGTTTATATTAGAGTAGGCAGTACTAAAAGAGTTGTTAGTTTTGCGGAAGTTCAAAGAATGATTTATAGAATAAGAGCCCATGAATTTGAAAGATTAGTTTCATTAAATCAAGATTTAACATTTACTTATGCAACCAAACACGCAATAATTGCGTATAAATAAAGCGATTAACACGCAATAATTGCGTTAACAAAAATATTGTGGTATTATTTAGTTGAGGTGACATTATGTCATTAAAAGAATTAAGAATTAGAAAAAAATTAACACAAGTTGAAAGTGCTAAATATCTTGGAATACCGATTCGGACTTATCAAAATTATGAAAATGATGAATCTAAAAGAACTTCAATGAAATATTTATATATGATGGAAAAATTAGAAAAATATGATTATATTGATGAGACAACCGGTATCCTTTCAGTTGAGCAAATTAAAAAAGCTTGTGAACAAGTTTTTAATAATTTGGATGTAGAATATTGTTACTTATTTGGATCATATGCTGAAGGAACTCCAAATGAAAAAAGTGATGTAGACTTATTAATATCAACAAGTATAACTGGTTTAGATTATTATAATTTAATAGAAACATTAAGAAACAAATTATTTAATAAAAAAATAGATTTATTAACTGTGAAACAATTAGAAAATAATTTTGATCTATTACATGAAATACTAAAAAAAGGAGTAAAGATATATTGATATGATACTCCAGAATTGATACATGAAATAAACATAATAGTTTAGATTCATGTAATACCTATGGTTACCCAACCGCAGGCGCACACTTTGGAGGTGTCTTTTTTTTATGGTAGAAAACACATACAACTACAATTTAATGATTAGAATATGTAAGGAGTATGCAAACGGATCTACCTCTTTTGGAGAGTTATCAAAAAAAAATATAAGATTTCACACTACAACTATGTAAGTTGGGCCGATTATCGTGTAAGCCGTTTTTACTTTCACAAATAATGTGTATTTATTGTTTTCAGTCATTGTTTTTGTGGGAGGCCTAAATTCATTGCTATTTTTCGGGTTGTTTCTGCTATAATAAAATTACGATAATAACGCCTGAGAATGGCTATCGGCTGCTTATCAAACAAATTATTCGATAAAACTGAAGCTTTATATCATAAATTTGCCATTCAATATTTTGTTTTCATTATAGGAGGTGAACATCGGTGCCAATCAAGAGTGTCAATTTACCTATTTGCGTTTCAAACCGGCTGAAGGACAGTTACGAGAAAGTCTTCTTACCTCTTTATCATAATGCCCAGATTATCGAGCGTCGTGTGTTCACGCTTTCTTACGATTGGATTTTGCAGTCCAAAGAAGCTTTGCTGCAGTTTTTGCTACAAGGCGGCAAACTGAAACTGTTGGTTACCTATGAGATTCAGCCAGAACTCCATCAGGCTTTCCAAGACAATGACCCCGACGCTATCGCGGCAACTCTCCGCAAGAACCTTGTCGAACCTTTCAAAAGGGATATTCCCTATAATGAAGTATGGCAGGTTGCCTATCTTTCGCATTTGATCGTTTCTGGAGTTCTTGAGATCAAGGTCTCAATCCCGAAGGCAGAAGCACAGGTCCATGATGAGATCACTTTGGTCAAAGAAGATGAGGATACTGTCTGTTTCCATGGGACTTTTTTCCCCACAGATACAAGTCAGGAAAACGTCGATGTCTTCGTTTCCTGGGACCAGCAAGGCAAACTCCGGATTCAAGATTTCCAGATGGAATTCGATCAAGAATGGAATAATCACGACGATCAGTACTTCACCGTTTCTCTTCCAGAGGAGTTGTTGGCTGATTTCAAGGAACTAGCTTCAGAATATAATCCCTATTTCTATATTCTTGAAAACAAGACCAAATATAAAATGACAAGCGACCAGCAGGAAACGATCGACAAACTCAGTGCGAATGATTGGCAAGGTCTGATGATCGTTCCCTCGGAATCCGGGGAGAGGCTCACCAGTTTGTTTGCGCTCGATCAGTTCATCATCCACAAACCACGAACAATCGCCCTTGTCGTCTGTCCCAACCTTCATCAAATAAACCAGTGGGTCACTACCTGCAAACAGAAATATCCCAAGAAACAACTGATCACCTTCGCAAGTGAGGAAGAAGTCAAAGATCCCTATTTCACCGATATCCTGAGGCTGAAATTGAGAGAGGACATCATCTTCGTCTTCGTTACCTACAAACTCTTCGTGACCAAGACTTTCCAAATGGTGTTCGCGAGAAATAAGAACACCGCTTTTTACATCTTTGACGAATGCACGCTCTTAGGCGAGAAGCAGGCGATCGTCTCGATCCATCCGTTTCAAGAAGGCGGAAGGATCGGTATCACCTCGATGCCGCTCGACTGGCTAGAACCTGAGAAGGCGAGTTTCCTCAAAAAACAATTCAAAGAAGTCGTCACCGAGCATTCCTTGAAAGACGCCATCGGGAACACTCACAGCGAATACGAATACATCGCTCTTCTCTCGGAGATGATCATCGCCGAGTATTCCGAATACAAACAATTCGCCTCCTTAATCTCAAGACTGAAGAGCGAAAAATTAGACGACTCGAAAAAAGAAGAAAAACAAACAGAATACGAGATTAACAAAGAGACCATCATCGAATGCGCCTACAACAAGAAAAACGACTTTCTCTATGTTCTGCCCCGCTTTGAGCAGAAACGGATCATTGTCTATGCAGAACGTTCCCAAGCTAAGGATATCAAAGAGGCGCTCGAATTCTCCTTGAAACTGAACGTTGACATACTCTCTCCCGATACTCCCCTTGGGGAGCGCTTTCAGATTCACAAGAAATTTGTAAGAGGTCAGATTGATGTATTAATCACTTGCGATGCCTTCACCGAAGGTCTCGCGGGCCTCGATCCCAAGGCGATTTACCTGCTTTCATCCCCGTCCTCTCCCAGGATCTTCTTTAGAAGAAGAGGTCAATTGGTTTCGTCGCAGACGGGTAAATATATCCCCAAGATCTACGACTTCGTCACGATCCCGCCACGCCTGGGGTTCCATGATCCCCTGCAGAAGGAAATCGTTATGCGGGAGCTCCCGCGGGTCCTAGAACTATCCAGCCTCGCAAAAGATGTTGATCTCGAAGAACTCTCCGATTATCTTGAAACATTGAAACAGGAACACCTGCTCAGTGAAGAATCCGGACAGGAGCTGATCAAGAACATCTTTGTTAAAGAAGAAATCTACTATGATTGATCCTAGAGGAGGTCATCATGTTCACTTTCACCAACCGGGAATTCAAAGAAATTACTGCCAAGGCTTTTGTCTCGACCGAACCTTTGATCCTCAAATTTTTTCCCGCCAAGGAGAAAAGGAAGTTTGCGACGCTCATAACGATCATTCAAGCCTTTGATCCCAGCAGGGCTTATCATGAAAGGGAAGTCAATGAGATTTTAAAGCCGATTTACCATGACTGGGCGATCATCAGGCGCTACCTTGTCGATTACGGTTTTATGTCCCGAACTCCTGACGGCAGCGTCTACCAGGTCGTAAGACAAGACTGCAAGAAGTTTTTCGAATCATTGACCTAGGTGACAAGTCGGATAAAAAATGAAAGTGGAAGTTTTGGTAAAAAAATCTTTCTTATATTCTCCATATATGTTAAGATAAGCACTAGTGGAAGGAGTCTAATATTGTGAGCAAACTACAAGGAAATATTCTCTACGGTCAGTCCGGAGGACCGACCAGTGTTATCAACGCCTCGGCTTACGGCGTGATCAAGGAAGCCAAGAAACACAAGGAAATCGGTCAGGTCATCGCCATGAAGCACGGGATCAAGGGCGCTCTCAACGAAGAGTTTTTTTTCATCGACAGACAAGATGAAGAGACGATCGAACTCTTGAAACACACTCCCGGTTCCGCCTTCGGCTCTGTCAGATACAAACTCAAGGATTTTCGTGAGGATGATTCCAATTATTTAAGGTTGCTTTATATCTTCAAAAAGTACAATATCCGCTATTTTTTCTATAATGGCGGCAACGATTCGATGGACACCTGTGCCAAGATCGCCGACTACATGAAAAATATCGACTATGACTGCCGGATCATCGGCATCCCCAAGACCATCGACAACGACCTGCCCCACACCGACCATACCCCGGGCTACGGCTCGGCTGCCAAATACATCAGCAACACGATGATGGAGATCTGTTATGATATGCTTGCCTATCCGAACGGCAAAGTCACGATCGTCGAGATCATGGGCCGCCACGCCGGCTGGCTGACCGCCGCTGCCGGCATCGCCAACCTTTCCGGCTTCGGCCCCGACCTCATCTATCTTCCCGAGATTCCTTTCTCGGTCGAAAAATTCAAAGAAAACGTCAAGCAAGTCTATCAAAAGAAAAAACAATGCCTGGTGGCCGTCAGCGAAGGCATCACCAACAAGGAAGGTATCTTCATCAGTTCCAGTTCCGGGTACAGAGACGCCTTTGGGCACTTCCAACTCGGCGGCGTCGCTTCAAAACTGGCGGGCACGATCGCATCCGATCTCGGCATTCCCTCCCGCTCTGTCGAATTCAGTTCTACTCAAAGAGCGGCCGCCCATCTTCAAAGCCTGACCGATGTGAACGAGGCCATCCAAGTCGGCGCCTATGCCGTCGAAGCAGCTATCAAGGGCAAGAGCAATATGATGGTCACAATCCAGAGAATAAAGAACGATCCTTACGAGGTTGGTTATTCTCTCCATCCCCTGATCGAATGCGCCAATACCGAAAGAGGCGTGCCTCGCTCGATGATCAATGCGGAAGCGAATGGCGTCACCCAGGAATTTATCGATTACGCTTTGCCGCTGATCCAAGGGGAGAACCCTCCGAAATTCAAAGGCGGCATCCAACAGTTTTCCAAACTCAAAGACTAGTTTAAGATCATAGCCGGAAACACTTGCAAAACATGTGTTTTCGGCTATAATAGATATTGCTTTGCGGTTGTGGCGGAATGGCAGACGCGCTACTTTGAGGGGGTAGTGTCCATCGGACGTGTGGGTTCAAGTCCCATCAACCGCACCATATATGAAGCATAGGTTTGATACAATAAAGCGATTTACTAATCGCCCTAGTATCAAGCCTTTTTTAACTTTAATAAGGGTTTTTCCTCAATTTAAAGTGTAGTTTTTAATATGAAAAGCAATCAAAGATTAGGATAAAATTAGATTGAAAAATAGATGCTTACACGATCTAAATGATTTTTACACGACTACTTTGAATTTCTACACGATTACTATATGTAGGGATTCCACTCTTAATTTTCTCTCTCTAACAGTTACAAAATTTCATAACTGGCTTGCTTACTTAACTCTTTAATGATTTGTTTTATATGTATATGATTTCATTTTTAAATACTGATTAAAATTCAACTAATCCAATTTTAAAAAAAACATGCGAGATGAAATGTTGACAATTCACTATTGATTTGATATAATTCTGTTACATATAAATTTAAAATAAAGGTGCTGATTGAAGAATGAAAAAAATATTTATTCTGATACTTACTTATTTGCTTGCTTATTTTTTAAGTGTAACGATTACTGTATCTGCAACAAGCACGAATAATGTCAAGATAGTTGATGATATTAATAATGTTGTAGTATCAAAAGATATGGTTGTAGCCGCGAATATATGCGATTCAAGTATTTACAGTTCATTAAGGCAATACTTAGACCCAAAATACTTAGTGGTTATCTATAACTTGACAGGAAATGTCTATGATATATTGTTTGGTCAAGAATTATCAAACACATTCGGAGTCCTATATTATTATGATAATAATAACACACTAAGGCGATATAGAATTTCAGGACAAGATGTATCAAAGAACGAAAAGAAAATTGATCTTGATAGGTACCTCAATCAATATTATGAGAAATTTAAGGATGATAAGAGCGATATTCATGATTCAAACACTATTACAACAGATAATCAAGTTCTATATTTGAGTAATAACATTGAATTATTATCAGAAGGTGAAGATTTTGGATCTCCTATAATGATTCTAGGAGGAACAGATATATATGGTGCATATTCGTATGTTGTTCATGAACACCTAGTATTCAGATATACAGTTGGATCGAATTACATTTTTAGGGTTGAAAGTAAAGTTCAATTTACATCGGGTAATGCAGCGGTAGAATCTTCATATGATGATAGATATAAAAGTTATTATGGTTTAGTTTCTGGGGAATTGGAAAAACATATTGAATATGGTTATGGGACGTGGTACTCTGCTCAACCGAAAAAGCTGGATTACTGGCCAAAGAACGAAATTTCATATAGAACGATTACATCTGGATTTAATATCAATCTAACGCTTGGGAGAACCAAAAGCATTGGTGCGGATGTTGGAGAAGACGGTTATGGTGTTTCTGCAAACTCTGAATTTTCTTCAACACTAGGATTGGGTTACTTTTACCAAGAAACAAGGACGATTCAAATACCAAACATGAATGCTCAATGGTTAAGTCTAACCGAAGGCGCTGCTTGGGAGTATACAACATTTAATAACAATCCAGATGTCGCAGTTACTGTATATCCAGGAATGTTATTCGAAACCATACCGGCTTATCCATATGCTATGAGATATAATGGAGAATATCATGTGAATATAGAGTTTGTTACAAGAAGATATTTTTTGGGAATACCAGTCAGCACAAAAACCCAAACTTTTGAAGAAATTATCATGCTAGATGTATTGATTTAGGTGATAGTATGAAAAAGAGCAAATTATTATTCGTAGCATTATATGGCATTATTATAACCATAGGACTGCTTTTCGTTTTTATCACTCCTTATTATATTTCTAACAATAACCTTAATGCAGTTGACTTGAGTAATGACATTATACTTGATATTGTCGCAAAAGGAAAAACATATTTTGGGTTTTTGTTAATTATAATTGGAGTTTCAGGCCTGTTTTTAGAAAAGTACTCAATCAAAAAAAGTTAATAATCTACAACAAGGACATTATAGCAGGATTCATTCATGAATCCTGCTATATTTAATTGAAGCGGATAAGCACTTGATTGTTATAAAACGGAAGTTTTTGGTTTGATCAGCTATGGTTTTTGAATAGTAGGTTATGATACCATATGCATACTTAAATACGAAAGAAAACTACTTTTTAGCAGGGGTGCGTAAAAATGGGGTTAGAGTGTGTAAATTCTCACTAAGGGTGCGCATTTGTATTAAAATAGGTTACACAACCCATACTATGACAAGGGTTTTGATACAATTCAAGCCCTTTTTTTACGGGGATAAAGCGTTATTGTAAAGTTTTATATTAAATTTATTTTACAGATTACACAAAAGTCAATATATAACGGTTTAAATTGTGTTTTAAAAAAATAAATGATACTATATTTACTGAATTAATTGAAAGGGAAATACACATGAAACAATTTATATCATTGCTTAAGCCGGATCGGAAAAGGATAATATTGATTTCTGTGTTGCTACTTGTTGGTGTAGCAGCTTCTCTTGCGTTGCCCACTCTGCTTAGTGAGATTATCGATAAAGGTATAAACCAGTTGGACTTTGATTATGTATGGAAAAACGCGGTACTAATGCTAGTTCTTAGTATAATCGGAGTAATGATTAGCTTAGTGGTAAATAAGTTACTAGCTGAAGTTTATGCTTCGTATGGTAGAAGACTTAGAGACATGGTGTTTCATAAAGCTAATACCTTAACATATGAAACCGTAAATAAAATTGGGCCGTCTTCGCTCCTAACTAGATCGACAGAAGACACTTGGATTGTAACTATGATGGCAGCCACTGCAATTAGCAATATGGTTACTATACCGGTGCTTTTGATAGGCGGAACCGTCTTAGCTTTTATTAGAGACTGGTCGTTAGCTCTCATTATGTTTGCCAGTGTGCCTGTGCTTATGTCGATATTAATTTTCGTTTCTAAAAAAACGACACCGCTTTGGATGAAAAGCGATGAGTATATCGATATTCAAAACGCGATAATAAAAGAGAGACTGACTGGCATCAGGGTTATTAGGGCTTTCAATAAAGAAGAGCAAGAAATGAAAAGAGCTAAAGACGCGACCAATGTGATGGCGGAAAACATTATTAAAGCTAATGTACATATGGGCATAGTCCCGCCAGTGTCTATTTTAACACTTAACCTTATCGTAATCCTTGTTTATACACTGGGAGCACTTAAAATGCAGCGACCAGGGAGTGCCCTTAGTGCGGGCAATATTGTGTCTGTTATTGAATATATTTCGCTTGCGATGTTTTCCATTATGAATATAACGCATGCATTTGCAATGTTTCCCAGGGTTAAAGTTAGCTATAAGCGCATTAAAGAAGTATTGGATGCTGAAGGGATCCAGCCAATTACAGAAGCTGACAGTCTTCCGCTCACTGGGAATATCCGCTTTGAAGATGTTAGGTTTACCTATCCTAATGCTCTTGCTCCATCACTGACTGATTTAAATTTTGAAATAAAAAAAGGCGAAAAAGTAGCCTTCATAGGCGGGACTGGATCTGGGAAAACAACTGTAGTAAATCTACTGATGGGCTTTTTTGATAATACTGCTGGTACTATCTACTTTGACGGTGAAGAAGTCAGTAAAGTAAGCGTGCATAGACGTAGGAAGAACATTGCCTGTGTACTACAAAAAACCAACATTTTCCAAGGAACAGTTAAAAGCAATGTGCTGATGGGAAAAAAGGATGCAAATGATGAAGAGGTGTTAGAGGCATTAAAAGATGCCCAACTGGAGAGTTTTCTAAAAGAGCATGATGAAGGTTTGAATTATGAAATTCAACATTCAGGCAGTAATTTATCAGGCGGTCAAAAACAAAGACTGGCAATCGCAAGAGCTATTTTGAAAAAATCACCGATATACATTTTTGATGACAGTTTTTCTGCACTGGATTTTTTAACCGAATCTAAAATCAGAAGAAAGTTAAATGAAAAGCTAGCTGGCATTACGCAGATATTTATAACTCAAAGAGTGGCTTCCGCTATGAGTTGTGATCGGATATATGTCTTAGATAAGGGCAAAATAATCGCAAGCGGTAAGCACAAAGAACTACTTGAAGGATGCAAAATATACAAGGAAATCTATTTATCTCAAACAGGTGGAGTGTTATTAAACGAAAACCTCGCGTTATCAGGTGGAGAAAAGCAAGATGAGTCACTATCAAAAACAGGAGGGAATGCTGATGGGTAAATCAACAAAACCTCGTGTTAAAAAAGAAAGAGATAGAACTGTTTTAAGATTGCTGTTTGAAGCTAAAAAAATCCGCTCCGGACTAATAGTGGGGAGTGTTTTAGCTATACTTGTCATTGCGACCAATATGGTGGCACCGCTGTTTACAAAAGAAATAGTCGATATTTTAAATCATTTTTGGCTTGTAAAGGGAACGGATCAAACATTTGATTTAATGCAAGCAGTGTCGATGCCAATTTTATTGCTACTTGCCATATATGTTATAAAATCTATCCTAACGTATATAAAAATGCTAGTCATGAACTTTACCGTCAGTAGGCACTTTACGGCAAATATCCGCATTCAGATGTCAGACAAAATTAAAATGTTACCAGTCAGTTATGTGGATAAAACGGAGCCAGGTCAACTGCTTTCAAGAATAGTGTCCGATGTGTCCGATATGGGAAATACTATACATCAAGTTATCGATACATTAATAATGGGCGTT
Organism: Candidatus Izemoplasmatales bacterium; assembly: GCA_050949045.1. Taxonomy (GTDB): domain Bacteria; phylum Bacillota_I; class Bacilli_A; order Izemoplasmatales; family Hujiaoplasmataceae; genus JAAYZB01. The sequence goes on from JBMNEZ010000001.1 coordinate 501,413, forward strand.
TTCCAAGTTATAGCGATGATGGTCATGATGATCATTATAAATTGGCAACTAGCCTTGGTGGTGATTGGTGTTGTCCCAATCTCGATGGTATTAGCTACGATAATCGGGGGAAAAAGCTCGAAGCATTTTACAAAAGAAAGAGAGATTGTAGAAAAATACTATGTACAGTTGGAGGAAACCTATTCTGGGTATGCTACTGTCAAAGCATATGGATTGGAATCGGATGTTGAGGACGAAGCTGCGAGCATAAATAAAAAAATGGCGGAATCTACAAGCAAGGGCCATACGCTGATAGGGATGATGGTTCCTGTCGTAACGTTCACCAGCAGTATAACATATGCATTGATTTGTCTGCTGGGCGGCTATCTTGCGATTAACGGGATTCTATCACTGGGCGGAGTTATTGCAATTTTATTATATTCCAAACAATTTAGTCAGCCTTTAAATCAAATAGCACAAGGTATGGGCTATATGCAGAAAGTCAAAGTGTCTGCTAAAAGAGTATATGAAATGCTAGACCATGAAGAGATGGAAGTCATAGAAGGGGAAATGCCAAAAGAGATAGAAGGGCACGTTAAGTTTGAAGATGTGAACTTTAGTTACAGGAAGGATAAGCCCCTTATCGAAAACTTGAATATAGATATCAAAAAAGGACAAAAGGTAGCTATTGTCGGGCCGACAGGCGCAGGAAAGACGACGATAGTTAATTTGCTTATGCGTTTTTATGACATACAAAGTGGTCATATTTACATTGATGGAGTGGATATTAATACGGTATCTAGAGAAAGCGTACGAGACTTGTTTTCAATGGTCTTACAAGAAACATGGCTCTTTAAGGGAACCGTATTTGAAAACATAGCATATGCAAAAGAAGGAGCGACTTTAGAAGAAGTCATGGAGGCTTGCGATCACGCTTATGCGGACCATTTCATTCGCGCATTACCAGATGGATATGACACTATGCTAGATGAAGGAACATCTAATTTGTCAGGCGGACAAAAGCAGCTGCTTACCATTGCCAGAGCATTTTTATCAGCCCGAGAACTACTCATTCTAGATGAAGCAACCTCCAATGTGGACACTAGAACAGAAATCTTGATCCAAAAAGCAATGGATAAACTTATGAAGGATAAGACGGCATTTGTGATAGCTCACAGGTTATCAACTATAGCGAATGCCGATTTGATTTTGGTTATAAATGATGGCAGTATAGTAGAGACAGGTACGCATAGATCGTTGCTGGAAAAAGATGGTTTCTATGCTGAAATATATAACAGTCAGTATCTGACCAAATAATAGAAAACTATTCAATAGCATCTTCACTTGTGATTAGAAACAAGGAATATAAAATACACATATAAAACAGAAGAAAATCCAATCGCAAACTGATTGTTTTAACATTTAGTGACGCTGATGATCATCCCGTAAAAAATTCATCTCGCACCAGGTCTTGAAGAAATATTTTTCTTGTTCTCGCTCCCTTTGCTTGCTCAAAAAGGTCATATCCCTCTTTTTGACAGGCGGGGCAGGCTTTTCTCGGTATCGTGATTCCCAGAAGCGTTGCTCCCCTATCATTATGAGATTGGATCGTATCTACTCCCGGACAGTTCGGACAGAGCCTAAATTCTTGAACTTGTGATTCCATGATACCGACAGTATCATAATAGACTCGACGGTTTCTCTTCACGGAAAACTGGCCCTCAAAGCGCTTTCTCCCAAGAGATTCTTTGTGTTGCCAAATATGAAGAACCTCTTCGGAAATTCTCTTCACTTGCTCGGTAACCATGCCGGACTGTTTCCATTTTCCGAGATGATAATCGGGCTCCACAACACCTGAATAGTCAAGCCCAGCCATAGCGAGAATAATACCGGTATTCACATACGGCAGTGCCCCCTGAATCGAATATCCACCTTCTAAAACGGCGATATCGGGGTTTAAGCGGCTGTTGAGTTTGGCATATCCTTGAGCGGAAAAGTTCATATTAGTAAGGGGATCAGTGTAGTGATTGTCCTGCCCCGCCGAGTTTATGATGAGATCCGGCTTGTAATCCTTGAGAATGGGAAGGACGGTGTTTTCAAGGACGTACTGAAATCCTTCGTCTCCGGTATATGGCGGAAGCGGTATATTGACATTGTACCCGTAGGCAGACGGTCCGCCGAGATCTTCTATCGGCCCTGTTCCCGGATAGAGGGTTCGGCCGTCCTGATGGAAGGAGATAAAGAGGGTATCTGGATCATTCCAGTAGATATCTTCCGTCCCGTCTCCATGATGACAGTCGGTATCGACGATGGCAACCCTCATATCACCATATTTTTGCCGTGCATAGGCAAGGCCGACGGCTTCGATATTAACGATGCAAAAACCCCTGTCGCCGTAAACTACGCGCTGGGCATGATGTCCGGGCGGTCTTACAAGCGCAAAGGACTTATCCGTTTCCTTACTGAGAACCGCATCGAAAGCTCTCATAACTCCGCCCGCTGCAATCAAATGAGATTCTGTAAGCAGCTCTTCACTGCTCGGATAACAAAAATGGACGCGATCAATGTCTTTTTTTGTCGCAATCAGAGGATTGAAAAAATGAATTCCCTCCACATCCTCGATCCCTTCTTCGAGCAATTGATCCTGTGTATAGAGCAACCTTTCTTCTCTTTCCGGATGGGTGGGCGAGATTGCCCAATCGAAGGCGGGAAAAAGTATCAGTCCGAGTTTGTTCTTCGCTTTCATCGCCTTTTATCCTCTCTGTTCGTAATAAGTCCTGGTTTAATCTGAGCCCTTACCCTGATATTTTTGTTAACCCTGTATCCTTTGACCATATTGAAGCTGCTTGCCTCGACGATTTCGGTTTCTGAAGCATCAGGTGCTAGGCCCATAGCCTCACCTGCCAGCTTAACTTCGCTTAAAGCGCGCTTTTTTGCCTTTTCCAGGTCATAGGACTTATCGATCCTTTCGTAGACGCCTCTTTCCGGAATAGAGAGAATTTCTCTTTCGGTGTCGGCTAAGAGGTTAATCTCTGCCGTAGGCCTTGCCAAGGCGGCGCCGATCGCATTGGCAATTTCGTGATTTTGGGGATATTCCACCGGCATCTCGAATACTTTCTCCAGATATTTGGAAAGCGCTTTTGCCGGTCCGCCGATTACGCCGATCGACTGTGGTTTTAAAGTTCTGTCAGCCAACAACTCTCTTATCGTATATACGGGACTCGCATTGATCTTTTTAAGAGCGCTTTCAACGACTTCTTTAATGGACTTACAGAATTTGTCGATGATTTTCTCGGCAAATTCTTTAGGGGACATTTGAATTTCTTTCGCCATGCTTGCCAGTGCTTCTATGCTTTCGCGTTTGTATTCGCCTTCCATGGCGTCGAGATAGACGAGGGCATCGGTTGGTGTAAGATATTTTCCGCCAAAGGCGATTGCATGATCCTTTCTCTTTGGGCCAATCTTCAGTTCTCCTTCCTCGATGCGGACATAACTGTCACCGCCAAGACCGATAGATGTACTGTGAATAGCACGCACCAGCGTTTTATGGCCGCCGATTTCGATACCAGAAGGTTCAAAGACCGGTACCCCATCTACGAGAAAAAACAAATCTGTCGTAGTTCCGCCAATGTCAAGGAGGCAGCGATCTGTCTCTTTCTCTTTTAAGAGGGCTGTCATTCCCATAAGGCTGGCAGCAGGACCTGAGAGGATGGTCTCTACGGGTTTTGTTATGGCGCCTTTGAGATTGATAGTCCCACCATCGGCCTTTAGAATATAAACCGGGGCACTGATCCCTTCGCGTTTTAGAGATTCTTCTATGTTATCTATAAATGATTTGAATGCGGAATGGACAGCGGCATTGAAATAGGCGGTCCTAACCCTTCTCGGGAAATTCAATTTCCCGGAAAGGGTATGCCCCATCGTGATCTCGCGATAGTCATTTCGCAAATACTCGGCCGTCCGTTTTTCAAAAGCGGGGTTTCGAGACGAAAATTTGCCGATGACGGCAATGGCTTCTACAGAATTACAAAGAAAGTGCTCTTTTGTTTTTAATAATTCATCCGCAGTCTCACTGCTTATTGGTATGCCTCTGTGATCCACGCTCCCCGTGACATCTACAACATGTTCGCACAAATTGTCGAACTCCCATTTTAGTCCCGGCCCCCTCTGTAAGATGATCCCCACTTTGGGAATTTTATTTTCCACTATGGCATTGGTCGAAACGGTGGTGCTGAGCTGAATTCTTTGTATTTCTTCCTTATTTATCCCCTTTGTGAGTTCTTTTATACAATCCCAAACATTGTGAAAGTTATCACCCTTATTCACTGGCCGCTTGATTTGCCTCACAATTTGGCCTTCATCAATAACGACTCCGTCGATATTAGTGCCACCCATATCGATACCGATAATCAAGATTCCACCTCCTTTAAAAAACAAACCAAAATACCAAAAATAATCTTACTCTTATAAACTACCACACAAATACGAAAATAACAAAGGAGAAAGGCAACAAGCAATAATAATTTCAGACTTGCAATTCTGCTGTTCCTTTTTTTTATTTATAACATATTAATTAATAATACGAACATATATTGGCTTTAGTAGTGAATATCATATCTAACAAGGAAGATTGAGTGATGTTGCCATAGATGGTTGACAATGAGGCTAAGACAGAATAAAATAAAATGGATAATAGATTGTAGTATATTATAGCCTTATGGCGTTTGATTATAGCCTTTGATGTCAATTACTAAATTATAGGCTGAGAGGTTACGCGTATGAAGAAGAAACGGGTTAAAAAATGGTCGGGGACAGTAATCGCTCTCTTATTTTGGATAGCGATTGTCATCGCCTCATTATTTGCCGTTCCGCTTGTAACCATCAACTATGATTCTACCAAATATCTTCCCGATGACATGAAGACGAAACAGTCGCTTGCGGTGATGGAGGCGGAGTTCGGACTCAAGGGACAGGCAAATGTCATGATTGGTTCTGTCGACTCGATTGAAGAAGCGCTTCGTTACAAAGATGCCCTCAAAAGCATCGATGGGGTCATGGATATCTTATGGCTAGATACTTTTATTGAGGGCGAGCAATTGGTTAAACTAGACGAAGCGATCTTAGACATGGGTTTCAACATCTCCGAATTCGACATAACCGGTTTGAATCAGTTTTACCGAAATCACAATGTGCTGTTTCAGGTAATCTTCGACGGGGCCGACAACGCCCCGACAACGGTTAAAGCGATTAATGAGATCAGAGAGTATCTTGCCTTGATCGAGGAACCTTTCGCGATGTCCGGAACCGCGACCGCGACCTATTTCACCAGAACATTGACGGAGAGCGAGACCTTAGGCGTGGTCGTCTATATCCTGCCGCTGGCGCTGCTCATTTTGGTTTTATTCACCAAGAGCTGGCTCGAGCCTCTGATCTATATGTTTGTCGTCGGTGTCTCCGTTCTCGTCAATATGGGAACAAACTTCATCTTTCCCTCGGTGTCCTTCCTGACAAACTCAACCGCGATGCTCTTACAAATGGCGATAGTGATGGACTATTCTATCTTTATTTTGAATCGCTATCGTATGAGCAAGGAAGCCGGTCTTTCGACCAGAGCGGCGCTCAAGGAAGCTAGAAAAAAATCGTTTATCCCCGTTACCTCGAGCATGTTGACGACGGTGGCGAGTTTCATCGCTTTGATGTTCATGCGTTACACTATCGGGATGGATATGGCTCTCGTCATGATCAAAGGCATCCTCATCAGTATGGTCACCGCCTTTTTCCTTTTGCCTGTTCTAGTCCGTGTTTTCAACCGAGCTTTGGTTAAAACTGAGCACAAAATCTTCTTTCCGGAGTTTCAGGGCATATGGAAATTCGTTTTCAAACTCCGCTATGTCATCGTCGCCGCTGTTCTTATTTTGTTGGTCCCGGCCTACAATGCTCAGAACCGAAACCGGTTCATCTACGGTGACAGTGCCATTTCGGCGAGCGCGGGAACAAGGCCGTATCAAGAGAAAGAAGAAATCGACAGAGTCTTTGGCAAAAGCAACATGGTCGTGGTGCTGGTTCCTGCTGGGACCGAGATGGAACGCCAAATGATCGATCAAATCGTCGCCGATCTGGCAAGTAATGGGATCACCGCGAGCGCTCAGGCGCTCTCGACTTTAACCGATATCAACACTTATCTTGGAAGCGTTCCGGCCGAGATTCAGACGCTCGTAAGCAATTTCATCTCTTCTGACTGGATCGAAGAACAATTTCCACAAGAAATGAAAGAACAACTGGTGAGTGAGAACTACTCGCGGATCATCTTCAATATCGCGACCGACACCGAATCGCCCGAAGCCCTGCTTGCGGTATCTAGGATGAGGGCGATCGTGCCTCAGTATTATCCAAACCAGTCGACATATCATATCATCGGCTCCAGTTCGAGCGTCTCCGAGATCAAGGAAATCGTCGAAAGCGATCTTGTTATCGTCAATGCTGTCTCGATCGGATTGGTGCTTTTGATCCTGATCATCACCCTGAGGAGCCTGATCTTGCCCTTTATCCTTGTATTTTGTATCGAGATCTCCGTCTGGATCAATATGGCGATTCCCTATTTTACCGGGAAACCAATCATTTTCATCGGATATTTGATTGTCAGTTCAATTCAGTTGGGAGCGACGATCGATTATGGCATTCTCCTCACCCACAATTATCTCGATGCCAGGAAGACGATGGAAAAGCAGGATGCGCTCAAGATCGCACTGAAGGATTCATTACATTCGGTATTGACTTCGCTGATGATTCTCGCGGCGGCTGGGTATTCCCTCTATTTTATTTCGAGCATCGAGGGAGTTGCGATACTCGGTGAACTGATCGGTAGAGGCGGTCTTTTGTCTGGGTTCTTCGTCTTATTCTTCCTGCCTCTCTTACTGTATTTCTTCGATGGCATAATCGGGAAGTTGACTTGGAAATCGCACTTTTATCCGTGGACTCCCAAAGAAACGGAAACAATCGAAGAAGAAGACGATTAAAAAACCTGTTTTACGGGCTTTAAATTGTACAAATAGTATATGATATTCTTTAGGCGTTTATTCAAAACAACGCTCTTTTTTGTGAGCATTATAAAGGTTATTACCTTATATGCTAAAATGATATCTCCCTGTGTTGCTTGATAGAGCACATAACTTTATCAATTTTTTTCGCTAAGCATAAATGAAATGGAAATTGCTATTTTTCGTATAGTATAGTATGTTTGGCAATTAATGCTATATATGGTCGCACACAGAAAGGCTATTAGTTATTTACTCTAAATTATCTTAAATTGTGCAATCAAAACAACATAGAGTGAAAAAAGATTTCAGTGGTTATATTTGAAAACGAGAAAAAAGAACAAGAAGATCTTATTAATGAAAAAAAATAAAAATTATATGATTTGTAACATTTCGTCACTTTTTTCATTTTAGGTATTTATTTTATTCACATGTTGTGTTAAAATATACACAGTTCGTGCAAAAGCCTGCACAAATCGTATTTATTATGGGTTATATCTTATATGTTATGCTTATGCGTAACACAAATGGTTATATCTGTAGTATAAAAAGAAAAATCATAGTCAAGCGAAGAATGATTGTCGAAGACATTGGTCAAAGTGATTAATGTGCAGTTATGGAAGAGAGATCAGATTATGTTTTCTTGAGTTCGTTTAGAATCAAACATATATTAAGGAAAGAAAGGAGTAAAAAATATTTGAGAAGGAAAATTGTTTTACCCATCAACAAAATAAAGTTTCAAAAAAAAATATAGGAGGAAAAAATGAAAAAACTATCAGTTTTAATTTGCTTGTTACTGTTTGGCCTTGCGCTGACAGGTTGCAATCCCGAGCAAGTCGTCGTCACCGGGGCACCCGGGGCTGATGGCGCACAGGGATTACAAGGACCACAAGGACCACAAGGGCCACAAGGCCCCAAAGGCGAAAAGGGAGAACAGGGAGACCCGGCAGTGTTGGTTGCAGCACCGGAAGTGGAATTAATTGATGAAGGCGTCTTTACACCGGTCGGCGTTTCGACATTGAATCTGGCGAACCAAGCGAAATATTATCCCGGCGCCGCCACCAAGGCGGAGGCAGATGCAACCGCGGATATAATCAACCGTCAGATCTGTGCCGAGGGACAGGTATTGTTGTACAACAACGGCGCGCTCCCACTGGCTGAGCATGAGAGAAAGATATCATTGATGGGCATTGCCTCTCAAGATATCGTAGTATCGGGTGGCGGATCAGGTAGTTCAGGGCAGAACAATCAAAGCACAAGATACAATTGGAACAATGCCTTTGCAGAAGAGGGCTTTGCCTTGAATCCAAAGCTTGCCAACATTTACCAAGCGTATGTGGCAAGCGGCGTTGGTACTTCTGCGCAGTATCTTGAGATAGATCCAGAGGCATATTTAGGGAGTTCTGTGATCTCGACATACTCGGCATACAGAGATGCGGCCGTAATAGTGTTCCACAGATGGGGAACAGAGAATGCGGACCTGAGAACCTATAACGCAAAAGGTCACTCGAACCCACTTGATACAGAGCTGGATCTTCAAGACTTTGAAATAGCTCATATCAGGCACGCAAAACAATACTTTGACAAAGTTATAGTCATTCTTAACTCATCCAACGTAATGGGCGTAGCCCAACTTGCCGAACCCAAGACCGACGACAATCTAGGCGTTGATGCCATTCTGTGGGTAGGCGGCGTTGGGCAAGTAGGGTGCCTACAAGCAGTCAGAATTTTAAAGGGCGCAGTCAATCCTAGCGGCCATGTGGCTAGCACATGGTGGGCAGACTTGAAAGCAGATCCCGCGTTCTATAACGTTTCAGTTATGAACCAAAACGCTGAAGGCGACGGCAGATCGGATGCATTCTTCCGCGATCCCGATGGAAACCAAACGGTATTCGCGCTTGTTGAATATCGCGAAGGCATATACATGGGACATCGCTATTATGAATCGGTATATGATGATATGCTCGCATCCGGCAAGTCAAAAGCAGAAGCAGACGCATGGTATGACAGCGTTGTTTTCGTACCCTTCGGCGGCGGCGAGAGCTATACCACATTTGATTGGCAGCTAGCTGGAAAATCAAGAAGCAAAGCTATCACGAGCAATGCACAGCAGATTACAATCAAAGTTCAGGTAACAAATACAGGCAACATGGCAGGGAAGGACGTAGTGCAGTTGTATTCAACACCGCCATACTATAACGGCGGCATCGAAAAAGCTTCAGCCGCAATGGTTGGCTTTGCCAAAACGAAAGAATTACAACCTGGCGAAAGCGAAATAGTGACCATTCAGATATTGGCTGATGATTTAGCATCCTTTGACTGGAACGATGCAAACAACAACGGTTTCAGTGGTTGGGAACTTGAACACGGAGACTATGTGCTCTCAGTTCGCAGAAACTCACACGATGTTGAATTCAGCGTAACATACAACGTAGCCCAAGACATAAAAATTGTCTACGACCTTGAGACGGGGGCAGAAGCTAAGCCCGTGTTTACGGATGATGGTTACATGGATTTCACAACAGTCCGCGGCGACTTATTGGAGAAAAGCGCAAGCCGTAAAGATCGCGGTTTGAAGCAACCCGAAGGCGTTTCATTAGAAGACCGTACTTTGACGGAAGCGGAACATGCCACTCTTCTTTCGCAGGAATTTTATACACCTTGGAACGATGAACCAGGACAACCATGGTATGTAAGTTCAGTAGACAATCTGCCAGATAATTGGACTCAGGCATCAGAGGCTACACCGACAGCTGATTTGACAGTACTTCGCGCTGCACTTACCGGAGTTCCGTATCATGAACCAACGGTAGTAGACGGGGTGGTCACATTTGGGACCCTTACGGAGCAGCAGCAAGCAGACAACGCCAAGTGGGATGCCTACATGAACGCACTCACTTACGAGCAACTTGTGACTTATTATACCGGTGCCAAAGGCCCGTTGAGCGGCGGTTTGACCGGCAGCGACGGCCCCGTTTCATTCGGTGGTGGCGCAAACTGGCCGACATGCCCAGTAACGGCCTCTACATGGAACTATGATTTGTGGCTGGCCCAGGGCGAAATGCTCGGCACACAGGCGTTGCTTAACGGCACAACAGGCTGGCGCGGCGGCGGCATCAACACACACCGTACGCCATTCAACGGCCGAGTATTCGAGTATTACAGTGAAGACGGCGTTCTCGCAGCTTATATTGCAAAAGCAATCGACACCGGCGTAACCGGCAAGGGAATAATGTGCTATTGGAAACACTATTTCGCGAACGATCAAGAATATCGTCGTGCAAACTTCGGCGGCGTATCAGTATTCGCGACAGAGCAAGCTTTCCGTGAAATTTACCTCAGACCCTTTGAAGCGGTGATAAAGAACGGTACAGCCGGCATCATGACATCATTTAGCCGTTTGGGCTTTGTACAACAATCAGGTAACTATGCATCACACCAGAAACTGCTTCGCGACGAATGGGGATACCGCGGCGGCACAGTTAACGACAGATGGTGTAAGTACTTCATGCCGCAGGATCTGATGCTTCGCGCGGGCGACACATATCTGATGGGGAGATGGGACGAATTCCCAGATGGCGGCATAACATGGGGCCAGTGGGATGCAGAAGCGCGCGAGGGAAAGGGCATTGTTTTGATTCCCACCCAGGAAGAATGCGCAATCCCCGGTGGCAACAACGTGAAATCGGGATCTGTAGCATCACCTACTCAGTACTATGTCATCCGTTTGGCGGCAATTCGCGACGCATATAACGAAGTGAATTCCTGCGTAATGAAGAACAACGCGACCTCGATGGAGTTCAATGTGACTGCCTTTGCAGGAGTTAACCAGAAATATGAGGTCAAATCGCCAGACACGAAAGACCTTTCGATTATCGGGTTTGATATTGGCTGGCCAAGCGAGGCTGACCTTGAAGGAATTGAATATGAAGAAGTAGAATCAACAACTCAATCATATGATCGTAGAGGACGGCTTATTACAACAACTGTTTATCTACGCACGTATGTTTGCCCAACCTATAGGTATGTTGAGACTTGGAACCAACAAAAGACTCAAAGAACAAATCGAGAGTTGTTGCCTCTTGTTGGACAAAATAACTTCACATTTGGTGGCTGGAAGGTTACTATTGCCGATACAGAAACAATGACTACGAAAACATATGCAAAACAGCCAGGCAATGCTATTACATTCGCCATTGCCACTGCCAAATCAGGAACTTCACCGCTCAACAATTTTGTAACTGTCAACACCAATGCGCTCGGAGAAATGGATTTGGACGTGACGGTCAGGGTAGACAGCTGGATAACAATACCTGCAACGATTAAGATCAATGCTATCAGCCGACTCGATGTAAACGGCGAAGCGATTGAAGCCGGCGACGAATTTACGGTTGCCAAAGGCGGCGAAATTGTCGTTGATTCGGAATACTACAGGTATATGGATATGAGCAGCCTGTACAAACACGTTGTAGTTTCCTCGTACAGCAGCAATGGTTCAACATTCATGGCACGTTGGGAAGACCAATCGGCATCCGACTACGCACAGATCAAGTACGATGCAGCTTTCTATGAAGAAAATCCCACCTATAAGAGAGAACCGAGCTACACGGTCACAATGGAAGATGGTTCAGCGCTTGTAGCTGGCATAACCGTAGAAGACATTCTCATTACACCTGTCGGATTTGCCGGCTTGAAGTATTCAAGCCAGATTGTTGACGGCATCAAGATCAAGGTTGCTAGCGACGCTGCTTCAGGAGAATACAAGATCAAGGTTGTTCTCAACACATATTCAACGAACAAGCCAACAGGCGGCAGCTGGTTCAATATTGGCAATGTCAGACTGACCACTGTTGAAGAAGTTATTACGATCGTAGTTCCATAGTATTAGACATCAAGAAAAGTAAGACATAGTTGATTATTGACTCCGGCGGCGACTCAGTCGTCTGCCGGAGTCTATAATTATTATCCGAACAGTATACATTAAGCAATGATTGTTGTATGATTAGATTATGCAAATAATAACGATGTGGTAATTGAACATAAAACAGAATGTTGAAGATATTTTAAGTTTGAAAAAAAAGAAGAGAACCGAAAGTTGCAATTCTTAATATATAGGGAGTAGGAGAAAGAAAATGAAAAAAAATCACAGAAAACCAATACTTATCATCGCGCTGATACTTCTGCTGGGCGTTTTAGGCGCATGTGATGAGACAACAGACCCGCAAGTAACCAAGACGACGGCAGTTACGACGACCGTTTCCGGTGGAACGACCGTTTCCGGAACAAACCCAGACATCACGACTGTAACGAACGATGACCCGGTCCAAAAAGTTGTAAAATCCCTCGCTGTGGAGATAAAACCACAGGATTATTATGTATCCGGCGATACTTTCAATCCTGAGGGCGGGGTTGTTCTGGTGACTTACACCGATGGTACAACAGAACAAAAGCCAATGAACTCAGACTTTTTTGAAATTATAGCACCGGCGATGACAGCCACCGGAACCAAATTGGTGACAGTGAAAGTAAAAGGCGGAACAATTCAAGTCAAATTCCCCATCACAATCGGAGCGGGAATAAAAAAGGTAACCTACAACTACAACTATCAGGGCGCAGAGAATGAAGTTGTAGATGTGGTCAAAGGCAACACGGCAGAGGACAAAGTCCCCGTCCGTAGCGGATATACGCTTGTTGGTTGGTACATGGAAAAAGACTTCATAAGGCCATTTGATTTCAGTACAGGCATAACCGAGGACATTGAACTTTTCGCATTATGGACAAAAGACGATGTTGAGCACTATGAGGTAACGTTTGATTACGATTACTATGGAGATAAAATAGTTAATTACAGTTATCCGGTTGACAGCGGGGCTCAAGTCGCAAGGCCAGTGGATCCAACAAGAGTCGGATACACATTTGACAAATGGCTTTTGGATTCAGCGGAATATAATTTTTCAAATCCCGTCACTGAAGCGATAACGCTCAAGGCGAAATGGACAAAGAACAACAATGATGTAAAAACATATGTCTTTGAAGCGGAAGATACAGACCTTACGGGTAAGATAGGGCCTTCATACAGCGGAACGGTCCAAGAAAAGGCAATGATCGTCACAGCGCCTGCGAACAGAGGCTGCAGCAATGACAGGTTTGTGAGTTTTTTGTATCAGGAAGGTAACTCCCTTGAATTTTTCATCGCATGCGATGAAGACTTAGACGACGTCACAATATATGTGAGGCTATCGGCGGAATGGGGCGAAGACTTTACCTACGATAAGAACAATTTCGGGATCTACATCATTAATGGTGGTGTAGAGACAAAAATAGATTACCCGGCAATCGAGATGAAAGACATACCCGAGCCGATCGATCCGGACAGACTAGACTGTCTGCCGTTCAAAGATTTCTCCTTGACTGAAGTTGGCATCAAGCTTTCGCTGAAAAAAGGCGCCAATACGATCCGGCTTGTGACAGAAAACAGTATTCCATTTCCCGGTACGACGATGCTTGCGCATGCGCCGATTGTGGACTGCATCAAGATTGAAACGAAAGGTGTCGTCATTTGGGACGCAAACTTTAATTTGCCATTTTACGGTAACTATTTCAACTAATGGGAAGGTAAGATAAGATGTTTGAAAAGTTTAGAAAAAAGCGAAAGGTATTGCTTATCGTCACGGCAGTAGCAGTCGCTTTGGTTCTGGCAGTCAATATACTATCGACAACCGTATTTTATGATTTAGTATGCTTGGTGATGGGGAGACCGAGGCCGGTTTACGCAGACGATGTAACTTCAATGTACATACCGGAAGCGACAAGTAAAACGGAAGCGTTTTTAAATGCCGCAGAAATGAACATAGAGGTATGCAAGGAAGGCTTTGTGCTTCTAAAGAATGAAAACGATGCATTGCCGATCAAGAAAAACCTGAAAGTGAGTGTATTTGGCAAAAACAGCGTAAATCTGGCGTATTCAGGCAGTGGTTCCGGAGGATTCGCCGTTGAACCGAACAGCGCTTTGTTTAAGCGCATGAGCGCAAACGGTATCGATCTCGCGAATAAAACCTTGTTTGATGCGTTAGAAGGCTATTGCAATTACAATCCGACACTGAAGAATTTCTATGAGGACGACCAGGCATCGGGTCCGGACCGATCCGGTTCGAATGTCGACCTCGACAGCGGGGACGACAAGATTTATACGGTAGGGGAGACACCTGCGAGCATGTACACAGGCTCGGTGGTCGCCAGCTACGAAAAATACAAGGACCTTGCGTTGGTGGTAATCACCCGGATTGGCGGCGAAGGGGCGGACCTGCCCCGGCACCAGGGCAACAGTGCCGGAGCGGTGAGCGAAGATAGCCACTATTTGGAATTGGATCAAAATGAAATTGATATGTTCGAGCATATCAAGGCATCCGGATTCCAAAAGATAGTGGTGTTGCTCAATATTCCCTCAGCGATGGAAGCGGACTTCTTGTTTGACAGCGAAAAATTCCCCTTTGCGGACGACATTGACGCTGCACTGTGGATAGGCTACACGGGAAAACAGGGGATTATGGCTTTAGGGCCGATTTTAACAGGAGAGGTTTCGCCCAGCGGGAAAACCGTCGACACCTGGGCAAGAGATTTTTTGGCTGATCCGTCATCGATAAACTTCGGGACGGGTATCGACCAAGCCCAGGTAACGAATCCATTGACTTCAAAAAAGCAACCATCTGACAAGTACTATCAAGGTTTGTACTATTTCGTAACCTATGAAGAAGGTGTCTATGTAGGCTATCGTTATTATGAAACGAGAGGCTTTACGGATGGGGAGGACTGGTACGAACAAAATGTTGTCTTCCCGTTTGGCTACGGTTTAAGTTATACGACATTTGAATGGACAATCTTGCCATCCGCAGCCACTTCCTTTACGAAAGACAGCGAGATATCAATTTCTGTCGAAGTGAAAAACACAGGAACGGTTCCCGGGAAAGAAGTAGTGCAAGTATACGCTAGCGCTCCATACACGGAGGGCGGAATCGAAAAAGCGCACAAAGTATTGGTGGGCTTCGCCAAAACCAAATTGCTTAATCCGAGACAAAAGGAAACGTTGACAATAACCATAGACCCGTATGATTTTGCAAGTTACGACGATCGCGACGCCAACAACAACGGTTTTTGCGGCTATGAGTTGGAAAGCGGCGATTACGATTTTTATATTTCGCGTGATGCGCATCGTTCTGAAGGCAAGATCACACTGAACCTGGCAACCGATGCCCGCTTCGAAAAAGATAACGTCACAAACAATGTAGTGGGAAACCGCTATATAAAACAAAACAACGTAACCGCAACCGACATTACCGGATTAAGCGATATTGACGCTCCGCTTGACAGAGTGCTGTCCCGGAGCGACTGGACCGGCACCTGGCCGACGCCGATAACGGACGACGACAGGCACGCCAGCCCAGGCTTGATCAACGAACTGAAAAACGTCAATACAAATAATCCCAACGACTACTATGACACGGAAAAGTATGAATATGCTGTTTTCGACCAGGAGGCAACTGTCCAAGTAAGAGACCTGCTTCCGGCTGAAACACCCGAAGAGAGTTGGAGGCCTTTTGTCGATTATGATGATGAGCGCTGGCAAACGATCCTGGATGCTTGCAATGCGTCCAACCTTATTGAAGTTTACAATCAGGCAGCCTATCAGACAAAAGTAATCAGGAATGTGGGCATGCCCGCGACATTGCAAGCAGATGGTCCGAGCGGATTCACTTGTTTTATGAACAAAGAACAAATCAGCGGGACGAACCAGTATTGTAGCGAGCCGGTCTTCGCATCGACTTGGAACGTGGAATTGATTGAAAGATTGGGCAAAACAATCGGCGAGGA
The DNA here is from genome assembly GCA_050949045.1 of Candidatus Izemoplasmatales bacterium. Classification (GTDB taxonomy): domain Bacteria; phylum Bacillota_I; class Bacilli_A; order Izemoplasmatales; family Hujiaoplasmataceae; genus JAAYZB01. The sequence goes on from JBMNEZ010000001.1 coordinate 517,294, forward strand.
AGGCATTTGGGGTTACGATATAACCGGCCAACCATATTCCTCAATCTACGCGCCGGGAGTCAATATTCACCGCAGTCAGTTTGGTGGGCGCTGTTCGGAATACTTTTCTGAAGATCCCTTTATGACGGGTAAGATGGCCGCGGCCGAGATACGCGGCTTGCAAAGCAAGGGCGTTGTTCCGATGATAAAGCATTTTGCCGTCAACGAACAAGAAACGCACCGCAGCATAAATGGCGATTGTAGTTGGCTAACCGAACAAAGCTTGCGGGAAATCTATCTTAAGGCCTTTGAAATTGCGATAAAGGATAGCGATTGCCGGGGGTTGATGACATCATTCAATCGCATCGGCACGATGTGGACGGGCGGCGACTATCGTCTTCTCACAGAGATTCTTCGCGATGAATGGGGCTTCAAGGGCTGCATTATCTGCGACTTCAACACCTGTCCCGAGCATATGAACGGAAGGCAGATGGCATACGCCGGAGGAGATCTCAATCTTCAAACAAACGGCGGCGGCACCTTCGATTTTGATGAAAGTGACAACGGCGATGCGATCGTTCTTCAGACTGCGATGAAAAACACGATGTATGCTTTGGTAAACAGCAACGCGATGAACGGTGAAATTATCGACTATAAACTTCCTGTATGGGTAGTGCCGATGATAATAGTTGATGTTGTCGTCACCCTGGTAAGCGCCGCTGTTGTCTTCCTTTGTTTTTACAAGAAAAAAGGCTGATTTACACCTAAAAACCAAGACACATTATCAGTAAAAGCACTTTGTAATTAGTATGGCACTCATAAATATAAAGTAATGAGTTTGTCAATCATATTGCTTGTTAATTTCCTATGGGAGCCTTTTCCCATAGGAAATTATCTTTTTAATTCATTATGTAACTTAACTATCGTTTATCAAGCAATGATGGGAGAAAAAACACCATGGATGATTTATGTAAAATCCTGTTTCAGCACCGTGACAGTTATCCTTTGATGACTTTCAATGATTATTTAAAACTCATTTACCAGAATACCTTCGGGCCACGACATTTCGTTGAGAGTCCCGATCGAAACAGGATCATCGATGAAATCAAAAAGGAGACAAAACTCTATAAGGATGGCTCACGCCAGGGGGTCGTCGATATCGGCTTTGGCTATGTCAGAGTTGATTTGACCTTGATCAAAGAAAACAAACTTACGGTAGAAGAGCTAGGGCAGGCTTTTATCCGTTCGGGCGAAAACCCGCTGACCCGAGATAACTATCTCGTGTTTCGGGAGAGAACGGTGGCGCTTCTTAGGCTGGTCGAGGAAGGTTCGATCCCTGTCTCTGTCATCAATGCTCGGAAGACTATGACGACGATCGACTTTGAAAACCCTACTCCTATTTCGCACAGCTTGCAGTATCGAAAGGCTTATAAACCTCATTACCGGGTCGTGAAAACAGAGAACTTGCCAAAAATACAAAGCATCCGTTAATGATTATTTATTGTCAGATAACGGTGGTATAATGATTACAGAACAGCCAAGGTGGAAATAGAGAACAAAAACTAAGAACACCTGCGCCCGCTATGCGCCTAGAAACGGTTGACATATGAGGACTGTCATTGACTTTGACAATTTGGCGTGATAGAATCGGTTTAATAATAAACACCGTTACATATACAAAAGATTTTTATTTACTGTATTTGGATTCATCACCATTTTGGCCGATTAAAAGAGATTTGGGGTTCGAGTTTTTTACCATGTAATGATACAAACTGGGCTGTCCTTGCTTTGAAAGTTGGTATATTACAGTGTGTCTTAGAGACGATGTTAGATACAAAGAGCATCTTGACTTGCCAAATTGATTTTCGAGAACAATCATACGGAGGGGTACATGAAATCATTTATCCATGAGGATTTTTTGCTTAATAGTGAGGTTGCGAAATACCTCTATCATAATCATGCAAAAAAGTTGTCGATCATCGACTTTCATTGCCACCTCAATCCGAAAGAAATTTATGAGGATAAGGGTTCACTAAACATCGTTGATGTCTGGCTTTCCGGAGATCATTACAAATGGCGATTAATGCGTGCTAACGGTGTCGACGAATCATATATTACCGGTGAGAAGCCATATCCCGAGAAATTTAAAAAATGGGCAGAAGTTGTCGAATTATTGCTTGGGAATCCACTTTACCATTGGACACATCTCGAACTCAAGCGTTTTTTTTGGCATTGATCGTCTGCTAGGACCGGACACCGCCATGAATATCTATAAGGAGACAAACGAAAAACTCGCCAAGTTATCGCCGAGGAAATTGATCGAGATGGCAAATGTCGAGTTGATTTGCACTACCGATGATCCCATTGACGATCTCAGGTGGCACGAATTGCTTGCCTCTGATAAGACAATGAAAACCAAAGTGTTGCCGACATTTCGTCCTGACAAGGGCATCAATATCGAACTCACAGGTTTTTCTGATTGGATTAGCTCGCTTGCGATGGTTGTCGGTTATGAGATCAAAGAACTTGAAACCTTCAAACGCGTCTTGGCGGAACGGATCGTTTTTTTCCATAAACACGGCTGCCGGCTGTCAGACCACGCACTCGACTTTGTCAACTATGAGATGACAACCACCGAAGAGGTGGCGCTGATTTTTGAGAAAGCTCTGCGCAAGGAAACTTTGAGTCAATCCGAGATTCGCAAGTTTAAAGGACACCTGCTCGTCTATCTCGGGCGTTTATATCACAAGTATGGTTGGATTCAGCAATACCATATCGGAGCGCTTCGCAATGTATCTTCAAGAATGTATAGAGAAATTGGTCCTGACGCGGGCTACGATTCGATCAATGACAGCTTGATCGCACTGCCATTGTCCCAACTGCTCAATGCTCTTGACGAAACGAAAGAACTGCCGAAAACGATTCTCTATACCTTGAACCCGAGCGATTACGAAGTTGCCATTACATTGATGCAAGCCTTTCAGGGCGACAATATCCCTGGAAAGATCCAGTTTGGTGCACCTTGGTGGTTCCTTGACAACATTGATGGCATCTTCAAACAATTGAAAGCGCTCGGTAACAACGCTTTGCTCGCGCGCTTTGTGGGGATACTTACGGATTCAAGAAGTTTTTTCTCTCTTATCCCCGCCACGAGTATTTTCGACGCATCTTGTGCGATTTTGTCGGTAGTGAGGTCGTAGCGGGACACTTCCCCGAAAATCTGCCTTTACTCGGGAGAATGGTCGAAGATATCTCATACTATAATGCTAAGAACTACTTCAATTTTTAATCTGGAACCCTTACATCAAAGCCGACCTCCAATCGATTTCTGCTCTCCTTCCCTATCTTCTTTCCTAGGCTTCGAGACATTCATAGAGATGCCGGAAAGGGGCGGATTGGCTTTTCATCATACCGCTAAGCATAACCATTTACGATATTTAACAAAAAAACAAGGATTGATCAATTGCCCTTGTTTTTTTTGATAATCTTCATGCATTGGCACAAACGGTTTGTAGATATTGGTGTTCAGTAAATTTCGGGTTGGAAAGTGGTGGCGAGTAAGAATAGACTCCCATAAGTGGTTTCAAACTATGGAGATTGCGTATCAATCAGATGGATCTTGATGATGATCTATTCCCCGCGCTTCGCCATTATCAAATCGATTTCTGATTCATTGATACCAACCATTGCCTCACCGAGATTTTCCGAGATTTCAGCGAGGATCTGTGGATTATTATAGTTTTTGACAGCCTTGACGATTGCCTGTGCTCTTTTGGCGGGATCGCCTGATTTGAAGATGCCCGAGCCGACGAAAACGCCTTCGGCCCCAAGTTGCATCATCAAAGCCGCATCAGCGGGTGTGGCAATGCCTCCGGCGGCTAAATTGACGACCGGCAATTTGCCATTTTCATGGACATATTTAACGAGATCAAAGCTGACGCGGAGTTCTTTAGCGGCCTCGAACAGCTCATCTTCGCGTAAGGAGGCGAGTTCGCGGATTTGTTTTTGAATCAAGCGCAGGTGCCTAACTGCCTGAATGATGTCGCCGGTGCCCGGCTCGCCCTTGGTCCGGATCATCGATGCGCCTTCGGCGATCCTTCGAAGCGCTTCACCAAGGTCTTTAGCGCCGCAAACGAATGGTACCTTGAACAAAGTCTTGTCAATGTGATAAATATCATCGGCGGGAGACAAGACTTCGCTCTCATCGACAAAATCGATCTTGAGGGCTTCGAGGATCTGGGCCTCAACGAAATGGCCGATCCTGACCTTGGCCATGACCGGGATTGAAACTGCGGCCTGGATCTCTTTAATCAACTTTGGGTCGCTCATTCTGGAGACGCCGCCGGCAGCTCTGATATCGGCGGGAATCCGTTCGAGAGCCATGACGGCACATGCGCCGGCTGCCTCGGCGATCAATGCCTGTTCCTTGGAGGTGACGTCCATAATGACGCCGCCTTTCAGAGTTTGGGCAAATTGTCTGTTCGATTCGAATCTTTTACTGGTCATAGTTGTCGCTCCTCTTGACTAATTCATTTTCATCAACTATATTATACATAAATCTGGTGTTATAATAAGTCCCAAAATATGATTAATCATACAGACCAGATGAGGTGTTTATGTTCTCATATTTTATCCGCTTTGATTCCCTAAAACCGCTTTATGAGCAACTCTATGAACACATCAAGAAACAGATCCATGACCAAGCCTTGAATCCCGGCGAGAAACTCCCCTCGAAAAGAGTCCTTGCCCGCGAATTGGGAATCGGTGTCCAGACTGTAGTTTCCGCATACGAGCAACTGATCGCCGAAGGGTATCTCGAAGCCAAAGAAAAAAGCGGTTACTATGTCTCGCAGTTGCCCGAGATTATGATTGATGACATCATTGTAAAAAGCAGAAGCGCTAAGCCAAAAGTGACCGAACGATATTTGTTCGACTTCAAGACCTCCGTTGTCGATCCGGAGCATTTTCCCTACCTCGAATGGGCAAGACTTGAAAAAGACGTAATCTTGGACGATATGCAAAGCGCAATCAATTTAAACACCCTTAACGGTTATCAGCCGCTTTTAGAGGAGATTGCGGGATACATCCAAAGATACCGAGGGATTGTCACCGATCCAGACAATATCGTCATCGGTTCGGGTTCGGAGTCACTGATCGCAATCATCAAGATGTTACTTGGCAAGGGAACAGTTGCCCTTGAGAATCCCGGGTATCCCAAAACCAGAAAAATCTACACCCTGAATAACCTTGATAGCGTGGCTGTTACAGTTGATGATTGGGGACTCAATCCTGCGAAAATCAAAGATGACAAGGTTTCCCTGATCCATGTCACTCCCTCTCACCAATTCCCGACCGGCACGGTGATGCCGGTCTCAAGAAGATTAGAATTGCTTGAGTGGGCAAGGAAGAAATCCGATCGATATATCATCGAAGACGATTATGACAGTGAATTCCGCTTTGCGGGTAAACCGATCCCCGCTTTAGCGGGGCTTGAAGGCGGAGAAAGGGTCATCTATCTCAACTCTTTCACCAAGAGCATTGCCCCGAGTCTGAGGATCAGTTTTATGGTGCTTCCCAAAAAACTGAAGCTTCGCTTAGAAAGTGAACATCCCTATTATACTTGTCCGGTTTCCCTGATTAGCCAGGTAGCTCTCGAGCGTTTCATAGGCAGGGGATCTTTCGAAAGGCACCTCAATCGGATGAAAAAGATTTATCGGGTGAAACGCGATTATCTGATCAGCCTGCTAAACGAGCTCCCGTTCAAGGATCGTTTTCAGATCGAGGGCGAAGAGGCTGGGCTCCATTTTCTTTTGAAGTTTGCTTCAGAAGTGAGTGAGGTAAAACTCGTTGAGAGCGCCGCGAAGCTGGGTGTCCGTGTCTATGGCCTTGATGAGTACCTGATCGAAAAATGTGAACACCAGCCGATGATCATCATCGGCTATTCGGCGCTATCCCTTGATAGTATCAAAAAAGCCATCAAAATACTAAGAACAGCTTGGGCATGGTTGGGAGAATCAGAGGACGCACTTGCAAGGTAAAAGCAAGGCCAACTAATCATTTCAAGATGATCTTACTATTATTTTTTCAAGAACTACGGAAAGGTTTCAAGGCTATCATTTATGATGGTGTCAGTCAGTATATTACTCTCTGTTCAATTCAAAGTAATTGGCAAGATTCTGACCGCTATGTTTACCAAAGGATCATTGAACCCTATATTGAGTTTCCAAGCAATGCCTGAACTCAATAAGGATAAGGCAAAGTTGCCGTCTAGCCCGCCTTTGATCAGAAAGGGAAGTCCAAGCGAGAGCAAGATATTCAAAAGGATGTTTTCAAGAAAGGTTAACGGTTTACTGCGCTTGATATACAGCCATTTTTTAAGCGCGTCAGCATATTGTTTATGTATCCAAAAAACTTTTAATATATCGCCAGATTCAGGCAACACTACCAGAGAATAGGTCTGTTGGATCAACCAAAGGATTTGGATGACATATTTTATTAAATAGGGCTTACTTATGGAAGGATTTTATGCTATTATAATAACAGTGAAAGCGGTGGCATAATGAGAATAAAAAAGCATCCAATCCTATCTTTTCAAGCAAAAGAAATTATTGATTTCGTCTATAACGGGCAACAGGTACATGGTTTGGCGGGAGACACGATTGCTTCGGCCTTACATGCCCTTGGTATCAAGGAATTATCGAAAAGCAGCAAATCAAAGCGATCTCGCGGCTTTTTTTGTGCGATCGGCAACTGCAGTTCCTGCCAGATGACGGTGGACGGCGTTCCCAATGTCAAAACTTGCATCACCAAACTTGAACAGGGGATGGTCGTCACCTCTGATGAAGGGCTTGGTGTTCTTAAATGATTGAACGCGACCTAATTATCATCGGTGGTGGGCCTGCCGGTCTCTCGGCAGCCAAAGTCGCACTCGAGGCAGGACTTAGAGTCACAATTTTTGAACGTGGTCTCGCTCTTGGCGGGCAACTTGTCAAACAGACGCACAAGTTTTTCGGTTCCAAAGAGCAATATGCCAAAACGCGCGGTATCGACATTGCCGAGAAAATGTACCAGAATTTACTTTTCTATCAAAATCTACTCGAAATCCATCTTGAAGCGACGGTTCTTGCCATTTACAAAGATTATGTGGTGACCGTTCTCAAAGGCGACAAATATTTGAAATACAAGGCCAAAGCGGTTATTGTCGCTGTTGGGGCGAGCGAGAAGATGCTCGGTTTCGTCAACAATGATTTTCCAGGCGTTTATGGTGCAGGCGCTGTCCAGACGCTTATGAATCTCTATGGTGTCCTCCCCGGAAAGGAGATCATCATGGTCGGTAGTGGCAACATCGGCCTAATCGTCAGTTATCAATTGTTACAGGCCGGAGTCAAGGTCAAAGCTGTAGTTGAGGCTGCTCCGACGATTGGCGGATATAAGGTCCACGCTGCCAAGCTGAGACGCCTTGGGGTCCCGATTCTGACATCAACCACTATCAAAGAAGTCCTTGGCGATGGTGTAGTCGAGAAAGCGGTATTGGTGTCTCTTGATCAATCATGGCAGATGATTAAAGGTAGCGAACTAGTGATTAACGCTGACGCGATCTGCATTGCCGTTGGTCTTTCACCGTTACACCAATTGCTATCGATGGTAGAGATTGAGATGCGTTATGTTCCTGAGCTTGGCGGATTAGTTCCCAAGACAAACGACTGTCTTGAAACTAGCATGAAGAATGTTTTTGTGGCTGGTGACGTCAGCGGCATCGAGGAAGCTTCCAGTGCGATGGTCGAAGGTTCACTCGCGGGACTTTGTGCCGCCAAGGCTCTTGGCTTTAGCCATCCTAAATACGAGCAACTTGTAGATTCATGTCGTAAACAATTGTTGGTGCTCCGCATGGGGCCTTACGGAGCGAAAACGAGAATAGGAATCCAAAAACTCAAGGAGGAGTCCGCATGTTGAACAAAGATGGGTATCCAAGTCTAGAACAGGTAAAATCAAACTTTCCTGAAAAATCTGTTCTCGTCAAGCCTAAAGCGATCATTGAATGCTATGAGAAGATTCCTTGCAACCCTTGCGAGACCAGTTGTCCTTTCAAAGCAATCACAATTGGACCGGACATCAATGAGATTCCCAGGATCAATCATGATCTTTGCACCGGCTGTGGCATCTGTGTTTATAGTTGCCCCGGACTAGCGATCAGCACTGTCCAAATCAAGGACAACAAAGCTATTTTCAAGATTCCCTATGAAATGTTGCCGTTTCCTAAGGCGGGCGAGACCTGGGATGGAGTCAGCCGTTCCGGAGAGGTCATTTGCCCGGCAAAAATCATCAAAGTTGACCAAAACAAGAATCAGGACCGCACCAGCGTTGTCCAGGTTGAAATAGACAAGAAATATCTCTATGATTTCATTACGATCAGGTGCCCCAATGAATGATAAAAAGAATATCATTATTTGTCGCTGTTCCGATGTCAGTCTGGCGGAGATCCATCGATTGCTCGAACAAGGATACACATCTTTCGAAGATTTGAAGCGAATTCTCAGAATCGGCATGGGACCATGCCAAGGGCAAACCTGCGCCGAACTTGTTCGTCGTGAGATCGCCAGGTATCTCAACTGCAAAATTGAAACAGTCCCGATCCATAAATCGCGGCCATTGACCATGGGAGTCAAGTTGAAAACAATTGCTGCAGGTGAAGAAGATGAAAACTAAAATCATCATTATCGGCGCCGGCATTAGTGGCGTCAGCATTGCCTACAATCTTGCAAAAATGGGCCAGGATGGCATTGTTGTGATCGAGAAGGCCTATATGACTTCCGGTGCGACCGGACGCTGTGGTGCCGGCGTCAGACAGCAATGGGGAACAAAAGGAAACTGTGAGATGGCGCAAAGATCGGTTAAATTCTTTGAAACCGCAAAAGAGACACTTGGATATGCTGGCGATATCGAGTTTATGCAAGAAGGTTATTTGATTCTGGCTACCACCAAGGATGAGGTGGAACAGTTCCAAAAGAATGTGGAATTGCAAAACAGTATCGGCATTCCCTCAAGGCTCGTCTCTGTCAAGGAAGCGCTGGAAATCGTCCCTCATCTTAATCCGGAAGCGTTCCTGATGGCAACTTTCTGTCCGACAGATGGTCATCTCAATCCATTCCTGATGACTGATGCCTATTATCAGGCCGCCAAGCGTTTGGGAGTAAGGTTCCATTTTTTTGAGAACGTTTTGGAAATCAAAAGCGAGAATAATAAGATTAAAAAGGTCGTTACGGACAAGAATGAATACGAGACCGATGTCGTCGTCAACGCCGCTGGCGGGTTTGCTAGGGAAATTGGCCTGATGGCAGGAATCGAAATTCCCGTTTACTCGGAAAAACATGAGATCCTAGTTACTGAGCCGATTGCTAGGATTCAAGGGCCGATGGTGATGTCGTTCTCCAAAAACATCTATTGCCAACAGGTCCCCCATGGCAGTTTTTTGATTGGCAGGGGCGATCCCACAGTTCCCCATGATCACGATATCACTTCAAGTTGGCGTTTTCTCGATCTGATGGCGAAAACGGTTACCGAAATCTTGCCAAAGATTGGCGAATTGAGGGTCATCAGGCAATGGGCTGGGTCTTATAATATGTCACCTGATAAACAACCGATCATCAGCGAGGCCCCTGAACTCGAGGGTTTCTATATGGCCTGCGGCTTCAGTGGACACGGCTTTATGTTCGCCCCGATGACCGGATTGTTGTTATCAGAAATCATTTTGAAACGCAAACCGTCTCTTGATGTCAGTAACTATCACTTGCATCGGTTCAAAACAAACAAAGCCTACGAAACCGAAAAATCAGTTGTTTAGGAAGGAGTCAAACAAATGGCAATTTATCCCTATCAAACCGAACCATTGACCGATTTCACGAAACCCGAAAACCGCGAGAAATACCAACAGGCACTATCTGAAGTCGAAACTTCTTTTGGCGAGAATTTGCCCCTTATCATCGGCACAAACCGTGTTTTTACCAAGAACACTTACACTTCTTTTAATCCGGCAGATCACAATCAAGTGATCGCCACGATCTCCCAAGGCGGGATTAAAGAAGCTGATGAGGCGATGGAAGTCGCGTTGACGACTTTCGAGAGTTGGAAAAGGGTTGACCCCAGCGTCAGAGCCGATGTGCTGTTTAAAGCAGCGGCGATTCTTAAACGCGAGCGTTTCCATTTCAACGCTTTGATGACGCTCGAAGTTGGTAAACCTTGGATCGAAGCAGACGCCGACACGGCGGAAGCTATCGACTTTCTTGAGTATTACGGCAGACAGATGTTGCAGATTACGAGAATTGATGACCAAATTTTGAGTCGGAGGGATATCGAGCGAAATGAGTATCGCTACATTCCCCTTGGTGTCGGCGCTGTCATCACTCCTTGGAATTTTCCGCTTGCCATCTTGACGGGGATGACATCAGCCGCAATCGTGGCCGGCAACACAGTGATCTTGAAACCGGCGATAACAACCCAAACGATCGCTTTTAGATTTATGGATGTTCTTCAAAGAGCTGGTCTTCCCGCAGGAGTTGTCAGTTTTCTTCCAGGTAAAGGCAGTGAAATCGGCGAGTATCTGGTCAAACATCCGAAAACGAGATTTATCTCCTTTACCGGCAGCAAAGAAGTCGGTGTCAGTATCTACGAAAAAGCCGCTAAAGTCGGTAAAGGGCAAATTTGGCTCAAGCGTGTGATCGCGGAAATGGGTGGCAAAGATGCTATTCTCGTCGATGACGGTTATGATCCCGATAAGGCTGCCGAAGCGATTGTTGCCTCGGCATTTGGTTTTTCGGGACAGAAGTGTAGCGCTTGTTCACGGGTAGTCATCCATGAAAATCTCTATGACGAAGTCATTAAACGAATGATCGAAAAAACGAAAAAAATCAAAGTTGGTGACCCCCGTTTCGATAATACCGACATGGGTCCGGTCAACGACCAGAAGGCATACGAATCGATCATGAAATATATCGAAATTGGCAGATCAGAGGGTAAAATTATTTTTGGAGGCACTGGAAACAAGGAGAAAGGCTGGTTCATCAACCCGACGATCATCGTCGATGTTGATCCCAACGCCCGGATCATGCAAGAAGAGATTTTTGGTCCCGTAGTGGCTGTGACGAAAGCCAAAAGTTTCTCCGAGGGACTCGAAATTGTCAATAACACCGAATTCGGCTTGACAGGCTCCTGTCTTTCCAACAATCGTCTGCATCTCGAGATGGCGCGCACTGACTTTTTCGTTGGCAATCTCTATTTGAACCGCAAATGCACAGGCGCGATTGTTGGCTATCAGCCGTTTGGCGGTTTCAATATGTCCGGCACCGATTCCAAGGCTGGTGGACCTGATTACTTATTGTTGCACATGCAGGGGAAAACGATTTCGGAAGCCTTATAGGTGTGAACAATCAAATGATTTGATCTGTAAGCGACTCTTACAATTGTGACAAATCAATTTAGAAACGAGTATATGGAAGCCTTTGGCTTCATTTTGGTTTTCGCCGATCAGTGAATTCATCCAGAAATTCATCAATCCTCTCAAAAAAATGTATGATATCAAATCGGATTTTACCAGTGTCATCGATGCCAAGATAGGTTGTGTTAGTGGTGGTGATTTAAGATGGTTTATTTGATTTTAGTCATTAATCCGGGATCGACCTCGACCAAGGTCGCGATTTTCAATAACAACAAACTGATCCAAGAACAAACACTCAAGCATGAAATTGAGGATCTGAAACGCTTTCCCACGATCATTGATCAATTATCATTTAGAAAACAGGTCATCCTCGATTTTTTGACTGAACATCGTTACATCCCCGCCAATATCGATGTCTTTGTCGGCAGAGGCGGCCTTTTGAAACCGCTCCGTCAAAGCGGAACCTATCTGATTACCGACAATATGATTGAAGATCTCAAAAATTGTAAATACGGTTCACACGCTTCCAATCTGGGGGCATTGCTTGCCAATGAACTTGCGAGGCCACTCAACCGTCCCGCATATATCGTCAATCCGGTTTCGATCGATGAAATCGAAGACATAGCCAGAGTATCAGGCTTTAAAGGGATTGAGCGGATCAGTATGTTCCATGTTTTAAATCAGAAAGCGATCGCTCGTAAGCATGCCAAGTCCATCGGGAAAAAATATGAAGAATTGACGCTGATTGTTGCTCATTTGGGCAGCGGATTTACGGTGGGACTCCATCACAAAGGTCGTGTCATTGATGTCAATAACGGCATGGGGGGTGATGGTCCTTTCTCCCCTGAACGCACTGGTCAACTGCCGACATATCCACTTATTGAACTGTGTTTTTCGGGAAAATATACTGAAGAACAAGTCAGGAAGATGCTCGCCGGACATGGAGGACTCGTCTCCTATCTTGGCACAGCCAGCGGCATCGAGATCGAAAATCGCATTAAAGAGGGGGACAAGGAAGCGGAATTCTATCTCAAAGCGATGGCCTATAACGTTGTCAAGGAAATCGGCAGTCTTTATTTCGCTGCTAAAGGATTAATCGACGGCGTCATCGTCACCGGTGGCTTTGCCCGCAACCAGAGATTCATCGATTATATGAAAGACTATCTCGCATTGATCATACCGATTGTCGTCTATCCTGGAGAAGATGAAATGCGGGCGCTCGCTGAAGGCGCTCTCAATGTTCTCACCAAAAAGGAAAAAATCATTGCATATGAATAGTAAATTGACAAGCGGCTGCTTGTCTTTTTTGTATAAAAAATCGAATGTGTTTGGAAAAAATGTAAAATCCCGATCATCAAATGTTGACATCACAGGCAATCATGATATAATAATATTGGCACTTAAAGGGTAAGAGTGCTAACAAGCAGAGAAAGGAGAAATAATATGTTGAAACCTTTGCATGACAACGTTGTCCTAAAAAAGGAAAAAGTTGAAAAGAAAACTGCAAGTGGCATTATCCTAGCAGGTGATGTCAAAGAACAACCGAGTTTCGCAACGGTCATCGCTGTTGGCGAGGGAGCTCTCGTCGACGGTAAGCGCGTCGCGCCAAGCGTGAAAGTCGGGGACAAAGTCGTTTACAAAAAGTATTCGACCACAGAATTTAAATTTGAGGACGAGGAATATCTGATCATTCAGGAAAAAGACATCCTCGCAATCATTGATTAGAGGTGAAAATATGAGTAAAGAAATCCGTTATTCAAAAGACGCCCGCGTGGCGATGCAACGCGGTGTAGACATCCTCGCCGATGCCGTCAAGGTCACTCTTGGACCGAAAGGACGTAACGTTGTCCTTGACAAGGGCTACGGCTCACCGGCGATTACCAACGACGGCGTGACTATCGCCAAGGAAATTGAACTGAAAGACCCATTTGAGAATATGGGTGCCAAACTAGTTTATGAGGCTGCAAACAAAACCAACGACGTCGCCGGTGACGGCACGACGACCGCGACCGTCCTGACGCAGTCGATGATCCACAAGGGCATCCAAAACGTCGAAAAGGGAACTAATCCCGTCTTAATGCGGGAAGGCATGGAACTTGCGGCAAAAGAAGTCGCCAAAAGGCTTTTGACTAAATCGCATCAAATCGTCACCAATGAAGACATTGCGAGCGTCGCAACTGTTTCTTCCGGCTCACAGGAGATCGGTGAAATCATCGCCAAAGCGATGGATAAAGTCGGCAAAAACGGTGTTATCAATGTCGATGAATCCCAGAGTTTCGACACTTATCTTGAAGTTGTCGAGGGTATGCAATATGATAAAGGTTACATCTCTCCATATATGGTATCCGACCGGGAAAAGATGGAAGTGGTCATGGAAAATGCCAACTTGTTGATTACAGACCAAAAGATCTCAACCATCAAGGATATCCTGCCCTTGCTTGAGCAGGTCATTCAAAACAACAAACCGCTCTTAATCATCGCTGATGACATCGAGAACGAAGTCCTCTCGACCCTGATCGTCAACAAGCTCCGCGGCACCTTCAATGTTGTCGCCACAAAGGCCCCAGGGTTCGGCGATAACCAAAAAGAGATGCTCACGGATATTGCGACTTTGACTGGATCCAAGTTCTTTGCGAAAGATTTAAATCTCGAGGTCAAAGATGCCAAGATCGAAGATCTCGGCATGGCAAAAAAAATCATCGTCGCCAAAGAAACGACCACGATCATCGATGGTTCCGGAGACAAGAAGGCGATTCAGAAACGCGTTGAGGAAATCAAGACTCACATTCAGAAATCGACTTCTGATTATGACAAGAAACGTTTAAGCGAGCGTCTTGCCAAATTGACAAGCGGCGTCGCGATTGTTAAAGTAGGCGCCACTACTGAAACTGAACTCAAGGAAAAGAAACTCAAGATCGAAGATGCGCTTAATGCCACCAAGGCGGCTGTCGAAGAAGGTATCGTCATCGGCGGTGGCGCTGCGCTCGTGGAAATTTACAACGAGATCAAACAGTCGCTAAAATCCGATATCGTCGACATTCAGAAAGGTATCAATGTCGTCGTCGAATCATTGACCTCGCCGGTCTTCCAGATCGCCGAGAACTCAGGCTTCGATGCCCTTGAGATCGTTGACCAGCAGAAGAAGGCAAAGCCGAACTTTGGCTTTAACGCTCGGACCGGTGAATGGGTAGACATGTTCAAAGCGGGTATTGTTGATCCGACCAAAGTCACAAGAAGCGCGATTATGAACGCCGCTTCAATCGCGGCGATGTTCATTACGACCGAAGTCGGTGTTGCGGAAATCAAAGAAGAAAAGCCGGCAATGCCGCAACCGGAAATGTATTAAATCCAAAAGGCACTGATGAAGAGTGCCTTTTTTCTTGCTACTTTCGGTTATAATTGTTATACTTATAAAAAAATCGGAGATTTGAGATGTTCGAAACAATCATGTTTGATCTCGACGGGACGCTTTTGCCGCTCGACGAAGACAAGTTCATCAATCTGTATTTTGGTGGTCTGGCAAAGATAGCTGCACAGATCAATCTTGAACATGGCCGATTCATGGATGCGCTTGCAAGCGGAGTCAAAGCGATGCTCAGTAATGACGGTGGTGAAACCAATTACAACCGTTTTTGGAAAACCTTTTGTACTGACTTGAATCTTGAAACTGCGGTTGTCGAACAATTATTCCTCGAGTATTATCTGACTGATTTTAAAAAGTGTCGGGTCTCGAGTTGGAACAACCCGCTCGCACTGCCGCTGATTCGTTTTCTCAAACAAAAAGGTAAACGGATCATCCTTGCGACCAATCCCTTGTTTCCCTTGGTGGCAATCAGGGAGCGCATGAGTTGGATAAATCTGGAAATAGTTGATTTTAGCGATATTACAACGTATGAGAACTCCAGTTTCTCTAAACCAAAATATCAGTATTATCAAGAAATCATCCAAAGACATGCACTCGATGTCAACCAGACACTCATGATTGGTAATGATGCTTCTGAAGACATGATTGCTGGCGTCTTGGGGGTTAAAACCTATCTGGTGACCGACTGCCTCAAAAATGAGGCAAATCTCGATCTCACCGCTTTCCGACGCGGAAGTTTTCAGGATCTTGACACCTATTTGCGTTCGACTGTCAAATGACAAAAATCTGCAAGCAATATCTGCGCGTCCTTTGACATTGGCAAGTCGATTAAGTATAATCAAAATAAAGCAATCATTTATCGGAGGCGGAAATGCGCATCGGAATCATCGGGCCGATCGGCTGTGGAAAATCTAAACTATCGCAGAAACTCGCTGATTATTATCAAGCTGCCCTAGTCGAGGAACCAGTTGAGAAAAACGAATTTCTGCCTTTGTTTTATCAAGACAAGGAAATGTTCGCCTTACTGTCGCAAAATGCATTTTACAGTTCTTTGTTTCTGTTGATGTGGCGGACTAAAGATTTGCCCAATGTCATCTGTGATTCGACCTTGTTCTCTAATCTGGTTTTTACCGAATTACTTCGTCTCGAGGGAATCATGAGTGCTATGGAAGTCGCCCTGACCTACGCTATCGCTGACGAGCACCTCAAAAGGTTGCCCGATGTCGACATTCATCTTGTCATTGTCAGAGAACAAGATCAGTTGTTTGAAAATGTCCGCAAGCGCGGTCGCGAGATCGAAAAAAACCAGGAAGACTATTTGAAGTTCCACTATGCGAATTATTATGATGTTTTGAGAAGGATTTTTAAGGCATATAAAGTGCCGGAACAAAAAATCCTCTGGCTACCGATCAACGACATGGATCAACCCAATGAGTTCCAAGAAATCATCAAGAAGATCGAAACCAAGTATGCTACTCTCAAATAATAGAAAAAACGGCGCTAAAGTAGAGTGAACCTTATTTAGTAGAACCTTTTCATTTTGGTTTTACTTCTATGGAAACAGTTCACACAACTTTTTTATTGATCAATTACTGAGAGAATTTTTTTAGGGAACTTCGATAACGAGAATTGATAAGATCTCCGTGTCGGAATGTTTATCGGTGCTGCCGACCAAATTTCAGTGTCTGAAAAGGCAAACAAGATCAATTCTTTTTGGTGATTGTTGTACTGTTATAAAGATCATGACAAAATCATTTGCTAATGTACTTCATCAGATATTTTATCTAACATAGCCTTTCAGTGATATAAACAGTTTTTCTATGATATAATATTTACAAAATCAAAGTATGCCAAAACACCAATCGAAGAACTGCTTGAAAAATGAGACATTGTTTTCTAACGGAAAAGAGGTATATGATGGAAATCATTATCATCTATGATTCCTACTTCGGCAATACTCTCAAAGTGGCGGAAATGTTTCAAAGCGAGTTTGCGACTGGCAACTATCATGCCTTGATTAAGCATTGCGGACAGGCTTCTTTAGAAGACATCCAACGCTCAAAACTCGTGCTTCTCGGTTCTCCGACCAGAGGATTCCGTGAGTCACCGGCGATGATGTCATTTCTAAAGCGTAAAGACATTTGCCTTAAAGACAAGCGAGTCTTCGCTTTTGACACGAGAATCAGCATAATTGACATTAAATCTAAACTGCTCAGGCGACTGATGAAACGGTTCGGGTATGCTGCTACAAATATGGAGAAAAGATTGAAAAAAAACGGGGTTGAAGTCGTCATGCCAGCCACCGGCTATCCTGTCGTCTCTGTGGAAGGGCCGCTAAAATCCGAAGTCGCCTCAATGATTGAAAACGACGCTCAAAGACTCTTAAGTGCTTTGTATGGCTCTGATACACTAGGAGGATACCCTGATGTCCAGACAACAACGAGTGCGGAAAGTTTTAAAACATAATCTGTTCATCACCTTTTTAAAGGGATTGTTGCGGCTTTTTGTTCGCAAACCGCAGATAGTTGGGGAACAATTACCAACAAAACCATCAATCATCCTTGCCAACCACAAGGGTGCAGCAGGACCATTGGTTTTGTCACTCTACTTCCCCGCGCTGTTTGTGCCTTGGGGGCATTACCAAATGACGGAAGGATATCTTAGGCGTTTTGATTATCTTTATCGGGTGTTCTATCGGACCAAACTTGGTAAAGGCAAGGTGGCATCCTTCATCCTCGCGGTTTTGTTTGGGCTCGTCTCCAAATTGATCTACAATGGTATGCATGTCATACCTTCATATCCGGATCTGAGGCTTAGAAGAACACTGAGGATCAGTTTCGCCCACCTTGACGAAGGCAATAACGTCCTCGTTTTTCCCGAAGACTCAAATTCTGGTTATCATGATGTTCCCAATTCATTTTTTGGCGGGTTTGCCGTTTTGGCGATCGAATACTACCGCAGGACAAAAATCGATGTACCGATAACTCCTGTCTTCTTCAGCAAACCCGACCGCTTGATCGCGATTGGTGAAAGTATATCGATCAAGAGCCTTCTTGATCAAGGAATGGACCGTCGCGACATCACTAAGCATTTTGAAGTCCTTTGCGACACTTTGCATAAAAAATATGTTATCGATAAAAAACGGTAATTGATTGACACTATGTCGATTTTGCGATACATTTTAGCCATAAAGAAGCTTTATCAAGCGGAGGTAAGTGGAAGATGAAATGGGTTTGTGAAGTATGTGGTTATATTTATGATCCCGAATTTGGTGACCCGGACGGCGGCGTCGAGCCAGGAACGGCGTTCGAGGACATTCCCGAAGACTGGGTTTGCCCCGATTGCGGCGTCACCAAAGAAAATTTCAGCCCGCTCGACTAAATTTAGGGCAAGATGTTTTTGGGTCCCTTGCGGTCCCTTTTCTCGTATGGAAACGATATTTGATTTAATCATTAATCTGTCACACAGACATTAACGTGGAGGCTATAACATGAAGAAGTTTTTCAAGGAGTTTGGGGAATTTATCGCCAAAGGCAACGCCCTCGATCTCGCTGTCGGTCTTGTCATCGGGACAGCATTCAACGCCATCATCAAAAGTCTTGTAAATGATATCATCATGCCGTTGATCGGTTTGATTGCCAAAGCCGATGTTCGCAGCTGGTATGTTGTCTTGCGGGGAACGGCAACCTTTGACGCCGTCACCGGTCAATTGATTTTGTCCGAAGACGCGGTTTTGCTTACTTATGGGAACTTTATCCAGGCAATCCTCGATTTTCTGATCATTTCCTTGGCGATTTTCCTTGCTTTAAAAGTGATCATGAAACTTCAAAATCGTTTCAAGCAAATCAAGGAAAAACTGGTGAACAAAGAAGAAACTGAGGAAGCCAAGGAATAAAATACTTCTGATTACGATTCCCTCAATCGGTTTCGGAACCTGGCAGATACAAAAAGACGACATCGTCTATAGCGAAATCTCGACCGTGATCAAAGTTCTTGCTGTCTCTTGCGATGAAGCCCGCAAAAAAGATGCGGGTTTTTGCTTTTTTACAGGGTGGAATCAATGGCGTTGTAGTCTGGCGAGGAGAGTTTGATTTGGAGAATCGATGAAATCAACAAAGAAATCCGCAATAAGAAATTGTTTTTCATAACCAATAGTGCTATAATAAAATCGACTCAAGGTGTATAACAGGGAACCAAGTGCGAATCTTGGACTGTGCCAGCAACCGTGAAGACGTCTGTCAAAGTCGGGAGACCTACCTTGAAGTCCAAAATTTAATCTGAGAGGATCAAAAAATGAAGCGAAAAGTACTGGGGATCATGCTGTTCCTTCTGATTTTGCCTATTTTTTTTGGCTGTCAGGCGGAAACAAGCACAACGGAATTTCATTCAGGCCAAATCACGTTTGAACTGTATGACCAAGAGGGAGTCAAGATTTCCGAAAAGACAGTCTCCTTTGATGCAGACGACACCTTGCTGAGCTTGCTGATGGACAACTACACTGTCTATTGTCAAGGGCAAGACGGCAACCCTGACGAAACTTGCTCGTTTGAAACGCAATACGGCTATTACATCATGGGGATCGACACTGTCACCGCCTTCACAGGCAACGCCTATATTGCGATGTATGTCAACGACGCCTACTCGATGACGGGGATCAGCGATACCCCTGTTGTCGACGGTAATGTCTACCAATTCAAATTTGAAACTTACTAAAAAACGTAATGCCACTCTAAGACAAGTCATTTTGACGGGAATGTTCCTAGCGATTTTAGTCGTTCAGGAACAATTGCTGATATTCCTGCCTAATATTCAGCTTACCGTTGTTTTGATTATGGTTTATGCCAGTTTTATGCCCAGCCACCTGCTAGGGTTTTTGATTGTCGGCTATGTTTTTCTCGACAATCTGATCATGGGTTCGTTCAGCATAATCTATACGCCGCCAATGTTGATCGCCTGGATACTCCTCGCCGTTATCGGGAGATTGGTTCGCAATAGCTCGATGATTGTCGTTCTCCTTTCGGCGTTTCTTTTCGGTTTTGTCTATGGATGGATCTACATTCCCTTCAGCATGATCGTTCACGGTATCGATATTTTTTGGCCGTATCTACTAGCCGACCTGCCTTTTGAGATTACGATGGCTCTCAACAACTATCTGACAGTTCTCATTCTCTACAAGCCTTTGAGGGCATTGCTCGAACCTTTGATGATACCAAAAAATGAAAATGAGGAAACTGACGCTCCTCCTTGTTTTTGATTGGTGAAAGGTCGTCTCGCTAGAGACGGCCTTTTTAATTGGTAGGATGAACTAATCTTGATAATCAATAATATTCTGCGTATGACAATAATGTTGTCACCAAATTGTTTGTCAAACACGGACTCGCATCGAAGAATTCTTATCTCATCGACTATGAGTTGTTATATTGTAATTTCACCTCACTGACTATGATTTTGACTATGGTAGTTACAAATCTTGCCAAGTAAACGACAGAGTACCGATGATGTATTTTTTCTTTATTTTTTTATTATATACTATCTATGAATATTGCTCGGTTAAAACTTAATATTAAGGAGGAAAAAAGATGCGAATCAAAAGGCTTCTTGTGTTTGCACTTATTTTTGCATTTTTGGGTTTACTTCTAGCTTGTGATGAACTGACATCACAACCGCCAACAACGCAGACATCGACAACACAGTTGTCAACGACAAAACTGACAACAACTCAATCACCGACAACTACGCCCCCAACGACTCAATCACCGACAACTACGCCCCCAACGACGCAATTACCAACAACTACGCTTCCAACGACACAACCGTCATCAACTATGCCTACAACAACGCAACCACCGACAACAATGCCTACAACGACGCAACCACCGACAACTATGCCTACAACGACGCAACCACCGACAACTATGCCTACAACAACGCAACCACCGACAACTATGCCTACAACGACGCAACCTACTACAACACAGCCGTTAACAACACAGCCGACTACAACATTACCACCAACAACGCAGGCACCAACGACCCTAAATCCTGCAGATTATCCACAATTGTTCAATCCTAGCAATCCGGATGTTTATGTTTTCGAAGCTGAAGCTGGACAGATAACTGGAACGCCTTCTTATGGAGAGGTTTTCATTGAAAATATCGAAGCAGCATCAGGTGGACAAACAGTAGGATATTTTGCAACTCTAGGCAATAAAATCACTTGGAACATCAATGCTACTGAAAACGTTACAGTTGCGATCGATTTAGTTATGTCTAGTTCTCTTATGAGACAGACTGATTATGTTGTAATCAATCAACCGATTAACCCTTCAACGTTTGGTGTTAAAGTGAATGGGGTGGCAATAAGCTATCCGGAATACATAGTTCCCGGATCCAACGAAGCGTGGGTTTTCAATTCAGTCTGGGGCGATTTCGTTATTAGCGGAATCAATTTGGTCAAAGGCGCAAATACGATAGAAATAGAAGTGCTAAACACTAATGCCGCACCAAATATGGATGTACTCAAGATAAAGTCTGCGCAACAACTTACTACAGGAAGCGGCGGGCCAACAGAACCACAGGAAAATTATGAAGGCGATATATCATACTCATTAGTCATTGAAGGCTATGAATGGGGACCGTCCGTTTCAAAGATAGTGCTTCATTTTGAAGATCATCAAATAGGTAAAAACACATTTGATAAAGATACCTTCAAAGTATTAGCAGGTTCTACTGCCAGAAATGTCCTTGCGGCCTATCTATCTGATGCACAAGGAAAAGAAATTGTCGATGACAATTCAAATTACGTAACATTAGCTTTTGAAGTCGGATACAGTAGATACCAGCCGATTCATAATTCCTCAGTTTTTTCTTATACTGGCGGAAGAAATGTTTTTAGGAATCTGGCAATCTACAGCGTTTCGCTTCAAACTGGCAAGAGCCTTGTGATCAATTCTGTTGAGTATAAACAGGTGAATGTAGCTTCATCCAAGTATAGTGGCAGGATATCGCCAGACACTGATGGACTGCTAAAGGGTAGTTTTTCAGACGGAAGCAGAACACTTACATATGCGGCTTATGAAACCGAAGCGATGAAAAACGATAGCGGTAAAAATCCATTGATTATCTGGCTTCATGGCGCTGGCGAAGGCGGAATAGATGTTGATATTGCCATACTAGGCAATGAAGCAACTGCGTTATTTAAAGATCCGATTCAATCATATTTTAGAACAGAACTTCTTCAAGGCGCTTATGTTCTTGTAGTTCAAACGCCGACGGCATGGATGGATTCTGGCAGTGGACAACACTCAGGAAATGAACCGTCCATTTACACAGCATTACTTATGGCGACTATTGAACATTATACGGGATTGAACTCAGATGTAGATAAAAACAGAATCTATATAGGCGGATGTTCAAACGGTGGATACATGACAATGAATATGATTATCGAGTATCCGAATTACTTTGCGGCTGCCTATCCAATCTGTGAAGCCTATATGAATTCCTATGTCGATGAAACCAAATTGAACAAGATAAAAGATTTGCCGATTTGGTTCATAACAGCAGCTAATGACACCACAGTATCGCCAGCCAACTTTACAGTTGCCACATATGTGAGATTGATTCAAGCCGGAGCAGAAAATGTTCATTTCTCATATTTTTCAACCGTAATCGGCAAAGACCAGCCTGGAGCGAACTATTTTGGCCATTGGTCATGGATTTATGCATTCAACGATGAGGTGTCTTTGGACCAAAACAAAGCCGCTGTCTTTACAAATGGAGCCAGCGCAGTCAGTGCGCCAAGCACTGTCCAGGTTTTGGTTGGAGAAACACCAGTCAATCTATGGCAATGGCTTGCAAGTAGAAAACTGCCTGAAGTTCCTCAAGAATAAACTACTTACACTAAAACCATAGCACAATCGAAAGCATCAACTAATAAGCAAACCGAAGGATCAATGAACTTAATATATGTCACTCGCAGAAGAAAGCCAATCTTGATTAAACAACATCTGGATTGGCTTTTTTTATGGATGCTGAAAATATTATAAAAAGCCGTCTCTTTTGAGACGACTTTCTCTAATTGGTGACGGTAAAACTATCCCGGTAATCGATTTTGATCGGCTTGGTGGCATCAATGCCGTCACCGACGATTGCGCGGGCAATCGCTGTTTCCAAATACCTCTGGATGTAACGCTTGAGCGGCCTAGCACCGTACTCGGGATCATAGGCGTTGTCGATGACTGCGCGTCCGACGGCTTCGGTGAAATCGACGCTGATGCCCGTTTTCTGAAGCCTTGTCTTGAGATCTGTGAGCATCTTTTGGACGATCAAGACTTGTGTTTCCCGATTAAGTGAGTTGAAGATGACGATCTCGTCAATCCGATTGATGAACTCAGGTTTGAAAGACTTTCTGATCAAGGCCTCGACTTTAAATTGGGCATCGTGGTCATTCTTCATCAGATATTCACTGCCAAGGTTTGAGGTCATGATGATGATCGTGTTCTTGAAGTCGACCGTGCGGCCCTGATTGTCGGTAAGCCGGCCGTCATCGAGGATCTGCAACAAAACGTTGAAGACCTCGGGATGGGCTTTCTCGATTTCGTCGAAGAGAACGATCGAATATGGTTTGCGCCTGATTGCCTCTGTCAACTGCCCGCCTTCATCATAGCCGACATAACCTGGGGGCGCGCCAATCAGCCTTGTGACGGCGAAGGACTCCATATATTCGCTCATATCGATGCGGACGATCTGGTTCTCACTGGCGAAGAGTTGTTCAGCGAGCGCTTTGGCCACTTCGGTTTTTCCTACTCCGGTGGGTCCTAAAAACATGAACGATCCGATTGGCCGGGCTTCATTCTTGATCCCCGCACGCTGGCGGATGATCGCGTCCGCGACCAACTTGATTGCTTTGTCTTGCCCAATGACCCTCGCTTTCAGATTTTCTTCGAGATTGACGAGTTTCTTCTTGTCGCCCTGAAGCAGCTTAGAAACGGGAATCTTAGTCCATTTTGAAACGATATCCGCGATCTCCTGATCGTTGACGACCTCGCTGATCAGATGATGGTTTTCTTGTTTTTGCCGGTTCATGATTTCTTTTTCTAAGGTTGGAATCTTACTGTACTGCAATTCGGCGGCTTTCGAATAGTCGCTCTGGTTGAGGGCGTTTTGCAGTTCGGTTCTCAGTTGTTCGAGTTTTGCCTTGTCTTTTTTGATGGCTTCGAGCTCACGCTTTTCCCGTTCCCATTCGGTTTTGAGAACGGAACCCTCCTGGTTGAGTTTGTCGAGTTCTTTATTCAGTTCGGCGAGACGTTTCTTGCTTAAGGGATCAGACTCTTTCTCGAGCACGCGCTTCTCAATCTCAAGTTGCATCGCTTTGCGCTTGATGTCATCGAGTTCGGCAGGCATCGAGTCGATCTCCATGCGGATCGAGGCGCAGGCTTCATCGATCAGATCGATCGCCTTGTCTGGCAGAAAGCGGTCGGTGATGTAGCGCTCCGAGAGCGTAGCTGCCGCGATGATGGCATTGTCGGCGATATGGACGCCGTGATGGGCTTCAAATCGGTCTTTCAAACCCCTGATGATTGAGATGGTATCGGCGACGGTGGGTTCCTCGATCAAAACTTTCTGGAAACGCCGTTCAAGGGCATTGTCCTTTTCAATATACTTGCGATACTCATTGAGGGTCGTGGCCCCGATGCAGTGGAGTTCGCCGCGGGCGAGCATCGGCTTCAACATATTGGAGGCGTCGAGAGCCCCTTCGGCCTTGCCTGCGCCCACAATCATGTGGATCTCATCGATGAAAAGGATAATCTCGCCTTCTGAATCCTTGATTTTCTTGAGCACTGCCTTGAGCCTTTCTTCGAACTCGCCCCGATATTTGGCACCGGCGAGAAGACTGGCCAGGTCAAGTTCATAGATCGTCTTTGTTTCAAGACCGGCCGGGACATCCTTGTCGACGATTCTACGTGCGAGTCCTTCGACGATCGCCGTTTTACCGACGCCAGGCTCACCAATCAAGACGGGGTTGTTCTTGGTCTTTCGGCTCAGAATCTTGATGATTCTGCGGATTTCTTCCTCTCTACCGATGACAGGATCGATTTTACCGCTTTTGACTTCATTGATGATATTGCGCCCGTATTTTTCTAGAATTTCGGGATCGTTTTCGAGATTTTGTGGTTCTTGATAGTTCATATTGATCACTCCTTGGTAATCTTAATAATATTATACTATCAATTGTTAGCACTGTCAATGATAGAGTGCTAATGATGCTTAAAATAGTTTCAAAATCGGTGCCGGCGTGATTCATCTCATTAAGACTGCAAAATACCTTAATCGGTTTTTGTGCTCGTCAAAAAAAACATGTTCACTCGATTCCCAAATACTATATAGAGTGGAGTGATCTTTCTTTGTATCACAGTGTTTTGTTTTTAGTCATTAAGTAGAAGAATATAATCGATTGAGGCCTCCGTTTTGGAGACTCTTCTACGTTTATTGACAAGAAATAATCGCTATAATATAATGATGATAACGGCGACATAGATCGGAGGATCAGATGGTTTATCTCGATTATTCCGCCACAACTCCATGCGATGAGCGTGTTCTCCAAGTTTACGTTAACACCATCAGAGCACAGTTCGCAAATCCAAATTCGGGCCACCGTCTCGGACTTGAAACCAGAGCCAACTACCTGAGTCAGACCCAGTCGATCGCCGCGCTTTTGAATATGGAAGAGAGCGAGGTCGTTCTTACCAGCGGCGCGACCGAGGCCAACAACCTCGCCATCAGGGGAGTCGTTGCCGAAAAAGGCGCTCATGCGCTCACAACACCCTACGAACACCCATCGGTGATCGCTTGTTTTTCCTCGCTTCAAAAGAAAGGGATCGAAGTCGAATTCGTTCCCACTGACGCCAATGGGGTGGTTGACATCCAAGCAATGCGACAGCTGATCAGAGAGAATACTTATCTGGTATCGATCGGAGCTGTCAACTCGGAGATCGGTATTGCTCAGGATCTTGATGCTGTCAAGGAAGTGTTGACAGCCTATCCCTCGGTGCTTTTCCATTCCGACATCACCCAAGCCCTTGGCAAACTTCCTTTGCCAAAGAGAATGCCCGATCTTGTATCTCTGTCCGCTCACAAGATTTATGGTTTAAAAGGTTCAGGCGCGCTTTTGAAACCAAAAGGGTTGCGTCTCGAACGGATCTTGGCCGGCGGACACGGTTTATCCGCTTTCCGGCCTGGGACTCCCGATCTTCCGCAAGCAGTCATGCTCAACAAGGCAATTGCGTTGTCGCTTGCTACGTTTCCCGAACGATATAAATACATCGAGCGGTTGAATCGTGAGTTAAGAGAGCAAGTAGCCTTAATCAAAGGCGTCCACATCAATTCACCCAGAGGATCGCTCCCCCACATTTTGAATCTTTCTCTGCCACCATATGAATCCAGCAAGCTCAGAGACTATCTTTCCCGCGAGGAGATCTACGTCTCGACACAGACAGCCTGTAGCGGTGACGCTCCTTTTTCAGAAGGAGTTTTGCGTTTGACCGGCGATCCTGCACTCGCCTCATCATCGATCCGGATTTCCTTGTCTCATCTTACAACATCAAGGGAAATCAACATCTTCCTAGAAGCGCTCA
Organism: Candidatus Izemoplasmatales bacterium; assembly: GCA_050949045.1. Taxonomy (GTDB): domain Bacteria; phylum Bacillota_I; class Bacilli_A; order Izemoplasmatales; family Hujiaoplasmataceae; genus JAAYZB01. The sequence continues at coordinate 543,704 of JBMNEZ010000001.1, forward strand.
GAAAGCTGGTGCGACAATGAAAATCGTGTTTATTACCGCCAGTTGGTGTTCCAGTTGCCTCTTGATGCGTTCCCGCCTCAACAAGGCAATAGCGGGGATTAAAAATGTCACTTTGATTGAACTTGATTTTGATCAAGACGCCAAAATCATCGAATCTTTTACACCGGGGAACATTCTTCCGGTCATTATCTTGTACCGCGAGAGCCAAGAATTGAAGCGCTTCGTTGGCGAAGTCAAAAGCGATGTTTTGACGAAAGCAATCATCGAGGCGTCCTCATGAGTATCAAGGCGAAAATTGCACTGGCAGTATTGCTCGTCCTTGTTCTTTGTTATTCGGTGGCTCCGGTCAGTGCCGAAAACCAGGTCACAATCCACTTTTTCTACAATGAGCTCTGCACTCATTGCCAAGATGCAAAACTTTATCTCGAGCAGTTGGCTGCGGAAAACCCGAACGTTAGCGTCCAAAGTTATGATGTTGGCAGCGATGAAGACGACAAAAACTTGTTTGAAGAAGTAAAAAAAGTCTTTAAAAAAAGCGCGGCGCTTACGCCATTCATTGTGATTGGCGGCGTTGGACTGGTCGGTTTTTCACCCCAGATCGAAACCGATATCGAAGAATTGATCAGCCGCTATCAGAACCAGGCTCATGTCGATGTCGTCCAAAAACTGATCGACGGCGAAGCGGTCCTTGAGGAAGACATCGAGTTTCTACGTTTTTCTCCTGGAGATTATGTTCGCTTGCCGCTCCTCGGCGAGGTGCCGATCGATGGCCTCTCCTTATTGGTAGCGGCAATTATAATCGGGTTTGTTGACGGTTTCAACCCCTGTGCAATGTGGGTCCTTTTGTTTCTGATTTCATTGCTGATCGGTTTGAAAAACCGGACGAGAATGTGGCTTTTGGGCTTGACGTTTTTGCTTTCGTCGGCACTAGTCTATTTTTTGATTATGACAGCCTGGCTGAATCTGGCTTTGAGCGTTAATGATGTTCTTTGGATCAGGATTGCCGTTGGTATTTTTGCCATTGGCTATGGTTTTTACAATCTCGTGAGACTGCTACCGAGGATCAAAAACAAAGAGATCGGCTGTGAGGTGAACGATGACAAGGCGCGCAAAAAAATTATGACACGGATCACCCAAGTTGTCGAAAGAAGAAACTTGTTGTTCGCTCTTGTCGGGATGGCGGTTCTTGGAGTCTTAGTGAATCTCGTCGAGCTTGCCTGTTCGACTGGATTGCCGCTGCTCTATGCCCAGATCCTCGCTTACAACGAATTGCCTTCAGCGCTCAACTACGGCTATCTGCTGATCTATGTTTTCTTCTATATGCTGGATGACTTGGTCATTTTTGTCATCGCTATGGTTACTTTAAACCTGACCGGCATCTCAAACCGCTATCAAATACCTGCGAGACTGATTGGCGCACTAATCATGATCGCCCTCGGGGTGCTGTTGCTCTTTTTCCCAAAAATAATCATGTTTTTATAAGGAAAAATACACAGAAATCAGCGCCAAATGGCGCTATTTTTATATGAAAACGTTTTCATATAGATTATTAGCACTCAAAACTTGACAGTGCTAATTTATATGTTATAATATAGTTGGCACTCGAGATACGTGAGTGCTAATCAATACGATGTAGGAGGTAATTTTATGAATGGTTTAATGAAAAGAAATAGAACCGGCAATCTTTCGATTTTTGATGATTTCTTCGATGACTTCTTCGCGCATCCACTTTCAAGACACTCGCAGAACTGCATGCGCACGGACATCAAGGAAGTTGAAAACGGCTATGAACTCGACATTGATGTTCCCGGATATGGCAAGGAAGATATTAAGATCTCCCTTGAGAATGGGTATTTGACTGTCGAAGCAACGAAGGAAAAGGAAACAAAGACTGAGGAAAAGCAAGGCCATTTCATCCGTAGGGAGCGTTTCCTTGGCAGTGCCGCAAGAAGTTTCTATGTAGGCGATGATATTGCCGAAAAGGACATCAAAGCAAATTATGACAAAGGCATTTTGATGCTCTTCATCCCGAAACAAGGAACAAACGTCAAAGAAAAGAAATATATCGAAATCAAGTAAGCCAAGATCGAGACTCCTTAGCGGAGTCTTTTTCTTATTTTGTTTCGATCTAACAAGTTGATTATGAACGGCAAATATGATACCTTAGTGCTTGATGGATTGCGTGCTACTGACGAGTAAATGATGATGGACCGAAGCCGGATGGCTTGTGGTTTTTCTTGACACTTCCACATAGAAAATCGCTGATAAGCATCAAGTCATCAACTACAGACTAAAAGACATTATTGTCTCTCTTTTTCGGTCAATGTGCGGGAACGACAAATCATAGAGAGAGTGTGGCAGAAGGAAAGTGAAAAGCTGCTCAATTCTCTAATTAAACTTAATCTTAAATATATTTATTATAGAAGGAAGGCAATGACTATAATGCCAAGACAACAGATCTTTTCCGAAGGTGTTTTTGCGGTGCCCGCGGTGTGGCGCGTGCAGATTCCCAATGATCTCATTGATCTCAAAGATGTGATACTCGATCAGTTCATGTCGGTTGAAACCATAAAAGACGAAGCGAATCTTGTGTTTGTCAAAGATGATTGTTTGGCTTCGGAAGCATACAGAATCGTCGTTTCCTTGTCAAAAATCACAATTACATACGGTGACTATCGAGGAGCTGTCTGGGCTTTGTCCACCGTCATCGCCCTCAGCAGAAACGGTGTTATCCGCCAACAGACAATCGTTGACCATCCCGACTTTCCCTTCCGCGGATATCTTCTTGATATCAGTCGCGACAAACTGCCATCGCTTTCGACCCTCAAGGAATTGATCGACAAGTTGATGCTCGTCAAGATCAATCACTTGCAACTATATGTCGAAGGATTTGTGCTTAAACTTCCGTCCTTTCCCGATCTTCCTTATGACGACCCTCTGACTTTACCCGAGTTTCTTGACCTTCAGGAGTATGCCAAGAAACGTGGTATTGATCTAGCTCCAAACATCAACACCTTCGGTCATATGACCAAGTGGCTTGCCTTGGAGCGGTATCGTGATCTTGCGGAGTCTCCCGAAGGCTTCTTTTTAGAGGGCTATCCCTTTCCTCCATCGACGCTAAATCCCCTTGATGAGAGAAGTCAAACGCTCGCAAAAGCGATTTGCATGGATCTGCTTTCAGTATCAAAGAGCCCTTTTTTCAACTTGAACGGAGATGAGCCCTTTGAACTTGGTACTGGTAAAAGTAAAACAGCTTGTCAAAATGAGTCCCGAGGCAAGATCTATCTCAGGCATATGCGTCCTCTGATCGAAGCGGTCAAACAGAAAGCAAGGCCGATGATCTTCGGAGATGTAATCCGTAATGAACCTGAGGCAATAACCGGACTTCCTGATGGAACGGTAGTGATCGATTGGGGCTATGATCGCGATTATGACTTCAGCCTGCTTTCGCAAAAACTACAGGGTAAACACGATTTCATCCTCGCTCCGGGGACATCGTCTTGGAACAGTTTCATCGGTAGATTCAAAGATATGAAGTCATCAATTGACAATGCCAGAACCAATGCTTTAAACTACGGCGCCATCGGTATGCTTTTGACCGACTGGGGTGATTTTTCGCACCCGCAGCCGCTCGTTGTCTCCTATCCGGCAATCGCCTACTTCGCCAATACCGCCTGGTCGGGAGCGACAAATATGTCCACAGCGCTTTTTGAGGCAGATTCGCTGTTGTTCGACGAACAAGAGGACTTTGCGGATATCGTCACCCAAATGGCTGGTTATGGCGATATCGAGCCAATGTATCTCCATAACCGGACGATTGCATTCGCCAGTTGGATGTATGTCGACAAGGACAAAGACCATCCGCTCGGATTCAAGCACGCGATTTGGTCGGAAGCACTTAGAAGACTGTCAATCGGCGAGGATAGGGCACAAAGGATCCTCGACTTATCTGAGCGCTCGCTCGCAAGACTGACAGGCGCTTCACTCGAAGCCAGAGAAATCCGCCAGGCCATCAGATTGGTAAAAGCAGGAGTCCTCTTGAACAGGATCGTTGCCGGCGAATCACGGCATGTCAACGAAGCTAAAGCGATCCTTGAAAATGTCGATAAGGAATACGCTAGACTCTGGCTGAGCAGGAACCGTTCCTGCGGTCTGGAATCGAGCCAATATACCGTCGAATTGTTGCGGTCGTTCTTAGACAATTATTATTAGGTGTGATATAATTCTTGCTGAGGCGTGATGAAGATGAGTGAAAACAACCTTCTCGAAACAGCAATTAGAGAATACGAGACCAGGCATTACCAGAAGTCTTATCCAATTTTTCGCAAGCTGGCTAAGAAAAACATAAAGGAAGCGCTATACTATCTGGGCCTGCATCATTTCTATGGCCGCGGTGTCCAAAAAAATGAAGCCGAGGCCTTTTCACTGTTCTCAAAAGCGGCGATTGAACTGCACGCGGGAGCGACTCAGATGCTCGGGAAATGCTACGAAGAAGGTAAAGGAGTAGCCAAAAATTTGAAACAAGCATACGAATACTATGTCGCAGCCAGCCATCAGGGCAATCAAGATGCCTCTTTGAAACTAGCAGAATTTTATGAAAAAGGCATCGTGGTCGAGCAAAGTTTTCCTAAAGCCCTTGAGTATTATGTTGACCTTGCAAAATATGACAATGCCTATGCCATGTATCGGATCGGCAAAGCCTATTTCCTTGGTCAGGGTTTGAAGAAGAACCTTGAAGCTTCACATTCTTGGTTCAACAAAGCCTTAAGTAAGGGGTCGGTCGACGCGATGAACTATTTTCGGCTGATCGGCACCAAGAGTGCCAGAGATATCCGGGAGACACAATCATTGTATACGATTGCGAAGGACTACTATCAATCGGATGAGCCTGAGAACGCGATCATTTATTTTGAGATTGCGGCCAGGGAAGGCATCAACGAAGCTTATCGCGACCTTTCAGAAGCCTACAAGGAAGGTCGCGGTGTCGAGATGTCGCCGATCAAAGCGTTCGAGAATATGCTCAAAGGCGCTGAAAAGGGCGACCAACAGGCGATGATCGCCGTCGCGAAAAAGTACGAAGCCGGCGACGGTGTTGAATCATCCTATATTAAGGCTGAAAAGTGGTATTTGGAGGCGGCCAAGAATGGCAACGCCACAGCCAAAGCCGAATTGTTGTCTCTAAGGGGGTATCCATATGAATAATCAGATGACTCCCAAAGCCTTGAACGAACTAGGCGACAAGTATTTTTATGGACAGAACACATCTGCAAACATTGAGTTAGCCTACACATACTATAAGCAAGCAGCCGACCAGGGAAACCCTGTCGGTTTATATAATGTCGGAAAATACTTCCAAGAAAAGAAAGATTACAAGAGTGCCGTCGACTTTTACCAAAAAGCGCTCGCAAGCGGCTATGCGAAAGCCTATCTGACGCTTGCGGATATGGCGATGAACGGACTCGGGATCCGCAAGAGCAAGAAGAAGGCTTTCAAGTATACCCTTGAAGGTGCCAATCTCGGCGACACGGATGCTTATAACCAGCTGGCCAGCTACTATCACCGGGCCATCGGCTGTAAGCGCGATGACAAGAAGGTCTGGGAATACTATCAGAAATCCGCCGATAGGGGCAATCCCGAAGGCATGTACAATCTCGCGCTTTTAATCCTTGATACAACCAAAGGCAAAAAAGACCCGCAACCGGCGATCCAGTGGCTCGACAAAGCAGCTCTGTCTGGACATAGGCAAGCAATCATCAAAGCCAGGGAACTTTACCAGAAACCCCATCCCGCCTTCAAGAAACGTTCACAGATGTCGCTAGCGGAACTCGCTTTCCATTACGAGGAAATGCTCGCCAGTAGCGGTGATGAGCCTGCTCTTGTCAAGGTTTCCCAAGTATACTTTGAAGGAACTCCCGTAACCAAAAGGAACGCTGAGAAAGCCGTCAAGTATTTCAAGATGCTCGTTCAGATCGATAATTCGATTGGCCACTATGGCTACGGAAGTTGTCTTGTCAATGGCTTCGGGATCGCGACTGATTACCAGAAAGGTCTAAAGCATCTAGAAATCGCCGCCAATCGCGGGAACGAACTCGCAATGGGGCGGCTTGGCGACCTCTATCGTCTCGGCCAAGGAGTCAAAGCCGATCCCGAAACCGCCAAGAAGTGGTATTATGATGCCGCCAAACATAACAATCACGATGCCTTGCTTAACCTTGCTCTATTACACTATCGGGGCGAGATCATGAATCCAAGTGCGGAACTGGCTTACCAATATCTTGACAATGCCCTCAAGAAGGGCAGTAGCCAGGCCTATTACTGGATGGGCGTCTTTCTTGAAAAAGGGATTGGGTGTCCCAAAAACCTGATTGAGGCGCAAAAGGCTTTCCAAAAAGCTATTTCACTCAATATTCCGGGCGCATCTTACAAATATGGATGTCTACTCTATGAACAAGGACTGGCAAGCAAGAACAGGCGTAAGGCCAGAAACTTGTTTATCCAGGCAAAAGATCACCTGATCACTTATGTCACACAGCCGCAACCAAACCAGGTTAACGCGGGTTATGCATGTTACTGTTTGGCCACCATTTTCAAAGCAGGCCAGGGCACAGAGCCTTCACAAAGAACGATGCGCTACTGGCTCGAAGTCTCAGCCAGCTTTGGTTATCCAAAGGCGTTCGTCGATCTTTACCGAGCACTCAAACCAACTGAGTTCAATCTTGCCCTCAAATATTTGAAAAGGGGCGTTGAGATTGGGAAGAATGCCGAGGCGATTTACGAATTGGGGCTTCTCTATCAGAGTGGTTTCCTTTCAATCGAGAAAGACAGCAATCTGGCTACCAAATATTTCGAGCAAGCTGCCAAACTGAATTACAAGCCAGCGCTTGACCGGCTGATGATGTCATAGGAGGAAATATGAGAATTCTGTTACATATCTGTTGTGCTCCTTGCAGCGTCATGTGCATCAAGACGCTTCAGGATGCCGGACATAAAATCGTTGGTTACTGGTATAATCCAAACATCCACCCGGCCACGGAATATCTTGCTAGGCGCGATCAGATGATAGCCTATGCTCAGGCAATCGGCTTGGAACTCGTGGTTGACGACTTTTATGGACTAGAGCCGTTTTTGAAGAATGTGATCGATGATATCGACAACCGTTGTGAGTATTGTTACCGGGAGCGTTTACAGCACACGGCGAAGAAAGCGAAAGCATTGGGTTTGGATGCCTTCACATCGACATTGTTCATCTCTCCCTATCAAAGGCATGAACTGTTGAGGAAACAGGCCGAGCTTGTCGCTCTCGAGGAAGAGATTTGTTTCCATTATGTCGATTTCCGTCCTTACTATCGCGAAGGGCGGGAGTATGCCCGCAAACAAAATTTCTACCTGCAGAAATACTGCGGTTGCGTTTTCAGTGAACAGGACCGCTATCAAAAGAAACTTTCGCAAAAACCCTGGGGATGATTTCCCGGTTTTTTTGTTGGTTTATTGCATAATCGCGTGTGATTAAGTAGAATTATGGCAGATAGATAGAAAGGAGAAAGCATATGCAACTTGCCATAACTGACGTCTCACTGGTCAAGGAATGCTGGTGGATGTATCTCCTCGGCGCGCTCGTGACTCTCTTCATCGCCGGTGGGGCAGTCTATTTCGCAGTGATCGGTTTTCGCCAAGCTAAAAAACTCGGAATGCCCAAGGAAACACTTAAGAAAACTGTAATCAGTTCGCTCAGTTTCTCGATTTTGCCGTCAATCGGCATCTTCATCGGCGTGATCACGATGGCTGGCCTTTTGGGGATCCCTCTGCCTTGGATCCGATTGTCGGTAGTCGGAGCGCTTCACTACGAATTGATGGCCGTGTCCGTGGCTTCCGAGGGAATCACCGCTCTGACAATGACAACGCAGGATTATGTGACGATCGCCTTCGCGATGACGATTTCCATCATGTGGGGCGGTATCTTTGCACTCATCTTTTTCAAAAAATATCAGACAAAAGTCTTGAACAAGGTCGTTTCGGGAAACGAGCGGAGTTTTGGAAAACTCCTGTTTGACGCTGTCTTTATCGGCATGATCTCAGCCTATCTCGGCGATGCTTTTGCCAAGATTTTCCGCTACGACACCAAAATCGTCGTTGATGGGGCCTATGTCGTCGATGAAATGGGTAACTATGTGCTTGAAGACAACAAGACATTTGTCCCGCTCATCGTTTTCTTATCATCGATGCTCTTCATGGGCCTTTTAGACTTGTTGGTAAAAAAAGGCAAACAGAAATGGCTGGAGAACTTCCAACTCGCGCTTTCGATGCTTCTCGGGATGATGGTCGCGGTGTTGCTGGGATTAGGAGGAATCTACTGATGAAGAAGGAGAACATGAATGATAATGACCTGATGCATCGCCGCGGACGGATCTTCATGGTAATGGGTTTGTCGGTGATGCTTATGGTGCCGATTACGATTTGGATTGTTACCGGGGTTGGCCCTGATGGCAAGAGGATGGCCATGGCCATCCTCGGGCTTTCACTCCTTTTTCTTCCCGGAGGCATCGTCGAAGTCATCACTTATGCGCCTTTTCTCGGTACCGGTGGGACTTATCTTGCTTTCATCACCGGCAATCTCATCAATCTAAAAATCCCGTGCGTCATTAATGCGGGCGAACTGGCAAAGACGTCGATCGGAACCCCGGAAAACGATGTTGTTGCCTTGATTTCGGTTGCCGTTTCAACCTTGACGACCGTCTCGATCATGACCATGGGCGTGATTCTATTGATACCGCTCAGGCCGATCCTTGAGGCGCCGGTGCTTCAGCCTGCTTTCAACTGGGTCGTTAGTGCGCTCTTCGGAGCGCTCGGATACAAGTATTTTCTTCGTAATCCCAAGTTAGCGATCGCGCCGGTTTTCTTCTCGCTGATCCTTGGCTTTTTCTTTCCTGCGTTTGTCTACGGCAATATTGTGATCGTTGTTGTGATCATGGCGATCATCTCGGTCTTGTTCGCAAAATTCTATTACGACCGCAAGTGGGTTTAGGAAGGTGAATTGATCATGGGCATCAAGCTATATATATTGTTGGGGGTTATTCTTCTCCTAGTCGTGCTTGTCATGACAGCTGTTGTGAGAGCGCTGCTTCTCAAAGACAAAGATGTTTTGAAACCGCTTGATCGGCTTTCACCCGAAAAGAAAAGACAATACGCCGAAGGCTTGTTGCGGCTGATTGCTCACCAAACCATCGCAGGAAAACCGGGAGAAACCAAAAAGGAGTTCAAAGCGCTCCACAATGAATTGGAGTTATTATTCCCTCTCGTTCATAAACATTGTGAGCGGACTGTTTTTGAGGGAGGATCGCTACTGTTCCGCTGGCCGGGGAAAAGCCGTGAACAGCCGATTATTTTAATGGCACATCAAGATGTCGTTCCCGCAACAGCTTCAGAATGGTCTGTCGATCCCTTCAAAGGCGACATCGTCGAAGACAAGGTTATCGGGCGGGGCTCCTTTGACACTAAAGCGACCTTGTATGCATTTCTCCAAGCCGCCGAGGAACTGCTCGCAGACGGTTTTGTACCTGAGGTCGACATCTATTTTTCTTCATCTTCGGACGAAGAGATCTCAGGTGGCGGCGCCGAGATTGCTGTTTCTTATTTGGAGAAACAAGGAATCAAGCCCTTGATGGTTCTCGACGAAGGGGGAGCGATCGTCTCCGGCGCCCTCCCGTCATTGAAAAGGCATCTGGCGTTGATTGGGGTCATCGAAAAAGGGTTTCTGAATCTCAGGTTCACTGCCAAATCGACAGGAGGGCACTCTTCGACACCTCCCAAAAATTCGCCGATACCGCGGTTGGCGCGATTTATCGCCAGGGTGGAAAAACATTTTCCGCTTAAAACGAAGATGATCCCCGAGGTCAGAGACATGTTTCAAACTGCTTCAAGATCGATGTCTTTCCCCTATCGCCTGCTTTTTGGGAACATCTGGCTGTTTAAAGGACTGATCTGTTGGCTATTACCGCGGATCAATCCCTACGGAAGAGCTTTGTTCTCGACCACAATTGCCTTCACAATGATGAAGGGATCTGATGCCGCCAATGTCATTCCCTCCGAGGCGCATGTCCTTTGTAATCTAAGGACCCATCCGATCCAAGATATTGAATCGACAGTAGCGGTCCTGTCCAAGATTGCCCGTAAATATAATATCGATTGCGAAATCATCGAGGGAAGAGAAGCGACACCAATTGTCAACACAAAAGGAGTTGCCTACAACTATCTTGTCTCAGAGATTAGAAAGAATTTTCCCGATGTGCTGGTTTCACCCTACATCATTTTTGGCGGCACGGATGCACGCTTCTTTACGAGAATCACTGACTCCGCTCTCCGTTTTTCACCAGTCAGGATCACTAACGACGATTTGAAGAAAATGCATGGTATCGACGAGTGCATTGAGGTTAGATCGCTCGCCGAGGCGGTGGTCTTTTATAAGAGCTTCATGAGTGATTTCAAGAAAACTGAAAAAGTATGATATTGATAGCGGGAACCCCCGCTATTTTCATTTTGAATAAGTGGACAGATGCGGATATTTTTGTTATAATTTAGAAGGCATCAGCCCGGTCCTTTGGTTATGCCCGGAGTTAGTGCAGACTGGGAGAGTCGTGTAGATTATGGTTATAATCGGTCAGTTCAACCGCTTAGCGGTGCTTCGCGAGACAGACATAGCCTTTTTGCTTACAGATGGGCAAGAGGAGATTTTTTTGCACAAGAAAGAAGCACTTGCATCCTACAAACCAAACGATCTCATTGATGTCTATGTTTATGTTGATAATCAAGGCCGAAAGACTGCTTCGACCAGAAGCCCCTTCATCACCCTTGACCAAGGCGCTTTTTTGAAGGTCGTGAGCGTCAATCCTGCTTACGGCGTTTTTCTCGACAACAATCTGATCAAAGATCTCCTGCTTTCGAAAGATGACTTGCCACTCAACCTTGATTTATGGCCACAGCCTGGAGATTCCCTTTTTGTCGTCATGAAGGAAAAGAAGGGCAACTTGTTTGCCAAATTCGTTGGGCGCAAAGAGATTATCGGTTATTTTGCCAAACCACCTTCGCTAGAACTACATCTCAGTGTACCTGCGAACGTGATGTACATCGTCGATGAGGGGATTATTTGCTTCACCGCTTCCGGACAAGAGATCTTTGTCCATAAGAACAATATGCGAGAAACTCATCGTCTCGGTGAACTCGTTCACCCGAAAATCGTCAGGGAGGCTTCGACTTTTTCCTATAGCGGTACACTCATCGCTCAAAAGGAAGCGATGATCGGAGCCGATGCCAACGCTGTGCTTCTCTATCTTAAAAAACATGGTGGACGCATGCGTTTCACTGACAAATCCGAAGCCGATTTGATCCAGTCGGCTTTCAAAATGAGCAAATCGGCATTCAAACGTGCGCTCGGATCACTATATAAACAAGGACTTATCGAACTAGATTCGACTGAAACAAGAATAATCAAACAATAATGGTGGTGTAAACGATGGGAAGAGCCCATGAAGTTAGAAAAGTAGCCATGCAACGGACTAGTTTGCTTAAGAGCAAGCTCTACTCCAAATTTGGTAAAGAAATATATATGGCCGCCAAGACCGGCGGCCCCGATCCCGATAGCAACCTCGCCCTCAAGCGCGTCATTGACCGGGCAAAGCAAAGCCAGGTCCCCGCTGATGTAATCAAACGCAACATCGAAAAATCAAAAGGGGGCGCCGGCGAAGACTACTTCCCTGTCCGTTACGAGGGCTTCGGCCCCGGTGGTTCGACATTAATCGTCGAGTGTTTGACCGACAACATCAACCGGACTTTCGGTGATGTCAGAAACTGCTTCACTAAAACCGGTTGTAAGTTGGGACTGGCTAACAGCGTCTTATATATGTATCAATTCGCGTCTTTGCTCAGCGTCAGCGGCATTGATGAGGAGAGCGCCCTTGAGGCAATCGTTGTCGCCGAAGTCGACATTGAAGACATCGAATCGGAGGAAGACATCGTCACGATCATCGGGGCACCTCAAGACCTTGATAAAATCAAGGATGCTTTGGTTGCGACGGGACGCGAACTTGAGTTTCTCGTAGACAAGGTCACCTACATTCCCTCAGAGTATGTCGATCTCGATGTCGATGACATGGATAAGTTCCAACGATTTCTCGAGATGACCGACGCATTGGATGATGTCAAAGAAGTATTTCACAATGTCAATCTTCCGCAGGAATAGTAGTTTTCATTGGTATCTTTTCAAACTGAGAATCGGTGAAAAAATATTTGATTCAAAGACACCCAATCAATATTAAAATGATATAATATTCAAGAGGTGAGACCATGAATCTGCCAAATAAATTGACGATGTTAAGAGTTCTCATGATTCCGCTTTTGATTATTGTCTATTTGTTAAAAAACTATTTTCCTACTGCTTATCTTTGGATCATGGGTATCCTCTTTCTAGTCGCTGCACTCACTGATTATTTTGATGGAGTAATCGCCCGGAAGCGTAATATTGTGACGACTTTTGGCAAGTTCATGGATCCGCTTGCGGATAAACTCCTGGTTTTGACTGCACTAATCATTCTCGCGGACAATCATTTTTACGTTGACTGGATGTGGATGCCATTTTGGTTTGTCTTGATCATCCTTGGCCGCGAACTAATCGTGACCGCCATCAGATTGGTTGCGGTCAGCGAGGGAAAAGTCATCGCCGCCTCAAATCTTGGAAAACTTAAAACCGGCTCCACGATGGTCGCTATCTTATGGTATTTCTTCCTGATGAATATCAATAATCCCGTTATCAATGTCATCGGCTGGGTGTTGATGGGCATCGCTTTATTATTCACCATCGTCTCCGGTGTCGATTATTTCTGGAAAAACCGCAAACTGATTTTTCAGTCTATTTAAAGAATCATTCGGCTTAAAGCGTATTATCTATAGAGAGCCGAAAAGAACTGGAGGCCGCCAATGGCAGATGAAAGCAGAAAGAAAAGTTTAGAAATCGCACTCAAGGAAATCGAGAAGGAATACGGAAAAGGCGCAGTTATGATACTCGGCGAAGCTAGTTCGACATTGAATGTCGAAGCCATTTCCACCGGTTCGATCGCCCTTGACGCCGCTCTTGGCGTCGGCGGCTACCCAAGGGGGAGGATCGTCGAAATCTTCGGCCCGGAATCCACCGGCAAGACGACTTTTGCCCTCCATGCGATCGCAGAAGTCCAGAAACGTGGCGGCTATGCCGCTTTCATTGACGCGGAACATGCTCTTGATCCCGTCTATGCAAAGGCTTTGGGAGTCGATATCGACTCACTAATTTTGTCACAACCAGATACCGGCGAACAAGGGCTTGAGATCGCCGAGACTCTCATTAGAAGCGGCGCTGTTGATATCATGGTCGTCGATTCGGTCGCGGCTTTGGTTCCCGAAGCTGAGATCAGAGGCGAGATGGGCGACAGCCATGTCGGCTTGCAGGCAAGGCTAATGAGCCAAGCGATGCGAAAATTATCGGGCGTTCTATCCAAATCACAATGCATAGCGATTTTTATCAATCAGATCAGGGAAAAGGTCGGGGTTATGTTTGGTAACCCGGAAACGACTCCGGGTGGTCGAGCGCTCAAATTCTATGCTTCGGTCCGGCTCGAGATCAGAAGGGGCGAGCAACTCAAAGAGGGCACATCTTTCATCGGCAATCAAGTCAAAGTCAAAGTTGTGAAAAACAAGGTTGCAGCACCCTTCAAATCGTGCGTCATCGATATCATCTACGGCAAGGGCATTTCCAAATCCGGAGAGGTCGTCGACCTCGCTACTGAACTCGACATCATCAAGAAAAGCGGTTCTTGGTATGCCTATAAGGATCAAAAGATCGGGCAGGGGCGGGAAAACACCAAAAAATATCTCGAAGAAAATCCTGAGTTGTACAAAGAACTCACCGAATTAGTCCGCGAACGCTTCAACATACAATAAGAAAACCGGAAGGTTTTCTTTTTTTTAAGAAATAATTTTTGACTATAAGGCAGAGTTATAATATAATGTAAGAGTAGAATTTGTGTATTAACGGCAAAGGGTTTTTGAGTAGCCCTCTGCTATTACATACCAATAACTTAATCTAATGGAGGTAATAATATGGATGCATTGATTATTATTTCCAGTTTGCTCGGAGGCTTGTTGGTAGGCTTTCTTATTGGATATCTCGTTCGCGTTGCGGTCGTCGAAAAAGGTTTCCAAACAGCTAAAAACAATGCTCAAAACCTCATTGATGAAGCTAATGTGTTAGCGGAAAAAATCAAAAAAGAGAAACTTTTAGAAGCGAAACAAGAACTTTACAATCTGAATATTGAGAACGATAAACTCATCAAGGAAAAACGTGCGATGGTCGCCGAACTTGAACACAAACTCGGCCAGCGTGAGGAGATGCTAGAGCGTCGTTCCGCAAATCTTGACAAGCGTGAAATGAATCTGGATCGTAAAGAAGAAGTTCTCGATGAAAAGAAGAAAACTCTTGAAGAGAAAAATAGCAAATTGGACAGCGTCATCCAGGAACAAAACGTTAAACTGCTAGAAATAGCGAATTTCACAGAAGAACAAGCTAGATCTGTCATCATGGAACGTGTAGAAAAAGATATGGCCGCCGAAATTGACCGCTTTCTCCGTGACCAGGAAGACAATGCGCGCATGGAAGCCCAAAAGACAGCCAGAGAGGTCATCACCCAGGCGATCCAAAAATATGCCCAGGATGTCACAACCGAATCAACCGTCTCGGTTGTATCCCTGCCGAACGACGAGATGAAAGGCAGACTAATCGGCCGTGAGGGCCGCAATATCAGAGCGATCGAAGCATTGACCGGAGTTGACCTGATCATCGATGATACTCCCGAAGCCGTCGTCTTATCAGGATTCGATCCGATCAGGAGAGAAATAGCGAAAAAATCCGTTGAATCCTTGATCGCCGATGGACGCATCCATCCGGCGAGGATCGAAGAAATCGTCGAAAAGACCCGAGTAGAAACCGACCAGTTCATCCGTGACATCGGCGCCAAAGCCGTTTTTGAGACCGGTGTCGGCAAAATGCACCCCGATCTCGTCAAACTGCTTGGCCGACTTCACTTCCGCACATCCTACGGACAAAACGCCTTGCAACACTCGATCGAGACCGCGTTCTTCGCGGGCAAGATGGCCGTTGAACTCGGTGAGAACGAAGTTATTGCCAAACGTGCTGGGCTTCTGCACGACATCGGCAAGGCCGTCGACCATGAGATCGAAGGCTCACATGTCGATATCGGCATGAATCTCGCCACAAGGTATCACGAACATAAAGCCGTCATTGATGCGATCAGCTCCCATCACGGAGACAAGGAACCCTCGACAATCATCGGTGTTCTAGTCGCCGCCGCCGACGCTCTGTCTGCCGCAAGACCGGGCGCGAGAAGCGAATCGATGGAAAACTATATCAATCGTTTGACCCAGCTCGAGGAGATCAGCAAATCTGTCGAAGGTGTCGATCAGGCCTATGCGATTCAGGCAGGTCGTGAGATCCGCGTGATCGTCAAACCGAACGAGGTTGACGACCAAAAGACATATATCGTTGCGAGGGAAATCAAACAACAGCTCGAAAGCAAACTGTCTTATCCCGGAACTATCAAAGTTACGGTTATCCGAGAAACTAGAGCTCAAGAAATAGCAAAATAAACCCGCTAGCCTTCCCCAAACGGAAGGCTATGCTCTTAAAGGGGCGAGCAAATGAAAATTCTCTTTGTTGGCGATGTTTTTATGGATCGGGGCCGCGAGGCATTCTCGAAGTTTTTCCCCCAAGTTAAAACTGAGTACAGACCCCATCTCACAATTGTCAACGGTGAAAATATCACCGCCGGCAACGGCTTGTCAGATGCAATCTACAAGGAATACATGGCCAAGGGTGTCAGCGCTTTTACCCTTGGCAACCATGCCTTCTCGCGCAAAGACGCACCAGTGGTATTGCAGTATGAAAACGTTGTGAGGCCGGCCAACTATGGGCCCGGAACCCTCGGCAAAGGTTATGCCACGATCCGGTTCAATGATAGAAAAGTGACGGTCGTCAACCTTCTTGGCCGCATCTTCATGCGCGACCCCATCGACAATCCGTTCACGGTGATGGACAAATTGCTCGATGAAATCGAATCCGATCACATCATCGTTGATTTTCACGCCGAGGCGACCAGTGAAAAATATGCTTTGGCCAATTATTTGGACGGTCGTGTCGACGCTTTGATCGGGACTCATACCCATGTCCAGACCGCAGATGAGGCTAGATTTCCGAAGGGGATGCTCTACATCACCGATGTCGGCATGAGCGGCGTTCGGTTCTCAATCATCGGCGGAGAAATCAAACAGGGCATCAGGAAATTCGTTTCCGGTGTCCCTGAACGGGTCTACCCTGAAAAAGAAGGGCCGCTACAGTTCAATGCTGTTCTCCTTGATCTTGATTTCAGAGAGATCACGAGGATCAGTTTGAAAGAAGAGCTTTGATTCGGAAAGGCCATAGCATGTCAAACTATCATCTTCCCAACCAGCGCATAGCTGGAAAGAGGACGAAAGACCTGGCAAAGAAGCGGGACTTTGTGCTTGATCCCGCTTTTTTTGGTTTGGGAAAAGGACGCTCGTTTTTTATCAAGACATATGGTTGTCAGGCGAACGAAGCCGATTCCGAGGCGATCTCCGGGTTGATGGTTGCCTGCGGGTTTGATGTCGCTGAAAATTATGAGAGTGCGGATTTCATCATTGTCAACACCTGTGCCGTCCGGGAAAATGCCGAGAAAAAAGTCTATGGCTTGCTTGGCGGATTCAAGGACTTAAAACGAAAGAACCCGAATCTCAAACTCATCGTTGCCGGTTGCATGATGCAACAAGAAACTGTAGTCGAACGGATTATCAAGACATTCAGACACGTCGATATCGTGATCGGAACCCATAATATCGATCGCCTACCCGCTTATATCGCCCGTCATGATCGCGAGCAACGCCAATTGATCGAAGTGTTGAGCGCTGAAGGGGAAGTAATCGAGAAATTTCCTCTTCTGCGTTCTCACCGCTATAAGGCTTTGGTCAATATCATGTACGGATGCGATGAGTTCTGTACCTACTGCATTGTTCCTTACACCAGAGGAAAGGAACGCTCCCGTCAACTCGCTGACATTGTGGAAGAAGTGAAGTCACTTGCCAATGCAGGATATCAGGAAGTCACGCTGCTCGGACAAAACGTCAACGCCTATGGACTAGATTTCAATGATCGCGGTCAGACTTTTCCCGAGTTGCTTAGACGACTTCAACGGCTGCCGATTCCGCGCATCAGATTCACAACCAGCCATCCAAAGGACTTTTCAAAAGAACTCGTTGATGTCCTGGCGACCGGCGGCAATCTAATGCCTTCGATCCACCTTCCCGTTCAATCGGGATCAAATCGAATTTTACGGGCGATGAACAGAAAATATACTAGCGAAAGTTATTTAGAACTTGTCGATTATATTTATGAGAAAATCCCGGGAATCTCGCTCTCCACTGATATCATCGTCGGTTTTCCCGGAGAAAGCGATGCCGATTTTGAGGCAACTCTCAACCTGGTTGAACTTGCCCGTTTCGAAGGCGCCTACACCTTCATTTATTCTCCCCGTCCAAACACACCCGCCGCAAAACTGACGGACACATTGCCGATTGAAATCAAGAAGGAAAGGTTGTACCGCTTGAATGCCCTCGTCAATGCCGGTTTCAAAAGAGGAAACGAACGTTTTTTGAACGAAGTTGTTCCAGTTCTTGTCGATGGAGTCTCGAAGACCGATCCCAGACACTATTCCGGGTATACTCCCAATCAAAAACTCGTCAACTTTGTCGCAATTCCTTCAGATGTCGGTAAGATCAGACCGGTGAAGATTACCGAGGCGATGACTTGGACCCTAAACGGCGAGATACTGGAATGATGCGGAGATCGTGTTTATCGACCAATCTAGAGCAACTTATGCCCATATACTACTCCAAAAAATTATAGGCGTCGTTGAAAGGAAAATAGCCTCTTTTCGGTCACATAGCAAACAACTTTTTTCAAGGAAAGCATGTTAAAATATCCGTATATGGCCTAAATAACACGTTTCACAAGCAAACGGATCATCCTTCCCTCCAATATATAGTGTTCCCCTCGTCAGTGATCATGTCATTTTGCATTTAGGCTCAAATGAGTTAGTCCGAGCGATTCAAACCTGTCTTGACAACATACTCACGCACGACAAGCGTGACGAAAGCCAAAGATAATGCCAATCTGAAGAAAGTCAAGGAAATCGCTAAATTTATTGGTTTATCTCTTGAATTATTTTTTACGGTATAGTAATATTAGAGTAACATTGAGAGAAAAGGTGAGAGTATGAGCAAATTCAAGACCAATGAGGATTATTTTTTGTTCGCTAAAACCCTGTCAGTCATCCCGACAGAGGATTTGTTGGTATTGTTGAAAAAGCACAAGATCAAAATCCCGACTTTTGTCCATCGTTTCATTCTTGGCGAGACGATCCATTCGAAAGTGTTTCAACCAAAACTTTACCAATCATATACGGACGAGCTCAAATATCGGCTTAGGGGCTATAAGAACTATTCTCTATACTTGCTTGAGAAACTGATCGCCGACTATAATCTTGACTTTGAAGCTGAAACCTACAAAGAGCTCTTTTTTGACATGCTCTTTCTCAATCGTGATCTCTACAACCTCAAAAACAGTTTCATCGACGACCTCGAGAAACTCAAATACAAATACGCTGTTGATTTTGAAAAAATCTCTTATGAGAATTTCATCGCTCAGTTCAACGAAATTATCTATGAACCATCAGGTTATTTGGACGGCGTCAGCCTTAAAATCCTTAAGGATGTGCTGATTTACTCTTGTACTCTTGGAGACATTCGCGGCTTGGGAGAAAAGTACGGAGTCAAAGTTCCAAGGCGCATCAATAAGGGCAAATTGATCGATATCCTCGCCGCCAGATTCCGTCTGACTAGCGAAGAGGCTGAACTATTGAACGACAAATCTGTTTTGGAATTGGAAATCTATGCCAAGGAAAAAGGCTTTCAGATCTCGATCGACCTCAAGAAGAGCGACATGATCGAATACATCATCTACGATCTCAAGATGTATCACAAAGAAGTTGCCAAGGACAACCACGATTATCAAATTCCGCTTGCGACCGACGCTGAAGCGGTAGAGATCGATGCCATCGAATTCCAAGCCAATGATCAGGACATTCCGGTCATCGAAGCCGAGGAAACTCCGGCTGAAACTGTGACAACGATCATTGAAGAAGAGGAAAGCGTGCCGGAAACTATGGCTGAGCCTGAACCCGTCGTCGAACAAGTTCAAGAACCCGAGCCGGAACCAGAACCAGAGCCAAAACCCGAGCCCGAAGTCGTTGTCGAGAAACCGGAAGTCGTTGTCGAAAGCGAAGTCGAGAAGAAAGAAGAAGTCGACTTTTCCCGCGAGGAACGGGAATTGCTTGATGAGAAGATCAACCTGATTATCAAGAAATATCATAAAAAACGTCGTGTCCGCCGCTTTTGGACGGCCTTTTGGATCATTATTCTCGTCGCCGTGCTGGGATTTGTCGGTTATTCTTACTACTACTATACCTATGTCAATCCGGGAGTGCTCCCCTTCGGAATCCCTGTGTTTTGGTGAGCATCCCCTTTTGTTGAGGCTGATTCACTTTGGAAATGCTTGATCAATTCAGTTACACCCCGATGATGCAACAATATTTGGAGATCAAAAAAGACTATACCGACTTTATAGTCTTTTTTCGACTTGGCGACTTTTACGAAATGTTCTTCACCGACGCGGTCCTAGCATCTAAAGAGTTAGAAATCGTACTCACGGGAAGGGATGCCGGTGTCAGCGAGCGGGTTCCGATGTGCGGTGTCCCCTACCATGCGGCCGATTTGTATATCGAGAGACTAATCAGCAAGGGGTTCAAAGTAGCGATCGTCGAACAGGTCGAAGACCCGAGCCTTGCCAAAGGCCTTGTCCGTCGCGAGGTGGTCAGACTGATCACTCCCGGAACCATCATCGACGAAGGTTCGCTCGATGCCAAAACCAACAATTTCATCGGCGCGCTCACGCTGGGTAAAAATAGGTATATCCTCGCCTACTGCGACCTTTCAACAGGTGTAAACGCCATCGTCACCACCCCCAAGGATCTTGAGATCATCAAGAGCGAGGTGATGAATCTCGAAATCAGGGAACTAGTGATCGCTTCAGATGTCAACTTTCGCCAACTTCGAAGTAGTCTTGAAGACAGGACCATCACCCTTTCTTTGTGCGACCAGACCGATTTGCCGGCGATCTACCGGTCGTTGATCCAAGAAGTCTACGACAAAGAACTTATCAGCGCTTTTGCCCGTCTCGTAAACTATTTGATCAAGACCCAGAAACGCGAACTAATGCATATGCAAAAAGTCGAGGTTTTTGAGTCGGTCAAGTATTTGAATCTTGATAACAATTCGATCAAAAACCTTGAATTGATCGAAACCTACCGTGAATCCACCAAAAAAGGCAGTCTTTTCTGGTTGCTTGACCGTTGCGAGACAGCGATGGGCTCCAGGATGCTCAAGCAGAGCATCCTGCGCCCGCTCGTTGACAAAACGAAGATTCTTGACCGTTTAGCGTTTGTCGAAGCCCTCAACGACAACTTCATTGTTCGCGAGGAAATCCGTGAATCGTTAAAGCAGGTCTATGATCTGGAACGGATTATCGGCAGAATCTCCTTTGGCAATGCCAACGCGAAAGACCTGCAAAATCTCAAACGCTCACTGAGAGCTGTTCCCCTAATCAAATCCCGTTTGGAAACCATTAAAAACGAACTGGCTACAGTCCTCGTCGCTGACATCGGCGATTATTCTGAAATGTGCGACTTGATCGATCGGGCCATCGTCGATAATCCGCCCCTAAGCATCAAGGAGGGCGGAATCATCAAGAAAGGTTTCAACGAGGAACTTGATAACATCAGAGATCACGCTTTGAGCGGCAAGGATTGGATCCAGAAATTTGAGTCGGCCGAACGTGAACGTACGGGGATCAAAAAACTCAGGATCGGCTATAATCGCGTCTTTGGCTACTACATCGAAATCTCCAAAGGGCAGCTCGAACTGGTCAAAAGCGAATTCGGCTATGAGCGCAAACAGACCTTGGTGAACTCCGAACGGTTCGTGACTGATGATTTGAAACGGATGGAATCATTGATCCTAGGCTCTGAGGAGCAATCCGTCGGACTTGAATACTCGCTTTTCACGAATATCAGAGACCGGGTTTTCGAGCAAATCGATTCAATCCAGAAACTCGCTAGATCGCTCTCGCTTATCGATATGTTGATCGCATTCTCGATCGTCAGCATGGATAACCGTTACGTCAAACCCACAATCACCGATGAGCGCACCATTGAGATTATTTCGGGAAGACATCCCGTTGTCGAAACCCTGCTCGAACAGGGGGCTTTTGTCGAAAATGACGTCAGGATGGGGGAAAACACCGATATTTTGTTAATCACCGGCCCGAACATGTCGGGGAAATCAACGTATATGCGACAACTTGCTCTCTCAGTTATCATGATGCAGATTGGTTGTTTCATCCCTGCCGCCAAGGCATCGCTGCCGCTGTTTGATCGCATCTTCACACGCATTGGCGCCTCCGATGATCTTTCAACAGGAAAATCAACATTCATGGTCGAGATGCTCGAAGTTAACTTCGCCCTCCAAAACGCCACTAAAAACAGTTTGATCCTCTTTGACGAGATCGGGCGTGGAACGGCCACCTATGACGGGATGGCCCTGGCCCAGGCGATTATTGAGTATTGTCACCACAAAATCGACTGCAAGATCCTTTTCTCGACTCATTACCATGAATTGACCTACCTAGAAGACGAACTCAAGACTCTCCATAATGTCCATGTGCTCGCCCGTGAAGAAAAGGGTAACATCGTCTTCCTCCACAAGGTGACCGACGGCCCAACCGACAAATCATATGGCATCCATGTCGCCAAATTGGCGAAATTGCCGGCAGTTTTGCTCAAACGCGCATCCTTGATCCTCGAAGAGTTGGAAAAAAACCACGGCTATAATGTCATCAAGCCCCAGACCATCGATTTGTTCAACTTTGAGGAAGCCCTGACAGCTGAAGAGGAAACAAAGGAACATTACCAATCGCTCATCGACCAGTTGCGCTCGATTGACGTCGATGAGTTGACCCCGCTCAAGGCTCTCAATATTCTAGCCGAAGTCATCGAAGAGGCTAAGAAGAAACATTCTCAATAAGGGAGGCGAAACGATGGGCAAGATCAGCCAGCTTGAAAGCAAACTGCAGAATCTGATCGCTGCCGGAGAAGTCATCGAAAGCATCGCAAACGTCGTCAAGGAACTGATCGAAAACGCCCTTGATGCCGGAGCCAGCCAAATCGACATCACACTCGAAGAAGCGGGAATGAAACGGATCCATATTGTCGATAATGGCTCAGGGATGGATTCAACAGATGCCAAAATGGCTTTTCTTCGCCATGCGACTTCTAAAATTAGGAACGAATATGATCTCTTCCATATCAATTCTCTCGGTTTCCGGGGCGAGGCACTGCCTTCGATAGCGGCTGTCTCCCGGGTCGAACTCATAACTTCTGAAGGAGAAAATGCCGGGACCAGGGTCATCGTTGAAGACAATATCATCCAATTGATAGAGCCGATAGGTTTTCGCAAGGGGACGTCAGTCGATGTGACGAGACTGTTCTACCATACCCCCGTCCGTTTCAAATATTTGAAATCTGTTAAACACGAACTTCAGAAGAGTGTTGATCTGGTCGGAAAATTTGCGCTTGCCAACCCTGAAGTGGCCTTCGCCCTCAGCAACAACAACCGCAAATTGCTCACGACTTATGGCAAAGGCAACGAACTCGATGTAATCGCAGGCATTTACGGCACCGCAACCGCCAAGGAGATGGTTCTTTTTGAAGTGAAAGGCCGCGATTATCATGTCCACGGTCACCTGAGCCGCCCCCTTGAGACCAGATCGTCAAAAAGGGATATCCATCTTTTCGTCAACCGCAGACCGATTCACGACAGTCAACTCCAAAACACGGTTATTGAAGCCTACGGGCAACTACTTCCAGTCAAGCGCTATCCGATCGCGGTTTTGAAGATCGAGGTCGATCCCCAGTTGATCGACGTCAATGTTCATCCTGCCAAACACCAAGTGAAGTTTTCCGAATATGATTCGCTCAAAAGCATAGTTTACAAGTGTATCCAAGACACCCTCAGGGGCAAACCGGTAATCGAAAAGTTTGTGGTTGCGGATGCAGAAAACAACATTCATCAGCGTCCCAACAGATTTGAAGCATCCGATACAGTCTATGAAAAGCCTTCCCTTTTCGATTATAACAACGGAAGCATTGACTTGCAGGTCTATTCTTCACTTGAATACATCGGCCAATATCATGGTACCTATTTGCTCTTTCAAAATGAGGATGGCCTTTTTTTGATGGATCAGCATGCGGCCGCGGAAAGGATCCGTTACGAACGCTATCGAAAGAAGATGGGTGAGCCTGTTGTTGGTATTTACCGATTGCTTGTGCCTATTCCGCTAAGAGGTTCCGTAGCGGACAAAACCTTGATCGACGATCAAGCCTGCGATAAACTTGCTTCCCTTGGGGTAAGACTTCAGGCAAAAGAACTCCACTATGAGATTGTTGAGGTTCCAAACTGGTTTCCCAGAGGCCATGAGGCCGAATTTGTAGAGACGATACTGATCAGCATCAGCGAGAACCGTCAGGCATCCGCCGCCGAACTCCTCGACGACCTTGCCATTCTCTTGAGTTGCAAGCACTCGCTAAAAGCGAACAAATATGTTGATCCTCGCAGTGCTGGGGTCCTCTTACGGGATCTTTCACAGTGTGAAAATCCCTACACCTGCCCTCATGGTCGGCCGATCTTTGTCAACTTGAGCCATGCGGAGATCGAGAAACTGTTTAAGCGGACCTGACCATGAAACCCATTATTGCTATTTGCGGCCCGACTGCCAGCAAAAAAAGCCATGTTGCGATCGCCATTGCCAAGCGTTTCCCCTCCGAAATCATCTCCGCCGACGCTTTCCAAATATACCGAGGCATGGATATCGGCACCGCAAAAATGCGTCCCGAGGAGACCAAAGGCGTTCCGCATCACCTGATCGACATCCTTGATCCGGTTGATTCTTTTTCGGTTCATGACTATCAATCTCTGGCCCGACAAAAGATTTCCGAGATTCGAAAACGGGGTAACACCCCGATTATCGTCGGTGGCTCAGGCCTATATCTCCAAGCCGTTTTGTACGATTATCGTTTCGAGGGCAAGAAACGCCTTCTTGATGATGTCGACGTCACGCTTTCCAATGCCGATTTACAAAATCGTCTCAGAGAGATCAATCCGGTATTAGCCGATACAATCCATCAGAACAATCGGCGCCGGTTGATTAGGGCGCTTGAAATCGCAAAGAGTTCAAAAGAAGCGAACGTCAAGATGAATGCTGTTCCCTTCTATCAAAATCTTGTTTTGATTGGACTCTCCCCGCCGAGAGAGAGACTTTACGAGGCGATCAATAATCGAGTTGACAAGATGATCGAATCAGGTCTTCTTGAAGAAGTCAAACGGCTATTGGCTTCGGGACTTGGCACTCAAGCCGCCCAAGCCATCGGCTACAAGGAACTGATTGTGCATCTCGAAGGAGGGTGCACGCTTGAATCGGCGGTCGAAAACATCAAGCAAAATACCAGACGCTATGCCAAGAGGCAACTGACATGGTTCAAAAACCAGATGAGCTTGCAATGGTTCGATGTCAATCCTGATGACCTTGAAGGAACGATTCGATCGGTGATGGACTATATCAATGAAAAGGCGAAGCCATGACCGGCTTCGCCTTAGTGATTTTCTTTTAACGGATAATTCCATTTTTTTAACCCGCCACTGAGAATGTATACAGGTTGAAAACCTTTTCTGAGCAGTTTCCTAGCAACGCTTTTGACGGATTTGGTATGGTTTTCATCATAAATAAAGATGGCCTGGTCCCTTCGAAAGCGGGAGAGATTTTGAAAGATACTCTGTTTGGGATAGTTACGGCTGCCGTTGATCTTGCGGGCCTTATAGTCTATCTCGGGACGGATATCAATAAGTTGGCCTTTGCGCATGTTTTGTCGAAACTCATCCGGTTCGAGGATGATGACTTGGGAATAGTCATATCTCCTTCGCATAGAGAAAATAATGCCGACCAACAGCCCAAGAGTGATCGGTAAAATCCATTGCCAAGCGTTAGTTTCTGCCAAAAAGACCATTTTCACACACTCCTTATCCGGTATCACCAACATTATAGTTGAGATGAATTGTGTTGTCAACGGCACTGTTTTATAATATAATATACCTGAAATATTGAACAATGTTCATTTTGTTGGAGGTTTTTATGGTCAGCACCAACGATTTCAAAACTGGAATTACAATCGAATACGAGGGTAATATTTATCAAGTCATTGAATTCCAGCATGTCAAACCCGGCAAAGGTGGAGCTTTCGTCAGAACCAAATTGCGCAATCTGCGGACAAAAGCGGTCATCGATAAGACTTTCAATGCCGGAATCAATGTCAATACCGCGCAGATCGAGAAAAGCCAGATGCAGTATTTGTACGCTTCTGGAGACACGCATGTCTTCATGAACAACGATACCTATGAGCAACTAGAGATCGACAAGAGTTTAATCGAATACGAATTGAACTTTTTGACCGAAGGCATCATCATCAATGTCATCACCTATGAGCATGAACTTCTCGGCGTCGAACTTCCTGACAAGGTTGTTCTCGAGATCGTCGAGACTGCGGGCGGCGCCAAGGGTAATACGGCTTCTAACGCCCAGAAAGAAGCGTTGACAAACACCGGGTTCAAACTTTTGGTTCCGCTTTTCCTTGAAAACGGTGAGAAAATCTGGGTTTCGACTTCAACCGGGAAATATGATTCCCGGGCTAAGTAACCCAACTGATTTTGAGGAGTGATGTTTTTTTGGAACTAAGTGACACGTGGCCTTTATTATTGGCAATCAAGTTCCGGCCGTGGCTACTGGGTATAATGCTAATATTGTTGCTTTTGAGTGCTTTTTTTTCGTTGAGCGAAATGGCATTTGCGTCTGTCGGGAAAGTCAAACTTAAAACACTGATTGATCAGGGCGTCAAGGGGTCAAAGAAGGCCCTATGGATCGTTGACAATTTTGATAAAACGCTGACAACGCTTCTTGTCGGCAATAATCTAGTGAATATTGGACTCACTTCGGTGAGCGTTTTGTTTTTTGCAGGCTTATTCGAATCAATTCCCAATTCCGATACTTGGATAACAATCGTAAACACAATCTCAGTGACGATCATCGTCCTGATTTTTGGGGAAATTCTCCCCAAGAGCATTGCGAAGACGAACCCCGATCGGATTTGTATCGGGATCAGCGGGTTGCTTTATTTCCTGATCAAGATCATGATGCCGATAACCTATCCGTTCCGTCTTTTGAATAGGAGAGTCTTAAGAAAAGTTGAGAATGAGATTCCTTTTACTGTCACTGAGGATGAACTTGAGACGATCATCGATACAATGGAGGAAGAAGGCTCGATCGATGAAGAAGAGGCGGACATGTTGCAAAAAGTTCTCGATTTGAGCGACATCACGGTTGAAGAGATTATGACACCGCGAGTCGATATGGTCGCCTGTGAGGTTAATGATGATGTCGGAAAGATCCGGGACGTCTTTTTCAAAAACAAATTTTCCCGTATCCCCATATATGATGAGAAGACCGACAACATCATCGGCATCCTCTCCGAACGAGATTTTTACACGAAGTTGATCAAAGGACAAACGATCAACATCAAAAAACTGCTCCGAAAACCGATCTTCGTGCCGACCTCGACCAAAGTCGATTCCCTGATCGAGTTATTGCAGCGGGAGAACTCGCATCTTGCGATCGTCGTTGACGAATACGGTGGGGTCGACGGTCTCGTCACCATGGAAGATGCCCTTGAGGAACTCGTTGGTGAAATCTATGACGAACACGACGATGTCACCGAAAAGATTGTCGCCGACGGCGATACCTATCTCGTCGACGCAGAGATGGCTCTCAGCGAATTGTTCGATGATCTCAATCTAGGTGAACTTCCCGAGTCCGATTCCACATCAGTCGGCGGCTGGCTGTTCGAGATGTTTCAAGACATCCCCGAGGTCGGCGAAAAATTCCAATATGAGGTCGCCGTCAATCAGGTTTATGACGAACTTAGCGAACTTGTGAGTGAAGATCTCGAGGTCTTGACCTTCGAAGTGTTAAAGGTCAAGAAGCGCCGTATCAAGTTGGTCCGCCTCACCGTTTCAATTCAAGCATATGAAAAAGCCATCAACGGCAGTTGATTCGATGATGAGGGTAGAAACCTATCCTCATTTTCTTGGAGATTTGGAGTAATTCATGGAGCGCCTTCAAAAAATTCTACAACTTTCCGGGGTTGCCTCGCGTCGCCAAGCGGCTTTGTTGATCGCTTCTGGCAAAGTAATGGTTGACGGCATCGTTGTCTATGAGCCTGGGTATCTGGTCGAAGCGAACCAGTCCGTCACTATTGATGGTAAGCAACTCACACAAGAGAATAGGGTTTACTTCGCCCTCAATAAACCGACTGGTTATATCACGACAATGTCTGATCCTAAAAAGCGAAAGACCATCTTAGACTTGATTGATATCAAAGAGCGCGTTGTCCCGGTGGGCAGGCTCGATAACAATACTTCGGGTTTGTTGTTGCTGACAAATGACGGTGCACTGTTAAATCGACTGATCCACCCCCGATATATGCTGGAAAAGGAATACCATGTCAAGGTCAGCGGTTTGCTTCGGAAAGAAACCTCAAAAGAAATTGAAAAAGGCGTCGATCTTGGCGACTTTGTCACCGCGCCTGCCAAAATCGAGGGTGTCCGCTATGATGATAAACGCAAAAACACCTATTTGAAGATCATAATCTATGAAGGTAGATATCGTCAGATAAGGCGGATGTTCGAGTGTTTTGGACATCCTGTTCTCAAATTAAAGCGTTATCGTTTTGGCCCCATCACTCTTGAAGGAATTCCAACGGGGGCATATCGGCCACTTAAAATTCATGAAGTAAAGTTGCTTTGGCATTTTTCAACAGCGAAAGATGCACAAAAATAGCCAAAACCAGTATTCTCTGATTCCATTATATATGATATAATAACAAAGGTTGAGGAGCGACACGATGAACTATCATGCTTTGGCGATCGATGGTCCTGCCGGTGCTGGAAAATCGACAGTAGCAAAACTGCTGGCAAAGAAACTTGGATACATCTATATTGATACCGGAGCGATGTATCGCGCCGTGACTTTGAAAGCGCTCGAGCTTGAAGTCGATATCGACGATCCGCAAGCGTTCGGCTTTCTCAAAGAGACCGACATGGCCTTCAACGATGGCATTCTCTATGTTAATGGAGAAGACGTAAGTTTGAAAATTCGTTCGAATGCCATCTCGAACAATGTCAGTATTGTCGCTTCGCATATTCCCGTCCGCAATCAGCTGGTCGTTATCCAGCAACAAATTGCGGCCCGTGCCAATGTCGTCATGGACGGCAGGGACATCGGCACCGTGGTTTTGCCCAACGCCGACCTCAAAATCTTCTTGACGGCTACGGTCGAGGAACGGGCAAGAAGAAGGCACAATGAAAATCTATCGTTAGGCATCAAATCTGATATCAATTTGCTTATTCAGGAGATCGAAAGGCGCGATCGAATCGATTCAACCCGGAGTTACAATCCCCTGAGGCAGGCCGAAGACGCAGTCTATCTCGATACCACGAATCTCGATATCAATCAAGTAACAGAAAAAATTTACGATATGTTTATCAAGGCAATCGGCAGGAAGAGGAACAACTAATGGATAACATGAAACAAGAAATCGATTCAATCAAAAACATCAAAGAAGGCAATATCGTCAAGGGCATCGTCGTCAAAGTCGATGACGAAGAGGTGCTTGTCGACGTCGGCTACGTCTTTGAAGGCACTATCTACAAGGCTCATCTCTCCGCAAACAAAGTACAAAGTGCGAAGGATGTTGTCAAAGTCGGTGATGAGATCGAAGCCAAAATAACCAAACTGGCACATGGTGATGAGAATAACATCATGCTTTTGTCACGCCGCGAACTTGAGCGCAAACAAATTCAGATGCAGTATCGCGAAGACATCAAAATCGACCATGATCTGATCGCAAAAGTGAAGAAAGACGTCAAGGGCGGACTGATCCTTGACTATCATTCGTTTGAGATCTTCCTTCCCGAGTCGTTGATCCAACTTGAGGAACTTTCCCCTGAGGAGAAAAAGGCCTATGTCGGTAAGGAGATCAAAGTAAGGATTATCGATATCCGCCCGGAACGTGGGAAGGAAAAGATCATCGCCAACAAGAAGACCGTTGACTATGAGACCCTCAAAAACAAGGAAAAAAGCGAAATTCAAGCTCTTACAGTCGGCGATACCATCAAAGGGGAGGTCACCAAGATCACCGATTTCGGAGCTTTTGTGAAAATCTCTGAACTTGTCGAAGGCCTAATCCATATCAGCGAACTCAGTCATTATCATGTCAAAAAAGTCGACGAGGTCGTCAAAGTCGGCGATGAGGTCGAATGTAAGATCATCAAAATCTCCGGCAGAAGAATTTCCCTCTCGCTCCGATCTTTGCAGGAAACGCCCTGGGAACGGTTCTTGAAAAACCATAAAGTTGGCGACAGAGTTGAGGGGAAAATTGTCAAGAAGATGCAGTTTGGTATGCTTGTCGAAGTTGAGCGCGACATCAGCGGCCTCTTATCGCGTTCCGACTATTCATGGGATCCAAAAGACAATCTGGCTGGCCGCGTCAACACCGGTGATTTAATCAATGTAGAGATTACCTCAATCTCGCAGGAGAAGAAGCAGTTCACTGTTTCCAAAAAACACCTTGACTACAACCCCTGGGCGGACCTTAAACTTCGTGTCGGCGAACATGTCGCCGCGACCGTCAAGACAATCGAAGAAAAGGGAGCCGTTGTCGAAGTGGCCGGGGTAGAAGCATATCTGCCGATCAGGGAACTTTCCAGCGAGCGTGTGAACCGCGTCGATGAAGTCGTCAAGCAAGGCGACGTCATCACTGTTGAAGTAATCCAGTTTTTTCCTAAGGAATGGCGGATGACAGTTTCACTGAAGAGGGTCACCGAAAAAGTCCAGAGACAAGAATATGAAGAACATCTTAAGGAAAACGTCTCTGCCAGCCAATCGCTCGCTGATTTGTTTAAAAAATATAAGAAATAAAAAGCAAAAAGGTGGTAAAGGTGCTGCCAACAGTAGCTATCGTCGGCCGTCCCAACGTGGGAAAATCGACGATCTTCAACCGCATCGTTGGCGAACGCATTGCGATCACCAACGATGAGCCAGGAGCTACCAGAGACCGAATCTATGGTAAAGCTAGCTGGCTCAACCGAAACTTTTCCGTTATCGACACGGGTGGCATCGAGATTAGCGATGCGCCCTTTTTGTCATCGATCAAAGCCCAAGCCGAGATTGCGATTGCAGAAAGCGCGGTGATTATCTTTGTCGTTGACGGCAAAACCGGCTTGACACCCGACGATTATGAGATCATGAAACTGCTTTTTGCCTCCAATAAGCCCATAATCGTAGCCGTAAACAAAACCGACAACGACAAGATTAGGGAAAGACATTATGAGTTCTATGAATTGGGGATCGCGGATGTAATACCTGTATCGGCCGCTCATGGCATTGGGTTTGGTGATTTGCTTGATAAAGTCATTACTTTTCTTGGCGATGCCACAGAACCTGAATATCCGGATACGACAGTGAAGATTGCCGTCATCGGCCGACCGAATGTCGGAAAATCATCGCTGACCAACGCCATTCTCGGTTATGACCGCGTAATCACGAGCCAGATTCAGGGTACGACGACTGACGCCATCGACACTCCTTTCAGAAGGGACGATACAGATTACGTTATCATCGATACCGCTGGTCTATCAAAACGCGGTAAATCATTTGAGAGTGTGGAAAAATACAGCGCTCTAAGGGCAATGAAGGCGATTGAGCGGTGCGACCTCGCCCTTTTAGTCATAGATGCGACCAGCGAAATCAACGAAACGGATAAGCATATCGCCGGCTATGTCCTAGAAAATGGAAAAGCGATGGTTTTTGTAGTAAACAAGTATGATGCCATCCAGAAAGACACGAATACGATATCAAAATGGACTGAGATGATCCGCAGGGAGTTTCAGTTTCTCCCCTACATCGACATCGCTTTCCTTTCGGCTTCGACGAAGGCACGGCTGAATACGCTATTTCCTTTGATTCGAAAGGCTTACAGAAACTATGAGCGCCGCGTGCAAACCTCGGTTTTGAACGAGATAATTGCCGAAGCGATGCTCATCAATCCGCCAAAAGAACACAACCAAGCGATAATTAAAGTCTATTACGCCACCCAGGTTAAAAGCAAATGTCCGACCTTCGTACTTTTCGTCAATAATGCCAAAGCACTTCATTTCAGTTACTATCGATATTTGGAGAATCGCATCCGCGAATGCTTTGATTTTACCGGCACGCCGATCAAATTGATCCTTAGAAATCGCGAATAATGGCTAAAAATACGAAAAAAACGCTCTTTTTTAACCAAACGCTTGCATTTTGATTATAAACTACCTATAATCTATAGTATCAATACAAAATGGGAGGTTTTTTAGATGAACAAATCTGAACTTGTCGCAAGAATTGCCGAACTAGCCGATCTCACAAAGAAAGACGCTGAGAGCGCTTTGAATGCAACTGTGCTCGCAATTCAAGAAGCATTGGTCAAAGGTGACAAAGTCATTCTCACAGGATTTGGAACCTTTGAAGTCAAAGTACGCAAGGAACGCCAAGGCCATGATCCAAGAACTGGTGCTCCCATCACGATTCCCGCATTAAAGGCTCCAACATTCAAAGCAGGAAAAGTTCTCAAGGACGCAGTTCGCTAAAAAAGCTGATTCTGTTTCAAAGCGTAAAAAAACCGGCAAATAATCACCGGTTTTTTTATAATATTGTGAATCCAAGCAGAGGCAAAAGGTAAAACAGATAAGAGATTAGATTATTCAGAAAATGCACGCCTATGGTAACATAGATGTTTTTCTCGGAACGGAAATATATATAGCCAAAGACGGCGCCCATTGTGATGTAGGGGATTGACTGAACGAAATCCCCATAGGCGACCACATGCATTAAGCCGAAGATGGCTCCACTTAACAAGATTGCCCAGATTTTTCCGATTTTTCGCTCAAAAAAGCCACAAATAATTTTACGAAAAACAATTTCCTCGACGATTGGAGTGAAAACACAAAGCAGGAAAAACAGCATGACGAGTTGAAGCGGATCATCAATGAACATCCCTGCGATCGCCGATTCGTTCTCAGATGAGGCTGTTACTCCAAGCACATATGCCATGAACATTTGCGATAGGACCGACGCCATCCAAACTAGGGAGAAACCCAAAAGCACTTCTTTCAAAGATTTTCCGAATTTTTTGAAGAACTCTTTGCCATCTATGAGAAAGGCGCGGCGATCGATAAAAATGAATAGAAGGCCGGCCATGGCAACCTGCAAGAAGCTGACAAACAAATAGAAAAATGGACTCTCGTCAAAGCCGTAGTCATAGTCTGAGGATACGAAATCGGTTTCAAATAGTGCGGTCTCATCAAAAGTGAAGGTTTCCTGAGGACCGAGAGCGGTCTTTTCGATATAGTAGGTTCCCAACACTTTTTCGTTATCATCATAAAAAGTGTATTCGACATAAACGATCGGCAACAAGTAGTTGTTCAAGTTTTTGATTGAACCCGTCATCCGATACTCGAAAGGAAAGTCATCATCAGTGCTCGGAGTTGTGATAACCGATATTTCCCCGACAATATCAAGATTCCTGATGGTACCGGTTATGCCGTCATACTTGTTATTGAGAATGACGGTCGTGGTAATCGAGACAACCAAGGTCACAACGATGTAGAGCAAAAACATGGTTCTGTTTCGCTTGGCTTGCCTATTAACCTCATTTTTAACAGCGGAATTCCCCATCGGTTCTTGATTTTGTGTTGTCGACACGGTGTTTTTATTCTCGTAGTCTTTGAAAAGGTCATCAAATTCGCCCATACATACACCCCATTCAAAGAATATTATAACATTAAAGGACGAAATATGAATAATTTGTTATCTTGATATCACTAAAGATTTGCGGATAGAACCGCATTAGATTGTAGATGATATTCTGAGAGGCTGTATTTTGTTATCCACAATCGGGTTTTGTCTTTGCGGAGAGAAAAATTGTGTTATACTAATAACGGTGGTTAACTATGAAGAAAATCGTCATCGCAACCAAAAATCCCGGCAAACTACTCGAATACAAAGCATTGCTTGAGCCCTTTGGTTACGAAGTCTACTCCCTTCTTGATTATGGACATCTCAAAGAGCCCAAAGAAAGAGGTAAAACCTTTCTTCATAATGCTATGCTTAAAGCAAAGAAAATCGCCAGAAAATGCCATCTACCGGTCATCGCAGACGATTCTGGGCTTGAAGTCAGGGCGCTTGGAGGCAAACCAGGAGTCAGGTCAAAACGGTTCTCAAAAGAACAGACAGATATCGCCAATAATCTCAAGTTACTAAAAATGATGATAAGACAAAGCGATCGACATGCCCGCTTCGTCTGTCAAATTGTCTATTATGACCCAAACAGCGGGTATGAGTCTTTTGACGGAGTCGTTGATGGCGAGATAGCCTCGGATCTCATCTATGGGAATGGATTCGGCTACGATCCACTTTTCATCGTATCTGGGTTGGGAATCAGAATGTCCGAACTGAAGATTGAGGAAAAAAACAAGATCAGCCATCGCGGTTTGGCATTTCAAAAACTAAAAGACAAATTGGAGCGTTCCGATGAGATTCATAGTTTTTAGTGACAATCACCGAAACCGTGAATATCTTAAAAAAATGCTGACTGACAACCCGGATATCAAGACCGTGATTTCGCTGGGGGACTCGGAAATGAATGAAGCCGAGCTGACATCGATGGGAATCTTTGGAGTAAAGGGCAACTATCCTTTCGATCCCCGCTTTCCTCTCGAACTCATTTTAGAGTTCGAGGGATTTCGCTTCTTGTTTGTCCATGGACACCTTTTCAATGTCAAAAACACCTTGTCACAGTTGAAAGAAAAGGCGAGCAGTGTCAACGCCGATGTCGTTTTCTATGGTCATACACATGCTTCTAGAATCCATGAAGATCACGATCTTGTCTTTATCAATCCGGGTGCACTCGGAACACCATATGGCGCCTATTTGCCATCATACGCAATCGTCGAGGCGAACGATTCTTGCCTGCGTGTCAAGATCATCTCTGCTATCGACAATGCGGTCGTTAACGATATCAAAAGAACGAAGACACCTAGGAGGGAAAGATGAGCCTCGAGGAACTCTATCAAGAGTACGCTGCCATCGATTTCAGTGAGGATCGACTGGACAAACTTCAACAGCTTCTCGATGCCTCACTTGAGGCGAATGAACAGAATATCTACCAAAAGACTGTGATCTTGATCGCTTCTTTGCATGAGAACGCGGGGGAACTTGAAAAAGCGATCATCACTCTCAATTCAGCGCTTCAAAGAGAGATAAACCTTGAACCCAAACTTTTGCTCGGGATTACCGACAAATTGATCGGTTTGTTATTGAGAACCGAGGATTTTTTTGAACTCAAGAAAGTTCTTGATTATCGAGGTGACTTTCTCGAATTTGACAAACAGGCAAAAGTCATGCAAAAGTTCTATCTGGCGGTTGTCTTCGAGGGGCTCGGTGAGAACCGCCAGGCAATCGATACCCTGCTAGCAATTGAAGACACGCTTTCAAAGAGCAACCAGGTCAGCAAATATCTGAAACTGTCAATGCTTTTCTTGAGGGAAAAAAAGATTGCGGAGGCTAAGCATTACTACAACTACGCTGCGAGATTCGATCCTGAACGTCGCAATCCGATCTTCGATCTCGTAAGTTCCGATATCCTTGCCTATGAAGAAAACTATACCGAGGCCTTGGCTCGATATCAAGACTACTTTTTGAAGAGTAAAAGCAAAACCAAGTACCTTGACCGCTACATCTTGTTGATGCTTAAATTGAGAAACTACAAAGAAGCAAAGAAATATTATCTCGAATACCTACCACAAGTTGATAAGCTTGTTTCCAAATATGCAAGAGCGACCTTCTATCAGGCAGCGGAGAAACTCGCGATTGAACTCAATGATCACGCCGAATGCGCGATTCTAAGAGAAAAACTCAACAACTTGAAGCGCCCGCCTTCTATTGAAATCGACCAATACGCCGGTTTGCTTGAGTTACTGAGACAAACAGATATCGGCAAACCTCTGTCACTCAAGCGCGATGCGCTTCTTGATGTCATCAGGGCGCTTGCGCCCCTGATCAACGCCAAGAGACTGTTTTTTGTTTTCGTTTCTGACCAGGGATTCACGGTCATGACCCACGCCAAGGGACTTTTGTTGGAAAAAACCTACCCCTATGTAGTTTTGGAAAAAACGATCATTGACGTTATCATGACCGAAAATTCTTCCGAGATCATCTATTCACATGAAGCGCTTCACCAACTGACGGATTATCTGGAAAATAGCGATATCAATGACTGCGAATATCTCATTGCGATCAAAACTAATCAGGATCTCTATCCCAAAGGCTTCATCTGTGCGCTGTTGCCCGCCGAAGCCCCGTTCCAAAGATCAAGAAGGTTGATGGTTGCCGCTGCACTTCTAATCGAGCAGAAGTTGCTTCAAACAAAACATTTTGCAATGATTTTTGCCGACCTTAAGTCGATGACCAATGTCGTAGACACTCTCGGCCTTGGAATCATCGAGATCGAGAGAAGAAATGTATTCTGCAGAAATAAGATTGCCGAAGCGATGTTTGACTGCCAAACCGGAGTTGTCTCTTTTGAACAGTTCCAGGCTGGCATCATTTCGAAGAAGAAGCTTTATCTTGACGATTTTTCGACCAAATCGACGCTGGAGTTCGCCTATCTATCCAGTGACAAGGAGATCCACAATTATCGGGTTCGGCTTGATGTGAACGGTCTGGTGATTCGGGGAATCATCGAAGACATCACCATCAAAAAACAGAAACAAGCAAGCGAGAATGATTTTCTTTACAGACCTGATGTCTACGGCAATAAGCGCCTACACTTGTTCGAACTCGATTATCCAGCCTTACAGAACAACCATGCAATCATGGTTGTGGTTGCTTCCGGCGCTTTCGATAAGATCACTCTCCATGATAACAGTCAGGTACAAGCGTTTGGCAAGGAGATCATCGCTTCTGCCAGACACACTGCCAAGGGCTATCTCCATGGTATCTACACCATCGCTACCAACAGTTTTGCGATTGTGCTCAAAACAACGGATAAGAGAATTCTCGATCGAATCGCTGGATACATCAGAAATCAAGCGAAAACTACGACAACCATTGCCTATCCGCCTGAAATACGATTTGGAGTTCTGCTAAACGGAAAAAAACCGGAATTTAATTTGATCGAGAAATCATTGCTGGAGCTAGCCAACTACCATTATCTCCCGGAAGAAGGCGTCTTCTATCTGCGCAAGGACCACCATGTTGAAACCGAGTTAATCCACAGCGCGGCCGTCCATCTTCGACAAACAATCGAAGCCAAGACTGTCGTGCTTGAGTATCATCCGATCGTCAACTGGAAAAAGGGGGAAGCAGCCCTATTTGAAGTGATGTTCTCCCTGACCCAGTCATTTACCGATCACAAGGTCCTTTGGGAGGCGGCGATTAGAGGCAACCTTGTCCGCCAACTTCACCAAGAATTGATCCGCACCCTCGCTAAAGACTTGCGCACCCTAGTAAATCGCAAAACTCGTGCCATTTGTCTTTATCCGTTAAGCATTAAGGATCAAGGGAATGCCGAACTTCTGAGAATAATCATCCAGGAAATCAAAAAACAACGGATTGCCCTGAAACAGGTATGGTTGGTACTTGATTACGACTATTCCAACTTGGAATTCACACGCAAAGCTTGTGAGATAATCCGTGAAGAAGGTCTGACGCTTGCTCTTAGGGGTTTTATCACCTATGTCAACTCAACTGATTGCGAATGGCTGCGAAATTTCCAACTTGCCTTTATCTCCAAGCACGAACTTGACCAAATTCCCGAGTATTCGCTGGACCTCTTTCACGGCTGTTTCGCCGATGGTTATGTCTATGAACACGAAGGGGCGACGATCAGGAAGACCGAGCTCGAAAGAGGCAAGTTCAGGTTTGTCGAAGGGGAAGCCTACCCTTCCTCCAAGAGCATTGAGGATTTACTTAAAAATTACGAGAGAAACTGACTTTGGTTTGTGCTGTTTGCATGTAATTAATCGTCATTGATTCTCTTGACATATTTCAGGTTTTATATATAATATAAATGCGTTTGTTTATTTTGATTTAACACACGGTTTGGATATGATTAACCTCCTGTGTCTGTCAAAACAAATATGCGCATTTATTTTATCTACTGTTTAGTTGAAATAAAGGTTTCTGACACTACACTTTCCGAGGTGACTGTCCGTGGGCAAAAAGCTGATTGAACTCAAGAATATCACGAAAAGCTTTGGAGATCTTGTGGTTCTCGATGATTTCAACTTCTATATCAACGAGAACGAATTCATCACTCTGCTCGGCCCCTCCGGATGCGGCAAGACGACTTGCCTTAGGCTGATCGGCGGCTTTGAAACCCCTGATTCCGGTGAGATCGTCTTTGATGGAAAAGTCATCAACGATTTAGAACCTAACCAACGCGAGATCAATACCTGTTTTCAGAAATATGCCCTGTTTCCGCATCTGGATGTCTACGGTAACATTGCCTTTGGCTTGAAACTGAAACGGTTGCCGAAAAGGGAGATCAGAGACCGGGTCATGGCCACGCTCAAGCTCGTCAAACTAGAGGGATATGAAAACCGTTCGATTGCGACTTTGTCTGGTGGCCAGCAACAGCGGGTGGCGATTGCAAGAGCAATAGTCAACCAGCCAAAAGTCCTTTTGCTTGACGAACCTCTTGGAGCCCTCGATCTCAAACTGCGACAGGAGATGCAGTATGAACTAAAGGAGATGCAAAGAACTCTCGGCATCACTTTTGTCTATGTTACCCATGATCAAGAAGAAGCCTTGACGATGTCGGATACGATCGTCATCATGAACGAAGGGAAGATCCTACAGATCGGTACGCCGGAAGATATCTACAACGAGCCGAAAAGCCGGTTTGTAGCCGAATTTATCGGTGAATCGAACATTTTCGACGGCGTGATGATCGAAGACTACCTTGTCGAGTTTTGCGGACGTAAATTCCCATGCGTTGACAAAGGCTTTCTTGAAGGCGAGAAAGTCGACGTCGTCATCCGTCCTGAGGATTTCGACTTTGTGCCCCCATCGAAGGCAAAAATCGTCGGTTTCGTCGACTCATTGATATTCAAGGGTGTCCATTATGAAATCAATGTCATGGTTTCAGGACACGAATATACGATTCACACGACCAAATACCGCAATGTCGGCGACAAGATCGGTCTTGCCGTCGAACCGCAGAATATTCATGTAATGAGAAAGAGCAGCCTATGAAACGGTTGAGGCTGTTTTCCTATCCCTATTGGGGATGGATGGCCGTTCTAATCCTCGTTCCGACCCTGATTCTGGTTGTCCTCGCTTTCTCCGATTTGTCGGTTTACGATCCGGCTCCTTTCAACTTCACGCTCGATCATTTTCGAATCTTTTCCCAAAGTTACCTGACCAAAGCGCTTGTCAACTCACTTGTTCTTTCTTTGATCACAACTGTTATCTGCTTTTTGATCGGCTATCCGGTCGCGTTCTTTCTCAGCAGATTGCCTGAGAAGACCCGTAAAATATGGCTGGCTTTGTTGATTGTGCCGCTCTGGGCAAATATGCTTCTCAGGATCTTCGCCTGGGAGAAGATCTTCACTCCCGATTCGATCTTCGCGGATATTTTTCATATCAACATTGACCTTTTGGGAACAAAGATAGGAGTCGTCATCGGCATGGTTGGGATGTACCTGCCATTCATGATTTTCCCGCTTTTCTCGGTGCTCGAAAAGATGGACCCAAGTCTCTTCGAAGCCGCCAAAGACTTGGGAGCGAATGATCTTGAAGTCTTTTTCCGTGTTATTTTTCCGCTTTCTCTTGGCGGTGTCGTATCGGGAGTGATTATGACGATGTTGCCGGCGATGACCTCCTTTGTGTTGCCGGCTAGGATCGGCCTTGGCCGGATCAATCTCATCGGCAACATCATCGAGTCCAAGTTTATGAAAGAAGTCATGGGGTCGGGTAGTTTAAGCATCAACATCGGCAGCCTGATCTCGCTGATCTTGATGATCTTATCGATCGTTTCGTTTATCATCATCACCCGTTTTGACAAGGAAGGGGAGACCCTCATATGAAGAAACGGCGTATAATACAAGGCGTTCTCAAAGCCTTTTGCGGTATATTGACCGGAATCACCTTCGTAGCCTTGTATCTCCCGATCATCATGATCCTGATCCTTTCCGTTAACGATTCCACTCGTGGCTACGGGTGGGAAGGATTTACCCTAAAGTGGTATGGACGGCTCTTCACGGATGATGTGATGCGCGAACCAATCGTAAATACCGTCTCAATCGCGATCCTTTCAACGATCATCGCTACGATCCTTGGCACCGCCTTCGCGATCGGCATCCATTCGCTCCAGAAGAAGAACCGGATTCGGATGATGATCTTGAACAATATTCCCATCGTCAATCCGGACATTGTCACAGGCATCTCGCTGATGATAATTTTTTCCATTCTATCGTTCACACTTGGCTTCGGCACGGTCCTAATAGCCCATATCTTTTTCTCAATTCCCTATGTTGTCCTGAACGTCATTCCCAAACTTAAGCGACTCGATCCAAACCTGTACGAGGCAGCACTTGATCTTGGGTGCACCCGTTTCGGCGGGGTTTGGAGAGTTATTCTGCCGAATATCAGCACCGGCATCTTGACAGGATCTCTGATTGCTTTCACGATGTCAATCGATGATTTTGTGATCACCTATTTCACTTCTGGTAACGAATACATGAACGTTTCTACTTGGCTATATGCCAGTTTGGCTAGGGAAGGAAGATCAAGCCTGACCCCGGTTGCCTATGCTTATAACACGATCATATTTGTGATGACGATTGCCATCATCATCTTTGTCAATCTCAAAAAGGAAAGGAAGGAAAAAACCGCATGAAAAAGCTTATAACCATCATCGCAACACTGTTTCTTGTTGTTTCTATCTACGGTTGTCAGTCTCGGGAAAGGATATACGTGCTCAATTGGGGCGATTATCTTGACGAGTCGCTGATCAAGGATTTTGAGAAGGAATTTAATGTCCGCGTGAAGTACAAGACGGTCGGCTCCAACGAAGAGATGGCCTCCCTGCTCAAAGCCAAGAATGCCGTCTATGACTTGGTGTTTCCGTCAGACTACATGATTGACAAATTCGTCGAAGACGATTTGATCCAAACCATTGATTTTTCACTATTGCCCAACCACGAAACCTTGTCGCTCAACCAGACACTGGCGGGCCTTTACGAAGGTTATGGCATCAGCGATTATGTTGTCCCCTATGCCTGGGGAACAATCGGCATCATGTATCGCACCGATAAACCCGGACTAAAGGAATTGTTGGAAACGAAAGAGTGGGCCGTTTTGTTTGAGTATGGCGACACTTACCGAACCGGAATGTACGATTCCCCTCGAGATGCAGTTGCCGCGGCGCTCCTCTACCTCGGCTACTCGGTCAATTCCGAAAATGAGGGTGAACTGGCTGAAGCAGAAGTGGCACTGAAGAATGCTGGCTTCTATGCCTGGGGCGAAGACAACCTCAAAGGCAGAGTCATCGCCAATACGCTTGATTTAGCGCTCGTCTATTCGGGCGACTATTTCTCTGAATATTATTCAGCCGTCGAGGACGAACGAGAGATTAACTTCGGATTCTATGTGCCGAATGCGACCAACGTTTGGATGGATGGCATGGTGATTCCCAAAATTGCGAGGAATGTTCCTCTGGCTCACAAGTTCATCGATTTCCTCCTGCGGGAGGATATCGCCTTGGCCAACTACCAGTATATCGGCTATGCCCCGCCATATGATTTGATTTATGACGAGATTTATGCTGAGATCGAGACCGATTTTGGCGGACTCGCCGCAAATTTCGATCCCTACCCCGAAGGGTCAATCCGAGAAATGTACGTCTACGGTTCCAATGAACGCTCGAAAAGCATTGTCGATATCTTGCAACGGGCAAAAGCTTCCAGTTAAGAAAATACGCCACGAGGCGTATTTTTTTCAAGAGCGAATCCACTTTATCTTTTGAATCCTGTATGCTAGAATATGAGGGAACAAGATAATCTCGAAGGAGCGCCTATGAGAGTAGCAGACAAGCGAAAACTACGCGAGGATGTTGTGACACTGCTCTATTTGACAAGCATGGGGGGCAGTTTCCTAAGAACTGAATACTCAGATTTAGTGGTTACCCGTCTCGATGAGGTCAATGAGCATCTTGATGTTCTTGACAAGATCATAGCAGACAAACTAGAAAATTGGACGATTGACCGCTTGAACTATGTCGATAAAGCCATCATCCGCTACGCTGTCTATGAGATGAAGTATCTCATGCTTCCGCCTGAGATAGTCATCAACGAGGCATTGGAACTGACAAAGAAATACAGCAACCTCGACGACGACAACGCCAAAAGTTTCAACAACCGCCTACTTCAGAATATCAAGGATTCCCTCGAATAGGAAGGAAGCAATGGAAAGAAAATACCTGACCGTCACGGCACTCAATCGTTACCTGAAGTTCAAATTCGACAATGATCGAAATCTTCAGGATGTCTTGTTAAAGGCGGAAATATCCAATTTCAAACGGCACTCGCGAGGTCATCTGTATTTTACTCTCAAAGATGATTCTTCCCAGATTCCCGCCATCATGTTTGCCGGCAACGCCGAGGGATTGCAGTTTTTTCCCAAGGACGGACAAGAAGTGATTGTCGAAGGCTATGTCAGCGTCTACGAACCTCAGGGGACTTATCAAATCTATGTTAAAAAAATGACCCAAGCGGGTGTTGGGGATCTCTATCTTGCCTATCAAAGACTGAAGGATAAACTCGAAGCTGAGGGACTTTTTCAAAGCAATCTGAAGCAGTCTATTCCAAAATACCCAAAAAAGATCGGGGTCATAACCTCCGAGACCGGAGCTGCTATTAGGGATATCATCCATATAATAAACCGCCGTTACCCCCTCACTGGTATTATCGTCTATCCGACACTTGTCCAGGGAGATCAGGCAAAAATTTCGATCGTCGATGCCATTGAAAAGGCCAATCGCCAAAAACTCGTCGATGTCCTAATCATCGGCAGGGGCGGAGGCTCGATCGAGGATCTGTGGGCTTTTAATGAGGAATGCGTTGCCAGAGCGATCCGCGCTTCCAAAATACCGACAATCAGTGCCGTTGGTCATGAGACCGACTACACGATCGCAGATTTCGTTGCCGATCTCAGGGCACCGACACCCAGCGGGGCAGCGGAACTCTCTGTACCTGACCAGAGAGAACTGCTAGATTACCTACATCAACTCACTAATCGTCTCAGCGCAGCCATCCAAAGTGCCTGCAAAGTTAAAGCCGACCGGCTAGCTAATCTCGAACAATCACCCGTCTTGAAACATCCTGAGCGCCTTCTGGAAAATCGCGAATTAAGGCTGTCATCACTACAAGAACGTCTCCAGCAACTCCAGCCGCTTCGGATTACCACCGGTCTTATGGAGCGGATCGCTAATTTAGAGAAGACACTTGCCTACAATATTGGCTCGATCAGGCAAAAGTATAGCCACAATTTTCAGATATTAGCCGAAAAACTGGAACTCGTGAACCCTTTCCAGGTCATCGACAAGGGTTATGCCATCATCAAACGGGACGGGGTTTTCATCAAAACCGTCGCTTCTGTCACCGCAGGCGACGACATCGAAGTGATTATGAAGGACGGCCAACTAGCATGTGAAGTGCGGTCGGTCAGAAAGGAAACAGTCTAATATGCCACAACGACTATCATTCGAACAAGCGCTGGAAAAACTCGAAAAAGTTGTCAAGGAACTCGAATCCGGCGAGCTTCCGCTCGAGGAAGCAATCAAGAAGTACGAGGAAGGCACCAAACTTGCCGGCCATTGTCGAAATCTGATAAGCAATGCCGAGAGCGTGATTGTCAAATTGATGAAAGGCGAAATCCCTGAAGATTTTCCCGACAATCCCGACGATCAAGCGTGATTGGATGATTAACCTTCTAGACATCAAAGATCCTGATTTTCTCCGGGATCTATCCATCGCCGAACTGAACGAATTGGCTAAAACCATTCGCTCTTTCATCATTGAAAACGTCGCCAAGACCGGCGGACACCTTTCTTCAAACCTTGGCGTAGTCGAACTGACGATCGCGATGCATAAGGTCTTTGATTCTCCAACGGACAAATTGATCTTTGATGTCGGACACCAAGCCTACACCCATAAGATCCTCACTGGCCGCGCCCGGGCCTTTCCAACCTTAAGGCAGTATGGCGGGCTTTCCGGATATCTGAAACGCACGGAATCGGTCCATGACTGCTGGGAGGCCGGCCATTCCTCCACTGCCCTTGCGGCTCTGGCAGGTTATGAAATTGCCAGAATTCAAAATAAAGAAAAACACAAAGTCGTCGCTTTGGTTGGCGATGGGTCCCTCAACAGCGGCCTTTCTTTTGAAGCCCTTAATTTCATTGGCCACTATCAAGGCATTTCACCGGCGATCATTCTGAATGATAACGAGATGAGCATTTCGAAAAACGTCGGAACGCTTGCGAAACTGCTCAATTCGATGCGAACCTCCAAACCCTATATTCGCGCAACCAGAAGCCGATTCATGCCGAAATTCTTCAATGAATTGAAAATCCGGATCGGCAATATGCTTCGAGGATTTGCCAAAAACATGACCATCTTCGATGAGTTCGGCCTGCAATACTATGGCCCGATCGATGGACATAACATCAAGACATTGATCAGATACCTTGAACTAATCAAGAATGACAAGCACCCAGCGGTGCTCCATGTCATTACAAAAAAAGGGAAGGGTTATCCTCCGGCTGAGAACGATCTCCTTGGCTTGTGGCACGGTGTCGATCCTTTCGATCAAGTGACCGGAGAACCGACGATTAATATGCCTCCCGAGATTACAAGCTGGGGAAAAGTCGTTTCCAAATATTTGCTTGAACGGATCAAAACCGAAGACTTCACTGTGATCATTCCAGCGATGATCAATGGTTCGGGACTCCGAGAGTTTCAAGAAAAGTATCCCGACAAAATCATTGACGTCGGCATCTGCGAATCGTTTGCCGTCTGTTTTTCGGCCGGTTTGGCGCAATGCGGCAAAAAAGTCTTCGTGCCGATCTACTCCTCTTTTCTCCAGCGCGGCTATGACCAGGTGTCCCATGATGTCGCCAGACAGGGATTGCATGTCATATTTGCGATCGACAGGGCCGGCATTGTTGGTGGCGACGGCGAAACCCATCAG
This sequence comes from Candidatus Izemoplasmatales bacterium, assembly GCA_050949045.1. Taxonomy (GTDB): domain Bacteria; phylum Bacillota_I; class Bacilli_A; order Izemoplasmatales; family Hujiaoplasmataceae; genus JAAYZB01. Next base: position 588,432 of record JBMNEZ010000001.1, read on the forward strand.
GGAATCTATGATATCGCCTATTTGAGGCATATTCCCGACCTTGAAATCGTCCAACCGATGGATGCCCGCGAGATGTTTCAACTGCTCGATTATGCCTTCTCTAAGACTTCCCGGCCGATTGCGATCCGCTATCCCAAGGGCAAGGTTCGCTATTTGCCCGAGCTTGTGGCGACCCGTGAACCAATTCTTGCGCCTTCTTGGAAGATGATTTTTGAAGGTGGTAGCGGTCATTTGATCGCTTATGGCGATAATGTCACCAGCCTTTTGGCAGAACTGCCCGACAGTGGGCTTGATGTTTCTTTGATCAATGCCCGGTTCATCAAACCGCTTGATCATGACTTTCTCGACTGGCTTGCCCAAACAGACAAGCCGCTGTTTGTGCTGGAGGATGTTTCCCGTGTCTGCGGCCTTGGCAGCGCCATCATGGAGTATTATGAATCAAAAGGAAAAGGCATTCCCAACTTGACAATTTTCGGATTCCCCGATGCGTTCATCCACCAGGGCTCGCCTCAGGAAATCCAAGTCGAGCACGGACTCGATGCCAGGTCCGTCATCGCTCGGATCAAAAAGGCGCTTGGAGTGTAACATGAGTCTACTTTGAATGTTAGATTCTGATTGATTGAAAGATCATCACGAGGAATAGCATCTTATCATAATTCTAAACAAAGCGGCTATTCAGAGCGAAAACAAGTTGTTCAATCTATAAAAAAAAAGAGGTATCTCTCAATGATATGATATCTCTTTTTTGCCTTCAAATTACTAGGTAAAAATATTGACTACATTATAAATGGCAGCGACTACGATTCCCAAGACCATGCCGATGGCGAGGATGAGGAGAATAATCCGGCCAGCCTTGCTTTTTGTCGGGTTGTATGTCTTGATTTCTTTTTCGACTTTCGAAGGTTTCGGTTTGCTGTTGTTTGCCATAGTCTCACCTCAATAGTTTATACGCTTAATAATTATACCCGATGTCAGTAAAAAAAGAAAGTGATTTTTTCTATTTCTCAGTTCACAGAGATTGAAGATAAGCAATGACCTCGTTGGTGAGTTTTGATGGCGTTGAGGCTCCGCTTGAAACGCTGACAACAGAAACGTTTTCCAGATCAGATGGTTTGATATCGGCTACACTTTCGATGAGAAGGGTCTTTGTCTTGGTTTTCGTTTCACTGATCTGGGCAAGATTTCGGGAGTTGTTGCTTAAGGGATCGCCAACGATATAGCAGAGATCGACCGTTTGATTAGTGTTGAAGGCGATGATTGCTTCTTGGCGGATTCTTGTTGAATGACAGATTTCATCTTGGATCTCGATCTTAGGATACTTGTCTTTAAGCGCCGTAAAAACCGTCTCTAAATCAAGATGGCTGAACGTGGTTTGATTGGTTGCAAACAAAAACTGCCCTAAATCTGGAAGAGTGGCAATGTCATCTACGGATTCGATGACCGTTATTCTCTCAGAGAGCCCGCTGACGGCTTCAGTCTCCGGATGATTACGCTTGCCGACAAAGATTATTTCATAACCTTTCTCAAGCTTTTGAAGAATCGTCTCATGAGTCAGATAGACATCTTTGCAGGTGGCATCGACGATGGCAAGCCCTTTGTCTCTAGCCTTCTTGAAGACTTTGGGATCAGCTCCGTGAGCGGTGATGACGATGGTTCCATGGTCGATTCCTGCGAGCAGGTCCATTCGGGAACGACCCTCGTCAAAAACGGTGAGAGCGCCTTTTGCCTTCAACTCATCTACGACATAGCGGTTATGAACGATCATCCCGAGGATTTGGATGGGACGGGGATAGGTGGGATCGGCAAGGACTTTCTCGACGATAGCGATGGCTCGGACAACACCGGGGCAAAATCCACGCGGCGTGATTGGAAGGACTTTCAAATACAACCTCCGTTATTGTTTTACTTAATCTAAAATCTATTATATAATATTACTACTTGAAAAACAAAGGAAGTGTGGACGATGTTGACTTTCAAAAAGCCCTATATCTTGACAGCGCTGAAAGAAATCGGCTTCTCCGCTCCGACCGAAGTGCAAGAACAAGTGATTCCCTTAGTCATGCAAGGACACGATATGATCGTCGAGGCTAAGACGGGATCTGGGAAAACTCATGCATACCTGTTGCCCTTGCTTGATAAGCTAGACGAAACAGAAGCAACAACCCAAGCTTTAATCATGGCCCCGACCGTCGAACTTGCCCGGCAGATTTTTGCTTTCGCCAAAGAAATCGTATCTTATTGTCCGGAAAAGATTGATGTTCGACTGTTCGTTGGTGGCGGCGATCGAAACCGAGAAATTGCGTCGCTAACGAAATCCCAGCCACAAATTGCAATCGGTACACCAGGGAAACTCTATGATTTAACGAGACAACAAAATGCGCTCAAGACCCACAAAGTCGGAATGCTTGTCATCGATGAGGCGGACATGACCTTCGCAGAAGGTTATCTCTTCCAACTCGACCAAGTCGCCGCCACTATGCCGAAAGACTTGCAAATGCTCGTATTCTCGGCGACAATCCCTGAAAAAATCGAACCGTTCCTCAAAAAATATATGCATGCGCCAAAGATTCTCGCCATTCATTCCCAAGAAGAGCACAATCTTCAGATCAAGCACTATTTTGTGAAAACAAAGGAAGTCGATAAAAACATTGTTTTGGGAAATCTCCTCAAAACCTTTCAGCCCTATTTGTGCCTGATTTTCTGCAATACAATCAAGAGTTCTGATGATTTGTTTGAATATCTCAAGTCCAATAACTATAATGTTGCCCTGGTTAATGGGGATATCACGCCGAGAAAACGCAAACAGACGATCGACAGAATCAGAAATTATGAGTACCAGTACGTTGTGGCGACCGATATTTTGAGTCGGGGGATCGATCTTGACAATATCTCGCACATTGTCAACTATGATTTACCGAAAGATCCCCGTTTCTACATCCATCGCAGCGGCAGAACCGGGAGAATGATGGCCGAGGGGATATCTATATCCCTGTACGAATTCGCCGACAACGCCTATCTCGACCAGCTTGAAGCGTTAAAAATCCACTGTGAATACCGGGAAGTGAGAGATGGCGAACTTTGTGAGATCAAAGATCGGCGCGAACGAACAAAACGTGAACGACCTCTTTCCGCTACCGTCCAAGCCGTTTCAAAAAAGATACCTGTGCCGAAAACTGTAAAGCCAAGGTATAAAGTAAAACGTCGGGAGAAGATCGCGAAAAAGGCCAAAGAGCTTCGCAAAAAAGGCAGGCGTATCTAATGCTCAATATTGTTCTTTATCAACCGGAAATACCTCAGAACACCGGTAACATCATGCGCACTTGCGCCGGGACCGGTTCAATCTTGCATCTAATTGAACCTCTCGGCTTCAAGTTAGACCAAAAAGCGCTTCGAAGAAGCAATCTCGATTACTATGAGCATGTCAACTATCATGTCTATTCGGATTGGGAGACATTTGCCAAGGCAAATCCGGGTGTCTATATCTATTGCACGCGCTATGGAGATAAAGCGCCCGATGCTTTTGATTTCAGCGATCAGACCATTGCATATTTTTTGGTATTCGGAAGAGAATCGACAGGCTTGCCGAAATCACTCTTAAGAGCCAATCGCGATAGGCTGCTTCGACTGCCGATGACTTGTAAAATCCGCAGTTTGAATCTTGCAAACAGCGTTGCCGTCATTTTATACGAAGCTTTGCGCCAGCAAGGCTATCCGGGGCTGGAAAAGGAAGAACCTATAAATTTCAAAGGCCCTAACTGGATAGACTGTGAATGACATCATCTTTCCTTTGACAATTATTGGCTTTCAGGCATTGTTTTTGCTATAATATATCGAGTAGACTGATCGACAGGAATGACCAATGATGACACTAATACCACTGAGGAAATACCAACTTCAAAGTTATAAACACGATAAAAGCCTCCACCGGATCTGGAACCAAATCACTATCCTCGAAGAGACCGAAACTGAGATTGTGGTTGCCAATTACAGGACCAAAGTCATTGAAGCCAATGGTCGTGTCTGGTACACACGGGAACCATCTGTAATCTTTTTCTACAAAGACCACTGGTACAATGTGATCGCGATCATCAAACCGGTTGGCATTTCTTTCTACTGCAATCTATCATCCCCAGTCCTTTATGATCAGGAAGCAATCAAATATGTCGATTATGACCTTGATATCAAAGTTTTACCTGATTTTAGTTTTACGGTCCTCGACAAAAACGAATTCAAGAAACACCAAATCGAAATGCAGTATCCGAAACGATTATGCGACATCCTCGATCATGAACTATCCCATTTGATCAAGCGGATCGAGGAACGCCGCTCGCCGTTTAACCATGACTTGATTCATGGGTACTACCAAATCTTTCAGAATGCAGGAGTGAAGAAAAATGTTAAAAGATCCCAGAATTGAAACCTTGGCTAGGACAATCATCAACTATTCAGTGAACATGCAAGAAAGTGAGACTGTGTTGATCCAGAGTTCGATCAAGGCCAAACCGCTGATCCTCCAACTACTCAAGGAAATCCGCAAAGGCAAAGGCAATGCGGTTGTCGAGATTTATGACGACGAGATCAACAGGGAGTTGCTGCTCTCGCTTACCGACAAGGATCTCGACCGCCGGTATAAATGGCTTGACCGCAATCTCGACGATATCGATTGCATAATCCATATTCGAGCCCAAGAATCCGACTACACTACCCAAGACGTTCCGATAGAAACCAAAGTTACCCTTGCAAAAAAACTCAATCCGCTTTCCAAAAAACGCCTTGCAAAGAAGTGGGTTTTGCTCAATTATCCCACCGAAGGAGCGGCCCACAAAGCAAAGATGAGCTTTGAGCGTTTCTTTGACTACTGCATCGATGTCTCAGCGGTAGATTACAAAAGAATGAACGATGCCTTTAAACCACTTAAAAAATTGATGGAACGGACCGATAAAGTCAGAATCGTCGGTCCAAAAACCGATCTCTCGTTCTCAATCAAAAACATGACCGCCATTCCATGCGCTGGCAATTTCAACATTCCGGACGGCGAGATCTTCACCTCTCCCGTCAAGGATTCGGTCAATGGAATAATCACCTATAACACTCCCTCGCCTCAGCGTGGATGTGTCTTCACGAACGTCTCGCTTGAATTCAAGAACGGGCAAATCATCCGTTTCAGCGCCGACCAGGAGCCCGAGCTTCTTGCCTCAATCTTCAACACCGATGAAGGCGCCCGCTATATCGGTGAGTTTGCAATCGGGGTCAACCCCCTAATCAACAAACCGATGGGGGACATTCTTTTCGACGAAAAGATCGCGGGTTCGATCCATTTCACCCCGGGGCGCTGCTATGAAGAGGCTCCAAACGGGAATGATTCCGCGATCCATTGGGATTTGGTCCTGATTCAAACCGAGGCTTACGGCGGCGGAGAGATCTATTTCGACGATGTATTGATCCGTAAGGACGGTCGCTTTGTTATCCCTGAACTTGAGGGGCTCAACCCTGAGAATCTCGGATAATGACGTTTAGGACGGATTGCCTTTGCGATCTGTCTTTGTTTATGCTATACTTAACTAGAGGATGTGATGAAGATGGAACTGCTCTACCGTCCCAAAAAACCCGATACAATCAAGCGTTTCATGCTTGAGAACAATATCCCAGTGAAACTCGTTGTCGAACAGAGAGGCAAACAGTTGATCTATGTTAACAACGAACAGAAAACAAGGGAAGACACTGTTAGAAAGGGCGATTCACTCCGAATCATCATCCAGGATGAGAAATACGACCAGCAGATCAAACCTGAACCCATCCCGCTTGACATCAGATACGAGGACGAGTATTTCCTGATTGTGAACAAGCCGAACGGCATGCAGGTAATGGTCTCCAAAGCACGCCCGACGGGCACGCTTGCCAATGCCCTCAACCACTACTTTCAAGAACGGCAAATCCATACTCAGATCCATTACATCAATCGGCTCGACAAGGAAACATCCGGGCTGATGCTCGTTGCAAAAAACCGGTTTCTAAAATTCTTGTTCAGCAGTAAAACCGACAACGCGGTCGAGCGTGAGTACTATGCCATCCTCGATGGCATTCTCGAAAACAAGCGTCTCTGTATCGAACTTCCAATCTCGCGCACCGAAGGCACGATCTTGCGCGAAGTATCGCTTCAAGGCGAGGAATGCCAGACGACCTACCAAGTCGAACGTGAATTCGGTAAATACTCGCTCGTCAGAATCACATCCGAATCTGGAAAAACCCACCAGATCCGTGTTCATTTCGCTTATTTCAATTTTCCGATCGTCGGGGACGATCTCTACAATGATAACCGCTATCCCAAAGTCGATAGGATGCTTCTGATGAGCCACCGTATCTGTTTCCAGCATCCGATCAAGGATCAGAAGGTGGAAGCAATCTTGCCGCTAGAGGAAGCATTCGCTAGCTTTATCAAGAGAAATGGTGGATGATAAAAAAAGATGCCGGCCGCATCTTTTTTTTAAAATCTAAGTCGTGACGACGATGTTGACGATCTGGTCGCGGATATCCGGAAAGAAACTGAAGACGACGACAAAAGCGAGAAGCAAGAAATAGATGAGCGCCAAAATCTTCTTCCCGGCAGTAAACTCAAGTCCTGCCAAGCCGCACACTGCAAAAATTGCATAGGTTTTGACAAGTTCAAGGATTCCGATGATCTGTGCGTCGATGCCAAAATCGAACATCGTATTGGCAAAAAGAAAAGCAAACAAGACAATCGTGAGAAATCCGAACACCTGACCAAGCACATCGTAAAGTTTTTTCATTTTTTCCTCCTAAAATTTATATTCTTCTCTATTTAATGATTATAAATAATTTGTGTTTGTATTTCAATACAACATTCTTTTTTTATGAGGTTATAATAATATTCGAAAGTCTCGTTGATTGCGTTATCCTTGATATCGGTGTCATGGCACTTAACATTGCGTTCAAAAATTTTTGGTCTCACGACAGTGTAACCATTTAAGAAAGCATCTCAAGCAATTTAATAGCAAAAGTCAGCTTATGATCGTTGGTGTTATGTATCTATGACCGCTTGGTGTAACAATACCGCAGTCAAACCCGCTGAATTACGTTATTTACTTTTATTTACCCGGTATCTGTGCTAAAATAAAAATTGACAACTTGTGAAAGGAGGCCTGGCTTTTGATCGTAGTCTTTGGTGGCGCTTTCAATCCACCGACTCTTGCCCATCAGGCAATCTATCATCACGTTAAAAAACATGTCGACTGCGACAAATTCATCTATCTTCCAGTCAGTTCTCTATACGCAAAGCAATCCCTTGCGAGCAATCATCACCGTTATCAGATGTTGAAGCTGATGACCGAGGATTTCCCTGAGATCGAAGTGTCAAGCATGGAATTTGACGATCCTGTCTACTTGGGGACATATAAAAGCCTGCTAAGATTTAAAGAATGTTATCCGGAAAACGAAATTGTCTTCTTGATCGGTGTTGACAATCTGCCGGAACTCCAAAAATGGATCAATGCCGATAGCTTGCTCAAAGATTTTCGCTTCATCGTCGTCAACCGCAGTCAGCGTGAGTTGGAAAAAGAGATTGCGGCCGATCCTTTCTTGTCGCGTCATAAAGACAGTTTTATCGTCTTACCGGAATTCAACGCCGATATCTCCTCGACCAAGTTTCGTGAAACCTTGAATCTTGATTTAGTCGCCAAAGATGTCGGTGAATACATCACCATCCATCAACTATACCGGGGGTAAGCAATGTATAACAACGGTTTTATGAAAGTGAGTTTGATTTCCCCCACCCTGGAAATCGGGAATCCAAAGTTCAATGTCGAAGAGATGCTTAGAACTTTGAAGGACAACCCCAGTGCAATTGCGGTTTTTCCTGAGCTTGGCATCACGGGTTATTCTTGCAACGACTTGTTCTTCATGAGAACGCTTTTTGACGATGTCGAAGAAGCGGTTAAACACCTTCTCAAGTACAATTCCTTTCCTGGCATCATTGTCTGCGGACTGCCTTTGATTGTCGAGGAAATGACGCTCAACGTCGCCATGGTCATTCAGAAAGACAAGATTCTTGGCGTCGTGCCCAAAACCTATCTGCCGAGTACGAGGGAATACTATGAGAAGCGCTGGTTCAAGAGCGGTCTTGAACTGATTGATAAAATCAGCACCATCCACGCTTTTGACCAGGAGATTCCTTTCGGCAATCTAATTTTCTCGGCTGGCGATGTCAAATTCGGCATCGAGATCTGCGAAGATATGTGGGCAACTATCACCCCCGGCAACCTTCTCAGCATCAACGGTGCGATTATCATTGTCAATATCAGCGCCTCGAACGAGACCCTCGGAAAAGAAGAAATCAGAAGAAATGCTGTCTGTGAGCATTCGCGGAAAAATTCGGGGATCTACCTGTATTGCTCTGCCGGAGCTTCGGAATCCTCGAGCGATACCGTTTTCTCGGGCCATAATATCGTCGCCCAGAACGGGACAATTATTTGTGAAGCCAAAAGTTTCTCGCTTGAAACCCGGATTCTTTACGCCGATATCGATATTCCAAGAGCCCAGCACGAGCGGCGAACCAAATCCTCATTTCTAGATTCGATTCTGAAGTACCGTTTCAGTTGCAAAGATGTCAAGTTCGACTTAGCGAAAACGGACACGTACGTCTTCGCCGATCCGCTTGATCAAACTCCTTTCATTCCCAAAACAGATATGAATCTCAAGTTTCATAAGATCATGCAGATTCAAATTTATGGTTTGGCGAAACGGATGAAACACCTAGGATATAAAAAATTATTGATCGGCGTTTCCGGAGGTTTGGATTCTGCACTGGCACTTTTGGTTGCCTGCAATGCTTTCGATACTTTGAAAATCGATCGGAAAGGCATAATTGCGGTGACGATGCCCGGTTTGGCAACCAGTTCCAAAACCCAAAGCAATGCCAATGCCTTGATTGACGCTCTCGGGGTGACCAAGATGTCGATCGATCTCAAGGATCATGTCCTTGACCACTTGTCATTGATCGGTCACGATGCCGATACCGAGGACACGACCTACGAGAACGCGCAAGCTCGAGCGAGGACAATGGCGCTCATGAACCTTGCGAATCAACTCGAAGGTATCGTTCTCGGAACCGGTGATCTTTCGGAGATCGCCCTAGGCTGGTCAACTTACAACGGCGACCAGATGAGTATGTACAATGTCAATGCCGGCATCCCCAAAACATTGGTTCGTGCTATGATCGAGCACATTCCCTCCAAAATGTTCTCTAAAAATGTCAAAACCGCTCTGGATGACATTGTAAAAACACCGATATCGCCTGAACTTAAAAAAGGACAAGAAACCGAATCGGTGCTGGGAAAATATGAGATCAACGATTTTATCCTTTACCGCTTCCTCGTCTGCGGCGATTCAGAGAAGCGGATCGCGTCTTTGGTTGCCGTTGCCTTTATGATCGACAGCGAAGATGCCAAAAAACAGACGATGAACTTTTTCAAGCGGTTTTATTCTCAACAATTCAAACGCCAGGCAAATCCGGACGCTCCCAAGATTTTGGAAGTCGCGCTCTCTTCGAGAAGCGATTTCCGCATGCCTTCGGATGTCAAACGCTAGAGTTCATATGAAAGTCATCGTCGGGCTCAGCGGTGGCGTCGATTCCAGTGTTGCCGCTTTGAAACTGCTTGAGCAGGGCTACGATGTCGAAGCGTTCTTTATGCGCAACTGGGATGCGGCCATCAATAACGATCTGATCGGCAATCCGGATCTTGACAAAGATATCTGCCCTCAGGAACAAGATTATCTGGATGCCGTGAATGTTTCCGAAAAACTGGGGATCAAATTGCATCGTCATGATTTTGTGGAGGAATACTGGCGCGACGTCTTTTCCTTTTTTCTTAAGGAGCTGGCGAAGGGAAGAACCCCCAACCCCGATATTTTATGTAACAAGCATATCAAGTTCGATGCCTTTGTTAAAGTCGCGAAAGCCATCGGCGCCAAGCGGATCGCCACCGGCCATTTTGTTCGAACAAAGAGTATCGCAGGCGAGTTGAGGTTGCTCAGAGGTTGTGACAAAGAAAAGGATCAAAGCTATTTTTTGTCGCAAGTCACTCAAAGCCAACTTGTCGAATGTTTGTTTCCGGTCGGAGATATGACAAAAGCCGATGTCAGGAAAATTGCAAGAGAAGCAGGGCTAGAGACGGCGACGAAGAAGGATTCGACCGGAATCTGCTTTATCGGTGAACGCCGTTTTCAAAAATTTCTTTCCAATTATTTGCCTGTAAAACCGGGTGCGATCGTCACCGATAAAGGTGATACGATCGGCAGCCACACCGGCTTGGCGAACTATACGATCGGTCAAAGAAAAGGGCTTGCGATCGGCGGTAGCCGGAAATACGGGAATGAACCGTGGTTCGTCTATGGCAAAAACCTTGTTTCGAACGAACTATACGTCTGCCAGGGTTTCCATAATCAGAAACTTATGTCAAACCATTGTTTGGTGTCTGATTTGAACTGGATTGGCCCAAAACCGGCGGCGGGGGCGTTGCTCGGAGCCAAGTTTCGCTACCGGCAAAAAGACGTTCCTGTCATGCTTTCAATGAATGCGGAGGGTACAGTAATGGTTGAGTATCCAAAGATGGCAAGGGCCGTCACACCGGGACAGGCATGTGTGTTTTACGACGGTGATATCTGCCTTGGCGGGGGGACCATCATTCAAGCCTATCTTGACGGAATCGCCGCCCACGAGGAAGTGTAGGATGAACAAACTCGGTTTATGCCTATCCGGGGGCGGTGCCCGGGGCGCCTTCCAGGTCGGCGCCTGCAAGGCGCTCGAAGATCTTGGCATTCTTAAAAAGGTTAACGCTTATGCCGGCACATCCATTGGATCGGTCAACGCCTCACTGATTTCCACCAAATCGGTCGATGAAGTCTTTCGCATTTGGCTGAGCGTTGAACCTGACGTTTTGAAAAACTCCGAGAGTCTTTTCAAACGCATCATCAGGGAAAGGACGCATTTCGTTGATAACGGCGTCTTCAAAATCGATGAACTAGAAGTTCGGATCGACGCCGCTATTGATTATAACCACCTCCGCCAGCAGGAACTCTATATCACCATCTCTCAGGCGGGAAACATTAATGACGGAATCTTTGGTCTGTTTAAGGCCGGTTACCAACATTATATTAAAAAAGACTCTCAGGTGCTCTATGTGCCTGTTTCCGACCAAAGTGACGAACAGATTAAAAAACTGATTCTTGCATCTTGTTCAATCCCGATCGTTTTTCCGGCTGTCAGGCTAGACGAACGTGAGTATTTTGATGGCGCCGTCTTCGACAACGTTCCGGTCAAACCATTGATCGACAGCGGCTGTGATACAGTGATCATCGTTCATCTGCATCGGCTCAATCTCTTTCAAAAAAGCAATTTCCCCGGAATCAGATTCTACGAAATCAAGCATCATCGATCGCTCGGAGGATTACTCAATTTTGATCGTGACCGATCCCGAAAATTGTTCGACCTTGGCTATCATAATGCATTCGAAACTCTCAAGGACTCAGATCTTGTTGGTTAGATTACAGAATATATAAAGAAAAAGCCTTCCCTTGACGTAATATCTTGTCAAAGGGAGGTTTTTTTATGAAGAAAGCAGTATTGTTATTGATCATGGCGTTGTCACTGATTCCCTTATTTTTATTGGTGAACGCCGAAGAATATACGAATTACCAAGAAATCGTCTTTGATAACGATGACGCCGTGCTATTGAAAGATTATACAAGCAAATTGTATGAAGATAACTATGAGAAACTAACGAAAGCGAAATTCATTGGTTGGAAGCACTTTCACTTCACTAAAAACGAACCTGTTGAGTTTGTTTCAGAGACAAAACTAAGGATCTACAACAACGGTTTCAGCACGATCAAACACGAGATCGAACTCACGACCAAAGAGGAGTCGAAGTTTCAAATCAGCGCATCAGGATCTGTCGGCTGCAAGGTCAAGGGCGGAAAGAAGAAGTTCGACGGCGCCCTCGACGCCGATATCAAAGCCAGTGTAAACTATTCGACAACCCTCAGCAGTTCCGAAACCTATGAGTTCGTCATCATCGTCGACCCGAAGACCTATGTGACAATCGTCACAAGGGGAAAGGGCGAGGTCAACAATGGAGTAGCTAAACACTACCTGTTTTGGATTGAGACAAAGAGGGGCGGTTGGGAAACCTTCACCGTCAATACCGAGTACTATGAAATAATCAAGGAGCGGATTTGATGCACAAACTGGTATTCACAGCCATCGGCCTCTTTATAATCGCTAGCCTTGTTTTAGTTCTCACTGAGAAGGACAAACCGCAAACGATTGAGATCCTCGCGCTCAAGGAAAACCGCTCCCTGTTGATCAGCGACAATGATGAGAATGTAATCATCACGCTTTTTCTAAGCCAAAAAGACTCTTTTTTTACTGCAATTGATTATATTCAGTCTTGTAGGATAGAAGATGATGAGGAAGAAATCGAACTGGAGGTTATAGACATCATCGCCGGCAACGAAGTCCTCTACAAGGGAAATACTTACTGGCAATATCAATTTGTGCTCGGATTCCACGAAGTTTTCGTGCGTGATTCCATTCTCGAATTTGCGGATGCAAGGTGTGTTGTCGAGTATGAAAATGATGTCGAACTAGCAATCGCGATCGGGGGGATCACTTTATGTCTGATAGATATTTGCCAGACCGTGCACCTTGACTTTTTGAGGTTGTTTGGAAATACCGAGATACTTAGTGAGGGTGAACGGCTCGCTTCGATCACAATCGAGCTTGAAAATCGCGGTTTCGACACGGTCATGATCAAGGGGATCGAAACCTATGTTACCGGAATGGACATTTCGCTAGATAACGGATCTATTATAATTGACGGGGAGAGCGAGCCTATAACCATCGAATCATTCAGATTACCGCCTGGGGATGGCGTGCTTTGCAATTTCAAGGTCAACTTTGTAAATGATAGTCTCCCCGTGTACCGATTCCCGCTTTTCATCACTTACGAATACCTCGGTATTGAATACAAATTGATCATCGATGATTTCCCGTATTTTCGAAAGGCCCCTTTTTATGAGGTGGATGATGCAATCGTCGCAACTTATCTCTATCACTATTAGCAATGTGACTAAGAAGTACGGGAAATGCTATGCTCTCAGATCACTTTCTGCGAATTTCGTCCCGGGAAGGCTGAACCTGCTCATCGGTGAGAACGGTTCAGGAAAAACCACCTTGCTTAAATGCATCATGGGCTTGGTTCGCTATGAAGGCAGCATCTCGGTGATGGCGGGAAAGATCGGCTACGCTCCCGAACAATATGTGATGCCTTCGTTCATGCGCGTAATCGACTTTCTCCGTTCGCTTGGCAGGGTTAGAGAAAAAGATCATCAAAAAATCGACGAGAGGATTCCGGAACTGCTTTCAATCTTTGATTTTAAGTCGCTGAGCAAACGCATGATTGGCGGTCTTTCTAATGGTATGAAACAAAAAGTCAATCTCTTGCAAGCCTTGGTTCATGATCCGGAAATCTTGATTCTCGATGAGCCGCTTCATGGTTTAGACCTAGATTCGCAACGCCAATTTGTCGAGCTCTTAAAGAAACTTGCAAAGCAGAAGCTCATCATTGTTTCAACTCACTATCCGGAGCGTTTCCGCAGCAAAACCCTGAAGACGTATCTGCTCATAAACGGCGAGATCGAGCCATTTGCCAATGCTTAGAATTCATGTTGCCTTTTTATTGAACAAGCAGACGTTATTGATCCTCATTTTATCGGTTATTGTGATAACCGGCTTTTTTGTATACTACGCAGACATTGCCTCCGGTTACGAAATGCTTGATGGGGAACGTGACTATAATCAATCCGTTTATGTTTCCGACAGCGTTCATCTATTGGAATTCGTGCTGGTGTTGGTTGGAAGTGCCATTGGTAGTTTAGCGTATTCCGAAACGAGTTCAAAGTATCTTACTTATCTTGTCTTTGATAAAAAAACGAAGTTTTGGGCAAACATATCGAAAACACTATCGATCAGCTTAATCGAACTGGGATTCGTTTGGTTTCTTTTATTGATGTTTTACTCCATACCGCGTCTGTTTACGCCTTTTCAACTGTCTATCGCTGATATCACAAAACTGTTTTTATTGCTATATGCAGAGATGCTGTTTTATACATTCCTTAATTCATTGATGATGATCATCGTCAAGAACTACTTGGTTCTCGTCATTCCGTTGTTGTTATTCTTTCTCCTCAATCAAGCTGACTCCTATGCCCAGATCGAGGCTTCGGAGTTGTTAAGGCTGGCGAATAGCGTGGTGGTCAACTTAATTTGGAACCTTGATGGCTATACGACTTACGGGGATTTCCATGCCCTTATTCTCACTAGCAACTTGATGATGATGTTCTCAACTTTAGTATCGGTTCGCTCAGATATATGACCAACTGTTAATGATACAAAGAAGATACCGATGCTTTCGAATTCATATTGCATAAAAGGATTTGAAAAGGGCTGGCATAAGTGATATAATCATAATGCCTTAATTTGACTATGGTGTTTAGAGCATTTGCAGGATTCACAGCATAATATAGTTAAGCCGTATGATGTGAACTGATTAACGTCAATGATTATCAGGTAGGATGTTGACGATTGTTTAGGTCCGGCCGACTGCCGTCTGTTCGTTTCATAATCTTGGCCAAGGCATTGATAAGCCACATAATTTCGCTAAGTCGGTTATAGTGGAGTAGGGATAATTGTATGGGAAAGTACTTTGGAACAGATGGGATTCGCGGTAAAGCATATGAGTATCTTTCTGTCGACCTTGGATTCGCGGTCGGCAGAAGTTTGTCGCTTCTTGGAAACAACCTCTTGATTATCGCCACGGACACGCGCGAGTCGGGGCCAGCGCTTAAGAAAGCGATCAAAGACGGCGCAAAGGCCTCCGGTATCAATGTGATTGATCTTGAGATTCAGCCTACACCGGTCCTGTGTTACCTCAGCAAAATTAAGAACGCGATTGGTGTGATGATCACTGCGAGCCATAATCCATATCAGGATAATGGCTTCAAGGTTTTTCTTTCCGGAAGGAAGTTAACTCTCGAAGAAGAAGCCATCATCGAAAACTGCCTTGACGGCATACTCTCACCCTTGACTCAAGATGTAAGCGGAAGAGAACTATCTTCCATTTCCTCGCTTTCTTTCTACCGTGCCCTTTTCTCCTCTTTTATCGAACAAACCAACCTCAGTATCGCTCTTGATCTTGCTCATGGCGCAACCTGCGCGACCGCTCGCGAGGTGTTCCGTCTACAAACCTCAAAACTTTTTGTCGTCGGAGACGCTCCCAATGGACTAAACATCAATCATGATGTTGGTTCAACCAATCCGGAGTCGCTCCAAAAACTGATCAAATCGTGCGGTTCGGATATCGGGTTCGCCTTTGACGGTGACGGAGACAGGGTAATCGCCGGTGACCATGACGGTATGATTTATGATGGCGATCTCCTCATCTATGTCATTGCCAATCATCTGCATGAGCAGGGACGATTGGTCAACGATAGCGTTGTTTTGACAAGAATGAGTAATCTTGGTATTATCAAAGCGCTCAAACATCACGGGATCGAGAGCGTCATTGTGGATGTCGGCGACAAAAATGTACTGGACATGATGAATGTCGGCGGCTATGTCCTTGGTGGTGAAAACTCAGGGCACATCATCAACAAACTCTTGCTTGATACCGGAGACGGTGTGCTGAATGCCGCTTTCGTCACCCACATCCTTCATAAAACAGGTAAGACGCTAAAAGAGCTGACTAGCGATGTGACGATGTATCCGGACATTTTGTATAATCTCCGTGGCGTTGATAAGTCTCTTGCCAAGCACCCACAAGTATCAGCGATTGTCAATATCATCAAGAACGAACTCAAAAACGATGGCAAGGTTTTTGTCCGCCCCAGCGGCACTGAACCTTTAATCCGCATCGCTGTCTCTGCACCATCTCAAAGTGTTTGTGAAGATGCCGTGAGGCGGATTACTGAAACAATCTTATCGCTCCAAAAACAATAAACATTCTATATAGTAGGAGGAAGCAAATGAAAAAATATGCCATTGTTCTCGCTGCCGGAAAAGGCACAAGAATGAAAACCGAAATGCCGAAATGCGCCTATCCAATTCTTAGAAAGCCGATGATCGCCTACATCGTTGAGAATCTTCGTAATGCTTCGATGATCGATGAAATCATCGTTGTTGTCGGGCATAAACATCAAATTATCAGGGATATTCTCCAAGATGCCGTTACTTATGCATTCCAAGAAGAACAACTGGGGACCGCGCACGCAGTAATGGTCACCGAACCGCAAATCACCGATCTTCAAGGCGATACGATCATCCTTCCGGGAGACATGCCGCTGGTCAATAGTTGCCTTTTAGAAAGCGCAATGCGCGAACACCATAACCGCCGCAATGACTTGACGCTGGTGACTACCAATCTCGATGATCCTTCAGGCTATGGACGTATCGTCCGCAATGATTCCGGATATCTGGAATCCATCATCGAACACCATGAGGCAAATGCTTTTCAAAGACTTATTAACGAGGTTAATACTGGAGTCTATGTTGTTAAGACAAGCCATTTGTTCTCAGCCCTAAAGAAAATAGACAACCATAACTTGAAGAATGAGTATTATTTGACCGATATCATCAAGGTTATGAAAGCTAACAACTCCCTGATTGGCACGTATCATCTCAAGGAATCATACAAAGCCTTGGGAATCAACGACCTCTATGCTCTGAGTATCGCTGAATCGCGCCTGCGCCAAGACATCAACAAAGAACATATGCGTTCGGGAGTGGCGATGATCAACCCGGATACGATCACAATTGGACACAACGTAAAAATCGAAGGGAATGTAATCATCCACCCGAACACCTATATCACCGGAAACTCTGTCATCCGCCAAGGAGCTCAAATCGGTCCGGATACAGAAATCCACGAGAGCATCATCGGCGAGAATGTCATCTGTCACCATTCGCTGATCTACAACTCAATCATCAATAAGGACTCTACTGTTGGCCCGTTCGCCCATCTTCGCAATGGCACTGTCATCGGCGAGAGAAATCGGATCGGCAACTTTGTCGAGGTCAAAAAATCAACGACAGGAGCCAATACCAAAGCTTCGCATCTTGCATATATCGGGGACGCTACCGTCGGCAAGAATGTCAATTTTGGCTGCGGATCAATCACTGTCAACTTCGATGGTCAGAACAAGTACCAGACCACGATCGGCGATGATGTCTTCATCGGCTGCAATGTCAATATGATCGCCCCGATCAATATTGAAGAAGGCAGCCTGATCGCTGCCGGATCGACTCTCAATAAAAACGTTCCCAAAGGCTCGCTTGCGATCGCTAGGGCGTACCAGGTAAACAAGGAAAACTACCTCCGCGACAAAAAGCAAAATGATAACGACGAAGAAAAGAAGTAATACTTGACAATCAATCGCGTCTGTACTATACTATATCAGGTTAAATAGTAGAAAGCAGAAGCCCCACTTCTCACCTGATTGACTCGGTCAATAGGTAGACGCTACCATCATGTTTCGCTTGTATCTGACGTGGGTGCCTGCTTCGGCATCCACTTTATTTTATGGAGGTGTTACGCATTATCTACGCAAACATGCAAAGACCGATAAGAAAGGATGATACCCCGATCAATGAGGAAATCCGGGCAAAGGAAGTCCTTTTGATTGGCGCAGACGGCTCACAGTTTGGGGTAAAACCGATCAAGGAGGCTCTTTCAATCGCCAATCGCGAGGGTCTTGATCTTGTCATGGTCGCCCCCAACGCTCAGCCTCCGGTATGCAAACTGATGGATTATCGCAAGTACCGCTATGAGCAACAGCGAAGAGCTCGCGAGGCGAAGAAAAACCAGAAAGTTGTCGAATTGAAAGAAATCCGGTTGACTGCGGTGATTGACAAACACGATTTCGAAACAAAACTTCGCAACGGCTATCGGTTTCTCGAGAAGGGTGACAAATTGAAAGTCGCCGTCTGGCTCCCTTACCGCGTCAGTGACATGCTGATCCAACAAGGCAAGGAAGTGCTCATCCGCTATCGTACGCTTTGCGAAGATATTAGCGCGCTTGAGAAAGACATCGCCCACGAAGGCCGATATCTGACTATGGTTTTGACGCCAAAGAAAAAATAACTTAGAGGAGAAATAGACATGCCAAAAATGCGCTCCCATTCAGGGACTAAAAAAAGATTACAACGTACAGGAACAGGAAAACTGCTACGCCAAAGCACCTTCCGCGGACATTTGATGAGTCACAAGACTCCAAAGCAAAACCGGCAGGCAAGAAGAAAAGAAACGGTAACCACCTCTGATCTCAAACGAATCAGACATCAGGTTCCATATTTGTAAGGACAGGAGGAGAATAGAACATGCCAAGAGTTAAAGGTAGCCCCGTCACCAGAAAAAGACGCAACAAGGTTTTGAAACTTGCCAAAGGCTATTATGGCGCCAAGCATTTGTTGTTTAGGACCGCCAAAGAACAGGTGATGAACTCGCTCGCCTACCAGTATCGCGACCGGCGGAGACGGAAACGTGATTTTCGCAAACTATGGATCACCAGAATCAACGCCGCGGCGAGAATCAATGATCTGTCATATTCAAAATTGATTAACGGACTTACACTCGCAAACATCGAAGTTAACCGGAAAATGCTGGCTGAAATCGCCATAAACGATCAACCGGGATTCAAAGTGATCTGCGATCAAGCAAAAAAGGCTTTGGAAAAAGCCACCAAATGAAGAAAAGTCTAGCGATAGACTTTTTTCTTACCATCAGCCTTTTGATAAGTTAATTGTATTTATGACAAAAATTTGATAAAATAACTACGAATGAAAAACATTTACAGTTTATCCAGGACAGGTGATCGGTGTGAAAAAGCGCTTCCGAATCCATTTATTCGGGTCCTCCGGATCGGGGTCAACGACTCTTGCAAAAGCGATTTCCCTTGCCCATGATTTTCATTTTATCGATGTCGACGATATCTTCTGGGAACCTACCGATCCTCCGTTCACAAGAATAAAGCCGAAGTCAGAGTGTCTAGAACAGCTCCGCAACCTACTTGAAATTAACGAACGGGCCGCTGTTTCCGGCGCTTTCGTTGGCTGGGGTGACAGTCTGAAACCGTTGTTTGATTTATTTGTGTTCATGCATCTGCCCCTTGAAATCCGGCTTGAGCGGATCAAAATCCGCGAACAGAACCGTTTTGGGAACAGAGTGCTTCCCGGTGGTGATCTTTACAAACAGCATTTGGATTTTCTCGACTGGGTGAGTCTCTATGAGACAGGCGATATCAATATGCGTAGCAAAGCACAGCACGAAGCCTGGCTGAAGGATGTAAATGTTCCGATCATCAGGATCACCGAGGCGATGTCGATTCCGGAAATGCTGAAGTTGATTCTTCCATACCTTGATTGTGAAAGCGAGCGTTTATAAACGATGGGCAATCTGTTTGATTTGTTTCTCAAAGGTTATCTGACCGTCATCATTCTGTATGTTTCCATAAATGCCACCTTCCGTTACCACGCGGTGGTGCGGATGACCTTACTCGGTGCGATTGTCCTGGTTTCTTTTGCATCATATTTCTTCATCGGTAGTCGTTTCTATGTTGCATATGTCATCATCGTCGGCGTGATCGCCCTTATGACCTTGATGGTCCGCCTTTATCTGGCGAAAAGAAAGCAAGATCTCTTCGTTTTGATTTCTATTATCGACAAAGACCCCATTCCCGATACGGAAACAATCCGAGAGATGTGCCGGAGTCTTGGCGGCAATCCCGATAATATCAGTTTTCTCGGTCAAGGATCAAGTATAATGTTGATTAAGAACGAACCACGCACCCTAGTCAAAAAAATACAAAAACAGCTCGAGGATTTCTTTGAAAAGAAGACGAGACGATTCGGACTTGTCCAGTATTTCCACATCATCATTGCGCTGATCTTGATCGCTTCGATTTGGCGTTTCTAAGGAGCATTGTCGATGACACCAGCTCAAGTTGCGTTTTTCAACAAAAAACCTGAACGGTATTTCGGGGTCAATTATTTTCTGCGCCCCTTTTTTGGTAGTCATCCTTCCCGTCAGTACTTCAGCACCACCGCTGATATCGATCCCGTGTATCATGAGGATCATGTGGCTGTTGCTCATGAGCGCATCCCCCTAATATTGGACAAGCTTGCTTCCCTTGAGTCCGGGATGATCGTTGGCTTTTCCCAAAACCCCGATCCTTATGACCCCGCGCTGACAGAGGAACAGCCTATGGAAACTCTTCTCGGCACGATCAGAGACAAGAAACTCGGCCTTTATCTCGAAACCGCCAACGAGGGCTTGATCCGGGACTTGCCATTGATCCAGCAAATCAAAGAGAAAGCTCCGGTCATCGTCACCGTTCCGATTGGTTTTGCGAACGACCAGATCCAACAAGTGATCATTCCCAAAGAGCCGATTTTCGCCAAGAAACTCAGATTGATAGCCAAGCTCGCCGCTGAGGGTATCAATGTCGGCACCTTGCTAAAGCCGATCATCCCCTTTGTGAATGACAACGAGGCGCATCTGATTGAAATCATCGAGAAGGCTAAACAGGCAGGAACCTGTTTCATCTATCCTTCCTTCGGCATCAATTTGAATTCTTCCCAGCATCGAATGTTCATGGATTTCGTGATGCGGAATTTGCCAGGGCTCAGGAATATCTATATGGACCACTTCGGTTTCAAAAAATCATGGGCCTCACCAAAACTTAAACTCCTCAAGAAAACTTTTGTCATTAACATGAAAAAAAACAAACTTCCCTTTGGGATGAAGGAAATCATCAGCGGATTAGTCTCAGAAAAAGTAGTTCAACTCAAACTATTTTAAACAATACAAAAGAAGGTAATCATATGTTAAATTTTCTAAACAAAAACTGGTTATTCTTGGTCCTTCTCTTTGGATCGCTAATGTTGATCACCGCCGCTTATTTGTTGTTTATTTATCTAAAACGTCCCGTGAAAAAGAAAAACATTGCGGAGACTAAAACCCAAAAGGCTGAAAAGGACGAACTTAAAATTTCCCTAATTGATCTGATCGATGCCGAGATTACCGGACAGAAAAGCGTTAAAAAGAAAGCCGTGCAAACGGATGTTTCTTCCCATGAGGCCATTTCTGAAGTTGTCATTGCGTCGGAAAGGGAAAACGAAAACGCTGACGGTGTCACAAGCACTATCCCGATGGATATCAGTGAGGTGTCACCGACTGAAAACGTCCCTCAAGAACCAATTTTGACAGGTGAAGCCGAAGAAAAACCGCTCGCTACTGATCCCCCTAGGGAAAACACACCTTCAACTACTGAAAAATCTCAAAAAAAAGGCGAGAAAAAACCCCCAAAAAAGGAACTCGGAAAGTATCATGTTCTCTTTCGTAAGAAAGATGGTCGCTGGTATGTGAAACGCGAGGGCTCTGAGCGGATCCTCCGAGTTCTCGACACCCAAAAAGAAGCGATCGCCTATGCCACCATCAAGGCCATCACCCAGAACACCGCCTTCGTTGTCCACAGACAGGACGGTAAAATCAAAAAACAATAATTTTCACGCAAAACCACATGGTTTTGCCTTTTTTTTACAACAAAATCGTCTTGCCGGTTGTTATTATCAGTGAAAACCGAAAAGATTGTCTAGTCCTCGAAAAAAGATGGTAAAATAAGCTTGTGAACGGAGTGGGACGATGGAAGACAATCTCGAACGCCTTGTCTGTCGACTCAAAAATGGCGAAGTCCAGGTTTTCGATAAGATTTATGAACTCACATATCGCAAGGTTTATTTCAAAATAATCCCGATTCTGAGGGATGTTTCTCTTACCGAGGACATTATGCAAGATACCTACATCAAGTTGCTTTCGACAATCCAAAACTACCGGCAAAAAAACTTCATCGGGTATTTGTTGACGATCGCCCGCAATCTCGCACTGAACGAACTCAAACGCCGCAAACGCGAGATCACTACTGAAGAAATCGTCTACGATAATTCGCAATTCGATTATCAGACTTTGGTTGAATCCAAGGCGGAGAACCGCGCTCTGATCGAACGCGCGCTTTCAGTGCTAGACAATGAGGAACGCAACGTTGTCTTGTTACATGATGTTGAGAATCTGAAGCACAAAGAGATCGCCGCCATTATCGATAAGCCCCTTGGAACTGTGACATGGCTTTATTCCAGAGCTATTAAGAAAATCAGGTCTGTGATCAAAGAGGAGGGTTGGCAATGAAGATAAACGCATTCAAAAAAATGCTCAGAGAGCAGATGTCTTTTGACGTTCCTTCCCCACGCTCGCGCTTAAAGGATCCTGAACAATATCTTGAAACCCAGACTGAAACCGTAAAACCCCGGTTGGTACTGAAACCGTTCCTCATCGCTTTTTCTTCGCTTCTTGTCGCCGTCGTTGTCTTTCTTGGAGGCTACCTAGCCTTGACGCCGTCCGTCAATTTGACCCTTGACATCAATCCATCTTTCCAAATCTCGCTCAATGCGTTTGACCGCATCATCGACATCAGGGGGAAAGACGAACAGGCTCAAGCCATCATCGACCAGCTTGATAATCCGCACGGAAGGCTCGACAAAGTCATCCCCGACTTATATGAAAAAGGCATTCAAGCAGACGCTTTCCACGCTGATGAAGCTTACCTGCTCTTCGGGGTCGCCGGTGACAACTATAAAAAGGAACAGCGAGTCAGAACTAAGCTCCTTGATATCAAAGTGACCGAAGCAACGACCGTCTACGTCATAAACAAACATTCCGAATCGTCTGAAACTCTCCATTTCCGCTTCGCCTCGGCATCAGCTCCCAAGGGCGATCGGGACAACAATATTGACACAGCCTCCAAAAATACGGTGACTGCTAACTATTTCTCGGAGGAAAACACTACGAAAACAGTGCCAGCAAGCAGCTACGACAGCGTCTTATTTGATGATATGATCACCGTTTTTGCTTCAAATTATCCTGAAGGAACCCTAACCGAATCAGAGTATCTGGACCTTGCCTCCACGCTTCAGGTTTCCGAGGCCAAACTACAAATGGCACTTGAAGTATTCGTATTCTATGACGAATATGATAGCGCTGATGACTTGTCATTCTTGGCAAATCTCGATTTGAAAGATTTGTTTGAACTCTATGAAAAGACAATATTGCCTTGATTGGTATGCTCAGTCGACGATGATTACCGCGTGTTTTCAATGCGCGGTTTTTTTGTGGACATTGCCTTAACAACTCATTTATGGCTAAGAAAGTGTAATTACAACATTCAAGGAATTCGAATGACAGACAATATTACTATTAAATAACCTGTATTCGATAACGATGATGGTCATGATTTCGATAGTGACCAGAAAAATCTTGAACTGCTTTCAATAATCGACATATTCATAAATTTAAAACTAAAAAAGGCAGCCTCATGATCGGCTACCTTTATACTATTCTATAGTGTGTGTCAGTTGTTTGAGCCGTTTCTTATTATAAAGGCCAAAAACTGAATATACGAGGACAAACGCCAAAAACACGAGAATGACGAGGACAATCATATGGTACCCATCCGGAAGAACGTTGAGAATGGGAACCGGGCCGCCATAGAAAGGATTCGCCATCAAATACATATTGTTGGCGCCGGGATCGATGAACAGATTGCCAATCATCGCCCAGGCGGTAATCAGAATACAGCCAACGAGCGTATTGAGCCAATTCTCCTTTCTCAGAACGAACTCGCCGGTAAGCAGCTGAAAACAGGAAACAAAGAACAATAGGAAATGGACGACGAGGCTTCTTAGAATCGGAAAGGTGAAAACAAACGGATCGCCGTAGAGGACACCGACCGGATAAATGATCACAGCCAAGCCACCAATGATCGATGTCGAGTAAATGAAATCCTTTGCTTTCTTCCAGTCGAACCAAATAACCAGCGGCAGAAGAACATTGTTGACTCCGCAAAGTTGAAAAGAAATGAGGGTTCGAAAATCTAACAAGGGATGAGAGTATGAAGACAATTGGTCGCCATAGCGGTTCCATTCCCAAATAAACAGCACTTCCCCGGCGTACTTCAACAGTAACATGATCACACAACAGACAGTCACAAACAACTTTCTGGTTTTCGCACTCTTCCGCTTGAATATTTTCATCAAGAAAATGAAGAGGATGATAGAAACTATGATGTATAGGAAGTGTTGCCATTTGAACAAATATTGGGTGGGATGGTCATCCATCCCCGAACTGGTGAAAAAAGTCGACAGCGTCATCGTACACCTCAATGATTGTTTCATTAGTATTATAATACATTTCTTGAAAATCTTCGGTAAAAATTTGCATTTCTCCATTTTCATATATTTTCTTGCAAAAAATCATCTAAGTAGTAAAATAGAAATGCAAGTGCTTTCAAGGAGGACTTCTGATGATCAGAATCAAAATCGGGGAGCAGATGCGCTCATATCCCCATCCCGTACGCTTGGAAGATCTCGCCAATGAATTCACGGGACCATTCTATGCGGCCAAAGTCAACAATCGACTTCGGGAACTGACCTATGTCGTCAACCAGGACGCCACCGTCGAGTTCCTTGATTTCACTTATCAAGACGCAGCCAGGATCTATGCGACCAGCATGCGCTATTTGGTTTCAATGGCCTTTGACAGTGTCTATCCCAATCTCCAGATCAAGTTCTCAAACAGCATCGCGATGGGAATCTATGGACGCGCTGTCAACGGTGTCATCACCGCGGCGATGATCGACGGTGTGATCACTGAGATGCATCGGTTGATCGCGCTTGATCTGCCAATTGTCCGTAAAAAGATTACGATCGCCGATGCCAAGAAGTATTATCGTTCCAAAGGTTATCTTGATAAAGTCGAGACCCTTAATTACCGCAAACAGATCGTCAATATCTATGAATGCCAAGGTTACCGGAACTATATGTATGGCTATATGGTTCCCTCAACTGGGTATTTGAGAGAGTTTGAACTTTTCTATTACAGTCCCGGATTTCTGGTGCGCTATCCAAGAATTGAGGAAAAAGGGCAGATCCCCGAGTTTGTCGACTCGCCGAGCTTTCTTCGAGTTCTCAACCGGGCCGAGCAATGGGCGATCAACTGCGACAGCGATATGATCTACAAGATGAATAAGAAGATTGAACAGAACTTGCAAGTTGAATTCGTCAACATGTGCGAGACGAAACATAATAACCAGCTATGCGAACTTGGAGACATCATCTCTCGTGATATCAATAACATCCGTCTAATCGCAATTGCCGGACCTTCATCGTCCGGAAAGACGACCTTCTCGAGACGTCTCGAGATCGAACTGCTTACAAGAGGCATCAAACCGAAAATGATCTCGATTGACAATTACTACTTGCCTGTGGAAAAGGCTCCGATCGATGAGTTTGGACAACCTGATATGGAACATGTGAACGCTCTCGATCTTGATCTCTTCAACCGCAATATCACAGATCTCATCAACGGAGAAGCGGTTTCACTGCCCTATTTCGACTTCAAGACACACCGACGCCGCTATACCGTGCCGATCAAGATTGCCTCCCACAATCCGATCATCATCGAAGGAATCCATGCCCTCAATGACCTCTTGACCGAATTCATCCCTTCTAACCATAAATTCAAAATCTATATTTCACCATTGTCTCAGATCAATATCGATTACAATAACCCGATCAGCTTGACCGATATCAGACTGCTGCGCCGTATTGTTAGAGATCTCCAGTTTCGTGGTACCCCATGTGAAAAAACGCTGAGCATGTGGGCCTCCGTCCGCAGGGGTGAATTCAAATGGATCTATCCCTTTATCGAGAGTGCCAACTACATCTACAACTCCGAATTGACCTATGAACTCTGCGTATTGAAGAAATACGCGATGAAAGCTCTGTTACAAATCCCGAATGACTCTGAACACTTTATCGCCGCCAACAGGCTGATCAAGTTTCTCAAGTACTTCAAGGAAATCAGCCAATACCTTGTTCCCTGCAATTCGTTGTTGCGGGAATTCATCGGTGGCAGCGTCTTCGAACACTAGCGACAGTGTTCTTTTTTTTGTTTCTTTCCGTTCTAGATTAAAAGAGATTTAACTTGATGATGGCGAATTGTATCACCACTGTGATATAATATTTATGAAACAATTGAGAAGAAGGTGAAACCCATGAATGTCTTGCATGTCAGTTCAGAATGCTATCCCTTTGTCAAAGTTGGCGGGTTGGCCGACGTTGTCGGCTCCTTACCTCTTGAGATCAAGCGGCTACGAAATGTCGATGTCAGGGTTGCTTTGCCGCTATACAAGACGATCATCGACCGCTATCAAGACCAACTTGAAGATCTTTTGAACTTCACCATTGATTTAGGAGCGAAGAAAAACGTCTATGTTGGTGTAAAAACACTAAAGTTCAAAGGTGTCGACTTCTATTTCATCGACAATCTGCTTTTGTTCGGTTCTAGAGAACAAGTCTATGACTACGGTGATGAAGCCGAGCGTTTTGCTTTCTTCCAGCTCGCTGTTCTCGAATCGCTTTCCCGCATTCCTTTTCAACCGGATATCATCCATGTTCATGACTGGCACACAGCGATGATTCCCTTGCTTCTCAAGACCAAGTATTCGGGAACACTAAAGGCAAAATCGGTTTTGACGATCCACAATCTCGCCTATCAGGGCGTCTTTCCGCTATCTGAAGTCTCTGCCTTCGGCATCGACAGCAATCCGGCCTATGAGTTTGAAGGGTTCCTCAATTATTTGAAATCAGGGATCGTTTCAAGCGATCTCGTGACTACTGTTTCAGAAACCTACGCCAGAGAGATCCTCACCGACTACTACGGATACGGGCTTCAGCGTTTGCTCAGATCCAGAGGCAAGCAGTTTATCGGAATCCTCAACGGCATCAGTTATCATGATTTCAATCCCTCCACAGACAAACTGATCCGGTATAACTACGATATCGAGACTTACCAGGAGGGCAAACAAAAGAACAAGGTAGCCCTTCAAGACCTGACGGGTTTCGAATTCCCCCTTGATAAGCCCTTGTTAGCGCTCGTATCCAGGCTAGTAAGCCAGAAAGGCATGGATCTCATCAAACGGATTTTTGATGAGATGCTGGCAATCGACGATTTTTATTTTATCGTTCTCGGCAGCGGCGAGATTGAGTACCAGGACTATTTCCTCGGACTGATGGGACGCTTCCCCGAACGCGTTTTTGTCAAGATCGGTTATGATGATAAATTAGCCCACCAAATCTACGCTGCGAGCGACATGTTCTTGATGCCCTCGAAATTCGAACCATGCGGACTAAGCCAGATGATCTCCCTAAGGTACGGTACGATACCGATCGTCCGCGAGACCGGCGGCCTCATCGACACTGTCCAGCCCTTCAATGAATATGAATTGACCGGCAACGGTTTTAGCTTCACTAATTTCAACGCCCATGATATGATGCGTGTAATCCGCTACGCCTTGACTATCTTCCGCTTGCCAGAAGCCTGGGATGCGATCGTCAGACGGGCGATGCTCGCCGACTTCAGTTGGAGTCAATCGGCAAAAAAATACCGAAAGGCTTACCGTGATCTCATGCCAAAGAAAACAAAGGGGGGAAAATAATGGAAGTATTAGCACTGATCCTTGCGGGGGGGCGAGGCTCACGCCTCGACATTCTCTCGGAAGACCGGGTCAAACCAAGTGTTCCGTTTGCGGGGAAATATCGGATCATCGACTTCACGCTCTCGAACTGCTCCAATTCTGGGATCTACAATATCGCGATTTTGACACAGTACCTTCCGTTTTCTCTGAACGATCACATCGGCTCCGGCAAACCTTGGGATCTCGACCGGCGCGACTCGAAAGTGACCTTACTGCAGCCGCACAGTGAATGGTACAACGGAACAGCAGACGCCGTCAGAAAAAACATTCACTACATCGAGCAGAGCCATGCCAAATACGTTCTGATACTCTCGGGCGACCACATCTACAAAATGGACTACCGCAAGATGCTCAGGCAACACGCTGAAACCAATGCCGATCTCACGATTGCCTGCAAGGTCATCGACCCAAAGGATGCCTCCCGCTTTGGAATGCTAGATGCGGATGAAACCAACAAGATCTTTAGGTTTCAAGAAAAGCCAAAACAAACCAAATCGAACTTGGCATCAATGGGGATCTACGTCTTCAACACCGAAGTCTTGCTTGAAAAACTGCAAAACAACGATATCACGGATCTTGATTTCGGCAAGCACATCATCCCCTCGATGATCGAACATAATCCGGTTTACGCCTTTCGCTTCAGTGATTACTGGAAAGACGTCGGAACCTATGATTCCTATCTCGAGGCCAATCTCGAACTGATCGAAACCGTCGATAAGATTCCCCTTGATATGTATGATCACAACTGGAAAATCTATACCAAATCCGAAGAACTTCCGGCAGTCAAGATCGGTTCAAAAGCTTTGATTCGCCAAGCGCTCCTCTCAAATGGCTCGATCGTCGCAGGCATCGTCGAACGCAGTGTCCTCAGTCCTGGGGTTGTTGTTCACCCCTTGGCAAGAGTCACCAATTCGGTCATTCTCAATAATGTGCAGGTCTTCCCGGGCGCCGTCGTTGAAAACTGTATCATTGACAAGCATTCGCAGATCGGCGAGAATGCCTTCGTTGGTTTTGGCAACGATTACCAGCCAAACAAAGAGAAGCCCGACTTGTTGTCATCGGGCATCACGGTACTCGGAAAAAGCCTTCATGTTCCAAAAAATATGGTCATCGGTCGCAACTGTCGAATTTTTCAAACCGCTGACCTCACAAAAACAGTTGACAATATCATCCCCTCGGGGACGACAATGAGATAAAAAAAAGGGCTCTCGCCCTTTTTACTAGCAAATGGTGCTCCCACCAAGAATCGAACTTGGATTTCAGCATTACCATTGCTGTGTTCTGCCATTAAACTATAGGAGCTTTGCTTTTCATATTATAATCAAGTTTTCCTGAAAAAGCAACTATTATCGATTTCCTAGGAAATCGTCACAATTGATCGGAAACATTGCTTGAAATGCTATTACTTTATACAATCAGGTTTGTGGAGGCGATAGTCGTGTTAGAAGTAAAAAATCTTTCCAAAAGTTACGACGGCAAAAAACTTGCCTGCAACAACATCAACCTTCTGATCGAGCCGGGAGATATTTACGGTTTCATCGGCCATAACGGCGCCGGCAAAACCACATTGTTAAAGTCTATCGCCGGCATCATCGACTTTGATCAGGGCGATGTCATCATCGACGGTCACTCGATCAAGAGCGATCCGTTGGAAGCTAAGAAACTGTTTGCCTATATACCCGACAATCCTGATATCTACGAGACGTTGACCGGAACTCAGTACCTCAATTTTATCGCCGATGTCTTTCAAATTGATCTAGCCAAACGCACTAGACTGATTGAAAAGTACGCGACGATGTTTGAAATAACCGGCGCCCTCAACAACCCGATCTCATCCTACTCCCATGGTATGAAACAAAAACTGCTGTTGATCGGGGCTTTGATCCATGAGCCCAAGATTATGTTGCTTGACGAACCTTTCGTTGGGCTCGATCCCAAAGCCAGTTTCATGATCAAGGAAGTCTTCAAAGAGATGTGTGCCCAGGGATCTCTGATCTTCTTCTCTACCCACGTTCTCGAGGTGGCAGAAAAACTTTGCAACAAAGTTGCAATCATCAAGAACGGCATCATCATCGCCGACGGCACAACCAATTCGATACTCAAGGACAAGACACTAGAAAGCTTGTTCATGGAGTTGATCAATGAATCATGATGTATTCGAGGCTTTTGCGTATCTTTTTCAAAGAAAACTTTTCAATTAATCGCTTCTTTGGCACCGATATCCGCAAGAACAAGAAGAAGGCGGTTCTTTTGGGGGTTTTGATCCTTTATGGTTTTGGGTCTTTCTTGTTCTCTTTTGGATACATGTTTTTTGACCTTGGAAAAACCTTATCCGAGTATGATATGTTGGACACGCTGCTTGCGTTTGTTTTTGTCTACGCCACGGTGCTCTCAATCATGATCACCTTGTTTCGGGCCAACGGGTATCTGTTCCGTTTCAAGGACTACGAGATCCTTGCGCCGCTGCCGATCAAACCCAGAACCGTTTTGTTTGCGAAACTCACCCTGATGCTCGCTCTTGTTTATGCCGGACTGTTTTTGATCTCGCTGCCGATCGTATTTTCCTATTTTTGGTATGCCGGCTTCAACATCCTGACATTTTTGATCTTCATTGCTAGTTTCTTGCTTATCCCAATGATTCCGCTCATCATCTTTTCTTTTCTTTCGCTGTTGATAGCCCGCTTCAGCTCAAAAATCAGAGGAACCAACATTGTCTACACCATTTTGATGTTCATCTTGTTGATTGGAGCGATGATCTGGTCTTTCTCGTTCAGTTTTAATAGTTCTGACAATCCGTTATTGAGTCAAAGTCAAGGCGGTCTTTTTGGCTTGCTCTATAATTACTATCCACCGATGAACTGGTTCATCAAGGCGGTGCATCTACAAGATCCGCTCTCGCTAGTATATCTCTTTCTGACCCACGCCTTTCCGTTGGCCGGCTTCATCTTTTTGATCAGTAAACTTGTCGTCAAAACCAATCAGAGGAGTCTTTCGGTCGTCACCGGTCGAAACAAGAAACCGCTCAAGTATCGTGAGCGTCCCTTGATCGAATCGCTGGTCATGAAAGAGGCAAGGAAGTTCATCAATCTTCCCATCTATACGATAAACTCTGGGTTCGGACCAACCATAATGCTCCTTGTCGGCGTTCTCAGCCTCGTCTTTAAAAACAAGATCATGGAAGTCATGGATGAGATGGCCGGCTTTGGCTTCTTGTCGCTCGATTTGATCACATCCTTGATCATCGGCTTTTCGATGACGATGGTCTTCACATCGGCCATCAGCCTCTCGCTCGAAGGGAAGAACTTCTGGATCATCAAGAGTCTGCCCATCAGACCTCGGCTCGTCATGATCTCGAAGATGATTTTCAACATTCTTCTCGGACTGCCCTCTGCCTTGATCGCCATTATCCTGACCGGG
The DNA here is from genome assembly GCA_050949045.1 of Candidatus Izemoplasmatales bacterium. Classification (GTDB taxonomy): domain Bacteria; phylum Bacillota_I; class Bacilli_A; order Izemoplasmatales; family Hujiaoplasmataceae; genus JAAYZB01. The sequence continues at coordinate 619,563 of JBMNEZ010000001.1, forward strand.
ATCGCTTTTAAGTTCGAAGCATCAATGATGGCATCAATGATAATCGCTGCTATTTCGCTCTCGCTTTCGATTTCGGCAATCGGCAGTTTCATCAACCTTCATTTTCCCAAATTCGATTATTTGAATGAGACCGAAGTCGTCAAACAGAGCATCGGTGCCATGTTCGGTGTTTTTGCCGGTTTCGGCGTTCTTCTCATTGACGGAGTAATCGTTTACTTCGCGATGACTGCGTTTGGCAAAGCCGTGTCACTGCTCTTTGCCTCGCTCGTCAATCTGATAATTTTCGCTTGTTTTTTCGGACTTGTTTACACTTCAAGCGACCGCCTCTTCCAAAAGATGGATGCCTGATCGGAAACCATCTGTTTTTGTTTGATATTATCGGGTTTTAATGGTATAATCGATGCGGTATGAAAAACTATTTTAATGAAAGGATACTTATATGACTAAATACGTTTATTTGTTTGAAGAAGGCAATGCCTCGATGCGAAACCTTCTGGGCGGAAAAGGCGCCAACCTTGCCGAGATGACGAATCTCGGGATGCCTGTTCCCTACGGTTTCACGATCACGACCGAAGCATGTACAAGATATTACGGCGACGGCCGGAAAATCGCTGCCGAGATTCTCTCGGAGATCGATGCGGCCCTCAAAAAGATTGAAGCCTTGACTGCGAAGTCGTTTGGCAATCCGAAAAACCCCCTGCTTCTCTCTGTCCGTTCCGGATCCCGCGCTTCAATGCCGGGAATGATGGACACGATCTTGAATCTCGGACTCAATGACGAAGTCGTCAAAGGTTTGGCCAAACTTACAAACAATCCGCGTTTCGCTTACGATTCCTATCGCCGTTTCATCCAGATGTTCGCTGATGTGGTCATGGAAGTCCCGAAAAGCAACTTTGAGGCGATCTTAGAGCATCAAAAAGAAATTAAACATGTCGTACAGGACAGTGATCTCGATGCTCAGGACATGGAAAAAATTGTATCAGACTATCTTGCCAAGTATCGGGAACTCAAGGGAGAAGGCTTCCCGCAAGATCCCAAAGTCCAACTGATCGAAGCCGTCAAGGCTGTCTTCCGCTCATGGGACAACCCCCGCGCAAACACCTATCGCCGATTGAACAACATCCCCTATGAATGGGGAACCGCCGTCAACGTGCAGTCGATGGTCTTCGGTAACATGGGTGATGACTCCGGGACCGGAGTCGCCTTCACCAGAGATCCATCAACGGGTGCCAAAGTGCTATACGGCGAGTACTTGTTCAATGCCCAAGGCGAGGATGTCGTTGCCGGCATCAGAACACCGAAACCTATTTCCGAACTCGAGAAGGACAACCCCGAAATTTATCGTCAATTCCAAGAATATTCGAGCAAACTCGAAGCTCACTACAAAGACATGCAGGATATGGAGTTCACAATCGAAAAAGGCAAACTCTATATGCTACAGACAAGAAACGGGAAGCGCACCGCTCAAGCCGCCCTCAAGATCGCGATCGATCTTGTCGAGGAAGGCCTCTTGAGCGAATCGGAAGCGCTTCTAAAAGTTGAACCAAAACAACTCGACTCACTCCTCCATCCACAGTTTGACCCAGTTGCCCTGAAGAAAGCGAAAGTCATCGCCACCGGGCTGAATGCCTCGCCCGGGGCAGCGACCGGCAAGGCTGTCTTCACTGCCGAACGCGCTCATGAACTGGCAAAACAAGGGCAACCTGTCATCTTAGTGCGTCAAGAAACCTCTCCCGAGGATATCGAGGGAATGGTCGTCTCCAAGGGTATTCTCACAAGCCGCGGCGGGATGACTTCGCACGCTGCCGTCGTCGCGAGAGGCATGGGGACATGCTGTGTCGCTGGCGCAGGCATGGTCAAAGTCTACGAGGAAAAACGTTACTTTGAAATAGATGGGAAGAAATACCATGAAGGGGATTTCATCTCCCTTGACGGCTCCACCGGCAATGTTTACGGAGAACAAATCAAGACTGTCGACGCCTCTGTTTCCGGCGATTTCGCCAAGTTGATGGCTTGGGCAGACAAATACCGCGCCCTGAAAATCAGAACCAACGCTGATAATCCGCGCGATGCCAAACAAGCGTACAAATTCGGCGCCGAGGGAATCGGTCTCTGCCGTACGGAACATATGTTTTTTGATGTCGATCGCATTCAATCGATGCGCGAGATGATCGTAGCCAAAAACCTCGAAGAACGCCAGGCCGCCCTCAATAAACTGCTTCCGATGCAAAAGCAGGATTTCATCAGCCTTTATGAGGCAATGCAGGGCTATCCGGTAACGATCCGTTACTTGGATCCGCCACTACACGAGTTCCTTCCCAATCTCGATCAAGACATCGAAGCGTTGGCCAAGGATATGGGCATCACCTTCGAAGAGCTCAAAGCAACGGTTGTCAGCCTCCACGAGACCAATCCGATGCTCGGTCATCGCGGAGTCAGACTGGCCGTCACATATCCGGAAATCGCTGTGATGCAGACGACAGCAGTCATCGAGGCTGCTATTGAAGTCAACAAACGCGGTATGAATGTCGTTCCGGAAATCATGATCCCGCTCATCGGCGAAGTCAAAGAATTGAAATACGTCAAAGACATCATCGTCAAAACAGCTGACGACATCATCAAAAAGCACGGAGTGAAACTCGAATACCTTGTCGGCACGATGATCGAGATCCCGCGCGCAGCTTTGCTCGCAGATGAGATTGCCGCCGAAGCCGAGTTCTTCAGTTTCGGAACCAATGACTTGACCCAAATGACCTTTGGCTTCAGCCGTGACGACGCCGGCAGTTTCCTCGCTGATTACTATGAGAAGAAGATCTTTGAAAGCGATCCATTCGCTCATGTCGACCGGAAAGGCGTTGGAAAATTAATGGAGATGGCTGTCTCTCTCGGCAAATCAGTCAGGCCGGACCTCAAACTTGGGATCTGCGGCGAGCATGGAGGCGATCCGGATTCGGTCGAATTCTGCCACAACATCGGCCTCAGCTATGTCTCCTGTTCACCCTATAGAGTGCCGCTCGCGCGCCTCGCTGCTGCCCATGCCAACATCAAAAACCCCCGCAAATAGACCAAATAGACCATATAACCCTTAAAAAGCAGACGTTTTGTCTGCTTTTATTTTGGGTCTTGTTGACAAAGGGTTTTTCATTCTTTATAATGAAACTATACTTGGATGGTTGGAAATCACTCACCCGCGACCTACAGTATTTGAAAGGGAGTCAAGGCCTTCCTGGTGTTGAAAGCCTATTCAGTTAGGAATCCTAAAAGGAAAGCAAGAGACACCCACTTTGGGGTAGATGTTTGTCTGCTCGAGTGATTTCCAACTGTCCGAGTGTTTTTTATTTTTCGATATGGAGGCAGAAAATGAGCACTTTATTAAACAAACTGACAATGCTTGACGGTATTCCCGGTAACGAACAGGAAGTCCGCGACTTCATGAGGCAACAGGCCGGCACCAAAGCTGAGATTACAACCGACAAACTCGGATCGGTCATCCTTCGCAAGGAAGGAAGCGACCCTGAGATCAAAGTCATGGTCGCCGGTCATCTCGACGAGATTGGCTTCATCGTTTCGGAGATTACAAAAGATGGTTATCTCAAATTTATCTCCGCGGGAGGATGGTGGGGCCATGTCGTGCTGAGCCAGCAATTCACTGTGACGACCCGGACAAAGAAAAAGATTCGTGGAGTCGTTGGCTCCAAACCTCCGCACATCCTCACTCCGGATGAAAGGAAGAAGGTCGTCGAGATTAACGAGATGTTTCTTGACATCGGCGTCGATTCAAAGAAAGCCGCTGAAGCCCTGGGAATCGAGATCGGCAATATGATCACCCCGTATATCGAGTTTCAAAAACTTGCCAATAAAAAGTACTTGTTGGCCAAAGCATTTGACAACCGGGTCGGCATCGGCGTCGTGCTCGAAGTCTTGGAGTTATTGCAAAATACCGATCATCCGAACGTTTTCTATGGGGTGGGAACCGTCATGGAGGAAGTCGGACTGCGGGGAGCACAGACTTCGAGTTATCTCGTCGATCCTGACATTGGTGTTTCCATCGATGTCACGATCGCCACCGATTATCCCGGCGGCAGCAAAGAAGTTTGCCTCGGCAAGGGGCCTTGTCTGATGGTTTACGACAGTTCCATGGTCGGGCATGTCTCTCTTCGTGAGCATATCATGAGCATCGCCGAGGAAAAAAAGATCCCCTTTCAATTGTCGTATCTCAATCGGGGAGGAACCGACGCCGGCAGAATTCACCTTGTGAAAGCGGGCTGTCCCAGTATCGCCCTCTGCATCCCCTCCCGCTATATCCATTCCCACACTTCGATCATCCATCAAGACGACTACGACCAAACAGTGAGACTGGTCCATGAACTTCTCAAAAGTCTTGACAGGGACACCGTTAGGAAAATCACCTACCAATAAATACACTCATGATCCGGAACCCTTGCGGAGAAAGAGCACCGGTGGTAAAATAGACTGGGTGATAAGATGCTGAGGATCATATCGGGAATCCGCAAAGGGGCCTTGATCGCCGAGGTTGACCGCCGACACACGCGTCCGACCACTGATAAAAACAAGGAGATGCTCTTCAATATCCTCGGCCAGTACTTTGACGGCGGAAACTGTCTCGATTTGTTCGCCGGCAGCGGATCGCTTGGCCTTGAAGCGCTCAGCCGCGGTTTCAGTGCTTGCACTTTCGTCGACAACAACCCCACCGCGACAGCCACAATCCGGAAAAATCTTGACAAGCTTCGCTTTCCTGATGAAATCAAGGCCGCGGTCATTCTTGATGATGTTTTCTCTTATCTAGGAAGCGTAAAAGCAAATTTCTTCGATCTGATCATGGCTGATCCGCCCTACCTTTTTCAAGATCACGAAAGGCTCTTACGGGTGATTATTGACAACGGCCTTATTGCCGGAAACGGATTGACCGTCATCGAAACTAGTCGCAAAAAGGAATTGCCGGAACAACTCGGTGAACTTTTCCTGTTTAAAGACAAGATTTCCGGACTCTCACGTTTCTGGTTTTATTCATTCGTTTCAAACCCAATAGACTGAGGAGGATAATATGAAAATCGGTTTCTATCCGGGCAGTTTCGACCCGATAACCTTCGGTCATCTCGACATCATCAGAAGAGGTGCGCAACTATTCGACAAACTCTATGTCGCTGTTTCGACAAATCCCGGCAAAACGACGCTGTTCTCGGCAAAAGAACGGTTTGATCTCGTCCGAGAAGTGGTCAGTGACATCGCCAATGTCGAAGTCCTGCAAACAAAGAAATTGACCGTCGAATGTTGTCGTGAAGTCGGAGCGACCCATATTTTGCGGGGGCTGAGAGCTGTTACCGACTATGATTATGAGTTTCAATTGACGAACTTCAACCGCCAGATCGCCGGCGAGATCGACACCGTGTTTATGATGACGGAAGGAAAATATTCCTATCTCTCTTCCTCGGCCGTCCGTGAACTCGCTTTCTTTGGCGGAGACGTTACGCCGTTCGTTCCAAAAACAGTCAAAATGGCTATCGATCGCAAGATCGCCAACAGAGAAAACCGTCAGGGTATATGACGGTTTTTTTATTGGTGTATGGAATGAACGCCTTAAATTCCGCTATGATATTATATCTAGGTGGCACTATGATCATACGTCTCCCGGCCTTTTATTGAAAGTTGTGGCTTTCCCTGATGCTATCGATGCTCAGCCATGATAGGATCACATTCACGCTCGCGACAACATCTTTCCCGTGAACGATTCGACATGGACAAGATCAAAAACACAGTCCCACCTACGCCGTTACTCACGAAAAGGGAAACAAGCAAATATCTGCGGATCTTGAATATTTTCCAAGACGGTCTTGTTTCTACCAGCCTCACCCAAAGTAAAGGAAAAGCCATATCCACAGTTTTTTGACACCCAATTTGTCTTTACAAACCAAGGGCCGTGAACTATAATATTAATTGCGTTACGACTCGGTAGCTCAGCTGGACAGAGCAACGGCCTTCTAAGCCGTCGGTCAGGCGTTCGAATCGCCTCCGAGTCGCCACCTCGACCACTTTCGCCGGATTATCCGGCTTTTGTGTCCCATAATGAGGGCCTCATATTGTTTCAATTGCCCTTTCGCTGGGCCCTTGTACTTGCTATTTTGGGCATCAATGGTATAATAATTTTTAGACCCGGTAGCTCAGCTGGACAGAGCAGCGGCTTCCTAAGCCGTCGGTCGGGGGTTCGAATCCCTTTCGGGTCGCCACTATAGTCTAAAACAACATTGACATATATCCGGCCCGATAGCTCAGCTGGATAGAGCAACGGCTTCCGGAGCCGTCGGTCGGGGGTTCGAATCCCTTTCGGGTCGCCACTTTGACTGATAACCATTCGCTGAATGGTTTTTTTGTTCGCTTTGTTTTTTAATCTCGGAATAATGATATAATTATCAAAGAAAGCATTGAAAAGCGGTTGCGATGGATGTTCGACAAATCATTCAAGCGATAATCTTCTCTGTTTTTCTTAGAGTTTGTTTGTTCACAGCGGAAGAGATGTCCTGATGTGCTTGATGGTTTCCCGCTTGTCCTAACATTGATTCATCGTTTGATCAGTGCAATAATGATCCTTATTCAGGAGGCGTTTGCCATGAAAAAAATTTGGTATCACGATGGTGTGGTATACCAGATATACCCTCGCAGTTTCGCCGATTCCAACAACGACGGGATCGGTGATTTACAAGGCATTATTGCGAAGATCCCCTATCTGAAGTCACTCGGGATAACGATCGTTTGGTTATCACCGATCTATGTCTCTCCAAACGATGACAACGGCTACGATATCGCCGACTACCGAAATATCCAACCTGAGTTCGGGACCCTGGACGACTTCAAAAAACTGCTTGAAAAACTGCACGATGCGGGGATCAAACTAATCATGGACCTCGTCGTCAACCACACCTCCGATGAACATCCGTGGTTTGTGGCTTCCGTGAAGGGCGATCCCAAGTACAAGGACTATTACCACTGGCAGAAAAAGAAGAACAACTGGACGTCGTTTTTTGGTGGCGAAGCCTGGACCTTCCATCCCGAAAGAGGCGAGTATTACCTCCATTTGTTTTCGAAGAAGCAGCCAGATTTAAACTGGGATAATCCCCATGTTAGGGAAGAGGTGAAAAATATTTGTCGTTACTGGCTTGACATGGGTGTCGACGGTTTCCGTTGCGATGTCATCAACATTATCGCCAAAGCAGACAGCCTTCCCCGAGCGAAGCCCCAGATCATCTTGGCGGGCAGGGAACACTACCTAAACAACCCCAAAATTCACGGCTATTTGCAAGAACTCCGCGATGAAGTCTTCACCAAGTACGACTGTTTCACTGTCGGCGAAACCGTCTTGATCACCCCTAAACAGGCCCTTGACTACATCGACACCAATGTCCGTGAACTTGACATGGTTTTCCAATTCGAACACATGGGCGCCGACAATTACTTCGTCAAATGGTTCATGAAAAAGTTCAGGCCGATCAATTTGAAGAAGCCGCTTGCCAAATGGCAGAACCAGATCGCCGAGCGCGGCTGGAACACATTGTACCTTGAGAATCACGACCAGCCGCGCAGTGTTTCGCGTTTTGGCAGTCTTGACTATTACCATGAATCCGCAAAGATGCTGGCAACGATGCTCTATTTTCAGAAAGGTACCCCCTTCATCTATCAAGGGCAGGAGATCGGTATGCTCAACGCCTCTTTCCCCAACCTTGATGACTATCAGGACATCGAAACCCATAACATTTACGCCACCGGCCGCAAACTCGGATTGACCCATCGCCGGATGATGAAGAAAATCATGATGATGTCACGCGACAATGCTCGCACGCCAATGCAGTGGGACGCTTCTGAAAATGCCGGTTTTTCCAAACATGTCCCCTGGCTCAAAGTCAATCCCAATTATCAAAAAATCAATGTTTCAGCCAATCTCACTGATCCTGATTCGATTCTCAACTATTATCGGAAGCTGATTTCGCTCAGAAAAAAACATCCCGTCATCGTCAATGGCGACTACCAGGATATTGCGTTTAAGCATCGCCGTCTTTATGCTTACAAGCGTACGCAGGGCGATGAAACCTTGTATGTATTCTGCAATTTTTCGCCTAAAAATCTTAGACATCGCACCGTCAATCAGTTCTCGCTCTATGAACCTTTGCTTACAAATTATCCTCATCAGACCGGCCTTGACTACCTGAGGCCTTATGAAGCCCGCGTGTATCTTATAAAAAATAAGCCCTCTTAGGAAGGCTTATTTCATTTGTTTCATCACTGACTTCTTGATCGTGAAGTACTTACAGACGAGTTCGAAAATGCGCTTTTCCAACCCGGGTTTGTCGACGACGTAACCCTGGGCATGTTCAGCATTCTCGATCGGATACAACTCTTTGAAAGGCGCTTTCGAAGCTTCGACCAAAGTGGTCCCCATCGAAAAGGGGATTATGGAATCGGCGGTGCCGTGATAGATAAAGAGCGGTATCCTTCCCTTTACCACAGCTTTGAGGGGACTGACGGACGAAAGCAGGAAACGGTGATTGTAATAGGTGAACAGATTGATGCCGGGGAGAAAAAGAAGTAGGATTCTAGGTTTTATGTTGTGTATCAACATTTTTGTCAGAGTCGTGAAACCGCAGTCGGCGACGATCAGTTTCACGTTTTCAGGGATGTTGGTCGTCTGAGACAACATCACCATTGCCGCTCCAAGAGATACCCCATGTAATAGGATCTTGTCGGTGCTTCCATAGGTTCTGAGAGCAAAATGGATCCATTTTTTCAAATCTTGTTTTTCATAATGCCCGAAAGTCGTGAAATCACCCTCGCTCTCGCCATGGCCTCTGAGATTGACAAGCAGGACTTTGAAGCCCATATCGTTATACATCTTACCGATGACGATCATGTCAGAAGCCTGCGACTGGTAGCCGTGGAGGACAATCGCTGTCTGGGTCGATTTTTCATCGTAACTCGGCAAGAAGACGCCAGTCAGTTTCACTCCGTCATAGCCCCTAATCGAGACCTCCTCTTTCGGTGAGCGATCATACCAGTCCTTGCTTGGCTGAAAGAAAGGCAAAGTATGGTCAACGAAGGGAACGCTCTTGTAATGCTTACGCAGAAACAACCGTGAATATAGCACGTCAGCGCAAACCAAATAAACGATAAGAATAGAGCCAATGACGATCAAAACAATCCATTCCGGTTTCATAACATCCTCCTTTTTGTATTTTACCACATAGTGATCCCGATTAAAACAATTGGCTGGGAATAATTAATGCCCACCAAGGAAAACAGCATAATAATAGGATAAAATGGCGGTTTTGGCGGGTATAATTTTGTTGACTTATCCGGTGTGATAATATATAATATCACCGTATGTGAAACGCATACCGCTCAGAAACGGTCGCAAACCCCTCCCTGAGAGGGTACCCCGATGGCGAGTCTTAATCAATGAGGAGGTGCAAACCATGTACGCAGTGATCGAAACCGGCGGCAAGCAACTGAAAGTTGAAGTCGGCCAGGAAATCTATGTTGAAAAGCTTGAAGTTGAAGCAGAACAGTCTTATGTTTTTGACAAAGTGTTGATGATCGGCGGAGAAAAAACCAAGATCGGCAAACCATATGTTAAAGGCGCAACCGTCACAGCCACAGTCAATAAGCACGGTAAGGATAAGAAAGTCATCGTCTTCAAGTACAAGCCTAAGAAGCACTACCACCGCAAGAGCGGTCATCGTCAGCCCTACACGAAACTGACAATCACTGAAATCAACGCTTAAACAATCAATTTGGAGGTAACTAGAGATGGTATTACATCTGGACATAATGGTCTGCACGGCTTCAAAAAAAGGTGTCGGCTCGACCAAAAACGGTCGCGACTCAGCCGGAAGGCGCCTCGGCGCCAAACTGGCAGATGGCCAATTCTGCACTGCAGGTTCAATCATCTACCGGCAGAGGGGAACGAAGATCCACCCCGGTGAAAACGTCGGAAAAGGCAAAGATGACACCTTGTTTGCCATGATCGACGGGATCGTCAGATTCGAACGTTTTGGCAAAGACAGAAAACAAGCATCCGTATACAGTCAAAATTAAAAAAACAGGATTTCCCTGTTTTTTTCTTTATCTACCTCTGCCTAACCTTATGTATTGTTCTTGAATATTGGCGAAAAGTAATATATAATTCACCATGTGGAGGTCGATATCATGGAGAAACAGATCAAAGAACTCTTTGAACGCAAGTTCGGGATTGATTCCAAGACCAGGTATTTTTTCTCTCCCGGGAGGATTAACCTCATCGGTGAGCATATCGATTACAATGGCGGCCATGTCTTACCTGCGGCCATCGGCCTAGGCAACTATGCCGGCGTCAGGCTCACCGACACGAAGACCATCAGACTCTATTCTCATAATTTCCAGTATGCGGGCATCATCGAGGTCCCGCTTGCCAAGTTGGAATATGCTTCCGAACATGGCTGGGCAAATTATGTCAAAGGCATCATAAAGGAATTGATCGACAGAAAATATTTGCTTTTTACCGGATTCGATATCGCCATTTACGGCGATCTTCCCACCGGCGCCGGTCTATCGAGCAGCGCCTCCATTGAACTCTTGATCGCCTATATGATGAACAGCCTCTTTGATCTTGGCATCAACAGGACCGATCTGGCACTGTTGTCAAAAAAAGTCGAAAACGATTACCTAAACGTCAAGTGCGGGATCATGGATCAGTTCGTGATCGCCAACGGCAAAAAGGGTCATGCGATCCTCCTTGACACAAATTCGCTCGCCTACACCTATGTTCCACTACATCTTGATGGTTACGATATCGTCATCTGCAATTCCATAGTCCGGCGCGGCCTCTCCGATTCGAAGTACAACCGCCGACGGGAAGAATGCGATATCGCGCTTAAAATCCTCCAACAAAAAATCCCGGCCAAAAATCTTTGCGAAATCGCTTTACCGGATTTCACGCGTCACATGCATCTGATCAAAGACCCCACGATCCTCAAGCGGGCGAAACATGTGATAACCGAGAATCAGCGGACGCTTAATTCCAATCGACTCCTAATCGAGAATGACATCATCTCCTTTGGCGAGATGCTGCTGGAATCCCACTATTCACTCCGAAATGATTATGAAGTGTCGTGCGACGAACTTGATACTCTTGTCGAACTCGCAACCAATCACGGCAGTATCGGCTCACGGATGACCGGCGCCGGGTTTGGCGGATGCACCATCAATATCGTCCCTTCGGCACTCTTCGCCAAATTCAAGGAAAACGTCGCCAAGGGGTATCAAAAAAAATACGGTCTCGAACCGGATATTCTGATCGTCAATCCCGAGGATGGCACCAGGGAGATCCTCAGATGATCCGCCCTGGCAGGCAGGATGATCTCGATGAAATCCAGATACTGGCCCAAGCAGTCGTCCAAAATCTAAAGGACAATCACATCGATCAATGGTCCAGATGGTATCCCAACAAAGCCGATTTCGCAAAGGACGTCTCGTGCGGCGCGCTCTTTGTCGCGGAGATTTCCGGCAAGATCGTCGGTACGATCACAGTCCTTCCGGAAAACGAGAAGTACTATCATGAGGTCGAATGGGAGTTGCAGAATGCCTTTGTCATCCATCGGGTGATGGTCTCTCCCGCCTATCACCGCCAGGGTATCGGCACTGCGCTTTTCAACTATGCGATCGCATATGCGATCCATAACCATCAAAAAGCGCTGAAAGTTGACACCCATCCGGATAATTTCCGGATGCAAAACTTGATCATTTCCCTCGGGTTCAAATACAAAGGCTATCTCCCTTCGATCAATAGACAAGCATACGAACTCATCTTTTGAAATCAAAGAATTGGAGAAACCATGTTCATAGACGAAGTCAGAGTCACAGTCGAATCAGGAAAAGGCGGCGATGGCATCATCGCTTTTAGGCGCGAGAAGCATGTCCCCTTGGGCGGCCCTTCCGGAGGCGACGGCGGACGGGGAGGAAGCGTCATTTTCGAAGCTGATGAAGGACTCTCGACTCTCTATGATCTACGATATCGCCGGCATATCCGAGCGAAGGCCGGTGAAAACGGCAAACCCAAATTAATGCGCGGAGCCGACGGCGAGGATGTCATCATCAAAGTGCCCATCGGCACCGTTATTTTTGAAGCCAATCATAACATACCACTCGCCGATCTTGTGAAGCATAAGGATCAAAGCGTCATCGCCAGGGGAGGAGCGGGAGGCAGAGGGAATGCCGCTTTCGCCTCGGCGAAAAACAAAGCTCCGCGCTTCCAAGAAAACGGCGAGCCGAGTCAGACAATCGAACTCCGGATCGAACTAAAGTTGTTGGCCGATGTCGGCATCATCGGCTTTCCAAGTGTTGGAAAATCAACGCTTATCAGCGCCTGTTCCAAAGCAAAGCCGAAGATCGCTCCCTATCCCTTCACGACGATTGTCCCCAATCTTGGCGTTGTCGATTTCCCGCCGATACCACCTTTTGTGCTAGCGGACATGCCGGGAATCATTGAGGGCGCCTCCCAAGGCCGCGGCCTTGGGCTTGAGTTTTTGAAGCATATCGAAAGAACCCGCGTCCTCATTCATATGATCGATATGTCGCCCGAAAGCGGACGTGATCCCTATCAAGACTATCTAGCGATCAATGCCGAACTGGAAGCATACAAATACCAACTTATAAAAAGACCGCAAATCATTGCGGCCAACAAGATTGACCAAGAAGGATCAGAAGAACGCTTACGCGATTTGAAGCACAGACTTCCGTCATCTCTGACAGTAATCCCCATCAGCGCCAAAAATCGTCACAACATCAAAGAATTGATCGCAAAAACAGCTGAATTATTAATGGAAACACCTCCTTTCCCGTTTCTTATCAAAACAAACGAAAATGAGGTGGTACACTATGTATACGAGCCAAAAGAAAAGGAGATATTTGTCACCAAAGAAGCGGACTCATTGTATTTGGTGTCGGGAAAAGACATCGAGGCTCTCTACAAACGGTCAAATTTTCTCACTGACGAAGCTGTTTCACGATTTTTACTTCAACTGAGCAAACTTGGAGTTAATGAGATGTTAAGGCAAAAAGGGGCCAAATCTGGCGATATTGTTCGTGTATTTGATGACGAATTCGAATTTCAAGACTAGAAAACGCCTGCATCAAGAACTGAATATTTCAAAATAAAATATGATGTAAATGTGTTTTAAAAACGATATAAAGAAGTAAATACCTTGCGAATAATATGGTAGCAATGTGATGTTATTATGTAGGGTTGTATTTTAAAAAAAATCATCATATCGGCTACAAACGGCCGAGTTTAGCGGAGGAAATATAAATGTATAACTACATGAAGGGCATAATAACGGCTATTAAAGCAGACTACATTGCCCTAGAAATCAACAATATTGGATACCGAATTATCGCTCCAAATCCATATCGCTTTGTGGTCGGCCAAGAAGTTATTCTCTATCTTTACCAGCGAGTGGCAGAAGATGAGCTTTCCCTTTATGGATTTCCGTCCGCCGATGAACGGGATTTGTTCGTGAAGCTGATCAGTGTGAACGGCATCGGCCCAAAAAGTGCGAAAGCTATTCTCGCTGCCGGAGATGTTTCCTCCATATCAAACGCGATTGAAACCGGAAACGCAAAATACCTGATGAAATTCCCCGGAATCGGCCCGAAGGCAAGCCAACAGATCATTCTAGACCTTAAAGGAAAAATCGCCTTTGATGACAATATCTCTCGTACCGATTCAATCAGTGAAGTCGATGAAGCCTTACAAGCGCTTGGATATAACCAGAAAGAGGTCAAAAAAGTCCTCAGCAAACTCGACCACTCCAAGCCTTCCAATGAACTGATCAAAGATGCATTAAGGCTCATGTTGAAATAAAAAACGCCATCGGCGTTTTTTTTCTGAAAAAACCACTATATGACAAACACATTTCTGATGGCATCCAAATCATCGCCATATTTCGCAAGAGACACCATCAATAGCAGCCTAGCTTTCTGTCCGTTGAGATTAGTCGCAAAGATGCAACCCATATTCGAGAGATCCTTCCCGCCACCTGGATAACCATAGGTATCGACAGCCCTTCCCGATGGACAGCGTGAGGTTATCACTATTGGAATTGAACGCGCCAGCGCTCTTTTGATACCATCGAGCATCATCGGCGGTACATTACCTCTGCCAAGGGCTTCGATGACAATCCCTTTTGCGTGCAGACTGTTCACAGCGTAATCAATCATCTGCCCATCAGATCCGGAACAAACCTTGATCAAAAAAACCTCCTCGACTAAATGATCGACTTCAAATACCTCACGGGAATAGTTTACAGAACGGTAGAAGATAACTTGTTTATTATCAATGATGCCAAGGGGACCATAATCGATGGATTTAAAAGTATCTAGCGATAAAGTGTTTGTCTTGGTCACCTCGCTGGCTGCGTTGATTTGATCATTAAAGACGACAAGGACACCCTTATCAAAAGCATCTGAAGAAAGACAAACAAGAATTGAAGAGACAAGATTATTAATCCCATCGAAACCTAGTTCAGTACTGGACTTCATCGACCCTGTCACGACGACAGGCTTTTTTGTGTCTATGACAGTATCCAAAAAGAAAGCGGTCTCTTCAAGTGTATCGGTACCATGAACTACAACGATTCCGGTAACATCCTCACGTGAAACGAGTTGCTTGATCATTATTGAAATTTCGAGCATCATCGACGGTGTAATTGACGGAGAAGGAACAGTAGCATACTCAATCATCTCGAGATCACAATCATGGAAAGACTGCAAGAGCAAACTCATAATATCATTGCCAGATAAAGCGAGAACAACCGAACGATTGGAATCATCGACTTTCATAGAGATCGTACCGCCGGTGAAGATTAAGTAGATTTTAGCCAAAAAAATCACCCTACCATTTCCATGATAATTTGATTATATCATATAACAACGAAAACCATCACTAGTCGAAATCGAATTTTGGGGTGTTTGTCATGATGTTTTGAAAGAGAAAATCGACCACAGGCATTTTCAACGGCCGTGGTTGCAGAATAAGAACCTAGTTCCAAATCAACATTATCAACAAGCAAGTCATTAACCGCGCCGTTTAGGTAATATAAAGTTGTTATCATAATATATATTATAGGAAGTTATTTGAGTTCGATTGAATTTGTGAATTAATCCACAAAACTTACCTCTGCGAAATAATTGATACGATTATCTCAGAAGGGTAAACTGTTTCTCTTGGCTTAATCATATTCTTTTATCGCCAATGAAACGATAGTTTTCACCATTCTGCTTGTTTTTAATGTTTTTCATTTTTTCTTCAAAAAATCGCCGAAATTTTGCTTTTTTTTGATAAGGACAGTACTAATGGTCTCATAAACAGTTAAAAACGCACCAATAAAAGATTCGAATAAATTAAAAAACATCGTCATTTACGACGATGCTTTCGAATATCTATGGCTTCTTCTACTTCTATTCCCAACTGCCTCGCAAATTCGTAAGCCTCAACAACTGCTTGGTCATACACCTGCGAAGGGTCGTGGGCATCAGATGAAATAATCACTTTCGGTTTATGTTTTTTGACCAGTTGCCAAAACTCAAGACGAGGATACAGATATCTGATTCCGCTCTTTGTAAGACGCTTGCCTTTTCTGATCCCATTGACATTGATTTCAAGAGGGATCTTGTTTTTGACCGCCTCGACGATCAATCTCTCACACTCGTTCATTATTGTTTGATCGAGCGACAAAAAATTATAGAGCATGAGATCGGGATGACATATGAACTGAAAATACTTTGTCTCCATTGCCTTGACTAAGGTATCGACGTATACTCTGACATGCTCTTGAGTCAATAACCGGTAACAACTGCGAAGTCCTCGGAATGAATCAGCGTCAGGGATGTAGTGTTGTCCAAGTGCCAGATAATCTAGTTGATCAAGATATTGTTCATACAAAGAATGGTATTGTGGAAAGTATTCGATCTCGAGCGCCTTGTAGACGATGATTTCGTTTTTGTAATTCTCAATCGCGTCATCACATTCTTTAAGATATGTTTCCAAATCTTCAGGGTCCATCCTGACGCTTCGATCCATCAATTCCCTAAAAGGCGCATGGTCGGACATACCCAGAGAGGCAAATCCCATTCTGATCGCCTCCTCCACGTATTCTTTCACACTTCCATTGGCGTGGCGACATAAATACATGTGGGTATGATAGTTGTTCTTCATCAGTTTAGGCGGAAATGACATCCAACGCTCTCCTTCCGCTCAAGTGCTTGTTCTGTTATCAGAAGCGCGGTCGTGACCATGTTCAAGGCCTCATAGTAGTAGCGGGTCAGATTGGGAGATTTTTTCAGGTTCCTATACATGACCGAAAAATACTCTTTTGCCATCTTCAGTCCGGATTCGCTCCTAACGATACCAACGTATTCATCCATATAGTCGCCAATCTTCTTTTTTAGGGGTTTATAGTTGTAATTGTAGTTTGGCAATTCAGCCAGTTCGATTTTCGCGCCATGATTGATGCCATCAAGGATCGCATTGATCCTTTTCGCAGCCGACTTTCCAAAGACAATGCATTCAAGGAGCGAATTTGATGCTAAGCGATTGGCTCCGTGGACGCCTGTCGCAGCCACTTCACCGACGGCAAACAGGTTCTTAATGCTTGTTTCTCCATCGAGATCGGTTTTTACGCCACCACAACTGAAGTGTTCGCAAGGAGCGACCGGCAACAAATCCCTCCCCAACTGGTAGCCTTCTTGAAGACAACGCTTGTATATGGTAGGGAAACGCTTTGCCAGATATACCGAATCAAGGTGTCTCGTATCAAGATAGACATGGTCGGTCCATGTATCGTACATCTCGCGATAGATGGCTTGTGAAACGACGTCTCTCGGTGCCAACTCCTTCAGTTCAGGATTATATTTGTCCATAAAACGCTCTTTCTCGATATTCAGCAAAAGCGCACCTTCACCCCTGAGAGCTTCAGAGATCAGAAAACGCCGGCGGGTCTTCGAATGCTCGGAGTGAAGCGCGGTTGGATGGAATTGGACAAACTCCATATCGGTTATTTTGGCTTTGGCTCGGTAAGCCATCCCGAGACCGTCGCCGGTGGCGCTGAGATCGTTGGTGGTCGCACCATAGAGCGAGCCGATCCCACCAGTGGCAAGAATCACGATTTTAGCATAGACGGGATAATACGCTGCGTCGTTTTGAAGTACGGTTGCGCCAATGACGTTCCCCTCGCAAGAAATCAATAAATCAAGCGCGACCGTCTGTTCTAGAAGCTCGATGTTTGGATGGCGGTCCAAAATCGAAGTCAAACCTTTTGTGGCATAGTACCCGGAAGCATCCCCGCCGCTATGAAGGATCCTATTCCGTGAATGGCCGCCTTCTCTCGTAAGTAGATAGTTGTTGTTCTCATCCTTGTCAAAATGGATGCCAAGGGCAACCAGCGACTCGATGGCGTCGCTGGCGTTCTTGACCAGATAGGCGACTGCTTTCTTGTCATTGATAAAAGAGCCGGCTTTGAGGGTGTCCTCATAGTGGCTGTCAAGACAGATCGGATCATCGGATAATTCTGCGGCGATGCCGCCTTGAGCGAGCATCGAGTTCGAGTTGTCGACCGCTTCTTTGGCGATTAACAAAACCTTGTATTTCGGATCGACAGACAGCGCTGAGAAGACGCCCGCCAATCCCGTCCCGATTACGAGGACGTCCACAAAGCGTTCCATCAACTTAATTCGAGCATCAAATCGAGTGCCCGTTTCGCTTTCAATATAATTTCTTTTTCAAGAGTGACCTCGTGTTGCTCATAAAGAAGCGCCTCATAGACTTCTTTGAGCGTCGTCTTCTTCATATCCCGGCAAACCATATTGGGATCAAGGACGTAAAAAGACTTGTCCGGGTTTTGTTTTCTGAGGGGATGGAGGATGCCTTCCTCGGTGCCAATGATGAATTCTTTCGCGGAAGATTTGTTGGCATAGTCGATGATGCCGCGGGTGCTGCCAACATAATCAGCGAGTTTCAAAACGCTCAACGGCGCTTCCGGATGGATAAGGACCTTCGCTTTTGGATATTTGGATTTCATTTGAAAAACATCGGCGTCGGTGAGCCGGTTATGGACAATGCAATGTCCCGGCCAAAGTTCAATATCTAAATGATAACGGTCCCTGAGATAATTCCCAAGATTCAGGTCGGGGATATATAGCAGTTTATGATCTTGATAGTGCCTGATGATCTTCTCGGCGTTTGAGCTGGTGACACAGACATCGCTAAGCGCCTTGATCTCGGCGTGAGAATTGACGTAGCAGATCACCTTACGATCCGGATGTTCCTCTTTGTATTTGATGAGCTTGTCTTTGTCGATCATCATCGCCATCGGGCAGCCGGCATTTTTTACTGGCAGCAATACTTTTTTCTCGGGAGAAAGTACTTTTGCCGTCTCCGCCATGAAATTGACACCGCAAAAAACGATGATCTTCGCCGGGGTCGTTTGCGCAGTCCGGCTGAGTTCAAGCGAGTCTCCGACAAAATCAGCGATGTCCTGGACTTCGGGAGACTGGTAAAAATGAGCCAAGATAACCGCTTCCTTGGCCTGTTTTAACTCTAGTATCTCGTTTTCGTACATCTGATCAGCCCATTTCCTGTAGATAGTAATATTATATGCTTTTTGCCTACATTTCTCAACAATATGCTATAATTTGATTAGCTTCAGAAAGGAATGGTCATGATGTATGAGCCGCTTGCGAGCAGACTGAGGCCGAAAGTTTTCGCTGATGTCATCGGTCAGGACAAATTGGTCAAAACGCTTCAGACCATGCTTGAAAAGAACCGGCTGGTATCCTTGATCCTTTACGGTCCTACCGGTGTCGGCAAAACGACGATCGCCCTGCTTGTGGCTGATTCTTTCCCACTGAACCACTACAAGTTTAACGCTTCGACCGATCAAAAAGCAACGCTAAAGAAAATCGTCGAGGCAAGCAACCTCTACGGCTCGGTCCTTTTGATCATCGACGAGATCCACAGGATGAACCGGGATATCCAGGATTATCTCTTACCACATATTGAATCAGGAAAAATCATCATGCTGGGATTGACGACCGAGAATCCCTATGTAGCCTGTAATCCGGCAATCAGATCCCGGGCCGCGATCTTCAAGCTCGAGCGTCCGAGCGAAAGCGAGATATTTACCTTTCTCAAGAAGATTGATCCGGCCGTTCTCGAGACAAAACTCACCGTCCCCGACGATATTCTCCATTACATCGCCAGAGCTGCCAACGGCGAAGTCAGAGGCGCCATCAATATGCTTGAGATGCTTCTTCTCCAAGTTGATTCCCAAGAAGATATGAAATTGGAAATCGTCAAAGACCTAGTTGGCATGCCCTCTCTTTCGGTCGACTACATGCAAGACAGCTACTACGACATCCTGAGCGCCTTTCATAAGTCGGTCCGCGGCAGCGATGTCGACGCCGCACTCCACTATCTCGCCAGACTGATCGTCGGCGGCGATCTCGAATCGTTGCTTAGGCGAATCAGTGCGATCGTCTACGAAGACATCGGCCTCGCCAATCCTTTGATGGGAGTCAAGGTTGCTTCAATGTGTGATATCGCCAGACATCTCGGCTATCCGGAGGCGGTCAACGGCCTCGGAGCGATCACGATCGAGATGTGCCTTTCCCCCAAATCAAACAGCGCCCACCTGGCGGTGAACAAAGCCATTCAGGATGTCGAGGCGGGCATGACCTACAAGGTACCCTCGCATCTCATCAACAATCCCACCTATGACGACAAACAACCATACAAGTATCCCCATGATTATCCGGGGCATATCACCGCTCAGCAATATCTTCCGGAGCAATTAAAACATAAACGCTATTACGAGCCCCAAGACCATACCAAACTCGAACAAGCCTTCAAAGAACAATATCTTGCCATTAGGAAAGTGCTCGATCAAGAATAGCAGTAAAAAGGGATGCCGCAGCATCCCTTGTTTTTAAATAACATTGCAAAGCATATCATTTTGGGTGTCGATGATCACCGGGATGATCACCGGCTTGCGTTTGGTCATTTCGTACAGATACTTTTGGACCTCAAAGCGGACTTCTTCTTTGTAGAATTTCCAGTCGATAAATTCTTGGGAAAACTGCTTTTCAGTGATCCTCCGGTAAATATCTTCGATTGTTTTGATCGTTTCCTCGTTGTCTTCCATATACATAAAACCGCGGCTGACAATTTCCGGATTGTTGAGCATGACGCGTTCCTTGGCATTGATATTGGCGATGATCATCAGGAATCCGTCTTCGCTCAAGAGCTCCCGATCTTTCAAAACGGTGTCGTTGATATCGATTTTAAAGTTGCCATCGACCAAGATGGATCCATTCATGACCAGATCGTGCTGGGGATCGAGATTACCGTCTTTGAAAGTCACCACTTCCCCATTATCGAGCATGATGATCTGTTCCTCGACAAATCCATAATCGATAGCCAGGTTGAACTGGGCGAGTTGTAGCCTGTACTCCCCATTTATCGGCACTAAAAACTTGGGTTTAAGCAAGTTGTAGAGCAGTTTGATGTCTTCGGTGGAGGCGTGGAAGAACGACAAGATCTTCTTGTCGATGCGAACCAAATCGAGACCGATCCTGAGGAGCGTGTCATAGGTCCTCGCAGCGATCCTCTCGGTGCCGATCAGTGGCGGGCAGAGCATCAGGACAGTGTCAGTTTCCTTGAGTTTGACGAGCCTGTCGATTCCCTTCGCCATCCGCTGTAGCATGTAGAAAGGCTCATGTCTCTCTCCGGTGACGAGAAAGACAAAGTCATCGAAATCGTTGTCGTTTTCCTCGTCAATAAACTTCAAATTGACGAGCCTGTCCTTCGGAACTTGGATGTAGCCCATTTTCTCGCCAATATCGACAAGCCTTTGCGCTTTTCTGCCGATAATCGAGATCTTCTTGTCAAAGGCGACCGCCTCGTTAACGACTCGCTGAATATTCGAGAGCTCGGTTGAATACATGGCGACGATGATGCGGTGACGCGCATTCTCGATTGTCGAGCGGATCTTGTGCGTCAGTTGGAAATCGGTGGATGTATGCCCGACCATCATCGCCCCTGCCGATTCCGCCAACAGAGCGAGTACGCCTTCTTCATGATAACTGGCGATCTTCAAAAAGTCTGTGCTGTAGAATGGTCCAACATTCTGATCAAATGTGAAATCGGTCGCATAAATGATGACCCCGTCGGGGGTGTGGACGGCGATTCCCGAGGTTTCGGGAACCGAATGCGTCGTTGAAAAGAAATCGACCGAAAAACCGTCGAAATGGATTTTCTCGTCATAACCAACGATCCGGAAGGAATACTCTTCCGGGTTCATCTTGTATTCCTTCATGTAGTCTTTGATGACCGCCACGGCGAAGTTGGTGCCGTAGACAGTCGTTTTGATCTGTGAAAGCAGCATCGGCAAGGCGCCGATCTGCTTGTCGTGTGCATGAGAAACGAAAACTCCCAAGATGTCTTCCTTGCGTCCTTCAAGATAACTGATATCGGGGATGATCGCGTCAACACCCAAAAGCGTCCCGGAAGGATGTTTCAAACCGGCGTCGAGAACGATGATCTTGCCTTCGATATCCAGGCAATACATGTTCTTGCCGTTTTCGCCCAGTCCTCCGAGCGCAAAAAATTTGATGACTGCCATAATATCTTCCTTTCTGGCTGAGCCAGCTTCCCTATTATTATACAATGAAAGACCGCTTTTTGATACAATATGTCAAAAAGAATGCGTTCGATTTTTTCAAGTGATTAAGAAACAAAAAATTCTAGACTATGATACAATGTTTATCGGTGAATGTGTGTATGGTCAAGTATCCGATCAAAAAAAGTGTAACCAGTAAATTCAAGCGCTCCCAAGCCAACCGCGGAATGAATCTCGAGGAAGCCATCAACGAAACCAATCGGTATTATGCCGCGAACGACATCGCTTATATTTACAAGAAACCGATCCCGATCCAAATCGTCAAGGTCGACTACGAGCGACGGAGCGCTGCTAGAATCAGTGAAGCGTATTACAAAGTCCCATCAACGACCGATTATAACGGTATCTACCGGGGACGCTACATCGATTTTGAGGCAAAAGAGACGAAGACAAAGACTTCGTTTCCGCTCAAAAATCTCCATAGTCACCAAATCAACCACCTTGACAATGTCAAAAGGCATGGCGGCATCAGTTTCCTGATCGTGCATTTTTCGCTGCTTGGCAGGACCTTCCTGCTTGATAGCCGGCATGTCCTTGCCTATAGCAATGTTCAAAATGGCAGACGGTCGATACCCTTATCGGAGTTTGAAAAGAACGGTCTGGAAATCAAAGAGGGCTATTTGAAACGGATCGACTATCTGAAAGAAGTCGACAAGTATTACTTCAACGAGAAAGAAGGGACTGAATAAAAAGTCCCTTTTTATCTGCACTCAGTTCTTGGCGGCTTTGATCAAAAGCGATATCATCTGCTTTTGGAAAGCCACCGGGTCTTTGACAGGCAAACCCTCGATCAGAAGCGCCTGATTATAGAGAACCCAAGCGTAGTCATCGAGTTCACCCTCACCGCGTTTACTGACGTCCTCAATCGCTTTGAAGAGCTCGTGCTTCGGGTTTATCTCCAAAATTTTATCAGCTTTGATGTTTTTCTCCCCAGGCATCTGTTTGATGACTTTTTCCATCTCGAACGATAAACCCTCACCGCTGACGAGACAGACAGGGGAATCGGTGAGTCTTGTCGAAAGTTTGACATCTTTGACCTCGTCCTTGAGGATTTCTTTCAATTGGTCCAAAAGTCCCTTGTTTCTGGTTTCAAGCTCCTTAAGTTCTTCTTTTTCTTTGTCATCAAGGATGTTGAGGTCGCCCTGATTGATCGATTTGAATTGGTGCTTGTCGTATTCCCCGAGGACTGAAATCATGAACTCATCGACGTCATCGGTCAGGACGAGCACGTCATAGCCCTTCTGTTTAATGAGGTCCATCTGTGGGGAGATCTTGATCGCATCTTTGGAGACCGAGGAGCCAAAATAGATGTGTTCCTGGTCTTTCGGCATCGCTTCGACATACTCCTTCAAAGTGATCATCTCATCCTTGTTCACGCTCTCAAAGACAAGCAGATCTTTAAGCAGGTCTTTGTTCTGGCCAAAATTGTCATAGACGCCGAATTTGATGTTTACACCGAATTCTTTCCAGAATTTCAGATATTTTTCCCGGTCGTTTTTCAAGGTTTTTTCAAACTCTGCCAGGATTTTTTTCTCAAGATTCTGGCCGATTTTGACAAGTTGCCGATTGTGCTGCAAGATCTCCCGGGAAATATTCAAAGAAAAATCCGGCGAGACGACGAGGCCTTTGATGAAGCGGAGGTAATCGGGAACGAGCTCCTTGCACTTGTCCATGATGAAGACGCCTTTGGCATATAACTGCAGGCCTTTTTCATATTTTTCTGAATAAAGATTATAGGGTGCTTTGGAGGGAATGAAAACGAGAGCTTTGTAGGTGAGCGCTCCTTCGACATCGGTCCAGATATTGATTAAATAATTCTCGTAATCATAATAGGTCGACTTGTAAAACTCCTGAAGTTCTTCTTCCTTGACCTCGGTTTTAGCCTTGTTCCAGATGGGAACCATCTGATTCATGATTTCGTTTTCAACGACGGTTTCGAACTCGTTTTCGATATCCTTGCCGTCCTTATCCTTTTTTGGAATGCGTTTCTCGCGTTCCATCGTGATCGGATAACGGATATAATCAGAATACTTTTTGACGAGACTCTTGATTTTGTATTCTTCTAAGAAAATGTCATAGTCTTCGCCATCTTCATTCTTGCGGATAAAAAGCGTCACCTCGGTGCCGTGATCGCTCTTGTTGGCTTCTTCGATCGTGAAATCCTCTTCGCCCTGGCTAACCCATTTGTAAGCCTTGTCGGAATAAGGGGACTTGGAGACGACTTGGACTTTCTTCGATACCATGAACGCCGAATAGAACCCGACACCAAACTGGCCGATCAGGTCAATATCTTTCATTTCTTTGCCTTGGACCTTTTTCAAGAACTCAAGCGTCCCGCTCCGGGCGATCGTTCCGAGGTTGTCGAGCAATTCCTCTTTGGTCATGCCGATGCCGTTGTCAGCGATCGTGATTTTGCGTTTCTTCCGGTCGACATCGATATGGATCTCGTATTCGTTGGTTTTCTCGAGTTTTTCATCGGTCAGGCTCGAGAGATGATATTTGTCGATCGCATCAGACGCATTCGCGATCAGTTCGCGAAGAAAGATTTCCTTGTTGGTGTAGATCGAGTTGATCATCAGATTAAGAAGCCGCTTTGATTCGGTTTTAAACTTCATTGTTTCTTTCATGGGATACCTCCTAAGACTTGTCAAGTAATATTATATCACACTTTTTAGCACTGTCAACTATTGAGTGCTAACGGCAGTAACATTTATTATGAACCGTCCTAGTCAAAACCTATGATTCCCCTCTGATGGAGAATGGACCCGACCACGACGCACAGAATGGCCGAAGGGATTAGGTAGAGTGAGTTGTAAAGAAAGGAGCCGACGATAATAACGGCGTTTTCCGAAGTGAAGAGACTGCCAAGATTGATTCCAAAAAGAGTGTTCATGAATTCGATTTCATCCGGAATAAAGACCCGCCAATAAAGAATGCCGGTCACAGAGGCCACAATAAGTCTCAAAAGGCTTCCAATGACGATGCCAATTGCGAACCGGCTGCTTTTTTCTTTTGCCTTTGGGATCAACCCGGCAACCCCCAGCACCATGAACGTAACCAGGTAATCCATGATGTATTGCGGCAGCGACAGGAAATACACTTTGACCAGCGTTTGCAGGATGCCGAAGATCGCTCCGCCGGCGACCCCGTATTTCCAGCCCCTTTTCACCGAGATCATGAAGATCGGCAACATCGCCAAAGAAATGCTTCCTCCGAAAGGAAACGAGTAGATCGAGCCAAAGATAAGATCCAGAATCATCGCGATCGCGACGAAGATACCCGTCTCGATCAATGCTTTGAGGCTTTCGTTTCGCTCCATGATTGTCGCTCCTTTAAAAAAATAAAACCCCTTTGACATTAAAGGGGTCTGAGGCAGACGGATGTTCCTACGCTGGCATTATCCAGATCAGGTAAGGTCAATAACGGAATAGTTATACTCTCAGCCCGTTTCCGCGAGCTCCCCTTATTTGTCATTAACATTATACCACTACTGAACGATTCAAGCAATCATCTAATGTCATTGTCAGCCGATAATCTTTTCAATGATTCTCGGCGGTTTGACGACCGTATCCGCAAAACTGAATGCCTGATCGAGAAGCGATAATGTGTCTTTGTCGATCGGCTTATTGGCGTATAACTCACAAAGGACATCGCCCTGATTAACTTTGTCGCCGATTTTGTGCTTGAGGACGATGCCGACCATCGGGTCGATGATGTCGTCTTTTTTTTCTCTTCCGCTGCCAAGGCGCATCGAAGCAATCCCGATCGGAAGAGCGTCGATTCTTGCAATATAACCCTCTTCTCGCGCCTTATAGGGATAGACTTCCCTGACCTTGACAAAATCCTTCAAACCGGCGATATGGCCGCCTTGAGCCTCGATAAACTGATAGAACTTGTCGAGGGCGAGGCCATTTTTAAGATTGGCGCTCGCTAAAGCTTTGGCCTCTGCCTTCGAAGCGGAAAGACCGCCACGCCAAACCATCTCGGCGGCGATCTCCAGACAAAGCTCCCTGAGATCCTGAGGACCTCTGCCGGAAAGGGTCTCAATTGCCTCCATGACTTCAAGACGGTTGCCGATGGCGTAGCCCAAGGGTTGGTCCATCCCGCTCAAAACGGCGAAGACCTTCTTGTCAAAACTCTTCCCGATGGCTACCATCAGGCGTGACAATTCGATCCCGTCTTCAATAGTCTTCATGAATGCACCGCTGCCGATCTTGACATCAAGGCAGATGACATCGGCGCCGCTGGCCAACTTCTTGCTCATGATGCTCGAGGCGATGAGCGGCATCGATGATACCGTGCCTGTGACATCCCGAAGCGAATACAGGAGTTTGTCGGCGGGAACGATGCTTGCCGTCTGGCCGCTGATTGCGATATTGATCTTGTTGACCTGATCGATGAAATGCGCTGACGAGAGCGCAATCGAACAGCCTTCGATCGACTCCAACTTGTCAAGAGTCCCCCCGGTATGTCCCAGACCCCGACCGGATAATTTGGCGAGTTTGGCGCCCATCGAAGCTACCAGCGGGCCAAGAACAAGCGTCGTCTTGTCGCCAACGCCACCGGTCGAATGTTTATCGACCTTGACGCCGTCGATCATCGACAAGTCAATTATCTCACCGCTATAAAGCATGGCTTTGGTCAGATATGTGGCTTCCAGATCATTCATGCCATTGATATAAGCAGCCATTAACAAGGCACTGACCTGATAATCGGGAATTTCCCCTTTCACATAATTGTCGATCGCATACTTGACCTCCTGTTCGCTAAGAGACAGGCCATCGCGTTTTTTTACAATGATATCGATCATTCTCAATCTGATCACCCCGACATAAAAATTATACCATATTTCCGGCTGCTAGTGTATAATAGTTAACGGTGATTCAATGACACAGCTAATCATGATCAGGCACGGGCAGACCGACGCCAACAAGCAGTTCCTGATCCAAGGGCGGACCGACAATCCGTTGAACATTACGGGGATCAAACAGGCGCGACAGACTGCTATGTATTTAAAAACTCACGGTTATGAATTTGACAACATCTATTCCTCGCCCCTCAAAAGATCTGTTTTAACGGCTCAGACTATCGTCGACGTTATCAATCCTAATTTAAAGATTATTATACATCAATGCCTCCGTGAACGCGACTTTGGCGATTTTGAGGGACGCGTAATTGATCAAACCTACTATGATATGGTCAACAATAATATCATACCCAATATGGAAAAAAACGGCGCCCTCGAAGAAAGAGTCAGCTTAACCCTCAAAGAAATCGCCATAAAAAATCCCCACAAAAGGATTCTCATCGCAACCCATTCACATGTCATCAAAGCGATGTTTGTGAATCTGGTCGATGGATTTCAATACTCTTCTTTGCTTCCTAACTGCGCCATCAATATTTTGGAATACGATAGCGATAGTTTCAGAGTAATCCAGCACAATCTGGATCCCCTAAAAATAGCAACTCATAATTGAAGCGATAAGATGTTAGTAAACATAAAAAGCGTGTTTAATAACATCTTTTTATTTGTTTTTTAAAATACATAATCCTATTAAATATAAAAAATAACGACTTTTTCAGCGAAAAGTCGTTAAATACTGCATTCTGGTGGAACTGACGAGGATCGAACTCGCGACCCCCACAATGCCATTGTGGTGCTCTCCCAGCTGAGCTACAGTCCCATGAAGGCGGCAAGGGATCCCGCCGCTATTTTTGCCAGTTGTTATTATATCATCAAAGCCTGTCTTTTGAAAAGAGAAATATCGAAGAAATAGTTGATCGGCTCAAGCGGGACATAACTGGTCCCGTTATAGGGATTGAATTCACCCACTGTATTCTCCAAATCTAGCGCGAGCAGCTCTCTCATATAGAAAGACGAGGCGGTTATGTTTTTACCCAATTCTAGGAAGATATAGCGGTCCGAGTCGAAAACATAATCGACGGCGCCGATAGTGTAGTATTTATCCGGTTCAATCGCAATACCGTTCTTATACAGTCTTCCCTCCGAATAAGAGACTTGATCATCAAAGTACAGGTCATAAGGATCGCTGGTGTAAAAGCTTGTCAGTTGCGCACCGGTGAGCTCACAGGTCTTGATCAAGTTGTCAAAGGGATAGATTACGACAAGATCGCCGTTGGTTACGGGACCTGATTGCATCGACACCCGGAACCCGCCGCCGTTGACAATACCAAAATCGACTTGAGCGTAATCACGAATCACCGATGCCCCCCACGGTGCGAGAGCAGTTCTCCAGTAATCGCCTCCGGAAACAGCGAGCTCATGGTTGACATAGTTTTGATACTCATCGTCGTCATTATACTCGGATAACTTGGCATCGATTACGACACTGGTTCCACTCAAGTAATCTTCTCCAAGCACTGCTTGATTGTGGTTGACAACCATCTTGGTCTGTTTGTCGTAGACGAGTGTTATCCTGGTAAACAAGGAATGGTAATGATTGCTCGCTTGTGCAAAGGGAACTCCTAATACCGCATCCGCAATCGAAGTGTGCGTGTGCCCGTTGAAAATCGCATCAATGCTCTCCGAACCGGTAAGACTGGCAAATTCATAGTTTTGATAACTATTGTAGTTGTGGATCGAAAGGATGACGATGTCGCAGTTTTCATCGTTTCGAAGGATCTTCGCATATTTTTTTACTGTCGTCAATTCATCCAGAAAAGTGATGTTCTTGAGTCTGGACGCCGAAATCGATCCTTGGAGTTGGCCGATGACACCGATCACCCCCACCCTCACATCATTGATTACAGAGATATGGTAGGGGGACGTCCAAGGCAAAGGTTCAAGCGTATCCGCATAAACAATGTTGGCTGCGAGGATCGGGAAATCGGCTTCGCCGTTTTCTTCGTTGCCGTCGCAATACTCGCTGATCACCTCAATTCCCCAGTCAAACTCATGATTCCCAATTGTAAAGGCATCGAAGCCGATCAGATTCATCGCCTCGATGATCGGCAGCCCGTGGTAGTAGTTCGAAAGAGCTGTGCCTTGAAGCATATCGCCATGAGCATATATGAGCACGTTGTCGCCGGCGGCTTTTCGGTCCAACAGATACTTGCCGATGCCGGAAATCATCATAACATCGGAATAGGCCCCGCCATGGAAATCATTCATGCCATAGATTTCAATCGTTTGGTATCTGTCTGTCGCAACAGTCGTCGAAACCGCCGTAGGAGTGGAAACGGTTGTATTTACACTCGAAGGGACCATTGTGGTTGTCACAATGGTCGTCTGTGAAGACGTTGTCTTGGTTGAACTGTCGACAGAGGAAGAAAAAGCGGTGTTCCCTGTTGTCGTTATCGAGGTTGTGTTTTTTTTGGTGCTCGTAATCACATGGCAGCCGTAGGTGAAAACGAGAGCAGTTAAAATAATCAATCTCAGGATTTTTTTCATCTTATTCCTCACATTCCGTCGTTATCCATTATACTTGATTAACAAAAAAAGACAAGGTTCAAGATGAACCCTGTCTGTTAATGATTAGGACTGACTAATAGTAATGATCGATGATGTTGAGGATCGATTGTTTTTTCAAGAAGTCACGGGCAGCGCCGCTCATGTAATCGGCATCGGTCAGTGGATACTGGTCGAGCGGATTGATGCTGCAGAGAGTTTCAAGATCGGGAGTAATCTTGTTTCTGACGATCATCGAATTCAGGATCGCATTCTGTTTATTGGAATCGAGAGCCGCAATTGAAGCGACCGTGAAGTTTGCTTCTGTGAAGTCGGTAGCGCCAAGGGTATTGACAGCGATGATGAAATTGATGATCTCCGCCTTGGTGGTGATGCCAATAATGTTATAGGCATCTTCTTTGGCAAGAGCCGGTATCGCTCCACCGATATTCGCGTTTCCTTTAAGGAGATTATCGGTCGTCGCATGGATCGAGCCGCTGGCTAAGAATGTATTCCTGTTTGTTTCATTCATGAAAATCGTTGTGATCGAAGTGCCGCTCATTCCGTCGCTGAAATTATTGATTCCCAGCAATTTCAATGAAGTAAGCAGTTTGTTTAGTTCCGCCTTTTCAATTTGCTTGCTGGCGAGCGTCTCGACAGTGATATCCTGTCGGAAGAACGAAGGCACGATCAGTTTGCCGCTGCCGGCGGGTGCTGTCTCATCAAGAGTCGGTGTCGTGAGCAGTTTATCAGAAATCGTCGCCTGAATGATCTCTGATGCGAGAATTGTATCAAAACTATCGAGTTCGAAGATTACCGCAGGATTGAATGAGAAACCCGAAAAATCGTTAAGTCCAAGTTCGCCGAGGGCACTGACCAAAGCAACGAGTTCAGCATATTCGATATAGGTCACATCGCTGAGGGCGATCTTAATCAGATTGATGGTTCCGTAATATTTGTCCGGGATTTGAAGCGTCCCGCCCGTATCATTGATGATCCGGTCAGAGAACATCGCTTGGATCGTCGAACTTTGGAAAACAACATTTGCATCCGCAAACAAGCCGTCAGACAGTTCAAAAGCAGTGTTGAAACTCGAAAGATCATCAAAGCCCATAACCAAGAGCGCATTGATCATCGCCTTGATCTCTGCTTTGACGATGAATGTCTGTTTTGAACCAACTGGACCGGTTTCGACTTTGAGATTGGTTAACCCGTCTTGCTTTTTGTCAGGGACAAAGAGGATGTTGTCGTTAACATCGAAGATCCGCTCTGAAACCGTCGCGTGCATCGAGGCTGACGCCAACAAGGTATCTTTGGCACTCTCCGAGGCTAAGTTGGCCAACGAGAACGCTCCGGAGAAACCATCGATCGAAACGACACCCATCACCTCAAGCGCTTCAATCAGGGCTTTGATCTCAGTCTTGGACAAATACTCGGTTTTACGACCAGCAGGGCCGGTCTCGTATCTAATGACGATGCCGTTGCTATTGGCAGACGGAACCACCAGAACACCAGCGCCGAAATCGGTGATTTTCTTCGAAATCGTCGCATGGATGATCGCCGATGAAAGCAAGAGGTTCTGCTCGGCAGTGTCATTGATGTCCTCAAGCGTGAAGACTGTCTGGAATTGGGTTGGATTGGCAAAACCTAATTGGTTGACCGCATCAAAGAAAGCAACCAACTCGGTCTTGGCAATATACTCGGTTTCTGCTTTGGTAATCCGGATCGTGGAAGGAGCGCTGTCGCCAGAGGCATAGGGAACCACTAGGATATCGTCGTCGATCGACAATACCTGTTCGGAAATCGTCGCGTGCAAAATCGCCGATTCAAGGAAAACGCTGATATTATCGATCAAGAGAGACGTATCCTCAAGATCGATGTCGTCGAAAGAAGCAAGATCAAGAACATAGAGTGAGTTGAACAGGGCGATGATTTCCTTACTTACCAAATAATCAGTACCGCTGACAGTCGTCACTAGGGGCTTGCCGAGGACATCGAGAGAGGGGACAGAAAGCAGCGCCGAATCGCCGGCTCCCATATCAAAAATCATGGAGCTGACGCTGGCATGAATTATCTTTGAAGCGATAAAGGTCTCAACGATGTCCTCGTCAAGGACATCGGGATCAGTTTTACTTGCAAACTTGGTTAAAATAGAAGCGTCGAAAGCAAGCGTTTCAAAATCGTTAAGTTCGAGGATAGAGAGGCTTTGAAGCAGAGCTACAATTTCTGTGTCCTTGACAATATTGACAGCTAAGCCGTCCACAAGGACGGATGTGACGACCTCGGCAGGGATGCTTAACATCTCGACCTCGAGGTCCATGATCAGCTTACCGACAGTCGCGGCGATAATCTCCGAGTCCAGAAAGATATCAATCTCCGAAGAATCCATTGACAGTGCACTAGCGACATCAAACTCGCTTCCTTCCTCGGGCAAGATTAGGGCAACCGCTTTGGCGACCGCCTTCAATTCGGTGGCTGTGAGATAGTCTTGATCGTCAAAGACGGAATCAGGGATGACTATCGGCGTCTCCCCGAAATCCATCTCGGTGATCATTTTCGAAATCGTGGCGACCAGGACATACGAACCGAAGAGATCATCGATCTGTTCATCGGTCATGCCGGCAATCGTGTTGACGGTGATATTTTCAAACCCTTCCTCACCAATGACCTCAATCAGGGTTTGCATCGCTATGAGAATATTTCTCAGTTCGCCTTGATTATTTTCGCCGAGCCAGACGATTCCTTCGGGGATTTCTAGAAAATCCAGCCCCTCGACTCCGGCTTCGCCTGAAAGAATGCGGATCAGGGTGTTGCTTATCAGTTTTGAATCAATCAGAAGATCGACATTGATTGAAGCCGCAGCATTGAGAAAAATCATTGGATCATCGCCGAGGAGTTCTTGAAAGCCGATCTCCTGATCGAAGATGGCGCCGAGGATCCCGCCGATTGCGACCAGTTCTTCTTCCCAGTTGACTTCAGCCGGGATTTCAAGAATCACGCCAAGTTCCGAATCTTCGCTTTCGATCATCGGCACTAGGATCGCTTCGACCAAAAGGACGACAACCTCTGATTCCGACATGTCTTCAAAGAGTTCTCTGACAACATCGCCGGTGATTTCGATTTGTTCAATCTCGCCTTCGCCTGCGATGAAACCAGCATCATTCAAGATGTCAAACAAGGCTCCGGCGATCGCTCCAACTTTGGGGAGTTCCGCCGCGAAATCGATTTCATACAACTCTTCAACCGGTATCGGCAACTCCTGATCAAAGTTTTGAGCCGCAAGTTCGATTCCAAGCGGCATTACCGAGATGATTAGATTGCTTTTGCCAAGAAGAGCGAAGACCTCCCTGATTTCAGAACCGGTTAAATCAGCGATGTTGTTCGTCTCCATATATTCCGATTCCATGAAAATGATGGCAGCCTCTGACAAGACCACAAGTTCGTAACGAAAGGCTACTATCTCGCTGTTATAATCGAATGACAGAATCACATCAAACAAGTTCAAGTGAAGTGGTACTTTTTCTGTTTTCTTGACAACCGAAGGCGTCGTGATCTTATCTGCGATTTTGACGAAGAGATTGTTGTTGTATGCCTCGACCATGGCTTTGATATCCGCAAGCACGGCGAGCATCTCTTCACTCATTCCTTCTTCTTCATTCTCCTCTTGAAGCGGGATCACAGAATGATCCAATTCGATCAATCCGCTCCGATCGGGCATGGCCAAGTCCGCAGGATTTCCATTCTCGCCCAAGGGGGCAAGCAACACCACGCTTTCAGCGATTGACATAATCCCGCCGAGCATAACCATTGCCATGAAAACTGCCATGATGCCGTTGCCGATGCCAACGAGCGCACCGAAGCCATGGTTTTTGGATTCGCCTTTACCAGTTTTTCCAAGGATGATCGCTCTAAGAATAAGGCAGATAATTTTGTAGATGAGCAGAATCACCGTGAAGTAAAGTAACGTATAAATGATTTTCAGCACAAAAATCCCGATCCCAGTGGCAAGTTCCAACAGTTCGGGGGAGACACTGGCGATATCGATACTCTCGCCCACAGCTAACTGCAAGATTGCCCCCAAACTCTCCTCAAACGAGGTGAATGAGGCTAACGAGGCATCGATGTTGCCAAGAACCTGGCCCAGCCAAGGCAACTGCATCGACCAGAGGGCTTTACTGACGGGAGTGACGGTCACAAAAAAGACAATATAGAAAATTGCCATCGTGATCAATGTGAACAAGGTCTTCTTGAAGCCGCGCAAGAGACCCATCAGAATTGCCAGACCTAGCAAAACATAAAATATTATATCGATATAGGACAGAAAACTTAGATCCATTGTGGAACCCTCCATTAAATCAATATATTTTCATTATACTATATTTAGATGATTTCGCAATTGGGGTAGGCATTTTTTGATTCCATCAAAAAAAGACAGGATTCAAACTGAACCCTGTCTGTTGGTGATTAAGACTGACTAATAGTAGTGATCAATGATGTTAAGGATCGATTGTTTTTTCAAGAAATCATGGGTCGCGCCGCTCATGTAATCGTCATCGGTCAACGGATACGGATTGAACGGGTTAGAACAGAGAGTTTCGAGATCGGGAGTGATCTTGTTTCTGACGATCATCGAAGTCAAGATCGCATCCTGATCAGCGGGATCGAGAGCCGCAATTGAAGCGACCGTGAAGTTTGCTTCTGTGAAGTCGGTAGCGCCAATGGTATTGACAGCGACAATGAAGTTGATGATCTCCGCCTTAGTGGTGATACCAATAATATTATAGGCATCCTCTTTGGCAAGAGCCGGTATTGATCCACCGATATTCGTGTTCCCTTTAAGGAGATTATCGGTCGTCACATGGATCGAGCCGCTGGCTAAGAATGTATTCCTGCTTGTTTCATTCATGAAAATCGTTGTGATTGAAGTGCCGCTCATTCCGTCGCTGAAATTATTGATTCCTAGCAATTTCAATGATGTAAGCAGACTGTCTAGTTCTGTCTTTTCAATTTGCTTGCTGGCGAGCGTCTCGACAGTGATATCCTGGCGGAAGAACGAAGGCACGATCAGTTTGCCGCTGCCGGCGGGCGCTGTCTCGTCGAGAGTCGGTGGAGCGAGCAGATTACTAGAAATCGTCGCTTGAATGATCTCGGATGCGAGAATTGTGTCAAAACTATCGAGTTCGAAGATCACCGCGGGAGTGAATGAGAAACTCGAGAAATCATCAAGTTCAAGAGCATTAAGAGCAGTGATCAGAGCGACAAGTTCGTCATATTCGATATAGGTCACATCGGTGAGAGCGATCCTGATCAAATTGATGGTTCCGTAATATTTGTCCGGGATTTGGAGCGCCCCGCCCGTATCATTGATGATCCGGTCAGAGAACATCGCCTGGATCGAAGCCGACAACAGAACTGTCTCCGGATTGGCGAAGACTTCACCGAGTTCGAATTCAGCGGTGAAACTCGAGAGGTCTGTGTACCCCATAATGATGAGAGCGTCGATCAAGGCTTTGATTTCGTCCTTGGTGACAAAATCAAGGAGATTGTCCGGAAGTCCGGCTTTGACTTTGACTGCGGTCAAATCGTCTTGACGCTTATCTGGGACATAGAGGATGTTGTCATCGACCGCGAAAATCTTATCACTGATCGTAGCGTGCATCGAAGCTGAAGCCAGGAGTTTGTTCTGTTTGGCTGGCGTATCCAGTTTCGCCAGCGAGAACGCGCCCGTCATCGAATCGATTGAGTTGAGTCCGAGAATATCTAAGCTGTCGATAATAGCCTTGATTTCTGTCTTATAGATAAATACGACAGCACCGACATTCTTACGGATTGAATTATTGGAGACGTCGGTATCGGGGACAATCAAGGCGCTTGCGCCAAGATCCAACAGTTGATCAGAGATCGTCGCATGCATCGCAGCCGAAGCCAACAGGATATCTTGATTGTCAGAATAAGTGGCGGGATTTGCGGACTCAAAGAAATGGGAGAGCGTGACCGCGCCGGTGAAGCTGGTGATGTCGGTCACCTCAAGCACTTCCAAGGCTTCGATCAAAGCTTTTATTTCCGCCTTTTGGACGAATTCAATGTCTACGCTGTTAGTTACGCGGATATTCTCTTCAGCAAAGTCTTTGGCAGGAACGATGAGTTTATCGCTTCCAAGGTCTAAGATCTGGTCCGAGATGGTCGCATGCATCGAAGCCGACAGTAACAGCGTATCCTGATTGCTGTCGGAGTAGAAATTGGTGAGGTTGATCGCGCCGGCGAAAGTGGTGATATCGGTCACCTCAAGCACTTCCAAGGCTTCGATCAAAGCTTTTATTTCCGCCTTTTGGACGAATTCAATGTCTACGCTGTTAGTTACGCGGATATTCTCTTCAGCAACATCTTTGGCAGGAACGATAAGTTTATCGCTTCCAAGGTCTAAGATCTGGTCCGAGATGGTCGCATGCATCGAAGCCGACAGTAACAGCGTATCCTGATTGCTATCGGAGTAGAAATTGGTGAGGTTGATAGCGCCGGCAAAAGCGGTGATGTCTGTAATGCCGAGGATATCGAGAGAATTGATCAATGCCTTGATCTCATTCTTGACAACATAATCGGTACCATTAACCGCGGCGGTGATCACCGTATCCGCGACATCGCGCTCAGGAACGATCAGCTTGGTGCTACCGAGGCCAAGGATCTGCTCGGAAACAGTCGCATGCATGATCGCCGATGCGAGCAACGTGGTTTGATTGGTCTCATAATCTGCTGGTTCCTTTGAAGCAAAGAAATTGTCGAGGCTGATATCGCCGTTGAAATCGCTGATGTCATCAAGCGACAATCCTAGGATCTCGATCGCATCA
The DNA here is from genome assembly GCA_050949045.1 of Candidatus Izemoplasmatales bacterium. GTDB lineage: Bacteria > Bacillota_I > Bacilli_A > Izemoplasmatales > Hujiaoplasmataceae > JAAYZB01. Next base: position 655,589 of record JBMNEZ010000001.1, read on the forward strand.
AAGAAATGATGAATCTCATCTTTATCAATAAACTCAACAACTCCCCTAAGAACCCTAATTGAAACCGTATCTAGATAATCGGACTTAGGAACAATGACCAGATCCTGGGTATCGAGATCGATCAATTGATCAGAAATCGTCGCGTGCATCGTCGCTGACTTGAGTAATTCAACACGGTTATCTTGATCATAGAGAACTGACAGATCAAAGGAACCATCGAACTCGTCGATGTTATCGATCGGCAAATCAAGAATTTCGAGCCCTTCAAAGAAATAGTGAATTTCCTGTTCCTTGAGGAACACATCATCGATCAAATCATCATGGTTGGTTCTCAGCACAGATATCGGCTGGCCATTGATGTCTTTATCGGGAACAACGATCACTGGATTATCGCCGGTTGACAGTTCAAGCATCTGCGTAGATACTTTCAGATGCACAGCGGCCGAAGCCAGCAAGATGTTGCGGTTTTCAACGATATAAAGATCGGTTAGATCCATATCCATGTTAACATTGTTCAAATCTGTGATTCCTAGGAATTCAAGGACCTCGAATAAAGCATGAACTTCGGCGGCAACCAGATATTCAGTCTTCTCGGGGCCATCGCCTCTTGTGATTCTGATCGAAGATCCGCTTTCATTGTAGAACGGCATATCGAGGGTCGCATCGTCAATATCAAGGACCTGTTTCGTGATCTCGGCATGGACAGAGGCCGAGGCCAACAGGATCTCTCTTGGCTCTGGCTCATAGTATTTGGATAGATCCAGATCGATCTGCACATTGTCAAGATCTTGAATTTCCAAAAGTTCCAACACCTCAAACAAAGCATGGATCTCGATGTCTGAAACATATTCGGTGTCGGTTTCAAGATCGGCCGAACCTCTTGTGATTCTAACGGCATTCGCATCAATATCATAATAAGGAACGGAAAGCGCATCAACTTCAACCAATTGTTTTGAAATTGCGGAATGGACAATCGCGGAAGCCATCAGCTTGTTTCGGTTTTCGGGATCATAGAAATCAGTTAGATCAATATTGATGTCTACTTGATTTAATCCATCAACACCAAGCAGTTCAAGAGCGATGAATGTGCTTTCTAGTTCGTTTTTACCGATATAGACGGTTTTTTTCTCAAGCGAGCCAACAGTAATACGGATCGAGACACCATCATAGTCATAATATGGAATACTGACATCATCTGATTCAAGCGTCAAAAGTTGATCCGAGATCGTCGCATGCAAGATCGCCGAAGCGATCAAAACGTCAAAGTTGGTGTTGATGTCATTGAGCGTCAGAGTCTCGACATTGTTAAAGTCGGAGATATTGAGTTTGTTCAGTGCGGCTAGTGCGTTTCTAAGTTCCTGCTCGCTCACATATTCGACACCGTGAACATCTTTAAAGCGAACCACGTCTAGGTCAGCGTCATAATATGGAACACTCAGGACCGCTTCTTCGCCTTCGGTGAGATCAAAGAGCATCTTCGAGATCGAAGCGTGGATGATGATTGAATCGAACAGAGTGTCAAGCTTGGCTTCATCAAGCGTCTCAGGGTCATCATCTTCGGCCAGATTATCAATCAAGGTGGCGTCAAAAACCGGGTTTTCAAAATCAATATTCATGACCTCGAGCGCATCGAAAGTAGCTTTCAGTTCATTGGAAGCGATGTATATGGTTTGTTTTTCCTCAGTGCCTACGACAATGATAACAGGCTGATCGAGATGGTCGATCTGAGGAACGACAATCGCTTCCGATTCCATATTGATGACTTGATCAGAAACCGTCGCATGCAAAATCGCTGAAGCAATCAAAACATCAAAGTTGGTTTTGATGTCAGTAAGTGATAGGGTTTCAACATTGTTAAAATCGGAGATGTCGAGTTTGTTCAGTGCGGCCAATGCGTTTCTAAGTTCCTGCTCACTCACATATTCGACTCCGTCAACATCCTTAAAGCGAACCTCATCTTGGTCGGCGTCATAATACGGAACACTCAGGACCGCTTCTTCGCCTTCGGTGAGATCAAATAGCATCTTCGAGATCGAGGCGTGGATGATGATTGAATCGAACAGAGTGTCAAGTTTGGTTTCATCAAGCGTCTCAGGGTCATCATCTTCGGCCAGATTATCAATCAAGGTGGCGTCAAAAACCGGGTTTTCGAAATCGATATTCATGACCTCGAGCGCATCGAAAGTCGCTCTTAGTTCATTGGAAGCGATGTATGTGGTTTGTTTTTCCTCGGTCCCTACGACAATGATAACAGGTTGATCGAGATGATCAATCCTGGGAACGACAATCGCTTCCGATTCCATATTGATGACTTGATCAGAAACCGTCGCATGCAGGGTTGCTGATAAAATCAAAGTGTCAAAGTTATCAAGAATGGTGTTGATATCAAGCGAATCAACAGCATTGAAATCAGTGATATCAAGTGAATAGTAGGCTTTGAACAAACTGATCAGTTCACTCTTGCTCAGATACTCATTGCCCAAATCATCTTCGATGCGGACCGCTATCCCGGATTCATCGAAATAAGGGACGATGATGACCGCTTCGGCTCCGCCGTCGCCGGTCGTAAGATCGATGATCATCTTTGACATCGAGGCATGGATGATCGTCGAATCAAGCAATGTGTTGAGTTTGTCATCGTCGAGCACATCTGGATTGTCATCAGAGGCTAAGTTATTGATGATCGTCGCGTCAAAAACGGGATTCTCAAGATCTATGTTTAGAACTTGGATTGCTTCGAGAGCTTTTATGAGCTCGGCTTTGGCAACGAAGGTCGTCGCTTGTTCTCCCACGCCTGTTGTAATCTTCACATCTTCCCCTGACAAACTCTCATCTGGGACAACGATCATATCCGTATCCATATTGATGATCTGATTGGAAATGGTCGCCTGCAAAATCGCCGATTGCAGAATGATGTTTGAATTGTCGATGATGGTATCTAAATCGAGCGTATCGATATCAATACTTTCAAAATCGGCGATATCGAGAACGAGAATCGCTCTGACGATCGCTTTCATTTCATCAACCGAGATATACTCGAAATCATCCACATCATTTCTATAACGGATGGTGTTGCCCTCTTCATCAAAATAAGGTATCGAGAGGACTTGGGTTTCACCGCTGACAAGATCGATCAAAACGCTGGAGATCGTAGCGTGCAAGATGGTGGAATTGAAGATTTGGTCGGCCTTATTCTCATCTAGGACCGTATCGTCTTCTGCGGTTGCTAGGTTTTTAAGAATATTAGGACCGATTTCCATGCCTTCTAGGGTAGTGATCTCCAGAGTTGATACCGCCAACAAGAGTTTACGGATCTCACTTGCCGTGACGATTGTCTTGTCCGCTTCACCAACGCTTATGGTTTCCATCGCAACAGAAGGGATGGTCAGGACGTCTTCGCCCATTTCAAAGAGCATCGACCCGGCTGTAGCGGCGATGATTTCCGAATCGAGGATCTTGTCGATCTTTTCCTCATCGCTTGCGATATCAAGGATTACGGATTCATCGAATTCAATTTCTTCGATGTTTTCGAACTCAAAAACCGAAGCGGCAATAAACACTTTTTTGATTTCACCAGCGGTGACAATCTTGTGGGAAGCTCCTTCGACCAACACGGTTTTGACAGCGGTCGTTGTTTCTGGAATAACCAGCACATCCGCTCCCATCTCATAGACCATGTTGCCGATCGTGACCTCTATAATCAGCGACCTGAAGACTTCGTCAATGGTCGCGGATCCCAAAGACAAGACCTTAGTGTAGTCGAAGCCGATGGGCGCACACTCCTCATCGCCTTCGTCACAAGGAAGTGCGGTCACAATCGTTTTGAGAGCACTGACTAAAGCGACCAGTTCAGTCTTCTTGAGATAGCCTTTATCATCATATACATCATCGGGTATCAATAAAGCCAATTCGCCAAAATCGAGTGTCTTGACCGTTTCGGTGATGCTGGCGACTAATATTTTAGATTCGAACAGCGCCTCGATGGCTTCATCGGAGAGTTCGGTGATGGCGGCGGCCGTCAGATTGTTAAAGTCGAGGCTGACTGCCAATTCGGCAATTTGGTTGATTGCCAAAAAGATATTCCTAAGCTCGCCATTTTGGATGATGTTGCCTTCATCATCAAGCTCATCAAGCCAGATAATGTCCTCTGGGATAACTAGAAACGACAACTCCTCGCCGTCTAGAAAGCCGCCTGCGCCTTCAAAGACATTGATTAAAGCGTGGGTGATGATCTTTGAATCCAAAATCACAGTAAAGTCAAGTTGTGCAAGCGCCTGGATGATGGTCATCGGATCTCCCGATTGGATTTGGCCGTAGGTGATCTCAGTATCCAAAACGGCGCCGATGATCTCTCCGATCGCAATAAACTCATCTTTCCAGTTCATTCCTTCGGGAACCGTGATGATCGCCTTAATCGGGTTGTCTTCCGCGAGGCTTTGCAAAACCGGCTCAAGCGCTACATAAGCCGCAAGCGTGACAAGCTGCGATTCGCCGAGAGCATCGAAAATATCTCTGACTGAATCTCCGTCGAAGACGATGGTTTCGAGATCGGGATCCTCTTCAAGCAAACCGGCGGTATTGATAAAGTCAAATACGAGCGCGGCGACCTCGCCTATTTGCATCACTTCGGTCTTCCAGTCGATAGCGTAGATTGCTTCTTTGTCGATCGGGATGTCGACTTCGAGCATCTCCGAGCCGACATCGATCGCTAGTGGCAAGATTGAAGTGAAAAGATGTGAATCGGCGAGTTGGTTCATCGAGGTTTGGATCAGATCGCCGCTGATATCAGATAAATCCCTGGTTTCCATATACTCGGAACCCAGGATGTTGCTGGCGACGCCGGCATAGACTGAGAGTTCATCGCGAATGGCGATCTTCTCTTCTTTATAAGTAAATGAAAGCACCATGTCGAACAAATAGATATTAAGAGCGACCGATTCGGTTTCCGATTCATGGATTGTAATCTCTTTTGCGAAACCGACAAGGATATTCTGATTATAGGAATCAACGATTTCCTTGGCTAGGGCAACAATCTCCTGAACTTGCTCAAGCGGGTTCTCGGCCTGCTGAAGCGGGATGACCGAGTAATTCGCCTGATAAATTCCCTGGCGGGGAAACTCCAACACGACATCCTCGGTTTCGGGAATCTCCGAGGCAATGGTCATAACACTTTCAGTAATGCTTATGAGTCCGCCAAAGACAATCAAGGTTATAAAGAGACTAAGCGCACCGCTGAGAAACCCAAAAATCGCTCCGAATCCCCGGTTTTTCGACCGGTATTTGCGTTCCGCTTTCGGAGTATTGAGAAAGATTACGCGGATGATGAAAGTCAAAAGACGATAGATAATTTGGATCACTGTGAAATAAATAATCGTATAGACAATCTTGACAATGAATATGCCTAATCCGGCAATAAATTCAAGCAGGTTAGGATTCTCGAGAACACTCGCGGGAATGTCGGGAACATAGATCGAAAGCGCAAGGGGTATTGCTTCCGAAAGCGAGGTCACAGAAGCAAATGCGGGATCAAGGTTTGCGAGCAAGCCCCCTAGAAAAGTCAGTTCAAGGGACCATAAATAATTGACGACTAGATCAATCGTCAAAAAGAAAACGATGTAGAAGATGACTGTTACGATGAAGGCATAGAGTGATTTCTTGAAACCTCGCAAAAAACCAACCAACATGCCTATACCCAGAATACCAAAAAAAAGGATATTCAGGTACAGCGGAAGGTTGGTAATATCGGGAATCGGCAGGGCTGTCAGCATCATAATTTCTCCCCCTATAAATTTGTTTTAATTAATCGTAATTAATTATATACTAACTTCACAGATATTTAAATAGACTGGGCCGATAATTTAGATACATGAAAAAATATGTTAATTGATCGCTTGACGATCCGGTGATGTATAATAGTAGCATAGGAGTTGAGTTTATGAAAAGAAGGGGTTCTGCTTTATTGATCGCTATGGCGGCTGTGCTCTTACTTTTTGGCTGTGAGGCATTCACATGGCCGGCGATTTTTCCAACAATCTACCCTGTTACTACTAAGACCACAAGGACCATCGACATCAGCGGAACAATCTCGATCGGTTTAGACGATTACCAAACTTATTCCAGATACCATTCTTCTGCCTATGACCTCATCGTCGACCAATACAACGACATCCTGATCAATACCAGAGACAGAATCAGACGCGCAAACATTGGCGTCCAGACTTCTTTATATAAATCGCGTACCCTCTATCCTTTCGGAACAACAACCTTTCTGGAAAGCGTAAACAAAGGCTCCGGCTTCATCTACAAGGAAGATGATGATTACTTTTATGCCGTCACCAATTTCCATGTCGTCGATCCCAAAGAATATACACCTGCCTACGAGATCATGACCTTCGAGGACAGCGACTACCATGAGGCGGAACTCATCGCCTATGATGAATCCCTTGATCTCGCGATTCTCCGTTTTTTGAAAAACGAACGGACCGAAGTCGTATTATTGGATATTGCCGAGCGTTCATTCACGAAATTCAACCCCGGTGAGCTAGTCCTGGCTGTAGGAAATCCTTTGTCTGTCACCGACAATGTGACCTTCGGCGAGTATGTTAATCTGGTCAGGCTTGATGACGTTCAATTCCTTGTCATCTATCATACCGCCATGATCCATGAGGGATCGAGCGGGGGCGCTGTCGTCGATGTCGACGGAAACCTTCTCGGCGTCAACACTTGGGGAACCGATGGCAACGACGAGGTTTCCTATGCCGTTCCCGTGTCGATTCTCTACATGTTTCTCCACAACAACGATCTACTTCCCTAATCCGACATGATTTAGAAATGGAGCCGTTTCACTCGTAATCAAAACGGCTCTTTTTATTTTTAAGATGACCTTAGGTCATTTGACATCAATCTCAATCATGATATCAGGTTCGTATGTTGGTTTGATTTTTATTTTCGATCGGCCTTTTTTACCGGTTGTCTTGACATAGAAGGCCGTTGAACCGCCGATCAAAGCAACTGATTTTGGTCCAATCACATCGAGAATCCGGTCGGTTTCAATGGTTATGACATCGCTCGCATTCGCGAGTATGTTATCATTTTCATCGACTTTGGTAATGACAATCCTCGTGACATCATAGGTCTCGACATGGACAAGTTCATGATGGTCCGCCTCGACCTTGATCTTGAAAGCACTCGGCTGCGCTATTTTTTTCTTGATCACCAGTTCATCGTCGATGTACCCCTCAAAGATGAACACACCCGAATCATCGCCCCAGTTTCCCAGATATTTTCCATAGAGCCTAGTGGCCTCTGCCATTGTGATTTTGTTTATAAGCATCAGTTTTCCCATCAACAACCGGTATTTGAAAGGCATCGCCATCCCGTAACGGCTGAAAGCCAAAAGGCACTTTTTGATCTGGCGGGAGACCTTCTTGGAATATGGTTCGCAAACTTCGATCTGGTCGCCGATGTGATCATCAATGACGACAGGCGGTTTCAGGACATTCGGATAAAGTCGCCATTCGGGGTAGATTTTGCCGATGAAATAGTCATTATGGTAGAACTTGATGTAATCACAATTAGTGAAAACGACGGTTTCCGGCATTTTCGCCTGCGGTTGTTCACCGGGCGTCATCGAACCGGCGACCTCGAGGACCGGCTTGTCGAGCCGCTGCGACTTGTACACATAGCTAGCGTACTTCGGTAGCCTGAACATGTCCATGACCCCATGATAACAGATGCGGTCATTGGCTCCGAACTGCTTGTGCGTGTAATAGTCGGCGAAACACCAGCCGATCGCCCCCGCGATCCGGCTGTTTTCATAGGCGCTGTCGATGACGCGCAGGTGTCTGAGTGCCTGTTCGACCCTAGTGGCCTCATCGGCGTTTTTTCTGGTCGGATACATATGCCCGCTGTGTTCGGTCACGAGATAGGGAGCCAGCGCTTTGGCAACGCTTGAGGGACTTGCGAGCGCTTGATTGGCGCCCGTATGGGTAAAATCGTTGTAGGTATAGACGTCCTCAAGCAACTCGCTGCCGGCAAAATTGCGGACGCCGCCCGTTGGCCGCGTTTCATCAAGTTCCCTCGCGATCCGATTGGTCTCAAGGTAAAAGGTATTGTCGTCTTGTGATTCGTTGATCCGCACGCCCCACATAATGATGGAAGGATGGTTGAAGTGATGGTTTATCATCGTCTTCAGATTAGCGAGGCTCAAAGTCTTGAACTCCTCGTCGCCGAGATGTTGCCAGCCGGGAATTTCCTCAAACACCAACAGCCCGAGCTCGTCCGCACGGGCGATGAAATGGTCGCTTTGCATATAGTGTGAGGTTCTGACGATATTTACACCAAGCTCATTCCGGAGAATCTCCGCATCCAATTCCTGCATCCTTTTAGGCATCGCATAACCGACATACGGATAGGACTGATGGCGGTTCAAGCCAATCAGTTTGAGCCTGTGGTTGTTAATCGTGAAGCCTTCAGGAGTGAATTTGATTGTTCGACAGCCAAAGCGCTCCTTAACGGAATCAATGATTTTTCCATCATGTGATAAACTGAGTTCAAGATGGTAGAGCTTGGGCGATTCGGGCGACCAGCGACAAATATCATCAAGCAGAAACCCACCTGCAAGTTGGTCACCCTTCTTAAAGATGTTAGTGTCTTGATGGATTGTTTTATCTTGATCAGAAACAACAACCTTTGCCTCCAATGGGAATAACAAAGGTCCGTCAAGATCGAACTCGTAGTTGATGACGATCTGTGATTCCATCAGGGAAGACGGTTCAAAAGGCTTGATTCGCAAATGGCGAATATGGGTTTTTGGGATAATCTGCAGTTCCACTTCCCGATAAATACCGCTGTGGCCGAGGTAGTCAACGACCCCACCGAAAGGCGGAATGTTAGCGGTTTCCCTACCATCGACAACGACGACGAGCCGGTTTGTCTGATCGAGGATGAGATCATCTTCAAGAACCATATCGAAAGGAGTGTATCCGCCTTTATGGGAGCCTATTTCCTTGCCATTCAGATAGACTGTGCAAGTGTTCATCACGCCGTAGAAACGAAGAAACATCATCTGAGACTTGTCTGGCTTGTCGATGGTGAAATCTAAAAAGTAGGTGCCGACGAATTGATGGGTCTCATCATTAATGTAGTTGAAGGGCAATTCGATTAGGGAATGCGGCAACATAACGCTTTCAAATTTGGCCGGATCGAAGTCTGGTTTAAGATAAGCATCTTGGTAATCGGGAGTGAACCGCCAGTTAAAATTAAGGCTTCTTCTTATTCTCATGCTTCTTGTTCCTCCTTGAGGGTGAAGGTGTAGAGACGCGAGCCGAAATCACACATCAGCCTGACATTTTGATTATATCCTGTGCCGATGAATCTTTGCTTGGGAATAAAGCCGTTCTGGTTTAGAACCGCGCCGTATTCTTGTTGTGCTTCCTTCTCGGCCGGCATTAGATAATGATTCTTGAGAATATGAAACAAGATTCCGTGCTGATTCATGTCGATCGGCAAAGCGTGTTTTACGAGATCACCGAACATGCCGAGGTTGAAATACTGGGTCCGATTCGTGATTAAATATTCATTATCGTTACTAAGTTCCCGGACCCTGATTTTTTCAAGGGGGGCATTCGGGTTTTCCAGACATTGAAAGATGCCCAGAACCGCCTCGGAGCCATCCGAGCTGATAACCATCAAAGCCGCATCATCTTCCAAAAAGGGATTTTTAATCCGCACCAGCCTTCCAAACTGGAGGGTTTGGCGGTGCTTCTTGTAGAAAGCGATCTGTTTCTTGATCACTTTCCTTTCATAGGGAGTGAGTCTGGTGATGTCAAGCTCATATCCGAGAAGTCCGAAACTCGCGATATTGAAACGCGTTTCAAGTTGGGTATGCCTCAATGTTTGCATATTCGGGATATTGCTGACATGGGCGCCCATGACCGACTGGGGATAGCAGAGCGATGTCCCATACTGGATCTTGACCCGCTCGTAACCGTCGGTATTGTCGGAAGTCCAGATTTGCGGCATATAATAGAGCATCCCCAGATCAAAGCGGTTCCCACCGCTGGCGCAAGCCTCGAACAAAATCTCTGGAAATCTTGCTGTCAATGATTCCATCAATTGATATAAGCCAAGATAATAGCGGTGATAAAGACCGCCCTGATCAAGGGCATCAAGATAGGGGGAAAACACATCAGAGAAATTGCGATTCATATCCCACTTGCAGTAAGTGATGTTTGCACTCTCAAAGAGCTCTGTGAGCACCTCAAAAAGATACTCCCTGACCACGGGATTAGAAAGGTCAAGCACCAATTGGTTTCTCCCGAGCGAGGGCTTATAGTCCGGGTGGCTGATCACCCAGTCGGGATGAGCGCGAAAAAGATCGCTGTCGGGGTTCACCATCTCCGGTTCTACCCAAATGCCGAAGGAAAGACCAAGCCTGTTGATCTTCTCGCACAGCCCCTTGATCCCTGAAGGCAGTTTCCTACGGTTAGGATACCAGTCGCCAAGCGATCTTGTGTCGTCGTCGCGCTTGCCGAACCAACCGTCATCGAGGACAAACAATTCAATCCCGAGTTTCTTGGCCCGCCTCGCCATTTTCAAGAGCTTCCTCTCGTTAAACGAAAACGAGGTCGCTTCCCAGTTGTTAAGCAAAACCGGACGCTCTTTGTTCTGCCAGTCCGGTTTGATCAGATTACGCTTGATTAGTTCATGGATGTTCTGACTGAGTTTTGTCATTCCTTGCTCGGAATAGGTCAGCACGACCTCGGGAGTGACGAATTCCTCATTTTCGCGCAGGTTCCAATAAAAGTCAAACGAGTTGATGCCCATTAGGATCCTAAGGAGATTGTGGGGGGTGACTTCCATTGTCGCCTCGAAATTGCCGCTGTAGACAAGAGAAAAACCATAGCAGCGTCCATATTCCTCGGTAGCCTTCTTCTCTTTGATGGCGACAAAGGGGTTGTGATCGTTCGAGGAAACGCCTTTCTTCGAATCGATTTTAAGGATGCCAACGCCGAGATCGTGGACATGGACCTGCCGTTCATTGATCCAGGCGCCGTCAAGCGAAACTGCCTGATAATCCTCATTTAATAAATCCAGGTTCATGCTGAGACCTTTTTCGATGATCAAAGCATCAGCGCTGTTATTGCGGACAACGGCGCGCCTGACGATGACATCGCAAGCGACAAATAATGAATAATAAAGGTCGACCTCGAGTTTGCGCACCGCATCTTCAAGCGTGACAATCAGCGTCTCCACCTTTTCCTCTACCCCCGCAAAGGTTTCGGGAAGGCTGGCGAACCGGGGCTTAGACTCCAATATCTTATGTTCTTTGTACTTAAAATCTGTCAACCGCGACCCGTCTTGAAAACGAAAATGAAGCATCGGTTCACGATAGTCGCCTTTGCCGAAGGTGGACATTTCAAGAAGCGCAAGGTTGAGGTTGAACGTCCGATCAGCCTGGTCATAGAGGACTTGGTTGCCGACCTCGATCCCGAACTTCAGTTCCAGATCCGCAAGCGACTTGACTGATTCGAGTCTTTTTCCGTAGTAAAGGTGCCCGAGATGCCCCGAGGGATAAATGCGGATCAAATAAGATGTTTTCTCGGTATCTAGTTTGAACGCTCTTTCTTTCTCGTTGTAGTTGATCATTAACTCGTCACGCTCCTCATCTGATCATTCAGTTTCGATCAGGTTTTTGCTGATATAAGCCTTGAAAAACGGGTTGATCACGAATAAGCAAAGCAAAACGGTGTAGGCAATCTGCAGAAAAACCGACAATAACAAAAGCCATAGCGGCGAATAAATATTCGCTGCGAGGAGATTGTCGATCAGGACTCCCGAAAGATATGCCGGAGAGAAAACAAGGAAATATTGTAATTTCAAGGGTATGAGACCGTTACTGAAGAAAATCGGCGCAACGCAGAAGACAAGAAGATATACCAAATAACTCAATGGTAAGATCCGGTACGACTTGCTGATGATCGATAGCGACAAGCCGATGACGATATGGTTGAGAATGCCAAGAAGATAAACTCCGACGAGCGCCGGATAATTTGCTTTGTGACCTCTAATAAAAACAAGGGCTATGATGATGAACAACAGCGGTATCAGTTGTATTAAAACCGCTGAGGTTATCTTGGACAACAAAAACACAGCCGCGCTGATCGGCCTGTCTGTTTTTGGCAGGCTCTCTTGGTTATTGATTTCAAACTGCAGGCTGAATGAAAAGATGAGGACCGGCAGAATGAAAACAGAGACATAAAGCGCGTTTGCTGGATTGAGGAACGGAAACAAGCCGGTCGCAACACCGAGAACGAAAGATACGATGACCACCAGCATGAATACGCGCATCTGGTAAAGGCGTTTGAGATCGGCTTTTAACAAAAGCCAATAGTTCTTCATTAAAATCACTCCCTAGCGACAGTTTAAATCACGGTCAAACAATGTTGGTAGATGCAGACAAAATTGACGTCAACGAAACCGCTTTCCTAGAGTTGCTTTGAAGAAGTTAGCTAGTTCCGTAACATCCTGCTTCTGATTAGCGAATCCGGACTTTTGGACGATATAGGTACGCTTGGAAAAATCGGTGATGATGAAAAAAACGCCGGTGGATCTGATCCTGTTGATTTCTGTATATGGAAGTTTGGTTTGTTTCAAACTTTCGACAAGAATCTCTGTATCCGTGAAAACATAGGTCTGCGTGATGGGGTTTTTAACAAGGGGGCTTTCTTTAAGAACTTTTTTTGTTGTCAACGCCTGAAGGATCAGCGTAAGTAAAAAGTAGAGCGCCAGTATCCCGAGAAAAACCAATGAGTACTCCCACATTTCGTTTAGAATCATATAGACCATCAAACCGGCAGTGATCAAGGAGACGACAAGAAAATTCGTCTTGAGAAACCCCAGAAGATAATACCGGTTGTAACTGATGATCAACTGCTTGTCATAAAGAGTCTTGTTCACGATATTCATTGATTGTCACCTGCCTAGAACCGAAAACGCTTGAAAGCCAGCGGATAGATGCCGATGCCGATCAGAACCATCGCAAAATAGCGGACAAAATCAAACAGTATCGCAAGCGTTGCCTTTCCCATCGCACCTTCTATCAGTGCCCCGGAATCAGGGTTAACAATCAGATTGAATAATGGCTTGAGCCCCAGACGAACCGCCATGACGATGCCCACACCAAGGGCGAAACGGATCAAATTCTTCCAAAGCACGCGATGATTCTCAAACTGAACATGTTTGTGTTCAATCATGATCCCGACCGTGAACCCGAAGATCGTTCCCATCATCTTCGCTACCCCTTCAAGGGTGTTATAGAGGGTTGATGCATCGGTCATGGTGTTAGAAGCTGTCACCGTAAACAAAAAGTATAAGTAACAGCCGACAAATATCACTCCGGAAGCGGCAAGCACATAGAAATAGAGCCTCGTCCGATCCCAGATCTTATTCAACAGCAGATAGAACCCGTAGCTGATGCCAATGCCGAGAGCGCCGCCGGCTAGAACGTCAGTCAAATAATGGACTCCAAGATACATCCGGCTCAGGGCAACCATCAAAATGATGATGGCGGCGATGATCGAGACAAAACGCTTCTTGATCCAGATGGCAAAACCCCCAAAAACACTCGCCGCTCCCTGGGTGTGGCCGCTGGGGAACGAAAAGCCTCCCACCGGCCGGATATCATCGATCAGGGGATCCACAGAGAACGGCCTCGGCCTCTGGGTGATGACTTTGATGATGCTGTTCAAAACCAGCGAGACAAAGACGGTGATCCCGAGAGACTCGCCGATCTTCTTGTCGTGACACCAATAGACGAAACCCATCAGAGCGACAATGATCAGTTCTTCGCCGAACACGGTCCACATCTGGAAAAAGAAGTCTAAAAAATCGCTGCGGAAACTTTGAAGCCATTTGATTAGCTCAAGTTCAAATGTCACGCTACAACCCCTCCTTTCAACCTAGAAAATCGAATATAACGAGATTCCCAAAACCGCAGAAATCAAGATCAAATAGATGGGATTTATCTTTGGCAAAATCCGCGAGATCACTAGAACAACCACGAAGATCGCAATAGCGATCAAATCAATCTGCATGGCGGCGAGATTCAAAATATCCGTGTGAAGCGTTCCCCTGAGAACCAGTCCCAAGCCAACAGCGCCCAAAATGCCGACAATAACCGGCTTGACGCCGCCAAGGAACCCATTGACATACGAATTGGTCGAAAATCTCTTGTAGAAACGAGCGACGATCGAGATGATGATGAATGAAGGCAAAACAACGCCAATCGTAGCGACAGCCGCTCCAAGAATGCCTTGTTGCTGATAACCAATGAAGGTCGCAATATTGACCGCGAACGGTCCCGGCGTCGACTCAGAGATGGCGACGAAATCAACGAGTGTATCGATTGAATCGAGCCAGCCTTGTTTTAAAACCTCTTCTTCGATCATTGGAATCATCGCATAACCGCCACCGAAAGTGAACAATCCGATCTTGAAAAACGTCAAAAACAATAACAGGAGTTCTTTAATCGGCATCGCGGTCATCTCCTTTTTTTCCGCAAAGCGAATAAATGAGTCCGGCGACGCCGCCTATCAAGATGATATACATGGTGGGAACCAAGCGGAAAAGCATCAAGCCAAAGCCGATGACGATCAAAACGCAAGCGAGCCAGTTGCGTTTCAGTTTCGTGAGCAGCCTGATCCCAGCATTAACGATCAGAAGCGAAACACCGACGCGGATGCCCTGGAAGGCGTTCGCCATAAGCGGTGATTCCTTATAGGTGAGCAGAATAGCAGAAATCAAGACAATGACGATGAAGGAAGGCAGGACAACTCCCAGAGTCGCGAGCAGCGAGCCGATAAAACCCTTCTGCTTGAAACCGATATAGGTCGCACAATTGATCGCGATCGGTCCTGGCGTCGACTCGGCGATAGCAAGGATATCCATAAACTCGGAATACTCGATCCAGCCCCGCTTTTCAATGACTTCCCGCTGGATCAGCGGGATCATCGCATAGCCACCCCCGAAGGTGAAAAGGCCGATCTTGAAGAACAATAGAAAAAGATCGCCAAGCATTATTTTCTTCCTTCCCGAACCTCGCGAAGGTCGTTGTCCGGAATTGTTGCCTTGAACTTATCAAGCTGTTCTTGGATTCGCTCTTTGACGAGATCGCTGATTGCCCGCGAATCCAGATCTTTGTACTCCTCATATCTTAGCGATGGCAAGATGTGCAAATATCCCTTATGAATACCTAGACGGCCCTTGCGAAAGATTCCATGCATGTTATAAAGGCAGATCGGAACGATATCGGCTTTTGCTCTCAAGGCAAGTTTGAATGAACCCGGTTTGAAATCAGCCATGGTGTTGCTATAACTGCGGGTGCCCTCGGGAAAAACTCCCAATGGTTGTCCATTCTCGACTGCTTGAATCGATTGATGGACAGCCTCGAGCCCCCGTCTGTCGATATCACGCGAAAGCGCGATGCACCCGGAACCGAACAAAACCGACTTGATGACGGGAATCTTGAAAACCTCGGCTTTGGCAATGTAAGCCAAGGGTTTTCCTTTAAAGGCGGTCTTGATATAGAAAGGATCTGTGTATTCAATGTGGTTCGAGTAAATGATAAAACGATTGGTCTTTGGTATATTGTCCTTCCCGGTTGTTTTTACATAGACACGGAGAAGAATGTTGAACAGATAGACACCAACATCAACATACACTGCATGTTTCCAAGCGCTCTTGGTATCTGTTTTCTCGATTAAAAGAAGGAAAACGACCAACAACATAAAAAAGACGATGAAAAAACCTAGAGCGATTGCGAAAAAGACCGCGATGATGACCAAAACACCGACAAATCCGGCAGGATACTGACCAAATACGGCAAACAAGACAGTGCCGGCAACAGATACCAGCAACTGCAGAATGAAGATCATCATTGTTGTTTTCTCCCATAAACCGTAAAAATCAGGTCTGGCGTTTCCTTGCTCTCGAGCAGTTCAAACATCGATAGGTCGAGGTCGCTCAGATAAACGTCGCCATGATATGGTTTCTTGATATAGGTGATATAGAGTTTTTGTGCGAAGGCCAACGACAAACCATAGATCGTCTTCCCGCCGATAACGAAGATTTCCTCTTCGTGGTCCTGCTTTAAATAAGCAATCAGATCGCTAATGACCGTAACGCCAGGATAACTGAACGGCTCCAGTGAGGCAACAATCGATTTGCGTCCAACAAGCGGATGCCCCAATCTGCCGATAATTGATTTGAATGTCTCGCGCCCCATCAAAACGGTCTTCCCCATCGTCTTCTGTCTAAAATAACGCAGATCCTCGGGATAGTGCCAAGGAAGATCGTTGCCTTTTCCGATCACTCCGTTAGGGTCGATCGCAAAGATGAGGCTTATCATCAGACTGCCACCTTTCCCTTGATCGTTGGATAGGGGTCGTAATTTTCAAGCAAAAAATCATCGAAGACGAAATCCTCAATGTTCTCTGTTGACCTTAGGATCGTCATTTTGGGGAGCGCCTTCGGTTTTCTCGACAACAATAACCCGACTTGGTCAAGATGATTCAAATAAATGTGGCAATCCCCAAAAGAATGGACAAACTCCCCTGGTTTAAGATTGGTTATGCTGGAAATCATCAGTGTGAGCAGCGAATATGAGGCGATATTGAAAGGGACGCCGAGAAACGCATCGGCACTCCTTTGATAAAGATGGCATGATAGTTTGCCATCGGCGACATAGAACTGGAAAAAGGCATGACATGGCGGTAATGCCATCTTCTCAATCAAAGCGACATTCCAAGCGCTGACGATCAGCCTTCGGCTATCCGGATTGTTTCTAATGTTGTAAATTACTTCCTGAAGTTGGTCGATCACACGGCCATTGCCTTCGACATGGCGCCATTGGCGGCCGTATACCGGTCCCAAATCGCCATACTTATCCGCAAAAGCGCGGTCGGCAAGGATCCGCTCGATGAATTGGTCCAATGTTTCTCCCTTATAATCTTCCGACTCACAAAAACGCTTGTAAGGCCATTCGTTCCAAATCCGGACGTTTTTCTCCACAAGCGGTCTGATATTGGTCTCGCCCTTGACGAACCAGAGCAGTTCTTCAATCACCGATTTCAGATGGATTCTTTTTGTGGTTACTAACGGGAATCCCTCAGCGAGATCAAAGCGCATCTGCAAGCCAAAAGTCGAGATCGTACCGACACCGGTGCGGTCGGACTTACGGACACCGACATCGAGGATTGTGCGCAAAAACTCGTGATACTGTTTCATTGGTAACCACCGCCTTTATCGAGATTATAACATTATTCAAATACTAAAAAAAGAAAAAGATGCAAAATGCATCTCAGTCTTTTTGAGAACTGATGAACGAAATCCTTTCGACAATGATTTCGGGGTAGGAAAACAGTTTTTTATCATCTTGCAAATAATCTCGTTGTTGCAACCTTGCCTTGATCCCGACGGTCGACCCCTTCTTGCAGTAATCGACGGTCGCCTCGGCGATGCCGCTCCAGAGCGTGCAGTTGAAGAAATCCGTTTCATAATCATTGGTCTCGCCGCTTTTGAAAGGTCGTTGCACAGCCAGAGAAATTGTCGTCACTTTCCTGTTGTCGTCCAACTTTCGCAGTTCCGGATCTTTGGTGAGCCTTCCCACCAATATCACTTGGTTTAACATAAATCCTCCTTTTTTGACAAATTATAACGGATCAGCATATTCCAAAGAAAAAGCCGAAAGCGAGTCGCTGCCGGTATGTGTAAGCATAATAATGCCGTTCTTTCGAAAACTGGCAAAAAAAAGATGAAGGGATGAGCCCTTCATCATATTTGATGGAAAACACAGCATTCTTTGTAATGTTTAGAACTTAAACTCGACATCCTGCCTTTTTTTATCCTCGGCTTCAAAATAAGGCTTTTTCTCCATATGGATGGCATTGGCGACGATGCTATGCGGAAAGGTGACGATCGTATGGTTGATCCTGGTCACGTTCGCATTGTAAAGCCTTCTCGCGGCTTGCAGGTGTTCTTCGGTGTTGGCAACCGCGCCCTGCAGTTCGACAAATACCGTGTTTGCTTTGAGGTCGGGATATTTTTCGACGACAACGTTGATGCCTGATGCAACCTCGTTCAACTGGCCGAAGAACGCTTCCTTGTCTTTCAATGTGGCGTTTTCAGGAATGCCTGAACGCCACTTGACGACTTTTTCAAGCGTTTCCGCCTCATGCTTGGCGTAGCCTTTGGCCGTCTCGAGCATTTTTGTGAGCATGTCAAAACGTTTAGTGAGCGCGACATCAATACCGGATTCTGCCTCATGGACCTTCAATTCCAACTGGCGCAAGGTGTTCATCGTCCCGATATACCAGATAACGATGAGAAGCACAATGCCGCCGATGACAATGCCGATGATTCCGCCCACACTCAAATCAAGTGTGATCATTTGTTTTTCCTCCTCTATATTTTTGATTCTTAATGCTTTTACAGGTCGCCTAACTTGGATTTGAAAATCTTCGTGTTCAATTTCAAACTGTGGATGAAATCCTTGATGACCAGTAAATCCTTGCGAAATTCATCCATTATCGTTTGGTCGATCTTGGTGAACATCTTGATTTCAAAGGTGTCCTTATTGTTGTTGATGGCAATATACAGATTCTTTCCGGTGAAAGACAGGGAAATGCGACCGGCATTCCGTTTCTCAAGTTCGAGGATCGCTTCCATGATATCCGGAGTCAGAACATAAAACGCATTCAGCTCTTCGGTCGAATAAGTTTTGAACTTCTTATTGAAATCGATCGACTCCAGTTGAACCTTTTTAAACTTTCTACTTGAAAGCGGCGAACCGGATTCCAGCACTTGAAGATAACCGTCGAATTCCTTGTTGAAGGTGAACTTGAACACACGGCCCAAGAAATAAGTTACGTAGTAAACTCTGGTTCCGTTTTTAGTGTGCTGAACATGTCTTTCCTCGAGTTTGACATCGCTTGAAACGAAGTCGACACCGTCCATCTGCCCTTGCAAGAGATCTTCGGAATGAAAGCGGTCAGCCCGTTTCAGAAACTCGGTTTGATAGACTTCCGTACCGCTAAGACCTCTATCCGGGTAATAGTTGACTCCGGGAATGGCCTCTTGAAAATAGTCTGACAAAACATCAAATTTAAAACTGCGCTTGACACTGGAAAACTTCGCGGCTCCCACCATGCTCACAATCATACCGATTGTGATAACAATGATCGGGAAAAACATTCCGTCCTCGCCGCCGCTTAGTAAGATAGGTATCAACAAGATCACGCCGACGCCGAGAATGACAAATCCGATCAAAGAGATCTTTTCGCTTCCTTTTTTCAGATTGTTGAAACGATCTAGTTTTTCTTGCATTGAATCACCTCCGCACTGACGATATTATACAACATTTGGGAAAAAATGGCGCAATTATTTGAACATCATACACGCTTTAACCGCTTTTTTCCAGCCGGAATAGAGTTCATCACGGCATTTGTCGGATATCAGCGGCTTGAAAACCTTGTCAACACCCCATTTTTCTTTGATGTCTTTCAGCGTCCATAAGCCGGTCGCAAGCCCTGCGAGATAGGCGGCTCCGAGAGCAGTGGTTTCGCTTGTCTCAGGCTTGTCGATATAAACATTGAGGATGTCGCTTTGAAACTGCATCAAAAAATCGTTTTCCGAAGCTCCTCCGTCCACGCGAAGCCTAGTCAATTTCTGCTTCGACTCGGCTTCCATGACGTTGATCACATCCTTAGTCTGATAGGCAATGGCTTCGAGTGTCGCCCTGATGATGTGGGCTCTGGTTGTTCCTCTTGTTAACCCGAAGATAGCGCCCTTGGCATCTTTTTCCCAGTAAGGAGTCCCGAGACCAACGAAGGCAGGGACGAAGTAGACACCTTGATTGCCCTCGCAAGTCTTCGCATGTGCTTCCGTCTCGCCTGACTGCTTGATGATTTTAAGTCCGTCCCGAAGCCATTGGACTGCCGATCCGGTCACAAAGATCGAGCCTTCGAGAGCATAGGTGATCTCTCCATCCAAATTCCAGGCGACGGTCGTCAACAAGCCCTTATCGGAGAGAATCGGTGTCTTTCCGATATTCATAAGCAGAAAACAGCCGGTCCCGTAAGTGTTCTTGACATTGCCTTTTTCAAGACAGACCTGTCCGAAAAGGGCCGCCTGTTGATCGCCGGCGATCCCGGCTATCGGGATCTCCTGCCCATAAAAGACATTTTTCGCAGTATGGCCAATGATCCCCGATGATGGTCTTATTTCCGGCAACAGCGACATCGGGATCCCGAAGAGCGAGCATAAGTCCGGATCCCAAGTGTTATCAAAGATATTGTATAAAAGCGTTCTGGAAGCATTCGATGAATCAGTGGCGTGGACCGCTCCGTCTGTGAGATTCCAAACAATCCAGGAATCGACGGTCCCGAAACAGAGCTCGCCGGCTTCAGCCAACGCTCTTGCCCCCTTGACATTGTCCAGTATCCATTTGATCTTGGTGCCGGAAAAATACGGATCCAACAATAAACCCGTCTTCCGCCTGATGGTCTCTTCATGGCCGGCGAGTTTCATCTCGTTACAGATGGCGCTCGTCTGCCTGCTCTGCCAGACAATCGCCGGATAGACAGGAACACCCGTGCGGCGGTTCCAGACAATCGTCGTCTCCCGCTGATTGGTGATCCCGATCGCACCGATCTCAGTTGGCTGCAATTTTGCCTTGATCAGGCATTCGCCTATACAGATCGAGACCGAATCCCAGATCGCCTTCGGATCATGGAGGACGTATCCCGGTTTCGGAAACAACTGTTCAAACTCATATTGGCTCTTACAGACGATTTTCCCAGCGGCATCAAAGATGATCACCCTTGAGGATGTTGTTCCCTGATCTATCGCCAAAATGTACTTTTCCATCATTTGGCACCTCTTTTATCATTATAACAAATCATCTTTAAAAAATATACTATGGGTGATATAATGATTTATAGATGGAGCGTGGTACAAAAGATGGAAAAACTGATTTTGAAAGATTCTCTGAACAATAATATCCATATTTACATCTATAGACCGAAAGTGGATGTCAAAGCAGTTGTTCAGATCATCCATGGCGCTTCCGAACATTTTGCCCGCTACGGAATCTTCGCGGATTATCTCACCAAGAACGGCTATGCGGTTGTCGGGTGCGATATCCTCGGTCACGGGTTGAGCAGTCCAACTAGCGATTACGTTCATTTCGCAGACAGAAACCCTGGCGATGCCGCTTTCGAATCTGTCGTTCTCGTGAAGGACTACATTAATCAAACCTTCCCCGAGATTCCCTTGTATCTTCTCGGACACAGCATGGGCTCGTTTTTGGCTTTCGCCTCGCTTCTTAGTTTCCCGAAGGACTATCAAAAAGCCGTCCTCACCGGGATGACCATCGTCCCTTTGCCCTTGGTTGGCGTCGCCACCATGATCGGCAAAGTCATCAACTTCTTCAAAGGACCCAAATATGTTTCCAAGCTGATGCAGAATCTCCTGATTGATTCCAGCCATGTAAAGATGCGCAAACGGGGGATCATCTCCGGAATCAACGAGGAATGGTTAACCAAAGATGTCGCCATCCAGCAATACTACCACGATTCCGAAATCTGCGGACAACCCTTTACCGTTTCTGCCAACCTCGCCCTTTTGGGCTGGCTCAAACTCATCAATTCCAAGAAAAACCAGCGCCAACTACCTAAATCAACCAAAATCCTCTTTGCTTCGGGAATGGACGACCCCCTCGGGGGCTATGGCGACGGCATCAAAAAATTGCACAGTTATCTTTTGAAATCCGGCTTCACCAATGTCTTCCTGAAACTCTATGAAAACGACCGGCACGAGATTTTGAATGAAATCGACCGAGACGTCGTTTTCGCGGATATCCTCGATTTTTTTGAAAACTGAGTCTTTCAACCAATAATTCCTCCTTTTTGTTCGTATATTTAGCGAAACAATTAAAAAGGAGGAATTTTTATGAAAAAAATCGCATTTTTCGCCACCATGCTCACGATTATGCTTTCAGCCGGCATCTTTGGCTGCTCACTTGCAAACGAGCTTGCTTATGTGAGCATTGACATCAACCCGAGCATCGACATGGTTTTGGACCACAACGAGAAGGTCCAGACCGTCACTCCGCTCAATGCCGACGGAGAAATACTGCTCGAAAATCTCGA
The DNA here is from genome assembly GCA_050949045.1 of Candidatus Izemoplasmatales bacterium. GTDB lineage: Bacteria > Bacillota_I > Bacilli_A > Izemoplasmatales > Hujiaoplasmataceae > JAAYZB01. The sequence goes on from JBMNEZ010000001.1 coordinate 677,797, forward strand.
ACTGGAGAACATGAATCTCGAAGAAGCCGTTGATGAAATCATCGATGAGGCAGTCAAACTCGGTTTCATCGACCCTGACACCGAGGGGGCCACGGTATGTGTCGACGGTTCCACTGAACGGATCAGAACCAGAGTTCATGAACACATAAACAAAGCCTTCATGAACAAGGGGGTCGTCGGCAGTGCCGTGATGAACCCGAATGCCGACCTGCTTGAAGAAGCCGAGGCACTGGGCGTCACACCCGGATTCCTGCGGCTCGTCCATAGAGCGCTTGAAGCCGATGACGAACTCGTCAAGGACGACGCCCTCTTGATGTCGGTTCAAGAACTGATCAAAATCATCAAGGACAAGGACTCCCAGATGAAAATGGTCCAAAACGAACTGAAAGCGGAATTTTTCGCCGAAAGGGAAGTCTTGTTCGAGGAATACCGACCGCTCATCCAGGCGCTTGAGGCAGAAATCGAGGCGCTTACGGCCCAAGATGAAAGTGCCGAGGAAAAAATCGCAGAACTTGAAGCCCTGAAATCTGAATTTCATGAAGCGCTCGCCGCTCTCAGAGCCAGCTATCAAGTTGAAGGCGAAGCCATCAAAACCCAGATCCGGACCCAGAAACAAGAGCGCATCGAGACTCACAAACAAGAAACCGAAGCCTTCCGTTCAGAGATGAACACCCGCCGTCAAGAGCGGAAGAACGCCATCGAAGCTTACCAAAACCAGTATAGCGAACAAAATAACGACAAGGAGACATCCACCGGCAAAAAGCAGCGTAAAGGCTCAGACAATTGAGCGTTTGAGACATCAAAAAAGACCACTCTTAGCGGTGTGGTCTTTTGTTTTGTCCCTTGCGTCGCATTTCTTCGATTATAGATACATAACGGCCGTCGCCGACAACTATATGATCGGCAACCCTGATCTGCATCAATTCGCCGATCTCGATAAATTTCTTGGTAATGGCGATGTCTTCTTCGGAAGGAGCCGGATCGCCAGAAGGATGGTTATGCACGAGAATCAGTTGATAAGCCGAATGTTTCACAGCGTACTTGAACACTTCCCGGGGATGGATCAGCGATTGGTTCAAGCTGCCGACATAAATCTTTTTGGCCGCAATCAAATTCATCTTCAAATCGAGATACAAGGCATAGAGAACCTCTTGCTTGAGCCCCGTCAACTCGCCCTTTAACAACTGATAGACATCAGTTGGCGAGCCGATGTGCTCCCGTTCGGCATGATAGTCCGTCACTCGGCGCCCGAGTTCGATCGCAGCGAGCAAGGTGACAGCCTTCGCCAAACCCATACCCTTGATGGCAGCCAGTTCGGTGACAGTTTTGTCTTGAAGCTCTGCTAATGTACCGCCCAAACCGACGATTTCCCGGGCGAGATCAAGCGCCGAGAATGAACGACTACCGGTTCTGATCACGATCGCGATCAACTCCTGAATGCTCAGGGCGGAGACTCCATACTTGACGAGTCGCTCCCGCGGCCGCTCTTGTTTAGGCAAGTCTTTAATCAAATACACAAGAACACCCTTGAAGAATACTACGCGTAACGGCTCTTGCTTCTTTAATTATCTCAATATCCGCTTACCATTCGCCGACAATCAGCCTCCTGATTTCTGAGACAAAGTATAGTGATCCGGTGATAAGGAGAATCTCATTTTTATCTAGTTTTTCCCTGAGCCTGTAAAAAGCCTGCTTAAAATCAACTTCGATATACTTGGAAGGGTGATGGCTTTCATTGAACAAATCAACCGCGTTTGCTCTTCTCGGATAGTCGATCTCGGTGAAGTGGAACTCGTCCACAAAATTGTCGAGCTCGCTGATCGCTTTTTCATGCTCTTTGTCTGCCATCATACAGAAAAGGCAGATCACTCTCTGATCCGGGTAAACCGAAGCCAGTGTCTTACGCAAGGATTCGATCCCCCCGATGTTGTGGGCGCCGTCGAGGACTATCTTGTCCTCGAAGATCTCAAAGCGCCCCGGCCATGATGTCCTGAGGAGACCGTTCTTGATGTTTTCCTCACTGATTGGAAGCCGTTTTCGCTGTTTCAGGGTCCGGACGACCTCGATCGCCAGCGTGGCGTTCTTGACCTGATGATAGCCCAAAAGGCGCAGTTCATACGTCTCTGAACAATATCTGAAAGTCGTCCGCTGTTTGACCGAAACATGATCGACTTTGGTAAAATCGATGATCTTGAGCTCTGCTTTTTTCTTCGCCGTTTCCGAATAAAAAAGCGGGAAGAGATGCTTGTTTTCGATCGAACTGACAAGCGGCACGCCTTCCTTGACGATGCCGAGTTTGTTGATGGCGATGCTTTCGAGGGTACTGCCAAGCTGCTTCATGTGGTCAAAGGAGATATTGGTGATGCAAGCGACTTCTGGGACAATGACATTTGTCGCATCAAGGAGGCCGCCGAGGCCGGCTTCGAACACCGCATAGTCAACCTTTTCGTCGCGGTAATAGAGAAACGCGATCAGGGTTAAAACCTCAAAAAAGGTGATGACCTCACCGTATTGTTTTTGGTACTCTTCCCAGAATCCGCGTATGAAATTGGCATAATCAAGCAGACGTTCATCGCTGATATAATAATCGTCGATCCCGATCCTCTCGTTGAAGAAGACAACATAGGGAGATGTATAGATGCCGGTTTTGTATCCGGCATCCGAAAGAATGTTTTTAATGAAATTGGCGGTTGAACCCTTGCCGTTGGTGCCTGCCACATGGATCGATTTGAAACTTTGTTCCGGGTGACCGAGCAATTCACATGCCCGCCTCATCCGGGATAGGTCGAGTTTATCGCCGAAACGATGGATGTTCTCGATCCAGTTTTTCGCTTCCGCAAAAGTCAGGAATGCTGTCATTTAGTAAGCTCCTTGATGTTGTTAATGGTTTCTAGTAGTCGGCGTTCGTAGAGAGCTAGTTTCTGTTCTTCCTGTTCGATCTTTTCCTTGGGTGCCTTGCCAAGGAAACCAGGATTGGCGAGCAGTCCTTTCGCCCTTTTGATCTCGGCTTCAAGGTCCGCCTGTACCTTTTCCAAACGCGCCAGCTCGGCATCTTCATCAATTAAAGAGCCGAGCGGAACATAGAAGGAAACTTCATGGAAGACAATCGCGATCGTCTTCTTCATTGCGCTTTTTTGTTTGAGATAGACTATTTCACCGATATTGCAGAACTTCTCGAGATACTGGAGATTGCCGTGGATGAACTCATTCGTCTCCTCATTGCCTTCGACAAAAAGAGGGATCGGCTTCTGATAGGCGACTTGGTATTGGTTCCGCAACTGGCGAAGTTGTTTGATCAATTCGAAGAAATATTCTTTGTTTTCGGTTTCGGGGAATTCCATCCTGTTTTGTGTCGGCCAGTCTGCCGTCATAATCGATAGTTTATGGCCGGGCAGCCTCTGATAGATATCCTCGGTCACAAACGGCATGAAGGGATGGTTGAGTTTCAAGATGGCCTCAAGGACATCGAGCAACACTCTTCTGGTCGTGGGATTGTCCTGGTCGACCTTGCTCATCTCCAGATACCAAGAGGCGAAATCATCCCAAGTGAAGTTGTAGATAACCTTGGCAGCCTCGCCGAACTCGTATCTTTCCAACAAATCATCAGCCTGTTGAAGCATCCGATTCAAGCGGTGGATGATCCATTTGTCCGCGAAACTGAGTTGTCCAGGTTCGAGCACTGGACTGGGGTCCCCGTGTTTATCCAAAACCTGGAGAACATAGCGGCTGATGTTCCAAATCTTGTTGATGTAGTTCCAACTGGATTCGACTTTCTCCTGTTCATATCTGAGATCCTGCCCGAGGGCGGAATTGGTGGCGATAAAGTAACGGAGCGCATCGGCGCCGTAGTCTTCGATAACATCGATCGGGTCGACGCCGTTGCCGAGCGATTTTGACATCTTGCGTCCCTCGGAATCACGGATCAGACCGTGGATCAGACACTGGCGGAACGGAGACTTGCCAGTGAACTCGATTCCTGTGAAAATCATTCTGGCAACCCAGAAAAAGATGATATCATAGGCGGTTACCAGCACATCGGTTGGATAATAACGCTGGTATAGGTGGCTGTCCTCGTCTGGCCAGCCCAATGTTGAAAACGGCCATAAAGCCGAGGAGAACCAAGTATCGAGCACGTCTTCGTCCTGAACCCAGTCCGCTCCGGGAGCTTCATGGCCACAGAAAACTTCGTCGCCTTTGTACCAGACAGGCAGTCTGTGTCCCCACCATAGTTGCCGGGATATGCACCAGTCTTCGAGTTCGCTCATCCAGTTTTCATACATTTTCCGGAACCGTTCCGGGATAAATTCGACAGTGCTCTTTTCCAGTGCATTCCCGGCGAGTTCCTTCATCGCCACAAACCACTGTTTTGACAATCTCGGCTCGATGATGATGCCCGTTCTTTCGCTATGGCCGATGCTGTGGATTATTTCCTCGGTCTTTTTCAAAAGTCCCAGCCTATCCAATTCCGCCACGACCGCTTTACGGCAGGCAAAACGCTCCATACCCTCAAAGCGGCCGGCTAGTTGGTTCATCGTGCCGTCTTCATTCATACACAGCGGCATTTCCAAATGGTGGCGTTTGCCCACGACAAAATCGTTCGGATCGTGCGCCGGAGTGACTTTGACGGCACCGGTTCCGAACTCTTTGTCGACAAAAGTGTCAACGATGATCGGGATTGTCCTTTCTGTCGTCGGGATGCGAACTAATTTTCCATGAAGATGGTGGTAGCGCCCGTCATCCGGATGAACCATCAGCGCCGTATCGGCGAACATCGTTTCCGGACGCGTCGTGGCAACCGTCACAAACCCGCTTCCGTCCGCAAGGGGATAATCATAGTAGTACATGGTACCCCGGGTTTCTTCGTGCTCAATCTCAATATTTGAAAGCGCTGTTTTCGCTTCCACATCCCAGTTGATGATGCGCACGCCGCGATAGATGTATCCCTTGTTATAAAGGGCGATGAAAACTTTCTCTACAGCTTTGGACAAGCCTTGATCCAAGGTAAACCGTTCAAGGTTATAATCAAGCGATAACCCCATCGTCCGCCATTGCTCGCGGATGAAATCGGCATGCTCTTTTTTCCAATTCCAGGCTTCCTTGAGATACTTTTCCCTCCCAAGATGAAAGCGGTCAATACCCTGCTCGCGGAGTTTCTGGTCGACGCGGGCCTGGGTGGCGATGCCGGCATGATCCATTCCGGGAAGATAGAGGGCATCGTAGCCCTGCATCCGCTTCCTGCGGATGATGATGTCTTGGAGCGTATTGTTCCAACAATGCCCAAGATGAAGTTTGCCGGTGATGTTGGGTGGGGGAATGACAATCGTGAACGGTTTTTTCATCATGTCTCCGGAGGCAAACAGGTTGTTTTTGAGCCAAAAGTCGTATTTTCCCCGTTCAACTTCGGTGTGATCGTATTTTTGTTTCATCTCAATTGCCATATGCTTCACCTTCAATCAGATTCCGTTTGTTTCCATAATAAGCCATGATCGCCTCGTAGTTGTCTTGCGAATGAATCCTTGGCAACGCATCCAAGCCATAATAAGCCAACTCGAGAGACTCGCTGTCATTGATTTTAAGCGTTCCGCCGACGACTTCGCCTATAAAGGCGAAAGCGACGACCCTGGCTTCATCACGTTCCCGCCAGCGCATCAAGGGATTGTTGAAGACGCCGAGGAAACCGGTGATCTCGATATCGAGATTGGTTTCTTCCTTCACTTCGCGAATAGCGCACGCAGCGATCGGTTCATCGAGTTCAAGAAGGCCTCCGGGAAGACCCCAAAGACCATTGTCAGCTCTTTTTTGAAGTAGAACTTCATTATTTTGATTGACGATGACAACGCTGGTCGCGATCAGGATGACTTTGCTGTCGCCGACCATCTTTCTTAGATATCCGATATAATTTTCCATGTCCTGCTCCTAAAAAAAATCGCCCTTCAAAAGGACGATTGCTCGCGGTACCACCTTTGTTCCGGCTGATGCCGGCTCTTGGATCCGTTAACGCCGGCAACGTCCGGAACTACTGGATTTCATCCCGGCTACTCGATGGCGACATTCGCCGTGCCTGCCGCTAGACTTTCACCAACCGTCTAGTCGCTTGTTTTCCTGGCGCGGCTACTCTTCCACTTCGTCGTATTTGACTTGTATTTTAACAAATTGTTCTCTCTTTGTAAAGTGGTTTCATGATAATTCTCGATTACAATAATCCCCGCACAAAAAGAGATTTTGAGAAAGCTGATCGCCAGTCTTCCGTCAAGAAATTCGATAAGTTCAGAAAAAAGGTGATAATGTTCATTATCGTCCCAAAGATCTAAGCATGATTCCCGACAATCTTCACGTTCGCTTTTATTTTGAAACAGAACATCTCCGATCAAAATCTTTCCCATCGGCTCCAAATGCTGAAGCAGATGGTCGATCATCTTGATTAAGTGAGCGAGATCCAAATGATGAAAAGCATAGGTTGAAACAATGAAGTCAAACTTCTCTTTCATAAACGGTCCGGGAATCCCGCCAGTGAAATCATGGACCTCGAGTCTCGCCGAAGGTACAAGCAGTCTCGCCCGCTCAAGCATCTTCTCGGAGATGTCCGAGCCAAACAGCCTGATTCTCTCTGGCGGCAGTTTCCGGTAAAGCGAAGCTGTGCCGATGCCTAGATCAAGTATCTTCAAGGTAGACTCCAACTTGTTGCTCAGGATATACCTAGCGATGGTGGTCAGCACTTCGTCATAGCCGGCGAATGGAAACAGATTCCGCTGGTCGGCTTCTTGGACTTGTTGGTCGTAATCATCGGCGATGCGGTCAAATATGGCTTTCCACATAGCTATTCCTCCAATCCGATCCGGTTTCCGAGTTCGTCCAGAATCAGTTCGCGATTTTCTTTGGTCTTGGATGAAAACCAAAAAATTTTCTCGGTTTCAGCCAATCCGAGGTTTTTGGTTATCAGTTTCGTCTGTCGCTGTCTTTGACTGAAAGACAGTTTGTCGGCTTTGGTCAGCACAAAGAGAATATCGATGTCGCGGCTGTTGAAATACGTCTTCATGACGATGTCATCGTGAGAGGGGAGCCTTCTAATATCCAGCAAGAAAACAGCGAGAGCGATCGGAGCCTTTGACTCAAGGTAGCCTTCGATGAGAATCCGGAAACGCTCAAGTGTTTTCTTGTCGACGTTCGCATAGCCATAGCCGGGCAGGTCGACGAGATAGAAGGCCTTGTTTATAAGAAAAAAATTGACGAGCCTGGTCTTCCCGGGTTTTTGCGAGGTACGGGCCACTTGGGAATTGTTCAAAATGGCATTGATGAACGATGATTTCCCAACATTGCTGCGGCCCGCAAAAACCACCTGGGGCAGATTGTCTTTGGGAAACTGGTCGCTCCCGGCAGCGCTCCTGATGAATTCGATCGATCTGATGATCATCAGACGCACCTCCCTCTACTGGATTTCCCGGATTTTTCATGCCTGAGGTAGTTAACCGTCGTAATCGCTCCCTCGGCGAAATATGTCTTTAAACCTTCGAGGTCCGCAACCGTCAGGTGTTCGATATCTCCGAACAGCCTAAAGACATCGACACCGCGAAGACAGTATTCCGCAAGCATCGCATTAGCCCGCGAAACCGAATCGAAAACCTGGATGAAATTTCCGAGCAACTTGCGCTTTTGGATCTCGAAGTATTCGGCGGAGATGGCGGCGTTCTTAGTGCCGTGGATCATCTCTTTGAAAACTGAAATCGTTTTTGGGCTGCTTTTCGTCTCGGTGAAAAGAGTCGCATAGGCAAAGCTCCGGTCGCAAGCGACGCCGATGTCGAAAGCGTTGTTGACGATTTTGGCAGCCTGCAGTTTTTTGAATGCGGGCGAGGCTTTGCCGTAAAGGTTGTCGAGAAGCAAATTGAGTTTGATCTCCTCGAGCGTGATCTCGGCCTCATCGGCAGTTTTCAACGGCACCATTTTGACACCGGCAAGCACCAGATCGCTCATCAAATCGAAGTTGACGGTGAGATCGTGGTCTTTCCTTTCGATGTCTTCCTCTAAGAGAACTTCCGGTCTCAAAAACGGCTTTTGGTTCTGATTCAGCGGATGATTTTGTATCGATGCAAGCGTGCTGTCGTGATCGAAATCTCCGCTTAGAACCAAAACCATCGCTTGGGGATGATAAAAGGCGTCGAAGGCCTGTTTCAATATGGTTGTGGTGATTTCCTTCAAGGATGTTTTCGTGCCGGTGGTATCGAAACGGATTGGATGAAACGGATACATCAGGTTGAGCATGTCATAATAAAGACATTGTTCCGGATCGTCTTCATAAAGCTGGATCTCTTTCTCAATGATCGACTTTTCCTTCTCTATGCTCTCTTTAGTGAACTGGACAGCCATGATCATATCAAAGAGAACCGCAAGCGTCTCGGACAGGCCGTTTGTCGTTGAAAAATAGATTGCAGTCCGGTTATAGGTGGTATAAGCATTTACCGAGGCCCCGAGCAAAGCAAACTTGCGGACGATGTTTTCAGAAGTCGACTCGAACAGCATATGTTCAAGAAAATGGGCGGTACCGGCAGGAAACACGATTTGTTTGTTTTCGCAATCGAGTTTGACCCGGTGGGACAACGACCCGAAAGGAACGACCAAAGTCGCGGATTTCCGAACAAAACCGGGTTTGGGGAGGATGACAATCCTCATCCCTGAAGCGAGCGTTTCCTGGATTATGCTCTCCTTGAAGCGTGGATAGTCGGTTCTTTTAGCCATCAGCCCTCACCCCTGTCGTGATAGACGAAGACGGTATCCTTGACAAGCCGTTTCTTTGCCTGGATGATATCTGCGACGGACACAGAGGCAAAGTGAGAAAGCAGTTCATCAATACCGATATCGCGTCTGAAAAGATGAAGGTTGACAAAAGTCTTGTCAATCAGAGCACTGGGAGAATCGACGCTTTCGCGGCCTTTTTTTTGCAGTTGCTCCTTCGCGATCCGTAAATCGGATTCAGTGATCGTCTCTTGATCCAGCCTTTCAATGACTTCGTCGATCAGAGCGAGAACCTGATCCTCATAACCGCGGTCGACGCCGGCGAAAACAAACAAAACACCCTTATTGCCGCTGTAAAATGTCTGGATGTCGTAGCTCATCCGCTGATCCTCGCGGATGGCTAGAAACAGTTTCGCTTGATCGGTGTCACCGAGGATCGTGTTCAAAACCACCATAGGGTAGAAAAGTGGATCATTCGTCCTGATGTTGGTTCGATAGCCGACGATGATCCTCGATTGGTTCAGCTTTGCCGTCTCGCGAACATCGGTGACCTGAGTTATCGTCTTGTCCTCGTCATCAATCCAGTGACCTTCCTTGAAAGCCGGAGCTTTTCCAAGATACTTGCGCGCAAGCGTTGCGACAGCCTTTTCATCGACTTTGCCGATGACATAGAGTTCCCGGGAATCTTCATTGATCAGAGAACAATACTCGCTATAGAGCCGATCCTTGGTCAAACTTGACAGCGTCTGGACTTCACCTCTCGGAGAAAGCCTGAAAAGTTCGTCTTTAAACATGATCTTTGAGAACCGGTAAAAACTATAGGCGGCGCGATCGTGGTACATCGAGTCAAGTTCTTCGCTCAGGTTACGTTTCTCGAGTTCGAACAACCCACTCATGAAACCGCCTTTCACTAACTTCGGGTTTAAGACAATCTCGCCAAGCAGAGCGAAAGCTTCTTCGATCAAATCGGTATCTTTGGGAAGATAATCCCCGTTAATGAACGACAAATCAAAACTGATGACGCTCTGTTTCCCAAACTTCTGGGTCTGTGTCGCCAATTCCATGCCGTATAGTCCGTCAAGTTTCTGCTTGAGCAAAGCTCTTGACGGATATTTTCTTGTCGCTCCTGTCAACACTTCCGGTAACAGTGCTCTGGAATTGAGTGTAGCCTCGCTGAAAGGGGCGATGAATCGATAGGAAATCATGACGGACTTGAATTTGTCCGTCACTAAAGTGTTCGTTATCAAACCGTCGAGATTTTCTGTGATCAGTCTCATAGGCACCTCATGAGGCAATAGATGTCTATCAAATAAACATCAATCCCGATCAAGCAAGTTCAAGTGCGATTTTCATCATGCTGGTGAACGCCGTCTGGCGCTCCTCGGGAGTGGTTTCAGCCAACGTCACCAGCGAATCGGAGATGGTCAGGAGGCAGGCAGCTTGTTTTCCCAGTGCGTTTGCCGTATGGAATAGGGCAAAAGATTCCATCTCAACGGCGACGCAGCCGTGTTTTTCTACCAAAAAGCGATAATGGTCGCGGTCTGCCCGGTAAAAGACATCACTGGAATGGACACGACCCTTTTCCAGAGGGATCCCCAGCTTTTTTGCGATTGAAACCAGTTTTCGATTCAATTCCGGCGAAGCTTTCAAGATATGACGCTTTTCGCCGTTTTGCGCCTTGGCGAAGTTTGATTCGCTGTAGGCATCTTTTACAAGCAGGGTATCGAAAAGTTTGAGTTCCCGGGTGTAAGCCCCCGCTGAACCGATCCTGACGATCCGTTCAACCCCGAAGAACTGAAACAACTCATAGGCGTAGATACCGATCGAAGGCATGCCCATGCCCGACCCCATAACCGAGATGTCTCTTCCTTTATATTTTCCGGTGTAGCCGAACATGTTTCGGATGCTGTTGAAACAACAAACATCCGTCAGGAAATTGTCCGCTATGTGTTTAGCACGCAAAGGATCGCCCGGCATCAAGACCGTTCTGGCGATTTCTCCCTTTTCTGCCTGGATATGGGGTGTGGCCATCATCTCACATCCTTATCAATCAAATCAACCTTTTTATTCAAACAAGCGCCGATGAACATCTTAGGCAAGTTGAAAAATAAAATCGCTGCCGTTAGCTGAGGTAAATCAATACCCGTTTCCTCGTTCGCCTTTCATCAGATTGACGCCATTGCTCGTGCCAATCCTTGTCGCGCCAGCTTCGACCATTTTCTCAAAATCTAGCATAGTCCGGATTCCTCCGGCCGCCTTGACTTCCTTGCCTTGGCTGTTTTCCTTCATCAATCTCACGTTTTCCGCCGTCGCTCCTGCAGGGCCAAAACCGGTCGAAGTCTTGATGAAACGGGCTTTTGTCCTGCCGATTGCCCGAGAAGTTTGAATGATCTCGTCTTCGGTCAAATAACAAGTTTCGATGATCACTTTCAAAATGCGCCCATCCGCAGCTTTCGCAACCTGCTCAACCTCGTCAACCAACAACTCATAGTTGCCGGTCTTGACGTTACCGATGTTGATGACCATATCGATCTCATCGGCGCCGTTATGAACGGCTTCAAGCGTTTCAAACACCTTGGTGGCGGTCGTGTTTTGTCCCAACGGGAACCCGATCACCGTACAAACAAGCACACCTGTTCCCTCGAGTCTTTTTTTGCAGTAACCGACAAAACAAGGCTGAACACAGACAGATTTGAAATGATAGAGTTTTGCTTCTTCTAGAAGAATGTCGATCTCGGCAATGGTTCCGACAGGTTTCAGATACGTATGGTCGATATACTCGTTAGGCTTCATTTTCATGTTCCTTTCTTAGTCGCAAGACACTGCTCTTGGAAACTGAAATTCCGCTAGTTAAGTATACTAAATTGAGTTAGAAAAGTCAATGAATCTGGCAGTAAGGCAGATAATGTGTCACCGGTCAAACCTCAAGATTGTAACTCATCGACAATATCGCGACAACGCGGGCAAAGACCGTCTTCATCGATTTCGTCGACGACCACCCAGCAACGCGAACAGACATCTCCAGCAGCCGGCTGTACATCAACGCTGAGATCCGGGACTTTGAAGGATCCTTCGCCCTCCAGTTTGACATCCAGTTTGGAAACAATGAAAACCTGTTTCAAATCGACATTCAATCTCGAAAGCAATTTCCGGTACTTACCTTTCGGATAGATCGTCACATGAGCACTCAGGCTCTTACCGATCAATTTATCGTTTCTGGCTATTTCCAATGCTTTGAGAACGCCCTCTCTTAGTTCCATGAAAAGATCGTAATCTTCTTCGATCCGCCCCGAATATTCCTTGACTTGCGGCAAGTCCAAAAGGTAGACGTCTTCGGCTTCCCGATGGCGAAGGTATCCATAGGCTTCGGATGTCGTATGGGGAATGATCGGCGTCAAGACCCGGAGAATGGTGTCGAGGCTTTCATAGAAAACCGTCTGCATCCGCCTCCGTTTCGGGTCGTTTTGCTTTTCAATATAAAGAACATCCTTGGCAAAGTCCAGATAAAAGGCGGACATGAAGGCGACATAGTTGTTTGTCTGACGATAGACATCGTCAAAACGAAAATCCTCGTAAGCAGCGCATGTCGCTTTTAGGAAGTTATTCGTTTTGATCATGATGTATTGGTCAATCTCGGCGAGATCCGCGAAAGCGACTTTGTTTTCTTCAGGATCGAAATCAGCCAGGTTGCCAAGCATAAACTTGATGGTGTTACGGATCTTGCGGTATGCTTCCGAAACCTGTTTCAATAATTCATCCGAGAGGCGGACATCGGCTTGATAGTCGACACTGGCGACCCAGAGCCTGAAGATGTCTGCCCCGAGCGTACCGGTAATCTTGTTTGGATCAACGACATTGCCGAGTGATTTGGACATTTTGCGGCCCTCGCCGTCGAGGACGAATCCGTGCGAGACGAGCGTCCGAAAAGGACTGGTGCCGGTCGTGGCGACACCGGTCGTCAAACTGGAATTGAACCAGCCGCGATATTGGTCGGACCCCTCAAAATAGAGATCGGCGGGATAAGGGTAGCCGATATCCTTCATTGCGCCGTGGTGGCTGCTTCCCGAATCAAACCAGACATCCATGATATCGGTTTCTTTTGTGAACTCGCCGTTTGGCGAATCGGGATGGGTGAACCCTTCGGGAAGCAGGAGCGAAGCGGGTAGGGTGAACCAGGCATTCGTTCCTTCTTTCTCGACAATCTTGGCAACGTGGAGAATAACGTCCTTATCAAGGACGGTAGTGCCTTTTTCGGTATAGAAAGCCGGGATCGGGACGCCCCAGGCGCGCTGCCTGGAAATGCACCAGGAACGGCGTTCGCGGATCATGTTGCCGAGCCTGACATTTCCCCAAGAAGGATAACATTTGATCGTCTCGATCGCCTTCAGAATGTCTTGTTTAAAGAGATCGATCGAAGCGAACCACTGGGGTGTCGCCCGGAAAATAACCGGCTTACCCGTCCGCCAGTCGTGCGGATAACTATGGCTGATCGTAACGCTTTTGAGTAGCGCCCCGGTCTCACTCAGGAGTTTGATCACCTCGAGGTTGCAGTCATCCACAAACAGGCCCTGCAAACGAGGCCCGGCTTCTTCGGTCATACAGCCATGGCTGTCAACCGGACAAAAAACGTCGAGACCGTATTTCTGGCCAACGATGTAATCGTCTTCGCCGTGGCCGGGAGCAGTGTGCACGAGCCCGGTACCGTCATCCGTCGTCACATGGTCGCCCAAGATTACTGGTGAAATGCGATTATAGAAGGGATGATGGTAGGTCACGCCTTCGAGTTCGACGCCAACGTAGATGCCTAAGGTCTCGACTTTATCCCATCCCAGAATTTCCTGTAGTTTGGCAACGAGGGTATTGGCAACCACAAAAGTGCGGCCGTCGTTGACTTTGACCAGCGCATATTGGATTTCGTCACCGAGACAGATGGCTAGGTTAGCCGGAATCGTCCACGGCGTAGTCGTCCATATCAGCAATTCGCTGTTCCTTGGCAAGATGCCCTTGCCGTCCTTGACACGCATGGCGACAAAGATTGACGGCGAAGTCACATCTTTGTATTCGATTTCCGCCTCGGCAAGCGCCGATTCGCTCGATGGCGACCAATAGACAGGTTTCATGCCTTTGAAAATCAAGCCGTTCTCAACCATTTTTGCGAAAAGTCTCAGTTGCGAGGCCTCATAGCCCTTGGTCATCGTGATGTATGGATGATCCCACTCGCCAAGAACACCGAGACGCTTGAACTGCCGCCGCTGATTGTCAATCTGTTCCATAGCATACTCGGCGCACATCTCTCGAAATTTGACGACATCGACTTTTTTACGATCGACTTTTCTGTCATTTGAAAGCGCGTTTTCGATCGGAAGCCCATGGGTATCCCATCCCGGAAGATAAGGAGCCTTGAAACCTGACATATTCCGGTAGCGAACCACAAAATCCTTCAAGACTTTATTGAAGGCGGTTCCGGCATGGATCGAACCGTTGGCGTATGGCGGACCGTCATGAAGTATATAGAGGGGTCGGTCCTCATTTTTAGCCAAAACCTTGTCATACAACCGGCTGTCTTCCCAACGTTTCTGGATCATCGGTTCGTTCTGGCCAAGGTTCCCCCGCATGGGAAAATCCGTTCTTGGCATCAATAATGTGTCTTTAAAATCCTTCTTTGTATCCATGTTTGTCATCCTCCAATAAAAAAACCGCCCGGTAAAGGACGGTCTTGACCGTGGTACCACCTTTGTTCCGGGTGCAACCCGGCTCTTATAGCCGTTAACGCAGGCAGGCGTGGGGACTTACTGCATTCGGTTCCCATCTCTTGGGTGATAATCGTTCCGTTTCTGGCACCTGTTCTCACCAGCCACAGGCTCTCTCATCCTTAACGGCGACGATCTTGTCCCAATCATCGATCATGATAGATTAACACGGTTATTATAGACCAACACCGATGTAATAGCAAGCATCTTTCGGCTATCTGAGCGCGGATGCGATGAACGAAAGTAACAATTGAAAGAGAAGCAGGCCGATCAACGGCGAGAGATCGAAGGTGCCGCGGATAACCACCCACCCTCGAAAATAGCGGAGATATAGTGAGGTTATCTTGTCAATGAAATCGTAAAACCACGTGTTGCGAATCGGAGTCCAACTCAAAATGATCGTGAAGATCATCAAATAGTAATAGGCAGACAACGCCCAATATGAATATTGAAGAATAATGACCAGGTATTCGGGCATTGCTCATCGCTTCTGATAGTCATTGATAAATTTTGTGAGCGTCGGCCCTTTGAGATCCGTTTTTTGGGCCATCAGGTAGATGCGTTCCTGAATCTTGACAATTTCACCATCACAGGCATAAAGAACTCCGCTCAGAAACATCAAAACTTCGTTGGCCTCCGTTGGCGTAGCTCCTGCGAAATTCAAAACGATCGGCAGTCTGTGCATGATCGCTTCCGCATATTCATAGATTGCCGAATTGTCCAACACCCGGTAGAACTTCAGATCGTCAAAATCAACATCGGTCGCTTCGACTTTTGGTTTTTTGCGAAATAATCCCATCATTAATCCCTCGCTTTTGAACAATATAGTATGCGCCCGAGTCGGAGATGAGTAGCACCGCAGGCAAGGGCAATCTTGTAGTCGTTAGTCATCCCCATCGACAAAAACTTACAGGGAGCGTGCGGAAGTCCGAGATCCCTGACTTGATCCCTGAGTTTGGCCAAAGTCAGGAAACAATCCCTGATCAAGCCTTCATCCGCATTGAGGGGAGCCATGCCCATCAGACCGACGATGACTATCTTATCATATTTTACCATATTTTGACAAAATTCAACAACCAACTCCGGCAGTAAGCCCGCTTTTGTGGGTTCATCGGTCAGATGGACTTCAACAAAACAGTTCAGTTTTGTTTGCCGGTGCTTCTGAATCTCGATCGCCAAACTCTCCCGGTCGAGCGAATGGAGCCAATCGATCTCGTTGATGACCCGCTTCACCTTGTTCGACTGCAGTGTCCCGATAAAGTGCCATACGAGAGGTAAGTCACATAGTCCGGCTTTCTTTGAAAGCAGATCTATGGCCCTGTTCTCACCCACATCCGTTATTCCAAGAGTTGCAAGCTCACGGATGGTAGCCGATCCGACAGTCTTCGTCACCGCAACGACCGTCGTAGTCTTCATCAAATCGAGGACTTCACTGATTGCCTTTCTATCGATCGTCATCTCACATATTCCTCTTCTTTCGGTTCGCATAAGAAAAAAATCCTGTTAGTGTCAATAAATAGATAGAGAGGACGATTTTGAGAAATGTGTTGTCAGTCCAGAAAATGATTGTCAGAACGACCAAGACGAGATTCAAAAGATAGTAACAAAGAAACAACCAGAATTTGGTCTTCTTACTCAATTCGACTCACCTTTTCCCTCAACTCACGCAATCCTTCCGGGCTTTGGTTGGCAAACTTGAGCGGCGTGATCGAGATATAACCATTGAGTTCGGCCCATATGTCGGTCTCTGGTTTTGGCAAGACTTTGCTAAAACGCCGGCGGTTCTGGTAGATACCCGCTTCAAGCCTGACATAATAGTCTCCGTCGACCCTGAACCCGAGATCGGTGATCATGATGCCTTTCGACTGTGAGTAGTTGCGACTCACAAAATTAACATTTAAAAGGTAATCAGAACTAAGGAGGCCCTTGCCTAAGATCAAGTCCATGACCTTATCGAATTCTTTTTCAGCGGGATCAAAATGGTTGTAATCAGCGGAAAAAGCGATTGCGGGGAAACCGTATTTCAATGCTTCGAGACAAGCGCCTACCGTACCCGAATATACGGTATCCGCGCCGATATTAAAACCGTTGTTGATGCCGGAAACGACAAAATCTGGTTTGAGTTTGAGCCCATGGAGCGCAAAAGACACCGTGTCCGCGGGCGTTCCGTCGACACTAAAAACATTGTCCGCATGTTTATGGACAACCGTCTCATTCCATGACACTCTTGAGACGGAAGCGCCGGACATCTGCCGGTGGGGAGCGACGATTGTCAGGTTTCCGTAGTTGGCGATTTTTTGAGTCAACAATCTGATGCCGAGTGAATTGTAGCCGTCATCGTTGGTCACAAGGATCATGCGCTTCATATGACACGCTCCTCTGGCTTCAGGCTTGGATTGGCTTTATAGATGACAAGATTTTTGCCGATGGTCTGGACCATTTCGATCCCTGTTTTTGCCAACTCTATCCCAACTTCGGCAGGCTTCAGAGGACAAGAAGGCAAAATCGCCAATTTACCTAGCTCATGCTTAAATAAATAATTGTCAATTTGTTTTAGAACCGGTCCAGTCAAGCCATCTTTGCCAATCTGAAACATCGGTTTAATCGTCTGGGCGATCTGCCGCATTCTGATGATGTCTTTCTTCGTCAATCCCATATTGTCCTCCTCAAGCATACAGCGGCAATAAAATCGCAAGGCTGATTGAATAATAAAGTGTCAGCGTGATTATGTCCGCAATCGTTGTGATGAAAGGTCCAGAAGCAACCACAGGGTCGATTTTAAATTTGTTCAGCACCAACGGAATCAACGCACCAAGCAGCGTTGAGACCATAAGCGCAACCATTACCGCTGTGCCGGTGACCAAAGCAGTGACGACCGATCGGTACTCAAACAATGTTCCGGATATGATCCAATTGGACACAATGATGATAATAACGATCAAGATTCCGATTGAAACCCCTTGAACAATGCCGGTCCCAATTTCGCGTAACAGATATTTTCTAATCGCCTTTTTGGCCAGTTCCTTCTTTGATGTCGTAAGATATCTGATCATGACTGCCAAGCTCTGGGTGCCGGCATTTCCACTCATATCTAGGATCAAGGGCAGATATATCGCAAGTTTGGTGGAAAGTTGAATCGCTCCTTCAGAAAACGTCATATCCCCTTCAAACAGGGACATAATCAGGGTGGTGAGCATGCTGAGGAGCAACAATAGCGACAGCCAAGGCAGTCTTTGTTTGACAGAGTCAACAAGCGTATCGCGTTCAAGGTCGATCTCGCCATCGATCAGGCCGGCGAACTTGGCATAGTCCTCCGATCGTTCGCTGGCAACAATATCCATCAGATCATCGTGGGTCAGAATCCCGACAAGATGCATGTTCTCATCAACGATCGGCAATGAGGAGTTGCCGTAATCTTGCATCAAATGGGCTACTTCTTCCTTGTCGTCGGTCGGATGAGCGTAGATCAGCCTAGTTTCCATTATATCCTTGATTTTTTCATCAGCGCGGGCTACGATCAGTGTTTTCAGTTTTAGATATCCGACGAGTTTGTTGCTTTTAACGACATAGATGATGGAGATGTAGTCGGTGTCTCCGGCTGTGGAAACAACCTTCTTCATCGCTTCCTTGACACTCATCGATTCGGTAAGTTTGAGATAACTGGCCGACATCGCCGAACCAATCTCGTTGTCGCTGTAAACCAGCAGTTTATTTAACTCTGCCCTTTTTCTGGGAGAAAGCAAACTGAGCAGATCGAACTCTTCATCTTCGATTTCAAGGTATTTGAGCAGATCGACAGCGTCGTCCGTTTCCATCCGGTCAACGATTTTAACGGCATGTTCCTTGGGAATCCTTTTAAGAATTGCGATTGCATCTTCTTCTTCAAAATGTTCAATGATCGACGCTGAAAAATCCAACTCAAAATGCGTTAGCAGGGTGGCTTGGATGCCTTGATCAAGTTCCATCAGCGCTTTGGCGAGATCGAAAGGATGGTACTCATCGAGCATCGTCTCAAGTTCCGCGTCAAGCGGATGGGTCTCAATCAGTGAAAGAATTTCCTTGGTGAAGTCGCGATCTTTTGAAAGATATTTGTTTTCTGTATGCATCTTATCCCTCCTACAAGTAATTGGCAAAAAGGATGCTTGCCAACCCGAAATAGATTAATAGAGATATGATGTCATTGATCGTGGTGATTAATGGACCTGAGGCGACAGCGGGATCGACTTTCAACAAATTGAACATCATCGGCACTATGGCTCCTGCGAGTGTTGCGACAATCTGGGAAACAGAGATTGACAAAGCAATCACCAGCGCAAACGGCAAAACCTCCGCAAAAGGATTTCCTTGAAGCATCCGCATACCAATCACGAGCAGAAACAGCATGCAGCCGATGATAATGCCGTTGATGATGCCGGTGAGCAGTTCTTTTAACAAATGGCGCCTCACGGCTTTCCTACCATCAAGCTGGTTGGTTGCGAACAGGCGGATAATCACGCCAAGGCTTTGAACACCGGTATTTCCTGCGAGATTTAGAATCACCGGCATGAACAGTGCAAGGGTCGGAATTAGCTTCAAAACATCTTCAAAGCCAGTGATGATGGAACTGGTTATCAAATTGATGAACAACAAGATAAGCAACCAAGGCATTCGCTTTTTCACTGAGGAATAGACCGTTTCTTTCTTCTCGTCGATCACAATCTCAGTAAGACCGGCCAATTTCGAATAGTCGTTGTCCGACTCCTTGTTCAAAACCTCGAACATGTCGTCGAATGAGACGATGCCGAGCATCTTAAAATCCTTGTTAACAACCGGCAACAAGACAAAGTCATAGTCTTTCATCGTCTCAATTGCTTCCTCGTTTTTGGTCCAGGGGGTTATGGCCACCAAGTTTGTGGTCATGATGTCTTTGATCAGTTCTTGCGGCCTGTTGCCGGCGGAGATTATTTCCTTGAGCGAAAGCACGCCCACGAGATAGCCGCTGTCGACAACGTAGAGATTGTTAATGAATTCAGTCTGGGGAGCCTGGTCAACCATCTTTTTGATTGCCGTCTTGACGCTGTCTTCTTTGTTTATCTGAATATAGTTGTTGTTCATGATTGAGCCGGCTAGGTTTTCATTGAAATCCAGGAGTGCCATGATCCCCTGCCGCTTCTTTTGGCCTACAAGCGTCAGATAAGTCAAGCGTTCGTCGGGATCGGTGAAACATTCGATGACGTCGATCAGGTCATCGGATTGCATTCCTTCAAAGATGTCTTTGATTTGGCCAGCTGGCATAATCCTAAGAAGCTCAACTGCCTCTTCAGGCGGAAGTTGCGCAAAAATGTTCGCAAGCTGGTCGCTTGTGAAGCATTGAAAAAACTGATCGCGCTCGGAGTCGGTCAGCGTCAACATCACCTGAGACAACTCGTAATCATGATAAATATCAAGTTGAATCCGTTTCTCCGCAGGAGGAATATCGCTCCTGAGGATTGTCAAAATTTCCGACTCATACTGCATCAAGTCGATATCATCCATTTCATCATCCCTCCTTCCGCTATAATTGTGATTTTATCACCAAAAATCGCAATACACAACCTTTTTTCATTAAAAAAGGCTGTGCCCAGCCTTTTACTTTTTGAATCGCTCTTTTAGCCAAGATGGAATCTGGATATCGTCCTCAGGTTCGGATTCCGGTTTGGCGATCGGGATCTGATCCCTGCCTGCCTTCAATTTCTTCCTTTGTTCCTTTTTCTCCTGTCTGGTCAGTTTTTGATACGCCGGTTCATTCTGATCATATCCTTTTAAAGGACCCTCAACAGCTTCCGGCATCTCGCTCGCCTTTTCAAGGGTGTATTCCTTGAACAGGGGATCTTCGCTGAATCCCGTGGCGATAACTGTTACGATGATTTCGTCATCGAGATCGGAATTGATTGCCGATCCATAGATGACATTGATATCTGTTGTGGAAGATTTTTGGATCTCCTCAATAATCTCGTTGATCTCGTATAGCGAGGCATTAAACCCGGACGTGATATTGACAATCGCGTCGGTCGCACCGTTGATCGAGGTTTCAAGCAAAGGACTCCTGATTGCCGCGCGGGCGGCTTCAATCGCGCGATTTTCTCCGCTGGCGATGCCGATGCCCATAAGAGCGGTGCCTTTGTCCTTCATAACCGTCTTGACATCAGCGAAGTCCACGTTGACAACTCCGGGAACGGCAATGATCTCGGTGATACCTTGGACACCTTGGCGAAGAACGTTGTCGGCTTCCCTGAAGGCATCAAGATAGGGGGTGTTTTTATCGACAATATACAGTAGTTTGTCATTGGGAATAGCGATAAGGGTATCGACATAAGGCTTGAGTTCCTCAAGCCCTTGAATCGCAACGCTCATCCGCTTACGGCCTTCGAAGCCAAAGGGTTTAGTGACGATACCGATCGTCAGGCAACCCATTTCTCTGGCGATGCGAGCGATGACGGGTGCGGCTCCGGTTCCGGTTCCACCACCCATTCCGGCAGTGATGAACACCATGTCAGTATCAGCGAGGATATCCCGGATCTCGTCTTCCGACTCCAAAGCGGCCTGACGGCCGATTTCGGGGCTGGCACCGGCACCAAGGCCTCTTGTGAGCATCTTCCCAAGTTGAAGCCGGACGTCGGCTTTGGACAGTTTCAAAACTTGGGCGTCGGTATTCATGCTGACAAATTCGACTCCCTGAACATCGTTCTCGATCATTCGGTTGATCGCTGAGCCGCCACCGCCACCGACACCGATGACCTTGATATTCGGTTTTTGGTTGAATTTTTCATTAGCGTCAAACATACTTTCCCCCCGGTTCGGTTAATCCCGTAAACATCTTTGTCATTAATAACAGATATTCAAATATTTCAAGCATATTATATAGGGAAGGTGCTGATTTTTCAATATCAATCGTGTTATTTTCGCCAGATATGGAAATCCTCACAAGTTAGCCTAGTTGCGGATCTCCCTGCCCGAACGGTTTTTTGTAGAAGCGAAGCATCGATTCGTTGGCGAAGTCAATGAAACGATCCTCCATGATTGCTTGGCGAATCTCAAAGAGAAACTGCTTCAAAAAATATAGATTATGATATGAGACAAGCCTGAGGCCAAGGATCTCGCCAGCTTTGAAAAGATGGCGTATATAACTGCGGGTATAGGTTTTGCAGACATGGCAATCGCATTCGGCATCCAAAGGTGAAAGGTCCGCCTCATACTCCTTATTTTTGATTACGACTTTCCCGCAACTGGTCAAAGCCGAACCGTGGCGGGCAATCCTCGTTGGCAAGACACAGTCGAACATGTCGATGCCGTTCAGTATGCCATGAAGGATATCGTCAG
Source organism: Candidatus Izemoplasmatales bacterium (assembly GCA_050949045.1). Classification (GTDB taxonomy): domain Bacteria; phylum Bacillota_I; class Bacilli_A; order Izemoplasmatales; family Hujiaoplasmataceae; genus JAAYZB01. The sequence goes on from JBMNEZ010000001.1 coordinate 699,612, forward strand.
GCGAACCGACTCCCATCAAATACCTGGGCTTATCAAAGGGAAGGCGTGGATTCATCGCCGCAAGCACCTTGTACATTTCCGCTTTGGTCTCGCCAATGCTGAGACCTCCGAGCGCATAGCCGGGAAAATCCAATTTCATTAATTCTTCAAGGCAATAGAATCTTAAATCAAGATTTCCCCCACCCTGGACAATGCCAAAGAGTGCTTGCCTATTCGGATGCTTATGTGCATCTTTGCCGCGTTTTGCCCACCTGATCGTCCGTTCTACCGATTCCTTCAGATAATCGTAATCCGAATGGAAGGGAGGGCATTCATCGAAACTCATGATGATATCGGCGCCAAGAATGTTTTGGACAGCGATGCTGTCTTCGGGAGACAGATGCAAAAGTTCACCGCTGAGATGATGCCTAAACTCAACGCCATCTTCAGAAATCTTCCTAAATTTTGAAAGGCTAAAGACCTGGAAACCGCCAGAATCAGTGAGCAAAGCCCCGTCCCAATCCATGAATTGCTTGAGGGAGCCATGGAGATTGATTATGTCAGTGCCTGGCTGGAGCCAAAGATGGTATGTGTTCGCAAGAATCAAGTTTTCACTGACGGTCTTCATCTCTTTTGAATCTAGTGTCTTGACAGTGGCTTTGGTTCCGACAGGCATGAAGACAGGCGTTGGGATTGAGCCTGAAGGAGTATGCAAAATACCACATCGCGCCCCTGATTGCCGGCAGACGTGGGTTATTTCATAATGAAAAGGTGTTTTCAAAGGATCGTCCCGTAGACTTCGCCATTGATGTTGGCTGCGTTTCCTTCATCAGTATCGACATGCATCGCGGAAGCAAAATCTGCGCGAACACGGATTACTACATCGCCAAAAATGATTGACCTACCATCGGTATCGACCTTGACAGACACGATATCTTTGTCTTTTAAATTATATTTCTTCGCATCTTCTGGTGTCAGATGGACGTGTCGTTTGGCAACAATAACCCCCTCTTTCAACTCGATACTGCCTTTTGGCCCAACGATCTTGCAAGGGGCGCTGCCACTGATGTCCCCTGATTCGCGAATCGGTGCGCTAACACCGATCGATCGGGCGTCTGTTTGTGATATTTCAACTTGCGTCCGCGAGCGGGTGGGACCTAAAATTGTGACCCCAGTGAGTTCCCGCCTCGGCCCAACGATATTGACTCGTTCTTCAGCCGCGAATTGACCGGGCTGACTCAGCATCTTTTTGACTCGCAGTTGATAACCTTCACCGAAAAGAATTGCCAAATCTTTTTCACTGAGATGAATATGCCGGGCAGACACTTCTACTAATACTTTTTTTTCCATAGATTCCTCCTATTGTTAACATAAATGCCCATTAATGATTTTACTATATATAGCGCTTCTTTCAAAATCAATTGCGTATTTTTTCTTGAATTAGTCTGTCGATTTGCTATAATTAAAGCGCATTCTTAGCCAGACATGACTATTTTGCCTGAAAAGAAGGGGGCTTTCCAGTATGAACGAATTGCTATGGTTTGGCTTTGCGATTCTCAACTTTTTGCTCTTTCTGGCAATATACAGGTTGTTTGGGAAAATCGGTATCATCGCCTGGATCGCGATCGGAACCATTCTTGCCAATATTCAGGTTACGAAGTCAATCACCGTCTTCGGGCTGCACGCCACGATGGGAAATATCATGTACGGAACCGTTTCTCTCGCTACCGATGCTCTCAATGAACTGTATGACAAGCGCGTGGCGACCAAAGCGGTTTTACTGGGGTTCTTTGCACTTTGTGCCACATTGATCATCATGCAGGTGGCGCTTCTTTTCCAACCAAACGCTGAGGATATCAGCCAAGATTCGCTTAAAACGATTTTTGGTTTCTTTCCGAGAATTGTCTTGGGTAGCCTGACTGCCTATATCGTGTCTCAGTGTTTCGACATCTATTTGTTCCAGAAGATTAGAGAAAAACTGCCGGCAGACAAGCACTTATGGATCAGAAACAAGGGATCGACATTCGTGAGTCAACTTGTCGATACGATCATCTTCGTACTCATAGCCTTTCTCGGCGTATATTCTTTCCCGGTTGTTTTTCAAATCATCTTGTCGACATACCTGGTTAAAGCGATTGTGGCCGTGATGGATACGCCGTTCTTATATCTGATCAAGCGAATCAAACCCCTAGAATGAACGATCAAGGCCGTCAGGCCTTTTTTATTTCAAAAACATAGCATCTCCGAAGGAAAAAAACCGATACTTTTCTCTTATTGCCTCTTGGTAGGCGTTCATGATGAGCTCCCTTGATGTAAAAGCACTAACCAGCATCAACAGGCTTGACTTCGGCAAGTGAAAATTGGTAATCAAACCGTCAATCGCCAAAAACTGGAACCCAGGATAGATGAAGATGTCGGTCATACCAGAATCGGCTTTGAAGCACCCATATTTATGGAAGTTCGCTTCAAGGACACGGGTCGAAGTCGTACCGACGGCGATGATTCGCCGTTTTGTTTCCTTTGCCCTGTTCAAGGCTCGAGCGACAGCATCAGGCATGACAAAAGTTTCGCTATGCATGACATGCTTGGTAAGATCCTCGGTTTGTACCGGACGGAAAGTCCCCAAGCCAACATGCAAGGTCAAATACAGAATATCAACACCCATATTTTGCAGGTTTTTCAATAAGTCTTCTGTAAAATGAAACCCGGCGGTGGGTGCGGCAGCGCTGCCATCGACTTTTGCGTAAACAGTCTGATACTGCTCACGATCGGATATTTTTTGATGAATGTATGGAGGTAGCGGCATTTCTCCCAGTTGATCGAGGATTTCGAGAAAAACTCCGCGGTAGATCATCCTCATGATCCTGATTCCCTCTTCGCGCACGCCCACACATTCCGCCAATAACATCCCCTCACCAAATGAAACAATGGTGCCTTCCATAACCCTCCGGGCAGGTTTGACAAGCGTTTCCCAATTATCCGCTTCTAGCTGCCTGAGCAAAAGGATTTCAATCCCGGCTCCGGTTTCAAGTTTGTTTCCGAGCAGCCGTGCCGGGATCACTCTGGTATTGTTAAGAACCAGCGTATCTCCCGGTTTAAGATGATTGCCCAAATTGAAAAACCGATCATGCTCAAGAGAGTTTGATCGGCAGTCAAAAACGAGTAGTCGCGAATCCGAACGGTTTTTCAGCGGCTTCTGGGCAATCAATGACTCTGGAAGAGGATAATTAAAGTCACTGGTTTTCATTAAAACAGACTCCCTTGATATCCCTTTTTCAGATGCTGGTATGCCTTTTCCGTGACAACGCGCCCTCTGGGAGTCCGCGACAGATAACCTTGCTGGATCAAATAAGGCTCATAGACATCCTCCAAAGTGAGCGGGTCTTCGCTGATCGATGTGGCAATCGTCTCAAGTCCAACCGGCCCGCCCCGATATTTGTCGATGATTGTAGTAAGATACTCCCGGTCCTTTCGATCAAGACCGTTTTCATCGATTTTCAATTTTTCCAACGCTTTTTTTGTGATGTCGAGAGTGATCTCCCCATCACCGAGAATATCCGCAAAATCACGAACCCTGCGAAACAGACGGTTGACAATCCGCGGAGTCCCCCGACTTCTCTTTGCCAGTTCGTTTACCGCTAGCGGATCAATTGTGCAGTCATAGATGCCGGCAGTTCTTCTGCAAATCGTCTCAAGATCATTGATCTCATAAAAATCAAGACGGTGAACAATGCCGAAACGTTCCCGGAGCGGTCCGGAAAGATCACCGAACCTTGTCGTCGCTCCAACAAGGGTAAATGGCGGTAAATCAACACGTATTGACTTTGCGCCGGTGTCTTTTCCGACGACGATGTCGATCACAAAATCTTCCATGGAGGAATATAGGATTTCTTCGACGATCCGCGGGAGTCGATGGATTTCGTCAATAAAGAGGACGTCACCTGGTTCAAGAGATGAGAGGATAGCCGCAAGATCTCCTGTTCTCTCGATCGTCGGGCCGCTACAAACCTTGATGGACACGCCTAGTTCATGAGCGATGACCGATGCCAAAGTGGTCTTTCCAAGTCCGGGTGGTCCGTAAAGAAGTACATGATCAAGTGATTCCTCGCGTTTTTTGGCTGCTTGAACCGCAATCATGATCATGTCCTTGACGGATTGTTGACCGATGAATTCCAAAAACGATTGCGGTCTTAACGTAATTTCGATTTCATCGTCCACCAGCAAGTTATTTGCTACAATCCGTTTGTCCATTAACAACACCTCGACACTATTATATCAAATATCGTGGGTTTTTACAGGGAATAATTTGCTTGCTTTTCTTGAATTATACGTTGTGCTGTATTATAATAAAAACAAGTAATCTATTGGGAGGTGGAAAAATGGCAAAACACCGCGATATCATTTCATATTACCTCAATCATTTCCCAAAAATCAGAAGTGACTTTCTCAGCGCTCGGGAAACTCTCGAGCGCAATTTGGATGATACTAGAAACAACCATATCCAAGAAATCGAGCGTATCAGAGACAACTACGAATCGTTCGAAAACAATCATGCGATCGAATACCGCCAGCAAGAAGATGACTATCTTGCGGCCGTTTCTCTCATCAACGAAGAATATGAAGACATCTTCTCAAAAATAGACTCCGATCTCTCGCATCAGAGAGCTGTTTTCGATGGACGCACAAAAGCTGAGACCGAACAATTCAAAAGCATCATGGCCAGCATTGATAATCTCCGTCAAGATGCCTATTCCAAATACCTTGAACTAACCGACGCAATAAACAAAAAGATCGACCATGAGATGAAAGTCCATATCGACTTCATCAATCAAGAAGATGCTGTTCTCGCAAACATCCACAAAGAATACCAAGAACGAAATGCCCAGCAAGCCAACCGCCTCTTGTGGACCATCGAACAGTCCCGAAATGCACTTGAGACGCTTGCAAAAGAATTGCAGTCAACTTCAATGAACGAAGTCGCGTTCATGAATGAGTCGATCCTGAAAATAATCGAGTCGCTTCGTGAGACTGGAAACCGGATAACGGTTTTGTTCAAGTCCACTTCCGACTTGTTTCTCAAACAGAAAGATAAAATCGAAAATTTGAATCTCGAACGGCAAAAACCGCATTCACAACTCAATCAGATAATCATCAGGCAATATGTCAAACAAATTCGCGATGTCAATCACAAAAGGACCGTTTTTGACCAAATGGTCAAAACCGAACTCGAAAAATCATTGCTTGTCCTCGGGCAACGCATCGTCGACTACGATGCGAGTAACGACAAGCTAGAAACCGAGAAAGCGATTCTTCAGTATGAGATTGCCCAGGAAAAAGCTGACTATCTGCTTCACAAAAACCAAGCAATGTCTGATTTGTTGATATCCAAATACCAAAACGAAATCAAAAAAATCAAAATTGATTCTTTCAAGAGAGTCGAAGAGATCAAACTTGCCTATTACATGCCTGCGGCTTTCTACCAAAACAGCGTTAATTTATACAGTAATTTTGCATTTTACACACGTGAATCTTTTAACGAACTTGATGGTTTGTTGAGCAGTCTTCTAGAATACAACAACCAACTTGCTGACACTAAGAACGCCTACATCTCCCTGAGCACCAAAACCGTCGAAGACTACAAGCTCAAGGTTATGGTCCATGTGAACAGTGTAACGAGCAAATTGACTGACCTTGTTTCAAAAATCGATGAATTAAGCAAAAAGATCATCACGCTTGAATCAAATAATCAGCTGGAAATCGCAGAAATCCGCAAAAAAATGGAATCTGTTGATATCACCGGAGATTATCAGAAATATATTGCCGGATTAGATAATGATGAATATTTTGCTTGTTATCAACATGACATTAACATGCAAAAAATCCGCTCGGAACACACCTATCAAGAAAGCCTGCTCCTCGTGGAAAAATCCGCTAACCAAATCCACAAGGACAAGTCTGTGCTTAATAGTTCCATCAGACATCTTCTTGCTTTAGCCGCTTCCGAGAAAAACATCCGTGATCTGACATTTGACAAAGAACTCGCTTTGTTTTACGCCCAGCATGCCCTAATGGTTTCTGAACAGGCAACGAAGGAAAAACTCGAGAAACTCACATTGGAGTATTATTTCTCCAAGCATGCCAATCTGCTTGCCCGTGGCTATGAGCATCTGAGAAAGACAAATGATCTTGAGATGCAGGCTGGAAGCGAGACCGTCGTTGACTACGTGCACAAGACCCAGAAACTGATTGACTTGAACGAAAGTGACGCCGATATGATCAAGCGACGGATAACAGTCAATGAATCCGAACGTGAGTATGCCTATTACCTTGAAAAAAGCAGAGAAAAGATCATCCGTCAGATCGAGTCGCTCTCAGCCCAGAAAGTTCAGAAAAGTGAACAGGCCTTGGTTCTTTATAAGAATCACTTCTATTCGACAATCTTCGCAATTCAGCGCTTGTTTGATAATCATCTCTATTCTCTCAAGCGGAGCCTCCTCAGACTTGACCGAAACACCGCAAACGCCCAAGCTGCCGATTTGACTGACAAAAACGGTTTTCTCCGTCTTGTTTGCGAAAACATCGACAAAGCGTTCACGCTTGCCGAAGCATCGCTTCTGCAACTCCGGCCTCAGTTCAATTTAGAAACTGTCGCTTCGTTGAGGAAACAATATCTCTCGCGATACAGCACTCTTTCTGCTCGGTCTCTTAAATTGTTGAAAAGAACTTCCGGCAAATCAAGGAAAACATATGCCATTCTCGAAACCTTCTACGTTGAATCAATCAAACTAATCGATGGTATCCTGTCTTCCATGAGAAAGATCATTGATAGTGCTGAGATCGATATCACCAGAGATGATGTCCTTTTTATCGAAAGAAGCAACCAACAAAGAAATAAAACTGTCAGAATCATCAACCGCGAATTTGATCGGCTTGTCTACGATGCCGTCAAAACCGGCAAACGCAAAAACCGGCAAATCAAAACCATCACTAAAAGAGCCGAAGTCCTGAACAATATCCTAAAAGACAAGGTCAAACTCGTCAATGATGCTTATCTCAGCCAAGTCCATGCCTCGAAAGCGAAACTTGAGTTCATCAAACGCGAGTTGGCAAATATGATCAGTGACAATGAAAAAGCCCTGAGAATGCAACTTCGAACCGATCGAAAGCGATACGAATCAGAACGTAAACTCATGAAAAAACGCCATTCTGATTTTCTGAAAGTCTATCAGATGTTCAAAAAACACTCGGAATATCTTTACCAACATGAAACTGACTTCATTGAAAAATCAACTCTCTCCAAATTAGCCGACTATGATCAGGCCCTGATCACACTTGACAAAAAAGTCATCCAACTTCCTGAAGATACTAGAGCGCTATCAAAGCAACTCGAAACCGAAAAAATGGCTCTTGTTGAAAAACGCAACCATTCCATGCATGATCAGTTGACGGCGATTGAATCACAGAAATTTATCGCCCGTCCTAAATTCATTGAAACGATCGAAGCTATCAGAAAGCGGCTGCCGTCAGACTATCTTGAGTTGTATCGACAAATCCAAACCGCTGAAAACGATTTTCTATCACAGTTTCACAATACTGACCTTGTCTTCGCCAAAGATTTTAAAGATTTCCTTAGAGACCAGACAAAATACACTGAAGTTTTAAACAATGACCTGCCTCTCAAACCATTTGACAGTTTTCTGAAGTTTCAAGAGTATATCTACGAAAAAACGGATCTCGTTTTTCTTGAAACCATTGACAAGTCTAACCAGACCAAAAAGATGATAGCCGATGAAGAACAGCGGATGAAAGACAAAGAAAAGCGCATCATCGGCTAAGCCTCAGGAGGAGAAATGGCAGAAACAAAGAACAAGCTTCAACAGGAGCTCGACAACAAAAAAACATTTCTCGAGAAGTCTAAAACAGCCTTTGAATCCGAACTGGCCTTGTTTGAGCGTTTCTTCCAATCCATCACCCATCATGCCCAGACCCACAGACAGATCACGCTCAATAATATCGAAGCGATCGAGGAAAGATTGATCTCCCTCAAGGAACAGGCGGCCCAACTTAAAGACTCAATTATCTACCATGACGAGACCGTCATTGTCGACAGGCAGGAAATAATCGCCCAAACCGAAGCAAAAGTCCATGCTAATAATGTCTCTATTCTCGATTTTGACCGGGCCCACGCCGATGACCTCGTCGATACGCTCGACTATCTCAACAAGGCTCTCATCCAGGTCAAGGTTAATTTCTTCGACTCTTTCCGTCGCCATTTTCTCGATGTCATCGTGGAAAACCAAGACTATTACGCCTATATTGAAAAAGTGTCGAACCAGTTCCAAAATATCCTCTCCCGGCACCAAGAAGAAATCATCAATACTTTTCTCTCCCTCAACGAAGAAATTACCCACATGGATGACGGCATTACCGACATCATCAAGCGCAAAAACGAGACAATCCAGAACATTGAAACCTTCTTCACCCGAGAGATGAAGAATTATCTCGACAACCAATTGATGTTTTCTCCGGTTGCCGACCCCACTTCCATTGATATCCAAGCGCTAGTATCAGACAAGATCGTTCAATATAACACCTTTAAGAAACATCTTGAATCTCAGAATGCCAAAATGATCGCCCACCTCAATGAGAAAGCAAGTTATCTCATCAAGGAGATCAAGGAACGCTTGCTTGAACAAAAGTCGCTCGAATTGACAGGCACAGCCGATTTTTTCACTGATCCCCAAGCGAATCTCATTGTTTTGAAAACCCGATTGCTCGAAGCCGAGGCCCAGAAAGACAAACACGAAGCGGAAAAACTTGCCCTAGCCGTCGAAACCCTGAATCAATATCGGTTACTCGAAGAACATGCTGAAAAACGGGCCAGATTCCTTGCAAGAAAACAGCGCCGATATTTGAACCGCATGCTCAAGGAATACTTGATCGAATCGGCGAAAACAATGAACAATCTCGAAAGAACGCTGTCCTTATACCAGAACTTGATGGATTACGACACTTTTTTAGCCCAGGCAATCGGTGATGATTCGACCAAAATCATCAAAGCCGAACTTGACCACCTCGAGATTCTGGCAATGAATAAAGAACTCAAACTCAACATTGATTTTGATATCAACAGCATCAATATCAAAACTAAAATCAATGAGGTTGAGAACAAACTCATCTATCAGGTGAAAAAACAGATGCTGCTCCAGCAAATCGAACTGATCGAACTGATCGCCGACATCCAGATTTCCATCCTAGACAAAAAAGCGATGGTGTTCACCGCCAAAAACATGGTCCAGCGCGAACGGATCTTGATCGACCGCCTTGAAACCGCGATGAACTACCATCTTGAGTACCTCCACCAGGTTGCCGGTTTGAACCGCGCCTGGAATTCTGAGGTCCTTGAATTGATCATCGCGGATATCCGTGGCCGCGAAACTTACAATATCCACGTCGTCGAGGCTGCCTCCAAGGTCAAGCTCGGTCTCAAGGAATATGATATGAAGGCTCTCCACTTCAAGACGATGTTTGAAAATGAACTCAGTTATTTGGTTATGCAGTCTTCAAGAGTCAGCGAAGAAAACGCGATCCATAACGAGTTTCTCCTGACAACTCTCGAAAACCAGATGCGCTTCACCAAAGAACAGATCGATCTAGCCAATATTGAATATCGTCTCCGAATTGAGGCAATCATCAAGGCTGTCGATGAAGAGCGCGCCTATTTCAATGAATTTATTGAAAGCGCCGAACAGAAATACCATAAGAATATCACAATCCTCGAAAACGAATACCAGGTTGAGTTATATAAAAATCTCCATATGTTGGAAGAAACCAAAGATCTCAAAATCCAAAAACTGTTGAACAAAGACCTTGAAAAACTCCGCAAGGGCTATGAGGCCAGCCAGATCCAGATCCTTGAGGCACTGGAAAAAGACCAAAAAATCATTCAAACGAAGCGACGTCTCCGCGACCTTGATGCCCACCTTGAAGATGCTTTGAAAGACGCCGAGACGCTTCGCGACGACACGATCCAGGAAATGAAAGAGCAATACACTTTCGCGAAGGATCGCTATGATGCCCTAAAACCCTATCTCGATCAAAAAGTGAATATTCTTGATCCGACTTTCTACCAGACTCTCGAAAGCATTAACAAGCGGCTTCGCTACAAACTCAAAACTGCCGAAATCGAACTTGAAAATGAGACTCAGGCTCTTCTTGACGAATACGTAAAAATCTATTTCATGGAGATGCCTGATTCCGACAATGCCGCCCTGCGCATGAAAATCGATGAACTTTCAACCGCTAGGGATAACGCGAGCGAAGCATACGCAGAGAAAATGAACCTTCTTGAGGAAGCTTTCCAGGCTGAACTTGAAGCGTATAAGCAGGAAATCAAAAAGCATGAAGATGAAAGACAAACCATCATAGCTACGATCATCGCAAAGCGTGATCAAACGCTTGCGGATCTTAATAACGAACTCGATGCGACCAACCAGTACGACGCCGAAACTAGGAAGGCACTGGCAATCCAGCATGAGCAACAGGTCAAAGATTTGACCGCTGAATACGAAAACGGCCGCTTGACCAATCACCGTTTCCGCGAAGAGATCGCTTCCGAATTCACACAATTGACTAATTCCTACAAGCCTTATATCAAGTTTGCCAAACGCAATCCCGATATCCGTGACATCTTCCGTTTCGTTTCAAAAGAAGCGAACCGGAAACTAAGAAAAAACATCAAATTGATCCGGCGGACGGCAAAAAAAACTCCCTATGTATGAAAATGACACTCTATTAATGAGCGTCATTTTTTTTAGCGAAGATCTTTCAACAAACTTATGCCGATGTCGGTTTGGGAAACATTGAAATTCTCAGCGATCGTCGCCCCGATATTCGCAAAGGTCTCCCCCGGTGCCATGAACTGCCCTTGAAGATCGGGATTAAAGATGAACAAGGGGACATATTCGCGGGTATGATCGGTTCCAGAATAGGTAGGATCGTTACCGTGATCAGCCGTGATCATTAACAGATCGTCGCTCGTGATTTTTTTACACAATTCCCCGAGATCGCTATCAAACTCCTCAAGAGCATGCTTGTAGCCCTTGACGTCGCGCCTGTGACCATAGAGAGCGTCAAAATCGACCAGATTGACAAATGTCAGTCCGGTGAATTCGCTCTCGGCGAGCGCCATTGTTTTCATCATGCCGTCATGGTTGGAGATAATGGGATGATGGTCGGTGATGCCGGAGTTGTTAAAGATATCACGGATCTTCCCGACGGAAATGACGTCATACTTATCCCGTTCCAGATAATTGAGCACCGTATCCTCAGGCGGACTGAGAGCATAATCATGGCGATTGGTCGTCCGTTTGAAACCGGTTTTTTCGCTGCCGAGGAACGGCCTGGCGATGATCCGCCCGACCTTCCATTCATCTCTCATGGTAATCTGCCTGGCTTTCTTGCAAATGTCGTAGAGTTCGACTAGCGGCACGACTTCCTCGTGTGCCGCAATTTGCAAAACCGAATCGGCGGAGGTGTAAACGATCAAGGCTCCTGTCCGACAATGCTCAGCGCCCAATGTGGCAATGATCTCTGTGCCGGAGGCCGCGACGTTGCCAATTATCTTTCTATTCGAAGCTTTCTCCAATTCATCGAGCAACGCTTTCGGGAAGCCTTTGTCGGTGAAGGTCTTGAACGGTTTGACGGTCTTGATCCCCATCATCTCCCAGTGACCCGTCATCGTGTCTTTGCCATTGCTAAGCTCGGCTAGTTTCGTGGTGTTCGCAAGTGGCCGTTCTACCGGCGGGACACCGATGATTTCCGTCAGGTTTCCAAAGCCAAAAGCGCCGAGCGTCGGTAAAGCGATCCCGCCGGCAGCCTTTGCCAGGTTGCCTATCGTGTTCGCTCCTTGGTCGCCGTAAGCCTTGGCGTCCGGCAAGGCGCCGACCCCGACGGAATCGATGACAATCAGGAATATGCGTTTGTATTTCATGATTATTATCCCTTCCTTGCCCGTGGATGGGCACTCGTATATGCCTCTACAAGATGTTTTTTGCTGATGTGGGTATAATTTTCGGTCGTCAGGATATCCTCGTGTCCGAGAAGTTCCTGAACCGCTTTGAGATCCGCTCCGTTTTCAAGCATATGGGTCGCAAAGGAATGTCTCAAGGTGTGAGGCGAGATCGGTTTTTCGATTCCCGCCTTTTTGGCAAGCGTCTGGATCACTTTGAAAAAGCCCACACGGCTGATCTGCCTGCCCCGGTTGTTGATGAATACGGATTCTTTATCAATGGGATTTTGTTTCGGCCTTGACTGCGATAGATAGTTCCTGATGGCGATCACCGCCTCTTCGCCAAGGGGGACGATCCGTTCCTTGTTTCCTTTCCCGGTGATATTGACGAAACCCATATTGAGGTGCAGATCAGAAAGTTTTAGAGCGATCAATTCCGTTACCCGGAGACCGGCTCCATAGGCGAGTTCGATCATCGCCACATTGCGCAGATCCGATGGCTTCCCTTCGCCGATAGAGACTTTCAAAAGCCGATTGATCTCCTCGAGATTCAAGACGACCGGGAGCGTCCTCGCCGTCTTCGGCTTCTGGACTTTGCTTGCGATGTTCTCGCTCACTTCTTTCTCAAGCAAAAGATACTTGTGGAACGAACGGATCGAGGAGAGTTTGCGGGTGATGCTCGCGGGCACCATCTCCTGTCTCTTGAGCCGCGAGATGTAGTTTTGCAGATGTTTCTTCTCGACTTGATTCATCCGCTTGATGCCGTAGTTGTTGCTGATGAAGCCCAAATAGTCCTTGATGTCATTCTCATAGGAAATGATCGTGTTTTTGCTGAGGCCTTTTTCGGTGCGTAAGTAATAAACGTATTCTTTCAATAAAGCTTTGAGCATGCTTCCCTCCTATATGACCACCAGGAAAACCTGATTGGCAAGATCCAGACCGCGATCGGTGAGTCTGAGACGTGTTCCCCTCAACTCAAGCAAGCCATTGTCCAAGTGTTTCCTTAACCCGGGAAAGAGTGTGAATGGCGAGCTGCCAAACCGTTTCTCGAAAGCCGTGAGGCTGATGCCTTCCACCAGGCGGAGACCAAGGATAATCGTTTCCTTTTCCGGTTCAAATTCTTCTACAGTCTCCAGGGGATGCCCGAACTCAAGTACTTGGTTCAGATAATCGCTGATCCGATCTGGGTTATGATAACGGCGATGGCCATATTGTGATGCGGCCCCCAAACCGATGCCGAGATATTCTTCAAGATTCCAGTAAAGCAGGTTGTGTTTTGCCTCCCGCCCGGGACGAGCGTAATTGCTGATTTCGTAACGTCGCAACCCTGCCTTTTCAAGCCTGAGATTGACTAGCTTTCCTTGCTCAAAGACCTGATCTTCATCCAGGAAGAGCACACCCTTCCTCACTAGGTAGCCCAGTTCCGTTTTCTCCTCTAAAATCAGCTGGTAGTAAGAAACGTGAGCCGGGTCGAGTTTCAAAAGCAATTCAAGATCATTATTCACAGAGTCGATACTTTGTCCTGGATAACCGTAGATCATGTCGATGTTGATGTCAAAGTCAAAATCCCTTAAAATATCGACAGCCTTTTTGATAGTTGCGAAGCCATGCTTTCTATGCATGTGTTGTCGAATATCCATATCGAAAGTCTGGACTCCGAGAGAAACTCTCGTCACACCGGCATCCCGCATCAGAGATGCCCTGCTATAATCGATATCCTCGGGGTTGGCCTCAACGGTGTACTCGGTGATGGTTCTCGTATTCAAATTGTTGGTAATCATCTTCAAAACACGTCCAAATGCCGGTGCGCTCAGACTGGTTGGAGTCCCCCCGCCGATGTAGATCGTTTCGATCATGTCCAAAAGCGATCTGACATGCCCCAGCTCCGTTGCCAACGACTGAAGATAGTTGTCGATCAGTTCTGGCTTGGCCACAAGTTTACAAAAATCACAGTAACTACAGATATTCCGGCAAAACGGAATATGGATGTACAGACCCTTAATCAAACCGATCACCAATATTATGTTAACATAATAATTGGTGTTTGTATACCATTATGCACCTCAAAAATAAAGGCGCCCTGCACAGGGGCGCCTTTCTATTCATCATCAAGCGACAAGACAGCCATGAAAGCCGACTGGGGGATTTCAACGGCTCCCACCGCTTTCATCCGCTTCTTGCCAAGTTTTTGTTTCTCCAACAGTTTCTTCTTGCGACTGACATCGCCGCCATAACACTTGGCGAGCACATCCTTGCGCAAAGCCTTGATATTGGTTCTGGCGATGACTTTGGAACCGATGGCAGCCTGGATCGGGATTTCAAAGAGCTGTCTTGGAAGCAGTTGCTTCAACCGCTGACAAATCTTCAACGACCGCTGATAGGCAAAATCCTGATGCAAGATCAAAGCAAGGGCGTCAACCAATTCTCCATTTATAAGAATATCAACCTTCACAAGTCGACTTTCGCGATAGCCGATTGGTTCGTAATCAAATGAAGCATAGCCCTTTGAACCGGATTTGAGCCGATTGAAAAAATCGAAGATGATCTCCGACAACGGCATCTCGTAGATGATCTCGACGCGAGAATCGCTGACATACTGCATGTCTTTGAAAACGCCGCGCTTCAACTGACAGAGTTCCATGATGTTGCCAACGAAATCCTTTGGAGTGATGATGATCGCCCGGACATAGGGCTCCTCGATCCGCTTGATTCTCTGGATTGGCGGCATCAGCGCCGGATTGTCGATCTCAATCACCGTGTTGTCGGTCAGGTGGACTTGATAATTCACAGACGGAGCCGTCGCGATGACGTTTTGTTTGAACTCCCGCTCGAGGCGTTCTTGGAAAATTTCCATATGAAGCAATCCGAGGAAGCCCGCACGGAAACCAAAACCGAGGGCTTCGGAGGATTCGGGCTCATAGATCAGCGACGCGTCGCTGAGTTTCAGTTTTTCGAGCGCTTCTTTCAGATCGCCGTAATCGTCGGCGTCAACGGGATAGACGCCCGAATAGACCATCGGAGTAAGTTTCCGATAGCCGGGTAGGGGTTTGAGCGCGGGTTGTCCGCTTTTCGTGATCGTATCGCCGACATGGATTGTGTCGACATTCCTGATCGTGGCGGAGAGCCAACCGACGTCCCCCGGGCCAAGATACGGCCTCGATTCCTCCTTGGGGGTGTAAACGCCGATCTCGGTAACCTCATATGTGGCTCCTGTCGCCATCATTCTGATCTCTTCACCGGTCTTGAGCACGCCATTGACGACTCGGATCAAGGGAATGACGCCCCGATAGGTATCATAATATGAATCAAAGATTAACGCCTGGAAGGGGGCTTCCGGATCACCATTCGGCGCCGGGATGCGCTCGCAGATTTCTTCGAGGATCTCCTTGATGCCGATCCCCTCCTTGGCGGATGCCAGGATCGCGTTCGAGGCATCGATGCCGATGACATCCTCGATCTCCTTTTTGACCCTTTCCGGATGTGAAGCCGGAAGATCGATTTTATTGATGACCGGAATGATCTCCAGGTTGTTGTCGAGTGCCAGATAGACGTTCGCCAGCGTCTGCGCCTCGATTCCCTGAGAGGCATCGACAACGAGAATGGCGCCTTCGCAGGCGGCGAGAGAACGGGAGACCTCATAGGTGAAATCGACATGCCCCGGGGTGTCGATCAAATGAAAGATGTATTCTTCTTGGCTGTCGCTTAGATAATTGAGTTCGACCGAATTGAGTTTGATCGTGATTCCGCGCTCGCGTTCGAGATCCATCGAG
Organism: Candidatus Izemoplasmatales bacterium; assembly: GCA_050949045.1. Classification (GTDB taxonomy): domain Bacteria; phylum Bacillota_I; class Bacilli_A; order Izemoplasmatales; family Hujiaoplasmataceae; genus JAAYZB01. The sequence goes on from JBMNEZ010000001.1 coordinate 715,371, forward strand.
TCGAGCAACTGGCTTTTCATTTCCCGCATGGAGACGGCGTTGGTGAGTTCGAGGATCCGGTCGGCAAGGGTCGACTTCCCATGATCGATATGAGCGATGATCGAAAAGTTGCGAATCCGCAACTGCCGTTTCCGGTATTGATCATAATTGTCGGTCATGGTGTCAGCCTCCCTTCCCATTAATTTTACTATACCAAGCAAACCCTTTCAAGTTTTTTCTCCGGCAATGGGTTCCCTTGTCAATAAAAAAAGCATATCGGAATATGCTTTTTAGGATCAGGCCATCTGTAAGCCATGTTCTGTACTCCCTTGCGGGAGCGACAATCATTTATCTCCGGGACAAGCCCGGCGACAGACTCGGTTCGCTTCCCGTTCCGTCGTGCCCCTACCATAATTTGGGTTTCTAGCTTGTGGGGTTTACCGCGTTTCAGCCGTGCCTGTTCGGCACGATTCGTCTCTGTGGCACTTTACGGCTACTATGGCCTTTGACATCCAATTCGCCGCCGTCGCCATTTCTGGCGCCTAAACTTATGGTTTCGTTTAGCACAATCACTACAGACATCACAGTCTGTGCTAGCATGGACTTTCCTAACGCCAAGGGCGCTCAATTGTCCGATGGCCTGACAACTCTATTATACAACAAATTTCTACTTTATGGAATCAAGAACCGCTTTTCGCGACAGATCGACGCGGCCCTTGTCATCGACGCCGATGACTTTCACGGTGATGATGTCGCCGAGTTTGACAACGTCTTCGACCTTGGCGATACGCTCTTTGGCTAGGTTACGGATATGGACAAGCCCATCCTGTCCCGCCCAAAGCTCCACGAAAGCGCCAAACTTTTCGATCCTTACGACTTTTCCCTGATAGATCTCGCCGACTTCGACTTCGCGGATGATGTCTTCGATCATTTTTGCGGCTTTCTCAATGAAGAAATTATCTTGATGCATGATCGTAACCCGGCCGTTTTGTTCGATGTCGATCTTGACATCGTTGCATTGTTCGATGATCGAACTGATCGTCTTTCCGCCACTGCCGATGATTTCCCTGATCTTGTCGATGTGGACCATCATCATCTTGACCTTGGGAGCGTACTTGGAGAGCTCCGCTCTGCCCTTGGAAATGACGCTGTCCATGGCATCCAAAATCTCCATCCTGCCCTTGTTGGCTTGTTTCAAGGCTTCCTTGAAGATCTCCCTAGTGATACCTGAGATCTTGATGTCCATTTGTAACGAACAAATCCCTTTCCGGGTGCCGGAAACTTTGAAATCCATATCGCCGAAATGATCCTCTAGACCCTGGATGTCAGTCAAGATTGTGTAATCGTTGCCTTTCTTCACAAGCCCCATCGCGATTCCCGCCACAGAAGCTTTAAGGGGGACGCCGGCCGCCATCAGCGCCAATGATCCGGCGCAGATCGTCGCCTGCGAAGATGAGCCGTTTGACTCTAAAATCTCAGAGACAACGCGGACGGTGTAGGGGAATTCCTCTTCCGAGGGCATTACTTGAAGCAAGGCTCTCTCGCCGAGAGCGCCATGTCCGATCTCCCGTCTCCCCGGTCCGCTGTAACGCCCGGTGGAACCGACGGAAAACTGCGGGAAGTTGTAGTGAAGCATGAAACGTTTGCCCTCTTCGATGGAAACGCCGTCGATGATCTGGGCTTCTCCGAGTGCTCCGAGGGTGACTGTGGCGAGCGCCTGGGTCTGACCTCTGGTAAACAGAGCCGACCCGTGAGTGCGTTCGAATAGGTCGATTTCGCAGGCAAGTGATCTCAACTCGTCAAGTTGACGGCCGTCCGGCCTGATTTTATCGACGGTGATCAGTCGCCTGACCTCATCAACTTGGATTGTCTCCAGGACTTGGTTGACGAACATGATGTCGGTTTCGATCTCGTCCTTGTCACGGCCCATTTTTCGGAATTCTTCTTTGAGATTTTCGCGGATTTCATCTTCAATCCCCTTGATCTTGGCTTGTCGCTCCAACTTATCCTTGGTCGAGACGGCTTTGACGATGCGACCGCGCTCGAGTTTGTAAACGGCATCCTTGATCGCTTCAGGAACGACTTGGAGTTCGATGGCGATTTTCTTTTTTCCAACCTTCTCGATGATCTCTTCCTCGAAGGCGATGATTTTCTTGATTTCCTCATGGGCAAACATGATGGCATCGAGGATGACTTCCTCGGCCACTTCCTTGGCGCCGGCTTCGACCATGTTGATGGCATCCTTGGTGCCTGCAACCGTCAAGTCGATCTCCGACAAAAGAAGTTCTTCCGCGGAGGGGTTGAGGATGAACTTTCCGTCGATCAGGCCGACGACAACGCCGGCTACCGGTCCGTCGAAGGGAATGCCGCCGATTCCGAGGGCAAGTGAAGAACCAATCAGCGATGCGATGTAAGGCGAACAATCGGGATTGACGGACATGACGGTGTTGATGATTTGGACCTCATTGCGGAATCCTTCCGCAAACAAAGGTCTGAGCGGCCTGTCGATCGCTCTTGATGTTAAGATCTCTTTTTCAGTCGGCCGTCCTTCACGTCTTAGAAAACCACCGGGAATCTTGCCCGCGGCGTAAAGTTTTTCCTGATACATGACCATCAAGGGGAAAAAGTCTTGGCTTGTTGGCTGATCCCCGACGACAGCGACGCTTAATACAGCAGTGTCTTCATAGCGGACCAAGCAGGCTCCGGTCGCTTGTTTTGCCAGTTGTGAGGTTTCAATCTGAAGTTTCCTGCCATTCAGATCCATCACGAATACTTGTTTTTCACTCATATGTTTTTCCTCATTTCTCGTTAGAAAATGAATCTAAGAATAATCATTACACAAATTCTTGAATCTGTTTTCTTTTTAAAAAGAACAAGCACCCGTGATGATGGGTGCTCAGATGGTGATACTAGCGGCGTAATCCGAGTTTCTTGATCAAGGTGCGATAGCGTTCGATTGATACCGATTGCAGGTACTTGAGAAGCGATCTCCGTTTCCCAACCTTTATCAGCAAGCCGCGACGCGAATGAAAATCATGCTTGTGCGTGAGCAGGTGCTCGTTAAGCGTGTTGATCTCCTCGGTAAGAAGTGCGATCTGAATCTCAGGAGAACCGGTGTCTCCTTCTTTTATGCCGTATTCAGCGACGATTTCCTTGATTCGTTCCTTAGTCAAAGCCATCTTTTTCTCCTCCAACGTTATGACTTACCCAGATCCGCAATCAACGTCGGAGATTCGTTGATTCCAGATTTGGGCGCGGTATGATTATATCACAGGGTATCGACATATGCAAGAAATATTTACCTTCAAAACGGGTATTTCCGATGACCAGTGATAATCAGATCGAGTTGATCAGGGCGATAAAATCCCTTTCCATTTTTTGCGAACCCCAAGGCTCATCTCCATGATAGTCGCCAAGAATCTCGAGCGCATCATAATCCTTCTGCCAAACATATGCCAACGAAGAAACAGAGGAGAGCATCGGCTGTTCTTTGTCAACTATTTCAATCTTGTAGTAATGACAGACATAGGATCGCTTTGGAAAATGTTCATGCAAGGAAACCGACTTGATCGCAGCGCTGATCTCAACTTTCAAACTGTTAGCTAGTGAAGCGAGCGCCAAATCGCGATCGGGTTCCCGATAATAGGCGATTCGGGGAAACAAATATGTGTTATTCTTTGGATCATGCAGCAACAATACCCGACCTTCTTTAACGACAATCAAGGAAACCGCATAGAACAACTGATTGAATTTCACGTCCTTGGGTCTCAGATTGTCAGCGTAGATCTCAATGATCATGTTTCTCCTCCAATAAGTAATTGACCGGCCTTTTTAACAAATCGATGAAAAAACCGATAGTGGCAGTAAAGATGATGGTCGTCGGTCCGATGAAAAACCACTGTTCTTGGTGATGGAAGGCAAGGCCGACGATCACCGTCAGGAAAAGCGCGAGCACCTCACCGATCAGCTTGCCGGTGCCGAAGCTCACTTTGAAGCGTTTGGCAAGGGCGTTGCAGAAGGCGTCAAGGGCCGGCAGGGGATACTTGCAGTAGATTATCAAGTTCAGTCCGACGGCACAAACAATCAAAGCCAGAAGCAGATAAAGAAGATTGATGACCAGTCCCGCTTCTGTGACCGAGGGGATTACAAGTAACAAGCCGTCGATGACAAAGCCGATATAAAAACTGACGCCAATGGGAAAAAGAAACAACCAGTCGGGCCGCTTCCAATCAATCAAATAGGCGAGACTGATCAAGACCAAGGCAAAAATCGGCGTCAGATATTTGTATTCAATCGGAACTCCTTCATGGAAATTCCGGTTCAGCGCATCCCAACTGCTCATCCCCAGGTTGGTCTTATGGATCAGGGTGACAGTGAGTCCAAGCAGACTCAGTCCAAAGAGGTACAGGAGCGGTTTCATAATTTTCGATTTTTTCATGATTCACCAACGATCATCTGAGTCACCCCAGTCACAAGATAGGCAATCCGCAAAAACTTTGGCGCCAGTCGAACAGCTTCATAAAGGATCAAATTACAAAGAGAGCAATCTTGCATGCAAAAGTTGCCGGCCGTTTGAGATAACGAAAAACTTCTTGGACTATCGGATCGATTTCTGCCAGATGTCCGCTCTCGTTTTATCTCCTGTAATTATATCACATGAATACTCATCGCAAACAAAAAAGGGGCGCAACAAGGCGCGCCCCTTATGACTTCAATGCGATGCCGAGCACGTCATCCAAAGTCTCGACATAGTTGATCTTGATCGCGTCGCGGACTTCTTGGGGGATATCGTCGATGTCTTTCTCGTTGTCTCTAGGAATGACGATCTGCTTGAGCCCGCATCTGGCGGCCGCGATTGCTTTTTCTTTGAGACCGCCGATCGGCAACACTCTGCCTTTGAGGGTGATTTCCCCAGTCATGCCGACGAACCGGTCGACCTTCTTTTTCGAGAGGACTGATATTAATGCCGTCGCGATCGTCACGCCGGCCGAAGGTCCGTCTTTGGGAATCGCGCCTTCCGGGACATGGATATGGATATCAGCCTTGTCGAACACTTTCATATCAATTCCCAGTTTTTCGCTGTTGGTCCTGACATAGGACAAGGCGGCCATGGCAGATTCCTTCATGACATTGCCTAGGTTTCCGGTCAACACCAAGTTGTTTTTGCCTTCGTAATAAGTCGCTTCGACATCGAGCGTGTCACCGCCGGCCATCGTATAGGCAAGTCCGGTGACAACGCCGACCATATCCTCTTTCTGGACCTGGTTGTTGCGGAAAAGCGGCTTCCCCAGAAAATTACTGAGGTTTTCAGGCTCGATTTTAACGCTGTCAAGTTTATTCACGAGAATTTCCTTAATCGATTTTCTGACGATCGACCCGAACAGCCTTTCGAGTTGTCTGACACCGGCTTCTCGGGTGTAGTTCTTGATCATCGAACGGATGGCCTCATCGGAGATCTGCAATTTGTCCGGGTCAAGCCCATGGTTTTCAGTCTGTTTTTTGATCAAAAAGCGTTTGGCGATATAGAATTTCTCGATCTCGGTGTAGGAGCTGAGTTCGATAATTTCCATCCGGTCGCGCAGAGGCGCGGGAATGTTCTCAAGAAAATTGGCAGTGGTGATAAATAGGACTTTGGAAAGATCGTAGTCCTCTTCGACATAGTGGTCGCTAAAGAATTGGTTTTGCTCGGGATCGAGGACCTCGAGCAGCGCCGAGGAGGGATCGTTCCGCTCATTCGACACCAGTTTGTCTATCTCATCGATCAGAAAGACAGGGTTGGTAACCTTGGCGCGGATCATGCCGTTGATGATTCTTCCGGGAAGAGCACCGACATAAGTTCTCCGATGTCCTCTGATCTCGGCTTCGTCATGAACACCCCCGAGACTGGTTTTTACAAATTCACGGCTGAGCGCATTGGCGATTGACTTGGCAAGGGAAGTCTTCCCGACACCGGGAGGACCGGAGAGGCAGAGGATCGTTTGCGGATTTTTCCCCGTCAACATTTTCACCGACAAATACTCGATGATTCTCTCTTTCACTTTCTCTAAGCCATAGTGGGAAGCTTCAAGCTTGTCGATCGCGACATTGATGTCTTTCTCGTCTTCGGTCGTTTTCGACCACGGAATTGAGATGAGGGTCTCAAGATAGGTCCTGACAACGCTGGATTCGCTGGAATTGGCGGAAAGATACTCGTAACGCTTCAGTTCCTTGAGCGCTTTCTCTCGGACGCGCTCGGGCATATCCGAAGCTTCGATCTGTTCAAGCAGTTTTTGGGCATCGTCTTGCTTTGAATCTCCGAGTTCTTCCTGGATCGCCCGCATCTTCTCGCGGAGATAGTATTCCTTCTGGTTTTGGTCCGCTGATTTCCGGACCGATTCATTGATTTTCGATTCAATCGATTGGAGGGTTTTCTCCTTTTCGATATCCTCAAGGATGTATTGGAGCCTTTTATTGATGGAGTTCGTCAAAAGGTATTTGGAGCGCTCGTTTTCCGAGATACGAAGTTCGGATGCGATCAAATCGCAGAGCCTGTCGCTGGTAATGCCGCTTTGCATCGCATCGAGGACTTTTTTCGAATCCCGAAACAAGAAGCCGGCATTCTCAACGGTTTCTTTTGTGACCATCTTGAGTAGGACTTGTTCTTCGTCAATGTTTTCTGACTTCGAAACCATCGAGGTGAACTCAACCAGGAAGAAAGGCTCTTTCGCTATCAAATCATTGAGTTCAACGCGAGTGATCGGTTCGAATTTGATTTTGAAATTACCGTTGGGCAATTTGATTTTGACCGAGATTCTTGCGAGCAGTCCTACCGCAAGAAAATCCTGGAACTCCGGTTCGAGGATCTCTGGATTATTCTGAAAAACGAGCAACACATGCCCATCGCGATTATTCTCGGCCTCATAGATGGCGTTTTTGGAAAAATCTCTGCCTACCTCGACGCGTACATCCGCACCAGGAAGGAAGATGACGCCCCTGACGGGAACGGCAGGCAGCCTGTCGTTATACAACCTGTTTGCTTCGTACACTGGAATCACCTCTTCAGCGCATATTCTTCCGTATCTATTTTATCATAAGTCCAATTTTTTTTCCAACTGATATCATCCCGATATGAAAAAAAGAATCCCAACCATTGATCCGGCTCAGCGCCTTGGTATAGGATTCCCTTCATCTCAACTATTCATTCACGAATTATGTTGGCTTTTTCAACTAGAAGATCGACTGCTTTCTTATGGGTTATTTCTTCGATGATCGCGCTTTTCGGAATCGCCTGACGGACCTGTTCGACGGTGATGTTTTGCGAGGAATACTGTTCGCTGATCTCTTGATATTTTTTCTCGATTTCGTCTTTTGTCGCTTCAAGTTTCTCTTTCTTGGCGATCGCTTCGATCACCAGCTGCTGGCGCAGCGTCTTTTCGGCTTGCATCTCGAGTTCCCGCAGATAATCTTCTTCCGTTTTGCCAAGATACTGCAAATAGATTTTAAAATCGAGATTATATTGTTTGATCTGCCGGCGGTTCTGATCGTCAAGGCGGGATGCCTCTTCCTTGATCATTTCCTCGGGAATCTCAAAGAATGCTTTTTCGGTGGCGGCTTCAATCACCGAATTCAGGATATGGTTCTTTGATTGTATTTGTTTTTGCCTGTCCATATCGGTTTTGAGATAGGTTTGATATTCTTTGATCGTAGAAACATTCTCAATGCCGAGTTCCTTGACAAAGTCGTCTGTCAATTCCGGGACCACCCGCGTTTTGATCTCATGGAGGGTGACTTTAAAGACAGCTTCCTTGCCTGCGAGCGATTGTTCGTGGTAGTCTTTGGGGAATGTGACCTTGACATCCTTGGTCGACTCGGGAGTCATGCCGATCATCTGATCTTCAAAACCGGGAATGAACCCGCCCGAACCGATGACGAGTTCATGGTTTTCAGCGGAGCCTCCCTCAAAGGGAACACCATCGATGGTGCCGAGGAAATCAAAAACCGCAGTGTCGTTGTTTTCAAGAGTTCCGCTCTCTTTAAGAACCATTTCGGCGTTGCGTTCGCGCTCTTGATCGATCCTGAGGCCAAGTTCCGCCTCGGTCACCGTTTCAGGCAACGCCTTGACTTCGAGATTAAGGTATTCGCCGAGTTGGACTTCTGGTTTCACGGCAACGGTAACCTTGTAGGTGAAATCCTCGCCACGCTTGACCGAAGCGACATCAAGATCGATTTTCGGTTGGCTGACAACTTCGATGTTGTTTTCAATCACGGCTTCGTAGTAGCTCTCTTGGAGCGCATGCTTGATAGCTTCCTCATACAGTGACTCGACTCCAAATCTGGCCTCATAGACTGTTCGGGGCGCTTTGCCTTTGCGAAAACCCTTGATCTCGACTTTCTTGATTACTTCTTGAAAAGCATGGTCGAGAGAGTGCTCGAACAATGTTTTGGTGACAGTGACTTCAAAATGAACACGCGAGCCGCTGAGCTTGTCGACAATCATCTTTAATCCTCCGCTTGTAGTAATTCACTCGTAACATTATAACAAACCATCTTTACAAAAGCAATCTTTTTACTCCCTAGAAAACTTTTTCAAACAGTGTCTTGAGCCGGGATGGCATCCGCTTGACGGAAGTCGCCAAGACCCCCGGCAACAAGGTGACCGCTTCCGCGAAAGCGAGCTTGCGGATTTTGTTTCGCGGGACACCCTTGAGGTTCATGAAGAGAAAATTGCGACAGATGATGCCGACGCGAAGTGCAAGCAGAGCATTGCCGACACCTTGCGCTAATGAACCGAGGATGGTTTTCAAAAACGGTAGCTCCGTCAAGGCGTTGATCCCTTTGGCGGGAAAGAGTTCGTTGAAATTGATTTCTTCCAGATTTTCAGCGATGATCGCCGATGTCAACACATTGAACGAAAGCCGCCCCAAGGCGGGATAAGATGGTCTGAAACCGCATTTCAAGACCAGTTCTTTGATCAATTTCAGATTGATGACAAAGACGGCGATCGCGTCCAGACGGCCATTTTGACTGATCGCTGTCGACAAAAAGACACTCTCGGCATTCTCGATGATGATCTTGTTCAGTTCCTTTTTGATCGTCGTGTCGAAAATCGTTCCGAGCGAGGCTTTCAAGGCGAGCGCATCATCCTGGCTAGCTATGAGCGAAGCTTTTTCATCTTCAGACAGAAAATCCTCGCTTGCGAGGTTTTTGGCAACTCTGCGATACATTTGGAAGTTCTTTCTGGCATTCTCTTCCTCGGTGAACAGGCTGTCCATCGAAAAAGTTGGCGAAAATATAATCAAAAACAACGGCCTTAAAACCAGAAGAACAAACAAGACCGCGACGATCAGGTAGAACCCATACGCCACGAACGGATGGATTATCTTAAGCCTTTCCCCCAATTGCAAAGTGCTCGACACAATAACGAGAATCGCGAAAAAAATAGCTCCGATTCCGATGGTGATCCAAAATGCCTTACCGATTTTTTTCATAATTTCCTCCTGGATTTGATGATGTCTTTGACTGTCTGTTCATCTTTTTGCAGTTGAAGAATCAATTTATCTTTTGCAGGGAAGCCGATCTCTTCCCTGAGAAAACGTTCAAAACTGATCTCGACCTCTTCGTCGTATAATTGTCCGGTAATTCCAAACACATGGGTTTCAAGAGAGATGATGTCATTTCCGAAAGTCGGATTACATCCGACGTTTGTCATTGAATCGTAGATCAAGCCGTGAATCCGGATCAGGGTATGATAGACACCGATCTTGGGCAAAAAATAGCCGTCATAGTCGATATTGGCGGTGGGATAACCGAGGCTCTTGCCTCTGCCCTTACCTGGGATCACCCGTCCCCTAATCGTATATTTGTATCCGAGCAGCCGATTCGCCAGTCCAATTCGGCCTGACAAAAGCGCTTCTCTAATTCTCCGGGAACCGATCTTTTTACCATAATATTGCATTTCATCGACGACTACTGTCTTGCTTGGAAATTTTTTCTTTAGAAAATCGACGTTCCCACTCGCGTTCTTACCGAAGGTATAGTCATAACCGACGATTAGTTTATGAGAATCCTGCAAAAACCTGTCGCTGAATACCTCTGCCGGTAAACCAGCGAGATCGTCATCGACCTCAAGAATGAAACAATAATCAAATCCGACGGTCCTGGCTATGTTGATTTTGTCTTCAAGCCGTGTGAGAGCATCGTATTTTTGTTTTTTGATATGGGCTAAGATGCTTGAGGAAAAAGTCATGATTCCCGTTTTGGCTCCACTCGATCTGCCCAGATCGAGCGTGACTTCAAACAAGCGTCGATGGGCGGGATGCATCCCGTCAAAGAAGCCTAGGCAAAGGCAAAGGCCGGCAACAGGCAGGCGGTCAGTTGCCTTCAAATGGATAATCATCATACTAGTTTCACTGACATTCTCATCTTGTCCTTCTCCTCGTCATAACGATAAATCGCTATCGGCTGTTTCTGCTCATCAAAGATGATGGTTTCCGTTGGAAACGAAAACAGTGTTTTTGGCAATGGAGTGCCGTTGAGGACGGCTTTAATATGTTCATGTCCCAATATTATAGAAGGCATTTCGAGGGTTTTGAGCGGATCTTGAAAGGCGAAGCTTCCCTGTTCGAGATCAATGAGGGATATGGCATCCGCAACATCGAGTCCGCCTACTTTGGTCCTTCTGAGCGCTACGAGCGTGCCGCAGGTTTCAAGAATTTTGCCAAGATCACGTGCCAACGCCCTGATGTAGGTTCCCTTAGAGACTTTACAGGAAAAATTGACGAAGATGAGGCGTTTCTGTTCATCTCTTTGGGTCGTTACGCCTTCGATCGCGTAGATCTCGATCTCTCGAGGCGAGAGTTCCGGCAGAGGCAGGTTTTGACGGGCGTACTCGTAGAGTTTTTTTCCTTTGACTTTGATGGCGGAGTAAGAGGGTGGAAGTTGCTGGCTCTTGCCGACAAAACCGGCCAGTTTATTCGTTATTTCGGAATCGCTTATCCAGAGTGGATCAGCGGTCGCTACTGTATTCCCCATGATATCATCGGTATCGGTTCCGATGCCGAGAACAGCCTGAGCCTGATAGGTTTTTGTCAAGGCGGTGAGGTATTTGATCAGTTTGGTCGCTTTTCCGACACAAAGGACCAACAATCCGCTCGCAAGTGGATCCAAGGTCCCTGTATGACCGATCTTTTTGTTGTTCAGTGCTTTTCTCGCTTTAAAAACGATGTCGTGGCTTGTTAGGCCGGACGGCTTGTCGATAAGCAAGAGGCCCCCTTGTTCAAGGGTTTTGGTCCGATCAGATCGCATTGTTGTCAAGTATCCATTGGCGAATTTCCGCTTTTGTCAGCGAGCCGCCGATTCTGCCTATTTCCACACCATCATTAGTGATGACGATGATGGGAACACCTTGAATGCAAAAATTCTTCGAAACTAACGGTGAAGATTCGATATCGACGAGAACGCCCTGAAAACCCATTTCTTTCTCCAGTTCGCAGAGATATTTGGTAACATTTCGACAAGTCCCGCACCAGCGCGCATAAAACTCGATCACAAAGACGCCATATGCCAAATCAAAATCTGGATCTTGATGCAACGATATCATCTGTTCAACTCCTCATTTGAAATAGATGATGGTGACTCCCTGTCCACCCTCATTTTGGCCTCCGGAGCGCGAACTCTTGATCTGTTTGTTGTTTTTGATGTATTCGCTCACGCCGTTTCTAAGAGCACCCGTTCCATAACCGTGGATGATCGAGGCGAACTCTAAGTTGTGGAAAAGACAATCATCGACATATTTATCCAATAGATCCATCGCTTCCTCAAACCGTTTTCCGCGAAGATCGAGTTCCATTGAGGGAGCGCCTTCTTTCAAGATTTTGACCGAGGGGCTTTTGTCTTTCTCATCAACGGCTCCTGAATACTCAAGATCCTCTTCGCCAAACACGCCTGTGAGCGCTCCCATCTGGACTTCGAACTCATGATCGTTGCGTTTCTTTCTGATGATGCCGATCCGCTGATAAGGAATCACATTCACCGTGTCGCCAATATTAATCACTGTCGTGTTTGTCTTGGTGTATTCGGGCTGATCGCCGTTGATCTTCTTGACTTCATGTTTCAGTTTTGCGAGTTCGTGCTCTTTGAAAAGCGCCTGTTTTTTCAGTTGGTCCAGTTCAGCTATAAGCGCCATGGCATGTTCCTTGGCGGCCTTGATTTCTGCCTGCTTTTTTTGTTCTAAATCCTTGATTATCCGGTTTTGTTTGATCAATCCGTCAGCTTTCTGTTTGGCAAGTTCGCCGGTTTGCCTCTCCAATTCGCTCTTGAGAATTTCTATGGCTTCAAGCTCTTTCTGCATGTCTTTATACTGTTGTTCAAGTTTTTTGATCAGATTGGTCGTAGCGTTGTCAAACGTCAGCGACACCTCGCGGGCATGGTTGGTGATGCTTTTTTCGAGCCCGAGCCTTGAGGCGATATCGATCGCATTCGAGGTTCCGGGAATACCTATTTGCAGTTTGAAAGTCGGTTTCAAGGAGTCGATGTCAAATTCAACAGAAGCGTTGATGGTGTCTTCAAGGTTGTAGGCGTAGATTTTGAGTTCGGGATAGTGGGTGGTCACCATAGCGTGCACCCTGTTTTCCCTGAGATGGTCGAGAATGCTCATCGCCAGGCTCGCGCCTTCCTTGGGATCGGTTCCCGAACCGATTTCGTCAAGCAAAACCAATGACCTGGGCGTAATCTGTTTGAGAATTCTGATGATGTTTTTAATATGGGACGAAAAAGTCGAAAGCGATTGCTCAATCGATTGTTCGTCACCGATGTCAGCCAGAATATTGTCAAAAACGATCGTCTTCGAGCCCTTGTCGACGGGAATGAAAAATCCCGATTGTACCATCAAAGAGAGCAGTCCCAGAGTTTTCAACGCAACGGTTTTCCCGCCGGTGTTCGGCCCGGTGATGACGATCACCCGGTAATTTCCGAATCTGATCGTATTCGGAACGACGACATCGCTTGGTATCGCCGGGTGTCTGGCATTGATCAGATTAATTTCGCCGTCGGTGATCTCAACTTTTTCTTCTTTCTTCTCGATCGCTCTTTTGGCTTTGGCGAAGATGATGTCGAGCCCTGTGAATATCCTGATATTGTTGATCAGGCTGTCGGCTTCGCCCGCAACCGTCTGACTAAGCCGATAGAGAATCCGCGAAATTGCTTCCTGCTCTTCAATCGACAGCGTTTGCAATTGATTGTTGAGATCGACGCAAGCAAGCGGTTCGATGAATAGGGTCTCCTTGCTTGCGGACATGTCATGGACGATGCCCTTGACACTGTTCTTGTATTCGGCCCTCACGGGAAGGACAAGCCGGTTGTTTCTGATAGTTATCAATATGTCTGTCAGTTTGGCGGCTTCCTGGTTGAGCAGGCTTTCCATTCTCTCATTGAGACGCTTTTCGGTGGTGACGAGTTTCTTCCTGATCTGTGCCAGTTCAGGCGAAGCGTTGTCGACGACATACCCCTTTTGATCAATGGCCGTCTCGATCTCTGATTTGATTTTATTATGAGTGACAAGTGCGTCATAATAATGGTCTAAAATCTGAGAGGGGATCTCCAACATTCTGACCTTCTTGATGTATTTCTCGGTTCTTTGTTCAGCCTCAACCAGCGAGACGACTCTTAGAAGTTCCTCAATAGAGAGGATTGAGCCGATCCTCGCCCGCCTGATCGCATCTTCAACGTCGAGAACTCCCGTCATTGGCGTTTCGTCATAACGCTCGATCAGCGTCTTGGCGCACTCGACTTCCTCGAGCATCGAAACGATCCCGATTTTGTCATTGATAGGCCTGATCTTCAAGATTTCAGCTTTGGCCATATCTGTTAGTGCGTATGACTTAATCTCGTTCAAAACGCGATCGTATTCGAGAATATCGGTATCAGCGAACATTATTTCACCTTCATTCGCTACTATTTTACCACAAACAGTGTTAAAATATACTATTAGGAAGTGATAGTGTGAATTACGTTTTTCAGGTTACCGAAAAAGACCAACACATTTTGTTGGATTATTATTCTGACATCATGGTTGAACCGGGTTCGGAACACGTTGCCTATCTGTTCAAATCGGATGATATCACGGTCACCCTTTACAAAACGGGAAAGGTTGTACTTCAAGGCCCGAGCTCCCGGGACGATTATTTGATGTTTTCCGAAGTGCTTGGTTTCACCCCCATCAAAGAACCGCCCCTGAAAGAAGAAACGCAAAAATCTGACAGGCCCTATCCGGAAAAACGAATCAAGGCCATCGGCTCCGACGAAGTCGGCACCGGTGATTTTTTCGGCCCGGTAGTCGTTTGCGCAACCTATCTCACCCCCGGTGATTACGCGTTCCTAGAATCAGAGGGCGTCAAAGACAGCAAGTCGCTCACGGATGAACAAATCACCTCCATCGCTTCTCTGATTATCCCGCGGATTTCCCACCAAATCCTCGTGACCGACAACCATAAATATAACGATCTTATCCGTCTGGGATACAATATGAACAAGATCAAAGCCTACCTTCACAATCACGCCATCTTGAAACTCGTTTCCCGCCACAAGGGCGATGTCGAGAAAGTGATCGTCGACGAATTCTGTTCAAAAAACCACTATTTCGCTTATCTCAAAGACAAGCAAGTCTATGAGAACATCATCTTTCAGACTGAGGCCGAATCAAAGTACCTATCTGTGGCCGCAGCGTCGATCATCGCCCGCGATGCTTTTCTAAAGGAAATGGCCATTTTGAGCGATAAAATAGGAATCAGACTGCCGCTCGGAGCCGGCCCGGCTGTCGATCTGATCGGCAAGCGCATCGCGCTTGAGAAAGGCTTCTCTGTCTTTGACCAGATTGCCAAGTGCAATTTCAAAAACCTGGAAAAAATCAAAGCGATGATGTGATTATCAAAACGCAATATACTGCCAAGTACGGAAAAGTCGTTCTTTACAGTGTAAACAAACGAGATTTCACTTTTTTTGAAACTTACAAAACCTGCATCCTGGGTATATTGACAAATTCTTAAACGTGCAACTAATCACTCAGTAAGGACTCGTTTTCAATCCGAAAACGAGGCTTTTTATTAATTGTTTATGGATAATGTCAAGTAGATTATCATACATAAAATCGCATCCATGTTCCTACTTCATTGGCACCGTCTTGATGAAGACACGAACGGATAGTTTTAAGGTGGGCCTGTCTATAGCATAAAGAAAAGACCGCTTTCGCGATCATATCCTCTGTAATCGATTGAGCATTCGGGAGAACTCTTCCGGTAACGGAGCCGTGTATTCCATCCACTTGCCGGAGACTGGATGGGTGAAGCCGATGGTCTCGGCGTGAAGATACTGACCGAAGCCGAATTCTGACTTTTTTTTGCCATAAACATGATCGCCTAGAAGTGGATGCCCGATATAAGTCATATGGACTCTGATCTGATGGGTCCTTCCCGTTTCCAGACGACATTCGACAAAGGTATGGTTTTGAAATCTGGCGATGACGTGGAAATGCGTGACCGCCGGTTTCCCGGTGTCGGTGACCGCCATCTTCTTGCGATCCTGTTTGTCTCTGCCGATCGGCGCTTCAATCACTCCCGCCTGATTCAGGATCACGCCTTCCACAAGCGCTTTGTAGATTCGCTTTGTTTTCTTGTCCTTGAGTTCGTTTTGGAGTGCCTGATGCGCAAAATCGGTCTTGGCTACCATCAAAACACCGCTCGTGTCCTTGTCAATCCGATGGATGATCCCCGGCCGGAGATTCCCGCTTGACGCAGACAAAGACTGAAAATGATATAACAAAGCATTGACAAGTGTTCCGCGATAATGCCCCGGCGCCGGGTGGACAACCATTCCCGATGGCTTGTTTACGACAACGAGGTCGTTATCCTCATAAATGATATCAAGCGGGATCGCCTCGGGCAAGATGTCTTGCTCGGAAAGCGGCAACTCATTGAATTCGATCAAATCACCGTTTTTGA
This sequence comes from Candidatus Izemoplasmatales bacterium, assembly GCA_050949045.1. Taxonomy (GTDB): domain Bacteria; phylum Bacillota_I; class Bacilli_A; order Izemoplasmatales; family Hujiaoplasmataceae; genus JAAYZB01. The sequence continues at coordinate 731,321 of JBMNEZ010000001.1, forward strand.
CTTTATAACTCGCCTTGACGATGTCGCCGTTCACAAGAACGAGATTGGCTGCCAGCATCTTCTGGACCGTCGTTCTCGACAAATCGGTCGAAACCGTGGTCAGAAACTTATCGATCCGTTCACATTTGTCGTTTTCGTTGACCAAATATTCAAAAGCATATTCAGTTGAACTGATCATGATTTAGTTCTCCGTTTTGGCTCGAGGAAAATTGTGTCGATAATAAAAGCGATGAGGCCGATTGTCAAACATATGTCAGCCACATTGAAAATATATGGCCAGATGCCCCGAAAATCGATAAAGTCGATCACCCGGTGATCCGACTGGAAAATCCGATCAATCGTGTTTCCGATCGAGCCCGCAATTAACAAGGTAATCGCCATGGTATAGAAACATTTACGCCGGTCTTTGAAATCGTTCTTGAAGAACAAATAGCCAAAAATCGCGATGGCCACAATAAAAGTCGCAATAAAGAAGTAAAGGGGAAACCCGCGGTCGCCGCCGATGCCGAACACCGCTCCCGGATTGCGGGAATAGGTAAAATGGAAAAACCCGTCGATGACGGGCAAGGTCGCCCCCTCAGCGGGGAAATAGTTTACGACCCATAGTTTTGTCAGTTGGTCCAAGACAACCAGAAAAACTAAGAGGATCAGCCAAAAAACCATGTCACACCTCTTCTCATACGAGCCAAATCGGGATCATCACGAACAGAATCACTAGACCGATCGCAAGCAATAAGACGCTTATCGCCAGCATGGGCGGATTGAAAACCTTCCCGATCAGCTCTCCCGCTTCCCTGTCTTTCATGACCAAAGCCTTTTTAAGAAGCCGATGGAAAAGGATGTTATAGAACAAAGCCGCAACGATCAATAGGATTGCGAAGATCCTGACTTTGAACATATACACAACCATCAGTTCGACAAGAATGATAATGACCGGTATCATAACGAGCGAACTGAATATAAAAGAACCGATCACAGCGTCGATAATCGCCTTTGTTTGAAAACGCTCTTTTAATTGTTTCAAATTGTTAAAATAGGTTTTCATCGTCAGTCATCCAGTCCTTCCAGGTAGTCGATGGCATCTTGGAAACTAGCGATGGGAACGAGCCAACTTTCATATTCAATCCCATAAGCCTCGCAGACGTTGACTGCCTCGAGATAATTGTCATAGCTGACGTCACCGAGATAGGGTATGAAAAAGACATCGACTTTGCTTTCATAAGCCGTGATGATCTTTTGCTTGACGCCGCCGATATACCCGACCGACCCATCATAGTTGATCGTTCCGGTTCCGGCAATTTTCAAGCCATGGGTGATATCGTGATCGGAGAGCATATTGTATATCGAAAGCGTCTGTAACAATCCTCCCGAGGGGCCGCCGATGTTGGAATCGGTAAGCCGGTAGCGGGGAAAAGTCGTCTCGCTATTCACAAGATAGTAATTCTTGAATGTGATTCCAAAAACACCCGCATCGGGATCTTTGGTGAGGGCGAGTGTATAGGTTTCACCAACGTTGTTCTTGAAGGTAAAGTCATAAGGCCCGGCGGTCGAAGCCACGCTGGCGATTTCCGAAATCTGGTTGACAATGACGCCGTTGTCGCCTTTGAAGGAAACGAATTCATCGCCAAAAGCGATGCTTTCATAGTGATCGAGATAGGTTGCTTTTCCAAAAACCATCGTCTTAGCCTGATAATCGATGACGATATCCGGATTGACCTCGCTGATCGCTTCGTAGGCGACAATGATCGCCGCATTGACCGAAATATGCTTGTCCTGATAACTGATCTGGCTAATCTCCTCATTGGAATAGGTTTGATAATTGGTAGGCAAAACCATCAGATCGGCGTATTTGTTAAAATATCCCGCAAGGAACATGAAGATCGTCGGTCTCGGGATCCCCATCACGAATGTTGTCGAGATCGAACCTTCAATGACCTTGTCCTCGTTGTATTCGATCTCGATCAGATCTTCGACCTCCGACAAACCGCCTGGGGATTGGACATAGTATTCTATCGGATAGGCAAGCAAAAAGAGCAAAAACAGATAGGGAATAAATAAATATTTAATGGCATGGCGGTATGCTCTGATGAGTTCGTTCATTTCCTAATGACCTCAAGGCCAAAGTTTTCCAGTTTGCGGTGTTTGACCTTTGCGGCGGCGAACAGCCTCTTGGCAGCCTGGTCTTGATCGGTCCCCAAATACTTGTCCTCAAGATAGATGACCTCGCAGATTCCCGACTGGATGATCAGCTTGGCGCATTCGTTACAGGGAAAAAGCGTCACATATATCCTCGCTCCCTCCAAACTGACGCTGGAATTTAAGATTGCGTTCGGCTCCGCATGAACGACATAGGCATACTTGGTTTCTAGAAATGAGCCTTCGCGCTCCCAAGGAAAGTCATCATCGTCGCAGCCGACGGGGAAGCCGTTATAGCCAATCCCGACGATCCTGTTCTTCTGGTTGACGATACAGGCACCGACTTGGGAGGAGTCATCCTTGCTGCGCATACTCGAAAGTTTAGCGACCCCCATGAAATAATCGTCCCAACTCAAATAATCTTTGCGCTTCACTTTGTTTTCCCTCGCTTCCAATAGGCGACTGCCAACCTGGCAGCCAGTTCCGCATTGTTGTAAACAAGGCGGCGATTCGCCTCAAGGCTCTTGCCTTTCGTGATCTCGTTGATCTTTTCTAATAGGAAAGGCGTCACGTTTTTACCAGTGATTTTTAAAGATTCGGCCTTTGTGATCGCCTCCCGGATCGCTTCGTCGATCAAGGCTTTGCTGATAGAAAATTGCTCTGGGATCGGGTTGGCGATCAACACACCGGTCTGGTAACCGAGTCTATCCTTCTCAATGATGAAATCAACAATATCATTATAGTTGTCGTATCGATAATTGACCGGCAAGGTACCCTCGTTTGTGAAGAACTCCGGGAAAGTGTCGGTCTTATAACCGATGACCGGAACGCTTTTTGTTTCCAAATATTCAAGTGTTCTGGGTAGATCGAGGATGGATTTCGCCCCCGCTGCGACAACTGCCACGTTGGTCACTGCCAATTCTTCCAGATCCTGGCTCAAATCAAGGGTGGTTTCATATCCGCGATGGACACCGCCGATGCCACCGGTCGCAAAAAACTTGATGCCCACTTCCTTGGCAATCATCATTGTGGCGGCGACCGTCAGGGCGCCGTCCAGCTTGTTTTGGATGACATAAGGCAAATCACGTCTGCTGGTTTTGTAAACCTTCAACCCTTGCTTGCCGATGTATTCGATCTCGTCAATCGACAAGCCAACGATGATCTCGCCCTTGATGATGGCGATCGTCACCGGAATAGCACCGTTGTCACGGACGACATTCTCACAGGCGATTGCTGTTTCGACGTTCTTGGGGTAGGGCATACCGTGAGCGATGATTGTCGACTCAAGCGCAACCATCGGTGCTTTTTCCTTGAACGCCTTTTGTATTTCGGGGTGTATTTTATACATTTAAATCCCCTCCTTCAACTCATCTTTTTTGGCAAGATGAAGATTGACATGGCAGTATCCGTGTGGTTTTTTTTCAAGATAACCCTGATGGTATTCTTCAGCCCTGTAAAACGGCCCTGCTGGCAATACTTTTGTCTGGATCTTGCGGGAGTAGTGCTTCTGAGCCTCTTCGAGCAGTTCTTGGACAAGAATTTTGTCTTTTTCTTCAAATACATAGATGCCCGACCGGTACTGGATGCCGATATCGTTCCCCTGACGGTTGATTGCGGTCGGATCAACGATCCTCAGAAAATGCTCGATGATCTTTCGCAACGAAATTAGTTGTTCATCAAACTCAAGCAAGACCGCTTCGACATGCCCCGATGAACGGCAGACCTCTTCGTAAGTCGGGTTGGCCTTGAGGCCGTCTGTGTAGCCGACCATTGTCGTCTCAATCCCTTTAAGGCGTTTGTAATAGGCCTCCACTCCCCAGAAACAGCCACCGGCAATGATTACTTTCTTCATTTTTGATTTTCCCCGACCATAATGTGATTGGCGACAAGAAAGGCGAGCATCATCCCGGCAACAGCGGGCACAAAACTCACAGAACCAAGTTTTGCGTTACCGTTAGTTTTCGTTATTGGAGGCTCAACCGAGTAAACGACAGATAGATCAAGGTTGCCACCGAGTTTGCGCACATTGGTGCGGACCGCCCTGGCGAGGGGGCAAACCGAGGTAGTTCTCAAAGTGCCGATCCGGATCAGATCCGGATGCATTTTGTTCGCAAAGCCCATCGATGACATGATCGCAATCTGACGTTTCTGGCAAACTAGGATAATCGCGGTTTTGGCGGGGACGTCATCAATACAATCGACGACAACATCAAGATCCAAGTCAATAAGACGCTCGGCATTTTGGATAGTGACCAGTTCTTTGAGGCTGACTACCTCAATCATTGGATTGATGTCTTTTATGCGTTCTGTCATTACTTCGGTCTTGGCGCGCCCGATAGTCGAATCCAAAGCGATGATTTGCCGGTTGATGTCGGTTTCTTGAACGATATCGGGATCGACAAGGACCATCTTTCCGACCCCTAGCCTAGCTAAAGCTTCGGCTGCGTGTCCTCCGACGCCGCCTAGACCAAGAATCATGATCCGGCAACTATTCATCTTTGCAAGTTGTTGGTCGCCGATGAGGGCGATCGTTCGGTCATATCGCATACTGGTCTCCAAAAAAATAAGGCTGTGGTACCAGCCTTATCTTTTCCTCATAAAGTTGAACTTGAAATAGATGCGGCCGAGATTGATCAAAACGTATAACAAAAGTGCCAAGACGAAAATCAGAACATTGACGACATATTGGGGATCGCCACCAAGATAGCCATACAGGACTGCGACTCCCAAAAGACCAAAGGCACTCAGAAACAAGAGGTAGATGAACTCGCCGCGATAAGTTGGTTTCACCCTGCGTTTCAGCCGATCCCGGTAATATAACAAACCGATAGTGCCAAGAACGGTCAAAACAACCACAGAGATCAAAAGCCAAAACATGAAACGCATGATATTGACATGTTCGGCGATGTCAAAAATATAGGTGATGACAAGCACATTGGGGAATAAGAGAATCATGGTCGCATAAAACAGAATCAACCTGATTTCGAATTCAGAGTAGATCTTCTGACGTCTTCGGGTGTTCATGTTTTCAAATCGCCACCAGGAGCCTCGTTGACCATTTTTTGTTCTCGCTGTTCTTTAAAAAAGGTGTAGAAAACCCGGATTGAAGCCGCAATCGGCGAAGCGAAAATGACGCCGAGGGCACCGAACAGTGAGCCAAAAAAGAGAATTGAGATAATGATAATCAGCGGATGCATTTCCAACTGGTGTGCCATAATGAGCGGCTGGAAGATATTACCTTCGACAAATTGCATCGCGACATTGACAAGCAGAACGGTGAACGGCCCTCCAGGCACTTCCCTGGTGACAAATGCGTAAATGATAGGCGGGATCGCCGCGATAATTGCGCCAAAATAGGGGATGATATTTGTCAAGCCGACGATCACGCCAAAGACGAAATAATACTTGAGCCCGATCAGTTTGTAGACAATGACAGCAACAGTCCCGATCGCTAGCATCAGCAACAACTGCCCGCGAATGTAGGCTCCCACCGTTTGGTTGAGGCGGGATCCGAGGTCGGCGACTTTCTTCTCGCTCTTTTGGGGGATGATCGACCGCATTCGATCGCCGATCATCTCATAATCGAGGAGATAATAGATCAGCATAACAGGCATGATCGCGATCGCTGTCAGAATCGGCATCAACGTGCTGGCGAGGGAAGTGATAATCGTGGGCAGGGTTGTGTCAAGCCAGGTGTTGAGAAAGTCGGTTCCTTCGATAAAAGCGCGGATCTGATCGTACAAATCGGTTCCCAAGATGAATTCTTCCCTGAGATCGCCCGTCAAATAATCGATGATTTTTTGGAAATCATTGTTGAAGAAATCGGTTATTTCAGCGATCACCAACGGCGTCACAAAATAGAAAAACGCGAAAATCAGGCCAATAGTAAGCAAAAACACGATCCCAAGCGATAATCCTCTGGGACCGATTCCCTTCTTCTCAAGATACTTGATCAGAGGAAACATGATGACGGCGAACAAATACGCAAGCGCGACGGGAACGATGACCGCCTTGATGGCGTCGAGCAACCAATTCCAGACAGAGGCGAATTGGGTCGCCATGAAGACGACTGCCAAAACGAGCAGACCGATCAACAAAAAACGGATTATTCGATTCAGCCGTTCATCGGAAAAGGTTTTTTTATTCACTCGTCTCACATCCCATCATTTTGATATTATAGCATAAACCAAAAAAAGATGATACAAGCATATAAAGAATTATTGGCGATCTTCCTCGCAATTCTGGCAGTTTCCCGTACATTCCAAATGTTCTTTACGGATACAGTCGACCAGATAAGCATACAAATCCCTGAGGGCGATGCGCTGTTGTTGCCCGGTTTTGGCGTTTTTTACGTTGATGTTTTCGCCGGCCAATTCTTCTTCTCCAAAGATCAAAAAGAAACGAGTGCCGAGTTTTTCGCCTTGGTTGAACTGGCCTTTGAGGTTTCTGTCAAGGAAATCATAGTCAACCACCAATCCTCCTCGTCTCAATGACTCGACAATGGCCACCGCCGAAGGCTTGGGTTTATCGCCGATAACAATCAAGAAAGCGTCGATCAAGGGGGAACACTGCTTTTGACTGAAACTCTCAAGGGCTAGAAGCAGGCGTTCAATGCCAAACGAAAAGCCCACAGCCGGCAAAGAAGGTCCGCCGAGCGTCTCGGCAAGGTCATCATACCTGCCGCCGCCACAAAGGGTTGCTTGGGCACCGAGCGTCGGGAGATCGGCTTCCAACTCAAAAACGGTGTGGGTGTAATAATCAAGGCCTCTGACAAGGCTCTTGTCGATATCATATTTGATGTCTAGCGCTTCTAAATAGCGAATGACGCTTTCAAAATGCTCACTCGCTTTTTTTGACAGGAAATCGAGCGGCTTCGGAGCATTGAGAAGCGCGGAATTTTCCTTGTCAACCTTGCAATCGAGCACCCGTAGGGGGTTCTCGAGATAACGTCGTTGGCAGTCATGGCAGAGTTTGCCAATGACCGGTTCAAGATAGGCCTTCAGATTCTCGCGGTATCGGTCCTTGCTCTCTTGATCGCCGAGCGAGTTTATCTTCACCTTGACGTCTTTGATCCCGATGGCAAACAAAAATGTCGTCGCAAAAGCGATGATCTCGGAGTCAACGAGCGGATTTTCAGAACCAATCACTTCGGCGCCGAACTGGTGGAACTGGCGCTGGCGGCCTTTTTGAGGCCGCTCATAGCGGAACATCGGTCCATAGTAAAACAACTTGAGAGGCTGTGGCAACGAACTGTAAAGCTTGTTTTCGACGACGCTCCGAATGATCGCTGCCGTTCCCTCGGGTCTGAGCGTCAGTGACCGGCCACCCCTGTCGGTGAAATCGTAGGTTTCTTTTTTAACGATATCCGTGGTCGAACCGATGCCGCGGTGAAATAGCTCCGAAGCTTCAAATAACGGAGTTCTCATCTCGGTATAGTTATACAGCCTAGCGACTTGTTTGATGGCTTGTTCAAGCCGTTGCCAGCGGTGTATTTCCTGCGGTAGGATATCTTGTGTGCCTTTGATTTTTGTTATCATGATCGACGCTCCTTATTAAGATAAGAAAAAACCACCCTCTTTAGAAAAGGACGATACCCGGAAAACAAGAGTGGTTAGATGTAGTGTAGATCAGTTTAGCCAAAGTATTTGTCGCTCACATGATCAACGACATAGTCGACCAGATCACTGACGTCATTCATCTTTGTGGCGGCTTCATCGGAAATCGACACCAGAAACTCGCTTTCGATCTGGTTGAACAATTCTAAGGCATCCAGACTGTCAGCGCCAAAATCGTCGGCCAACCCGGCCCCCAAGACAACTTTTTCGGGTTTTACTCCGAGTTCTTGGACAATAATTTCTTTGATTTTTTCAAATACAACTTGTTTCTTATCCATTGAATACACCTCCGTATCGTAGTCAAAGACAACTTCAAACGTATTATAGAATATTTCCCGGGCTAAGTCAAACAGATGAAATATATTTGTTCATCTTTCCAGCATAATCGTAACAGGCCCGTCATTGACCAAATTGACTTCCATATGGGCGCCGAAGACACCACTCTCAATCTTTTTTGAAGTCACAATCGCCAGCAAATCAAGAAATTTCTTGAACATGGACTCCGCAAGGGCGGGGGCCATCGCCTTGGTGAACGAGGGACGGTTTCCGTCATTCAAATCGCCGTACAAGGTGAACTGAGATACTGCGAGCAGTTCTCCATCAACGTCAACCACGCTGAGGTTCATTTTGTCGTCTTGGTCTGGGAAAATACGCAATTTAGCGATTTTATTGACAATCCATCTGATCTTTTCTTCGGTGTCGCCTTCAGTAAAACCGACCAATATTAAAAGTCCTTTATCAATCTGTGCAACGATGGAATTATCAACTGAAACACTTGCTCGACTGACTCTTTGAATTAGTGCCCTCATTTCTAGCAGATCCTTTCGATCGAATAAACGCCTTTGACTTTTTGGATGTTGCCGATAACACCGTCAAGCTCCAAAACATTGCCGATTTCGATTTTCATTCTGATGATGCCTTCCTTGACTTTGTTTGTTTGAGCGCTTACTTGGCTGATCTTAGCCTTTGATGCCGTCGCGGCGTTGATGATGTCGGCGAGGACATTGTCACGGTTTTGAACAATGATCTTGATGCTGGTCTCATACTTTTTAATCATGTTCGTGCCCCAAAACACATCGATCAGTCTGGCTTTGTCAAAATATGTGATGTTCTTGCACTGCTGGCGATGAACAACGATACCCGAGTTTTTCGAGACATAGCCGACAATATCATCACCCAAAATAGGGTTACAGCAATTGGCCAACTTGACTGATGGATTGGTCAGCCCTTCGACGACGATGTTGATATCGCTGTGTACCGTCCTCTGCTTCTGCTGGCGTTTTTCTTCGGGAAGATTGATTTTTTCCAGCAGTTCTTCCTCGGAAAGGGGGTCTTTGCCTGTCAATAGGTTCAAGGCACCGATCGGGGAAATGATGTTCTTCCCAATCTCAAAATAGAAGTCCTCAACCGTCTTGACACCTTTATTGGCGAACAGATCGGCGACGAGTTTGTCAGAAAGCGTGACCGACAGATGCCTGGACTGGACCTCTCTTTCAAAATCATCCCGCCCCTGCTCGACCAGCACATCGCGTTTCTGTTTATTTAAGAAATTTTTGATTTTGCTTCTTGCATTCGACGTTTTAGCGATTTTGAGCCAGTTTTCGTTAGGCCCTACCGCATTCTGGCTGGTGCGAATCTCGACCATGTCGCCAGTCTTGAGCGTATAGTCAAGGGGTTGGATCTTGCCATTTACGATTGCTCCGACAGTTTTCTCGCCAAGTCTAGTGTGGATTCGGAAAGCGAAATCAATCGGGGTCGCACCTGCCGTAAGATCGATGATGTCGCCATTCGGGGTAAACACATAAACATTGGCATTCAAGATATCGTCGGTGAAGATGTTCAAGATCTCCTCCTCCGAATCCGATTCCTCAGTATAGCGGATCAACTCGGAATACCATCTGAGTTTCGAAGAAACGATATCTTCGATACTCTTACGGCTTTGAGTCTGCCCATGGCCTTCCTTGTAAGCCCAATGGGCGGCGACGCCTTTTTCGGCGATCTCGTCCATCTCTCGAGTCCTGATCTGGATCTCATAGATTTTGCCTTTATGTACGACAGTCGTGTGAAGAGACTGATACATGTTTGGCTTCGGCATCGCAATATAGTCTTTGAATCTACCCGGAACAGGGATGAATTTTGAATGGACGATCCCGATGGCCCGATAACAATCGCTGATCGTATCGACGATCACTCTCAGGGCTAACAGATCGTTGATTTCCTCAAAATCAAGATGTTTGACCATCATTTTGCGATAAACGCTGTGGATGTTTTTGATCCGGCCGCTGACTTCATAATGAAAGTTTTCCTGTTTCAGCAATTTCTCGAGTTCCGTTTGCATTATTTTGATGTCGGATTCGCGGTTGACCTTTTTATCCTTGATCAGCTTGGCGATTTCCTTATACTCAGTCGGATACAGATACTTGAATGCCAGGTCTTCGAGTTCGGCCTTCAACCTGTACATTCCGAGACGATGCGCGATCGGCGCGAAGACATCGAGCGTTTCTCTGCTGATCCGGGCTTGCCGTTCGGGATCAAGGTGATTGAGCGTACGCATATTGTTCAATCTGTCAGCGAGTTTGACGAAGATGACACGGATGTCCCTGGCCATCGCCAAAACCATCTTTTGGTGGTTTTTGGCTTGTTCAACCGGACGCGACCCTTCGTATTGGAGATGATGAAGTTTTGTGAGGCCTTCAACTATCTCGGCAACCTCTTCGCCAAAGAGTTTCTTGATTTCGCTGTACTCGGTATCGGTATCTTCAAGAATATCGTGCAACAGACCTGCGGCGATCGTGTTGGGATCGACGCGATACTCGCTGAGGGTGATTGCGACCTGAACGGGATGAATGATGAAGGGTTCTCCTGATTTGCGTTTTTGAAGTCTGTGGCGTTCGTAGGCAAAGTCAAAAGCGCGCCTGATGAAATCGCGGTGCTCTTTTTTGGTGATATATGGGCTTATCGCAATATCTAAGGGACGAAATGCATCATCGCCTGACATCATCATCCCTCCCTTCTAGAAACCTCGTCGGTCAATATTTCAAGAGTACTTTGATCGGATAACCGGGGAAGCGATCGCGGCCTTTCAAATCGATGAGTTCGATGACGAACGCAAGCCCGACAACGATGCCGCCGGACTGTTCGACAAGTTTGATCGTTGCTTCAACCGTGCCTCCGGTCGCCAGAAGGTCATCGACAATGATGACTTTTTCTTTCGGCTTGATCGCGTCCTTGTGGATGCAGAGAGTGTTTTTCCCGTATTCGAGTTCATAATCGTAGCTGATGACGGCGCGCGGTAGTTTTCCCGCCTTGCGAACCGGGATGAAGCCGGCCTCCAGCATTAGGGCAACAGGCGCGCCGATAATGAAACCGCGGGCATCGGGGCCGACGACTTTGGTCGCTCCCAGGCTTCTTCCAAAAGCTGCGAGTTCGCCGATCGCCTGATGAAAGGCTTCGCCGTCGCCAATCAGGGGTGTTATATCCTTGAACTGGATGCTGGGAATCGGAAAGTCGGGAACATTGATAATATAATCTTCATAGTTCATGGTTATCCTCCATCAGTTTCGCATAATGATTTTTTAGCCTGCCGGTTGGCAGAGAATAGAGCTTTTCAATGTCATTTTTGAGTTCAAAACACTTCAGGTACGTAGGCGAGTTTTTCAAATCCTTCTTTTCGGAAATCTCCACGATCTGGAAAAACTCATCCGTTTGGGTCAAAAGCCCGACTTCGATCAGAATGGCGATTATCCACCCGGCAATAATCGGGTCGATCCCGAATGTGTCTTTAAAAGCGGAAAGCGAAGCGCGCTCGTTTTGCTTGAAGAACAAAAAACTTTTGGTAATAAAATCTTTAGTCATGATTTCCGAGAGATCGGGATCAAGGGTTTTTCGGGTAAGCACCACCGTCATCTGCTTTTGGTTTTCGACACCCTTGATGATGGATTCATCATCGATGATCACTGTGTCGTCAAAATAACCGATTTCCTGAAGCCTTTGCTTATCCCAGTCGCGGTAGTCTAGCAACTGGAAATGCATGCATTCGAGATCTTTGATGATTACTTGGATCTCAACACGGTTTTTCCAGTTGTTAATGTTGAGACCACCGACGATGTTCACACGATCGTTTTCCTGTAAGCGGTAGTAGTACTCCGAGGAATTGAAAGCCAGCGCATCAAAGAGAATCCCGTTCCTGCTCACTGTCAGCTTGGTGTGTTTATTCTGTAACAACTGCTTATTCTCGACAACCAGGTCGCATAAGAGAAAAGTGGCAGTAAAGAAGGAAAGATCTTGCATTCTTTTTACGGTCGCAATCCTTATGGTATCAATTTCGATCTCCATGTCGACCATCAGTTTTGGCAGTGCATCAGTCCTGGAGATCTGATTCAACCGCTGTTTCAAGATTGGGATGTTCGCCGCTTCGATCTGCAGACCGGCAGCTTGCTGGTGGCCGCCGAACCGCATCAACAAATCTTTTGACTGTTTGAGGATCTCGAGGATATTGTCATCGGCGAAGGAGCGCATCGATCCTTTGCCGATGTTCGCCTCGTCAAGGGTGATGACGATGGCGGAGCGCTGGTACTTCTCGGCCAATTTCTGAGCGCAGATGCCGATTACGCCCTCATGGAGATTTTTGGATGCTACAACGATCACGCTGTCATTCGGGTCAACCATGGCTTCGCAACGTTTCAGAGCTTCGACAGTCAGTTCTTTCCGGTTTTCATGGCTTTCTTCGATCTGCCTGATCAATCTGTCCACCTCAGCTTCGGATTCGCTGACAAGCAATCTGACGGCGTCGTGAGCTCTGCCGAGGCGTCCGGAACTGTTAATCTTCGGAGCGATCTTGAAGGCGATCGCGGTTTCATTGATCAAATCGATATTGGAGGAAGCCAACAGTTTCTTGAGGCCAAGATTCTTGGTTTTTCGAAGTTGCTTGAGACCGAGGTTCACCATCGCCTGGTTTTCATCGAGCAAAGGCATCAAATCCGCTATCGTCCCGATCATCACGAGATCATAGAGATCGCTGAGTTTGTCACGAGTGAGAGCGGATGCCAGTTTGTAGGCGGTCATCACCCCGGCAATATCCTTGAAAGGGTAAAGCGGGCTGTGCTTCGCATGGATGATGGCATAAGCCTCGGGCAGAATGCCCTTGTCTTCGTGATGGTCGGTAATGATGGTGTCGATGCCGGCATCGTTGAGACGCTTGACCTCATCGATGGCGGTGATGCCGTTGTCAACGGTGATGACGAGATCGTATTTGTCATCGATGATTTTCTGAACCGCCCGCAGATTGAGGCCATAGCCATCTTGAAAACGGTCGGGGAGATCAAAATCCACCTTGGCGCCCAAGCTGGTCAGCGTCCGGAACAAAACCGCAATCGCGCTGATACCGTCACAATCATAGTCGCCATAGATCAATAGCTTCTCACCGCGTTTTATGCCTGACATAATCCGCTCGACAGCCTCGCGCATCCCCGAAAGCAACCAAGGGTCGTGTAGGGATTCTTCACCCATGGAGAAGAAATGGTCCGCATCGTCAATGCCACGGTTCAGTAGGATGTGTTTGAAGATATTTTCGTCATCGATGATTCCGGAAACCATCACATGCCAATCGTATTTCGGTCTGATCAAGCTATCACTCTTTCCTTTTGAATATTATAGCGGTTATCGGCACTCTTGACTAGCCCAAAATCCGAATAAAGTCAAAATTCGATAGATAGGTCTAGACTCTTGTACGAATGGGTTATCATTCCGACAGAGATATAATCGACTCCTATCGCGGCAACTTCTTTAACCCTTTCAAGCGTCATGTTGCCGCTGGCCTCGAGTTTTTTCCTGCCATCGTTCAAAGCAACGCATTCCCTCATCGTTTCCAAATCCATATTGTCGAGCATGATGATGTCGCAGGCTGTCGTGAGCGCTTCTTTGAACATCGCCGGATTTTCGACTTCGACTTCGATTGCGACCTTCGGCCCGATTCGAGGGCGCACTCTCGCAACCGCTTCTGTGATTGAGCCCGCCGCCTTGATATGGTTGTCCTTAAGCATCACCATTTCGGAAAGATTCAGCCGGTGGTTTTGTCCGCCTCCGTGTCTGACCGCCATTTTTTCAAGCAGCCTGAAGCCCGGTGTTGTTTTTCTGGTATCGAGGATCACCGCTTTTGTTCCTTTGGTCTGATCGACGAACCGGGAGGTCAGAGTCGCAATTCCCGACATCCGCTGCAAAATGTTCAAGGCGACTCTCTCGGCCATTAGAAGCGACTTGGTCCTGCCGGAAACGAGGGCGACGACATCGCCTTTTTTGATGCGGTCGCCGTCATTCACTTTCGGAACGTAATCGATTTTCTTGTCGACGGCTTTAAAAACCTCCCCAATCACTTCAATCCCGGAGATAACGCCTTCTTCCTTGGCTATCACTTTGCCGCTCGATACTTCTTTAAAGAACAGATACTTGCTCGATATATCGCCTTTTGGCGCATCCTCGTGAAGCGCGTTTCTGATGATTTTGCGGATTTCGTCCATGCTAGTCTCCCAGATCCAAGCCCAGTTGTTCAGGGCTGTATTTGTTCGTTTCCTTATGATAAAGCTTGATCCATTTCGCACTTCTCCCTGTTCCTAGGGGCCTGATCTTGTTTTCTTCTTGCAGTCTCTTTAGTGTCCGGTTGATCGTCGAGTCGGAGATGAAGGGATGTTTGAGACGAATATCAGCTTTTTGAAACACTTCCGGCAGTTTGCCGATCGTGTTCTCGATATAGTCCGACTTCGAGATCTCAAGTTGGGATTCGTATTCATAGTCGCGAGCGTAATCCCGAAGTTCCAAATACAGTTGATGATACATCCTGATCATGAACCTGGCAAGCGGCATGATCTCCGAAAAACCCTCGCTCCAACCGAAACGGGTTTTATCCAACAGTTTGCTATACTCATCAAGGTTGAGAAGCAGTTTCGCAAAAAAGGACAGATACGAGGCGACGATGATGCCTTCTTGAAGCATCATGATGTAGAACACCAAAAGCGCAACCACATCATTCTGATCGTGTTTGTAGATCTCCATGTTCATGAAGTCGACCATAAAATTGAGATAGAGAAACAAAGGCTCGGAGTTCCCCTGCTTCTTGACCTCTTGGACTTTTCTGATCAGTTCTTCGAGTTGTTCTCTCAGCGACAGGGAGTCGGATGCTATTAGCGAAGGCCGTTGACGTTCCAGTTTCCGGTACTGTAATTTTTCAGGCGACAAAACATTCTTGAACAACAGCTTTGTAAGATCGTTTATTTCCGTGACGTTCAAATGGAACGGCTGGCTGCTCCTTTCGTGGATCATCAAGAAAATCGCGATGATATTTTTATACTGGACCTCGGCCTTGTTCTTGGCTACCGTCGATGACAGTCTCAAGGACCGCAGCCGAGCATCGGATACTTTAAACGAAGGAAAAAAGGCGCGGAAAAAGGCAGTTGCCTCCAAGTAGGCATTCTGCTCGCGGATGCGCGCGAAGTCATTCTTGAATAGTTGCTGGTACACTTCGTTCCTGCCCAACTGATAGTAGAGTTTGAGCGTGCTCATGAAGATATCGGAGGGAATCGGCGTACGGTTAATATTATCGATACAGTTCATCAAGATCACCTTTATTCATTATATCGCATTTGTATCTTGGAATGATACCGTTTCTAAGTTATTTTTCAGTTAATCGTCAAGAAAAACAATATCATCGATCGCGAATATGAATATGATACAACAAAAAAACGGCAGTTTGCCGTTTGTTTATCTTGGTCTTCGTCATTCGGTGAAACTAGCTGCGAGAGCGGCGAAACTGATGAAGGCCTCATCCCATTCAAGCCAGGTCGCAAACCAAGCGGCAGTTAGGCAACTGTCACATATGGACACGTTTGTCCCCAGAGCATTCGCGGTGATTGGAGCGCTTGTCGTATGATAAAAGGCGTTATTCAGTTCAGGTTCAGCGTTGGCAAAACCAAACAAAGAGTCGAGCACCGTCTCCTGCCCGGGTTCGGCAACGAGAGCCATCGAGCCGGCTGCGAGAAAATTATGATACTCGCCGTTCCAGGCCTCCCCCAAAAACAAACCGCTGATTATTTTTGTGCCGGCAAAAGAAAAGGCAATGTCAGTGACGATGTTTTCATATACTCCGTATTGTGAGAACCCCGCCAAACCACCCACCGATGCCTGGATCCCGCTGATGTCAATGGCAATGGTCCCGCTGACGTAGATGTTTTTGATCGGCAGTTTCGGATCGCCGATTATTTTGTCATAGCCGACCAGAATCCCCCCATAATGATGACCGGTCAGGCCACCGGCATAGATGCGGTAGTCTTCCGTTGCGGCGGTGATTTCGATATCAGCCTTGACATTCTCGACGACCGTGTTCGATATCTTGCCGGCAAGCCCGCCGACATAGATGAAATCTTTTCCGGAAACCTGCAATTCGCCGCTAACCTCGACATCATTGATCTTATTGGCGACGAAATCCTTAACCTTCATCGTTTGGGTCACAGTGGCGACCGAAATGCCGGCGAGAAGGCCGGCATAGGTGTTTGAGACATTGTTGGTAATCTTGATCGAGCCTTCCGCGCGCACGTTGGAAACATCGCCGGAAAGATAGCCGGCCAAACCACCGGCATAAGTGATAAATTGGGCTGTATAATCAATAGAGAAATTCGTGAGAACGAGATCCTTAACAATGCCTTTGACGTGGGCGAAGAGGCCGTTGAAAGAATCGTTCCGCTTGGTGATCGTCAGATTGGTTATGGAGTGGCCATTGCCATCGAAAATGCCTCTGAAAGGTTTCTCGATGGATCCGAGCGGGACCCATTCGAGGCCCGAAAGATCGAGGTCTTGGACCAGAAGGTACGATTTGTTCATCTCAATTCCGATCAGATCCTCTACGGAACCGATTTCGTAAAACGTCGAAGTGTCGACGGTTGCGGGAATGGTTATGGTCGTGGTAGTTTGCCCACCGGAACAGGCAAATAATGAAACACTCAAGGCTGTAATCAGCCAAAGCAATATTTTTTTGATCATCTGTGAACTCCTAATCGACGGGGATTTGGTACGGTTCAAAACAGCGTTTCCTGGATCATGATTTCGTTTTCTTCCTCATCTTTTGTCTCCTCTTCCGGCATTGACTGCTTCTCTGAGCTCTTGATGATCTTCTCGAGTTCAAAGATCACATCGCTGTCAAGATCCGGCTTTTCTTCCTCCTTGGCCGTATAGTCCTTGTCTTGGAAAAGTTTGTGGAGGATTTGGTTAGCAAGTTCGGGCGTGTTTTTGTCAAGCAATAACCCTTCCGGGATTTCCGGTTTTTCAACATAGGGTATGCCGTGCTCATAACGGTCCGGCTTCAATTCCGTGCCTTTGATGAGGAGAGCGCCTTCCTTGGTCAGGATTCGGACGCTGACGAAATCCTTGAGCCGGAAGATGTTTTCCGCGACCATCCCAAGAAACTGGTAAGGGTTGGTCTTGACTTTCTTGAGGTAAAACTTTCCCTTTGCGGGCCTTCGGGATGTTTCGATGTTTTGCGCGTACTCTCGTTTCAATGCGCCCCTGTTGGTGAGCAACAGAATCTCGTCCTTATTCAAGGACGACACATATCTGGCGCCGACAAGGGCATCATCCCGGAGATTGATCCCTTTGACGCCCTTGGCAACGAGACTCTGGATCGGAACTTCATCGTGACTGTATTTCAAAATATAGCCGTTCTCCGTCGCAAGTACGATATGAGTGTCATAAGCTTCGCGAAGATCAACTGAGACCAGATGATTGATTTTGGATGCCGGGATGGCACCATACGTCTTATTCAAGCGGATCTGCTGGAAATCCCGCAACATTACTTGTTTGATAGTCCCCTCTTCGGTGACGAGCAATATCGCCCTATCGGCGTCGAAATCATCGACAACGATGAAATCGATAACTTCCTCATTGTCTTGCAAAGCGGCGAACAAGCCGATATATTCGCCGAGATCGCGCCATTTGGCGTCAGGGATCTTGAAAACCGGGATATTGATGTACTTACCGAAGTTCGTGAACACAAGCAAAGTGTCTTTGGTCGAAACTTCCGCCTGGCGCAAGACCCGGTCATTGGCCTTGAGACCCGGCAGTCCGTTGGTCGCAAGATAAGATTTCAACGAAGATCGCTTGATATAACCATCGGCGGAGAGGACGACGATGACGTTTTCGTGTTGAATCAGCGCCTGCTCGTCGATCTCGATCTTTTGGATTTCATCCTGAATAACCGTCTTTCTCGGCATCGGATAACTCTCGATGAGTTTCTCGATTTCTTTCTTGATCACATTCTCCAGTTCTTTTTCATTTTGGAGGATCCGATTCAGCGAAGCAATTTGCTTTTGTAGAGATTCAGCTTCTTGGCGCATCTCTTCGACATCCGTCGTCGACAGCCGGTACAACTGCAAAGAGACAATCGCATCGGCTTGAACTTCGGTGAAAGCGAAGGCCTGGGACAACTTGTCGATGGCGTCCTTCTTGCCGTGTGCGGCTCTGATCGTGGCGATAACCTCGTCGAGAATCGACACCATTTTAAGGAAGCCTTCGACGATGTGACGGCGTTTTTCGGCTCTGATCAGTTCAAAGTTCGAGCGGTTGCGGACGACTTCCTTCTGGTGAATGATATAACTGTCGAAGATCTCGATCAGCGACATCAGCCTTGGAGACTTGTTGTCGATCGCGACCATATTGTAGTTGTAGGTCACGCTGAGATCGGTATTCTTGTGCAAATAGGCAAGAATGACATCGGTCGCGATTTCTTTTTTGACTTCGACGACGATTCTGAGTCCCTCGCGGTCCGATTCGTCTCGGACTTCGACGATACCGTCAACTCGGCGTTTGTTTTTGACATCGTCGATCTTGCGGACAAGATCGGCTTTGTTGACTTCATAAGGGATTTCGGTGATGATGATTTGATTGTCTTTTATCTCTGCCTTACTTCTGATGACGATCCTGCCTCTGCCGGTGGTATAGGCTTTTTCGATCTCATCTACTCCCTCAACGATCGCCCCGGTGGGAAAATCCGGTCCCTTGATCATCGTCATCAATTCTTTGATCGTCGCATGCGGATGGTCGATCTTGTAGATCACGCCTTGAAGAACTTCAACTAGGTTGTGAGGCGGGATATTGGTGGCGTATCCGGTTGCCATTCCCATTGAGCCGTTGACGAGCAGATTGGGAAACTTCGCCGGTAAGACAACGGGTTCGAACTCCTCATCGTCAAAATTCGGGACAAAATTGACGGTCCTTTTGTCGATGTCCCGAAGCAGCATCTCGGCATAAGGAGAGAGCCTGGCTTCGGTATAGCGCATCGCGGCGGCGGGATCATTGTCAATCGAGCCGTTGTTGCCGTGCATGTCGATCAACAAAACCCCCATCTTCCAATCTTGGCTCATCCTGACCATGGCATCATAAACCGATTGGTCCCCGTGGGGGTGGTATTTACCGATGACTTCGCCGACGATTCTCGCAGACTTTTTATAGGGCTTGTCAGAGAACATCCCCAGCTGGTACATCGCAAACAAAATCCGCCGCTGAACCGGCTTCAAACCATCGCGGACATCGGGAAGGGCCCGGTCCTGAATAATGTATTTGGCATATTTGCCGAAACGATCGCCAATGATCGTCTCGAGGTTTTCAAAGATGATCTTCTCGTCGACGAACTGAGTGATCTTTTGTTTAGCCGATGCCATTACTCGTCACTCCTAACGCGAAAGTCATCTTCTGATTCAAAAGACACGAAAGTATCGATCCATTCTTTACGGGGCTCGACTTTGTCCCCCATCAGAACCGAAATCCGTTGTTCGGCGTCGGCCATGTCTTCGATCTTCACTTGTACTAGGGTTCTGGTCTCGGGATTCATCGTGGTATCCCATAACTGCTCGGCGTTCATTTCCCCCAAACCCTTGTATCTTTGAATCGTATAGGTTTTGAACCGCTTGGAGATCTCCTCACGCTCGCTCTCGGTCCAAGCGTATTCCACCTGTCCGCGCTTGACACCGGTCTTTTCGATCTTGTATAAGGGAGGCATGGCGATATAGAGTTTCCCTGCTTCAACTAGTGGCAACATATAACGGAAGAAAAAAGTAATCAAGAGAACTTGGATGTGCGCTCCATCGGTATCGGCGTCGGTCATGATGATGACTTTGTTATAATTTGCTTTCTGGACATTGAAATCGCTGCCGAGGCCGGCGCCGATCGTTGAGATGATGGTTGAGATCTCCTCGTTTTTGAGAACATCTTCCATCCGCTGTTTTTCGGAATTGATGACCTTCCCCCGAAGTGGCAGGATGGCTTGAAACAGCCGGTTGCGACCTTGTTTTGCCGAGCCGCCGGCGGAATCGCCCTCGACAAGGAATAATTCGTTGATTTTCGGGTTCTTTGACGTCGCCGGTGAAAGTTTACCCGAAAGAATCGTCTCCTGTTTGGCTACTCTTTTGACAAGCCGGGCATCTTCTCTGGCTTTTCGGGCGGCTTCCCTGGCATTGCGGGCATTGATGGCCTTCTCGATCAAAACCGAGGCAATCTGAGGATTCTCGGTCAAATAGGTGCTCATCTGGTCGATCACGACGTTTTCTACCGAAGGCCGGGCCTCGGGTGAGCCAAGCTTGTTCTTGGTTTGCCCCTCAAACTGAAGCAGATTCTCCGGGACCCTGATCGAAATAATCGCAGTCAGTCCCTCTCTTATATCCGCTCCCTCTAGGCCGTCGTCCTTTTCTTTGATCAGGTTCATCTTGCGGGCATAATCGTTAAATACTTTTGTGAGAGCCGATTTGAATCCGGTCTCATGGGTGCCGCCGTCTTTGGTGCGGACATTATTGACAAATGAAATCAGATTCTCCGAATAGGCGTTGGAATATTGAAAGGCGACCTCGACCTCGATATCATTCGACTTTCCCTCAAAAAAAACGGTATTGTGAGTCGGGGTCCTCTGCTGGTTGATGAAATCGACATAAGCTTTGATGCCCTCATCGTAACAATAGGTTACTCTTTGACGGGAGCGGTCGTCAACCAATTGCATTTTCAAGCCTTTGATTAAAAAGGAGCATTCGCGGATGCGCTCTTCAAGGGTTTGAAAATTAAATAGCGTTGTCGAAAAGATCGTCGGGTCGGGTTTGAACCAGACGTCGGTTCCGGTCCTTCTGGTTTCGCCGATCGCCGTCAGTTCTTTGACCTTGCGGCCGCCATTCTCGAACCGCATCCGATACAAGATGCTATTGCGATGGACGCTCACTTCGAGAAACTCGCTCAAAGCGTTGACAACCGAAGCCCCGACACCATGAAGACCGCCAGACACCTTATAGACACTATCAGATCCGAATTTTCCGCCGGCGTGCAGTTTTGAAAAAATCACTTCGACGCCGGTGATCCCGGAAGCGTGCATATCGACAGGCATGCCTCTGCCGTCATCCATCACCAAAATTGAGTTGTCTTCCTTGACAACCACTTTGATCATTCCTCCGTATCCGGCGAGCACCTCATCAATCGAATTGTCGATGATTTCCCAGACGAGATGGTGCAATCCCCGGTGATCGGTGGAACCGACATACATCCCTGGACGCTTTCTGACCGCGTCAAGCCCTTCAAGGATCTGCAAAGATTGGGCGGTGTAGGTTTTTTGGATTGGTTCGCTCATGCATCTAACCCCTTTGTATTTATTTTAATTATATCAAACTTTCGCCGTTTTTTCTGCTATTATTTGCGGAAATCATGGTATAATCAAAAAAAGTGTGGAGGTCAGTCTATGTTGAAATTCGTTTTTGTCATCCTCGCCTATCTCATAGGCTCGATTCCCTTTTCGTATCTGTTTGGAAAGCTGCTTAAAGGCGAAGATATCCGCCGGCTAGGCAGCGGCAACCTCGGCGCAACCAATGCTTTCCGGGTTTTTGGAAAAATCATCGGCTTCTTAGTTCTCGTGCTCGACACTGCCAAAGGGGCGGTCTTGATCGCCCTTTTGATCTACACCAGACTTTTTGCGGATTTTAAATTGTTTCATCCACTTGTCTATGGTTTCTCCGCCGTCATCGGTCACATCTTCCCGATTTGGTTCAAGTTCAGCGGCGGGAAGGGCGTAGCCACATCCTTCGGGATGCTGTTGGCATACAACCCACTACTGGCGGCCGTCGTGATACCGATCTTCTTCCTGACTCAATTCTTGACCAGGTACGTTTCTGTCGCTTCGACCGTCGCTTCGCTGTTTTCGCTGGTTTATGTACTCATCTACGTTTTGGTCAAACAGACGGACTGGATGTTTCTTATCATCACTTTTCTCACTGTGTCCTTGATCATCTATAAGCACAGAACCAACTACGCGAGGCTAAAGCAAAAAACCGAGAATCGCACTCGGCTGTTCGACTGGTACGACCGCCTATGTAAAAAAAGGAAAGTTTCGATAGAAAAACGCTAACCGAACCACTAGAAAAAATACCACATCCGGGAATTGTGGTATTTTTTTTGATAGAAAGCCAAAACAAGGCGGAAATCAATTAGATTTTCAAACAAGCTTCTCGGGCTTGTGGTGAAAAAACCCTTGTTGGATCACACAGCCGAGTTCAAGCAAACATTTCCTTTGAGCTTCGGTTTCAACGCCTTCGACAATGATTTCCTTTCGGTACAGGTTGGTGATGTTTCTGATCATTTTGATAATCTCGCGGTTCTTACCGTCCTGGATTTTGGCGATGAAGAGTTTATCAATCTTGATGATATCAAAGGGTACGCTTTCAAGGATCGCAAGCGATGAGTAATCCTTGCCAAAATCATCGAGGGCGATTTGAAAACCAAGTTTTTTGTAATCTTTGATGCGTTCGATGCAGGCTTCGAGGCTGTTTACGAATGCGCTTTCGGAAATCTCGATACAAATATCCCGCGGTTTGACTGAATACTTTGAAGCCTGTTCCCGAATAAAGGTTGTGAACATCGGATCCATCAATGAGCTTGGCGCGATATTGATGGCAAGTTTCGCAGAGGGATACTCGCCGCTGTTCCTCAGGTATGCAAACTGCCTTATCGCTTCTTCGACCAAATGCTTGTCAAGTTGTTCCACCATGTTTGCTTCTTTGGCCGCGGCAAACATTTCGACCGGCGAAATGTATCCAAGCGTGCCGTCTTTCCATCTTGCCAGTTCTTCAAGATATACAACGTTGCCGGTGAAAGCATCGATGGCTTTTTGGAAAAACACTTCCACCATACCGGTTTCAAGGGCATGTTTCAGATTGACTGATATCGCGATGTTCTTCTTCAAAGTCTCGCCCATCGTTTTTTTATATCTGATCACCTTGAAATGGTTTTCCTGTTTGCTTTCCTTCATCGCCAGGGAAGCCAAGGATATGAGTTTCTCAAGGCTGTCCGTGTCATCGGGATAAACAGCGTAGCCGATCCGCTTTTCAATCTGGATCAGGTTTTCCTCAAGTTGATACACTTTGGGAAGATAATTGTCAAGGTTGGCGAGTTTGGTGGCGATCACGGAGTCGCTTGTCTGTTTGCCGAAGAGCATCACCACAAATTTGCTATTGGAGAAACGGCACACCAAACAGTTTTTCCCTTCACAACGACGCAGTTGGTCGGCGATCATGACGATGATCTCATCGTGGATGCGATGACCATAAAAGTCGCTGATCTTGGAAAAATTCCAGAAATCGATAAAGAAACAAACCGCCCTATTGACGTTTTTCAACGACGCGATTTTTTCATATAGGCCTTGCTGGTTGATCAAGTTTGTCTGAAAATCGAAAGTGTGGTTGGGGTTTGTCTGTTGCTTCATGTTGATCAAATTGGTTATTTCATGGCCGGTGGCGGTAATCATGAGGACGCTTCCAAAAACATCAGTGACAGCCTCAAAATCCCAGTACAGCCATTTTTTGCCATCATTAGTTTCGACCTCGGCTGTGCTTTGCGAACGATATCTCGTCTTGATATCGGTGAACCATTGGTCCGAATTGATCCCAAAGACATCCTGAAGCGTGGAGATGTTCTTGTTCAGAATCGATCTCTTTGACTTCAAGAATAGCTCGGATGTCGCATCCGAGACATATATGATTTTTCCTTCGATATCGATATTGACGTGATAATCGTGCTTCGTATCCCGAATCACGATATCGTCATCTTTGGAAACTTCTCTATGCATGGTATCTTGGATGGTTGGTTTTCCAGTATGTTCTTCATCGCCACCGGTAAAGCATTGATAGCCATAAGCAACCTGATCCTCCGACCCCATGCTTCCAACGGCGCCTTCAAAGGCTCTGTCCAGTTCCACCCGGCATCGCTTAGGCCCGAAATAGATGTGCAGAAGTGGATTATGCTTGGCCAATTCGACATTTTTTTGAGAAAATTCGGTGTCGTCAGGGCTTATCCACAAGAAGAAAAGGTAGTAGAAAGTGATCGTCAAAGCGAAGAGAAGCGATGAGATCGCGGTAACGACATACGCCTCTTCGTTAGTTACATCTATCGTATGCAAAAAGACGAGAAATGCCAACATGGCAATCCCGATGACAATCCATTTGATTTCACCTATGGGAAATCTCTTCTTCATAAGCCCTCACACGATCCTTTGCGCGGGATAGTACCTCAATATGCCGGTGCTATTCTTTACCTCTTTCTTTTCATGTTATTATCAGAAAATTCTATTAAAAGAATTTTGGACTACATAATTATTATATAAGTAAGTAAATCCTAAAAACAGCGCGGATATGTCGTACTTTTACGCAAAAAAAGGGGATAAGGGCAATCGCCTTATCCTCAAATTCACTAATATGATGATTATATGATATTTTTCATTAAATACTTGATGATAAAAGAATCATATGCTATCTTGAAATCCTCTTCAATCAGCGCTGTGAATTTCTCGATTTTCTTGATATTGCCTTCCATATGAAGCACATTGTAACAACGGAACAACGCATCCTCATAAAGATTGTACTCTTCGAGTTTAAAGTGAGCAAGAGCCTTGTAGTAATAGAAATACTCCATCAAATAGTACTGCTTAAATCTGATTCCGCGCTGGATTCCGATCTCGCATAACTCGATGACCTTGGGATTGTTTTTCTGGATCCCATGCGACTGGGCCAGCCTCATAAGGATAAGAGCGTAGATGAGATCGTTTTCGCCGCTGAGAATATTGTCCTCGCTTTCAAAAAGACTCGTCAACTTCTTAAGAAGCCTTCCCTTTTCGTCTTGATCGGCGATGCTCAAGACGAAGCTAAGAATCAAGATTTCAATGTCGGTGAAGTAGTTCTGTTTGAGAATCGCAGGGTAGTTGATTTGTTCGTACGTCCTTATCAGAGTCTCTTCTTTTGAAATCTGTCCCAGGTAGTAGCGATGCAACGTTTGAGCGTGCAAGTAATACTTTTGTCTTTCCTCGCCGAAGATCACTTCTTTGTCAAGAATCCGCTTGAGTTCTTCCAGTAGCCTTTTATCCTTGTTGACAATGGCGCTATAATAATCATTGATAAGTTTGTACTGAGCATTGCTTTCTCGTTCAAATTCATGCATCAGTTTCTTTGCGGGAATACCGAGTTTCAAGGCAAACTGTTCGATTTTATCGTAAGTGATCTCACATTCGCCGCTTCGATACCGTTGATATTGTCTTAATGAACACACCCCTTCGACAAACGCCTCTTGAGACATTTTTCTTCCATACCTGATCTTTTCCAGATAGTTGGAAATTTCCATCGATATCACGAAAATTCACCTCAATTTCCTGAAAAGTACGACATATCCGCGCTGTTATTGTTGGCTATTTTGGATTATCATATAGCCAAGAAGGGGGTTTTACAAAATGAAAAAAATATTTAAAGTCGCAGTTATCGCATTATTCGGGCTTGCTTTGTTATCCTTTAGTTTCAAAAGCATGATGGACAAAGGTGTTGTTGGAAATGATAATCATCGCGTTGTCATGGTTGACTTCGATAACTCTGGCGATCCAGAGTATGTAGCTCGATAAAAGACAAAAAATTACGGATGAGGATGGTATTTCTATATGCAAAGACAAGAATTCATCATTGAACTCGGTGGTATCATCGGGACAATCCATACCTACACCAGAAATCCATTCATGATCGGCTACACCAAGGAATTGAAAAAAGCAATCAGACAAAACGATCCCGAAACGACAAAACTAGTATTAGACAAAGTAATCGACTGGTACAACGAGGAGATCGACAAGATTGCTAACGATGACTACGTCTTCAACAAAAACATGCACAAAAAGGCGTATGACATCTTGTTGGAGTATCGCGAATCGCTTGATTCTTGATTTGACTCGCACTTCTTATAAGTGATAATCGTTTTTGATAACAGTGGTTTTCAAAAACCATTATATCATGTGTGAATGATTTATCACAACAACTTCATATCCTTTCTGCCGACCATATGAATTAATACTTGCTCGAATGGCAAGCGGTTCTTGGACAAAAGAAAACAGCACAAGAGCCTTTTTGCCATCTATGGCGAACAAAAACCACAGACTGATCTGTGGTTGTTTTTTTTGGCAGGGCTAGAGAGGGTCGAACTCTCGGTCTCGGAGTCAGAATCCGATGCCTTAACCACTTGGCTATAGCCCAGTCAAACTGGTGCGGTTGATGGGATTTGAACCCACACGTCAAGGACACTACCTCCTGAGGGTAGCGCGTCTGCCGTTCCGCCACAACCGCCTTCAGTAACATTAATGATTATACCATAAAGATCGGGAAAGAAAAGCCAAAAAAATGGGGATTTCCGGGAAAAATCCTTTAGTATTCCGCTAAACTATGATATTATTCATATGCATTGATACAAACCATCGAAAGGCGGGTTGTACCAAATTGAAAGATGAACGGCAGTATAAAACCCCTTTTTTCACCAAACTGAAGGCTTATGGGACCAGTGACGTATCGCCGCTTGATGTCCCCGGGCATAAGCTCGGGAAAATCAAGAACGATCTGATGGATTTCACGGGACAAGCAGTCTTTACGCTTGATGCCAACGCCCCGATCGGGCTCGACACGCTAGGCAAACCTCAAGGCGTGATCAAAGAGGCAGAGAAATTGATGGCTTACGCCTGCGGCGCCGACAAAAGCTATTTTCTGACTAACGGCACCTCTGTCGGCATCTTGGCAATGATCATGTCGACCTGCCGGGCAAACGAAAAGATAATCCTTCCGCGAAACGTCCACAAATCAGTGATTAACGGGTTGATCCTCAGTGGCGCTATCCCGATCTTTGTCAAACCGGACATCGATATCGAACTCGGGATCGCCAACGGCGTCTTCTTCGAATCCTATGAAGAAGCAATTAAAAACCACCCTGACGCAAAAGCGGTTTTTGTGATCAACCCCACCTATTTTGGAATCACCTCAGACCTTGCCAGAATCACCGATTTCGCTCATGAAAACGATATGGTCGTCCTTGTGGATGAAGCTCATGGGGCCCAGTTTTATTTCTCTGAAAAGTTGCCGCTGACGGCGATGGCTGCCGGAGCCGACATCAGTTCCATCTCAATGCATAAGACCGCCGGCTCATTGACCCAGAGTTCGGTGTTGCTGACAAAAGGAAAACGCGTCAACCAAATCCGGCTCCGGACAACCCTGAACATGCTTCAAAGCACTTCTCCGAACTCGATTTTGATCGCCAGTCTTGATGTTGCCAGAAAAACGATGTATTTTGAAGGAGAGCGTCGAATTAACAAACTCCTAGCCATGGCAGAGGGAACAAAAAATATGCTCAAACAGATACCCGGTCTCAAAATTATCGACAGCGAGTATCTCAAGAATCGCCCTGGTTTCAATCTCGACCTGACCAAAATCGTCATCAAAGTCTCTGGCCTTGGCTTATCCGGATTTGAAGTGATTCAGAAACTGCGCAAGCGTTTCAATATCCAGATGGAACTAGCTGAATCCCATATCGTGCTGGCTGTTCTAACCATCGGCACCACCAAGGACGATCTAGACCGTCTGGTTAACGCCTTTAAGGAGCTTTCACATCAATACTACAAAGTCAGGAAACAATTGCCAAAAACTAAGTTCATCTATCAGTTCCCCGAAGCCTTTGCCCGCCCCCGTGATGCCTATCACGCCCCGAGGCTTCATGTGCCACTTGAAGAAGCGTATGATGAGATCTGTGCCGAATCGATCATGATCTATCCTCCGGGCATTCCTTTTGTCATCCCCGGTGAAATCATCACGAAAGAAGTCATCAACGATATCAAACACTACCTGAAAAAAGGGGCTGTCATTCACAGTGAACTTGACAATGGCTACATCAAGATCATTGATAAGGAACACTGGATCAAATGGGAAGGTGAAGACAATGAGTTTTGAGAAAGTCGATCTTTCGTTTCAAAGCTGCCACTCCAAATACAAAGACGCTGACGTCGTCATTTTCGGCGCTCCGCTTGACGCCACTACTTCGTTTCGACCGGGGACACGGTTCGCCGGAAACGCGATCAGAGTCGATTCCATCGGGATCGAGTGGTATTCCCCCTATCAAAATCTGAACCTGAGAAGTTTCAAGACCGCTGACATCGGTGACCTGGAACTGCCGATGGGCGATGTCGAAGCCGCCCTTGAAGTGATCGAGCAATCTGTTGAGCGAATTCTCGCGGATAATAAGAAACTGGTAATGATCGGCGGCGAACACTTGGTGACCTATCCCGTCATCAAGGCGCTGGCACGAGTCTATCCCGATCTTCATCTCATCCACCTTGATGCCCATGCCGACCTCCGAGATTCTTTCCTGGGAAGCAGGCTCTCGCATGCGACCGTCATCAGAAGATGCCATGATATCTTGGGAGACGGACGCATCCATCAATTCGGCATCCGCAGCGGTGATGAAAATGAGTTTTCTTGGTCAGATTCCGGCCACACCCTAATGAGGCGCTATGATTTGGCGGGAATCAAGGAAGCCATCGCCAAGATCAATCCCGCTCCCGTATATGTAACCATCGATCTCGACGTCCTTGATCCATCGGTCTTTCCCGGAACCGGAACGCCAGAGGCGGGAGGCGTCACCTATAAAGAGCTGCTTATGGCGATCATGGACTTTCAAAGCATCGATAGGCTTGTCGGGGCCGATATCGTCGAACTCAGCCCTATGCTCGACCCTTCGGGAGTCTCCACAGCCGTTGCGGCCAAAACCCTGAGGGAGCTCGTGCTCCTTCTTCATAACAAAAAATAAAGGAAACCGGTCGGTTTCCTTTGTTTTTGTTTGTCAGGCGTTTTGATCTCTGAAAAATCTGGTGGAAGCGTTCATCCCCGCAAAATGCTTTGTAAGACGAAGGGTGTCTTTCGGAATGGAGATAACACCAGAAAACGGCGGTGTAGGCTAAGGATGGAAGATCAGAAACAAAAGACTTGATTAATTGATCAGAGGTTAAATACAAGGATCAGAACATTGACGATGGCGATGATGACCATCGCGAGGGTCCACGTCGCTGTCTTTTTCTCATCCTTTTCCAGCGCTGAGCGCAGTCCGAGGAACACTTCGATGGCGAGGATCAATCCCAACCCAATCGGTTTTGGCATGATTGTCCCCGGCCCGCCGGAATCGCTGATCTGCATCACAAGATGATCAGCGGGAAGCACAAAAAAAAGGCTGACGTTGAAAGCGATAGCGACGGCGATGAAGAGATAACCGATGATTTTTCTTTTCAATTTCCCACCCCGCTCAAACGGCATCTCAACTGCCTATCCACAAAAACCAACTTAGGAATACTGTGAAAAAACCACGCAAGCACGAATCAATGAAAGATCGCCTTTGCGATCTTGCCTAGTAGCACTGAGCATTCAAAACGCCAGTTTGAACTTGCGCTTCCTAATCATCATTTAGTAGCATTCCCAGATCCAATCTGATCTCTTTCGTCAGAACATCCAGGTTGCTATAGCAATACAAGTCTATCCCGAAAAACTCGTATCCCTGTTCAAGGTAGAAGGTGATCGCCTTGACGTTGGTCAATTCGGTTTCCAGGATGATCGCTCTCGCCTTACAGGCTTTTGCCTTCATCAAGGCGAAATCCATCAATTGCTTGCCAATGCCGTGTTTTCGATGGTCGGGTTCGACCCAGAGTTCGGTCACGCGGAGCCGGTTGTTCCATTTTTCGTGGTTGATCTCGATCAAGCCGATCAATTTTTCGGCGTCAAAGATGCCGTAGGCTTCCGCATCCGGATAATAATCCGGATACAGTGAAATCGTGAAAGATTTCTCAACCGCCGATGGCAGGGCATGCTTGACAAGCGAAAAAGCGAAGCCGTCAGCGCCTGATGTTTGAACCAAAGCATAATAGGCATCCGTCTCATAGTTTACTTGAATTGTGTATCCCTGATACAAAGCCTTGTCCAATGCTACAATCACGTTAATCATCCCGAATCTTATGATAATAATCTAATAATGTAAACTACCACAATCAAAAAGAAAAAACAAGTACGGCACTTGTTTTTTTATATCATGATCCGGCGGTTAAATCACTTTTAGTTTTCTGCCTACCTTACTGAAAGCTTCGAGAGCGAAGTCGAGGTCAGCTTTTTCATGCATCGCGCTGATCATCACCCTGAGTCTGCCTTTCCCCTTGGGAACGGTTGGATAGACGATGCCCGATACAAAGACACGCTCTTCAAGCAAGGCTTTCGAGAACGCCATCGTTTTGGCTTCATTGCCGATCATCACCGGTGTGATCGGCGTTTCGCTATGGCCGATGTCAAACCCGAGATTGCGCATGCCGGCTTTAAAATAGAGGGCATTTGTCCAGAGTCTCTTGGTGTGTTCCTCGCTTTCCATCAACAGTTTGACAGATTCGATTATCGCACCGACCGCCGCTGGCGGTAATGCCGTCGAGAACAACAGCGGCCGAGCCCGATGGAGAAGCCAAGTTTTAACATTGGCTTTGCAGGCGAGATAGCCGCCGACAACCCCGATCGCTTTCGAAAGTGTTCCCACGATGAAGTCCACCTTCCCGTGAAGGTGGAAGTGATCGACGGTCCCTCTTCCGGATCTGCCCAGAACACCACTGCCATGAGCGTCGTCGACATAGGTCAGGCAGTTATACTTTTCCGCGATCTTGACGATCTCCGGCAGTTTTGCCAGATCGCCATCCATGGAAAACACGCCGTCGGTGATGATGAGAATGCGGTTATAATTCTTGCGGTTCGTAGATACGATCCGCTCAAGATCAGACATATCGGAATGCTTGAACACCGCTTTATCGGCTCTTGACAATCTCGTTCCGTCGATGATCGAGGCATGGTTCAATTCGTCGGAAACGATCAAGTCGCCTTTTTCAACGATTGCCTGAATCGTTCCGATGTTGCAGTTCAAACCGGATTGGAAACAGACGACGGCTTCTTCTTCCTTGAACTTCGCCAGCAGGGCTTCGAGTTCTTCGAGGATGTCTTGATTGCCGACGATGGTCCTGACCGCTCCCGCTCCGGCTCCGTATTTTTCGATGGCCGCAATCGCCTGCGCCTTGACGCGCGGATGGTTTGCCAAACCGAGGTAGTTGTTCGAGGACAGATTGACAACCTGACGATGGTCGAGATCGATGATGTTTGCGCAAGGGCCGTAATTGACCGGCAACTCGCGATATACGCCATCGTCTTTCAACTCTTGGATTCGCTTGTCGATATAATCAAGTTTGTTATTCATTTTAAATCTCCTCTGGAAACAAGATGATTTTGCCACAGTTTCTGCTGCTCATGATCTCGGCGGCCTCATTGATTTTGCTCATGGGGAATTGGTGGGTGATGATCTGGTCGAGATGGAGTTTGTTACTGCCGACCAGCTCGCTGACCTTATACCAGGTATCATAGATTCTTCTACCCACCACACCGTAGATGTTGATTCCCTTGAAAACGATGTCCGTCGCAAAATCAAGGCAGATCGGCTCCGCGGGGATGCCGAGCAACGACAGGCCGCCTCCGGCTTTCAAATACTTGAAGGCCGTTTCAATGGCGCCCTTGTTTCCGGAGAATTCACCGATGACATCGACGCCGGAGCCATCAGTCAAACGCATCACTTCTTGATACGGGTCCGCCACCAAAGGGTTGACGACGTAGTCGGCACCGATTGATTTTGCCAGATTGCGTCTGAATTCATTGACTTCAATCGCGATGACGAGCTTTGCGCCTTCCGCCTTGGCAACATCGACTCCCAAAAGGCCGATCGGACCGCAGCCGAGAACAACGACCGTTTTGTCCTTTATCGGAAAATGAAGCATTGTATGGACCGCATTGCCAAGCGGCTCTTGAATGGAAAGGTGTAGTCGGTTTTGCTTGCTGTCGTTTATGAAGCAGTTTGCTTCGGGGATCTTGATGTAATTGGCAAAACAGCCGTCGGTATCGATGCCGATGATCTTGGTGTTCTTGCAGATATGCCCCTCGCCGCGCTTACAGAATTCGCATTCGCCGCAAATGATATGGGTTTCAGCGCTGACGATGTCACCCACTTTCACTCTGGTGACATGGCTGCCGGTTTTGATAATTTCGCCACTGAATTCATGCCCGGTGGTTAGAGGAAGTTTCAAGCGTCCTTGTGCCCATTTGTCCCACAAATAGATGTGGTGATCGGTTCCGCAAAACGAAGCGGTCAAGACTTTGACAAGCACTTCATGAGGACCGAGGATCGTGGAAATAGTCTTTTTTTGATACGAAAATCCCACTGCGGTTTTGTCTTTGACCACTGCCATCATGGTCAGTTCATCTGGTAAATGCGAGGACTTTGTCATTTTTGGTTAAGACTCCTTATGGGTTAGACATAAAAACGCTTACACCATTAATAATTATATCATATGCTTGTAATAATAACTAGATTTTTCACTGTCTAACATGTTTTTTTCGAGTGAAATATTCGATAAATATTATAATTATTTTATTGTGATTAAGTTTTCTTGACACGAATAAACTTATTGATATAATAATGATATAAATATATTTGGGTGATAGGATGTTTATCTCTGGCTTCAAGAAAGTCCTAATGCTTTTTAACAAGTTTTCTAATATCACTTCTTTTATTGTTGACAAGGATGACGAAATCATCTTCAGCACTTTTGGCGTAAAGAAAGGCGATCGACTTCCGATTCTTCATCATCTGAAGAACGTTGTGATTAATATCGATGTCCCGCTGTTGGTCGTGTATAACGGGCTTGAGATGTTTGGCGTCATTGCTCAAGATGCCTCCCCGGACGCTGACAGAGTGATCATCGGACCGGTGTTGTTGGTGAAACCTTTAGCGTCAAAAACTCTCAGTTTCTTATCTGTTTCCCCTTATGTGTCTGAAGAAAAAATCCGTAATGTCATCAAAAACATTCCACTGCTCAGTTCTGACAAATTTGTGTATTATCTCGAAATTCTGTTTTTCTCTCTCACGGGACGCTTCTCGCATTTCGACAAGATTCTCGATGGCAAACTTGTCATCACTTGCATTCCTGAGAATCTAAAAATAAATTTGCCCGAGGTGTTGTTTGAGGGAGATATTTCCGATTATGATTCGTACGCCCAAGAAATAAACAAACTCTATGAACTGGTGAAGGAAGGCAATGTTAGCGATTTGGAAACAATGTTGGATAGTTCTCTACTGATAAGAAGCCATTTCACAGAGTCCAGCAAAAAAAACTACACAACATTTGTCGCTTCAACCGCTTTTTTTGGAAAAGCCGCTCTTGATTCAGGTGTTGGATACTCAGAAGTTTATTCTATCGGTTCGACTCTTGTTAGGCGCGCGGAATTATTTAACAACGCCAGTGAATTTTTTTATTTGTTGCATCGGATGATTCTCGGATTCGCGACCCGCGTCCAAGAGGAAAATCTGCGGAAGCGTCGCCATCAGTCGATCAATATGGCTATCGATTATATCGACAAAAGCCTTAACTTTCCTCTTGCTTTGAATGATGTTTCCAAATACGTCAACCACTCAAGGTCATACTTCTCCCAACTGTTCTCCAAAGAAATGGGGATTTCACTTCAAACCTACATCAATAAAAAGAAAATCGAAGAAGCCGAACGGCTTCTACAATTCTCCTCAATGTCGATTAAAGAGATCAGCAACTCGCTCGCTTTCTGTTCCCAGAGTTATTTCACAGAAGTGTTCAAATCGGTGACCAACACTACTCCGATCGCTTATCGAAAACAGTTTCGCGAAGAAAAATAAAAAAGACTTAGTGAGTGCCCCCTTAAGAGTAGAGCCCCAAAAAAGGGCTCTACTCTTTTCTCATTGTCTTATATTGTTATATAATTCTATCCAATGTTTAACTATAATCTATTAGAGTCTTCATCGTCAGACTATTATCATTTTCACTGCTAATAAGCGGTATTTCATGCTTATGCAATAGGAAACTATAAAAAGAAAGTTTAATACCGGACATTAAACTTCCATTATTCTCTGGAGTCATGTTTTACCTTAAAGGTATAGTAAAAAAACATACATTTGAGCAAAACTACTAAAAAATCCGTTAGCCTACCTTTTGGGGTATTCTTGGGTTTTTTAGAGGAAAATCGTCGACAACAAAGGCATTTTCATAAACTGATAAAAAAGGCTTTTATCATATCTTTTGAAGGAAAATAGGGGAAAATCGAACTCTAATCATTAGTTAATAAATTTGTACCTGTAATATATAATTATCTATGAAAAGCCAACTATTAATTAAAAATCAAATACTTTAAAAAACAGTTGGCTTTTTATTAAATACTTTTCATTTACATTATAGTTAAAACAATAAACATAAATTAAGAAGATTTTTTAAAAAATTATTGCTCAGTCCAAATTACCGGAACACCATCAACATAACGCCAATGTGATCCATCCATATTACTTTCTTCACTATACCAATAAACTGGACGATCGCTTGAGTTCCATGAATAAGTCCAATAATCTGGTTTTTCTGTTGCTTCTGCATAAATAATTAATTTGGGACAATGCTCAAAAGCGTTATAGCTAATATTTTGAACTTTTTTAGGAATGATAATCACTTCTAAAGCTCTATTCCAACCAAATGCTTTTTCCCCAATATAGCTAAGATTGTTACTTAATTTTATGGTCTTTAAGTATGATTCAAAAAATGCATATTCTTCAATGGTTTTTATATTATCATCAAGTTCTATACTATCAACATTCTTTAAACCATAAAATGCACATTCTCCTATTATAGTAACAGTTTGTGGAATATCAGTTGTTTTAATACCTAAAATTAAAGTTTTACTAGCTTTTTTAACGATCCCATTACAATTATCTCTTGAATCATAAACTTTATTATCCGGATCAACTACTACAGTTGATAACAAGTGGCATTTCGAAAATGCTAATATATCAATAAACATTACACCACTACCTATTGAAATTGAAGTTACTTCTGAACAACAATAAAAGGCCATTGTTTCAATAGCTTTAACGCTATTTGGTATAACTATTTTAGATATACCGCTACATGCTTCAAAAGCACTCGTACCAATCACAACCAATCCACTACCAAAAGTTAAATCTTCTAATGCCATACATTGTGTAAAAGCCGATTGACCAATATATGAAACAGCATCGGGAATTTTTATTTGTTCTAATTTAAAACAACTCTTAAATAGCATACTATCTATATAATTAATATTTTTAGATAGAGTCGCAGATACTAAATTATAACAATCACTAAACGCTTGTGAGCCAATTTTAGTTACGGTATCGGGAATCATAATTGATTCTAATGATGTTTTATAAAAAGCACCCTTACCAATAGTAATTACTCCATCTGGAATAGTTATTGATGTTATTTTGCTTTCTCCAAAAGCATAATCTCCAATGTGGACCACTCCTGCAGGAATAGTTGTATTTTTAAATCCACATATTAAAGTTCCTGTTGTTTTATCAATTAGTGCCGTTTTATTTGGTGCTGAATATCTATTATTTCCTGAATCAACAGTAATATTAGTTATAGAGTCACATCTATAAAATGCCCCTTCTCCAATATAAATAACGCCTTTTGGAATAGCTACATTTTTTAAAGATTCACATTGGTTAAATGCGTATGAAGCAATTATTTTTGTATTAGGATGGATGTTTACCGTGTCAAATTGAGTAGTATTAATTAACTCATCAGTGGCATTCAATAAATAAAAATGTGGATTGTCGATACTACCTATATAATAAGCATTATCATATTTTGTTTTCGTTAAAGTGTCTGTATTAGGAAAAGTATCATTTCCAATATATTCAATACCATTAGATAAATGAACCGTGCGTAAATTATAACATTCTGTAAATACATTAGATCCAATATATTTTATGGCACTTTCTTCAGCGAATGAAAAAGATGTAATTGATGAATTTGAAAAGGCTCTATTTTCTATTCTTATAACTGTTTTAGGAATTACAATTGGACCTATTTTAGTACAGTGAGAAAACGCATTTTCACCTATTATTTGTACACCTTTACCAAAATTAATTGTGTCTAAAGTTGATGAATATAGAAAAGCTTGATCTCCAATTATCTTACATTTATCATGGATTTCAATTTTGTTTTCAGTTGCCAAATTCATTTTAACAAAAACTAAATAAGGGTTAGTTGCACTTCCTATATATTTTCCATTTTTATAATCAGTAAACATATGATCTCCCGTATTCGAAAGTGCGCTAAATCCAAATTTTTCAAGTCCGTCTGGTAAAGTAATTGATTCTAACGAACCACATTGACTAAAAGCGTAAGAATCTATTGTAGTTAAACCTTCCGGTAAATTAATAGATGATAAATTCTTACATGAACTAAAGGCGTTATTACCAATTTTCTTTAAGCCATTACCTAATTTAACGGTTGTTAAATTGGAACATGCTGAAAAGGCATATTCTTTAATTTCTACTACGCTATCCGGGACTACTAAAGTCATTATTTTTTTATTGCTAAAAAAAGCACCGTATTCAATTGAAATAATCGGTTTATTCTTATAAAGTGCAGGAATTACAACATGATTATCTAAGCCATAGTATTTATATACCGCATAACCTTCTCCTAAATCAATAAATGCATAATCTTGTGCTATTTCCTCACCAGATCTAAATACTGCAGTATATTCAATATTATCATAAACTGTATTTGGCACAGGAGACCATTCTTTAAAATAGTAATCACCTGGTCTTGTTGGAAGTTTGCCATCATATGATGGCATTACTCCAAAAGGAACATTAGTATCTTTTTCTAATATTGTACCGTCATAATTTTTCCATATTACTGTATATTTATTAGGGTCTTGAGTTAAATCCTTAAATTTAACTGTTACTATATGATCTTTAGAAACTACTAACTCATAAGTTTCATCCCCATCTAAGTCAATAACTTTATTATCTACTTTAAACTCATCAACTTCCTTTCCATCTGGAATATCAATAAAAATATTTACTGTCATACCTTTTTCAATATTAAGTAAAGGATCATCTGAAGTTAAATGTTCGCCTAGTGTAACACTAAACTTATCTTTCTGTGTCTCTTGAATATTTTTAAATTTGATTGAAATTTTTAACCCTTCTTCAATCTTAACCGTAAACTTATTATCAACAACAATTGATGTTTTATCAATTCCATTAATTGTAAGTTTATCTAATTCCTTTCCTACTTCTGGCGTAATTAAAAACTCAACATTTTTGTTTATTTCTAATTTTTCAGGATCTAATTTTTCATCAGCAAGTGATATTCCTTCTGGTAAATCTAAATTAATTGTTGTTTTTAGTTCTTTGCCGTTACAACCAGTCAAAAAAATTAGCATTACAAAAAAAACAGGAAAAAACACTATTATTTTTTTCATAAATTTTCCTCCATAAAATTTGTATCATTTTTGTATACTCTATACAATAAATTTTAGTAAAAACAAAAACACTTTTTTCTGTTTTTTACTTTAATTAAATTTTCAATGAAAGGTAAAATTATTAAATATAATTCCCACTTAATTATAAGCCAATCTATTATCTTATTATCGTCTTTATTATATTATATAATAGAAAAATCAGTAAAATCAATGTTTTATTTGACGTTATTTAGTTTATCTATATGCGTGTACATCTCATTTCATAATCTATTATACACGCACGAATTATTAATCATCGCCTTCAACACGTTTTTTGACAATTTTTATTTTATCGTTTACGCTATTATTAGAAGAAGGGTTAAGAGATATGTACTCCATTTATGGGCGGTCTACACCTTCTTCTTTTATTATCTCTAATGATTGAATATAAAATATACTTGTATTTTCTTATGAAACATAGGTTATATTTTGGATATTTATTTTTTATCAATTCCGGGTTTTTCAAAAGTTTTATTACCTGTTTTGCAAATTTGTTAATTGCCCATATCAGAATATCTCAACTTATATTAGATTTTTATAGTCCTTTTTATAAAAAAATAGCTCAAATGAGCTATTTACTAATCAAAATTTTAAATGGCACCTTATTATACATAAACTACTTAGAGTTCAAATCCTATTATTGGAGCTTTATATTAAATTAGTTGAAATACTTCAAGTAAGCAATCACAAGCCTTTTTATAAGTTATCTTAACATCTAATTTTGACTTTGTAATAAACTTATTAAATTGAAGTTCCATTAATCCTGAATTAATTATTTTATCTAATTGAGATTTAATATATTCCTTATGAAGTAAATCTTTATTAATTTCTTTATGATTAATAAGTATATAAATATCATAAAAGTCTTTCATTCTTGAATTATTTATATTTTTATCGATTATACTTTGAAATTTCTCTGCTAGGATAGTTTCTTTATTGTAGCTATAAATCTCTATTTTTTCTTCCGTAATATTTGTAGTGTAAGTTGTTTTTATTGGGTTTGGGGTAATAACATCCCCACAAACAATATCAACCCCAAATGTCTTTTTGATATTTCCAGTTGTTGCATTAAGTCTTACTCTAAAACCATTTTTTCCACAATCATCTTCTGTAATAGGAGAAATATCTAAAAAATCATAATCAATATCATCATTAACTTTTACATTAATTATATTTATCATTTTATTTTTAATTTCTTCCTCATTGATATCTGCTGAGCGATAACTGAAATCTAAATCGAGTGTTGTTCTGTTTTTAACACCTACAATGTTTTCCAATAAGAATCCACCTTTTAAAATAAAATTCATTTTTTCTTCGCTTTTAGAAAGTCTAATCAAGAAATGGTCAAAAAAATATTTATCCCACATTTCTTGAACCTTTAAATTATTCTCGTTAGCTTTAGATTTAATTTTACTTTTAAGTTTATCTATATTCATTATCTTATCTCCAGTAAATATCTAATTTTCTCATATACATCAAGTGTAATTGAATATTCATATAGTTTTTCATAATTTATACCTATTTCTTTGGCAGTCTTTACTGCAAAGTTTAATTCTTCATTATCTAAACTCTCATATTTAAAAATATCGCAAAGCACTCTTTCTTTATCATATGTAGGAACATAATTACCAAATTCAGTTTTTATAAATGTTTTCCCCGTATTATAATACTCATCATTAACCCTTTTTACTTTAATAGAATCAATTCTATGAGTATTATAATTTGATGGAACATTGGCTTCTATTTCCTTTAATGACTTATTAGACATTTTATTTAAAACTAGAGCTGTGTTACCTGAATAAACAATTTTTGAGTATCTTAAACAATTAATAAATAGATCATCTTCAAAAACATTAGGAAGTGCATATATCCCTCTTGATACTCTCACAATACTATTATCATTTATCATTCTAGTTAAATATATCGTTGGAATTCCTAACTCTTTAGTTATTTTATTAGTAATATATCCTTTATTATTATTCATATATTCAATTATCTTATCTTCATAATTCATAAAAACACCTTCTTTTGTTGCCTTTG
Source organism: Candidatus Izemoplasmatales bacterium (assembly GCA_050949045.1). Taxonomy (GTDB): domain Bacteria; phylum Bacillota_I; class Bacilli_A; order Izemoplasmatales; family Hujiaoplasmataceae; genus JAAYZB01. The sequence goes on from JBMNEZ010000001.1 coordinate 770,892, forward strand.
TGCCTTTATTATAACGCATATTAGGCACACAAGCAACAATATATTTTATAATATTTAATGAATATTTATACCTTACAAGCTGACATTATCTTTAAATGATTTGACCAGTTCAATTGCGTCAACAGTGTTGTCACTTTTTTATTGTCTTTATAAAGTTCATAAAATTGTTTCATTCTATAAAGACCACGTCTAGTGAATCCTTTTAAATTTGGGTGTTTTTCCTTAAAAAATCTACAAGTTTTTGGATAAAAGAATCACCATATTCCGAATTACTAGATTGAATGCTGATATATTTTCCAATATCACGATACATAAGTATTAATTCTTCATTTACTTTATGAAATGCACGAGCTTTTGCTGACTCAATAATATCTATAACTTTTTTAAAATGCTCTTCATATTGTAATAATTCAGCCATATTGATTTTATATACTAGAATAACTAGTATATTCCTCCCTACAGTAAATATTACAAATAATTTTAATTTTTACTTTAATATATTTGTTTGAAAAGAAATTTTTTAAACTGAAATGGTTCATACTCCCATAAAAATTTAAAAACCAATCAATTCGGATTCTTGTTACAAAGAATAAAATCATATGGTCTTATTGCATAAAAAAACTGCTATAAGCTATTATTTTAATTTATAACAGTTTGTATATTAATTAGTCTATTTAGCTTTATAAAGCCATTTTTATCATAAAACTAATTTAACATTTCGTTGGAGCCGTATTATCGCTTAAAGGAGCCATTTCTAATGCCTATAAAACGATAACTGCTATATAAATCCATCAAAGGTAAAATAGAGTGCTTTTTATATACTTTAAAAGGGAAAGTTGATACAACCAAAGGTATATTCACAAAAATACTGTAATTGATACTTCTAAAGGAAAACAAGGGAAAATCAAGCACTTTTAAGACACTTGTTTTCCTTTTTTAAGTTCATGCCTTATTGAGCGGTTCAATGTTTACATAAATTACTTTTTACTTTAAAACGATCCATTTCCCATCTTTAGAACTTCCTTCATATCTTATAACATTACTTTCGGTTAGTTTTTTTAAATCTCTTTCTATTGTGCTTATGGAAACTCTTGTTTTAATAGCAAAGTCTTTAGATGTACTTTGAGGATTTTCAATAATAGTCTTAATTATGATTTCATATCTTTCGTGCAGTTTTAGTCTCAACTCTTTGATTTGACCTTCATTTTGACCATCACTTTGACCCTCATTTTGACCCTCATATACGATATGCATTTCCTGAGCGTCATCATAATTTCTATTATAAAGTGTAACAATAACTCCATTATCTGAAATACTAAAATGTGGTTGTTTATGAAAGCCAATATAATCTTCAAATATTCTTCTTACTCCTGTTGAGTAGTTTTCAATATAGTCAGCTTTATCTAATGCATTTACAATAATAGGATTTCTTTTAGCTGACATCCCTTCTTTAATATTTTCTAATGTAAGTCCATCAGGAAGACTTCCAGGTGAAAATATTAAAACTCTATCATCATAAAATTCTATTTTAATATCTCCACTTAAAGTCCAATCTCTGTGGCAATAGCAATTAACTATTGCTTCTCTTAATGCTCTTTTAGGATAATCTAAGTATTCATCTCTTTGTGGTTTACCAGTAATCACTACTTTTTTTCTATTAGATAAATTAGCGAAATATAAAACATCATCTAATTGTTTTATGATTGAACCGCTAAATTCTTTTTTATCTAAAAAAGTCGTTACTGTTAATCCTTGAAATACGGCAAATTTAGTAATGGTTGGATTTTGATCACTTAAATATAATGCTGCATTATTAAACTCTTTATTAGGAGTGTATAACCCTAATCCATACAAATCAAAGTTTAATCCCTTTTCTTTAAATATATTGGTTGCATAAGTAAAGGTTAAATCTTGATTTAGTGACACTAATCTTTCAAACTTATGAGCTCTTGATTTATATATTAACCGTTGAACTTCTTCAAAACTAGCTAATCTTTTAGTGCTACCTACTCTTATATAAACACCTTTAGAATTAAAACCCTCGCCATCTTTATAAAAATATGGTTTATCAGTTCCACTTTTAACTTCTATTCTAAAAGGTTTTTCATTTTGATAAATATTAATTAAGTGATTAACATTTGGTTCAAAAGTATTACTTATCCAATTTGATAATATTTCTTCCCATTCTTTATAATACTTAACCTTATCTTCTAGTAATTTGCCATTATCATCAGCACCTAAAAGAATAGTTCCACCATCACTATTTAGAAAAGAAACTATTTCGGCTTTTAAATCTTTAGTTTTTTTTAGGTATTTCTCTTTTATACTCGATTCTTTTATCTTCCATACAAACCACAACCTTTATTGCTTTATTTACTTTTTATACCATGTGACTATTTATTTTACTTTATAAGCCTTATTTTGAACTATAAATAAATTCTTATAACAGTTGAATAAACAAAGTAAAAAGACGCCCTAATAAAGGCGTCAATAAAAATTATAACTCATTAGAGTTCAACTCTTGTCATTGGAGCAAGCGAGGGGAATCGAACCCCCATTATCTGCATGGCAAGCAGACGTTTTACCATTAAACTACACCTGCATCGACTTAGCATTATATATTGTATATGAAGTTTGGCTTTTTTTCAACCTTTTTTCTCTGAATCGGAAAAAGTTCTTTCTAAAAGAAAAAGGCTACGGACAAATGTGATAGAATATAAATATATAGCAGGTAGGATCAATAAACGAAGTTTAGATCAAATCCCTTCTTCGAGGTAGAAAAAAGCAAGCAAAATTGACAAGAATAGGTGGAAAGTTATACCGTTTTTGTTCAACCCGACATCCAATAGCATTCATATCGTATCATAAAACGGAGATAGATAACTAAATAAATGAGGGCAGTGTATCATGAAACAAGCATTTAACCCGTTTTTACCAAGTTATGAATATATACCTGACGGTGAACCGCGGCTTTTTGGAGAACGCGTATATTTGTACGGAAGCCATGACCGTTTCAACGGCAACCGTTTCTGTATGAATGATTATGTCTGCTGGAGCGCGCCTAAAAACGACCTTTCCGATTGGCGTTATGAAGGCGTTATTTGGAGACGCTCAGATGATCCTAAGAGCAAGGGCAAGGGCGAAGGCATGCCCGCTCCGGATTGTATACAAGGGCCCGATGGCAGGTATTACCTATATTACTTTGTAAGCCTTCCTTCTTATATCGGGGTAGCGGTATGCAACGAGCCTTCGGGACAATTCAAATTTCATGGTTATGTCCAGTATCCCGACGGCCAGCTTTTGGGTTATAAAAAAGGGGATACTTGTCAGTTCGATCCCGGTGTCTATGTAGAAGGCAGCGATGTTTATCTTTATACCGGATTGTGTCCCGCAAAGCATCACTTTCATCTCACTTTGCGGCCGAAATTGAAAATCAATAAAACCGGGGCCACTGTAGCCCTGCTTGAGCCGGATATGATTACAATAAAACAGCCGCCAAAAACCATCGTTCCCGGAATACGCAATTGCAAGGGTACGGAATTTGAAAAGCATCCGTTTTTTGAAGCTTCTTCAATGCGAAAAATTCACGACAAATACTATTTTATCTATTCATCATACCTCGGCCATGAACTTTGTTATGCTGTGTCAAATACCCCAAACGGCAATTTCAGGTTTGGCGGCACTCTCGTATCAATAGGAGATATCGGATTAAGAAATCATACTTGTCCTAAAAACGCAGCCAATTTTACCGGCAATACGCATGGTTCGATTTTACAGCTTGATGACAAGTTTTTTGTCTTTTACCACCGGCAGACAAACAGGTCTCAATTTTCCAGACAGGCATGTGCGGAAAAGCTGTATTTAGACAAACACGGCCACTTTAGTCAAGCGGAAATAACATCATGTGGGCTTAATGATGGTCCTCTGGCCGGACGAGGCACATATGAAGCAAGGATTGCTTGCAATCTTATGTCTGCACGGGGAAACCGCTTTTATTTGCTCTTTCGAAAAATTCATCTGTTTGAACCCTATTTTACACAAACAGGCAAAGACCGCAACGAAAATCCCGATCAATATATAGCGAATATCCGAAATGGATGTGTTATAGGCTTTAAATACTTTGAATTTAAAAAGGCAAAAGAAATAAATGTTGAAATTCAAGGTTCATGTAGGGGAAACCTGATAATAAGCGATGAGGAAAAAACAGTCGCTCAAATAAGTGTTTCACCCTCAAAAGCCTATACTTCTTACAATGCCAGCTTAAATATTTCGGATGGCGTGCATCCCTTGTATTTTAAATATAAAGGAAAAGGCTATTTCAATTTTAAAACCTTTTCTCTTAATTAATCATTATATTTATAACAATTCTTCTCATTTTTTTAATAGGTATAATGAAAGATAGTTAACATCGTTAGACTAAAATCAATAACCCTTTTTAAGGTAACAGTTATATCGTAAAAATTTTATGTTAGTTTTAACTAGCTTAGATTGGTAAACGCCTTAGTGAGGCGTTTTCATTTGAAAAAGATGAAATTCAGATACCTCATTTTGATATATAAAAAAGAGTGTACATTTGCTTGGACATCGGAAGGACATTTGCCTGGGCATTGCGGGTTTGTCAAACATCGTAAACAATATTTAGATATCGAGTTCCCCTTTGATATACTTATCTATGTATTCTATTGGCAATTGCCAACCAAGAGGTCTTATTAGGAAAGTTATTACAATCTCTTATATATGTAGTAAGAGATTTAGTTAAATCTTTTTCGTTAACATATGTTTTTAGTATAAAAATTATTATTATCTTTCCTATGTGGCCTTTCTGCTTTCTTATTATGCCAAGGGGTATAAGGCTTAATTAGTTTATGTGTGATGGATAACTTTTTAAGTTCTAATTCAAATAAACTTTGTTTGTCTGAGATGAAGCGATTGGTAAATTTCATTCCATTGTCTGCCTGAATACATTTAATGTCAAACGGAAACTTGCGGATACAATATCTCAAGAATTGAATACAAGTATAACTAGATTTTTATTTATAAATTTTTAAAACTCAATATCTTGAAAATTCATCAATCGCCGTATATTGATAATATTTATAATTATTCTCTTATCTTTGTGTCTACTTTATTGTATACCATTCAAAGTTTAATAATGTGTAGAACTTTGAATTATTTTTATTACAAAAATTAGAAATTTGTCTTTTAACCCTAACATTAGTAAACTTTTTATAAATTAATATGATAAAATGACTATAGAATATATAATAGAAACTTGAAAGAAAGAGTGAAAAAATGATAGTTTATTCTGGAAATATAAATAAATTTAATAAAGATGTAGATGCTGGATTAATTGCTAACAAAATTCAACAAGAACTGGAACGACTAGGTATTAATCATAGTAATGAATCCGAGTATAGGTCTTGGGATAATTCCTTATTTTATATGAGCAATATTTTATACAAATCTAACATTGATAAAGATGTTCATATTGCGATTGAATATAAAATTCCAACAACATCAAAAAGAGTTGATTTTTTAATAAGCGGCAAAGATGAAAATGATAAATCCAACTTAGTTATAGTTGAATTGAAACAATGGGAGAAAGCGAAAAGAACTGACAAAGAAGATTTAGTCCAGACTTATATTGGTGGCGGCAATAGACTTGTTACCCATCCATCATATCAAGCTTATTCGTATGCTAAAACGATTGAAAATTTTAGTGAATATGTTCAAGATGAAAAGATAAATATATATCCTTGCTCATATCTACATAATTATAATGAAAGCGAAAGGGGAGAGCTTGAAAATCCATTATATGATAAAATTGTTAGAATTTCTCCTCTGTTTTTAAAAAATGATGCTCAAAAATTAAGAAATTTTATTGAGAGATATATTAAAAAATCAGATCAGGGGAAGCTTCTATACGAAATTGATTATGGGAAAATAAGACCTTCTAAAGCTTTGCAAGACACACTTTCTTCAATGTTAGATGGCAATGAAGAATATTACATGTTGGATGAACAAAAGGTAGTCTATTCATCAATTAAAAGAATTGTTGAAGAATCAAAACATAGCGAAGAAAAGCATACAATTATTGTTCAAGGGGGGCCTGGAACAGGTAAGAGTGTGTTAGCAATAAACTTACTAGTAGATTTCAAACATTTAGTCACATCATACGTTACAAAAAATGCTGCTCCAAGGAATGTATATTTTGAAAAATTAAAAAGAGGGCGCTATAGATATCAATATGTTAAAACATTATTTAGATCTTCAAGCAGTTTTATAAATTCAAAAAATAATGATTTTGATTGTCTTTTAATAGATGAAGCTCATCGATTAAATGAAAAGTCTGGATTATTTGGAAATATTGGAGAAAATCAAATTAAGGAATTAATCAAATCGTCTAAAGTTAGTGTATTTTTTATAGACGAAGATCAAAGGGTGACATTAAAAGATATTGGCTCTGTTGATGCAATAAAAAAATACGCAAAAAAATTAGGCTCGACAATACATATGGGAGAAGATTTTATTTTAACATCACAATATAGATGTAATGGAAGCGAAGGATATATTGCTTTTATAGATGATTTATTAGGGCTTAGAGAAACTGCGAATAAAGATTATTTTGACTTAGATTATGACATAAAAAATTATGACGATTTAGTTTTAATGAGAGAAGATTTGAGAAAGAAAAATTATAATAATAAAGCAAGAATGTTAGCGGGATATTGCTATGATTGGATTACCAAAAAGAATCCAAAAGATGATAAGTATGATATCGTAATTAATGATTTCAAAGCAAAATGGAATTTCGATAATACAAACACTTGGGCAATTGATAAAACATCATTTAACCAAGTTGGCTGTATTCATACATCACAAGGTTTAGAGTTTGATTATGTTGGAGTTATTATTGGTAATGACTTAAGATATGAAAATAAAAGAGTAATAACCGACTATACTAAAAGATCGAAAAATGATGCTAGTTTAAAAGGAGTACACAAAAACAATAGATATAATGATGCTGATATGATCATTAGAAATACCTATAAAACATTGTTAACAAGAGGACAAAAAGGTTGTTATATATATTGTGAGGATAAAAAATTAAGCGAATACATTAAAAAAAGAATAAGAATAGTAGATGAGGCGAGAAAAAATGAAAGAAATTATTAAGAAACTTTTGAAATTTAGAAACGAGAGAGATTGGGAACAATTTCATACACCTGAGAATTTATCAAAATCAATTGTTATAGAAGCTGCTGAATTATTAGAAAATTTTCAATGGAATAATGAATGCAAAAATACTGAAAACATTAAAGAGGAATTGGCTGATATTATGATTTATTGTTTGTTGCTTTGTGAAAAAATGGATTTTAATGTTGAAAAAGTAATAAATGATAAAATTAATTTAAATAATCTAAAATATCCAGTAAATAAGGCTAAAGGTAATGCTAAAAAATACAGTGAATTATGAATATACAAATTTCTTTTTATGACTTTGATATTAATTAAAAACAACAAGTAAAAGCACAATAGAAGCCAAAAAGAAAACTTAAGATACTTCGCAAAGCATTATTTATTTACAAAGTAAATTTAAAATACCATGATGATTTTTTAGATAATGATAAAGTTATTATTGAAGGCATTTATGACATGTTTATGAAAGATAAAGAGATTGAGAAATACCAACAATATGCCAAAGATAATAATCCAGAAATGTTTGTTAATAGTTTGTTTCCAGATAAATTTAGAGAAATAGCCATAGCCATGGCGTTATATCAAAGCAATAATGAGTCGTTTGAAAAACCATTTACTGATAGTGCTTTTTATGAAGAAATAATGGAAGTTATTGCTAAAGAATTGTATAAAACATTAAGGAAATGAAAGTATAAAAACTATACATATTAGGAGTATGATTGATTATGGCTGTGATAAGTGATATTAAGAATAAAATTGCATTATTAGGTCAGGCACAATTTCAAACTTTGGTGGACGAAATAGTAAGAAGAGAAAATCCAAACAGTTCAATTGTTTCTTTCGGGCTAAATTTGGAAGGGAAAACTATTAAAGGTGTCCCGGATTCATATTTAAATAGTGGCGATACATTTATATTTTTTGAATCAACAACACAAAAAACAAATCTTTATAATAAATTGAAAAATGATGTTGAATCATGTTTACTAATTGAGTGCAAAGGATTAAAAAAAATAGTACTGGTATTTACTGGAAGATTAAAACCAGCAGAAAGTGAAAAACTGAAAAAAATCTGCCCTATTAACATTGAAGTAGAACTATTAAGTATCACGGAAATTGCTCACTTAATTAATTTAAAATACCCGCATATGGCTTTTGATCATTTAAATATTGCTATTGATACAGGCCAAATAAATACAGTTGAATTTTTTTTAGATAAATCACGAAACAATAAATTTTCTGGGCCCCTAGATGTAGATTTTATGTATCGTGAAGAAGAAATATTAAAAATACAAAAATTACTAAAGGAAATTGATTATGTTATTTTGTCTGGCATACCAGGTTGTGGTAAAACAAAATTAGCTTTAGAAATCCTTTTAAGAGAAGAAAACAGATTATGTTTTGTAATAAAAAACAATAACATTCCCATTATAGAAGATTTAAATAAATATATCTTAAAAGGAAATAGATATCTTATTTTGATTGATGATGCAAATCAATTTAACCAATTAGACACAATTACTGAATACATTAGATATAATTTTGGTCCTGAAGATGTAAAAGTTATTTTAACAGTGAGAAATTATGCTTTGCAAAATGTACTTTATAAATTAAATGATGACTTATATGAGGTCGTTAAAATCAATATATTTACAGATGAAGAGTTGTCTACAATCATTAAGAAAAATCTTAATATATTAAACGATAATTATTTAGTAGATAGGATAATAAAAGCTTCTCATGGAAATGCTCGTTTCGCATATATGATTGGACAGTTAGCTTTGGAAAAAAAAGATTTAAGTGCAATACATAATATTGATGATATAGCGCATAAATATTATTATAAAATTATCGAAATAGTTTCTAGTAAAAAAAGTTATCTTAAAACCCTAGGCATAATTTCCTTTTTTAATAAAGTAGTCTTAAATGATGAACAAAACATGAATGAGATTTTAAAATTAGTAGATATTTCTAGTAATGATTTTTCTGAGGCTCTTACGTTTTTACATAAAAACGAACTGATTGATATTTATGAAAATAAAATCGCTATGATTTCTGATGAAACCTTGTGCAATTACTTGTTTTTTTATATCTTTATAGAACATAAAATAATAAATATATCGGATGTTATTAAAAACTATTATAAAACACACATCAAAAGAGTAATAGAAATTTTTAATGCGGTTCTTTTTATTTTTCAAAATAGTTCTTTAGACATACTTTCTGCAACTACATTAAACATATTTAATGAGTTAATTGTTAATTCCCAAGATAATGCTATAATTTTTGCTAGTTACTTTGGTAATCTTTTTGAATTAGAGACGCTTATTTTTCTTGATAATGTGATAAAATCAGAACCAAATCGGTTAAAAAAAACAACGTTAAATTTATCTGATGACATAAAAAAAATAAATATTAAAGATCCAATATTAAAAACTCTTAAAATGTTATCTGATGGTATATATTATAATGAGGCTTTTGAGTTATTAATAGAATTGTTAGATAGAGAAAGTTTTTCACTGGAAGAAGTTATTGCGACAATTTATCATTCTTACAGAATTACATCAGAAAGTTTTAGAAATCAATTTGCTGTTCAAAAAACAGTGTTAAATGAAATAGAAAACAAAACAAACGATGAATATATAAGAGAAATATTAACCATTTTATTAGGAGATTATGTTGCTTTAGGGTTTATGGATGTAACATTTGAAAAGAAGACATATACAATGAAAAAAGTACTATTCAATAATGCGTTTTATGATTACGAGTTTCGTGAAAAAATTTGGGTGATGGTTGAAAATTATATTCCATCAAAAAACAAGTATATAATAAGTAAATTCCTTAATGATTCGTACATTTATGAGGTCACGCCTGAAATTATAAAAAGTGAATTCGGCATTTTAAAAAAATGTTTTTGGGATGAGATTTTAGGAACGCCCTATATTATTTTAAAAATAATTGATGTATTAACTTACTATAAAATTCAAGATTATGAAATTGAAGAATTAACAAATACCAAGGAAATATATATTTATAAATTGATAATTCAAAGACATTATAAGCCAAGTGATAACAGACTAAATTATAGAGAAAAAAATCAACAGTTATTGGTTAATTTTTCTAAAAATATAAATGAAGATGAATTAACACTATTAAAGAAAATGATTGTTAGTATATCCAATGAAGGAAAAGATATAGCTAATTCTTTAATGATAATATTATTGAATATCAATGACATTTACTTTACAGAATTTTTAGAATTTGTAATAAAAGAAGGACTAACAAAACATATTTTTTATCGTGGCGAGAATGAGTGCAATATAATCAATAAGTTACATTCTCTAAACTATGATTTTTTATCATACATTAATCAATTTGGTGATTTTGTTAATAAAATTGATTGGATATTACATTATTTTGAAACCTTACCTCAAGAAAAAATTAACCAACAAATAGCAAATAATTTGTTAAGGTTTTTAGAGAAATGTGATTTGAATAGGTATATTAAGGTTAACAAATTTGAAAAATATGTGAAGGTTGATAAAAAATTTTATGAAAAATATGTAAATATCGCAATAACTAAAGATGATCATATTTACAAATATTATGTGGACTTGTTTTTTAATGAATATATTTATGATTTTAAAACAGTATTTGCTTTATTAAATAATAATATAGAAATTTACAAAAAAATATATTTTCGTGGATTTAAAAATATAAATAATTTCGACTCTAATATAGTTTTTTTGAAACAATTGTGCATATTAGACGAGAATTCAATTTTTGAATATGTCGAATTGTTATTAAGCGAGAATAAGTACATTACAGAAAAATCTTGTTTGAGTTTTATCTGGGATTTAGAAAATTCTGAAATAAACGTTAATAAGATTATAGATATGGTTATTGAAGATAAAAGGAAAAAAATTATAAGTCTAACTAACCTAATAATGCAATTAGAAAATGAAAAACACAGAATAAAATATATACATTTATTAAAGAGTAGGATAGAAAATACTACTGATCCTATTGAAGTTTCCACGATATCTGAAGCGTGTGTTTTTAGTGATTTTAAATATGATGTTTTTGAAGAGTTCATAAAAAATAATGATAATTTTGAATTATTAAAGGAATATAATTTTTTGCCTTCATGGGGGTTTTGGTCTGGCAGTGTGGTTCCTCATATAAATGCACAAATTGAAACGCTTGAAGGTTTTGTGTCAAAAATACCTAACACTAAAAATTATTTAAAACACAGGGAATATTTATTGGGGAAAATTGAGATTAAAAAAGTTGAAATTAAATATTGGGAAGAACAAGAAATTTTTGAAAATATATAATTTATATATAAAACTATGAGTGTTTGATTTACCTCAATTTACCCTCAAAAGGTATGCTAAAAAACTTTTTAACAAGTTTTAGACAAATAACAAAATGGTAGCCATTTTCCTTTAAAATACCCCAGAACAACTATGAGGGTATGCTTATAAATGTCAAGTTAAATGTCCCCATTTTTGTGCAGATAAGAATCCCCACTTTTATTCAATTATGATTTATTAAGTTTTACTTTATCTTTAATCCTATATGATGGGCCAATTATATTAAATAAATATGAATAATGTAGTAGCCTATCTAATATAGCTTTAGTTATCATTTCATCATTTCCTAATATTTGTGGCCATTTATCAAATGTCATATTACTAGTAATAATTGTTGATTTCTTTTCATATCTTAAATCAATTAATTGAAAGAAAAGTTTTGCTTCTAAAGGGGTTATTTCATTAAATCCGACTTCATCAATTATTAGTAGTTTATATTTAAAGAAATTTCTAATACGCTTTTCAAATGTTCCTTCATGAAAAGCATTTTTTAATGTTAATATTAATTTATTAAATTTAATAAAATAAACGCTATTTCTTTTAATTGCTACTTCGTAACCTAATGCGATTGCTAGATGGGTCTTCCCTACTCCAGGATTTCCAATGAATATTATATTGATTGCTTCTTCGTAGAAGTTTGAACTTGCTATTGCTCTTATTTTATCTTCATTAACGCTTTGTTGAAATTCAAAGTCATAATTATCTAAGGTTTTTAAAAATGGAAATCCAGCTACTTTTACATTATAGAGTTTATTATTTTCTTCTTTCTCTATTACTTCTTTTTCTAAAACTTTATAAATACCTTTTATTTCTGTTTCATTTATTAAATTATTCATATATAGTTCTTGGATGTAATCACTGGCTGATTTTAGTTTTAAATATGTTAATTGTTCTATCACCTTATTAATCATAATTAATATTCCTCATTTCTTTAATTATTACTTCATCGCTTTTCTCTTTATTAAATCTCTTATTTTCATATTTTAAGTTGTGTTCTTTTTTTATATTTAATAATTTATTTGTTATTTTATGAATTGCGATGATTTTTCGTTTATAATATATGTGAAGTTCATCTCTTTTAACGGTTATTCCGACTTTTAACCCGATAAATTTCTTAGGGACAGAATATTTATTAGATTTGTAGGATATTAATGACTCGTTAGAGACGTAAACTTCACTGAGTGTAAGGTGATACTTTTGCCTGATTTCTTTGGATGGGAGAGGCATTAGATCACCTTTTTCTTTTTCTAAGAGAAATTCTCTTGGAAATTTAGTTGCTTGAGATATCCCCTCATTATCTTCTTTAGATATTATTTCTAACTTTTCATGAATATCAATTAAATTTTCATATTTACCGTTATAATTTTTTATTTGCTCAACTGTTTTATTTTGGGTTTCTACTTTCCCTTTTGTTTGTGGCCTTGCTGGCATATATGGTTTTACTATAAATCCATAATCTTTTCTAAATTCATCAAATTTACTTGTTACTAAAGCTAAATTACCATTTCGTCTTGGTATTTCAATGAATTGCTTTAAATTGTCAATTACTAATTCTTTAGGAACTCCACCTATCTCTTCAAAAGCCTCTGCTAGAAATGATAGTAATGTTTCAATTTTAATATCTAATGTAATTCGTCTTACATTATATCTTGACCAAGATAATGTTAGTGTCGGGATATATATTGATATTACCTCTCCAGTGGATGTTATTGTTTTAACTTTTTCTTTAATGTCAAACTGTGCTTGTACACCTGGATCTGTTTCAAATCTTTCTGTAAAACTATTATCTTTTTTTCTTTTAAATAAATTATTTAATTTTTCATCATTTCTTATATATCTTTGAAGTGTTGATCTTGAACATGTTATTCCCCGTTCTCTTTTAAGATATTTAAATAGATGTTCTATATAATCAAAACTTTGATATTTATCACTTAAAACTTCAACTATATAATCCCTATGTTCATCTAGATACTTTATCCTCTCTCTAGTCTTTTTTGGTACATTTCCATTTAAATATTTTCTAACTGTCTTCCTATCCTTATTAAGATGATTTGCTATTTTAGATATATTCACTTTTATCTTTCCTTCCTTATACGCTCTACTAAATAGTAATAGATCTTCAATACGATTAATGTTTTCTAATATTGCATTTGTCATTTCTTTCAACTCCTCTACGGAGTTATTTTATCAAATAAAAAGTACCCTTTCGTTAATGACTGTAACTGGGGAAAATTACATGCACACTATTGGGTACTTTTATATTAACATTTGTAATGCTAACGGATTTTTTAATAATTTAACACAAACAAGTCATTTTCTGCTATACTTTTTATGTCAAAACTGGTGCCATAAAAATATTTGATTAGTAACCTAATTAATTGATAAAATCGCCAACAAGGCGATTAAGACTGTAGACAGGAACTGTAAAAAAATGAGAAAATATTTTTTCTCTAGAGCTTACGGCTCCTTTTTTATTGTTTTGTTTTAAGAAAAATATTGAGTTGTTAAAAAAAGGCCCAATGAAGCCGTGAAAAAAGAAGATTGTGGATAAATCATGACTTTTAATTTATTTGTTCTTTTGAAATTTATTCGATTATTCTGAACTTTTTATTGTGAAATTTAGTCAAATTGTATCCTATTGCTACTAAAAAGAACTCTAATCTGACATTTTCAGTCCCGAATCGCCTAAATCTCCTTGTTTTGAAAACGTCTTTTATTATTCCGAATGCTCCTTCAACTTGAATGGAGCGTTTTATTCTTAACTCAATTCCTAAATCAGTATTTAAATTGTGGATAACTTCTTTTTGATATTTTATATTTTCTTCGTTTAGTTCTTTATGCTTTCCGTTTAGAAGTCTGAATATACCGTTACCCCTTTTGTTTCTATATATATAGATAGGTAAGCCTGTCACCATTTGGAGCTATGAAGTCTTTTCCATCTTTAATTAGATTATGAGAAAAATATGGATCTTTCATACGCTTCTTTTCGTGTATATCTTTATAATACATATTGTATTTGGTGTATAGTTCCATTCCGTTATCTTTTAAATATCTATAATTTTTTAATCCTCCGTATCCAGAATCAGCTACCGGATATTTTGGATATTTAGAATATTTTTCATGGAATGTTTCTAGAAACGGAATAAATGTGTTGTAGTCGTTTCTTTCTCTAGAAAAGTCTATGTGTACTATGTATTCATCTGATACACCTATTTGAACGTTGTAGCCTGGCTTAAGTTGTCCGTTAAGCATATGGTCTTCCTTCATTCTCATAAATGTTGCACCATGGTCAGTTCTTGAATATGAGTTTCTATTTGACCCCATAATTTCAAGATGTTTTCTATACTCTTTTAATTTGGTTAGATATTCATCTGTTTTTTCAAAATGTCTTTGTAAGCCTGTTTTTCTTGTTCCTTTCCCGTATATGAAGTTTATATTTTGTGATTTGATTTCGTTTAATAGAAAGTCCTTAATGTTCTCTAAATATGATTCCTCATATATGTCGTGCATTTCAAAATATAACCCATCATTTTGAAAGGTCTCGTTTAATCCTTTTATTTCTTTTGTTATTTTCTTATATAACTTATTTCTAAATTTCTCTATTGAACCACGCTAGACGAATGTATATTTATTGGCCCTCGATTCTATTTTTGTTCCGTCAATATACACAGTATTGGTATCAATTTTTTCTTTTTTGATGAAATAATTACTGAACTCATAAAAGATATCTTCAATTTTTTTAAGTAAAAACTTATCTATAAAATTCTTGATCGTTTGATGACTTGGCATAAGCTCCTCTGTAAGCCACATAACCCTAATGTCATTTTTTGCTGCCTTAGCCATCTCTCGTAACGATTGGATTTTTTCCATCTGACAAAACAGGATTAGTTTTAACATTTGAACTGGATTATATCCGATTCTACCTCTTGGGGCACTATCAGATACGAGGTATTTTTCTACTCCTATCTCATGAAATACCTTGTCAAATGTTCTAACCTCACTATCAAATGGTATCTTTTTATCTAATATTAGTGGTAATCTTAATTGTTTTGTGTTAAAATAAATTGGATTTAATTGTGTATTGGTTATACTACAATTATACCAAAAACCGTCCAACTTTTTACCGGACGGTTTTTCATTTCTTAAGGGATTTCTATTTTATTTCTTTACAGCCCCTTTCTTTGAGTTATCCACAAGTTAACGCGAGTTTTGAAATTGCTATATACAAGCATATAATAAAAGGGTAGAATGACGACAAGTGATGCCAAATGATGACGAAGAAAAGCGATACAAGCCGGAATAACATCCAAATGATAAGCATCGAATCAATGGTACCTGAGAAACACCTTGTATGCAAGATAGAGAGCGTAATTGATTTTGAGTTTGTGCGAGACCTGGTTAAGGACTTATATTCAGAGACAACCGGAAGACCATCAATCGATCCGGTTGTGCTTGTAAAGATAGTGTTCATCCAGTTTCTGTTTGGCATCAAGTCAATGCGACAGACAATCAAGGATATTGAAGTGAACGTAATGTATCGCTGGTTTTTGGGATACGGATTCACAGAAACGATCCCCCACTTTTCGACATTTGGAAAAAACTATGTCAGACGCTTCGCCGAGGACAATCTGTTCGATAAGATCTTCAAGACCATATTTGTATCAATTGATTGAACAGGGTTTTGTGAAAGAGGAAACGATATTCGTCGACTCGACACATATCAAAGCCTATGCGAACAAACGAAACATCCATCACGAATACGTTGAGGAGGACTATCATAAATATATGAGAGAACTCCATCGGGAAATAAACGAGGAACGCGTAAAAAAGAAAAATTTCTATCTATGTCCGTGGTTGAAAAAACTGCAATACAAAGGTATAAACAGTCAGGGATATCGCATTTACAAAACCAGCAAAAAGGATTGTGCAAACTGTCCATACAAGTATAAGTGTACGAACCTTGACACAAAAACCAGCACCAGGCATTTTCTCGAACAGACGAAAGCAATCGTCAGAGAGATCCGGATGAGCGATTTTGGAAAAGAACTCTACCCCAAACGCAAGTATACCGTGGAGCGAACATTCGCCCAAGCGAAAATGTGTCATTGTCTCGGCTTCACACATCTACGGAGGTTAAAGAAAAACCATGATCGCAATTTGATTGTGTTCGCTGCGGCCAACCTCAAGAAGTTGGCTCTTTTCGTCACGGAAACAAACAAAGAATTCAAGCGGATCACTGCTTGTATTTCTTGTTTTTTCAAATTATTTCGTCCCAAAACACAAAAAGTCCCCCAGTATCTCTACTGAAAGACTTGTTTGTCTACAGACTGACATACATATCAATGTATAAAAAAACATATTGCCCATTATAGAGTTCGATGTTGTTTTTGAAAATAATAAAAATGTGAGATATTTCTTAAATTTAACATAGTAAAAGTAAAACATTTGATAAAAATGCTATAATTATGATATAAGGGTTGTATTTAAATGGAGCTGAGATTGATGACAATTTTTAAGGAAGAAAACATGTTCACCGATAATATATTCGTTACAAAAAATAATGAAATTAAAATTATCAATGATGACTGTGTTAGGATTATGGAGAAAATAAAATCAGAAAAAGTGAGTCTTTTAATTACATCTCCGCCATATTGTATAGGTAAAGAATATGAAAATATTACAGACGATATAAATTCTTTTGTTTCATTAAATACGAAAGTAATTAAAGAGTCAATTAGGATATTGAAAAAGGGCGGTAGTCTATGCTGGCAAATAGGTTTTCATGTGAAACAAGGTATTATTATTCCATTAGACTATCATATTTACAATATAGTGGAAAAAATCAATGAAAACTTATCTGAAAATGATCGGCTATACTTACACAATAGGATTGTTTGGACATTTGGTCACGGATTAAATGCTGAAAAAAGATTAAGTGGTAGATATGAAACTATATTGTGGTTTACGAAAGGAAAAGAATATATATTTAATCTTGATCCTATTAGAATTCCACAAAAATATCCTGGAAAAAAATACTCCAAAGGACCTAAAACTGGCAAATATAGTGGTAATCCTCTTGGTAAAAATCCATCAGATGTTTGGGATATCCCAAATGTAAAAGCTAATCATGTAGAAAAAACAGAGCATCCATGCCAATTTCCAATAGTAATACCACAAAAATTGATCAAAGCATTAACAAATGAAGGTGACATAGTTATTGATCCGTTTTTTGGAAGCGGAACAACCGCCATAGCTTGTTTGATAGAAAACAGAAAATTTGTGGGAATGGAAATAGATAATAAATATTTTAATATAGCGAAAGATAGAATTTTAGATGCTATAGATGGTAATATCAAATATAGATGTGAAATACCACCAATTGAACCCGATAAAAATCAAAAAGTGGCACAAAAGCCGGAGGGCTTTAAATGGTAAAGAAAAAAAAAACAAATAGAAAAAAAATGACAAAAGAACAAAAAGCGGAAAATAAAAAAAGAAGAGATTTTTCTAAAAAAATTGAAAATATATTTGTATTTTCGGGATTCAAAAAAATACCAGTACGTGGCATGACCTTTCAGTTGGGTGGGAGATCACATGAGTTGGATCATTGTTTTGTCTATGAAAACATTCTCATTATATGCGAGGATACTATACAAGAATTAAAGAAAAAGGAAAAAGGTGAAACTTATAACAATAATCATAAATTGATAAAAAATGAAACTGCAGAGATGATTTCTGATAATAAAAAAGAAGTTTTTGAACTTTTAAAAAAGAAGTTTACCGATTGCAAAGAGATTAAAAAATATAGTCACACAGAATTTAAAGTCTTTTATTTATATTTTGAATATGGAACTAAGAAATTTTATAAAGATA
Organism: Candidatus Izemoplasmatales bacterium; assembly: GCA_050949045.1. Taxonomy (GTDB): domain Bacteria; phylum Bacillota_I; class Bacilli_A; order Izemoplasmatales; family Hujiaoplasmataceae; genus JAAYZB01. The sequence continues at coordinate 789,338 of JBMNEZ010000001.1, forward strand.
CAGTAGATAGATTTAAAAATTTGAAACTAATCGATGCTCCAACAATGAATTATTTTGTATCTATGTCTAAATGCATTAAAACTTCATTTAAATATGAATTATTTAGATTTTTAAAATTATCAAAAACAGATGTTGGAATACCTAATCCAACAGGTGAAATAAAATCTATTAAAACACCGATAATTTATCCGGATTCTGTAACAGGTTTTCAGAGGGGAATTAGAATAGTTTCTTTTATGATGAAACCGGGCGATTTAATTGAAAATTGTTGTGTGCTCAGGAAAGATGGTTGGGATAAAAATATAGATTTATATCAAAGATTAGTTATTCCAAGTAAAATAAAATCAATAAGAAAATTTGTTGCTGAAAAACAAACAGCATTTTTAAATAATATCATTGTTACTCTTCCAAAAGAAATAAGTTTTTATCAGATTTCATCAGATAAAGAAAAATCAATTGAATTAGAAGATATAACAAAGTATAGAAGTGATATAGGAATTCGTATACCTGCTGATTTTAATAGCATGATAATAATAGATGGACAACACCGTGTTTTCGCATATTATGAGGATAATAATAAAGAAGATTCTCTAGAATTAAAAATTAGAGATTTAAGAGATAAATTGAACTTACTTGTAACAGGGGTTATTTATCCTGATAATGAGTACTACAATGATGATTTAAATAAAAGGAAATTTGAAAGCGATTTATTTGTATCAATTAATGAAAATGCTAAAGTTGTTGATGCGGATACAATAATACATGTTCAATCTATATTAAACCCAACATCTAGTGAAGCTATATCCAGAAAAGTTATTGAATTGTTAAATGAAGATGGCCCATTTAAATCTTTATTTGAATTATCTAAAGTTGAACCTTCACTAATTAAAACAGCATCTATCATAAAATATGCATTAACTAATATGGTAGCAGCAAGAAACAACGAAAATTCGCTATTTTATTATTGGTTAAAAGAAAATCACCAAAACGAGATATATGAACTGAGAAGTAGTAAAGATATTAATGATTATGTTAAATATTGTGCAACGTGTTTAAACGAATATTTTAATGCCATTAAAGAAAAATTTCGTAATGATTGGAATAAAAACTCAAAATTATTGCAGGTCGTTTCACTTAATGCTTTTATCATTGCTTTAAGAGAAACATTAAAATTAGTAGGCGGGCCTAAAAATAGTAAATTTTATTCTGAAGTTATTAAAGATCTTGATATTGATTTTAATGACATTAAGAATTTTCCGTATGCTGGTTCTCAATATAAAAAATTTGCAAACGATGCAATAATTCCATTATTTAATAAACATAAAAATTAAATTAGTTCGTATTTTGGAATGTCAACTAAAAAGTGAACATTCAATTTTTTATTTATTTTACGTGTCTACTTGACAAGGGGTTGTTCATTTTCGATATATTATCACGTTAATAGATATAATAAAAGTGTTGTAATATTATGTTAATTTACATGTAAAGATGAGTTTAGAAATTCTTTATAAAACACGAGTTTGAACCCAAAAAAGGATTTATTATTAAGACAATTCTGACATTTTTATAAAAAATGAAAAATAATTAAGGAATAAAGAACCGAATATAAGTTAATTTTATCAATGTATATAATAAAATAATAATAAGACAAAAAGCAATATGGAGAGATTGAAGTGAAGAAAAATGCCAAATTTATTGATATGTTTGCAGGAATAGGCGGCTTTCACGAAGCGATGTTAAAGGTGGATCCTAATTCTACTTGTGTTTGTGCTATTGAATTTGATGGTGCTGCGCAAAGTGTATATAAGAATAGTTTTGGGATTGATCCACTCGGCGATATTAATAATGAAAACACGATTCAAGGCATAGATATTGCAGTAGAAAAAAATGATGGGTTTGATATTTTATTTGCCGGATTTCCGTGTCAAACTTTTTCAAAAGCTGGAAAAAGAGAGGGGTTTAATGATGAAACAAGAGGGACACTATTTTATAAAATCGAAGAATTGTTGAAAAAATATAAACCGCAATATTTTGTTTTAGAAAATGTTCGAAATTTAATTAATCATAAATCTAATAATCAAAAGTCTTTAAAAATTATTATTGATCATTTAAAAAAAATGGGTTACGAGGTTAGATGGTCTCTTTTGAGTCCACATAGAATTAAACAAGATAAATTTATCCCTCAATTACGAGAGAGGGTTTTTATTTATGGGAAAATAAACTCAACAGAAGAAGAGCTTAATCAAATAAGAAAAAACATTGAATCAAAATTTTATTCGAACAAAGAATTTAGAGATAATTTGCCTACAGACTTTAAAAAAATGAAGCAAAACATAGAAAGATTTTTGGATAAAGATAACGATAGTATTGCGGAATTGAAAATAGATGAAAACACTATGAAGGTTTTGAATATATGGGAAGAATTAAATCAAGAAATAAGAGCAGATGGCGGTCGTCTAATATCGCCAATATGGTTAGATACGATTTTTAATGAAGAAAATCAAAAAACAGATTTAGAATGGAAAAGCAACCTAATTAACAAGAATATGGAGTTTTATAAAAAACATAAAAAAGTTATTAATAAATGGTATAAAAAACACAATAAATTAAAAGGATTCAATAAAACTCAACGAAAATTTGAATGGAATGCAAACAACACTATAGCAAGTATATTTGAAGGAATTATTCATTCGAGGCCATCCGGTATCAGAGTTAAGAAACCAGATTATTTTCCTACATTTGTTGCAATAAATCAAAAACCTATAATCAATAACAAATATATATCTCCTAACGAGATTAAAAAATTATATGGGTTTCAAAAAGTTAAGTTGGGTTCTAGTTATGCAGAATCTTATAAACAATTAGGTAACTCCGTTAGTGCCGATGTTTCTGCTATAGTAATTAAAGAGTTGTTGAGGTAGAAAAATGATGAATTTGAATATAGATAAAAATAAAAAAATTGTCGAAGCAAAAGACAAGAAACATCCTACTAATAAATTGAAGTTATATTTTCAAAAAATGATTGTAGAAAACGGTTTTTTAATAAAATCTTTTCAAACAAGAGGTTCCATAATTAGCATTGTTTTTCAAAAGCAAGATAAAAAATATACATTACATTCAGTTTTAAAAAATATTACACATGCAGGATGGAAAGATAAACCAGAAATAAAGAGAATTCAAGTAACGAATTTATGGACTAACAAGCCTAAGTTTATTCAAGTTAATAAAAAAAATGAGTTTTTAATTTACTTTGGTTATTATGATTTTGATAATAATCCACTAATAGTAGCGTGGGATTCTGAAAGGTATAGCGATCATAAAACAAATAGGTCTTGCTATGTTAATTTAGATACACTATTGTGGGCATATAACGAAAATTATGTATCAACAGTAAATAGTAGTCAAAAAGTATGGATTTTTAAACCGGAAAAATTTAAAAAATTTTTAGATGAATATAAAGAATACATTAATAATTAGAGGTGATGTAAATGAACGATAAAATTATAAAATTAGATATTAGACCACCAGCAAGTATTTATGGGACGTTTTCACGATTATCATATGAACCGGCATATGCAATAGCTGAATTTGTTGATAATTCAACACAGTCATTTTATGATAATAAAACAACAATGAAATTTTACAAAGTAAATAAATTAAAAGTTAATATTGAATATGACAAAACTAAAGGCACTTTAAAAATAGAAGATAATGCTTATGGTATGGATTTAACTGATTTTAAACGAGCAATTTTATTAGGAGCTAAACCCATAGATAGTTCTGGTCGAAATGAGTTTGGTATGGGATTAAAAACTGCGGCTAGTTGGTTTGGTAATGTTTGGTCGGTAAAAAGCACTAGATTAAATGATGAAAATGAATACTTTGCTGAAGTAAATATACCAAAATTAGAATATGAGGACAATAATCATATTGATATTGTTGCAAGTAAAACAGATAAGAGAAAACACGGCACCATTATATTTATTAGAGAGTTAACTAAAAAAATAAAGCCTGCAGATGTGAAAAAGATTTTAAGTAGCACATATAGAAATGATTTAAAAACAAAACAAGTGGAAATTAGATTTAATGGAGAATTGCTTACATTTGAACCTTACTCATTGCTTAATTATCAGGGAGAAGAATGGCAAAGAGAAGTCGCATTTGATTTTGAGTATGAAGGTAAACTATATAACGTTTGGGGGAAAATTGGAATAATTGATCCAGGGGGATTTAAAAAAGCGGGATTTGCATTATTTAGAAGAAACAGGGTAATTATAGGTGGCGAAGGGAGAAACTATAAACCAGATAAAATATTTGTTCAAGCCCAAAGTCAAATTTCACTAAAATTAATAGGGGAATTTCATTTAGAAGATTTTGAAGTCAATCAAGCTAAAGACGGTTTTGTATGGGGCGGTGGTCTTGAGGATGAATTTTTAGATAGGCTTAAAGAAAACATACAAGATTACATCAAAATTGCTGAACTTTCAAAAGGTCAACGTATAGAATCGGAATCAATTAAAGAGGATAATTCAGAAGTTGTTCATAGAGAAACTAGTAAAGTGGTAGATAAAATATCAAAAGATGTACCGGATGATATTACACATGATGACGAGGATAGTAATGTAAAAAAATATAAACAACAGGAAAAGGCAAAAGACAGAGATTTAGATAAACATCCTAGTGAAGAAAGTAAAGAAAGAGTTTATTATAATGTCATAGATTCAAATGATGACATACATATAAAATGGTCTATACAAAGTAATAGTAAAGATTGGTTAGATATATCAAAAGAGTCTAAAGATGATAATAAAAGTGGAACGCGCTATTTTGTTACAATGAATTTGAATCACCCATTCTTTAAACCTTATGCGAATGAGGAGGGAAATGAATTTAAAATTATTTTGGAAAAGTTAGCGCTTGCAATATCTTTAGCAGAAATTCAAGCTAATAGATTGGCAGATGAAAACGGAAGAGTTCACCCTAGTTTAATGGTTGTATTAATTAATCAATATTTAACGGAATTGGGAAATGAATAAAGAAATCGAAAAATACAAAGTTCATGATAAAAGAGAAAATTTGGCTCATATAATTAATAAAGGAAAATTCTACAATCAAATTATAGATGTTCTAAAAACAAATTTCGATAAGCGCTCAACAGATACTATAATTAATAATGTTGACAGAATTTATGAGTCTTTTTTAAATCTGAATGAAATTAAAAACTTATTATTAGTGGGAAAAGTTCAATCAGGAAAAACTTCAAACTTAAAGTTGTTGACAGGACTTTTATTTGATAATGATTATCAACTTGGAGTTATTTACGGCGGATATAGTGAGGAATTATTAAAGCAAACAATCGAAAGATTTAAAAATGCATATAGAAAAAACATAAATGAAAAAGATATTGTAATAATTGATACATATAACACAAATATAGATGGTTTAAGAGATGTTTTGCCTAAGATGATTTCTAAAAACAAAATATTAATACTATCTATGAAAAATTCTGATACGATCAAGAAGGTTACAAACGCATTATCAGGAACTGAATTTTATAATTATAAAACTTTTATTATTGATGATGAGGGAGATCAAGCAAGTTTGAACACAGAGATAAGAAACAATGGAGAATCTCCAACATATAAAAATATTACTAGTATGATAGAAATTTTTAAAACCCCCCTTTACTTATCATCAACTGCAACTCCCAACGCAATCATTTTTCAACCGTCTACCAGTATAATTGATCCTAAATCTGTAGTCTTGATTGAGCCGGGCGAAGAATATTATGGCGCTGATTTTTTTCACACCACAAGCGATAATATTATCATTGTTAGTGAAAACAGTGAAGAAATCAAGGTTAGTAATGATATGAAAAAAGCCTTTCATCATTTTTTAATTTCATCAGCGATATTACATATTGAAGGGATAAATAATACTTCGATGATAGTTCACACCCATAAAGATATATATATTCATAAACAAATGAAAAGAGACTTTGAGGCGATTAAAAAATTCTACGAAAATATTATTGAAAAAGATAAGAATTATTTCTATGGAGAATTAAACACAATATATAAAAAGCCATATTTTGATGAGAAAATTATTGGGAAATACAGTTTAGATGTTTTGATTAAAATTATAAAAAATAAGGTATTTCCAAATTTATTTTTCATTTTATATAACAGTAAAGGTTCTGACGATTTAGCATTTAAAGAATTTAAAAGCCATACAGTTTCTATAGGTGGGGAATTAATTCAAAGGGGAGTAACTTTTAATAATTTAGTAACATCTTATTTTACAAGATCGCCAAAATCAGGTGGTAATATGGATACAACCTTACAAAGAGCGAGATGGTTTGGTTATCGAAAAAAGATCATTCATTTGATGAGGGTTTTTACCACAGAAGAATTATCTGATAACTTCAGTATATTAACAGATGTGGAACAACAACTATGGGATCAATTTTATTCTGTTCAAGAAGGGGAATTAACATTAGATGATATTGCTATAAGGGCTGATTCTAAAATGAATGTAGCTAGACAAAACGTTATTAGTATAGAATCAACCAATTTTCGAAGAAAGTGGTTTAAACAAAACTTGGGGATTTTTGACTCTGAATCAATAGTTAAAAATAATACAATAGTTAAAAATTATCTTAAAAGATTTTCAAAAAATAAAATAAGTTTAGCAAGGATTGATGGAGAGTTAAATGTTGAGTGTTTTGAAGATTCTTCTAAAAACTTTAAAGAAAAAATTATTAACAAATTAACTATATTTAAATATGAACCTTTGAATAAAATTTTCGATTATGATATGGAAAACGAAATTATCGATGTTTTAATAATGGATAGTTTAAAACTAGGATCTAGAGAAAGAGAATTCAATAAAAATAATGTTGTTAATAACCTTCATCAAGGTCAAGATAAATCAAATAAAGACAGTAGTAAATTTTTAGGAGATTCAAAAGTTATAAAAAATAAAGATAGGATTACAATACAAATTTTTAAAGTGTTACCGAAAAAAGATGGAAAGAAAAAACATGAATTTATTCAGTATATGTTTGCAGTTTATTTGCCAGTCGAAGGAAAGTATTTTAGGAGAAAGAAATTATGAAATCTAAAATAAAAACAGTGTTAAATAAAATTCAAAAAAAAGAACTAAATTTAATATATTTGGTTGAAAGCATTGACGAAGAATGTGGTTTTTTTCTACATGAAAATAAATTTTTATTTGCCTCAAAAAATAAAGATAATGAAAAATATAAAGAAATAAACACAAATTATTTATCAATGAAGACTAAAATACAAATTGATGTGGTAACTAACGAACCCACCTTTGAAGCTGGAGAATATAATTTGCTTTATTTCAATCATAGTATTGAAGATGAAAGATTAGAGTTATTTATTAATTTAAGCGAACTATATTCTGAAACAAGAGATAAAATTACTTTCGTCAGTTTTTTTGAACAAATGCAATCACTTTTTCAAAGTTCTACAGAAAAAAACAAAAAAACAATGGTTGGTATATTAGGAGAACTTTATTTTATTATAAAAATGTTTTATCTTGGACATGATTTATCTAACTTTTGGCTTACAACAGGCGAGTATTCAAAATATGATTTTATTTTAGAGAATATTAAAATGGAGGTAAAAACAACAAGTAGCATAACTCCAATTTTTAAAATCAAACATGACCAAGTTTTTAGCAATGGAAACGTATATATAATTACTGTTTTAATTTCGGAGGATAACAGTGGATTATCAATTATGGAAATGGTTGAAAAAATTAAAGAAATAAATGCTTTTAAAGAAAACTTTTCCTTTATGGCGAAATTAAATTCAATATTATTTAAGATAGAAGATGACTTAGATAGTATAAATAAAAAATATAGTTTATCTGAAATAAATGTATATGATGCAGATTCATTACATAAAATAGATAATATTCCTGGAAATATATTTAATGTAGTTTATGACTATAATTTTATAACCGAAGAACCAATGAAAATTAATGAATTTTCAAAAATTTTATATGAAGTCAAAGGAAAAATATAGTGTTCGATTTTCTTTTGTTTTCCCTCAAAAGGTACGCTAACGGATTTTTTTAGTACTTTTGCACAATTAAGCAATTTTCTACTATGCCTTTTATGTCATAATTGGTGGAGATGACGGGACTCGAACCCGCGACCTCTTGCATGCGAAGCAAGCGCTCTCCCAGCTGAGCTACATCCCCATACGATTACTATTTTAATAAAACAGCCGCAAAACTGCAAGACAAATTGCTTGGAGTATTTCTCTTAAAAAATATGCCGCTTCTTTAAAAGCCGGCTTTTTTTGAATGGCGATCAAGTTTCAATCGCCTTCGTAATCCCAAGTGATCGCTTCGGCGCCTTCGCTCCAGTAATAATGCCAGCCCTCTGGCTTTCTTTGGTGTTCGACAAAGATAAAAACGCCGCTGCCCGCAAAAGCGGCTTCACCGATCGAGGTCACATTTGCCGGGATATAAACAGTCCTTAATCCTCCATCGACAGCTTGATAATCTCCGGCAAAGGCAAAGGCCTTGATCGTGGTGACCGCATCAGGAACGGTATACTCATTTCCTGGTTTTGCCACAGGGTATGCGTATAAGATGTCACCTTCATAATTGAAGAGCACACCCTCGATCGACTTGAAAGCCGTGTTTTCCGAATCGACATTGATAGACTTTAGTTTGCCCATGTTAGCGAAAGCTTTGTCCCCAATACTTGTGAGGGTAGCGGGAATAAAGATCTCGGTCGTGTTGGCGACACCGGCAAACGCACTGTTTCCGATCGTCATCAACCCGCTGGACAAGATGATTTCGGAAAGCGAAACGCACTGCTCGAAAGCATTCGCGCCGATTCTAGTTACACTGGAAGGAATGGCGATAGCAGCGAGCGAGTGACAATGAGAAAAAGTCGAAGCTTTGATTTCAATGATTCCCGCTGGCAAAGCGAGTGATGCGATCTCGCCGCAATCGTAAAAAGCATATGTTCCTATCGATATCACTCCGTCTGGTATGATGATACTCGACAAAGCATAACAAGAATTGAACGCGTAGTCCCCGATCGAAAGCAAACCCTCAGGGAGGGTGATCGCACTCAGTTTTTCACACTCGGAAAATGTTCCCCGGCGGATTTCGTTTACCGCTTCCGGAATATCAATGGATTCAAGATTTTTACAATCTTGAAACGCATAAGCGCCGATCAAGGAAGTTGTTTCAGGAAGCGCTATGGACGACAGGCTGTGCGCTCCAGAGAACGCAAGTTCCCCAATCTCGACCAATTGAGTGCCGATAACGATCGTTTTTAGTTTCCTGCACCCGAAAAAAGCCTTGTCGCCGATTTCGGTGACAAATTCCCCCAGGCGGATCTCGACCAAGGAATTATCGCGGAAAGCTTCCGGATCGATCTTGGTGACTCTGGTGAGCATGATCCGATCGCGGATCAAATATTTATCTTTTGCCTTGGATACACCGATGACAACCGCTTCGCCATCATCAATCCGGTAGCGAATCCCCTGATAGGCAACAAAAAAGCCGAAGGTGTAAAGCATCGTCATGACGATGCTCACAATTAAAACGACACTCACACTAGCCAACAACCAATAGAGTTTTCTTCTGCCCACCTGATCACCTCAACTCTTCATGCTTATTATAAACAGCACTCACATTATAGTTTTTTGTCTTGATTCTTTCAAGAATCAACCCTGATTTTGCCATCCTGAAAGCAACGAGCAGTCTATGCATGATAAAATAATAGTATAATGGTTGATGTTTTATCATGCATAGACTCTAAAGTCAGAATAAAAAAGAGATGTCAACCAACATCTCTCAATTGATTAATCTTTCGCATCCGCCAATTGGAGTTCATCGTCTATTACAAGACAATGAATTTATGATCAAAGAAATAGTTCAAGATCATCTTGCGAGTCACGATGCCAACCAAAATTCCCGCATTATCGACAATCGGCACGAAGTTCTGGTCAGCGGCTTTCAAGATCAGTTCGTCCATATTGGCATCGAGTTGCACAGGCACATAGTCGCGATGACGATGGACGGACCCTACCTGAATATTATCGGCCTTTTTCAAATTGAAATCACCCATTTTTTTGATTTCCCATAAAAAATCGCCTTCGGTGATCGTCCCTATATATCGCCCTTCACGATTAAGCACCGGGATCGAGGCAAACCTGTATTTCTCCATTTCTTCGAGCGCGGCCTTGACCGAAGTGTCGTCATAGACACAGACGACTTCACTTCTGGGCTTCAAAAATGACATTATCTTCATAATCTGCTCTCCTTAATACAGCAAGATTGTTTTTCCAAACAGTATTATACCATAAATCCCGATAATTAAAAAACAGCAACATGAAAAACCCTTGAATCCGGCTGACAAATAAATGCCTTTTGCTTAAGTATTTGATTCTTGATGGAGACACAAATGGACGGTTCCATAAAACATCATGGCTTTGGGCCACACTTTGACAACGATTCCGCAATCCTGATCCTTGGCAGTTTTCCCTCGATCGTCTCCAGACAAAGAGGTTTTTACTACATGCATCCCCGCAATCGCTTCTGGCAGGTGCTATCCCTTGTATATGACGATGACTTTTTAAACACCGACCTGTCAGTCAAGCGGAGGCTGCTCACCAAACATCACATCACTCTTTACGATGTCATCGAAAGTTGCCGGACAAAGGGCTCGCTGGACAATTCGTTGACCCAAATCAAACCTACGGACATAAGATCTGTTTTGAAACAAACATCAATTAAGAAAATCTACACTAACGGCAGGAAAGCCGAAAAATTGTTTTCTCTATATTTTCCGGAATTGGTACCGCTATCCGTCTATCTGCCTTCGACTTCCCCTACAAATGCCAGATTCAATATCGATGATCTATATCATCATTGGCTTGTGATCAAATCGTCTGGCCCGTAGTTCCGATCATCATGACCGATTCCCCGCCGCGCTTGTGCCCGCCACATGGCCGCTAGTCCAAGCCCATTGGAGATTGAACCCGCCACAAGGTCCGTCGATATCAAGGATCTCGCCCGCAAAATAGAGACCCGGGACTTTGGTGGACTCCATGGTTTTCGGATCGACCATCGCTACATCGATTCCCCCGACGGTGATTTGAGTGTCTTCGAAAGGCCTTGTGCCGCTAACGACAAAATCCCATCCTGTAAGCAGTCTGGTGATACTATCAATGTCGCTTGAAGAAAGCGCGGCGGCGGGATGGGTGTGCTTCGCTATTTTAGCCTCTTTTAACAACGGTGAGATCAGCCGCTTGTTAATCAGACCGATCAGACAATGATCAATCTGTTTCGACGGATTGTCTAAAAAGCGTTTGCTAATATCGATCTTTTCGCTTTTTCCAATAAGAATGACTCTGATTAAAGTTTCTGAACCGGTTTCCAGGGCAAGTGCGGCCTGCCTGCTCAAGTCGAGGATTGTGGGGCCGCTGATGCCATAACCGGTGAAAAGGATGTCTCCGCTTCTCTCATCGACCTTTTTTCCGTCGATGATCAATGCGGCAGTGCCCTGGACTTTGACACCGTCGAGATGCTTTAGATAAGGCGACTCGAGTTTTAATTTTACGAGCGCCGGGAGAGTCCTGATGAGCTTGTGTCCCAGGGCTTGCGCCAACGAATATCCCGATCCGTTTGATCCGCTGGTTGGCATCGCCATTCCGCCGGTGGTGATGATCACGCTGTCGGATTCAAACTTTTCACCATCGGTTGATATCGCCGAAAAACCGGAACCGTTTTTCACGATCCGGCACACATTCATACCGTTAATAACATTCACATCAAGACGCTTTAGTTCATCGAGGAACACATCGACAATGCTCGATGCCTGTTCGGAACGAGGATAAACCCTGCCGTTTTGCTCGACAAGCGGCTCAATGCCCAATTCTTTGAAAAACTTGATTGTTTCCCGAGGACCGAACAGATTAATAGAACCACTAACAAACCACGGATGATTGTAGTCTTCGCCGGTGGCGTTAATATTGGTGTAATTGCACCGGCCATTGCCAGTCACAAGGATCTTTCTGCCAATGCGACTGTTCTTCTCAAGAATGGTCACTTTGGCATTGTTTCTCGCAGCGGCGATTGCGGCCATGATGCCGGCGGCGCCGCCGCCGATGATCATGATTTTCGTCTGTTTCACTGTCTCAACTCCCAACAACCATCATTCTCGCCTTTAATCAGATCAATGTCGTTCACTTTGTCATCTACCAAAAAACAATCTTAGGAACATTTCTCTGACGGAGTAAAACAATCCTGTTTCTTTCATATGGAATCGGTTTTCATTGAAACCGTTAATACGAAATACTACTTCTTGACCTCGCCGACCATAAAATTGGCATCAAGGCCTTAATACTACCCCTTGACAGTTATGCAAAGCGAATTATTTTTCAATAGCTTTCATGATACTTTGTCATTTACATCTTGTCTATTATTGTATCTTGATTATGGGCTTATTGCAATGAGCTGCGGAAAACAGCGAAACAAAAAACCATAATCTCCGGGGTGTCCCAAGATCATGGCAAAGAAGATAATCAATGGTGGAGCTAGAGGGTTTCGAACCCACGACCCCCTGCCTGTGAAGCAGGTGCTCTCCCGCTGAGCTATGGCTCCTTGTCCAATATCGATATAAATTATACAGCAAACGTGATCATTTTGCCATCCTGAAAACAAAAAAAGCCTTCGGGTGTTCCGAAAACTTTGATGATCAAAAGCGGTAGATACCTTGCTTTCAAATCCGAACCGTAGGCGATCTCAATATCCTTGAAAGCAATTGTTTCATTGATGGCGAATTGTCGTCATAAAGAAACGGCGATTCGACAAAGACGGCTGGTATTATATTATTCAATGTCGCCGTTTGACTCCAAAATCCTATAGACTAACTACACAATTTTTTCCTGATTCTTTTGCCTTATATAATGCTTGATCCGCATTATCGATAAAATGTTGGATTTTTTTCTTACTATCTGGCAAACCGGAATAAATGCCTACGCTGACAGTGCATTTAAACTCGGGATTTTCTTCAAATACAACACTTTGTATTGCTTCACGTATTCTGTTTCCCATTATCACAGCTTGTTCATTTTTTGTTCCGTGTGCAAGAATTAAAAACTCTTCCCCGCCGAATCTGCAACATAGATCTAATGACCTCACATTTTCAGATATTACCTTTGCGATGGTTTTCAACACTTCATCGCCGAACAAATGTCCATAATTGTCATTCACTTTTTTGAAAGAATCTATATCAATAAAGAGAAAAGACAATGATTTTTGTTCTATCAGAGCCCTTTGATAATACGCCTCAGCCTTACTCATAAAAAATCTTCTGTTGTGAATTTGCGTTAAGGGATCCAGGTTACTGCTTACCCTCAACAATTCATATGAACGCTCATACATTATGAGCAAGAAGCCCGCTCCGTTTACAAACATAAGCAAAAACAGCAAGATGAATGTTCCGCTTTGAATATAGTCACTGGTAAACAAACTGGCGTTTTCATCAAACAGCGAGTTTAATGCCCTCAATAGAAGCAACAAAAGAAAAACCAAGCTGATTAATCCGATAAATTTTTGGAATCTGCTGCTTAAAGTATTTGTAATATTTAATATATTAGGAATCGCAAGAATACAAAAAATACTTAAAGAAGCAATCGCAATTCTAATATTCGGCGTACCAAGCAGAATCTCAAAAAGCAAAAACGATATAATGGATAATACCAATAAAACAGTTTGCAGTCTAAACCATATTATTTTTGTTTTTTTATTCATTTTCAAAATAACAAATGAATCTAGGTAAAAGCCAACAAAAAGCAGTATATTGCCAAAATGAACTGAAAATATGTCATTGATATCTCCACGTAAGAATAAAAGAAGCCAAGCCGTTGCCTGAAATATTTTGGCAATTCCAAATTTCTGAATCAGATTTTTTTCATAATCTGATTCATGATTTAAAAAATATCTTAACGTCAAAAGAGCCAATGCTAGATTTCCCCAGATTAAAATTCCCATCATGGTTTTTACATCTAGTCTGACTAATTCTCCAATAGCCTTCAAAAAATCAATAAACATGTTTTCATCTCACTTTTTATACAAAACACAGGTTTCTTTTAAAGGGGTCAATGGGCAGTCGGAATGTCCGGTCTGAGTTTTTCATTTTTTTCATTTACAGAAATAGATCAATGGTTTTTATCAATTTTAATGTATATTCTTTATTCGTCATTATCTTAGCATTCAATTTAAATTTTATTGCATCACGCAAATGTGAATGAATCAAAATATTAGCTTGCCAAATTTAACGTGGAAATCAATATTTACAGTCTCGTTTCGAACCGATTTTAAAAATCTCAAGTCGCCGTTTTTAATCAAAAATGGCGGAAAAACAATTGATGATTTGACACACATTTTGACACCTGTTTCAGCTTTCCAACATTTCAAATCTCTTGTTTGATTTTCTAAGCAAAAAAAATAAAAACGGTGTTTTTCGTAGAAAAACCGCAATATTTTATAGAAATGGTGGAGCCAGAGGGGCTTGAACCCCCGACCCCCTGCACGTCAAGCAGGTGCTCTCCCACTGAGCTATGGCTCCGCTGCTAAAAATATTATAACATGCTTTCTGTCGAATGCAAATAAAAAATGAAGCCGCTTGATTCATTCCTTTGCCTTTCTTTTATCAATTCAAACAATGAGTTACATCTGGAATAGAAAATAGGATTGAATAGAAAAAAACACGCCGACAGAATGATGTCCATTGGCGTGTGTTGTTATTTTTCTGGTCGGAAAGACAGGATTTGAACCTGCGACCTCTTGGCCCCCAGCCAAGCGCTCTACCAAACTAAGCTACTTCCCGGCAGGTATATTTTACCAGAAAACCGGCCATAAGGGAAATGTTTTTAATCCAAAATCAGAAATATCGGTTTTTAGGTCTACCGCTATGAAAACGGCGATAAGATAACCCGTCCAATACGAGATACTATTCCGATTCAGTCGCCATCCGCACATAATCATCTGCGTTCTGACGAATCGACTCGATCTCTGCTTCTGTTAGTTCCCTGACAATCCGGAACGGATTGCCCATCACGAGCATTCTCGAAGGTACCACCTTCCCGGAAGGCACCAGCGATCCAGCTGCGACCAAAGCCTGGCGCCCAACGATCGCGCCGTCAAGGATGATTGCGCCCATCCCGATCAGAGCTTCGTCCTCGATCGTCGCCGCATGGATGATCGCCTTGTGACCGATCGTCACGTTTCGCCCGATAATGGTTGCTTTGCCAGTATTTGTATGGATGACGGCTCCGTCTTGGACATTCGTGTCGTCTTGGATCGTGATGCTCGCCATATCGGCTCTGACGACGGCGTTGTACCAGATATTGACGCGGTTACCCAAAGTGACTTCTCCAATGACAAAGGCCCCGGGAAAAATCCGGGTGCCGGCACCGATAACTGGTTCATGGCCATTGTATTTGATAATCATGTTGTTTTTCCTTTCATAGTTTCATCAGCACAAGCTCGTCTTCCGGTTCAATGGCAATCTCAACCGGCGCATACAAATCGCCTTCAAACATCGTGAGAACATCTTTATGGAAATATCCGAGCGGCATGACCTTTCCTTTAAAAGACTCATACAAAGACACAATCAATTCCTTTTTGCATTGGAAAACCACCGGAAACTTTTCTTTGAGCAGATCTTTGGCGCTCCTAATGATGATCGCCTGATCGTCCTCACCGGATTCGCCCGGAGCGATCGTTAACAAGTTTTCATAAAAGATCGCCGTATCGTTGAAGAGCGCAAGTTTGCTGAGGAGCAAGGAGATGATCTTATTTGAGATGATCGTGTTCTGGATCCTGAAATCCTTGACGATGCGGTCGTTTTTGGGATCGAGCAATTCGACGATGACATTCACATCCTGACGGTTCAAATGGCCCTGGAGATAGATCAGAGTGTCGATCACAGTGGCGTCAAGGCTGTCTTGGGGCGTACTGTCATCGCTCAGAAGCACGATCGTCGTCCTTGCTGTACTTTCGTTGATTCTAGCAAGCATTTTATCAATCTGCCCAAAATCAACCTTTTCGGAATGAAACTCGCTCTTATGGAGTTCTTCATAAGCCGCAAACGATTCCAAAATGAAGTCGAGCTTGTTGTTTTCGCCGATGATGTAAACATCCATGGCCGTCGATTCGACGATCGGTTTTGTCTGAAGTTTTTTGCCCTTCACCTGCATTTCCGTCGTCTTGTCGGCCAGATCATGGCTTGAGCAAAGCACAAAGATGCCCTGATCCGCTGTGGCAATGGGGAATGCGTAGAGCCCCTGCCGGAGCGATTCCGCAAATGACATATTCGGAACATAATAGACCTCGGCGCCTTCAAAGGAAAAAAGGGACAAATAGACGTCTTCCATCAGCGGATTGATGATCGTCTGGGCGATGATCTGCCCGAGCCGTTTGTCGAAGCACACAGGAATGAGCACATGCTCATTCAGGCTGTGGACGGTCTTTTCAAGAGTAAGGATTTTCTCCTTTGTTTCATAGTTTTTGATCTCGGCAACGATCGGCGTCCTTCTGGGAAAAACGAGGCTGCCGAGCGAGAGGATCACCTTGATGACGTTGAGATCGCTCTTGCTCATGTTTCTCGCGACTTCCTCATGGATATCCCTGTTCATGATGATGATGGTATCCGCTTCCCTGATCGAGATATCTTCGAGATCGCTATGAAGCAGCGGGTCTCCCTGCTTGACAAGAACGTTGAAATGTTTGAAATCCCGATCGGTCTTCTTCAGTTTCTGGATCGAGTTCACGATCTGTTTCTCCGCATAGGTTTTGTCGATATCCGCAAGGATTATGACTGTTATCCTCCGGTTTTCGACATAGATCAAGTCCGCGACTAGTTCGGGGACTTTATTGTTCCAGTTGAGAATGGCAACATGCTGTTCAAGATAGATTTTCCCGGAACCGGATTGCTTCTTCTGAAAATAGTCCTTGATCGCATTTGTGGTGAGGGCGATGATCGTGCCTGTGAAGAGAACCATCCCGGTAATCAGGACGATTACAGCCAGAAACAGGGTTTTCGGATTGGTGATTGTTAGAATCGCGTTTGGCGAGAGCAGCCATTTCATCGATCCGTTGGCAAACGCATCGATGAAGCTGGTGAAAGAATCATCGATTGCGAGCGCGATCAGAGCCGCAACCGCGAGAATCGCGACGTTGATGAAAAGCATCACCAAAATGATGTAAACGAGCGGTTGCTTATAGGTTTTGATGCTTATCAAACTCCTGGCCTTGATCAGTTTGCTTTTCAGTTTTTTCACTATCGTTCACCCCTTTACATCTATTCTATTATATTCACTCGGCTGGCGAGATACAATAGCGTTGGGCAAATGCCTGAAGAAAACACCTTATCGCGGTATTCAAGAAAATAAGTTTCTGCATTCAAAACTCGGCAGCTACACTTAACGATTTGATTGTCGGGTTTTTCAATTAAAACCGGTTAAGATGTTTCTCCTCTTGGAAACAAACGAAAGAAAACCTCATCGTATCTTCAGTGCTTTGACCGCCTTCCCGATTGACTGGAGCACATCCGTCGCGATGAGCCCGGTTTCATCAATCTGTGAAAGTGCGATTTCAGCCGCTTTTGCATGAAGAAGTCCGCCGCGGACAGCGGCCTCAAACAAGTCGTTGCCTTGTGTTGCCATCGCCGCGATCATCCCCGAAAGCAAGTCTCCCATTCCGGCTGATGCCATGCCCGGATTGCCCGCTTTGAGATAGACCAGCCTATCATTCTTGGCAACGATGGTCACGTGCCCCTTGAGCACGGTCACGATACCCTTCTGGGTTAAATGAGCGATTTGCTTCTCGCAGTCGGCTTCCAATTCCCTAGCGTCGATCTCGAGCATCCTCGCCAGCTCCCCCGCGTGCGGCGTCGCGATGATGTGCCCAAATGTGACTCCCCTAGCGAGCAGTTCCTTGAGGTAATCCAGTCCGCCTGCGTCGATCAGAACTGGAGTCCCTATCTTTAGAATGCTCTCAAGAATCTCTCGATGGTTTTGATCGCCTTTGTGATCAATACCTACACCAAAAATGCAGAAATCAGCCTTTTTGATTGTTTCATCAAGGTCCTTTGGCTGTTCATAGAATACATATATTAATTCCGGATACAACTGATTCCAGTAAGCCTTATCCTTTTCTTTGATGGCAACCCGAACGACTCCCGCCCCGCTTCGAAGAGCGGCGATGCCCGCCAATTGCATTGCCCCCATCATCCCTGGTGAGCCGCCGATGACCAGGATGTCGCCGTAGTTGTACTTATGGCTCCTGTGCTTGCGATTAGAGAGAATCGGGATGATGTCTTCATAATTGGCCAACCGGCGTTTTTTTCCTTTTGTATCATTTGTTAAACCGATATCGACGACTTTGATCGCCCCTGAGTAGTCGAGGGCATCGTTGAGCAGGTTGCCGACTTTCAAATATCCGATTGCGGCAGTCCAGTCAGCTTTGATTGCCACTCCAGAAACCAGTCCGGTATGGCCGTTTATCCCAGAAGGGATGTCGATTGAAAAGACAAACTTGCCGGCATGGTTGACCCGTTCGATGAGATCACAGTAGCGTCCCTCGATGAGTCGGTCAACACCGATCCCAAAAAGGCCGTCGACGACGACATCTTCCTCAAATGTCAGTTCCTGAGGTTCAGGCGCAAGCAGAATGCTAGCGCCGGCGGCTTCAAGGCGCTCCAAAGCTTTCCGTCCTGCCGGGCTCTCTTTACCAATTTCAAAAAAATTGGCAACCGTGACCGGATATCCGGCCAAAAAGGCATGCCTTGCGAAAACCAGGGCGTCCGCGCCGTTGTTTCCCGGCCCGGCCAAAACCAGAAGCCTTTTGTTTTTATCGGGACAAACCTCTTTCGAAAAATGCCGAAACAAGCCTGAACCGGCCGTTTCGACTAGCTCGTATTCGGCGATATTGTTTTTAGACATCGCCGATTTTTCAATGGTCCGCATTTCTTCAACGGTGACGATTTTTAACATACTGCCTCCTTATCAAATCCATAAGCTCAAAAGCAAGATGATTCCCAGATGAGCAGGGTAATAGACGTAAAAAAACCATTTTCGATAGGCTCCCGGCTTGCCGTTATAGAAATAAACCGGCAGAAGCGCAAGCACGGAAAACCATTGCAGATATTCAAATTTTGCCAAATCACCGCGCCCAATCAACTCCAAAAACGGCCAGTCGAGAAAGAGGATGTTAAGGGCGATAACCATCAATGCCTGAGGCAAGAACTGCCTGTAGACGCCAAAAATGATGACGATCCCGATTCCATAGGCGCCGTAAGGCATCCGCAACAACTCGGAACCGATCAAAATTATGATTACCGATACCCTCAGGTACCATTCATTCCTTTTAAGCAAGATTAAAGACAGGAGGCCGAACGCAAGCGGCCAGATCACATTGAACGTGAACAGATGGTTCACACCCGATATCAGGTAATATATCAAGACCCCGATTTCGATAATCAAACAGTAGCCGAAGAGCCGCAGAAAATACTTTTTGACATTATGGGAATGATGGAAGCCCTCGGCGACCATGAACGAAAACAGCGGGAAGGCAACTCTGCCGATGCACCGGCAAATTGTATAGAGGATGGTGTCTGCCGGCAGAAGATAGAGGCCGATATGATCGATCGTCATCGTGATGAGGGCGATAATCTTCAGGGTTTTTCCGCTCACAGCGCACCTCTTCTCAAAAAAATAGGCATTATTTTTCTTAGACAACTAGTCTAGACTTTCTCGAATCCACCAACTTGATAACTATGGCTCCACTTCAAATCTGGATATCGAGGATCACCGGGCAGTGGTCGCTTCCGAAGATCTCGGTATCAATCTTGACGTCTTTTACCCTATCCATAATTCTCTTGGACACCAAGAAATAGTCAATCCGCCAACCGGCGTTGTTTGCCCTCGCGTTGAAACGATAGCTCCACCACGAGTACTTGACTGTTTCGGGATACAACTTCCTGAAAGTGTCCTCGAAGCCACTTTCAAGAAGAGCGGTGAACTTGTCACGCTCTTCAATCGTGAAACCGTGCTTGCCCTCATTTGCCTTGGGGTTCTTGAGGTCGATCTCCTTGTGGGCGACATTGAAATCACCGGTGACGATCACCGGCTTATCCATATCAAGCTTATTAAGATATGCCCTGAAATCATCTTCGAACACCATCCGGTAATCCAGACGGGTCAAACCTTCCTGAGAATTGGGCACATAGACATTGACGAAATAAAAATCGGGATAGACGAGAGTGATGATCCTGCCTTCATCGTTATAGCCGGCACCGTCGATCCCCATGATAACGTCCAGCGGTTTGTGCCTGGCATAAACAAGTGTTCCGGAATAGCCTTTTTTCTCAGCCGAATTCCAGTATTCCTCGTAACCTTCAAAATGAAAATCCTTTTGATCCTCCTGCATCTTCGTCTCTTGAATGGCAAACAAATCCGCATCAACACTCTCAAAGTAGTAGCGGAAGCCTTTCTTCATTGCCGCTCTCAGGCCGTTAACGTTCCACGACACCATCCGCACGCTATCAATCCTTTCTTAAATCCCGGTCTCAACCCCGTTGTTCTCGCTAGGCTTGGTTATTGTTTATTTCATGTGTCTACATCATATCACAAATCGGGTGGTCGATTCATTCTTGACCAATTGCGGGGGCCATGGTCTTTCCATGGATTTCCCTGTAGACCAGCCGACCATCAAGCCTGATAGACTCCATCAAACTCAAACGCTCGCTCCTTAGATGAACAGTGGGGACAACCAACGCATCCGGGCGATTGAGAAAGCCCTCCGCCCATCTCACCTTCCGCGCCAAGGTGAAATGGGGCCGGTATTGTCTTTGATCAATCACAAACCCCTCGTTAAGGCAGGCATGCCGGACGGAGTCGCAAAGGGCAATCAACTCCTTTGTCGGATCCAAATGCCAGACAAGGATGTCGTTCGCCCCCCGGTTGGCGAAAAACCCGATCTGTCGCGTCTTAACGATAAAAGGATCAAAACTAATACTGTTAACGATCCTTTTCAGCCGGTCGCATCCGGCATCGTCGACTTCTCCGATAAATACGACGGTAAGATGGAGATTGCCAGCACTGGTGAAATTGCCACCATGGGCGTGTTCTTTGAATTTCAGGATCTGGGGATAGATCTTGTTGATTGCCCTCTGATCAGGAACAATAGCTAAAAATAGTCTCATCGAACTGCTCCTTATTGTATTTGTCTTCCGTCGTCATAGCCATGACCTTCTTGACAGTACAAAACGGTTTACTTCTTCCCAATAAATGATCGAAGAACGAATTTGTCATACAGTAAAGGCTCGAAATCCAATTCAAAAACGCAATCTGTTTATAAAAATTATACCACGTCTTAAGCATCGAGACCACAAAACACGATAAACCAGAACAAAAAAACGGGTGTTCCCGTTTTTAGTTGGCTCCGATGATCACGCGGATGTTGTTGGGATCATCGACTCTGATGATCTTATTCTTACGGATATACTCAATTACGAGTTCGGCGATATCATCATTGATTTCCTTGACGACTCTTTGTCCCCGATACATCGGAAATTCCCCGCCGCCTGAGGCGCGATAATTATTCAAAGCGAGGGTAAAGACGTGGTGGTCTTTGACCGGCCTTCCTTGATAGGATAAGCTGACGATTCTCTCTCCATAAGGCTTTGCGACATCGATGATGTACTCGATACCATCGAACATATCGTAATTGTAGTGCTCGTTCTTCGGATATGAAAAACGCGAGTTGAAAATAATCTTCCCATCTTCCAAATCAAAGTATTGGGCATTCTGTTCAAGCGCCATTTTCAGATGTTTTCCATCGATTTCAATAACGACAAGTGTATTTGGATAAACATAGGTGCTAAGCACATTCCTGATCGTTATCTCTTTTGAAAAACCGGTGGCGCTATTTCCTAGTGAAGTGGCGCTGATCATCGCCCCGGTGCTTTCGATCTGCACCTTGTTGATCAAGGTCACGATCTTGTGCTTCCTAAGCCTGGCCTGAAACAAATCAGTGATTAACAAATCATCATCTTGAACGATCCCGATCGGGATATCAAGATACTCTTGTGTAGCGAGTTCAATACTTTCGAGGATCTCGCCGAGGGCCGGATCCGATTCGCCAACAACGTCGGTGATGACCGATATCTCGCTTTCTGTTTTCTTCCATACGCCATCCGTTTTCCGGAAATGACAGTCGACTTTTCCAAAGCCTTTGCCATTGTATGTTGGCTGTAAAACCAGGGTTTCACCGACTTTTTTTGCTATTGTGCGGTGCTGATGCGATGTCAGGAGCACGTCAATGCCTTCAATTTCTTTTAACATCTTCGAACCCTGGTTTTCACCGGTATCCTCGATGTATGGTTCAAAGGTGTCGAGATCACATTCGAAGCCTCCATGGTAGGCAACAACGACAAGATCGGGATTGTGGCGGGAGCGGACGAGTTTGACATATTTCTTGGTAGCCTCGAAGGCGTCTTGGAAACTGAGCCCTTCGATATTCGCCTTCCGCTCCCAAATGGGGATGTAATGTGTGGTGATTCCGATAATGGCTATGGTTGGCCCTCCGGGGAAACTTTTGATCTCATAGGGGGCCCCGAAGGCCGGCTGGTTGTTGCGACAAATGTTGGCGCAAAGCGACTTTGCCTTGAGTTGAGACAAAAAATCATCAAGGTAGTCCTGCCCATAGTTGAAATCATGGTTACCGGGGACAAAAAGATCGTAGTCAAGATAGTTAAGCGCCATCGCGGCGGGATTTTGGTATTTGGTCCGGTTCTGTTCATGGAAACTCATCAAAGGGCTTCCTTGAAGCAGGTCTCCAAGATCAATCAGGAGCGTCCGTTCATCCTTCATCGCCTTCAGGCTTGCGGATATTCTCGCAAATCCGTGGTTTGACGGCTTTCCCGATGCATAATCGACAGCCAAAAACTGGCCGTGAAGGTCAGCGGTTACTAGGATCCGGAAACGAAAATCAGCGTCATTCATCGAAGATCACCATAAAAACATGTTGGCGGGCAATAGTCTTACACCTGCTCTGCTTCAGTTTATAAAAATGGATATAAAAACCGGTAATCGATCGCCCTTGATTATTTACAGTCTTTCCTTTGGTAAGGCAGTAGGTAAATGGCGAACTGCCAAGTATCCTAATCTTCCTCGCCGTGATGGCCGACAATCGGCCCTTCCTTGAAGAGGTTGTCTCTCAGCTCCTTGTCGAGCACGGGCAAATGTCTGCGCAAATACTCAAGCGTCATGGCCGCATGTTCCAATTCTTCATCCCGGTTATGGACAAGTATTTCCCTCAGTTCGACGTCTTTGGTGGCGTTGACGCGTTGATTGTACCAATCGACTGCCTCAAATTCCTCAATCAAGCTGCGGATAGCTCTGGTAATATCTTTAGTTTCTTCGCTTAACAATTCAAGCGGCTCGTGATATTGGTTCATAAATACCTCCTTGCGTATCACAATATTTCTTACTTAATTATAACATAACTGACCGCCACAAACAAAACAACTGCCCTAGCGATCAGTGTTTGGTGTGAGAAAAGAGCCAATCAAAAAAGGATCTGCCATCACTGTCTTTCGCATCGTTCAACGGTTCCAGCCACGCCCAGTGCCCATCGTAAAGGTATGGAGTTCCATCGCTTTCAAAGAAAGCGCCGTGCCTGTCTCGGATTTCGTCCACAAGGCTGAGATGGACATCCGATGCGCCGGCTTGAACAAGCCTTTCGAATGTCATGACAGTGCAGAGATCGCTCGGCACAACGGTATCGGCGCTGCAGGCGAAAAACCAAGTTGGGACCGTTTTGATATTCTGGATATCTTTATCCGTCAGCCAGCGGTCAAAACACGCTTCGGAGGTGGGAAAGGCAGCCGCAAACAGCTCCGGATGGTCCGCAATCAACCTGATCGCCATAAAACCGCCATTCGAACAGCCGCCAATATACACCCTTTCTCTGTCGATCGCGGGATAGTTGTCCAAAATGCTATTGATAAGGCCGATCAAAGGTTTTGAATACAAAGATCTGCCAGAGTCGGTGTAGTGGCCATTGCCTTCATCCATCCACATTGTTCCTGCCTGCGGAATCAAGATAAAAAAGCCGCCGAAACGATTTTGTATCTCATCACGCTTCAAATATGAGATCGGATTCCCAAGGATGGCTACCCGAGGATCATCGCCGCCCTCCTTGGCACCGTGGAGCCAGATGACAAGCGGTCGCTTTGATGTTAGATCGCCCGGCGAAAAGAGGCCGTATGCCAGCAATATTTTGGAGTTATGGCGATATTTGTCATAACTGAATCCGTCCAGATCGGGCATTTCCAGAATCGATTCCAGGATTTCAACGGTATCCTCATAAACAAAATCGCCAAGAACGAACGGTTTGTTTGTGTGAACAAGCAAATCGATCTTCTCGGCGAAGCGATCATGGTGGGTCAAATAATCATATGTCAGGGGCGATAGATGGTAATTGTCGGGATGGCAGATGAGTTTTAACAATAACTCGTTATCATTTATGCCCGCACTCGCAATCTCAACCAAGTAGGGTGTGTTCTTTTTCTTTATGATGATTGTGAATGTATCGCGCATCAGACCAGAATCGTTAAGAGGAGCCGGAAAAGAAAAGACGATCGAGCTTATCGCCGGGCCAAAATCAAAAGCTTCAACGATCAAACGGCATTTCAAGATAGCGCCTTTCACCTAAACACCCCCACAGACTGGATCGTTAGCCATTATTATAGCGGAACACCCCCGTCTTTGGCAATAAGTTACAAAAAATAGTAGAGCCCTTTTTCTTAGAACCTACTTTTAAGGGGGCGCTTCAATTGGTGCTTTTTATTGTTTTCCCCCGAAAAAGTAACCATTTTCACTCATCTAGGGTATAATAGAAGCATCATATGAGGAGGTTTGAATGAAGAAGCACGTCCGTTTCCGCCACCATCTGACCTTCGCATTTCTCCGGTTCATTTTCAGATGGTACCTCTTTTTCCGCTATAATTTCAAACGGCGTTATTTTCATTTGGACAGCCCCGGACCGCAGCTGTTGTTGTTCAACCATGCCGCGAATATCGATGGCTATGTCGTTGGCTGTTCTTTTCGTAGGCCCGTCTATTTCGTGTCGACCGAACATCTCTTCAGCGTCAAAGGCTTGTCATGGCTCGTCGACTATCTGATTGCCCCGATAACGATCCAAAAGAACCGTCCCGATCTCAGCGCTGTCAGAAAAATCATCAAAGTCGCCAAAGAAGGTGGATTGATCGCTCTGTCTCCCGAGGGAAACACCACATTCACTGGTGAAAGTCCGAGGTTTGACCTCAATCTGGTAAAACTCGTAAAGAAGCTGAAGATTCCTTTGGTCTTTTTCCATATCAAAGGCAACTATCTGTCCAATCCCCGCTGGGGAAAGAGTATTCGGAAAAACCGCATCACCTGCGAGATCACCTGCACTTTGAATCCCCAGGAAATCGCTGACAAAAGTGAGACTGAACTCTACGAACTCATTAGAAAAAGCCATTATGTCAATGCCTATCAAGATCAGCTGACCAACCCGCTTGTGTATCGTTCAAAAGCGCCGGCTCTCTATCTTGAAAGAGTGTTGATTGTTTGCCCGAAATGCCGGGCTTTCGACCGATTGTATTCAGAAGGGGCCCATATTCGCTGTCGCAATTGCGACTTGGACATGAGCCTTGACGAATACGCTTTCTTCAATGACAACCCCTATAATTTCCAAACGGTGATCGATTGGGACAACTGGCAGAAACCCGTCATCAAGTCAATCCTCTCTCTTTACCCCGTTGATCGCCCGCTGTTTTCACCAGCAGTCGTCAAAGTCTTGGAACACGTCAAAACCAACAAACCCTACAGCCACAAGAAGCGGCTGGGAAAGGCAACCTTTACCATGACAATGTCTGCGTTTACGCTGACGTTTCAGGATAGAACCGTGATCCTGCCCTTTGATTCAATCGAAGAAGTAGCGATCGCGGACAAGAACCAGTTCTTTTTGTACTTTCCACAAGCGAATACCTTGATGCTGTTCGGGACCGGCCGCTTCGGTCCCTACAAGTACCTTATCGCCTATCAGATCGCCATGGGGAAAAAAAGGAATCAGGAGCCTTTGTATCTGGGGATATGAAAAGAAGTCCGAAACCACCGGACTTCTTCTTTTTTAGTACCTTCTTTTTAAAACGAACACCTGTCGCGATCAGCTGTTCAAAGCACTTCCCGTCTGAGCTGGAAGTGTTTCCAAAACTTGGAATGCCAATCCAAAATAACCTTAATGAAATGATGCTTATATTACCTAGTGCCTTGGTCATAGACCTGACCGACAGCCTTTGGAGCGCGGCTGGATTTGCTCGACAGTGCAAGCACGATCAGCGTCGCTATATAAGGAACCATCGAATAAAAGTCGTTTGACAAATTGAGATCCTGCAAAAAGGGTATCGCTGAGTATGCGGCGCCGATGGTCGTCATCAAACCGAAGAAGAAGGCCGCAAACAAGACGCGGAAAGGCTTCCAGTTCCCAAAAATCAAGACGGCGATTGCCAGAAAGCCGTAGCCGGAAACCGTTCCCTCGAACGATTTCGCCATCGAGATGGCGAACAAGAAGCCGCCGGCACCGGCGAGAAACCCGGAAATCAGGACCGCCCGGTAACGGATATGGTAAATATTGACGCCAAGCGAATCGGCTGCGTGCGGATTCTCTCCGCACGACCTGAGTCTGAGACCTTCCTTGGTTTTGTAAAGGAAAATATAAGCAACGATCAAGATGATGATACCGATATAGAAGCCGGCGTTGACACCCTTAAAAAATAGATCACCGATTACAGGAATATCTCCGAGAAAACCGACAGACTGCATCTTGAAGACGGTTTTGAAAAAGATCTGTTTCCCGCCGATGACAGTCCTAGCAATATAAAACGCAAGCGCCGGAGCAATCAGGTTCAACGCCGTCGCTGAAATTGTCTGGTCGGCTTTCATCGAGATCGAGGCATAGGCGTGTAACCAAGAAAACAGGAGTCCGGTGATGCCGCCAATCAGCATTCCGAGGATGAGCAAACCGCTTTTTTGCCAGTTGGACTGGGCCAAGGCGGCCTCGTTGGTCGCAGGCTCGATGATCGAAATCACCCACACCGAAACGAACGCGCCCATGATCATGATGCCTTCGAGAGCGATGTTGGTGACACCGCTACGCTCACAGATCATCGCCCCGATAGCGACGATTAATAACGGAATCATTGTTGTGATCGTCGAGCCGATCAAATCATAGATTGAGTACGCGAGCATCATCATTCATCACCTCCCGCGGTGACAATTTGTTGTTTGGAGATGATTTTTTCCGCTTTCAGTTTTGCTATTTTCTCTCTTCTGTTTTTGACGAACTGATAGAGCATGGTCGACAAGGCACTGAAATAGATGATGACAGCGATGATAACATCGGCCATTTCCTTCATATAATTTGCCATTTCCATGTAATAGCCGCCCTGTCTAAGATAAGCCAGAAATAATCCGGCAAACAAAACACCGACGGGCTGAGTCAATCCGAGAAGCGCAACGGATATGCCATCAAAGCCCACCGACATCAATTCAGCCGACATCATATCCCTTGTGACCCAAACATATTTGCCCGGTATCAGCACAAAAACCGCTCCCGCGATTCCGGCCAAACAGCCCGAAATCGCCATCGAGATGATGATGTTACGCTTGGTATCCATACCAGCGTATCTGCTGGCGTCTTTGTTGAAGCCAACCGCTTTCAGCTGGTAGCCGAGCGTTGTTTTGTTCAAGATGATAAAAATGACGATTACCGCAAGGATGGCGATCAAAATGCCGATGTCGAGATCATAGTATCCGAAGATGGCAAGTTCGCGGTGTGGCAACAAGGCCGTGACATTGACGGCTTTTGTGTGCTGGGTATTCCCATCCAGCATTCTGTTTCCCTTGATGATGATAAAAGCGGTGTACATCGCCACATAGTTCATCATAATCGAGGAAACGACTTCATGGACGTTGAGGATTGCTTTCAGAAAGCCGACGATCGTTCCCCAGAGGCAAGCAGCAACCATCCCGCCCAGCAAGGCAAGCATCCAGTGGAACGGAGCGGGCAGCGAGAGCTTCATGCCGATAACTACGGCAGTCAGGCTTCCCATAATCATTTGGCCGGGAACACCGATGTTGAAGAGGCCGGTCCGGAAAGCGAACGCAACCGCCAATCCGGCGAGGATCAGGGGAGCGGAACTGTAAAGCATGTCTCCGAAACTTTCCATGCCTTCATTGAACCCCCCGGCTAAAAGCAAGGAAACGCCATAGAAGAAGTCCGGATTATTATGGGTTTTCAAGACGCCGATAACGCTGAGGAGCCAGATGATGAACATCGTCACAATGCCAAACCCGATGCCGAAACCAATGGCGATGAAACTTGGCGTCGCAGGCGCGAGCCTTTTCAAAGCGAATGTTCTTTTTGCCCATTCCTTCAGTTTGGCCATAATCGCTTTAACTTTCAAGTTCGATCACCTTCTTTTTGGAACCGGACATGTAGAGCCCGATCTCGTGGAAGGATGTTTTTTTAGGCTCAAGTTCGGCGACGATCATGCCCTCGAAAATCACGAGGATGCGATCGGAAATATTCATGACCTCGTCAAGTTCAAGCGACACCAAGAGCACCGCCTTGCCGTTATCCCGCTCCTCGATCAGTTTGTCATGGATGTACTCGATAGCGCCGATGTCGAGCCCTCTTGTCGGCTGCATCGCAATTAGTAATTCCGGTTGTCGAGAAATTTCCCGGGCAACGATCGTTTTTTGCTGGTTCCCTCCGGACATCGAACGCGTCAGCGAGTTTGCCCCGAGCGCGGAACGAATGTCGAATTTCTCGATCAAGCGGTTCGCATTATCCAAGATGGCTTCTTTTTTTAGAAATCCTCGTTTTTGAAACTCCGGGAGATGGTAGGACTGGAGAATCAGATTCTCCGCCAAGGTGAAGTCTAAGACAAGTCCGTGCTTGTGCCTGTCTTCGGGTATATGGCCGATGCCCATCATGAGCCTACTACGAATCGATTTTTTAGTAATGTCTTTGTCTTTGAAAAACAGCTTGCCGCCGGTAGCGTTCAGTAACCCGGT
Organism: Candidatus Izemoplasmatales bacterium; assembly: GCA_050949045.1. Lineage (GTDB taxonomy): Bacteria > Bacillota_I > Bacilli_A > Izemoplasmatales > Hujiaoplasmataceae > JAAYZB01. The sequence continues at coordinate 818,533 of JBMNEZ010000001.1, forward strand.
TATCACCCCGATCAGTTCGGTTTGGCCATTGCCATCGATCCCGGCAATCCCGAGGATCTCGCCCTGCCTCAGCGAGAAACTGACATCTTTGACGCTGTATTTCTTGTTAATTTGATTATAATAAGTCAGATTTTCGACACGGAAAATTTCCTTTTGAACGTTGGCCGGTTTTTTTTCGATATCAAAACTGACTTTCCGACCGACCATCATTTCGGCCAAGACATCGATTGAGACATCCTTGACATCAACTGTCCCAACCATTTCACCTTTTCTAAGAACGGTGCAGCGGTCGGCAACGGCCATCACTTCCGCCAGTTTATGGGTGATGATGACGATTGATTTTCCGTCTTCTTTGAAATTTTTGATTGTTTGCATCAATTCGTCAACTTCCTGGGGCGTGAGGACAGCGGTAGGTTCATCGAAAATCAAGATGTCCGCATCCCGATAAAGCATTTTCAAGATCTCGACTCTTTGTTGCATGCCGACGCTGATATCCTTGATATAGGCGTCGGGATCGACATAGAGCTTGTATTTTTCACGCAACTCGATAATTTTCTTGCGAGAATTTTCTCTTGTTAAGAATCCATGTTTCGTTTCTTCCATCCCTAAGATGATGTTTTCGGTAACCGTGAAAACATCCACCAATTTGAAGTGCTGATGGACCATGCCGATCTTCATGCGGTTGGCATCATTGGGATTTTTGATCGTTACGGCTTTGCCGTTATATCGGATCTCACCGGCATCAGCCTGATACAAACCAAACAAAATCGACATCAACGTGCTTTTCCCGGCGCCATTCTCACCAACTAATGCGTGGACTTCACCTTTTTTTAGTTGAAACGTGATGTCGTGGTTTGCCCTCAGCGTACCGAAGTACTTGTGGATATGCAGCATTTCGATAATGTAATCCATTAGACCACCTCATCATATGCATGAGCGTTTCTTGAAAGAAGGAAGGATTGAAGCGAATCCTTCCTTCAGTTATTCAAGAACCGCAATAGAAATAAAAATTATTCTTATTCAGCGTCTTCCGCGGGTTCAGCTTTCGCAACCAAATCGGCATTGCTGACGCCAAGGCCTTGCAAGAAAGCGCCTAGGCTTGACTTGTCGTTCGTGGGAACAACGATCGTCCCGTCGACGACCAATGGGAGAATGTGTTGATAGGCTGCAACTGCCGCATCTTCATGGGTACCGAATCTTGAGAAATCAGCAGGAAGCGAGACTCCGCCTTCGGCTGCGCCAAGCGAGATCGTCCGGCCACCATCCCAGGTGTCGCCGTAGAAATCTTCGAGAGCGGCAATGGCTGCTTCGCCAACACCCTTGAGAGCGGAAGTGATGACAGATGTAGAGTCTCCAGATTGGTCAGCGTCAACGCCGATGACCCACTTGCCCGTTTGTTCTTCAGCAGCGGACATCGCCGATGACCCTGCACCGCCAGCGGCCGCAAAAATCACCTCAACACCGGCACTGTACCAAGCAGTAGCCTTACTCTGCGCATCAGGTGTCGGAGCGAACGAGCCAAGGTATTCGTAGTGATCTGCGGTGAAAGTGATCTGCTTGTCCATCTCATCGGCGGCATAATAGGCGCCGGCAACATAGCCGATCCCAAAACGCTGAACAGCAGGAACGCTCATTCCGCCGAAGAATCCGAGGTTAGTAAACTTGCCACTCTTGACGGCGACATAACCGGCTAGGAATCCGACTTCATGCTCATCAAAAAGAATGTTGAGCGTGTTTTCCTCTGTTTTGTAAGTTTCATAGTCGGCAGTATGCGGCTCACCATCAATAAGGACAAACTTCACATCAGGATACAACGACTGAGCCTTATAAATAGCAGTCTCGAACAAGTATCCCGGTGTGACAACGATTTTCGCCCCGCCCCTCACAGCAAGTTTGATTGCTCTCAGATAGGCTTTGTCAGATACTTCTCTTGGTTTGTAGTACTTGTATGATTTCTCATTTGCCGTTGCATATTCAACGATTCCCTCCCAAGTACTCTGGTTGAAGGATTTGTCGTCGATGCCTCCGGAGTCAGTGACCATGGCGATTTCGTACTTTTCACCAGCACAAGAAGCCATGGTAAACACACTCGCAAAAACCAAAGCAATTACTAGTAATGCTTTCTTCATTTGTTACCTCCATTTTTATTAAGTTTTTATTTTGAAACTGCTCTTAATATTATTATACACTACCAATCGAGATGATGGCAACCTTAAACAGACATTATTTTTAAAAATAAAACATAGGCATAACATTTTTTACTTTACCGTTGTCAAACGGTGGATCAAAAGCGATCTTTCCGGAATAATATTGGCATAGATCGCAAATCAACGGGAAGGTTGTTGATGATCGGTTAATAATAAAATAAACGGCTAATCATCGGGAATGTCTTGCTCGTAGAAACGGCGGTATTGCTGCCGGCGGAAATACGGTGTCTCCGGGACAAGGAAAAAACTGAGGATCAAACCAGCCAAGAAACCGCCAACATGGCCGAGGATGCTGATGCTTGGAAACGTGAATGTCAGGACAAAGTTGACGATGACAAGCGTCCTGATCGAGCGGATCGATTGGGAGTTGAACCAAGCCCTTTTCTTGAACGTGATGAAAAACAAAGATGCCATAATACCGTAGAGAGCCCCGCTCGCGCCAACAGTCACGTTTGTCGGCGAACCAAAGACCTCTGCCAGAATGCCTTCTCCCTTGCCGGCAAAGAAAGTTATGACCGCCCCCCCTGCAAGACCCGAAACAAGATAAAGTATGAAGTAATTCAGCGGCCCGAGCAATCTTTCCATCAAGATTCCAAGAATATAGAGAGCAACCATATTCATCACAAAATGAATAATGCTGCCATGTAAAAACATCGAAGTCAGAATCCTGAGAAACTCGCCGTCATCGATGACATATTTTGGAACCAGAGCGCCAAGACGGACCAGATTGACGACACTGAAGCCGCCGGTCGCAATCGTTAGGATGAACATCGCAATGTTAAGCAATAACAGCCCGGCGCTGACGGGGCTGTCGCGGAATATTTTTTTGATTTCCTGAACTAAATTCGGCATCGTAATCTCCTTACTCGTAATTTGATATAGACTGATAATCCCAGTCAATCTTCCAGCATTTCCAGAATGGAATGAACGCCGCTGACGACAAATGTCGGCTGAAAATCTGATAACTCAAGATCTTGAACCGTGGTTTCTCCGCTGAGGACCAACACGGTATCGATTCCGGCGTTGATTCCGCACTTGATATCGGTATACAGCCTGTCTCCGACAAGAACAGTCTCTTCTTTCAGCACGCCGAAACGGTTGATGATCATCTCGATGATGTCTGGTTCCGGCTTCCCGAGAAATCGGGGTCTCCTTTTTGTCGCATTTTCCAGCATGACGGCGAACGACCCGCAATCGGGCACAAAACCGAACTCAACCGGACAGACAAGGTCGGGATTGGTCGCCAGATAGATTTTGCCTTGGGTAAGCAGCCTCGAAACATCGATCAGTTTCTGGTAGACGAGTTCAGTGTCATAACCGATGACGACGCCATCGATGTCATCTTGATATCGGTCGACCACTAGTAGACCTGATTCGCGCAATTCCGCCTTCATCGAAGCCGTTCCCATTACATAAAACCTGGCATCGGGGTAACTTTCCCTGATATGGATGATCAATGCCTGTGTCGAGGTCGCCACATTGTCGATTTCGCAAGGTATACCCAACCTTTGGATTTTGTGGAGATAGTCAATGGTTGAAATTGAGGAATTGTTGGTAAAGAATACATATTCCCCGCTATTTTTCCTGATCCTCTCGAGCAGTTCGAGCGCTCCCGGAAACAAGACGCCGTCGAGATAGATTGTGCCATCAAGATCAAAAATAAATAACTTCTTGCTTCTCAGCATCGTAACACCTGCGGTTTTTTCCATCCATAAATACCTCATCTGATTAAAAGAATTATAACACAGAGCAGAATGCAAACTGAATCAATTAGTGATGACGAATGACTTCAAATTTTTTGATCTCATAATCATCTTCGGGAGAAATATTGCCTTTCCTGAGCGCGATCCTTAATTGTTCTTCGACAGTGTCCACGCCTTCAAGATTCGGAAGAAGCAGACCGCTTCTACCTTTGAAACGAACGATGATGCCATATCTTTTCGGATCCAGCTCGGCAAGAGAGGATACCGGTTGTGCCGGGCGCAAAACATCAACCGAATAGACGATCCGGTCCAGTTCATCCTCTCTGACAGGTTCGAAACGAGAATCCCTAAAGCCGGCACTGACCGCATTTTGAATTATTTCATCCGCTAGTGAAACTGTGGTCGGACTGACTGTACCGATGCAGCCGCGTAGGCGGCCGTCAAGTTTTAAGGATACAAACACTCCGGCCTTTTCTTCAAGCAACTCGGGGCTCAGCCCCGCTGGCATTGGCAGATGGCGACGGTTTTTGGCATAGTATTCCAAAGAAGAGCGAGCGAGGCGGACAAGTTCGCCTTCGGCGCTCCTGGTCTTCTCGGCTTCCTTTTTCAACCTCAAAGTCTCAAGATCCCCAAAGCACCTAGAAGAGTCGTCGCCGGTGACATCGAAAGACGCGACCGCGTATCCGACGCCGAATGGCCCCTCATAGCTGAGCAACTCTGATGCGACCGCTTTTCGATCGAGCGCGCCGGCCATCATTGCGATTGATCGGAGTCCGCACTCGGCAGCTTTGAAGGCAAACGCGTCGTCCAATTCAAACAACCGCTCAAAAGCACCTGATGCGAGTATTTCGGTGATTTTCTCGTCAAAAGCAGGGCCTTCCGGGGCAAACCCGTAGGGACCGGTCAGTTTGAGTTTGTGCGACAAATCGCCGCTGGCAATGAAGACGACTCTTTTCCCGGACAAGGTTACAGCCTTATCAATCGCCTCGCCCAAATGGTAATGATCGAGCAGTGAGAGACCGGATAAAGAGACTCTGACCACCTTGGTTTTCCCAAGGATGTCGCGAATGAAATAGAGCGGGACTAAAATCCCATGATCGAGGCTTTTGTCTCTTTCGCCTTCTGTCCCGGCCATGATTCCCGCTTCTTTGGCAATGTCGGTAATCAGCCTGACGAGTTCATAATCATAATTAACTGCTAGTTCGATCTGGGGACAGCCAAACCGCCCGAAATCTCCCTTCGCCGTCTTTCCCGGGGAGATGTGGTTATAGTTCTGATACAACACAGAATGGGGGGACGCTATCACGACCGTATCCGGTTCAATAAGCGTGATGCGTCTGCCGATTTCTTTGTATGCCTCAACTGTTTTCTCGATTTTTCTCAGATCGTTCCTGCCGATATCCGGAATAATCAGCGGCGGATGCGGAACAACGAAAGCAGATAGGATTCCCATAATACTCCTCCTTTAAAAAAGTAATCAAACATTTCCAAGATAAATATGGTTCAACCCGGCCTCATGACCGATCTTTTTCGCTTTCAAGAGCGTTTCATAGGGAGTCGGTTCCTTGTCCGACATTTTCCACCCGGGGAAAAAGCGGCTGAGGTGCCAGGGCACTTCGGGACTGAGTTTTCTGCTGATGAACTCGGCGATTGATGATAGTTCAGCCACGCTATCATTGACACCCGGTATAATAAGCGTTGTAATCTCGAGGTGGACTTTGCCCCTATGAAGTTGAATAAGATTTCGCATTACTGATTCAGCGTCGCCGCCACAAAATCGCTTATAAACTCTCTCAGTCGAACCTTTGAGATCGACATTCGCCGCATCGAGATAGGGCATCACCGCCGTCAAAGCCTCGGGCGTCATGAAGCCGTTGGTGACCCAGATGTTTTTAAGCCCTTTGGCACGAGCCAAGACCATAATATCAATGGCGTACTCGATGAAAATCGTCGGCTCGGAATAAGTGTAGGATAGCGAAGGGCAATCATGCTTGATGGCATTTTCGACATGTTCTGAAGGCTCGATCAGCGTCCCGGATGTTTCCTTAGGATGCATGATCGGCCTTTGCGAAAGTTGCCAGTTCTGGCACCATTTGCAATGGAGATTACAGCCAGCAGTTGCCAGTGAATAGGTTTTGGTCCCGCTCATAAAATGATAAAGCGGCTTCTTTTCTATCGGGTCAACTCCGATAGCGGCCGTCATTCCGTAATTCAATGCAAACAGCGTACCTTGGCGATTTTCCCTTACTCCGCAAATACCGGTTTTCCCCGGTTTGATCGTGCATCGGTGATTACACACCATGCACCTTACAAAATCGTCTTCAAGACGTTCGTAAAGCATTGCTTCTTTCATGAATGATCACATCCATTGATTATCCTTGGTCTCTCAAATAGCTGCCGTCAGGCGAAGTGAGTATAGAAGACAAACAGCGACGCATACACTGACATGATGACAAAGATTAAAAGAATAATTGAGTAGACTGATTTGAAACGGGATTGCTCGGAAAAATGAAGATAATAGCCAATTGAGAACGGTAATAAGATAATGACGAGTTTTTCCCTGATTGATGCTTTACTCTTCAGTGCCGCAGTTATGCGGAGAGCGGTCAACACGATTGGCGCAGCGATCAGGACTATCCAGATAGTAATGATGCTGGAAGCAACGAAAAAATCAACCATGGATTTTCCCTCCCACCAGAGTGTAGACAAAACCAAGTGCCGGCAAGGCAAACACAAACAAGATGTTTGTCAGCCAGAATAACAAGACGCTGATCATCAATGCATGCAAAGTTACGATCAGCCTGTCTTTGGTTTTCATCAATCCACCCCGCTCTCAAGCAGGATTTCGGTAGAAATCTTGTAATCTGCATCGATTTCAATCATACGACCGCCTTTTTCAAGATATCCGTATCCATTGTAACCGCTGGCCCTTCCATAACCTAAAATAACACCTTCCAAAGTGAAATGAAAGTCGCTGAGATGATCATGCCCAACAAAGACGGCTTTGGTTTTACCGATTTCAGTGATGGCTGCGAAGATGCCGGTGTCTATCCCCTGAGCGCAGACTTTTCCTTCTTTGTAAACTCCAATATAATCGAGATTCGGATCGGTTTCGATCAGTTTATACTGGCGAATGGGGATATGCATGAACATTATTGACGGGGTTGTATCAGTTTGGCTGTGGCCTTGGTACCATTCGACCTGAGCTGTGCTTAAAAAGCCGTATTCGCCCTCTTCTTCGGAATATTCCTCTCTTTCCTGGTGGGAGTCGAGAAAATAGGCCTTGTAGAAAGGGGCGCCCTCTTTCATGAACTCAATCATGAAATTGCCCGCACCGCCATCAACCATCTTTGGACCGACCTTAAAAACCAGATACTTTGTATCTTCAATCAGGGTCAGATAGTCCTCATAGAGATGATAGTCGGTTTCATGATTCCCAAAGATGAAAGTCCACGGTGTTTTCAATTCTTCCATTACTTTGATTAACTTTTTAAACAAGATTGGACCGAGGGGCGACATTGTCATATCCCCGGTGATGACAACCAGATCCCAGTCGTCTTTTTTAACCAGTTTCCTGATCAATGAATAAGTGCTGCGGTCATTGGCATCGATCCCGTATGTAAGATGCAGATCAGTAAGTTGAAGGATCTTAAGAGAATCACCCCGCACCTCTACCTGCATTGGGGTGTCGGAAGAGTAAATTAAAACAGCCGGCTTTGAACAGGCAATAAACAGAAAAGGCAAAAACAAATAGAGAAACAGAGCGATTTTTTTCAACATATCTCCTTTGAAACATTATTCTTCTTGTTAGTTTTATTCTACCACATCCAGCTTCCTTTTGGGGGTTAAAACCAAACTTATTGCCAGATGCGAAAAAGATAAGATTATCAACTGGTGCGGATTGACCCTAACTGGCATTTATTAAAAAAGATGTTAATAAACACTGTTCATTTTGTGTCTACTAACATCTTATCACTTCAGAGTGAGGAACTTATTCTTTTACAATTTGTTTTTAATCCATTCTTCCATAAAACCAAGAAGTTCGTTGTAGGATGGGCTTTTTGCGTTTCTGACATAGTAACCGCTCGTAGACATCCCTACCAGTAAAGCCTCATTAGGCTCAAGGCCGAGAAGAAGTCCGAGAACGAATCCGGCATTGAAATTGTCACCGGCGCCGGTGGTCAATTTCGGTTTTTTGGTGTAAGGGCCGATTTCTTCAAAGTAATTGTTTTGAATAATACAAGAGGACCGATCGACGGGATGGATGACGACGGCATCAATGTTAAGATAGTCATAGAGCATCCGGTTGACTTCCTGCAGAGTTGAATCTCGGGTCGCTCCAAGGCCAAGGAGTTCGGCGATGTCGTAAGCTTCTTTCTTGTTCAGACCGAGGATGACGAAAAAGTGTTGCCTGAAGGAATTCAATACCGCGAGAGCGGCTTTAATCTCCTCGAGTTTTCGCTTTTCGGGATCGGCCAAATCGACAAAAAAGATTGGTCTATCTTTCTTTGGCTTAAGAAGCGGCAAAATCTCATTCACCAGTCTCTGCCAGATATCAGTCATATTCGTGATCATCGACCAGTTCACCGAAGCGAACAAGTCGGCTTCCTCAAGCAAATCGACAAGCCGTTCCTTTTCGACGTTTTCAAGAAGTTTGTCGAAGGTGATATCCGTCAGCGACGCGGTCTTGCCAAGCAGGAGCTTGCCATCATCGAACTCGAGAGCGTCCGTGTGGCCGCTGTTCGCAAGAGTGATCAGGGCTGCGTGTTCCTGGAGCTCCGCATAGACCTCGTCGATCGTCGGCTTGCCGAGAGCGCCGATGTAGGTCAACTTGGGATTGTGCTTGGCGAGAGCGTTGGCCATGATCGGTCCGTTGCCTCCGATCTTTTTGGTGACCGGTACGAGTTCGATGTTCGTTGACAACCCGCTGGCGCGCTCGATTCTTTTTGCCAGGGCGCTGATCGTCTCGATTCTGGTATAGTTCTTACTGTCGAGACGCTTGTCGACGACATGGACGATCTCGTCGATGAAACCGTCGAAGCCAACCAAGAGATTCAGTTTTTTGGGGTCTTTCTGTTTCAGTTTTCTGATGACGTTCAGTCGTTTGTCCATATGGTTGCCTCTAACTTCCTTTATTGATTGTTTTTTACCTCTTATTAAGTATACCAAATTCTGAAGAGATATTCATCATTATCTGAAATCAAACGGTTTTGTTTTGAATATTTGGCTTCTATGCTTGGACAAGCAAATAATTGGATGCCTTTTTTGGTATTGTGTTTTAGTATACCCTACTGGCTGACGAACACCTCAAATCGCGGTTCAGTGAGATGTTCAAGCAGTTATATTTCCGAAGCGCGATCAGTCTCGCTGCCGATTCAAGAACACTCTACAAAATTGAGCATTGCTTTGTCACAAAACAAACACAGTTATGATATAATGGTTAACAGTTATTTTTTGGTCATTGTTTATCATTGCATCCGGATTGGAGTTGGTTTTTTTTGGGCAAGAAGGCGTTATTGATTTTGAATCCCTTGGCAGGCCGCAAGCGCGGCGAGAAACTTATAAACAAGATCATCCGGATCTTCACCGACCACGGCTATGAGGTCCTTTTGAAAATCACTGCTTTTCATGGTCAAGCCGTCGACTTGTGCCAGCACTGTGTTCACGAGGCGGATATCGTCGTCCCGATCGGTGGCGATGGCACCTTGAATCAAGTCATCCAAGGAATGATGAATGCCAATATCTTCAAGCCGATTGGCTTCATCCCCGCAGGGAGCTCAAATGTCTTCAGCGGCAATCTTGGATTGCCCAAACAGATTCTAAGGGCTGCCGTCAATGTGGTCGAGGGTTCCGCCATTCCTCTCGATATCGGATTTCTCAACGACAGGTGCTTCTCATTTATTACCTCATTCGGCGCCTTCTCAAACACTTCTTACTTAACGCCGCAGAAACAAAAAAATAAATGGGGTCAGCTTGCCTATGTTTTTCAGGCACTCAAAGACCTGCCCTCAATCAAACCGATTCATGCCAAGGTCATAACCGATGAATATGTGTTTGAGGACGATTTTATCTTCGGATCATTCACAAATTCGCTGACTGTGGCCGGAATCGTCAGACTCGATCATTCTCGAGTCGATCTCGCCGATGGCAAAATGGAGATCCTCCTGATCAAATATCCCAAGAATGCCGTCGAGCTAAGTCGGACGCTGACCGCTCTCAGAAAGAAAGAGTACGACCCCAGAATCATCCGCTTTCATTCAACTGCCAACGCTACCGTTTTCACTCCCAAGGGTACCGAGTGGTCAATCGACGGTGAGTGTGCCGCTTGGTCTGAGCCGATGACGATTACTATCAAACAAAAACTGATTAACTTCATAGGATAACAAAAAACATGAAAATTCTCATGTTTTTTTCTGTTGTAACAACCTTTGGATGTCTTGACTGATTTTTTCCGGCTTGGTGGTCGGCCCGTAACGCTTGACGACCCTTCCCTTCCGGTCAACGAGAAACTTGGTGAAATTCCATTTGATTTTTGATGAAAAGAAGCCCTTGTGCTTTGCCTTCAAAAACGTATATAAAGGCGATTCGTTCGGACCGTTGACATCAATCTTGGCAAACTGAGGGAAAGTAATCCCAAAGTTGGAAAAACTGAAATCGAAGATTTCTTCCGAAGTCCCTGGAGCTTGCCCGGCAAACTGGTTGCACGGAAAATCAAGTATTTCAAAACCACTCGCATTAAGTTTCCAATACAAATCCTGAAGGCCTACATACTGTGGTGTAAAGATGCAATCGGTAGCCGTGTTGACAATCAACAGAACCATTCCCCGGTAAATCGACAAAGAGACATCCTTTTCGTGTCGATCTTTCACCGTAATGTCATAGATTTCCATTTTGGAATATCCTCCTGATCATTAATAGGCGAATATATTTTTGCATATTTCAATCAAAAATGCAAGGCACTGTCAATTATTGGCCTTTCCGTCAAACACATTCTCATCGGCAATCAAGGCGCTTCAATGTTTCTTGCGAACCTAACCGTCCCATAGACGCCTATCAGAATCAAGGCACTGCCGAGATAGTGATAGTATTCAAGCTGTTCTCGAAGAATCAGCGCTCCCGCTCCGATCGTCACGATCGTTGACAGATTGGCATAGATACTCGAGACATGCGCAGGCAGTCTGCCAAGGGAGTAATTGACTAAGAAAAAACCTCCGACCGAAGCTATCAAGCCCAAATATAAAAGCGGCAAAATCAGTTCGGCGTGCCTTAAAGCCAGCAAATAATCGCCAATCCTGTCTTCGACAAGAAGTTGGATCAGGTAGATTAAGTTGAAAGTGACCGCACCCAAAAACATCATCACATAGGTGACCTCAAAAGGCGTCGATATGCCCGCTGCCTTGCGGGAGACAATGTTGAAGCAGGCAGCCGACAAAACAGCCAGCAACAAAAAAACAAAACCCCAGCCGCTCCCCGTAATTCCCCCGCTGCTTTTCAAGGCTTGGGTCATAATGATTCCCGCCACGCTGACCAGGATGAATACAACCTGCAAAGGCGTAGGCTTTTCTTTTGAAACCAGAGCGCCGAGCAAGGCGACAAAAATGGGGATGGCCGCGGTCACCATCGCCGCTTCGGAGCTAGTAGTCAGGCTCAACCCAAAGGTTTCGAACAGAAAATAAAGGATCGGCTGAAAGATGGCAACCAACGACAAGCGCCCAAATTTTTGCTTGGACAATTTAATCTTGATGACGCCCGTCAGTCTCAAAAACTCAAAGCCCAGAAAAGCGATCAGAAAACGATAAGAAAGCAAGCCGAGCGGGGTCAAATATTGAAGCGCAGTCTTCGAAAACATGAATGACAAGCCAAAAATGACCGCGAAACCAACGCCCGCCAGATGGGCTCTTCTATCCACAAGACCAGCCTCCTCGCCTACAAGTATGATACTATCAAACTCAGGTTTAATATGCAATCAAAGTCGCAAATTTCAATACTGCCTGAAACATTGTGTCATCATTCAAAACATGATAAATAATTTCCGAAACAGAAGACTCCGGTTTTTTGTTTTTTACATTGTTTTTACATTAAGTTTACCTTTTAATGGTTTTTGTAAACTGGAAAATTAGTTATTATTAACTTGAAATCAAATAGAAGGAGGAAATATACCTCAGGGAAGGTATATGAAAAGAAAATGAAGAAAGTTTTTTTAGCGTTTACGATTTTATTATCAGGATTGCTGGTAGCTTGTCAACAAACATCTGATTGGGATTCAACGAATAAAATCACCGTTTATACAAGAGATACATCTAGCGGGACCAGAGCGGGATTCATGGCAGGCATCGATTTTAGCGAAGCCGCCGAAGATGACAGTCTGCTCGTCAAAGGCTTTTTAATCAAAGACAATACGGGAATATTGACCTCCATGAAGACTGATGAATACGGAATAGGTTATATTTCTTTGGCATCTTTAGACAATAAGGTAAAAGGGTTGAAGTTCAATGGGGTTGAGCCAACTGTCGCAAATGTTCTCAACGATACTTATGGATTGAAAAGACCATTCAACTATATAATCAGAGCCATGAATGACTATAAAACAACAACAGAAAAAGAAATTGTTTTAGCTTTCGTTGCCTTTCTACATACTACCGATGCCGCAGACATTATCACAAACCAAGGAGCCATCCCCCTCGCTTCAACACAATCTTGGGATGACATCAAAGGCCAACACAGCGTTTGTACACAAGATAATAGTTCAGTGACCATAAAATTCGGCGGTTCAGATTCAATACAAAGAATAGCCACGGCATTGACCTCATCATTCGCGGCTAAGTGTGGTAACTTTGTCCCTGAACACGATCACACAGGCTCATCCGACGCTTTCAAAAGAACTCAAGGTTCAGAAAAAGACGGGGACAATTACAAACATGTTGGCTTTGCGTCCAGACTTTTTAGAGATAATGAAGGAGGAGCGCCTGGTACACAAGGTCAGTTAGCTTGGGATGCTATCGTTGCTATTGTTCATCTTAATAATGAAGTTTCTGATGTTACTGGAGAAGACTTAAAAAAGATCTATCGCGGCGACTATACAACTTGGGACCAATTATTAGGATAAAAAGCATTACTCCCAAGAAATGCCCTTATCAATTTAAGGGCATTTCTTCTATGTACAGACGAGGTGGAAAATGAACGCATTTAAAAAAATATACCTGAAAATGAAAGAATCAATCCACTTCCATAACACAAAGGAAGTAATTGATTTTTGTGTTAGACTGATTTTTCTTATCGCAACGATCATCTCCGCATCTTTTATTGTCATCATTATTGTTTTTGTAGCCAAAGAGGGAATCAGACCGTTCGTTACGGATAATAACGGTTTAGGAAAAGTTGACCTGATTAAATTCCTTACCGGCACAACCTGGCTTCAGGGACCGACTTTCAGATCAAATCTTTACAGTGTCGGCTTTATAATCATCAATACGATCTATATTTCTTTCTTATCGCTCTTGGTATCGATGCCTGTTGGCGTTTTAACGGCTTTATTTATCGCAAAAATCGCTCCAAAAAAATTAAGCACGATCCTTAGGACCGTAATTGAACTCCTAGCAGCGATACCATCAATTATTTACGGGTTGTTCGGTAGCGGCGTAATCCTCTCATTAATATACAACTTAGCCAAACTATTCGGCGTCCAATCTCAGGGAGGGCATTCCGTTTTAGCGACTGTAATAGTCTTATCGATAATGATTCTGCCAACAATAACCGCTTTATCAGAGGTGGCGATTAGAAGTGTCGGGAAAGAAATAGAATACGGTTCATTAGCACTGGGCGCCACAAAAACGCAAACCAATTTCAAAGTTATTTTGACTAGTGCGAAATCAGGAATCTTTTCAGCCGCTATCCTAGGCATCGGCAGAGCCTTGGGTGAAGCTACCGCGGTTAGTCTTGTGGCTGGAAACGCAAGAAGCGGGCCGACATTTAACTTTTTTCAAACAACATCTACTTTAACCTCGACCATGCTACAAGGCTTAAAAGAAACCATTGGACTCGATTATGACATCCGCTTCAGTGTTGGAATCGTCTTAATGGTTGTCATTTTCCTAACCAATTCAACTTTGAATCTAATTAAGCGAAGAGTAGGTAACATCGATGTCAAATAAAAGAAAAACGGTAGATAGATTATTACAAATCATTACTTATTCCGCGGCTTTAGTAGCTGTGCTGATTTTATCCTTAATCGTAATCTATATTGTGAAAAACGGATACAGTCTAATCAATATCAAATTAATTACAAATAATTACCATACCCAGTATTACAACGGGGGCATTGAGAAAATAGATAATTTCAACCTTATTCCTAAACCAGAAAACCTGGATGATACCGATTATTATTCGGAAAAATGGGGAATCGCTTTTAAAGACGATGTAAATATAGAAGGCAAACCGACAATCATCGTCACATATGTCGATCGTAACTCCCCGCTAAAACAAATGTATGATAAGAATAATCCGGACAACCATGATTTCAAAATAGAAGTCAACAATATCGTCGTCTCAATCACATTTTATGATAAGGATTCAGCGTTGAGCATCCACGGAGCACAACACATGATCAATCAGCTTGATGAAAGTGCGGAATTCAGAGAAATCGTCTTTTCCTCCTTAGGCGGAGGTATTAGGGGATCATTGATTACCACCTTATACACGATCGGTTTAACCTTGTTGTTTGCGCTTCCGATCGGGATCTTTACGGCGATATATTTAAACGAGTTTGCGAAAAAAAACAAGATAACCAATACCATAAGAAGTATGATCGAAACTTTAACCGGTGTCCCCAGTATTATCTTCGGATTGATGGGCTTGGCTGTTTTTGTGCCAATAACGATAAAATATACCCCGGCAGATAGCGCGAATATCTTATCGGGGAGTCTGACTCTGGCGGTAATATTGTTGCCGGTGATTATCAGATCTACAGAAGAATCCTTAAAAGTGGTTCCGGACAGTTTCAGACGAGCGTCTTTAGCCCTGGGGGCCAATAATACGCAAACAACGTTTAAAGTTGTTTTGCCATCGGCCCTACCGGGAATTCTCACGGCCACATTGCTGGCTATTGGCCGGGTTATCGGCGAGAGTGCAGCGCTCATTTTCGCAATCGGAACAGCGATCAAGGATGAGATTTCAATTTTTGGAAAATCCACAACATTAGCAGTGCATATCTGGGCTTTGATGACAGACGAACCGGCTAACATTGAATTAGCATGCGCGATTTCGATAATAATACTGCTGATTGTATTGATACTTAATCTGTCCATAAAATTAATATCGAAAACTTATTTAAAAAAAGCTTGAAGGGGAGGAACTTAAATGACACAAGAAATATTCAAAATCCAAAATCTAGATTTATTTTATGATAAATTTCAAGCTTTAAGCAACATAAATATGAGCATTGAACATAAAAAAGTGACTGCTTTAATCGGGCCGTCCGGTTGTGGAAAATCGACTTTCCTGAGATGCCTCAACCGCATGAATGACTTGATTGACAATTGCCAGATCAGCGGCGAAGTGCTCTATCATGATAAAAACATTTATGAGAAAAACTATGATGTGATAGCGTTAAGGACAAAAGTCGGCATGGTGTTTCAAAAACCCAACCCTTTTCCGATGTCTACCTATGACAATGTGGCTTACGGGCCTCGCTGTCAAGGCATTAAAGACAAGAACGAGTTGAACATAATCGTTGAAAAATCATTAAAAGGCGCCGCATTATGGGACGAAGTGAAAGACCGCTTGAAACAAAGCGCGATCGGGTTGTCCGGAGGCCAACAACAGCGTTTGTGCATCGCCAGAGCGATCGCGATGGAACCAGAAGTTATTCTGATGGACGAACCCACCAGTGCCTTAGACCCAATCGCCACTTTAAAAATCGAGGAACTTATCAACACGCTCAAAGAAAATTATGCAATCGTCATTGTGACCCACTCGATGCAACAAGCCGCTAGAATCTCAGACAACACCGCTTTCTTTCATATGGGCGAATTAATCGAGTATGATAAAACCGATTTGGTCTTTACCACACCAAAAAATCAAAAAACTGAAGAATATATTACTGGTCGCTTTGGTTAATGATATAATTAACTTGGAGGAATCTATGACTTATAGGACGCATTTCGAAAAAGAATTGGAAGAATTAAAATTAAGTTTAATCAAAATGGGTGATTTAGTCATTAAAAACATCCATCTTTCTTTGCTTTCATTTGTCGAGATGAACACCGAACTGGCAGATCAAATCATCAAAGACGATAAACTCGTCAATCAATGTGAATACGATATCGAAAAAGATTGCATGAGAATCATTCTGCGCGAACAACCCGTCGCAAAAGATTTAAGGCTGATAACCGCAATCTTAAAAATGGTTACGGATCTGGAAAGAATCGGCGATCACGCCGCTGACATCTCGAAGTTGACGGTGTTTATGGAGAAAAACAAGAAGCCTTTTGCGGTTAAGCAGGTATACAAAATGGCGGATGAAAGCAAAAAAATGATCAAAATGGCTTTGGAGTCATTTGTCAATCAAGATCAAGACATTGCCTTGAAAGTTATTGATAATGACGACATCGTGGATGACTATTTTACGGAAGTGCAACATATCGTCGCAGAAGCCATTCGCGGAAACAATATAGACGCAGACTATGCTCTATATTTGATGATGGTAACTAAATATTTGGAAAGAATCGGCGATCACGCAGTCAATATCGCCGAGTGGGTAATCTTTTCAATATTGGGACATCACAGAAGAAAATGAGGGAAGAATAATGAGGCCTTTGGTTTTCTCTGTAGAAGACGACTTGAATATTCAAAATGTAATAAGAATCGCCCTTGAAAACTCCCAGATCGATGTTCTCGCTTTTACCAGCGCCAATCAGATGCTGGCTAAACTTGAAGAGACACTGCCTGATGTTTTGCTTTTGGATATTATATTGCCGGGGATGGATGGCTTACAACTGATCAAAAAACTTAAAAAGAATGATAAGTATAAAAACATTCCCATTATGGTCATTTCCGCAAAAACAACAGAAATAGACAAAGTCATCGGCATCGACCTAGGCGCCGATGACTATATGGCAAAGCCATTTGGAGTTTTGGAAATGGTTTCCAGGGTTAAAGCTCTCTTAAGAAGGAATAAGAACACTGGCGAAAATGAAGTCTTGGAAATAAACGGTTTAGTGCTCGATAAAAAAGAGCACCAAGTTCTTTATAAAGAAAAAACTGTTGACTTAACCAATAAGCAGTTCGACTTATTGGAATATCTAATGCAAAGGCATAAAAGACTGATATCCAGAGAAGAACTGTTAAACAATATTTGGGGCTATGACTTCGTCGGAGAAACGAGAACGATCGATGTCCATATTAAAGAAATCAGAAACAAACTCAAGCTGGCCGGAATAGAACAGCCGACAATCGAAACCGTCCGCGGAATAGGATATAAGTTTATATTATGAAAAGAAAAATTAGTTTTCAGTTTATATTGATTATTCTGATTTCTTTAATATTTTTCATCGTCGGCGCTTCTTTTATTGCCCGAAACAGCCTCAATAACGCCACAAAGCTCAATCTTGAAAAGTATCTTTTTATCATACTGCAAGATTACCAAGAACAAAATGAGACACAAATCATCGACAAATATGAGGATATTGAAGATTTCTTAAGAATCACCTTTATCGATTCCGCCGGCAATGTCATAGCGGATTCTTTAGCCGACAATTTAGACAACCACTTGGACAGGCCTGAAATCGCCAACCCGGGCGAAATATATATCCGCTATTCGGATACATTAAAAATCGACATGATGTATCTTGCGGCAAGCGTCGATAACGGCTATGTTCGAGTCGCGATCCCAATTTCGTCATTATTAGGGTTCTTAAATGATTTCACTGCTCTGTCGATTGCGATCGGAGTAATCATCGTCACCTTATCGATTGTCACAAGCACATATCTGATTAAGCAGAGTCTAAAACCACTACAGGATGTAAAAGAGATACTTTCTAATATCAATCAAGGCAATTTCAAAGAAATCATGCCGGTCTTGAAATACGATGAAATCAACTCGCTTATAAAAGAAATAAACGAACTCAATCGATCGATGTCCGCCAACATCTTATCTTTAAAATCAGAAAAACTGAAATCGGATTTCTTGTTAAACCACATGAATCAAGGAATTTGTGTTTTGGATGAAAATGCAAAAATAGTGTTGTTAAACACCTATTTAAAACGTTTATATAATTTTAATATCGATTATAACATCAACAAAGATTTCCGCTATCTGTTTCGCGGCGAGGAAATCCAGGCCGCGATCAGAGAAGTTTACAACAATAAAAAAGATCAAATGTTAACGATTCAAATCAATGGCGGGTATTACTCTGTTTCAATCATCTACTCTGAAAAAGACTACAGCGAAATACCCACCGTGATTCTGATCTATTCCGATATAACCCAAAGCAAAAAAATCGAAACCCTAAAAAAAGACTTTTTTGTAAATGCTTCTCATGAACTGAAGTCGCCTCTTACTACCATAATCGGTTCAGCCGAACTCATAGCCAACGATATCGCTTCAGACGAAGCGACTAGAAAAGATCTGGTTAATCGAATTCTCTCCGAAGCCAAACGAATGAATAACCTGGTCTTAGACATGTTATCTTTGTCAGAACAAGAAAACAGAGATTCTAAAAAAGAGAAGAAAATAGTCAATCTTCCCAAAACGGTTGAAGAGGTAATCGATAATCTGAAAGTGATCGCTCAGGAAAAAAAGCTTGAGATTATTACCGATATATTGGATGTAAATATTTATATTAATTATGAAGAAATTTACCAACTTATTAAAAATGTTTTAGAAAATGCCATTAAATATAATAACAATGAAGGCAAAGTGTGGATCAATATTCAAACAGACGATCAAGATTTGATAATCAAAGTCACCGATAATGGAATTGGCATCCCCAAAAAAGATCTTGGAAGAGTCTTTGAAAGGTTCTACCGCGTTGACAAAGCAAGAAGCAATGCAATCAGCGGCACAGGATTGGGTTTATCCATAGTGAAACACATTGTCATGAACTATCATGGTCGCATTGAACTCGATAGCGAGGATGATGAAGGCACCGAAGTGAGAATATACATTCCCAAAAAAGAATTAAAATTAATGTAAGATAAAAATAAATGACAGGTCAATAACGCACTCAAAAAAGCAAGCTTATAAAAACTTGCTTTTTTTGTGGATCCTTAAATATAAGAATGTTCTTTGTCTTAATTTAAAAAGCCTTTATGCGTCATTAAGCTTTTAATACCTATAAAGGAACTCATTTAACACAATAAAATATACTTATTTCTATCAAAGAAGAAGGTGATTCAATAGATAATAGATAAATTATATCGATTTTAGATTCAAAATGAGTGTATTGATTTGACCATTGTTGTTTTTTCTATGAAAAAAGTATAAAAACGGCTTAAAATGATCAATATATAGAGAGTGAACCCCATTTAGTATAGTAGACTTTAATAAAAAGGGGTAATATATCACTTTATGTAGCCGTAAGCAAAAATTTCAAATTGTTTTTAAAACACCTTCGTATATACTTAAAATATAGGAGGTGTTTTTTAATGGCTTAAAAAGGTCAAAATTGGAAAGCAGAACATTTAAATTCAAGTACATAGTTAATTTTGATTATGTTCAAAAAGGTAAAATAAGCATTTCAAACTGTTCGAAAAATTGGATATGTGAAATAACCCAGTTTAGTTTCATCACAAAAAAGACTATTCCGATATTTGCTTTCTGTGACTCCGATAATTGCATGATAAGTTTATCAAATCCATACTTGATCTTCAGTACATCAATGACTCTTTCAATTTCCAAACGATTGATAAAGTCCATTTTATGAAGTGCTTCGCTTTCTTCATCTGATTTGCTCTTCAATCTTTCTGTGATGTTTAATAAATAAGAGAAATCACCTTTTCGCATAAAAAAGGCTTGACACAATTGTGTCAACCCTATCTCACTAAGATGGTGGAGCTGGGGGGAATCGAACCCCCGTCCAAAACAGCCGACCATTTGACTTTCTACATGCTTAGCCTCCCGATGGTTTTCACCGCATTGTAGCCAGGAGACAAACATCGATGCGGTTAGCCCTGTTAATCTCGCTAACATGCCTAAGGCGGCGACATGGTTCGCTATCCTGCTAAGTGCAGTCCGCCCAAACCCGCAGGCCGGAAGGGGAGGACTCGCTACTTCTTCTTAAGCAGCGTAAGCGTAATTATTGGTTCCAGTTATATTTACTGGTGCATTTTTAGATCTGCCGATCGCATGCTTATCAAACTCAAACTATCCTGTCGAATCCAGAACAGCCCCGGATAATACCGCTCTAGCGGTATTCTTTCTCGACTTTTTCGAGCCGTCTTTTCGAGTCTTCCTCTTTGGCGGTCTCGCGTTTGTCGTAAAGCTTCTTGCCCTTGCAAAGGGCAAGTTCAACCTTGCACAAACTTTCCTTAAGATAGACTTTTGTGGGAACCAGGGTCAGACCCTCTTGTTTAAGCTTCAAGGACAGCCTGATGATGTCATGTTTCTCCATCAGAAGCTTCCGGTCCCGTTTTTCCTCATGGTTATGGATGTTGCCGTGGGAGTATTTGGAAATATGCATATTGATCACGAAAAGTTCATAGCCTTTGATGCGGGCATAGGCATCGTTGATCGCCACTTTGCCGAGCCTGACCGATTTGATTTCGGTGCCGGTGAGGACGATGCCGCATTCGAAGGTATCGAGGATGTAGTATTCGCGGCTGATCTTTTTGTTGTTCACGATGACTTTCATCAGGGCACCTCCCTAGGCAAGGACGAAATCAATCTTGCCTCGCCACCGGTCAGCCTTGACGAGACGAACACGAACCTTCTTGCCTATATTATATACTATCCTAGAAGAAATTCCAAGATAGATCATCTGCTTCTCATTGAAGTCAATGGCCTCGGGAAAAGTGGAGATATGGACCAGTCCTTCAACCGTGTTAGGCAGTTCGACGAACATCCCGAAACGGGTCAGACCCGAGACGACACCTTCAAAAACCTCGTTGACATGGTTTTCCATGTATTCGGCTTTTTTCATTTCTTCGACTTCCCTTTCAGCGAGCATTGCCCTTCTTTCGGTAACTGAACTTTGGATGGCCGCTTGTGGCAAGACTTCGAGAAAATGATCCAGCATCTTTAAGGTCGGTTCGTTGAACAGATAGGCTCTCAGCATCCGGTGAACCATCAGATCGGGATAACGCCTGATCGGCGAAGTGAAATGGGTGTAATGAGAAAAGGCAAGACCGTAGTGACCGAGATTAAGTTCGCTGTACTTGGCTTTCGCCATCGACCTCAGCATCAGCGTGTTGAAGACCTTGTCGTATTCGGAGCCCTCGACATCATGCAAGAGTTCTTGCAGGTGCCTATGCGTCGGCCGTTTGGGAACATCAGAAACGATACCCTGTTCCTTGGCAAACTGAAAAAGCGAAGCGAGTTTCTCCGAATCAGGTTTCTCATGGACCCGATATATGAAAGGATACTCGCGGAAGTGGATATCGGATGCGACCACTTGGTTAGCGACAAGCATGAACTCTTCGATCAAACGCTCGGAAACGCCTCTCTCCCTGATTATGATATCCGTGACATTGCCCTCGGTGTCGAAACTGATCTTCGGTTCGATCGTTTCAAAATCGATTGAACCGATTTTGATCCTGACATCCCTGAGTATCTGGGCGAGTTCCGCCATCAAAACAAGATTGTCGATAATCTTTGGATCGGTTATCGTCTCGGACATTTCGCCGGCAAGGATCTTGTTGCACTCGCCGTAAGTCAACTGCCGGCGGCTTCTGATCAATGAGGGAAAGAGCTCGTAATTGATGACTTCGGCACTACCATTTATCTCCATCACACAAGAAAGCGTCAAACGGTCAACCCCGGGATTGAGAGAGCAAATTCCGTTCGCCAGCTTTCTTGGAAGCATCGGGACGACCTTGTCGGCCAGATAAACACTAGTGCCCCTCGAAAAGGCTTCCAAGTCCAAAGGCGAACCCTCGGTCACATAATGGCTGACATCGGCGATATGAACGCCCAGGCGATATGTTCCTCGCGGCAGTTTGACAAGCGAAATCGCATCATCGATATCCTTGGTATCGTTGCCGTCGATCGTAAAGATCAATTCATCCCGCAGATCCTTGCGCCCTTCATATTCAAAGGGCCGCACTTCGGAGGGGACCAGATCCAGATACTGGATCACCGCTTCGGGAAAAGTATCGGGAATCTGAAGCCTCTTCAGAACTTCGATGATTTCGATACCGGGATCATCGCGATGGCCGATGATCTCCGTTATCGCGCAATCGGCGATGTTTTGGCGCCTATAACGGACGATTTTCGCCGTTACGATTGCATAATCGACCAGTTCTTTTGGTTTCTCCACAACTTTGAAAAATACGTTCTGCGCTCCGTTTTTGGGAAAGATCGCGCCCTGGTAGTACTCGCCGACAACTGTCTCGAGAGCGCGTTTTTGGACTTTAACGACTTCGCCTTCACTTCTCTCAAATGCCGAGCTTCGGTTGATTCTGACCAAAACGGTGTCCCCGGGGAACGCATCGAGGGTCTTTCCCCTAGCGATGTAGATATCCTCAGCCAAATCTTCCGTAACCAAAAAACCATATCCGGCCGGTTTGAGGTCAAGAACGCCGGTTAGGAAGTTCTTCCCGTCAAGAAGCATGTACTTGCCGTTTTCGCTGGCGACAATCCTATCCTCTTCCAGAAGCGACTGAAGCGCCAGCGAGATCTTGTTTCTGTCTTTCTCCTTCAAGTCTTTCTGGATCTTTTTGACGCTGGCGGGAGGATAGTCTTTCCGCTTGAGCAGTTTGATGATTCTTTCCTTCATAATGTCTCCTGTATTTTGAAAAAAAAGAACACATCAATGTGTTCTAGAAGACTATCGCCAAAATCGCCAGCACCGCGAATATCACCGTCGTAGCCGTGGTGATCCTTGCCAACAAGAGCTCGGGACCGCGTTGTTTCTGGTTTTTGAACAGTTCGGATTTTTCTCCCGAAAAGGTGTTTTGGACGTCATCTTTGGACTCCTGAAGCATAACGAGAGCGATCAGGAATACCGACACACTGAGAAGTAGCCAATCGAGCCAACCCATAGCGAACCTCCTATTAACATTGATCGTCGATGATCGCACAATCTGATCGTGCTCAATCATTATAACACAAAAACACGCTTTTGGAACCCCAAAAAGCGTGTTTTTTTATTCATAATCTAAATGGCTAGCGAAGATTGTAAAATGAATCCATACCCTTGTATTCAGCCACTTCGTCGAGTTCTTCCTCGATCCTGAGCAATTGATTGTACTTGGCGATCCTATCGGTCCTTGAAAGCGAACCGGTCTTGATCTGGCCGGCATTGGTCGCGACGGCGATATCGGCGATGGTCGAGTCTTCGGTCTCGCCCGAGCGATGGCTGATGACCGCGGTATAGCCGGCTCTTTTTGCCATTTCGATCGCATTGAAGGTTTCCGTGAGCGTGCCGATTTGATTGACCTTGATCAATATCGAGTTGGCGATTCCTTCCTTGATGCCTTTCTGGAGGCTACTCGTGTTGGTGACGAACAAGTCGTCGCCGACGATCTGGATCTTCTTGCCCAGTTTATCGGTCATCAGTTTCCAGCCGGCCCAGTCATTCTGGTCAAGGCCGTCCTCGATCGAGACGATCGGATACTTGTTTATGAGATGTCCGTAGAAATCGACGAGTTCGGCGCTGGTCATTTCCTTGTTCTCGCCGGAAAGAACATACTTCTTCTTTTCCGGATCAAAGAATTCGCTGGCCGCGACATCCATCGCCAGGGCAACATCCTTACCGGGAACATATCCCGCTTTCTTGATCGCCTCGACGATTACTTCCAGCCCTGCTTCGTTCGACTGAAGGTTTGGTGCGAAGCCGCCTTCATCCCCGACAGAGGTATTGAAACCTTTGGCGTGCAAAACTTTTTTCAAATTGTGGAAGACTTCAGCTCCCATCCTGAGAGCTTCGCGGAAGGTTTTCGCCCCAACCGGCATGATCATGAACTCTTGAAAATCGACGTTATTGTCCGCATGCGAGCCGCCGTTGATGATATTCATCATCGGCGTCGGCAGCTGCTTGGCGTTAAAACCGCCGAGATAGAGGTAAAGCGGCAGTCCCGACCAATCGGCCGCAGCTCTGGCACAGGCCATCGAAACGCCCAAGATCGCATTGGCTCCCAGTTTGGACTTGTTCGGGGTGCCGTCGAGATCGATCATCAGCTTGTCGATGAAGGTCTGCAAGGTGACATCATAGCCGATCAGTTCCGGAGCGATGATCTCGTTGACGTTTTTGACCGCTTTCAAAACGCCTTTTCCCAGATAACGCGACTTGTCGTTATCTCTCAGTTCGATGGCTTCCCGTTCGCCGGTCGAGGCGCCGGAAGGAACGATCGCCCTGCCAAAGGCTCCCGATTCGGTGTAGATTTCAACTTCGACAGTGGGGTTTCCCCGTGAATCCAATACTTCTCTTGCGTTGATGTTGGTAATGTTTGGCATAATTTCATTCTCCTTTATTATTGATTTGCTTGATTTGTATTCTCTTTGACGATCAGGGATTTTCCTGTCATCGCTTTTGGCTGTTCAAGCCCGAAGAGTTCCAGCATCGTCGGCGCGATGTCGCCGAGCGTGCCGCCTTCACGAAGTTCGAGCCCTCTTTTCGTCACAATCAGGAAAACCTTGTTGGTCGTGTGGGCGGTGAAAGGTTTCCCTTCATCATCGAGCATTTTCTCGCAGTTGCCGTGATCGGCCGTGATCAAACAGATGCCGCCCAGCTCATGAACTTTGTCGACGACCCTTCCGAGGCAGACGTCAACGGTCTCGACCGCCTTGACGGCAGCGGGGATGACACCGGTGTGCCCGACCATGTCGCCGTTGGCGTAGTTGAGGATAACCGTGTCGTATTCGCCGGTCTCAAGCTCTTCGATCAGGGCATCGGTGATCTCATGAGCGCTCATTTCCGGTTTGAGATCGTAGGTGGCGACCTTGGGAGAGGGAATCAGGATCCGTTTGGCTCCGGGGATCTCTTTGTCGACGCCGCCGTCAAAGAAGAAGGTGACGTGGGCATATTTCTCCGTTTCGGCGATCCTGAGCTGTCTCATGCCGAGACTGGCGATATAATCGCCGTAAGTGTCCGTCAGGTCATTGAGTTCGAAAGCTACTGGCCCCTTTACATTTTCCGAATATCTCATCGTCGAGACGAAGAGGACGCTTTCAGGCCCGTTGCTGGTATCAAGCAACGGCGCTTGTTTGGGGTTCGAAAAAGCGGTGCCGATCTCGATTGCCCGGTCCGGACGGAAATTGCTGAAGATGATTGCGTCGTCGGTTTCAATCATCCCTTCCCTGTCAACGACGAAGGGAATGACAAATTCGTCGACGACGCCGTCTTGATAGGATTTCAAGACCCCTTCCCGGGCCGAAGCGAAGGCTTGCCCCTTATGGATTGTCATGGCATCATAGGCGAGTTGAATCCTGCCCCAGTTTTTGTCGCGGTCCATCGCATAGTATCTTCCCGACACCGTCGCGATCTTGCCTGAATCATATTCCTTAAAAGACGCTTCCAATTCATCGATGTAGGTGACGGCTGATTTCGGGGGCACATCCCTTCCATCGAGAAAAGCGTGAAAATATATTCTCTCGACACCCTTTTCCTTCGCAATGCGGAAGAGGTATTTGATGTGCTCGATATGGGAATGGACCCCTCCGTCGGAAAGAAGACCGAAAACATGGAGCTTCGTGTTGTGTTTTTTCACATGGTCAAAAGCCTTGTTATAGGCGGGATTGTCTTTGAAAGAACCGTCTTTAATCGCGATATTGACCCTTGTGAGCGATTGATAGACGATCCGGCCGGCCCCGAGATTGAGATGACCGACCTCGCTGTTGCCCATCTGTCCTTCAGGAAGGCCGACAGCCTCTCCGGAAGCATCGAGCATCGTCCAGGGATATTCTGCGAACAACAGCTCGAGATGCGGCTTTTTAGCCATTTTAAAGGCGTTGCCGGGCCCGTCTGTCCCAAGCGCCATTCCATCAAGAACCATGAGTACGATTGGTTTTTTCATATCCACACTCCTATCGTTAATATTATACTACATTTGAACTGTTAGATAAAGCACTATGACTTTGGTGTAAACATTTACATACCCATAAATAGACGAAACGGAATCAACGTTTGTTTGTTATAATATTCATGAGGTGATACAGTGCGAAAGGGCAAACTGGAAAAACTGGCGAAGGTTCTCGAAAACAAAATCGCTTTGGGTAGAATCAACTATGTAGTTCCCGATATCTGGAACGCCTGGGATTATGACGGCCCTGAACTCCGCCGCCTGCCATCAGAAGAGCTATTGGTTAATCCATACCGGTTTTTCGCCACGCTCATCCGCGAATGGATTCTCATCCATAAGGCTCCCAACACCAACTATCGCCGCTCGTTGTCCGCGATCGATGATACCGCTAATAATGGCGACTGGCTTAAGCGCTCGACGCTTTATTCGCTGATGGTTCGCACCAGCGCCGCCTGGGACCATGACCGCTCCCATTCGCTTGATTCCCGCAACTTCGACAATCTGAAAGAGACCGGCACCTTCGTCAAAGCGCTGGCGCTCCTTCCCTTTTTGGTAAAGATGGGTGTGGATACGATCTACTTGTTGCCGGTGACCAAGTTTTCTCGAAACAACAAAAAGGGTGAACTCGGCTCCCCCTATGCCGTCTCAAACTACACCGAACTCGATCCGGAACTGAAAGACGATCTGACCGGCAGCGAGATGACGCTGGACGAAGAGTTCCAGGCTTTTGTCGAGGCTTGCCACATCCTTTCGATCAGAGTGACGATCGATATCATGCCGCGGACGATTGCACTTGACAACGCTTATTTAAAAAAACATCCGGAGTGGTTCTACTGGATCAAAGCGAGCGAGGCCCATCTCTACAAGACACCCAAAATCGAGGGTCTGGGCAATACGTTACCACCTGAAAGCAGGCATATGGAAAAAGTATATGCCTCGGAGGCGGTCAAAAACCATCTCCGGCTCTTCCAAAAAGATCCGAAAGCCACAGATAAAGACAAATGGCAAAAACTCATCGACGATAATCCCGATGATTTTCTCCAAGAAATATCCAAACGCTTCGACCTGACAGTGGCTCCGGCTTTTTCCGACCATATCAACGATATTCAGCCACCCTGGACCGACATCACCTTTTTAAGGCTGTATCTGGATCATCCCACCGCAAACATCAAGTATCTCGACAATCCCAAGATACCACCGTATATTCTATTCGACACGATCAAAGCCAACCTGCATCCAGGAAAAAAACCGAATAAAGTTCTTTGGCGCGAACTGGCAAAGACCATCCCGCATTTCCAAAAACGTTTTGGCATCGATGGCGCCAGGATCGACA
This sequence comes from Candidatus Izemoplasmatales bacterium, assembly GCA_050949045.1. Classification (GTDB taxonomy): domain Bacteria; phylum Bacillota_I; class Bacilli_A; order Izemoplasmatales; family Hujiaoplasmataceae; genus JAAYZB01. Next base: position 845,949 of record JBMNEZ010000001.1, read on the forward strand.
TGGGGCATGCCCTCCCCGCTGAACTCCTCGAGATGATCATAACGAGGGCAAGGGATAACGATTCCGATTTCGGGCTTATCGCCGAAGAGCTGAACCCGGACAATGCTAAAAAAGCGAAAGATCTCGGCTACAACATCATGATCGGCAACGGCTTCTGGATGGAGCCGAGATTCAAAGAGGGCTTTCTCCAGGCCTTCATCGAGCGCGCCATCATATCGGAATTGCCGATGTTCGCCACGCCGGAAACCCACGACAGCAAAAGGATCGCCGCCAGAGAAGGCGGGATCGTCCTTTCAAGGATGTTGGCGATTTTCAACATGTTGTTACCCAATCTGGTCCCTTTCATCAATTCAGGACAGGAATTCTACGAGACGCAACCGATGAATATCGGGGTCGACTGTGTTCCAAAAGATCGCTTCAGCCTCCCAAAAAACGACATTTTTTATGGCAAACTCGCCCTTTTCGACAAATACGCCCTCCACTATCTCCATCCCAGACGCTGGGAAATAGCGGATCATCTCCGAGGCATCAAAGAAATCCGCAAACAATGGTTGAAACAACTGACGGATCCCGAGGCAGCGCTGATTTTGTCCAGTCACGACCATAACAGCCGCTTTATCGCCGTCGGCTACTTCGACAAGGCCTCAGGCAGTTGTCTTGTCGTCGCCGGCAATCCTGATCCCGCCGTCGACGTCAATGGACATGTCCCGATCACCTTGCTTCGTGAACGCGCGCAAAACCGGAACCTGCAAGCCAAACTTCTCTATTCCACTTACAGTTTCGGCGGCGATTATAGCGGCTTGACGGACGATTCCCTCTATCTTGGCCTGAAAAAGGGCGAAGTCAAGGTAATCTCGTTTTAAACATACAAACAAAAAGTTGTCGCTCCTGCAAAATAAAATCAGACTGGCAATGATGGTTCACATCTGAATAATGAGCAATGAAAAAGCGTAGCTGCCAACATCAGATAACTACGCTTTTTTCTTACAGTTGATTCTTAATTCACAAGGCTATTTCGGACGCTTTTTATGATTCAATTCGATCGTGCCTTCCTAACAATTCTCCCAGCAGTTTGAGGATCGGCACCAACAAAACGACATAGGCCACCACTTCGATCGGCATTTTGATGATCCGAAGGGGCAAGAGCGACCAATAGGGAACCTGTTGCACAATCGCGATCTGAAGCGGCGTGATGACAAGGGAGACGATCATGTAGATGATCATCACGACAAACAGAAGCCTGGTTCCGTCCTTGCCGTAACGGCTATTGTTTTTGATAATCAAGTTCAATACCCCGAGAACGATCGCCGAAACGACTCCTGTAGCCAATAACAAATACTTTTCCGTCCGGCCGAGGCTTTGCGTATAAACATAATCCAGGTTAAAGAAATAAATGCCCGCAGCCAAAAGAAAAAGGCCTAGGAGAACATAATTTGCCAAAAAAAAGAATTTTTTGCCGGCTTTTGCGCCATTGCAGAAAAAAAGCCCCGGAATCACACCGTACAAAATAGCGTTCAGAGTGAAGACCGGCGAAAAAGTGTAACTGAAAATCGGCGCGCCGATCAGAAAGATCCCCAGCAAATCCTGGGCGATGCCGCCCATCAGCCCGTAGACGGGCCCAAACAAGATGGAAATCACGATCAAGGGCAGATAGCCGATCCCAAAGCGGATAATGGCCGATCCCGTCGGGGGGATCGTTATCGACAGAAAGTAGGTCAGGATGATCCCGATGGCGACCATCAAACCCGTGAAAATCAGTTTTTGAACTGCTTTTTTTTTCATTTTTCCACTCACTTATTCCAAACGGAAGTCAATTGGTTCTTGGTTGGTCGAGATCAGGAAATTGTTGATGTTGGAAAACGGACGGGAGCCGAAAAATCCACGTGAAGCCGACAGGGGCGAGGGATGGACATTCTCGATCAGGTGATGGATGGGATTGGTTATCAGGGCGCTTTTGCTTCTGGCATAACTGCCCCACAGGACGAAGACAACCGGCGTTTCCTTCTGGTTCACGAGTTCGATCACGTGGTCGGTGAAGCGTTCCCAGCCGTACACCCTGTGGCTGAGCGGCTGATGCTCCCTGACGGAAAGGATCGCGTTGAGTAATAAAATCCCCTGTTTTGCCCAGAAAGTCAAATCTCCAGATTTTGGCATTGGATAGCCAAGATCGCTGTTTAGCTCCTTAAAAATATTCTCAAGCGACGGGGGGAAAGGAACTCCGGAGCGGACGGAAAACAAAAGACCCATAACTTGGTTGGGTCCGTGATAGGGATCCTGCCCCATGATGACAACTTTCGTCTTTTCGCAACTCGAGTACCTGAAAGCGTTGAAAACTTCGTTGATGGCCGGATAACAACGATACTTGCGATACTCCTCCTTGATGTTCTCTGTCAACTCCCGGAAATAATCCTTGCGAAACTCCGCCTCGAGGAGTTGATCCCAATCATTGCCGATCATGTTGCTTCTTCATTTCCAAACTTGCCTTGACAAGGCACGAGTGCTCAGAACAAGATCCGCAAGCTGGGAACACTTTCTGGTGTTCGCAACTTTCGGGAGGAGCGGTTTTGGCATTGAGATATAAGCTAACGGCGAATAAGACGATCAGGACGGCGAGGATGCCGATGCCGATCAAGACTGGTCCCATGTAAACTCCTCCTAGTCGATTCCCTCGATGATTTTTGTCAGTTCATCGAGTATTTGCCTGATGTTGCCGTTCGCCTCGGCGGCTGTCTTCCCGCTTGAGACGACGTATATTTTCAGTTTTGGCTCAGTTCCCGAAGGCCGAAGAACGAACCAAGAACCGTCTTGAAGCATGTATTTGACGACCTCGGAAGGCGGCAACAACAGCGTCTCCTGTTCCTGGCCGCGGAAGCGGAGTTTCTGATAATAGTCTTCGATCCATACCACGTCTTTTTCAGCCACACGCTCCAGATGGTATTTGGTGAAGTGCTCCATGATCCGGTCAATCCGCCTTTTGCCTTCCAAACCGGTGAGCACGATATTCTTGAGCGTTTCGGAGTGATATCCGTATTTCGAAAAGATGTCTTGAAGCACTTGATAAAGCGTTTTCCCTTCGGTCATTTGGTAGTAGGCGGCTGCCTCGCTGACGAGCAGGAGAGCTTGCAGAGCATCTTTGTCGCGGACATTGTCGTCGATGACATAGCCGAAAGACTCCTCATATCCAAAGACAAAGGTTTTGCCGGTTCCCTCGAGATAGCGGGCTTGTTCGCCGATATACTTGAAGCCGGTCAGGGTGGAGACAACTTCTAGGCCGTGCGCTCTGGCAATTTTAGCACCGAGATCGGAAGTGACAATGGTATTGAAGACGACGCCTTTAGCCGGCAACAACCCCAAGCGTTTCTTTTCACAAAGAATATAATTGATCAAAAGCGCGCCGGTTTGATTTCCGGAAAGATAATAGTAGCCATAGTCCATCTTGACGGCGACCCCGAGCCGGTCGGCGTCAGGATCGGTCGCGATCAAGAGATCAGCTCCGATTTTCAACCCCAGTTCCTCAGCCATCGCAAATGCTTTGGGGTCTTCCGGATTCGGTGAACTGACGGTGGAAAACGCCGGATCGGGGATCATCTGCTCTTCAACGCAAACCACCTTGTATCCGGTGTCCCGAAGCAGTTTAGGCGCCAAAACCGCGCTCGTTCCATGGAGGGGAGTGAACACGATCTTGATCTTCTTTTCAACTTCCGGATGGATCTGTAGGCCCTTAAGATAATCGAGATACACCTTATCAATTTTAGGCCCGATTTCTTCAAACAGGTTTTCTTTCTTCAATTCTTCCAGTGTCTTTGTCCCGATCGCAAAGATGTCCTTGACTTCCTCGACTCTCGCGATGATCTTCTCGGCGTACTGGGGCGTGTACTGGCAACCGTGTTCGTCATAGATTTTATAGCCGTTGTAGTTCGGCGGGTTGTGGCTGGCGGTGATGACGATGCCGCTGATCGCTTTTAAATATCTGGTCGCAAACGAAAGCTCGGGCGTCGGTCTCAAGGCGTCGAACAAAAACGATTTGATTCCGTATGCGCCAAGCACTTTTGCGGACTCAAAAGCAAATTCGCGGGAATACTTGCGGTTGTCGTGAGCGATGACGACTCCGCGTTCAAGATCAGCTGTGGGATAGGTATCGATCAGATACTTCGCCAGACCGACATTGGCCTTGCGGATCGTGTAGATATTGAGGCGATTGGTTCCGGCTCCGAGCATCCCGCGCATGCCACCGGTCCCGAAAGCGAGCGAAGTATAGAACATATCCTCAAGTTCGGCTTCTGTCTTGCCTTTCAAGTCTTCACGGAGATCCTCTTGAAGCCCTTCATGATCAAGCCATTCTTGATATGTTTTTTTCCACATCTTTCTTTCCTCCTAACCTTGACTTCCAAAAGCCATGTTTGCGGATTCAAACCCGAGTCAGCGGATGTAGTCGACGATGCCTTCGCGCCTCGGTTTGACTTCGGGCGCATCCGAAGCGGCATAGCCAAAACAGATTGAAGCGTCATGTTGGTAGCCGTCGGGTATCTTCAGAAAGCGGTTGACTTCAACGATGTTGTCTTGTTGATAGATGTAGCGAGACTGTCCGACAATGCAGGAATCGAGTCCGAGCGCCTTGGCGGCGATAGCCATGTTTTGAAGAGCGCAGCCGCAGTTCATCTCGCTGTAACCTTCGATGACCGAACTCATGATGATGACGGCGGGAGCGTGAAAAAACAGATGGTATCCGGGTTCTTTATGGATTCCGAGTTTTTTCATGCCTTCAAGCGCGAGCCGGTTGATCTCATCGATTGTGTCCTTGTTCGTGATCACAGTGAAATGCCAGTTCTGCTTGTTTCTCGCCGAAGGTGCGTGAATCCCGCATTCGACGATCTGTTTTAAAACGGCTTCCGGAACCGGCTTGTCCAAGTAGTTCCGAACGCTTCTCCTTTTCATAATGACGTTGATTGTCTCATTAGCCATCAAAAGTTCCCTCCTCGTCCAACAGTCGCTCAAGCGACTTCTTACCAAGTTCCGCCAACCCGTTTTCAAAGGTCAGCCTTGCGAGTTTCAGACCGCAGCCGACTGCCTGGTCGGCTGACATACCGGATTTTATTCCAAAGATGACTCCCGCAAACAGTGCATCGCCGGCACCGGTGCTCGTCAGGTATCGGTGCGGTGTCTCCGGGGTTTGTGATTTGATGTTGCCGTTATCGTTATAGACAACCGGATTTTTACCATCTGTGATGACATAGAAAACAGATGATTTGTTACAAATGGTCCTGATTGATGCTTCGCCTAGCGGCAAAGCCAAACCGTGCAACGAAGCCAGTTCCTGCCGGTTTACCTTGATTGAGGCAATCTTGTCAAGGAAAGGCTTGAACCGCAACACTTTAGTTTGGCTTACGCCATCACAATAGATGGGGATCGAATGATAGCGATTGATCAAATAGCCAATCACCATCTCAGGAAGGTTCGCGTCAAGAACGATGGCGTCAGCCGCCCTGATAAGATTATCATAACGGTTGAAATCAGTGTTTTCAATCTGATCAAGCAAGGAAAAGTCGTTGATCCCGATTTCAAGAACGCCGTTTTTGTCGCAAGCGGCGAGATAAACCGCTGAAGCGGCGTTTTCAACGGGGATAGGGAGAAACCGGAAACGAGCATCGGCGAGTCTGTTTGCGATCAGCTTCCCGAAATCATCCTTAGCGAGGGAACTGATCAGGTCGACATCCATTCCGAGGCCCGCAAGAAGCAAAGCGATATTGTGTCCGACGCCTCCGACAGACACCGTGATCCTTCCGGGATTGGAATCGTTGGCAATCAATGACCCCAAGCACTGTCCAAGCAGATCGACCGCCGTTGCGCCGATCACAACGATCTTTTTCATGGCTATTCAAGAATGTCGGTCGTGATGTAATCGACCCCCATTTTGATCAATCTTTCCGCCTGTTCCTTGTCATTGACGGTGAAGACTGCCACTTTCAATCCTAAAAGATGGTAGCGTTTGATATCGGCTTCGGTTATCTCCGTCGCCAAAATATCCAGATTGAACTGGTTTTTCTGGCAAAGATCATAGATCTTCTCGCTCATTTTGTTGGTCAAATAGAAAAGATTGATCTCGGGATAATTCTTCCTAACATAACTGAGATATTTGTCGTTGAAGGAGATGAGGCTGACATCGTCGGTATTATATTCCTTACGGATCAATTTGACGACATCATCGATGTTTGCGAGCGACAAGCCTTCCTTTAGTTCGATGACTGCATGTTTCTGGTAAGTCTGGCAGATGGATAGGTAATCGGAAAGCAGCGGAATCACGATCTTGTCGCTCAGATTCCCGGTTTTGCGGTCAATTAGAGTAAACTTCCTGATCTCGTCGTAAGAGTAACTCGGGATATGAATATTCAATAAACCGAGCCTTAACAAGGTATCATCATGGGTGATGATGATCTCGCCGTCTTTCGATGCATGAACATCACACTCAATCCCATAATAGCTGCGGTTGGCCGCAGCGATAAAAGCGTTGATGGTGTTTTCGGTTTCGATTCCCGACAAGCCTCGATGGGCTATCATCCCCCGAAAGTACTTGTCGATTTTGATTGTATTCATAGAAATCACGCTCTCATCCGTCATGGTTTCGCCAATTCAATTGTATCATCAATAATAATGTTTTGAACACTAAAACGCTAAAAACAAGGTTTTTTTGTCATCCAGAGCAAGATAATAATTTAATAGCGTTCACTGGAATGAAAAAAGCGCCATCGGGCGCCGAATTTTATTTTAGTTCCGCCAATGCGCCCAACACGTCTGTCTTGCCTTTATAAAATGAAATGACTTCATGGTCGACGACATGGACGATCAAAGGTACCGCAGCGACGCCGATATTCTCGTGGATGTCGCTTTCAAATTTCACAAGAACAAGATAGATTTTGTCCTCAGTCAATGATTGGATTTTATGAAGGATTGTTTGTTTGATTTCAGAACATGATTGGCAGCCGTTCATGTAAAAATATAGATAATAGTCATCCTCAGGCATCGACAGTTGCATGGAAACATCGCTGATGAACAGTTCAGGAAAGTCACTGTAGTCGAGTTGATCCTCCGGCTGCAAGGTCGTGGTTGTGGCAACTGTTGACGTTTGTATCTCACAGCCCGCGCCAGCAACAAAAAGCAAAATCGTAAACCCAAGCAGAAACAGTCCCTTTCTTTTCATCGCTTTTCACCTCTAAAGAGGATTATACCAGAAATACCGACAAAGACAAAGCCGTAAATCAGCCTATTCGCTAACCGGCTCACTCTCATCGCTGATCATCCTGAGCGCATAGAGCCGCCGCCACAAGAGGATGATCACGAGAGCGTTCAGCCCCCACTTGATCAAGTTGAAAACGCCGAAGATCTCGAGAACCGATTTGAAGGGCATTTCCATCTTATAGATGATGGGCAGATTAATAAAGTAGTTGTAAAGGACCATGACGATCGCCGTGAGCAACGCGCTCCCGATCACGATCCAAGTAACGATCGGGCGCTTCTCGGAATCGAAGAGGTTCTGCCGTCGAACCAATATCGCCGTCGGCGCGATGAAAATCATCGTCGCGATAAAATTCACGCCCTCGTCCATAAAAAGGATAACCGGCGGCGTCGACGGCATGAACACATGGATCAGGTTTGTCGCAAGGGATACCAAGAGGGCGGTCTTGAAATCAAACCAAAGCAAAGCCATGAAGATCATCAGAGCGGACAGTTCAACCTTCAAAAAATGATATCCGGGAACAACCGGAAACTCTAGCAACATGAGAGCGCTGGCCAGTCCGACCATAATCCCCAAAAATGCGATTTTCCTCGTGGAAACCGACTGTTTCAGTTTGCCGGCCTCACGGAGTTTGGCGACAATGAAGATGATCAGAAAATACAAAGCGAGGATGATCGCATCGAACATCAGAATCTTGAGAGGATCGGCTTCGTCTTGGACTGCCAGCCCGAATGTAAGACCGGCGATGATGAAAAAACCGGTGATGATCTGCACGACAAGGTGCTTTTTCTCACTGTGCTTCGTCCTCGCCAGCAGATAGATGAGCAGAAGCGCAATGACGATGCCGACTACGGAAATGCCAATGATCCATTCATCCGTCATAATCCCAAACCCTCCAAATAAAAACCCCGAAATTATCGGGGCAGTTCACAAAAAAGCAAGACTTCTCACATCCAGACTCTACTGTCGGTTTAGGAATCGCACCTAATCATGCCTATGGCTCGCGGACTGTACCGCCGGTCGGGAATTTCACCCTGCCCCGAAGTTTTTCGATTCAATTTCGCCTTGATTATACCAAAAAAGGACAGCCCAAGTCAAATGTTTTTCGCGATCGCTCTCACAATGGATGCTTCGATTCCAAAAATCGGCAGCGGCAAGGCACAAAAGTAAAACCTGCTTCCCAGTGCCTTTGGGATCGAGAGGTTTTCTCCGATCAGGATGTCCTTGCCCAAAAGATCGCGATGCAGGCGGCCATCATCATCGTTCTCATAGGCCACCGTCGGCAGATCCGTAAACAATAATCCCATCTTCCTGTTGGCGAGTTGTTCACTGATCCCCACCTCGAAATAAGGATAAGCGCTGTAGTAGGATTCATCGCCCCAAGATTGTCCGTGCCCCGTACATAGAACGACGATCTCCGCTCGCTCCGTAAGTTTATCCAAGGCATCGATGATCGTTTCGGTGCCGATGACACCCCGAACGGGAGCGATGTCGATCCGCGAGGCGATTCCTATGAACCGGTTCACAGGGTAATCGGCCGCAGACTTCCCGCCGTTTAGAAAATGGGCGGGAAAATCAATGTGCGTGCCAAGATGCATCCCGGTGGCGATCTTTGTAAGCAAGTAGCCTTCGGAATCGAAATCAGCCATTTTGCTAATTTCTAGCGAGGGATCGCCGGGGAAAGGTTTTGAGTCAGTTTGAAGAAGACGGGACAAATCTAACCAACCGTTTTCTAGTCGCATTCGCTCATCTCCCCTGGTGGTACGGTTTTAATTTCCAGATTTTGTCTGCGTATTCTCTAATTGACCTGTCGGAAGAAAAACAGCCGCTTTTGGCGATGTTAACGAGAGCAGCCTGCGCCCAGAATCGCTGATCCTTATAGGCGGCGTTCGCTTTTTCATGGGCTTCTTTGTAGGCATGGAAATCACGTAGAACGAAGAAACGGTCCTCAAGCCTCAACTTGTCGAAGATTTCCCTGAACTCATTGCGATCGACATCCTTGAAAAAACCATTGACGAGCATGTCAAGCACTTTTTTGATCAGCGGGTCACGCTCATAAAGATCCAAAGGCCGGTAGGCTCCTTTTTGGCTGAGCTCGCCGACCTCTGCCGCCGAGAGGCCGAAGATGAAGATATTGTCGTCGCCGACGAGCTCGTGGATCTCGACATTGGCTCCGTCTTCGGTGCCGATCGTGAGCGCTCCGTTCATCATGAATTTCATGTTGCCGGTGCCGGAGGCCTCCTTGGAGGCGGTCGATATCTGTTCGGACAAGTCGCAAGCGGGCATGATCACTTCGGCATAGGAGACATTGTAGTTTTCGACAAAGACGACCTTCAGGAAAGAATTGGTCTCTGGGTCATTGTTGACAAGGGTTTGGATCGTATTGATCAATTTGATGACTTTCTTGGCAAAATAATAAGTTGACGCGGCTTTCGCCCCGAAGATGAAGGTGTGGGGAACATAGTTTTGCCGAAAACTCCGATCAGTTTTAAGGCGGTCGTAGAGATACATGATGTGAAGAGCATTCAGAAGTTGACGTTTGTATTCATGAAGCCTTTTGACCTGGATGTCAAACAGCGAATCCGGATCGAGTTCGAGTCCCTGCTCGGCAAAGATCCTCCGAGCCAGCGCCGCTTTCTTCTTGCGCTTGACAATAAGAAACGCTTTTTGGAGAGCGAGATCGTCCTTGTGGCTCTCGAGCTGCGCGAGTTCGGCGGGATTCCTCCGCCATTTTGGGCCGATGTGGCAATCGAGCAATCCCGCTAGTTCCGGATTGGACTGGATCAGCCAGCGGCGATGGGTGATGCCGTTGGTCACGTTTGTGAATTTTCCCGGATATAGCTCATTGAACTCCTTCATCTCGATCGTTTTCAAGATTTCAGTATGGAGTCTCGCGACCCCGTTGACGGAGAAACTCGCGACAATGCAAAGATGCGCCATCCGGATCTGGGTGCCGTCGATAATCGCCAGTTTCCGGACCAAACCGGGATTGTTGCGGGCAAAGCCTTGTTCCAGATAGGCAACGAAACGACGATTGATCTCCTCGATCAACTGATAGATCCTGGGCAACAAGGGCTCGAGGATCCTGATCGGCCATTGTTCCAGAGCCTCCGCGAGAATCGTATGGTTAGTATAGGCGACGGCATTCTGGACGATTTTCCAGGCATCGTCCCATTCCATGCCCTCTTCATCAAGAAGGATCCGCATCAACTCGGGAATCACCAGGGTCGGATGAGTGTCGTTGATATGGAAGACGACATGCTTATCCAAGTCTTTCAGCGAACCGTATTTCTCCTTGTGTTTCCGGCAAATCGATTTGACACCGGCCGAACTCAAGAAATACTGTTGCATCAACCTGAGGCGCTTGCCGTCGTCAGTCGTGTCATCGGGATAGAGGAACCCGGATATATTCCGCAATTCCTCATGATACTCATATGGGGAAATGTGCTTGGGGTACTTGCGGGAAGGCTCGGCGTTCCAAAGCCTCAAATAGTTGACGATCCGGTTATGGTCGCCGACGATGGGAATATCGTACGGCACTGCGCGGATGAACTCGCGCGGATGGTATTCCATTTTGCCATTGTATTCCACATGCCCGAAAAACATGACGTCTTCGGCTTCCTCTTCCCGCCTGATCTCGAAGACATAGCCGTCGGAAAGCCAGTTGTCGGGACGCTCCTCCTGATAACCGTTCTTGATTTTCTGGCGAAAAAGGCCGTATTGATAGCGAAGGCATTGTCCAAAACCCGGCAAACCGAGCGATGCCAACGAATCGAGAAAACAGGCCGCCAAGCGGCCAAGGCCGCCGTTGCCGAGTCCGGGATCGGATTCATAGATCTCGACTTCGTTCAAGTCAATGCCGAGCTCGTTGAACGCCTCGTTGACAACATCCCAAAGACCCAGATTCATCAGATTGTTGGTGATGAGCCTGCCGAGCAAAAACTCGATGGAAAAATAATGGACGATTCGACCGTCATTTTGCTCGAGCAGTTCGTTGGTCTTAATCCAGTCAAAAGCGATATGTTCCCTGACTAGCGTCCCGAGAACGTTGAAACGTTCTCTTACGCTCGAAAGAGAGACTTCTTTCTGGTATGTGGCGATCATTCTTGACGAGAAAGCTTCAATAAAGGCTTCTTTGGATCTAAATACAGATTGCTTCATGGGATCACACCTCGCTAATTGATGATTCAGTGGCGTTTTACGGGGTTGATGGATAGATCAATCCTTTGAAAGCGCCATCCGGTAGAGTTCGATATAAGCTTTGGCCGTGTCTTCAGGATAAAAGCTGGAATTCATGGCATTGATGATCAACTGGCGCCAGACGTGGGACGATGAATCAAAAATGTTGAGCGCATTCTCAATCTGGAAGATCAGATCGCGATGATCGTAGTTGTAGAATTTAAAGCCGTTTCCGCGTTTTGTGACTGCGTCAAACTGCTCAATCGTATCGTTCAGCCCACCGGTTTGTCTGACGATCGGGATCGTTCCGTACTTGAGAGCGATCATCTGGCTGGTCCCGCACGGTTCGTAGCGGGACGGCATCAAGAAGGCATCCGCCCCGGCATAGATGTACGACGGTTCGGTCGAGTTATAGCCGATGTTCAGAGCAACTCTGTTTTTGTAGCGCTCGCCGAGTTGCTTGAGGCGGTTAATGTAGTTCTCGTCGCCGCTGCCAAGAATGACGAATTCGACCTTGGGATTCTTCAAGACCTCATCGATTGCCGGCAACAAGATGTCGAAGCCCTTTTGTTCAACGATGCGGCTGACCATGCCGATGACGAAGTACCCCTCGCCTTCGATGAGCCCCATCCTTTTCTGCAAGTCGAGCTTGTTCTTCTTCTTGGCGTCGAACACATTCACAAGCGTGTACTTCTCAGCGATGGTCAGATCCTTCCCCGGATCGATCTCCTCGTCAAGGCCGTTCAGGATGCCGTAGAAATCGCGGTCCCGCCGGTTGAGCGCTTCAACGAGATTCTTGGCATAATAGGCGTAGCGGAGTTCGTCACGGTAAGTCTCGGAAACCGTCGTGATCAAAGAAGCGGTTTGAATGCCGATCTCTAAAAAGTTGATCTGTTGGAGGTTCGGCCACATGGATTCGATGCCAAGTCTGGCGAGGATCGTAGCGTCGTGGACTCCTTGGTATTCAACATTGTGGATCGTCAGGATGGTCTTTATCTTTCGATAACGTTCATCGTTCTTCAAGAGCCACGGCAACAGCCCCAGATGCCAATCATGGAAATGGATGATGTTGGGGACATCCTCAAAAACATCGAAAAAAGATAGCGCCGCCTTGGCGAAGAAGGCAAAACGGTCACCGTCGTCCTCGTATCCGTACAGACGATCGCGATCAAAGAAATCGTAGGCTTCAAGAAAATAAAAGTCGATGTTCTGATCGGTGTAGTGATAGAGTGAAACGCGGTGAGATTCGTTCCCATACGAAACTTGTCGTTCGGCCTTGAGTTCCAAAAACAGTTTAAACTTTTCTTTGATCCCCGAATACAGCGGCAACATCACCGCCGAAGGGAATCCGAGGGTAGCGTATTTGCGGGCAAGCAAGGCGACCACATCCGCCAAGCCGCCGGTTTTTGCGAAGGGATGGCATTCGGAGGTAACCTGCAAAATCATCAGTTTTTGTCCGCCGGCAACGATCTGTTTCTTTTCGGACAAATACAATTGGTTCAGATCGCCGCTAACGATGGCTTCCTCCTTGACTATTGTCTGCTTGTCGAGAACCGCATACTCGACTTGGGCGTTTGCCTCGATCACGCACTGGTTCATGATGACGGCGTTTCTAACGACGGCCCCTTCCTTGATAACCGCCTTTCTGCCGATGATCGAGTTTTCGATTTGTCCGTGAATCACAGCTCCGGAAGCGATGATGCTGTTTTTTACCAAAGCGTTTTTTCCGTATCTCGCCGGCGCCGACATCGTCTCCTTGGAATAGATCGGCCGGTCCGGGCAGAACAACCGCTCCCGCGTTAATGGCATCAATAGCCGCATATTGACCTCATAGAAGGTAAACGGACTGTCGATCAGATAGCAGTCGGAAGAAAACTCGAAATGGTGTTTCTTGATATTTGTCGCATAGTCGAAAACATCAGAGAGATTGCGAAACGGGAGCGTGTCATAACTTGTGATGTAATCCAGCAATAATTTCTTTGATAGGATGAAGGTTTTGATTCTCCGGTTGTCGTCGCTTAAGATCTCGGTGAGATCGGCTTCGGAAGCGAGATGCTCATCAAGGAGCATGCGATAATCGACATTCCAAACCAGATTGGCCGGAGAAACCATGGCGTAGTCCTGAGTCGACCGCAAGAAGTACTCAAGGTGCTCGTACATCCTTTGAAAACTGATGGAATCCTCGAAAGTCAACGACATGGTCTTCGGAGGCAGGATGAAGATTCCGTCTTTCCGGCGGTTCAGGTCCCAACGGTCGCCCGATCCGATATGGTCGGCGAGCGAACGGTAATTGCCGTAAGGAAAAATCGCAACATTTGTGACATCGGAGTTCTTGCAGTTTGAAAGGGTGAAGTCGATCAATCGGTATTTGGCCCCAAAGGGAAGCGCTCCCGGAATCCGGTGGCGACAGAGCTTGTTGAAAGAGCCCTTGCTAGAGGCGTCGACAACCACGAACATATTAGCCATGTCGTTCGCCTCCTTGTCCCGAGGATGACTCAAGGTCACAAAGAGAGACAACCTCGGGCGTGAATCGGAATCCTTCAGGCAAAACTTGGTTGCGGTTCACGATCGCGTTTCTGATAACGGCATTTTTACAAATGCGAACTCCCGGAAGAATGACCGAATCCTCGATGATCGCGCCTTCCTCGACGATTGTCTTATACCCGATTGTCGAATGGATGACAGTCCCATTGATGATCGAACCGTCGGCGATCACGGAATTTACGATCCTGGCTTTATCCAACACAATATGCGGAGGAAGATTCAGGGATTTTGAGTAAATCGGCAAGTTTCTTGATATGTTCAATGTCAAAAAATCAGGGTCATCGAGTAGATCCATATTCACTCGGTGAAGCGATTCGACAGTACCGACATCAGCCCAATAATCATCGAACTCGTAAACTGCGACATGGCGTTTTTCTTTTAGTGCTCGCGGAATGATGTTTTTCCCAAAATCGAAATCCGCTTCCGGGTTCGCCTCATTCAACATTGTTTTTAATACATCGGTGTTGAACAAATAGATTCCCATCGAAGCCATATTCGAGCGTGACTTCTTTGGTTTTTCCTGAAAGTCGATCAGTCTTTTTTCCGAATCGATTGTCATTATCCCGAAACGGGATGTCTCTGTTTCCTTCACTCTGGTTCCCGCGATCGTGATCTCGGCTCCGATTTCCTTATGGAAAGAAAACATCCGGTCATAATCCATCTTATAGATATGATCGCCGTAGAGGATCAATACATGCTCAGCGGCGTTTTCGGTGATGAAATTGAAGTATTGCTTGACGGCATCGGCGGTTCCCCGCTGCCAGAGAATGGTTTCATTCGTAGCGTAAGGCGTGAGAAAGCAGAGCCCCCCATCAATATTGTCGAGATCCCAGGAAGCTCCCGAGCCGATATAAGCCATCAATTCCTGTGGCTCGTATTGTGTGATTATGCCAACGATATCGATGTTGCTATTGGCGATGTTTGACAAAGTGAAGTCGATCAACCGATACTTCCCGCCAAAAGAAACAGCCGGCTTGGCGAGATCGCGGGTGATGCCCGCGAGCCTAGTTCCCTTGCCGCCGACCAAGATCATCGCAATCAGATCTTTTCTCAAATCAATCGCCTCTTTCGCCTTGATACTTGAGAATGCTGAGGGCAAACGGCCCGACCACCAATTCGATCGCCTGATTCTGACGGTGGATATTTTCACTGAAAGAATGCAGGGGGAGACCGTTGTATTGTCCGGATCCGCTGTAGATTTCCTTGTCGGAATTCAGTATTTCCTCATATACTCCCGCTAATGGCACACCGAGTTTAAAATGCTGGTGGGCAACCGGAGTCATGTTCATGACCACGACTAACAAATCGTTTAACGAGGAAGACCTTCTGACAAAAGAGATAATCGATTGATCGCGGTTGTCGGCGTCGATCCAAGAGAAACCCCAAGGATCGTGGTCCAGTTCCGACAATGCCTTGTGATGATTGTAGACGGCCAAAAGGTCTTTGATGTAGCGGTTGGCCATGGCATGCATCGGATAGTTGAAGAGAATCCAGTCCAGTTCCTCTTTGTCCTTCCATTCATGCATCTGGGCAAACTCGCCGCCCATAAACAACAGCTTTTTGCCCGGATGGGTGAACAATAATCCGATCATAACCCGGAAATTTGCGAATTTCTGCCAGTAATCGCCCGGCATCTTGTCAACCAAAGCCCTCTTGCCGTGAACAACCTCGTCGTGTGAAAACGGCAAGATGAATCTTTCGGAATAAGCATAGACCATCCCGAAAGTAAGCAGATCATGATGATACTTGCGGTAAATGGGATCTTTTTGAAAGTATCTGAGAGTGTCATTCATCCAACCCATATTCCATTTGTAGTCGAAGCCGATGCCGCCTTCAGCCACAGGATGGGTCAATTTGGGAAAGGTAGTCGAATCCTCGGCAAACATCAACAGCGAGTTGCTTCTTTCCTTGACGGCGAGGTTGAGTTCCTTAAGAAACCAGACGGCCCCCTCATTGACTCCCAGGGCAGAATTCCCAAGATAATAGATGATGTTGGAAACCGCATCAATGCGGAACCCGTCGACATGGAAATAATCGATCCAAAAAATGGCGCTGGAAATCAGAAAGCTCCTAGTCGTTCCCCTGCCCAAATCAAGGTTGACGGTTCCCCAAATTTTGTTTTCGCGGATTTTCTCATCTTCATACTCGTAAAGAGGCTCGCCATCGAACATATACAAACCGTGGGCATCTTTACAGATATGCCCGGGCACCCAGTCAATGATGACGCCGATCGACTCCTGATGGCAGCGATCGATAAAATACATGAAATCCTTGGGAACGCCGTAACGGGAAGTGGCAGCGTAATATCCGGTCCCCTGATAGCCCCAAGACTCATCCAGCGGATGCTCGACGACGGGCATGATCTCGATATGAGTGAAGCCATGAGCCTTAACATAGGGGATTAAAAGGTCGACAAGCTCATTGTATTTGTGAAACGAGCCATCCGGCTTGGTCATCCAAGAACCAAGATGAACTTCGTAAATCGCCATGGGGCTTTGATATTTGTTGGCGGCGTTCCTTCTTTCCAGATAGTCTTGATCATGCCAGAAATAGCCATCGATATCGTATGTTTTCGACGACGTTTCAGGCCGATTGTCCGCAAAGAAAGCATAAGGGTCGGCTTTGAACAAAGTCTTGTTCTTGCGGGTGACGATGCAGTACTTGTAGCGTTCCCATTCGCCAAGCCCTTTCACAAATAAAGAAAAAACACCGGAATTATCGGTCTTTTCGAGAACATGAGTCCTTGTATCCCAGTTGTTGAAGTCGCCGACAACGGAGACAATCTTGGCATGGGGAGCGTACACGGTAAACCTGACGCCGAGGATGCGTCCGTCAGAATCCTTCTCCAAGTGGGCTCCGAAATGCCGGAAAGCCTCTTTTAGCCTGCCTTCGTTAAAAAGAAAAAGATCGGCATCAGAAAGACGATACTCCATGTCATCTTCTCCTTTCGAGGGTTTTCTTGATCAAAGAGTACTGGTAGCCTTTTGCCAGCAAACTCTTGATGATTTTCGTAGTGACTGCTTGTTTCGATTCGGTGGTTTTTTCATATCGTTTCTCAAGTTTTTGATAGTCCTTGTAAATTTCTTTCTCTTCGTCGATTTGCTTGGAAAACTCGTTTTGATGAGCATCGACATAGGCGATAACGTCGGAGACTTCGTAACCCCTTGCGAGAAGATATCTTTTCATCTTTTCACTGGCAGCCTTCACCGATCCCGATTTCAGCGAGGGAAGTTTCTTTTGAAACAAGTATTCCAAATTGGCTTCCACATCTTCTTTATGAATCATAGCGACCGCGTTTTTCAACAATTGCCTTGGAAAGCCTCTTTGTTCGAGAGTAAAGAGGATTTTTTCCTTTCCGAAACGTTTTTCGTAAAACATCGATTCGACAAGATTTCTTGAAAAAACAGAATCATCGATCAGACCGATTTTTTTCAGTTTTGCCTTGATCAAAGAAGTGTCTTTCGGACTCGCTCCGCGTTCTGTCAGGTAAACATCTATTTCTTTTTCCGAACGGGGAGCTGTCGCGGCATAACGCCTTGCCTTTTCAATCAAACCGTCAATGGCTTGGTCGGCTAAGAAAACCTTAAACCTATCAGAATTGATTTCCTTCCCTCGAACAAGCCGGTAAGAAACAACCAGGTCCTCAGAACAGACAAAGGTCTTCTCGCTGCCGTCATCAAACATGAAAGTTACTTCATACTGGCGTTTTTTTCGTTTGAGAGCAGTTACTTTTGGCATGACATCACTTCCTTAAAAGAGCAATTTTAATTCCCGGTTAGCGCGCATTAATCAGAAAAGCGTTGATGAACTGATCGATGTCGCCATCCATTACTTTTTGGATGGCTCCGGTTTCAACGTTCGTTCTGTGGTCCTTGACAAGGCAATAGGGATGGAAAGTATAGGAGCGGATCTGACTGCCAAAGGCGTTCGCGACATTGGCGGTCGACAAGCCTTCCAATTGTTGTTGCTTACGCTCGAGTTCGAGATGGTAGAGTTTACCGCGCAAGACGCGCATCGCCGTTTCTCGGTTTTGGAGCTGGCTACGCTCGTTTTGGCAGGTGACGACGATTTTTGTCGGCAAATGCGTGATCCGGACCGCCGAATCGGTGGTGTTGACTCCCTGTCCGCCTTTCCCGCTTGAGCGGTACGTGTCGATTCTTAGATCTTCGTTGTTGATCTCAACTTCAATCGTGTCATCGATTTCGGGGATGACCGTCACCGAGGCAAACGAAGTGTGCCTGCGGCCAGAGGCATCAAAAGGGGAGATTCTGACCAGGCGATGAACCCCGGATTCGGCTTTGAGATAACCAAAGGCATAGGTTCCCTGGACCAGGATCGTCGCCGATTTCAAGCCGGCTTCCTCTCCATCCTGATAGTCAAGAACAGTCATTTTGAAGTCACTCTTCTCGATCCAGCGGGTATACATCCGGAAGAGCATCTCCGCCCAATCTTGGCTTTCGGTTCCGCCGGCTCCCGGATGGAACTCCATAATCGCATTTGATTTGTCGTAGGGCTTGTCGAGCAGGGTCTTGATCGTCAGGTTTTCAAGGTTCAAGTTGAAATCGGCTATGAGCTGCTCTACTTCCTGAAAATCAAATTCCTGATCGACCTCGGCCAGTTCATAACTGAAAGAAAGCGTCTCGAGAGTCTCCTCGATCCTCTGGTATTGCGTGAGGATCGCCTTGATTTCGTTTTGTTCTTGGATCGTCTTTTGGGCTTGTTTTTGATCAGACCAAAAAGAAGGCGCAAGCGTTGCCTGATCCAATGTTTTAAGACGAGCATTCAATTTTTCAAGGCCGATTGTTTGTTTCAGTTCGGCAAACTTGTCCTTCGCTTCAAGAAGGGCTGCTTTTAACTCAAGTAAATTCATTGATTCTCCTTGTACTCTCTAGTTGCGGCCGTGACAATGCTTGTACTTTTTGCCACTGCCACAAGGGCAGGGATCGTTCCGTCCGACCTTTTCCGCCGCTTTGACAGGCTGCCTCTTGCGGGTGTCATCTTCTTTCCCCGAGATTGCGTGGATTGGCTTGGCCACCTGGACGCGTTCGGTATTCTGCCTGACCTGGGCTTTGAGGACAAATCTGGTGACATCGCTCTGGATGTTCTCGACCATCGTCTCAAACATGTTGAAGCCTATTTCCTGATATTCCCTGAAGGGATTGATTTGCCCGTAACTTTGCAAGGAAACTGCCTGTCTGAGCTCGCTCATCGCATCGATGTGCTGAACCCAATAGGTGTCGACAACCCTCAAAGTAACCGCTTTGAGGAAGTCGTTGAAGGCCTTGTCTCCGGCCAACGATTTTTTCTGGCTCACTTCGCGCTTGTACTGGTCCATGACGTACTCACGGACATCGGCGTCGCTAAGAACGATTTTTTCGTCGATTATGTCTTTTTGAAAGTATCTGTTGAGCAAGGTGTAGAGTTGCTTGCGGTCGTTCTGGTGGAGATTAAGGATCTTGTCAAGGATTGTTTCAATCATCAAGCAGACGGTTTCTTCGATGTTTTCAAGAAACAAAATATCGGTGCGTTGCTGATAGATAATCTCGCGTTGTTTGCGTAAAACCTCATCGTATTGGAGAACGGTTTTCCGTCTGTCGAAGTTGCTACCTTCAATCTGGCGTTGCGCCCTGAGCACCAGTTTTGAGAACATGCCGTATTCCAATGGTTGTTCCTGGCCGGTGTCTTTTTGAACGGTGATCATCGAAATCATTCTCTTGAATCTCTCACCGCCAAAACGGCGCATCAAGTCATCGTCGGCAGAGATGAAGAACCGCGAATATCCGGGGTCGCCTTGACGACCGCTCCGGCCCCGGAGCTGGTTGTCGATCCGGCGGGCTTCATGCCTTTCGGTTCCGATTACTGCCAAACCGCCCAGTTCAACGACTCCCGGTCCCAATTTGATGTCAGTGCCACGCCCGGCCATATTTGTGGCGATGGTCACAGAATACATCTGGCCGGCTTTGGCGACGATATCGGCTTCCCGTTCGTGCTGTTTGGCATTCAAGACGTCATGTTTGACTCCGCGCCTCTTGAGAAGCGACGACAACAGTTCCGAACTCTCGATCGAGATCGTTCCAACAAGTAGCGGTTGTCCGAGGCGGTGGCGTCTTTCGATTTCTTCTGCCAACGCCTTGTATTTGGCTTCCATTGACGCAAAGATCAAATCGTTGTCATCGATGCGAATGACGGGAACGTTGGTTGGAATCTCGACGACAAACATATTGTAGATATTGTGGAATTCCTCTTCTTCGGTTTTGGCTGTCCCGGTCATGCCCGAGAGTTTCTTGTACATCCGGAAAAAGTTCTGGAACGTAATGGTCGCCAATACCGTGGTTTCCTTTTTGATCTCGACGGCTTCTTTGGCCTCAAGGGCTTGGTGCAGACCTTCGGAAAACTGCCTTCCGTGCATCAATCTGCCGGTGAAAGGGTCGACAATGACGACTTTGCCCTCATGAACGACGTAATCGACGTCACGGGACATGATGTAATTGGCTCTCAGGGAATTGTTAATGTGATGCAACAAGGAAACGTTGGAAAGATCGTAGAGATTTTCCAGATTGAAGTGCGCTTCCGCCTTTTTGATGCCGGTTTCGGTCAGATTGATCGTTTTGTCCTTGAGATCGATATCGTAATCCTCTTCCTCTTTGAGGCGAATGGCAAAATAGTTGGCCTGCTTATAGAGATCGGCGGTGTTTTTCTCACCGCCGGAGATGATCAACGGTGTTCTGGCTTCATCGATCAAGATCGAGTCGACCTCGTCGATGATTGCATAGTTGAGCGGCCTTTGGACGATATTTTCCTTGTAGATGACCATGTGGTCGCGCAGATAGTCGAAACCGAGTTCGTTGTTCGTCGAATAAACGACGTCGCAGTTGTAGACTGCGCGCTTCTCTTCGGAAGTGAGATCGCGAATGTTCAAACCGACCGATAGTCCGAGAAAACGAAACAAGTCGCCGATCTCACCGTTGGCCTCACGGCCGGCGAGATACTCGTTGACGGTGACGATATGAACGCCTTCACCGGTCAGAGCATTGAGATAGGCGGGCATGACCGCGGTGAGGGTTTTGCCCTCGCCGGTCTTCATTTCAGCAATATTGCCCTCATGAATGGCGATAGCTCCCATAACCTGAACTTTGAACGGTGTGAGCCCTGTCACTCTCGTGGAAGCCTCTCTGACAGTTGCAAAAGCTTCGACAAGCAAAGAGTCCAACGACTCGCCATTACCGTATCTTTCCTTAAACTCTGCGGTCTTATGGCGCAATACGTCATCGGAAAACTGTTTGTATTCATCTGCGAGTGAAAGAACTTGATCGGCGATTTTTCCGAGTCGCTTCAGTGTTTTTCTATTTGGATCGAAAAGTTTAAACACGTTAATTCACCTCTTCATTGACACCTTTAATCATACCACAAATTACGAAGCAAACACAATTTATTTAGCCACACCCCGAAAAAAAGTGACCTTTTAAGGTCACTTGTGATAATCAATAGGTCTCTATCAACCCATATTTTCCGTCTTCACGGATATAAAGAACTGAAACTTCCTTGTTCTCGTTATAGAAAATAAAGAAATCATGATCAAGCAATTCCATCTGAGTTATTGCTTCGTCCATCGTTAGGACATCGAGTTTGATCCGCTTTTTCTTGATTGGCGAGATCAGTTCCCTCTCCAGTTCCTCGATACTGAGATAATCGTTTTTGAAGACCTCTTTCAAGCCCGCTTTTTCTTGGAGACTGCGATTCAGTTTGTGTTTGTTCTTGCGGATCTGGGCTTCAAGTTTGTCGACAGCCTTATCGATGGCGGCGTACAAGTCTTTGTCTTCGACCTCCGCCCGGATTGTGATGAATTTGATTGGAATCGTTATTTCGACTTTCATCATGTCACGATAAACTTTACATACTGCGAAAGCTTCCAATTCTATGGAGACCACTCTCTCCACCTTAGCGAGTTTCTTTTCGAAGTACTTGCGGATCGCTTCCGTAATCTCAACTCCGCCCTTACCTCTCACATCAAGTTTCACTATCATCACTCCTTTTGTAATTGCATATCTTACTATATATTAATTATAGCATTTGCCAATGTCAATGTAAATAAATCGCCATTGTTTCCTTATTGATTTTCGCCGATCAAATAAGCAAACTCAAAACGAATAACCGATACCATCAGGATTGATCCAAAAGCCTTGATTAAAGGAAACCAACCTGAAAATGCCGTTATCTCCTGATCTTCGATCATGATGATAAGGTCGTGTGAAACGGCAAGATCCAGCGTTTTCGCAAATGTATAGGAATATGAAAGGTATGAATCATACTCGGCTTTAGGCTGATCAATCAGATAACGGTATCTGATTGACCCGCCTGCCAGCGGGATCAATTCTTCGAAGTACTCGGCATCCATGATCCTTTGGCATTCAGGGCATAGTCGGTCGGGGGAAAACAAAGTCGAGAAATACAGCTCGCGGACGTAGATCTGGCGGCAAAGAGGGCAGCGCATTTCAATCACCGCCTAGGTTTTTTCTGCGGTTCAGCATTCGAATCTCAGCTCTTGCTTTTCGCATTGCCGGGCTCAAATATTCCGAGAGAAACCATATTTCTCCTCGAGGCTCCCATAGATCTCTACCAACTCTGCCAGACATTTGGATCAGGGTATCGCGGTCATAAAGAGGACTGTCTGCCTGAAGGACGGCAATCTGGATCCCGCTGAAGGTTATTCCTCTTTCGAGGATTGATGTGGATACTAGGACATCGAGATTTCCGGCAGAGAATTCATGGATGATCGCTTCTTTTCGTTCGGTTTCGGATGTAACCGCCCTTGCTTTGACGCCTTCCTTTCTAAGCAGTGAGGCAAAAGCCAAGCATTTTGCGATCGATGGCAGAAACAAAATTGCCCGTTTCGAGTCCAGTCGCCATTTTTTAAGAATCGGTAAAATGCTTTCAAGGATGGTTTCCAAAGCGGATCCAGATAATTGCAGGAATCGGGGAAGATCGTGATCGACCCCGTGAAAACGAGCCGGATTGAAGTGGAAACGAAATCCGCTTTTTGTCAGTTTGCGCTTTAAAGCCGATGTCAATGTGGCCGAGATCAGGATGAGACTCCCACCCGCCCGGAGTGCCTGATTAGCCAGCCGCCAATAAAAGGGGGAATCCGCAAAAGGAAAAGCATCGACTTCGTCGATTAATAATAGTCCAAATTCGTCTTTGTAATTAACTAACTGCTGGATCGTCATCACGACAATGTGGGCATCGCGGTCGTTCTTTGCCTCGGCATGTATCGCCTTGACATTGCTTGAGGGAAAATATTTTTTGATCCTCTCACTCAGTTGAATGACGACCTGTTTTCGCGGGATCGCAAAACCAACACGGATATGTCGGTTCAAGGCAAGACAGATCGCAGCCAGAGTCATTTCGGTCTTCCCGGCGCCACAAACAGCCTGTAGAAAACCATGGGCATGTGATAAGTAACACCGGATGATGAACTCACTCCCGCGTTTTTGCCATTTGGTAAGTTGAAGATTCAAATCGAGACGGTGTTCAACCAAAGGAAGTCGTTGCCGGTAGCGGTAAAGAATCATGTCCGAATTGGATCCGCAGTCGCGACAAGCATACCTTCCAAGCGCATCGATGACAATCATTTCCTTATCAGCGCCGCAACGACTACATTTTTCGCTTTTTACCGCGATGGTTTTCTCAACCAAAACTTCGCCGACTTGCTTTTGTAAATACTCACGCAAAAAAAACACCCGCCATAAGACTACGCTCATGACGGGTGATTTGCTTTAGATGACGATGTTGACGAGTTTGTTTTTGACAACAATGGTTTTCTTGATCGTTTGGTTTTTAATCCATTCTTGAATCTTCGGTTGCGCAAGTGCCAACTTGATCAATTCCGCTTCATCCATATCAACGGGGACCATCACTTTGTCCCTGATTTTACCATTGACGTTAATAACGATTTCGATCTTGTCTTGAAGCAGTTTAAGCGGATCATACTCGGGCCACTTCTCTTCAACCAAAAAGCTAGTATTGCCAAGCAGATGCCAGAGTTCCTCGGTAACATGCGAAGCCACCGGCGAAAGCAGTTTGAGAAGGACTTCATACTCTTCTCTGGAAATTGCTTCCTGTTGGCCGAACTCGTTGGCCAGAGTCATCATTTTGGCGATGGCGGTATTGAATTTCAGATTCTCATAATCTTCGCTGACGCCTTTGATGGTTTTGTGAATAAGCGTTTCAAGGTTTTTGGATGGTATTTTCTGAGCCGAAACTTTTGGCAACATCCTCCAGATCTTGTCAAGAAAGCGGCGGCAGCCCTTCATCCCATTCTCGTTCCATGGCGTCGGCATTTCATAGTCGCCGATGAACAGAATGTAAGTTCTAAGGGTGTCGGCGCCTTCACTTTCGATAATTTCCATCGGATTGATGACATTGTCGCGAGACTTTGACATTTTTTCGCCATCATCCCCAAGAATCAAACCCTGAGCGGTTCGCTTCAGATAAGGTTCCCTGTGAATAACTTCCCCGATATCGTAGAGAAACTGGTTCCAAAAGCGCGAGTAAATCAAATGTCTGGTAACGTGTTCCATGCCTCCGTTGTACCAGTCGACCTTTCCCCAGTATCTTTGTTTGTCTTTGTCGGCGATAAAGTTCTTGTTGCCGGGATCGAGATAACGGAGAAAATACCAGCTGGAACCCGCCCATTGGGGCATCGTGTCGGTTTCACGTCGTGCCGTTTTGCCGCACCTCGGGCATTTACAGTTAACGAACTCGGGGATGTTCGCGAGCGGACTTTCGCCGGTCGATGTCGGCATGAACGCCTCGACCATCGGCAATCTTACAGGAAGATCCTCGTAGGGAACGGGCACGATCCCACAATGATCGCAATAAATAATGGGTATCGGCTCGCCCCAGTAGCGCTGACGGTTGAAGGCCCAGTCTTTCATCTTGAATTGGACACTCTGTTCACCAAGGCCGTTTTTCTGAAGATAGTCGATGATCTTGACCTTCGCTTCATTGACAGAGAGGTTGTCGATGATATCGCTGTTGACTAAAATCCCGTTTTCGGTATCGGTATAAGCCGCTTGACTTAAGTCGCCGCCCTTGATCACTTCAACGATCTCAAGACCATATTTTTTGGCAAATTCGTAGTCGCGGTCATCATGCCCCGGAACAGCCATGATCGCGCCGGTGCCGTAAGTGATCATCACGTAATCGGCAATGAAAATGGGTATTTCCTTGCCGTTCACAGGGTTGATCGCCGTCAGTCCTTCGATCTTGACGCCACTTTTATCCTTTTGGAGTTGAATTCTCTCAAACTCTGATTTATGTTTCGCCTCGGTCTGATAGTCGTTGATTTCCACGAGATTCTTGATCTTGTCCCGATGCTTCTCAATCAGTTCGTGTTCGGGTGCGACGACCATAAATGTCGCCCCATAGATGGTATCCGGCCTTGTCGTAAACACTTTTATCCTGTCATCGGTTCCTTTGACAGAAAACAAGATATGGGCTCCTTCGGACTTGCCGATCCAGTTCTCCTGTTCGACCCTGATCCTTTGTGAACACTCGAGTTCCTCTAGTCCCTGAAGCAGTTTCTCTGCATAAGCGGTTATTCTTAGAAACCAAACGTCCTTTTCCCTTTGCTCGACAGCGCTGCCACAACGGTCGCAAATCCCGCCTTGCGACTCTTCATTGGCTAAGACGACATTGCAGTCGGGGCAGAAATTGACGTATGTCTTGCTTCTGTAGGCCAGTCCGTGTTCAAAGAGTTTGAGAAAAATCCATTGGGTGAATTTGTAATATTCCGGATCGGTTGTATCTATCAATCGGGAAAAATCGAAAGAAAAACCGGCGGCCTTGAGTTCTTTCAATAATATGTCAATGTTTTGATCGGTGATCTTCCGGGGATGGATCTTGTTCTTGATCGCATAGTTTTCTGTGGGCAAGCCAAAAGCATCGAAACCGATCGGAAACAACACATTGTAGCCTTCCATCCGCCTTTTGCGGGCGATTACCTCGAGCGACATGTAAGCTCGAAAATGGCCGACGTGCAATCCTGTTCCGGACGGATACGGATATTCCACCAAGGCATAGTATTTCGGCTTGGGATCGAAATCGTTGCCTTGGAACAATTTTGATTCGTACCATTTCTTCTGCCATTTCGGTTCAATCTTCCGATGATCGAAGCTGGGTTTGAATTCGCTCATTATCTTTCCTCCCATTAAAAAATCGTCCGATCAAGGACGATTTGCTCGCGGTACCACCTTTGTTCCGGCGAATGCCGGCACTCATCCCTTAACGCGGTTCGACGTTCCGGACTCCCGTGTTTCGCCCGGACAGCTCCCAAGACCAATTCGCATCGATCGACCTCCGGTTCGCACCAACCACCGGCTCTCTAAAAGGTCAGATATGATGTTACTATTTCTTGTTCTCAGCGTTTACATCATCATAACATGCGATTGTCAATTATGCAAGACCATTCATTTATTCGAGGTCTGTTTTTCCGTCTTCATCGTCTTGTTCGTCTTCTTCGTCATCGGTAACCCTGTATTCAGCATCGACGATATTCATCGCCCGCTTTTCGAGATGAACAAGCGTTTGGAAGTGAAGTTCACGTTGCAATTGATAGATTGAACGATAACCGATGAGAAGTAATAGAAAGAATATGATTTCGGAAAAATCAAGCAAATTATAGATCGTCATCAGAAGCGCTGTGGGTGTCAGGGCAAAAATTACCAGTTTGAAAATCGTCTTGTAGGGAATGAACTTTTTGAGTCGGATGAACGGCAGCGTCGACACCAGCCCGATCATCAGCAACAAAAAAAGGTTGCCAAGGAAATGAAAAAGAAGCAGCCCAAGCAAAAGGCCCGTCTTAATCGATTGGAAAAAAATATCAAAGTTGAGCGAAGCCGAGCTCTGGGAAAAAACGGGAACTTCGGCCTTCTTTTCGCCATCAAAGTAAAGTGACATTGAGTTCCCTTTGAATACAAGGCTTTGCTGATCCATCAGATTGATGATCGACGAGACTTGATCATCGCTGGCCAAAAAATGGATGGAGTAGCCATATAGATGAAACTTGTTTCCCGGTTCATAAGCCGCCTGATCGCAGACAAGTTCACCGGAACGAATAGTGCAACCAGTCGTTTCGGTTGTGATAACGGTGTTGCCCTTGTACCAACCGTAATGGATGATGGCGCTCAAAGAGACAAACAGCGCGAGCACCAACAAATACAGAGTAGTGAACCACCCTGATTTGTGCCGGTAATTAAGCAACTCTTTCGGTTGAAATATACTGTCTTTTGCGATATTGTACAATTCTCATCACCCGACTTCAAATATTATACCATGTTTATAGGAATCAGCAAAAAGAAAACGTTCGCAATCAATGATATAATCTATGCGAGCGGAAAAGGATGATGCGATAGAATATCTGCGCTTCAAAAAAAATTTTTGATCGCCATTCACAAACAAAAAAGCCCATATAGGGCTATAAAGGACTTTCATTGATTTTATTCTTGGTGTGTGAACAGTTCCCATTTTTTTATTCTGAAGATCCGCGAGTAGAAGTTTAAAGGAAACATCGTAATCTGATGGTTGAAGATGATCGCCTTCCCGTCACGAACACGGCGCATCTCTTGAAGGCGCTCATAGGTCTCGACGATATAGGCCGTTTCCGGATCATTCTTGTCAATTTTTGTGAACAATGAGTCGACAAGCGCGAGCAGCTCTTTCTTTTGTTCATGGGACAGTTCCTTGACAGCGATGCTCTCGTACTTGGCAAGTTCCGGATCAAACACTTTTTTTGATAACAGGTTCGCAGTCTTTCTCAACTCGATTTCCATTTTCGAATGATACTTGTACACTTCACGGTATCGCTGGCGCAAAGTCCTTGTAATCAAAACGGTGCTGACGACGATCAAAGCGGTGACGAAGAGAATAATCAGGCCGATCTCAAAGAATAAGGACCAATCAAAAGATAGAAAAAACATTTCAATCACGCTCCTTCAAATAGGAACGGAAGACATCCTGAAGATCGAGTTTTTCCCAGGGAAGATCCAGGTCGTCACGCCCAAAATGGCCATAAGCGGCCGTTTGCCTGTAAATTGGTCTTTTGAGTTTAAAGTAATCGATGATTGCTTTTGGACGAAGATCAAAATGCTTCTCAATAAGCATCCTAATCTCATCGTCTGTAATCACACCGGTTCCAAAGGTATTGACTCCGATCGATGTCGGTTTTGCGATACCGATGGCATAGGATACTTGAAGTTCGACCATTCTCGCAATCCCGGCGGCCACAAGGTTCTTGGCCAGGTAGCGCATGGCATAGGCGCCGCTTCGATCGAGTTTGGAAGGGTCTTTCCCAGAAAATGCCCCTCCGCCGTGATGGGCGCTCCCGCCATAGGTGTCGACGATGATCTTCCTTCCGGTCATCCCCGAATCTCCCAAAGGACCGCCGATCACAAACCTGCCTGTCGGATTGACAAGAAATTCGGTTTCATTGTCGATAAAAACTGGTGGAATTACCGGTTTAATGACTTTTTCAACGATGTCTTGATAGATCGTTTCGTAACTGACATTGGGTGCGTGCTGCGCTGAGACAAGGATCTTCGAAACGCGTTTCAGCGATCCGTCATCGTTGAATTCTCCGCTAACCTGTGTCTTTCCGTCAGGACGGAGATAGGGCAAGAGTTTATTCTTTCTCACTTCAGAAAGCCTCTTGGCGAGTTTGTTCGCCAGAACATGCGTAATCGGCATATACTCCTTGGTTTCATCGGTGGCGAAACCGAACATCATACCCTGGTCGCCGGCTCCTTGTTCATGTGTCTTTTTCTCGTCGACTCCTTGAGCGATGTCGGGAGACTGGCTGTTGATGGAAACCAGCACGGCAAGGTTGTCGGCGTCGAAACCGTATTTTCCACGGTCATAACCGATTTCTTTCACAGTCGAGCGGACAATACTCTGAATATCGACATATGTCTTCGTCGTTATTTCCCCTGCCACAAGCACAAGTCCAGTCGTAACAAGCGTCTCGCAAGCGACTCTGGCATCGGGATCATCAGCCAAAATAGCATCGAGAATAGCATCGGATATTTGGTCGCAAATCTTGTCGGGATGGCCTTCGGTCACCGACTCCGAGGTGAAATATCTATACATAAGCCAACCTCATTCCTGGCTGAGACGATAATAAATCGCCTCAAAATCATCACTATATTTGACAAAGCGGTCGATAATCTGAGGATCAAAGTAGGGATAAAACTCAAGTTGAAGCAGATCCATCGCCCGAGAATGTCGGAGTTCCCGCTTATAGTTACGTGGTTGTCTCAGGATATCGTACATCTGACAGAGAAGAATGACCTGTGACTCACGATTGCTCTGGATCGCGTTCATTTCCTTGATGAAATCTTGGTCGGCGGTCTTCTCGAAATGGGCTCTGATGATGTCTTCGCCCTTTTTCTCCAATTGCAGGCGCTTGATGATTACCGAGCCAATGATCGTCTTTTCTCTGATTTTACGGAAATCGGCTTCATCGAGAACTTCCTTCATGTCATAGTCTGCCAGCGACAACAGATCGCGTTTGTCGATATGGATCGTCGAAAAATCAAAGATTTCCTTGCAAAGTTTGGGCGAATATCCCAGGTAGTTGCCAAGTTTGGCAGCCATCTCGGCGATCTTTCTGAGTGATTTTTCCTGCAGTTTCTCTTGATGTTCGTCGCTTCTTTGCCGGTATACGCCGATTACATCGAAGACATCGGAGACGACGGCTTTGAAATCCTTCTCCATCGCCCGGCGCTTGACGAGTTCCGCCTTCCTTTTGTTGTTCATATCCTCAGAGATCTTGGCGGTCGAGTAGAGCGCGAGCTCAAAGACGAGCAAGACGATGGTGCGGAGGATGATATCCGTAATCACGGGGCCTTTAAGATAATTCCACATTTCGGCGAAACTCGAGGCGTAATTATAGACATCATAGAGAACCGTCACATGGATGATTGTCATCGAGATCAAAGCAACCTTGAACATCAAACTCAACAGTTTGGTATCTTGGTAGAGGGCGAGAACCACTAGGGCAAAGTAGATTAGGGCATAGCCCGCTTGAGTGATCGAAAAGTAACCGATGGCGGGATCTTGTCCAAGAGTCACACGCAGCTTGATATAGACGGATATCGCCATCAGGAGAATATAGAATCCGGAGATGTATTCACCGATCTGTTGTTTATGAAGCGTCTTGGGTTCTTGGAGAATGATTTTGCGGATTGTTTGATTGGTGAAGAACATGACAAGTCCGAAGCCGAAAGCGACGATCAGGTTCATTTT
The DNA here is from genome assembly GCA_050949045.1 of Candidatus Izemoplasmatales bacterium. GTDB lineage: Bacteria > Bacillota_I > Bacilli_A > Izemoplasmatales > Hujiaoplasmataceae > JAAYZB01. The sequence goes on from JBMNEZ010000001.1 coordinate 876,202, forward strand.
CAGATTCGTGCCTTCGGTGGCCATCAAGATGAAAATCATAAAGACAAGGTTGGTAATCCAGAGGATGTTCCTGATAACCAGATTTTTCCGGAAGAGGACAGAGGTCTCGTCAAGGATGTCAACCCCCGCCTCGAAACTGAATTCGCTGACAAAGAAATTCTTTAGTTTTAGCAAAAATACGGCAAATTTGCCTTTGCCTTCGGAAATATAGGGTTTTTGGTTGGCTTGGACCTTGTTCTCGTCAAAGCGGCTCTTAAAGGATGTGACACGAAAAAAATCGACGAATTTGTCCAACCCGGTTTTCTTCTTTGCCGGTTTTTCGACTGGTACGGAAGCAAGATACTCATCGATTTTATTTTTTTCCTCGCGTTTGCCGCCGCGGCGTTTTTTTTGGGTGTCGTTCCTACGAAAAAATTCATCAAGCGTTTTTTCCCGGTTGTCCATCACATCACCCCCTGAAAACAGATTATTCCGCTTTTAGAATAATTTAAACTGTTCGATAATCGACGGGTCTTTGCGCGCTTCGATTTCGTTTTCGATCTGGGCTACCCTTGTGGAAGCGGCTGCGGCGATAGCACCCACGATATCGTCCATGAAGGTATGGCAGACACCCTTGTTTTTCTTCCCGGCTTCATTCAGCTTGCTGATTACTCCCGGTTTGTTGACATCGATGTCGCCGAAGTTGGTTCTGCCGATAGTGCCATAAATGCCTGCCAGTTCAATGCCAAAGAGCTCATCGATCCCAAACATGCCTTGATCACTCATCAAAATGGCCTGGATCGGTCCCTGGAAGGCTTCGGCTTCGGTCAGTCTGTCGATTTCCGCTCCCAACTGAAGAAGATGAAAAACATCACGGAGAGACAGAATCTTTTCAACGGACTCAAGGCATTCGCTGAAAGAGATGTCCGGTTTCCACTTTGACTGTTGCTTGAAGGCGATTTCGGCGATTTGCTCAACGCTGACGCCGCGTTCCAACAGTTTTTCGATGTTCATTTTCAACATTTCTTCTCGTGAAAAGAGATTGCGTTGACGATTCACAAAAATCACCTCTAATAAGTCGTTAAATCATGGTGATGCTATTTATTGATTATAGCATATTATAATGATAAAAGCGAAAATCTATTTGAATTTACGTCCTTTTACGAGCAATGTGCGCCCGATCCCGTTCATAAAAGTCTGAATGCTCATTGCATTTCTTCCCTCCAATTGCACCTTCTGCAAACTGACAAGCCCTTGGGAGGTGGAAACCAGTACTTTTTCTTTGTCCGCATGGACGATTTCGCCCGCCTCTGCCGGTACAAATTCATTTGTATCGAGCGCCGTGGCTTTTAAAATCTTCAACTTCTGCCCATTTATCAAGGCGTGAGCGATCGGTCTTGGATAAAGAGCCCTGATTTTGTCTCTTACTCTGACGGCGGTATCGTGAAAATCGATTCTTTCTTCTTCAGGCCTGATATTATATCCGTAAGTGGCTTCCTCTTCGTCTTGCGGCTTTGCCTCAATCTCCCCCATAACCAGTTTGTCGAGTGTCCTCAACAACAAGTTCTTTCCCTTGATCGCCAATTTCCCTTCAATGGTTTCGAGATTGTCCTCGGGAAGAATTATAAGACTGTCCTGGGCGAGAATCGGCCCCGAATCCATTTTTGGGGCCATGTACATTACAGTTACCCCTGTCTTTTCTTCTCCGGCCATGATCGCTCTTTGCATCGGAGCTCCGCCGCGATATTTTGGCAACAAAGATGCATGGACGTTGATCGACTTGTACTTCGGGTAGTAGAGGACCTCCCGCGGGATCATCTGCCCGTAGGCCGCAACCACGATCAGCTCGGCATTGGCATCTAGAATCGGCGAGTAATCTTTTTTGATGCTTTCCGGTTGAAATACGGGTATCGAGAGTGACCCGGCGCATATTTTGACGCTCGACGGCTTCAAGATCTTCTTTCGCCCGACGGGCTTGTCGGGCTGGGTGACGACTAGCACCACCTGATGCCTTTCAGCCAGTCCGAAAAGAATTGGAACTGCAAAATCTGTTGTGCCCATAAATACGATACGCATGTTTGTCACCTACTCCAAAGTCGGGGTTCTGTCGATCGTGACTCTGATAAGGTCCGAATCGAACTCATTTTTGATCGAGGTCAATATTTGGTTGAGTGCCGGCTCATCTCGGTGTTTGATGATGACTTGACATTGATATTTTCCCCTTATTCTCGATACAATCGGCAGGGATGGTCCCAATACAATCGCTTCCGAGTTCAATTCGCTCCTAAGCTGATCGACGGATTTTTTAGCAACCAAGAACAGATCCCGGACCTTTTCACCGGCGAACAACAACTGGGCGAGATAATAGAAAGGCGTGTAGCGAGCAATCTTTCTCAATTTCATCTCGTGCGAATAGAACCCAAGATAATCTTGATTGACGGCATAAGAAATGGCATAGTGGTTCGGATTGAACGCTTGCACGATGACCTTCCCCTGCTTTTCTCGCCTCCCGGCCCGTCCGGCTACCTGCGTTATCAGTTGAAACGTCTTTTCCGGAGCCCGGAAATCAGGAGAATAGAGATTCCCATCGGCCTGGATGATGCCGACAAGCGTCACTTTGGGAAAATCAAGTCCTTTGGCAATCATCTGGGTTCCCAAAAGAATGTCGCCGTCTTTTTCAAAGTTGTGGAGAAGGATCTCGTGAGCATTCTTGGTCTTGGTGGTGTCGGTATCCATCCTGATCACTTTCGCCGAGGGAAACAGCCGCTTGAGCTCAATCTCGATTTTTTGCGTTCCCGCTCCAAAGTAGCGTAGTTCTTCGGAACCGCATTTTGCACATGTTTTCGGGAGTTTTTCCTTGTGATTGCAGTAATGGCATTTGAGCGATCGATCAGCTTCATGATGGGTAAGAGAAATATCGCAGTCCGGGCAGGTGAACACATAACCGCAGTTGCGACAAATGACGAAGGTGGAAAAGCCACGACGATTCATCAATAAAAGCGCCTGTTCACCACAATCAAGGGTTAGGGAGAGTTCTTCGGTCAGCCTTCTTGAGAAAAGGCCCGTGTTGCCTGATTTAAACTCCTGTTTCATGTCGATGACCTCTAGGTCGGGAAGGCTTGCGTTTTGCGCTCGCTCTGGAAGTTCCAATAGTTCGTAATAACCGCGTTTAAAGCGCGCATATGCCTCGATCGAAGGCGTTGCCGATCCGAGGATCAGCGGTGCTTGATTCGTTTGTGACCTAAGGGACAAAACGTCGATGGCATAGTACTTCGGGGGTTCTTCCTGCTTGTACGTCGTCTCGTGAAACTCATCGACGACAATGATGCCAAGATTGGTAAACGGCGCGAAACAGGCACTTCTCGCACCTATCACTATCTTTACTTCTTTGCGGATGATCTTTCGCCACTCATCAAATTTTTCACCGTGAGAAAGGCCGGAATGAAGGACGGCGAGTTTCCCGGGAAACCGGCTCATAAACCGTGACATCATCATCGGCGTCAACGATATCTCGGGAACGAGGACGATAGCCTCCTTGCCGAGTTTGACCACCTTTTCGATCGCATTCAGATAGATTTCCGTCTTCCCGCTGCCGGTCACTCCATGCAATAGAAAAGTCTGGTCGCTATTCAGTTTTGCCTCAATTTTATCGAGGGCAAGCCTCTGAGCCTGATTCAGAATGATGTTCTTTTCGATCGGCTGTGCGAGCGAAAATAAATCCCGGTAGTGTTCCTTGGTCTTGATCTCGATAAAGCCATTTTTTTCTAGGGTACTAACCACCGATGCGGTCACTTTTGCCCTAGTCGCAAGTTCTTGGATCCCGAGCATGCCATCATTGTTTTTCAAGATGTCGATGACTAGTTGTTGCTTGGCTGTAAGATTGATGGGCTTCTTCCCACTCAGATGAACAACTCTTTTGGTCCTCGCCGTGGCTTGGCTTTTGATCTCTGTTTCTTGACGGAGATTGCCCGCTTTGACCTGAGCCTTTACTTCGGGTAGAAATCCGGTTAGATCGTCAAGATAACGATAGTTTCGATCTAGAAACTCCAAAGACAGTTCCGCTGACAGAGCCAATCTGTTTATGACGCTGATTTTGGTTTTGTATGTCGCTTTCAGGGCCGAGGGCAGGATCGTTTCGATAACTTTGATCATCACGGTGCCGGTCTCTTCGCGGATTCTCTTGGCGAGATCGATCAACTCGGCCGTCAGATAACTCTCGATATCGAGCACTGCCAGTAGCGGCTTCAAATCGAGAATCGGGGAATCATCAGTCAACTCCAGGCAAAAGCCTTGTAGCTCGCGCGGGCCAAAAGGAACCTTAACCCGCATGCCAACCTCGATAATGGTCGAAAAAGCTTCAGGAACCCGATAATCAAAAAGTTTGTCAACCGCTTTTGCGGGAACGTCCACAAGCACTTTGGCAATCATCCGATCCCTCCTTCTCAAATATTATTATAACATGAACAACAAGGAAAATTTTCAAAACCATGTATCCGGAAAACCGCCGAACACTGGAAAGCGACACTTCCTGCTTCAATTGTAATGCGACATTCGATAGAATGCAAGATTCGGGAAAATATTAAACGGTATCATTTGCATAATCGCCGGAATTCGGTTATAATATCCATAATGAAACAGTAAAGGACAATTGCCATTTCGGAAAGGATTCACAACATGCTAGAACCAAACGCTAAAACCCATGAGGTTCGCCTCTTCGCACTGGGCGGTTTGGGAGAAGTTGGCAAGAACATGTATTGCGTGGAATATCGTGACGAGCTCGTCATCATCGACTCGGGGCTTTTATTTCCCGATGACTATTTGATGGGTATTGACTACGTTATTCCCGATTATACATATTTGGTTGAAAATCAAAGCAAGATCAAAGCTTTGGTAATCAGCCACGGCCATGAGGACCATATCGGCGGAATCCCGTTTCTGTTAAAAACCGTCAAAGTCCCCACCGTCTACGCCTCCGGACTGAGTTACGGCCTGATCAAGGTTAAAATGGAGGAACACGCCAATTTATCCCTGAATCTCCAGGAATATCATGAATCGGATATCATCCGGTTCAAACATCTTTCAATCAGTTTCTTCCGGACCAACCATTCAATTCCGGATTCTTTTGGCATCAAAGTCTCCACTCCCGAGGGTGTCATTGTCCATACAGGTGACTTCAAATTCGACTTTTCTCCGGTCGCCAATGACTCCAATTATCATAAGATGGCCAAAATCGGCGAAGAAGGCGTCTTGTGTCTGATGTCAGACTCCACCAACGCCGAACTTGAGGATTTTACGATATCCGAAAAAGTCGTCGGCGAAACGATCAAAGACCTCTTCTCGTCTATTGACGGACGCATCATCATCTCCACCTTCGCCTCTAATGTCCACCGTATCCAGCAAATCGTCGAAGCATCGGTCGCCACCGACAGAAAAATTGCCGTCTTTGGCCGATCGATGGAAAAAAACATCGAAGTCGGCATGAGACTGGGCTATATCAAAGCACCGTACGGAACCTTTCTGTACAGCCGCAATTTGACCGGACTACGCGCAAGGAACATAACAATTCTTTGTACCGGTTCCCAGGGAGAACCCCTGGCTGCTTTGACCAGGATTGCCCAAGGAAGTCATAAACAGATTTCCCTTATTCCCGGCGACAGCGTGATACTGTCTTCCTCAGCGATCCCCGGCAATCAGGAAAGCATCAATAAAACCATTAATTTGTTATACAAGAATGGCGCAAATGTCATCACCCAGTCGCCGTTCGCCGATGTCCATGCATCCGGACATGGCAGCCAAAATGAACTTAAATTGATGCTCAAACTGATGCGACCCCGTTTTTTTGTCCCGATTCACGGTGAGTACAGGATGTTAAAAATGCACGTTAAGCTTGCACAAGACGCCGGCGTCAAACCGGAAAACACGTTCATCCTCGATAATGGCGACGTCTTGGCACTAACTAAAACCACCGCGCGCCTCGATGGCAAAGTTCAAACTGCGGATGTCTATGTCGATGGCTCTGCCATCGGCGAGGTCGGAACCCAAATCATCAGAGACCGCAGGGACCTTTCCGAAGATGGACTCCTCTCTGTCGTGATGACGATCAACCAAAAACGCCAAGAAGTGGTCTGCGCCCCTTCGATTGTCTCTAGAGGATTCATCTTCATGAAAGACAACAACGAGATGATCAAGAACCTGCAGGAGCTTGTCCTTGATATCACAGACAAATACTTGGCAAAGAGCAAGAAATTCAATGTCACAACTCTTAAAAACGATCTTCAAAAAGCGCTGTCGCGCTACATCCAGCAAAAAACTTCACACAAACCGATGATCATGCCCGTCATCATGGTTTTATAAAAACAACCCTGGTTCGAACCAGGGTTTTCTATCAAATATTTATATAAGAGAAGAACTCTGTCTTTATCGAATTTTATCATTTTGCTAAAACCTTAAAAGCAGCAATGTACTTATTCAATACTCTTTTAGCAACTATTTCAATTTATACATTTTAAGGAAAGATAATCTTCATTATAAAAATCTCACGGTCTTTCAAATTGAATATAGATTTGTTGAATATACATAGAGTGGTGGGTTGGTATAAAGAAATATACAATAGAAAATTTAGTGGTGATGACAACTTTAAAATCAAAAGCAATACGAAACTGCATTGATTCAGGTTTTTTTAAAAGTAAAAAAGATTATTCAAACTTTATTGAGAGGAATCTTTTAACTGATTTTAAGCAGTTGGATTAAAAAACTACGACTTTAAAGCGTAAAAAGGCGATAGTGTCATTTATTCGTCAATCTTGATCAAGCGGTCAGCCGAGTATTTTCTAACCGATAGCGCCGCCATCAGCATCAACGCTATCGGCAACACACAAAAGACGATTTTGATCGCAAGCGGCGCTTGCGGATCTTGTTGGAGATAAAGATAGTTGGCTTCAACGTTCAAACCGGTTCCCTCTAAAGTAGAAAACCATAACAAATCCGGTTTGGCTCTGTAACCGGATAGATCGAGAATCGGCCCGATCACCAGCGTCGCCAACCCGATCCCGATTTTTTGGAGAAAAGAAACGGCACCGAACAACGCGCCCTCCCGCTCAGGCTCTTTTTTGGTGATAACGCTGATGGCATCGGGATACATTCCATAAGCGACGAGATGGATGTTCCCCATCCCCAGGCCAAGAACAAACACAGCCAGCCAACCCCATAGTGGAAAACTAGCCATCGCCGGCCCCATCGCCAAAGGGACGACATAGACTTCTCCCAGATAGTCGATCGCAATACGGTCAAAGGGCAATTGGGGCAGGAAGAAAAAAGCCGCAAAAGCAACTATCCAACACAAAGACCCCAGAAACAAGGTTTTTTGTTTGCCGATGCGATTAGAGATAAGAACCCATAAGGGCACACTTAAAAAACCCAGCACGAGCACCGATCCTGCGAGCGGCAAGAACAGTTCCGGAGAAAGCAGCCAGTAGTTCACAAAGTACTGGATCGTGTCTTGAAGCACGAAGATCGCGGCGAGCGAAAACATGAAGGCGAACGCCGATCTCCGGAAGTTATCATCTTTGAAACAAGCGATGAAATCCCGCTTTAAATTGAATTTGTCGTTCAGGGTTGCATCTTCGCTTTTCAATTCGTAGGTCCCAAGAACCGTTAATAACAAAATGATGACGATCAGAACCCCGAAAATAGCGGAGATCATGATAAACTTATCGCCGGAATGAGTCAGGGTGACATCGCCCATAATCAGATCGGGTACGGCGACGGCGATGATCGTCGCAAGAATCGTGGCCACCATCCGATACCCTGTCAATTTTGTCCGTTCACGATAGGACTTGGTCATGTCGTTGATCAATGATATGTAAGGGATGTAGGCGAGTGTATAGCAAAGATAGAAGATCAAGTAGATCACCAGAACAAGGAAGGTCTTGAGCCATTGGACAATCAATATCTGACCTGCCTCAAGGCCAAGGAGTTCCGGAGAAAGCCTCGCAATCAGCGCGGACACGCCAAAAACCGCAAAGAAAGACAGCCCCAGCGGAAAAGCGCTCAACAGCATCAGTTTTCGTCTGCGGCCCATTTTCGCTTTGATCCGGTCCGAATAGTAGCCGACGATCGGATCGGTGACCGCATCCCAGAGAAAGCCGATGAAAATGACCGCAGAAGCCATGTACCCCTTGAGCCCTACCACATTGGTCAAAAAGATCAATAGATAAAAACCGGTGATCGCCGTTCCGAACGTGAACGGCATATCCCCGATCCCATAGGAAACACTAGCTAGGAAACCAACTCTCTCTTTGTCAGTTGTTTTGTTCATTTTCCGACTCCCTGTTTTCAAAAGTGAATGTCATAAGGCCGTTTGTCACGGCCTTAAAACAGGAAAATACCGCCAGCGTAACCGAGGCGTCCTGGAACGCGTCGTGCTTTTGTTTCGTAAGGTCGACTCCTTTGTAGGCCTTGTAGGCATTGAAGAGCCCCAAGTCGTTCTTGAGTCCGAAATACGTCTTGTGAAGCCTTAAGAGGTCGATAAACTGCATTTTTCTCGTAAAATCGTCAAGTTCATAAAGCCGGTTCATCTTGGCCAGCTCCAATTCGTCGTTCTTCCCCCAGACAAAAACCATCGGTCGATACATTCTTTGAATCCTCTTCAACAGGTCATGGACTTCCTGATAAGCGATCCCGGCATCGATTTCGGCTTGGGAAACGCTGAGAAACTTGGCAGTTCTCTCCGAGATCTTGGAAAAGAGTTTCGGCTTGATGAAAGCTGAGAATTCTTCGATGATTTTCTCTTCTTCGTCTATTAGCACGAGACCGATCTGGATGATCTCGGATACAAAGTTCTGATAGTTTCGGTACGGCGGCATCGACATTTCAAAGTCAAGAAACAGTTTTGGTTTCTTGGTGTTCAAAATCGCGCTGATCCCTGACTTGATCAGAGAAATGTCGTAATAGAGTTTCGGCTTCTGCCCATAGGGCTCCATGATCTTCTCGATGTTGAGAACGTTCCTGACGCGATGCCTTTTATAGATCCTCGGACTCTTCTGAATTTGGAGAAAGACGTAGATGCCGGGGCGAAAGTATGCCATGAAATCGGCGAACATCGATCTCGCCAGATAATAATAATCGATCTTGCGTTTCGTCTTGATTGCGATCAGGCGGTTGACCTCGTCAACGCCATGAAGCAATCCATAACAATATTCTTTCATCTTCTTCCTTTCATGGTTGACCTTATTTGTCCTTAGCGGCGGTCAAGCCGACCCGCAGGTTGTTGATCTGATCCTTTTTTAAACCGAGAGTTGTCAACTCCTGGTCGGTGGCATTTTTGATATTTTCAATCGTCTTGAACTGCGTCAACAATTTCATTTTGGTCGCTTTGCCGATCCTAGGAATCTGATCGAGGATCGAAGCATAGACCTCGCGGGCGCGCTTGGCGCGATGGTAGGTAATCGCAAATCGATGCGCCTCATCCTGAATCTTCGATAACAGCACATACAAATTGGCATGACGATCGAGTTTTATTTCCGCATCGGAAAGATCGATCAGGGCATCGGTCTTATGTTGAGCGTCCTTTTTAAGGCCAATAACCGGCAATTCGAGATAAAGGGAAGCCAGAACTTCCCTGGCCGCATGGACTTGGGCGAGGCCACCGTCCATGATCAAAAGATCGGGAAGCGGCTTATGCTCATACAAGAGGCGCTGATATCTCCGGTAGACGACTTCCTTCATCGCATTGTAGTCGTCAGGTCGGGTTGTCGATTTAATCTGATATTTTCGGTAAGACTTTTTTTCGGGCAAGCCGTTACGGAAGACGACCAGCGCCGATACCGGATTGGTGCCCATCGTATGGGAATTGTCAAACGCCTCGATCACATTGAGCCTGGCGACGCCGATCAGATCGGCGAGGTCGCCTAGGGCGCCAAGCATCCGGTCATGCCTTTTGAGGTATGCCCCTAGTTCGTTTTCAAAGTAGATTTTGGCATTCTCCTTGGCCATCTCAACGAGTTGCCTCTTCTTGCCCTTCCTGGGTATCAAACCGCGACCTTCAACGAATGAGCGCAACAAATCAAGATCGACGCTTTCGGGAAATAAAACTTCCTTTGGCAGGGGGTGGCGTTCATAGAATTGAACGACATAATCAAGAAATGCGTCTTCCTCATCAGCGTAGTACTCGATTATCGTTGCTTTAGAAAAGACGATCCTGCCGCCGCGCATGAACATCGTCGAAACCGCCATGAAATTGTCAAAAGCATAATAGTTGAAGATGTCGCGGTCGCCTAGATCCTTGAAAATCACGTTCTGTTTCATGGTGGTTTTACTCAGCGCCTCGATCAGATCCTTATATTCCTTTGCTTTCTCAAATTCGAGCTTGAGGGCGTGCTTTTGCATCTTCGCTTTCAATTCATTCTTGATGGAGGTGATATTGCCCTGCAAAAGATCCTTGACACTTTCGATCATCTCTTTGTAAGTGTTTTGCGCTACCTCATGTTCGCAAGGTCCAAGGCATTGATGGATATGATAGTAAAAACAAGCCCGGTGTGGCATCTTGAGACACTTGCGGAACAAAAAAATCCGATTGAGCAGCCGCAACGTCTCCCTGGCCGAGGCAACATCGGGGTAAGGGCCAAAAAAATTCTTGGCCTTCTTGGGTTTTCTCGTGATGACAAGCCGGGGATGAACTTCGCTCGTGATTTCGATATAAGGATAGGTCTTGTCATCCATCAACATAATATTGAATCTGGGCGAATGCGTCTTGATCAAAGAGAGTTCCAAAAGAAAAGCTTCAAGTTCGGACGAAGTGACGATATAGGAAAAATCGCCGACAATGTCGATGAGCGATTGCGTTTTTTGGTCGTGGCTGCCGGTGAAATAGGATTTCAACCGATTTCTTAAATTCTTGGCTTTGCCCACATAAATAATCCTGCCGGCCTCATCCAACATCTGGTAACTGCCCGGCAGTTCTGGCACAAGCTTTAGTTTTTCCTTGAAGTCCTTGTTCACCGATTCTCACCTGAAGCCATTATATCAAAGCAGGAGACAAGACGCAATCCGCAAAGAAAAACTCCGGTTTGACCCAGAGTTAGATTTTTCTGATCAGTTCGTCGATGGCTCTGCCGCGAACCCAGGAATCGTCGTATTTGAAAATCAGTTCCGGAACTTTGCGCATCTTCACTCGGAGGGCGATCTGGTTCTTGATGAACCCCTTCGCCCGCTCGAGCGCAGCTACGGTCGTTTCGAGTTCGGCTTCCGAACCCAAAAAAGAATAGTACACATACATGAAGGAAAGTTCGTTGGTGATCTTGACACCGGTGATCGTCAAGAAACCGATCCGATCTTTGACTTCATTCTTGATAACGGCGGCCACGACGCGCTGAACCCGCGTTTCCAGTTGGTCGACTTTAGCCATTTTGTTCCAACTCTTTCAATACCGAAGCTTCGATGACGTCATCGATTTTGACATCGTTGTAGTTTTCAATCATGATGCCGCAGTCAAAGCCTTGCTTGACTTCCTTCTGATCATCCTTGAAGCGTTTCAAAGAAGCGATCTTACCTTCAAAAATGACTTTCCCGCCCCTGATCAGTTTGACGCTCGCATCACGCCTGATGACCCCTGATGTAACCATACAGCCGGCTACGGTGCCGACTTTGGAGATTGGAAACGTCTCTCTCACGGCGGCCTCGCCGATGACGATCCGTTGATATTCGGGTTCAAGCATGCCTTTCATGGCTGCCTCGATATCGTCCAAAGCCTCATAGATGACGCGGTAATCGCGGATTTCAACGCCTTTTGCGCTAGCGGTATCGCGTACGTTCGCGGGCGCCTGGACATCAAAGCCGATGATGATGGCGCCAGAAGCTTCAGCCAATGTCACATCAGTGTCAGTGATCGCGCCGACGCCGGTGCGGACAATATCGATTGAGGTTCCCTCAATCTTGATTTTCTCGATCGAGCCCTTGAAGGCTTCGATCGAACCTTGCGTATCCGCCTTGATGATCAGTCTCAGTTCCTTGACTGAGCCTTCAGCGCGTTTGAAAAATTCTTCGAGCGTGACTGTTTTTTTCAGACTTTGATCCTGGCTGAACTGCCGGTCGGAACGCAGCTGGGCGATATCCTTGGCCTGACGTTCATCAGCGAAGACCATGAACGGATCGCCTGCCATCGGTACATCGCTCAAGCCGATGATCTCAACGGCAACTCCCGGTTTGGCTTTATGAAGGTTGCGCCCGAGATCGTCGTTCATCGCCCGAATCTTGCCATAGACCTTGCCAGCGACAAAGAAATCACCGATCTTCAAGGTTCCGTTGGCGACGAGAATCGTCGCGACCGGGCCTCTGCCCTTGTCAAGCTTGGCCTCAATGACGGTGCCAAGGGCGTTTCTTTTCGGATTCGCCTTCAATTCCAACATTTCGGCGACCAATTGGATGGTGTCGAGCAATTCGTCGACACCGGTATTTTTCAGGGCGGAGACATAACAAAACGGTGTCTCACCGCCCCAGTCATCGGGAAGCAACCCGATATCTGAGAGTTCCTGTTTGACGCGTTCTGGATTGGCGCTCGGTTTGTCCATTTTGTTTACGGCGACGATGATTGCACATTTTGAAGCGCGGGCATGGTCGATCGCTTCCTTGGTCTGGGGCATCACGCCGTCATCGGCCGCAACCACCAAAACCACGATGTCGGTGACTTTGGCGCCACGGGCGCGCATTTCCGTGAAGGCGGCGTGTCCGGGAGTGTCAATGAAAGTGATAGCCTTGTCATTTCGGATTACCTGGTAGGCACCGATATGCTGGGTGATGCCTCCCGCCTCCGATTGAACGACGCGGCTGTCCCTGATCGTATCGAGCAGGGTCGTCTTCCCATGGTCGACATGCCCCATGATCGTGACTACCGCCGGGCGTTCAACGAGATCCTTCGGATCGTCCTTGATATCGAGTTCTTCGAAACGACTCATATCGGTCATCACTTCGTCCTTGAGTTCAAATCCGTAGTCAAGCGCGATGATTTCGGCGGTGTCGCGGTCGACAGACTGCGTCTGCGAGGCCATGATCCGCATGAACATGAGTTTTTTGATCACTTCCGATACCGGACGGTGCAATTGCTCGGAGAGTTCCAAAACCGTCATATTGTTCTTATAGTAGACGGTCTTGTCAATGATCTCAACCTTTTTCTCGGAAAGCGGCCGCTTTGATTGTTGGACGCGTTTCTGAGCCGGTTTTTGGTTGCTCTTCTTGGATTTGAAATTCGATTTTTTCTTGGTATTTGGTCTTTTGGCTACCACATTACCACCTCTTCTTTATGTTATTCTTTGCAGGATTGTTCCAAAAGATCGGCGAAATTCTTGTCGATGATCGTCACAACTTTCCGATTTTTCTTGCCGATCGCCCGACTGATTTCAGCTCCGGTCAGATTGGAAATCACTCTAATATTGTGAGAACCGGCCTTGTCGGTGATTTTTTTCGTCGTATTTTTGCCCGCATCGCTCGCCAGAAAGACCAGGCAAGCCCGCCCTTTCTGGATAAGTTCGGTTGAAAACTCCTCGCCGGAAATCAGTTTCTGCGCGCGCATGGCCAGCCCGAGCGTGCTCATTACCTTAGCCTTGTCCATCGCGAAGCACCCGCAAGAGGTCATCGTAGATGCTATCCGGGATCGCCGTCTCGAGGTGTCTTTCGAGAACCTTGGTTTTTCTGGCTTTTTCGATGACACTCTCGCTTTTCATCACATAAGCTCCCCGGCCATTGGCTTTGCCGGAGGGATCAAAGACAACCTTGCCCTCTGGGGTCTTAATAACCCTGAGCAATTCCTTTTTGGGCAGTCTCTCCCCCGTAACGACACATTTTCGCAGGGGGATCTTCCTTGGTTTTCCCATCTGCTTCATTCCTTTCCTTAAAAGCGGATGTCTTGGATTATCGCATCGGTTTCCGATTTGATGTCGATCTTCCAGCCGCTCGACTGAACGGCGAGCCGGGCATTCTGGCCTTTCTTGCCGATGGCGAGCGACAACTGATCATCGGGAACGATTGCGATGGCGCTTTTCTCTTTCTGATCGATGATCACCGCGATGGTTTTTGCCGGCTGGATGGCATTGGCTACCAATTCCTTCGGATCCTCGCTGTACTTGTAGATATCCATCTTTTCTCCGTTCAAGGCGTCGATGACTTCCCTGATCCGTATGCCGTTCCGCCCTAAACAAGCACCGACGGGATCGACTTTGGGATTGTTGGAGGCAACACAGACCTTGCAGCGGTCACCGGGATCGCGGGCTAGCCCCATGATCTCGATCACGCCTTCCTGAAGTTCGGGAATGGCGTTTTCCATCAGTCGCTTGACCAGATTGCGATCGGTGCGGGAGACATAGACTTTCGGACCTTTGGTCGTTTGTTCGACTTTGGTGATATAAACACGGACCTGGTTGCCGATCACAAGATCGGTCTCGAGCAGGTCGCGGGCAGGAATCGATGTCTCGGTGTCATAACCAAGATACAAGGTAACAAAGTCATCGTTGATCGAAACCACCTCGGCGATGACCATTTCACCGGTCTTATTGGTAAAAATCTCATAGTTGCGCTCTCTTTCAAGCTGCTTCAAGCCCTGGGTCAGGATCTGTTTCGCACTTGAGGCGGCGATCCTGCCAAAATCCTTTGGCGTGATCTTGACTTCGATGATATCGCCGACACGGGCATTCTTCTTGAATTCCTGGGCTTCTTCGACCGTGATTTGAGTCCCTTTTTCCGCTTCCGGATCAACGGTCTCGACCACAAGATAGGTGGCGACGATCAAGATCTCGGCTTTCTCCTCGTTGAAGAGAACCCTGGCATTCTGCTGGCCACGGTAGTCCTTCTTGTAGGCGTTCAAAAGCCCTTTGCCGAAAATGTCGAGGATCTTTTCCTTGGGAACGTCCCTTTCTTCGGCGACTTGTTCCAAAGCTTTGAAAAACTCTTTGCTGATCATTGTTCTATTCTCCTAAAATTTGATTGCCAACCGAATCAGGTTGATGTCGATATAATTGATTTTGATTTCTTTGTTCTTTGCCAGTTTCAAGGTCAGTGTTTCACCGTTGAAATCACTCAGGATGCCTTCATGCTTCTGTTCATAGGCATCGACATGTACATACTTGCCAAGCGCTCGCTTGATCTCTTCTTTGTTTCTGAGTTTTCGTTCCGCCCCAGGCGATGTCACTTCAATTTGGCATTCGCCACCAAGCGGATTGAGTTTGTCGATAACAGGGGCAATCCGTTCCAAAACCAGAACACATTCATCGACAGTGATTCCCGAATCCTTGTCGATCGCGATCCTCAACAATTCCTGTCTTTTTTCTTTGATGTATTCAATATCGTAAAGAAAGAAACCAAGTTCCTCGATCATCGGAACGATTTCCCGTTTTATTGTGGACAAGTCCATATTATTCCCCCAATCCATTAAAAACGGGAGGGTCCGTCCCTCCCATTACTACCTTGTGTCGCAAATATTATAACATAGGGCCGATCATGATACAAGCATTATCAATGATTATCATCCAAATAACTGCTTTTTGCTTTATAAAACTGGTACATGATGATGCTGCCGGCGACGCTGACGTTGAGCGATTCCGTCTTTTCCATCGGGATCGTGATGATCTCATCTGCCAGATGCAAAAGTTCTTTTCTGACCCCTTGCCCCTCATTGCCGAGAATCAAGCCGATTTTAGCGGCAGTCTCTTTGATTGCGCCGACATCCTTGCCAGAGGCGACCGAAGTTCCATAGAATTTGTAGTCGGGATGATCGCTGATGAAAGGTATCAGACCAGTATTGATCAAGGAGAGTCCAAACAAGGCCCCCTGACTCCCTCTGATCACTTTTGGGCAATAGATGTCAACGGTGTTTTCATAGACAATTGTATCAAAACCGAAGGCCAGAGCACTTCTTAAAAGGGTCCCGAGATTCCCGGGATCCTGGATCCCATCGATCAATAACAGGCGTTTTCCCAGATGGAAGTCGCTTTTGATCCTGCAAAGGGCAAAGAGAAACTGGGGCGACTCAAGGTCGGACAGTTGCTTGAGCAGTGCCGGGCTCAAGATGATTGTTTCTTTTTTCCAAAAGGAAACATCCGCACCAGCGACTACCAATTCGCAGTTGCCGCCGGCGATCGCTTCTTTGACAAGGTGCTCCCCTTCAACCAAAAACAGGCCCTGTTCAAGCCGGTATTTCTTTTGTTTCAATTTCATCAGTTGCCTGAATTTTGGGTTTTGCGCTGAATTGATCATCATCTCACCTTGATAAGATTATAACAGATAACAAAAGGCGAAGCCATATTATCACTCGATTTGGCCTCGCCTATTAAAGATTATGCAATATTATTCACTTGTCATTCGGGGATTTTTTATTCTTGATTCAAAGCAACCGATGCGATTTCGCTGAAACTTTTTTCCATGTCGTACATCCTAATCTGCGATTCAGAGACGGTGTAGATCATGTTCTCGATCAAAATGGCCCTGTCCACGGTGTCGACATAGTAGAAGTATCCGCTTTCGGGCTCGCTCGCATGCGTAAGTTTGGTGAGATAATCCAATTCACCATTGAAGGTGACCTTGAAGACATAGATGCTTTGTAAATATTTGGTCCAGTTGTCTTCATATTCGGTGATGGGAATCGCCACATAGATGTATTCCTGGTTTTGCGGCCGATAGCTGACAAACGCCTTATGATCATAGAGGACAGGAGTATAACTGTACTCGCCTTCAACGAGATAGGTGTCAAGATTCACCGGCTCGTCCCCTTTGGTATCGTAAAGCGAGACCTTGACTCCGGTAAAGACTGTGTTCCCATACTCGTTGATTTCGGCTTGTCTGCCAATCCCCAACAACAACTCCTCATTTATGGGATGGAGATAATCGGAAACACCCTCTTCGTACAGTTCACCGAGGATCACCGGATTCAACGGATCTGACAAGTCGATCTTATAGAGCGGATCGGTCCTGACGAAGGTCACGACATAGGCAATGTCACCTGTGAACCTAACCGCATAGATCGACTCCTTGGGCTTCCCAAGACCGGTAAGGATCGAGACAGGCTCGATTTTCCCGGTAGCCGTCGCATCGAAGCAGGCGATCTGATTGAAAGTATTCCATCTCACAGTGACGTTGTCATCCTTGGTCGAGGTGATATATTCGGTTCCCGTGGTTGCGATCCGGAAATAGCCTTCATGCTCGTCCATCGAGAACTGGTCAAGCGGTGAGCCGTCGACGACAGCGGTCGCCTTGTAAACCAGTTTGTCCTCCTCGATTGCAAACCTGAGAATATAGGTTCTTGACAGATACCACGAAGTGGAATCTTCATACCAGTAGCGGTGGACAACCGCATAGAGATTGTTGGCGCTCATATAGATCTGATATGTGTTCCCGACATAGGCCTTCAAATCGAGGTCGTCTTCGCTCTCGACATCAATCGATGCAAGCAACAGATATGAACACTGCCACAAATCGGAAGGCATATAGAAAACCGATTTCGCGGAGAGGCGACGATAGCCTTCGCCCTCGGCGCTGTCCTTGTATCGCGGTAGGATCTCCTCGCCCTCGGGACGGTTCGACAACGAATAATCGTTCATGACCAGGTAGACCATCGGTCCGATCATCCGCGTGTCGGTAAGATCGGCCTTGTCAAAAAACAACTCCCGCTTCAGTTCCATGTTGGTTTTATCGGCGATGTCGAATATTTTGACGGTCACACCGTAGTTATAGTAATAGTAATAATAGTAACCTGGGTAATAGTAAATGGGATAGTCTTCGCTTGAAGATGAGGTTTCGGTATCGTCCTCTTTTACCTCGGGCGCATAAGATTCACTGCCGATTGCGATCAATAGTCCCTCATAAAGATAGATCCCGGAAAAATAGACATTCTCCTTGGTATAGGAATCACTGATCTGGAGCGTCTCGGCATCAATGATATAGATGGTGTCTCCCGATATCGTGTAGATATAGTAGCCGTCGGTCAAAACCGTGTCGCTCTCGCCGACGCCCTCAACCTGATTGTTGGTTTCGCTGTGATCCTTTCCACCGCTTTTTTCAGAGTAACTATCGGTAGCGCCGGCAGTTCTTGGCGCAAGATCGTTCTCTGCCATGGCGGAATCGAACATGAAGCGATAGAAAGACTTTCTTTCATTATTGAACTTGTCGATATAGGCCTCGAGTTGACTCAAATTCTGAAAACTGCCCACCTCGTCGACTTCCTTGTAGTCAATCTCTTTGACTGTTTTAAGACAGCCGGAGAGAAAAACAAAGACGCAAACATACATAAAACCGTATAAAAATCGTTTCATAGTTTTACCTCCTTTAGGGATTCGCCTAATAAACAATCGTAAAGAGCTTTTTATTGGTGAAAAGAGGTTAATTCGTGAGTTTTAGGAAAAGATCGACATCTGCTTTCAATAATTCCAGCGAACCCTGCCAGAAAACATTGTCTGTGACATCAATATTGGCAATCATCGCCGCATCTTCGACAAAGTTCTTTCCGGTCGCCGCCAACAGTTTGTCATACATCGGCACAAAGGCTTCCCTGTCTTCGAGATACTTAGCGTACAAGCCTTTGGCAAAGAGCAACCCAAAAGCATAAGGGAAGTTATAATAGCTGAGCGTTCCCGAATAATAGTGCGATTTGCACAGCCACATGTAGGGATGCAGTTTGTCCTCATCGAGCCCGTCGCCATAGCTCTTCTTCTGGGCGTCGAGCATCATGTTTTTGAGTTCTTCCGCATCATAAAGAGTTTGTCGGCGTCCTTCAAACAGGGCTTTTTCAAAGTAGAAACGCGAGAGGATGTCGACGATGACCTGTGTCGCGTCTTGGAGCGAAGACTCAAGCAGATAGATGCGCTCTTCCTTGGTGGTCGCATCTTTCAAAGCGGCCTGGTTGACGATCGTCTCGCAGAAAGTCGAAGCGGTTTCGGCAACCGGCATCGTGTAGTTGGCATTGAGGATCGATTCATCAAAAATGGCTTCCCCATGATAGGCGTGTCCGAGTTCGTGGGCCATGGTGATCACATCGCCAAAGGCGCCGTTGAAGTTTGTGAGAACGCGGCTTTCCTTGATCACATGGAGATTCGCACAGAAAGCGCCGCCGACCTTGCCTTTTCTAGGCAGATAGTCGATCCAGCCTTCCGCGAAGGCTTTTTTAGCCATTTGATAGAGACGTTCGTTAAAAGTGCGGAAATTCTTCAATATGTATTCATTGGCCTCTGGTATCGAGAAAGTTTTCGAAGCGCTGCCGATCGGAGCGAACAAATCATAAAACGGCAAACCGTTCTTGTGCCCCAGCAATTTCGCTTTTCGCTTAAGATAAGACCTGAAGACGGGCAGATAAGCTTCCATCGTCTCGATCATAACATCGAGGGTTTCCTTTTTCATCCGGCTTTGGATCAAGGTTTCTTCGAGGGGGGATTTGTAGCCTCTGGCCTCTGACAGGGTGTTGACCTCGCCTTTGATCGCGTTGATCGCCGAGGCGACCGACTTGTCAATCTTTTCATAAGCCTTGATTTCCGCGTGAAAGGCCCTCTCTCTTATTTTGGGATCCGCATCGTAAGCCAGGTTTCTGACTTCCGAGAGCGTAATCTCCTTGCCCTCATAATCAACGCCCAAAGTCGATGTGAGCAACGATTGCAAGCGCCTCCAGGCAATCGAGCCCGACTGTCTTAATTTGGCGATCAGGGCTTCGGTCGAATCGTCAAGGAGATGCATCGCCTGCGACTTCAATTCCATAAAATGGAAACGGTGCTCCTCGAGCACGGGATCAAGGGCAATATGCCCTTCAAGATCAGGAACATCCCTCAGCCATTTTTTGAACATCGTCTCGACGATCGTGAGTTCGGTCATTTTGACATGAAGCTGGTTGAGATACTTGAGGCTTTGGACATTCGTCGAATCCGTCGACTGTCTCAGCGATGCGTAACTGAACAGCCGCTCGGCGACTTCGCTGAGCGCAATCGAGTTCTCGACATAGGCTAAAAGTCTTCCCTTGACGTCTTTGTAGTCGTGCAGTTTGGCTTCAAAGCCTTTGATTTCCTCAACGAGCTTGTCAAGACGCACTAAATCGTTTTGAAACTGCTCGCTTTCAAAACTTGGGTAAAGCTTGTCTAGATTCCAATTATTCATTTTTCTCCTCCGTTGGAAAAGTATTGGTCTTTTGTGAGCATATAGTAGCGGGACTTCAAGATCCGATTGTCCTTGCTCTGATAATCACGATCCTCGATAAAGGCGAACCCACATTTTTCGATAACCCTTTGCGACTTATGATTCTCCAAAAAGTGACAGACATAGACCGTGTCGATCTCTGTTTCGGAGAAGGTATGTCTCAGTACTTCCCGGCAGGCTTCGGTCATCAGCCCTTGGTGTTCATACTTGGTGGAAAGCACATACCCGAGTTCGCGGGCGCCGGGGTTCTGGCCGCGTTTATAGAAATGCAGTCCGACGGAGCCGATGACTTTTTGATCTTCCCGGTGTTCGATGGCCCAGACATTGCCAGCCTGCATGAAGTTTTTGATGATCTCCCGACTTTCGTCGATATTTTCATGCGGCTTCCAGCCGGCCAGGGGCCCGACAGTACTTAGTTTGGCATATTCAAATAAATCAGCGGCATCGGCGAGCGTCCACGATCTCAGGATCAGCCGTTTTGTCCTAAGTTCCTTCACTTGAGCGCCTCCTTGACGGTCAATGCGCCCAGCTCCAATTTGGGAGCGTTCCCGAATGAAATGTCAAAAACATGGGTTTCGGATATTATTTCATCGATCATGTCTTCATAGGGAATTACAAACTCATATTTGGCCGCCACATCCGCCTTGGGTCTGATCACCGGGTTCTTGGGCACATAGACACTACAACAATCCGAGAAGGGCCTGATTGAGATGTCATTGGTACCGATTTCACGGCTGAGACGGACAATGTCGATTTTGTCAAGATGTGAGAGCGGTCTCAGTATCAAAGCGTCAGTCACATCCTGGATCGCCACCAGGCTCTCGAGCGTCTGCGAAGCGACCTGTCCGATAGAGTCACCGGTGACGATGGCCATCGCCTCTTTCTGTCGCATGATCCTAGTTGATATCCTAAGCATCATCCGGCGCATAATGGTTATCAAATAACTCTCGGGGACTTTATTGAGGATTTCCTGATGGAGCTCGGCAAAGGGGACAAGATGAAGCCGGATTCTGTCTCTGGGAGCGAATTTAGCGAGTTCTGATGCGATGTCGAGCACCTTTTGAACGGCTTCGATCGAGGTTAGCGGGGTCGACTCGAAATGGACGAGTTCGGTTTCCATCCCTTTCTTCATCGCCAAATAAGCCGCGACCGGCGAATCGATTCCTCCCGAAAGCAGAGTCACCACTTTTCCCGAAACCGGAATCGGAAAGCCGCCCAGTCCCATGATCTGGCCGATGTACATATAACACCCGTCCCTGCGAAAATCCAAGTTTAGGGTCAACTCGGGGTCATGGACGTCAACTGTTAAATTGGGAACATTCGGGAGAATCATTTTAGATATCTGTTGGGAGATCTCGGTCGAAGTGTCCTTCAGCGACTTGTCAGCGCGCTTCGTTTCGACCTTGAACGAAGTCGCTTTTCCTTTTGTTTGTTCTTTGATCAAAGATACCGCTTGGCTGGCGATTTCATGATAGATGGTGGTGGTCTTCGTGACTAAGCTGAAAGAATAGAGACCGGGTATTAGACACAAGCGGTCGAAGACCTCTTTGGCGGGCGTGTTGTTCAAAATGACATAGAACCGGTCATGGCGAAAATCAAAATCGACCATCAGCCCGGACAGTTTCTCTCTGACCCGCTCGTTGGCCGTTTTGATGAAGTGCTTCTGGTTCTTGCCCTTGAGGATCAAATCACCGTAACGGACCAAAATCTGTTCGTTCATAGATATCTCCTTTTCTCTGGGTTCTATTTTATCACATTATCTTGAGAATATGGATTCCTTCTTTTATAATGATTCCGGTGATATGATGGACAAAACAAATCTGAGCCGGCTCGAAAGCGATCAAAGAGAGGCTCTGTTTTTCAAAACCCTCGTCGGCTACTTGGAAAAAGGCGTGCCGCTGACAACGAATCTCGCAAACTTCGTAGCGGTGATCTGTTTCTTCAGACCCGATCTGAACTGGGTCGGATTCTACCTTGAACATGAGGGTTCGCTCTTCTTGGGCCCGTTTCAGGGAAAGCCCGCTTGTACGAGGATCGAAAGCGGTCGCGGAGTTTGCGGAAAAGCGATGGCGACCAAATCGACCGTCCTCGTCCCTAACACAGACAAATTCCCGGGACACATCGTCTGCGACAGCGAATCAAAGAGCGAACTCGTAATCCCGCTCATCAAAGATGGCCGCTTCCTCGGAGTGCTCGATCTCGACGCTCCCGCCGTCGGTCATCTCCAGAAGAAAGATCAAATCCTCTTTGAAAAGGCGATAAGGATTTTGATTGACTTTATCTAAGGTTTCCGTTATAATACAACTTGCGCATGTAATAAAAAGCAGTTGTTTCCAAACTGTTTTACCAAAAGAAAGGTTCCATCTTTGATGGTTTGGCAGTACCGTGAACTGCTTCACGGGAAACCATTGAAACCCTTCTTTGTATCGAGTTTGGGAACTCCTTGAACGATTACACGTAATCTAAAGAAAAGGAGGATCATATATGTCGAGATTCACAGGTTCAAGTTGGAAGGTCTCGCGTCGGCTCGGCTATTCGATATCCGAATCCGGGAAAGAAACCGCCAGACGCCCCTACGTCCCCGGACAACACGGCAAAAAGCGCACCAAGATGTCAGAATATGGGCTCCAGCTTCAAGAGAAACAACGCGTCCGTTTCACCTACGGCGTCAATGAAAAACAGTTCCGCAAGACTTTCAACGAAGCCAAGAAAATGCCCGGAAAGCAAGGCGCAAACTTTTTGTTTCTGTTGGAATCCAGGTTGGACAACCTCGTTTATCGCGCCGGCTTCGCCAGAACCAGACAACAAGCAAGACAGCTTGTCAACCATGGGCACATCATCCTTGACGGCAAGAAAGCTACTATCCCGTCGATGCGGGTAAAACCCGGCCAAGTCATCGGGATCAAGGAGAAATCACAGTCCCTGGAAATAATCAAAGACGCGCTCGCAGCGGTCGTCAGCCGTCAAGATTACGTTTCCTATGACGAAAACAAGCTTGAGGCAACCTATGTGAGATTGCCGGAGCGTTCCGAAATCTTACCAGAGATCAAGGAAAACCTGATCGTTGAACTTTATAACAGGTAATTTGAAAAACACCCTCGCAAGAAGGTGTTTTCTTTTTATACGGGAATGGCGATGAATTGATTTGGTTACTCAGGATTTTCCTCATTCATTTCAACAATGACATTATACATAAACTCAATACTTGGAAAACGAGGTCTGATGCCGGAATCATAATAATTCTTTCCAGAACTGTAAAAATCGATGAAATAATCAACATCAACACCTTCTTCGACAGTTGTGTAGGTGCTGTAGGTGAGGTTCATGTTGCTCGACATTTGCATGACGGCTCCATTTGGCAAAACCAAAGCCTTGACCGAGCAGGCGCCTCCACCACTACGGGCGCCGATTGTCTTGATCAATCCCATCTCCTTGGCAAGGGCGGTCGCAAGATTGGCAGCGCTGTATGTCGCGCCCGAGGTGACAAAATAGAATTTGGCATCGATCGCTTTGTCGCCTTCGACATCGTAGGTTGAGGAACTCTTGGCTCCGAGGGTCGTCATATACAGCGAAATGTTCTCATCCGTTAAATAATTGAGCAAATGGAAGACGCCGGCGAGGACACCGCCACCGTTACAGGTGAGATCGATGACAACATAGTTCGGATCCGCCTCGCGGATTTCCTCCATCACCGGTTCAAGATCAGCCTTGAACTCGATGTTGAATTCCGTGATCTTCAGATACGCCATATCCTCATGAAATTTCAAAGCGAAATTATTGCGGTAGAGATTACACTCGCAACCATAATATTCGTATGAATAATCATAGATAAACGACGCCGTGTTCGGATGGCTGTATCCAGGATTCTGATGGCCATAGGAAATGATGCCAGTATGCAAATCGGCAAACGAATCTGCAAATTCTGAGAAAGCATATTCAAAGCTGGATTGAGAGTTGAAATACTTGTTAGTATAAGATTTGAAAGACTGGATGCCTTTGTAGGCCTTCAGCCCATAGAAATAGTCAAAAGCAAGCTCCAGAAAACGCCTTGACTCCAGTTCCATCGCCGGCGTTAGGTCATTGTTAAGCCTGACAGCGTTGTAAACATCTTTATCCGGGTTTCTGAGATCACCGAGTTGATAGGTGTCGATTCCGTAAAGGGTATCGCCATTATTAACGACATCGAACATCGACCCAGTGAGAAACAGTCCGGCAAGCGACAGAGGAATCGTGTACTTGATTGCTTCAGCTCCTCAACCGTGAAAAACATAAAGCCATACTCTGCGACGTTGATTATGAGTTCCGGCAGTTCTTCTTCAGTGTAGCTGACCAAGTTTAAGCCTTCGGAAAAGTCGGTTTCCGTTTCTCCGGAAAAATAATCGAAAGCATCAACGTTGGGCGCGCTCACCGTCTCACTAAGAAAATCAAACGTCACATAGGCGATCATCGAATCCTCGGTAATTCCATAATCAGCTTTCTCCTCATCGGTATAGAAGTACTCGTTCCAGACTTTGACAGTGTTGGCTTGAATTTCTACTTGGGTGTTTTCATCGATGATCCCCAGTAGGAGATTCACAAACTCGCTGATATCGACATAAGGAATGCCGGGTTTCTCCTCATAATAATATAAGTTGATGTTCTCCACCGGTTCCTCCCTGATGAATTCGGTGGAGTAGTTTACAAAGTCGACTTGTTTTTTCTGAAAGGCAACCTCGTCGATTGCGACTGTCTGTGTTGTTTCCTTGCACGCAGATAGCCCAATCGCGAGTACCAAAATCGAAATGATCCCAATTATTTTTTTCATACATTGACCTCCTGTTTGTGAAGATTGTACCACTTTCATCGGTATAATTGAATAAAAACTTGAAAAAAGCCGGAATCCCGGCAGTTTTTCAAGTTTTAATCCCTGATGGCGGCTGTTGCCATCATTACGAAGGCCTCGGGATCGAGCGACGCTCCGCCAATCAAGGCGCCGTCGATATCAGGCATCGCCAGCAGTTCGGCGATATTACCGGGTTTGACGGAACCGCCGTACTGGATGCGCACTTTCTCACTCGTGGCCGCATCATACATTTCCCTGATAAGGGAACGGATATAGGCACAAGCTTCCTCAGCTATTTCGCTGGTTGCGGTCCGTCCGGTGCCGATCGCCCAAATCGGTTCGTAAGCAATGGTCACCAACTGGGCATACTGGGTATCAATGTCTTTGAATGCCGCCCTTATCTGTCTTTTGAGGACCTCTTCGGTCAAGTTTTTCTCGCGCTCATCAAGATGCTCGCCGACACAGACGATCGGTTTCAAATCATTTCTAAGCGCCGCTTTGAGTTTGAGATTGACAATTTCATCTGTTTCTTTGAAGTATTGCCGGCGTTCGCTGTGGCCGATGATGACATACTCGACTTTGCAGCTTTTGAGCAGTTTGCCGGACACTTCGCCCGTATAGGCTCCCTCATCTTCATAATGGAGGTTCTGGCTGCCAATGCGAAGGTTATCGCCTTGCCTTTTGACAAGACAATGAAGAAGCGGCGCCTGGGCGCAAAGAACGGTGTCGACCTTATCGATTGAAGGCACGAGCGGGAACACCTTGAGAATAAAGAAAAGGGCCTCGTCACGGGTCTTGAACATCTTCCAATTGCCGGCTATGATTGGTTTACGCATATGATCACCTATCTGAATGATAATATCGGGAACATCGTTCCCGATTTTGTTCGATTATCCATTTAATATTTCTAGGTATAAAGATTGACGTACCGACGCTCAAGTTGATGACAAATCTCTTTGTCAGTTTGATTCGATCGGCAAATTCTTTCCAAGTCAAGTCGTTTTAAGCCATAACTTCCAGATTTTGGTGCCAAGAGACTGGTATTACTTGCAGTCGCAGTTAGCGTCCTCGCAATGAGCGTCTTGGAGGGAGACCACTCCCGGAAGGGCTTTTCCTTCCAAATATTCCAAGGATGCGCCTCCACCCGTCGAAATATGGGTGAATTTGTCCTGATATCCCATTTGGATGGCCGCAGCTGCCGAATCGCCGCCGCCGATGATCGTTTTGGCATTTTCAAGATGGGCAAGAATTTCGCAAATGCTTCTGGTACCGTGCGAAAAGTCCTCGAATTCAAAAACGCCGAGCGGTCCGTTCCAAACGACCGTCTTCGCTCCTCTGAGTTCCTTTTTGAAGAGCTCAATCGTCTTTGGCCCCACATCCATGCCCATTTCATTTTCATTGATGTTTTTGTAGTTTGCTATATGATGAGGAGCATTGGCTTTGAACTCGGTCGAAACGATGACATCGACCGGCAAGACGATTTTGCCATTGGCTTTTTCGAAAAGTTCCTTCGCAAGAATCAGTTTGTCATATTCGCAGATCGACATACCGATCGAATACCCCAGCGCCTTCATGAAGGTGTAGGCCATGCCGCCGCCGATCAGAACCTTGTCTGCTTTTTTGATCAGATTTTCAATCACACCAATCTTGTCTGAAACTTTCGCCCCGCCCAAGATCGCGACAAAAGGCCGTTCGGGATTATCGACGGCGCCGCCGATATAGCGAAGTTCTTTTTCCATCAAAAAACCGGCTGCCGAGTCTAGATGTGAGGCAACTCCGACATTCGAGGCATGCGCGCGGTGTGCAGTGCCGAAAGCGTCGTTGACGAAAACATCTCCGAGGGATGACCAGTAGGCGCCCAGTTCCGGATCGTTCTTGGATTCCTTGTTGCCGTCAAGATCCTCGAATCTCGTGTTTTCAAACATAAGCAGCGCGCCCGGTTTTAAGGCTTTGACAGCCGCCTCCAATTCGGGTCCGCGGGTCTTGCCGATGAATTGAACCGGTTTCTTGATCAATTCGCTGAGCCTTTGGGCGACGGGAGCGAGCGAGTTCGTCAGTTTGTCCTCCTCCGTCTTGACTCTGCCAAGATGGCTGAACAGAATCAGCCGGGCCTTATTCTCCAGCAAGTACTCGATTGTCGGTAAAGCCTGGCGGATGCGGTTGTCATCAGTGATGACCCCGCTTTGCATCGGCACGTTGAAATCAACGCGCAGAAGCACCTTCTTCCCGGAGACCTGCAAATCTTCAACAGTCTTTTTTCTCATAATAACCTCCGATGACATAAGTGATTGTATTTCAAATTTATTATACTATCATTCTTGGAAAAATTCCACTTAATTCGCTACCAGAAGAAACTTTAAAAGGATTTTTCTCAACCGAGGATGTCGTTCAGGTAGGCCTCGATGATGGCTCCCTTTTCACGTTGCCGGACAAAAATTCGCCAACTGTCGACTTTGATGGTGCTGCGGGAGCCAAAGATAATCTCGACCCGTTTGTCCCCCTCCCGTTTCCACCCGGCAATCGCAAGATGATTTATCAATAGGCAGTTTCGCGATCTTAGACTCCTGATCGGCAGATACAAAAGTTCGCGGCTGACCGGTATCGGGGTCAGCCGCCTGATTCCAAAGCGGCTCTTGACGGCATCAATCCTCCCCGAAAGCGTCGACAGATATTCGATGCAACTCTGATTCAGCCATGAGATAAAAGCGCGTTCACAATGCATCACCCTGCCGTCAATGGAATATTCGACGGTCCCATCCGTCCTCTTCCTTGCCCATTCGATCACACTCATCACCAACATCACTATATCATGAAAGATCATAGGCCGCTTTTGAAAAAATTGTACAAAAAACCGCCTGAAGGTTATCGGCGGTTGTCTTTGATTACGATACTAGGAAGCACCCTTCTCAAATTCTTTGGTGATTCGAACTTCGGTCTTTGGATCGAAGAAATGACACTTATCCATATTGAAAGCCAGTTCGAGCTTGTCTCCGATATGAAGATCGCTTCTGGCATCGACCTTGGCGATGATCGAAGCATCGCCGATCGAAATGTGGATGTTCGTTTCTGCCCCCAACAACTCGGCAACGTCGACAGTGAGGCTGGCTTTCGAATCGGCGTACTTGATTAGCGAAGCGGGATCGTCATGCAGATCTTCCGGTCTGATGCTGAGGATGATCGGCGTTTCGATCAGGTTTTTGGTTTTTATCAGCTCAAATTTTTCCTCGGGAACTTTCAGTTTGAGCGCTTCTACATAGAAGAAACCGTCTTTCTTGACCTCGCCTTTAAGAAAGTTCATCGCCGGAGTGCCGATGAAACCGCCAACGAACATATTGTTGGGATTGTCGTAGATTTCTTTCGGAGTGCCGATCTGCTGGATGCGTCCGTCTTTCATGACCACGATCCTTGTCGCCATCGTCATGGCTTCGATCTGGTCATGGGTGACATAGATCGTCGTGACCTCGAGGCGCTCATGGAGTTTGATCAGTTCGGCGCGCATCGCGACGCGGAGCTTGGCGTCGAGATTGGACAGCGGTTCGTCCATCAAAAAAACCTTGGCGTCGCGGACGATCGCTCTTCCGAGCGCGACTCTTTGCCTTTGTCCGCCGGAAAGTGCTTTCGGCTTGCGCTTGAGATAGTCTTGGAGACCCAGGATGTCGGCCGCATTCTTGACCCTGGCTTCAATCTGGTCTTTGGGCATCTTCCGCAGTTTTAGACCGAACGCCATATTGTCATAGACCGTCATGTGGGGATAGAGGGCGTAAGATTGGAAAACCATCGCGATGTTACGGTCTTTCGGAGCGACATCATTGACCAAAACATCATCGATATAGAGTTCGCCTTGGGTGATTTCCTCCAATCCGGCAACCATCCGGAGCGTTGTTGATTTGCCGCAGCCCGACGGGCCGACGAACACGATGAATTCTTTGTCCTTGACTTCGAGTGAAAAGTCAAAAACGGCTTGAACGCCGTTATCATAAACCTTGTTTAGGTTTCTAAAAGACAATGTAGCCATAACTACCTCCCAGATAGCGAATAATAATTGTTCTTATCTGAATAAAATTGTATCAAGTATTCGCTATTTTCAAAATGGGCAAACTGCACAAATCAAGTATTGAACAATAAATAAAACGCATAAGCTCCAAAGAAGGATTTGACGTTGATTTCGGAATAAGCGATGAAATGGTCAATGCGATAGTTGAGGGTGTTTCTGTGCAGGTAAAGCTGTTTTGCGGCGACGCTCTGGTTTAAATTGGCCTTGATGAATCCCTGGACGGTCTGGATGATTTCGGCGCCAAAAGTGTTGTAGTAGTAATTTCTAAGCCCATTGCGGACATCATGGATGCCTTCGAGAACAATTTTCGGGATGATTGACTCGATCGTATAAACGCCGAAACCGATCATGGGCATAACTTTGAGGATTGGCTCCAAAACGAAATTAGGCGTGATTGGCACGACGAAGAGACAGATGTCGGTGACGAGTTCCTCGAGGCATTTCTCCCGAAGGTGATTCCAGTCGGTAGCCGCCAACGGATCGCTCTCGGTCAGTTTCAAATAACGATCGATAATCGTGATTTCAAATCCCGAATAACCGCCAAGAAAAGAGACCAAGGTTTCCTGGTTGTTGTCTTTCTGGTAGATGTAGACCGTTCTTCGCTTCAAACTATCGCCTCATATCACTTAGAAAAAAGACCGGCGCTTTCTGCCGGTCGTGCTTTCTTATGCCTTGATGAACTGCTCGACATCAATGACGAAAATGGTCGCGCCTCCGACCTGGACTTCGACCGGGGTCGTAGAGAAGATCCCGAATTCGCTCGAGATCGCATTTGGCACCAATTTCGTCCTTCTCCTTGATGTCTCGGAGATGATTTGGATGCATTTGTCGAGCAACTCATCCTGACAGCCGATGATGACCGTCGTGTTTCCGCTCATCAAAAAGCCGCCGGTGGTGGCGAGTTTCGTCACAAAGAAGTTTTCCTTGATCAGCGTCTTGATAACCTTGCTGGCATCTTCGTTAGCAACGATAGCCATGACCAGTTTCATCATTGTTCACCGCCTTTATAACGATTTTAGCACAATCAATGTCGATAATAAAGAGAATGCGGGAAAAAACCGCTGATTATGGATGTTATTGTCAACCGATCGCTCCCGTCATTTCAAACTTGATCAGTTGATTAAGCTCGACCGCATATTCCATCGGCAATTCCCGGGAAAATGGCTCAATGAAGCCCATCACGATCATTTCTGTGGCTTCCTGTTCACTCAATCCCCTCGACATGAGATAGAAGAGTTGTTCTTCGCTGACTTTGGAAACAATCGCCTCGTGCTCGATCTGCCCTTTGAAGTTCTTGACAATGTTGATGGGCAGGGTGTCGGAGGAAGACAAGGCGTCGATCAGAATCGTATCGCATTGGATCTTGCTTTTCGCTCCGAAAGCTTTCGGGCCTTGGCTCACTAGTCCACGATAGTTGACTTTGCCGCCTTTGGCGGCGATCGATTTCGAAATGATCGTCGAAGCGGTGTTTTTGCCGATATGGATCATCTTCGCACCGCTGTCCTGATGCTGGGACTTGCCGGCGAAGGCGATCGAGATCGTCGTCCCCTTCGCCGATTCGCCCTGAAGGATGCAGGAGGGATACTTCATATTCAATCCGGAGCCGATGTTACCATCGATCCATTCCATATGACCATAATCGCCGACGACGGCCCGCTTGGTCACGAGATTGACGATGTTGTTCGACCAATTCTGGACGGTTGAATAGCGACAATAGGCATTGTCCTTGACAAAGATTTCAACGACAGCCGCATGCAAAGAATCGCGGGAATAAATCGGCGCGGTACAACCTTCGACATAGTTGAGCGATGCCTCTGAATCGACGATGATGAGCGTCCTTTCAAACTGCCCCATTCTTTCGGTGTTGATCCGGAAATATGATTGGAGCGGCTTTTCGATCTTCACTCCCTTTGGCACGTAGATGAACGAGCCACCGCTCCAGACAGCGGTATTGAGAGCTGCGTATTTGTTGTCAAGATAGCTGACGCTTTTGGTGAAATAGGTCCTGAAGAGCTCGGGATACTGCTTGAGGGCGCTGTCGGTATCGAGAAAGATGACCCCGAGTTCGTTGAGTTCGGCGATCGTGTTGTGATAGACGGCCTCGGAGTCGAACTGAGAAGTCAGACCGCTCAGATACTTTTGTTCGGCTTCCGGAATCCCCAGTTTCTGAAACGTTTCCTTGATCGCTTCGGGAACGTCCTCCCATGAAGACTCAACCTGATCGCTCGCCTTAACATAGTAGACATAATCGTCAAAATTGATGAACGAGAGATCAGGTCCCCAGGAGGGATTAGCCATCTTGACGAAAGCCCGGAAGGCTTCAACGCGAATCTCGGTCATCCACTCTGGTTCTTGCTTGTACAATGATATTTGCCTGACGATCGCTTCGGAGATTCCCCTTGATGTTTCAAATACGCTTTCCTGATCGGTCTTGAAACCGTATTTATAGTCGGAAACAATAGTACTGGGGTCTTTTTTCACCTTACTCATCGCCTTCGCCCCTCATAAGCGTCTCTAAAAAGGCGAGCCAAGCGATCGTCGCGCATTTGGTCCTGGCCGGAAACATCCTAACCCCTCGGAAAGCTTCCGCCTCCTCCAAATCGATTGACTCGTCGTAAGCTTCGTTCTTGACCATCGCAATGAAAGTCTCCGCCGTTTTCTTCGCTTCGTCGACATTTTTTCCGATCATCATCTCCGTCATAATCGAAGCCGAAGCACAACAGATGCTGCAGCCGAAACCGTCCTGCCGACAATCAGCGACGACATCATTTTGAACCTTGGTCTGGACGGTGACATCATCGCCGCAACTTGGATTCTTGTAGCGGTATTTTCGATATGCAGGATCGTCAAAAAGCCCCTTGTTCCGGGGATATTTGAAATGTTCCATGATGATTTCGCGATAGAGATTGTCAAGTTGTGTCATGGCGTCACCTAAAATCCGAGATTATGAAAAAAATTGACTGCCGACTTGGTAACCTCGACAAAGCGGTCGATGTCCTCGTAGTCAGTGTAGATATGGAACGAAGCCCTCAAGCTGGAATCGACGCCAAGAAAGGCGTTAACCAGTTGGGCGCAATGATGGCCGGAGCGGATCAAGACTCCCGCTTCGGCATAATACGAGACGGCGTCATGCGAAGGAACACCCTCAAGATTGAAGGTGATGATGCCTTTGTCCGCTCCGGGATTATAGAGCTTAACACCTTTGATCGACTGCAGTTTTTCCCAAGCATATCGGTAGAGATCCTTCAAATGTCGGTCAATTAGTTCCAGACCTATCCCATTCAGATAATCGAGCGCTGCTTTGAGCCCGATCGCGCCAGCGATCGGCATCGTCCCGGCTTCGAAACGGTAAGGAGCATCTTTCCAAGCTGCATCGTCGATGGTCACAAAGTCATTCATGTCACCGCCAAATTCGATCGGGTCCAATTCTTTTAACAGTTCTTTTTTGCCATAGAGAACCCCAATGCCGGTTGGAGCGAGCATCTTGTGTCCGGAGAAGGCAACGAAATCGGCACCGAGTTTCCTGACATCGATTTTTTCCGAATAGACCGACTGGGCACAGTCGATCACCGAAATAGCATTAACTTGGCGGGCAAGACCGATGATTTCCGCAATCGGGGTCAGATAGCCCATGACATTGGAGACATGGGTCAGGGCGACAACTTTCGTATGGTTGTTGAGAACGCTTTTAAAACCTTCGACGGTTATTCTGCCGGTCTTTGAAAGCGGAAGATACCTGAGGGTGGCGCCGGTTTTTCTGGCGACTTCACGCCAGGGAAGGAGCGAAGAATGATGTTCGAGCTCACTGGTGATGATCTCATCCCCGGGCTTCAACTTCTTGATACCATAGGCCAAGGCGACAAAATTCAGCGAAGCGGTCGCCCCTCTTGTGAAGATGATCTCTTCATCCTTGGCATTAAGAAAACTGGCAACCGCGGCGCGTGCGCCTTCGTACAAATCGGTTGCCTCGATCGATTCGGCATACATGCTGCGGTGGACATTGGCGCTCAGTTCGCGGTAATAATGGTCGACGGCATCGATCACACTCTTTGGCTTGTAACTCGTTGCGGCCGAATCGAGGTAGGTTCTTCCAATTTTTATTTGGGGGAAATCGACGCGCCATCTGTTGGTCATACGATACCCGCTCCTTTGATTTTGGCTTCGATCAGAGAGTTGATGTATTCTCCATATTCGGCGTCGCCGACAGCTTCGATAAAGGGAACAATATAGCCCGAAAGGATCAGTTTCTTCGCCTCTAGTTCCGAAAGGCCTCGGCTCTGGAGATAGAACATCTCGTCTTCGCTGATTTGGCCGATGGCGGCGCCATGCGCCGCGAACACATCGTATTCATCGATGAACAGGTAAGGATCGGCCTCGATTTCGGCTTGTTCACAAAAAATGAGCCCGCGATTGCTTTGGTTGCAGGCAGAACCTTTCTTACCTTTTTCGATGACGCCGCTGACTTGGTATTTTAACTTCGCACCCGCAGCGGCGATCAGATAGTTATCCAGTTTTGAAACCGTTGCCTGCGCCTGATGATAAACCATTTGGTTGCGTTTTGCCCGATCGGCGCCGCTGGCGACATGGAGTGTGCGGTGGTACAGTTTCGCCCCTTCGCCGACGAGATGGTAGTGATCGGATAATTCCAAAATGCCATCGTGGACGATGCAGTCGTCGATTCTAAGCGACGCCTGCGCTCCGACTGTCGCCTTCAAAGCAACTCGTCCCATCGTCTTGGAAGCATGGAAGAACATCTGTGCCATATTGACTGTGGCTTTCGGCATCAGGGAAAACTCGATTTCGCAATCGCTTGTCTGCTCACCAACAAAGATGAGCCTGATCATGCTATAACTGCCTTGATCAAAAGTAATCTTCAAGGTAGAGGCGTCCTTTACAGCCTTGATGATGATGTTTGCCGGTTTCTTCGAAGTTCCGGTAAAGACGAAACTTTCGCCATCGTGAACGGCGTGAGTATTGTTAACGACATTTTTGCCCGCAACCGTGAGCGTTCCTCGATCGTCTTTCAAAAATACGGGGATACTCATAGTTTGTCACCGGGGCTCTTTATTTTCCTGGCACAGCTTTCAAGCGAATATTGGATTTTTTCTTCCTCAAACTCATCGATTCCCAGTTCGTTTCGGAGCCAATCATAGCCTTCCTTGTCGATTCTCCTGATCAGTTCTTCCCCGCCGGTCTTGACGATCGAACCCTTGATCATGATATGGACATGATCGGGGATGATGTAGTCGAGCAATCTTTGATAGTGGGTGATCAACACCAGTCCGAGTTCCGGCGATTTCATCTTCGTAACGCTTTCGCCGACCAATTTGAGCGCATCGATGTCGAGCCCAGAATCAATTTCATCCAAAAAGGCGATCTTCGGCTTGATCAATGACATCTGCAAGATCTCGTTCCGCTTCTTCTCGCCCCCGGAAAACCCCTGGTTCAAATACCTGTGGGACAGGCCTTTACCCATCGCAAGCGCTTTGGCCTCCTCTTCGAATTGGAGGATGAATTTGCCGATTTTGAGGTGTTCGCCCTCAGGTAGGCGGGCGGAAACGGCTGTCCTCACAAAATCGAAGTTGGTGACTCCGGGAACCTCAACAGGATTTTGCATGGCCAAAAACAAGCCTCTGCGGCTGCGTTCGTCGACCGACAGACCGAGAATGCTCTCGTTGTCAAGGAGAATGTCTCCTGATTCGATCTTGTATTTCGGATGACCCATGACGATCGCCGCAAGTGTTGACTTGCCGGTGCCGTTTGGCCCCATGATCGCGTGCGTCTCTCCGCCCTTGACTTTCAAGTTAACGCCGCTCAATATCAATTGTCCCTCGGCTGAAACCACCAAATTGACTATTTCGAGAACCGCCATTTGCCCGTACCCCCAAATATCACATCCATTTTACCGCATTTGCGGGCAATATGCAAAAAATATTGCTGTTTAATTTTGCCAAAAAAAAGGAGCGAAGGCTCCTTTTACTTTTCGACAATTTCCGAACCGATGATCTCCGGGCTTTTTGTATGCCTGATCGTGGTGAGATCCAACAGTTTCCGAAAGCCTGTCAAGAAGATCAACGAAAACAGGCTCAAGACGATCCCTAAAACATAGAAACCGATGCCGAAACAGATTCCGATCATCGCCGCCAGAAACAGCGTCGCTGCCGTCGTCAGGCCGTAGATACCGCTTGAAGTCTTGAGGATCGTACCCGCACCGAGAAAACCAACGCCGGTAACGACCTGGGCGATGATACGCTGACGCTCAAGATTGACGGCAATCCCCTGAGCCGCGAGCTGCGGTCCAAGGCTGAGGGCTTGGAGATAGAGGGCGTCTTGAAGGATAGCCATGGCGCAAGCCGCAAAAGCGACCATCAAATGGGTGGTCACGCCGGCTATCTTGTGGCGGATCTGCCTTTCGATGCCGATGATACCGACGAAGGCGGTGGTGAGACCCATTCGGAGAATGATCTCGCCGACTCCGGGACCGGTCTCAAGGAAATTTTTAAATACGGATAAAACCATGGATGATCACCTGATTTCTGTATTTATCCATCATTTAGGAAAGCGTTTACTTTGTGAATAATTATTATAGCAGAATCAAAACGCAATTTCAACCAAGATCAATAATAAAAAATCCCAAACGCAAACTCAGTTGCGATCGGGATTGACATGGACCATGCAATGCTTGATGTCCGGCACTTTGGCTTCGACAAGGTCGTGGACGCGGTGAGCGATGGCATGGGCTTGCGCAAGCGACAGATTGCGATCCACCGCAATCTCGATATCGACAAAAATTTTCATGCCGAACTGTCGGGTCTTGAGGTCATCGATCCGGATGACGCCGGGATCGGAGTTGACGGTCTCCTCGATCAGTTTTACCACTTCCCTACCGGCGGCCTCGTCGACAACCTGGCTGAAGCCGCTCTTGATGATCCGAAACGCCAACCTGATGATAAAGGCGCAAATGATGAGCGCGGCGAGCGGCTCGAGATAGACAAGTCCGAGGAGCGAGCCGCCGATACCGATCAAGGCACCAGAGGTCGCCAACACATCCGAGCGGTTGTCGAGAGCGATCGCCTCCAAGGCGCCGGAACGCGCTTTCTTGGCGTTTCTTCTCGTAAGATGGTACATCGTTTCCTTGATCGCAATGGTTGCGATGGCGACGACTAAGGCTACCGGTTTGACCGGGACAATGTCCTTTCCAAAGGTAAAAAACTCATATAGCTTCACCACAGAAAGCTTGGCGATCTCAAAAACGGTGATGATCAGAGCCATCCCGATGAAGACAGAGATCATCGACTCGAACTTCTCGTGCCCGTAGGGATGTTTCTTGTCCTCCTTCTTGCGGGACAGGACGCCAAAGATCAGTACAACAATATTGGTCAAAACATCGCTGATCGAGTTGACGGCGTCGGTGATCATCGCCGTTGATTTTCCGAAGATGCCGGCGATGATTTTTAACACTGCCAGGATCCCGTTCATAATAATCGTGCCAAGAGTCGTTCTGACGATGATCTTTTTTTCATTATCGAGGGTCATCTGCGCCTCCAAAAGGCAACGTGCGGCAAATCCCGCACGTCGTCATTGTTTATTTGTGTTTTAACTTGGATCGTAACCGGGAAAGACCTGTTCGAAATAGATATCGTGAAGCGCTGAAAGCGCCTCTTGCATGCTTTCTAAATCGATATCTCCGTAGTAGTGGTTTTGATCGACGATCTCGCCCTCGGAAAGGATGGAGATAATCTTCGTATTGAGTGTCCCCATGACATACACGCTGTCATGAAGGTCTTTGAAGAAGGTTGCGAGCGCAGTCTTGACCGTGGTTGGGATTTTGGGCATGGTGACATCCATTGCTTCCATCATTGCGGTATCGGTGCCGAAGAGCATTTCAAACAAGCGATACTGGGCATAAACTTTAAGTTGCGCCAAACTCAATCGTTCATCGGAATTGACCATATCGGGATCATACTCGGGATTTTGCTCGTCATCGTAGATCATCGTGAAAGCGGCGGAGGGCTGGGTAAAATTCGTACCCTTGGTCACATTCAGAAGATGGAGCCCGAAGACGGTTTCGACAAAGGTTTCATGAAGATACTCAGTCTTGGTGATATTCGTTTCAAGTCTGTAGGCCTCATATGCTTCCTTCATGCCTTCAACGAAAGCCGAGACATAAACATTATTGGACTTGGCGTATGTGAGTGAGCCGCTGGAAGAGAGGTTTTCCTGCATCAGGTAGAAACCGTAGTTTTTGAACTCGCCCCAAACGGGATCAGTGCGCTTGGCGCGGTTATAGGCTGTGATCAGCGTTTGGAAAGTATTTTCGTCTGATTCATTCAAATATAAAAGAATGGCTTCTTCAAAAGCGGTGATGAGATCGGCATATCTTTCCTGATCCGCTTCGCCTTCCACAAACTCGTTGTAATCATCGGGGCTCCCATCCTCGTTACGGTCGACATATATTAACAAATGGTTGACGTTCAAGCTGAAATAGTTGTCGTAGGCTTCATCAACCTTATCTTTCAGATATTCTTCGAGCAGTTTCCAGTCGTTCGCCATGATCTCCTCGTAGATTGCGACCGGCTGTAACGCCAATTTCACGTAGTAAGTCTTTAGCAACTCATCTTCAGAAGTGGCTCTGAAACCGAGATAGACATATTCCTCAAAGGTGTAGTATGCGGCATAACTGGATTCAAGAAACGCCTTTTTCCGTTCCAAGAGATCGGAGCGATGCTTCTCCATCTTCATCGAGGTATTGGTCGCTACATCGTAGTCGCAGACATCATCTCCGTAACAGTATATGTCAGCGTAATGAGTTTTGATGAGATAAGGCATCTGTGCGGCATAGAGCAGGTTGATCGGAGCGTTCTGCTTCATAGCAAAATCGAAGAAAGCATCGGCGGTGATGACCGTGTCGTCATAGGCCGCGAGATTGGTCGCATGCCCGACTTCGTCCGGCTCATACTCCGCGTCAATCCTCTTGTAATCTATTCCCAGAAAATAGTCAAAGATCTTAAATCCCCGTTCGCGTCTGAGTTCGACGAGCCTTTCGGCTGTGAATGAAGAGTCCGCCAGATTGCTTTTGACGAGGAGGGTTTCGATTTCCTGGTAGACATCAGCGCCGATCAAGGCTTCGAGCTCCGCTTTCGTGCCGGCAAAATCGGCCAAATCGGCTTTTTCCGGGCGTTTCAAATTGATGAACATATAATAAGAAGTGTCTTTCGACGAATAGTATTTGACGGGTTTGTTAGTATAGTAGACGGAAGTAGCGGTGCCGGAAAGATGCTCCTCATAGGTGCTGAAAACTGAAAACATCTGGGTCGCAAGCGCTGTATTGGCCTTTGCGACGGTACTATATTCGACCACCAGATCGGGATTGGCGCACAATTCGGAAAAGGAATCCGAGGAATCGAGTTCATTTCGATAGACGCCGTAGACAGCGTTGTACATCTCGATAAACGCCTCAATCAGTTCATCGTCTTCCAACAAAACGGTGTTTGTGTCGTCGAAACCGCTCGAGGGGATCTCGCTGATGGGCCTGGTGCCGGTGTAGCGATAGAGCAAACCGCCGCTTCTGCCAACAAGATTTAAGCCGCGCATGACTTCTTTGGCGTCTGTTTCGCTCGTAAACTTGATTTTGATCGATGCAAGCGTCCGGTCATAGTTGTAGGCATAGTATTTCGCAACCGTCTTCGGGCCAACATGCCATAACTTTTCACTATT
This sequence comes from Candidatus Izemoplasmatales bacterium, assembly GCA_050949045.1. Classification (GTDB taxonomy): domain Bacteria; phylum Bacillota_I; class Bacilli_A; order Izemoplasmatales; family Hujiaoplasmataceae; genus JAAYZB01. The sequence continues at coordinate 914,928 of JBMNEZ010000001.1, forward strand.
GGCATCGCTCTTCATCGCAATGGTGGCGTATTTGTCCTTGGCAATCAATATCTTCAATAACGGTACGTCACCATCATGATATCCGGTAAACAACATCGACTGCAAATAATTAGCTTCCATTTCCTCACGCTTGGCAGCGTCGAGTTCGGCGATCTTTTCCGGATCGGTCAACCCGTAGGTCAGTTGATTCCTCTTATCGGTAATCTCCGTTTCCGTCACCTGGTCAAGATAATCGGCAAGCAGGACGGTGTCGACCATGAACAACAATTGATTGATGCCGTCGTTGACTTTAAACTCGCGGTAAATATCGCCATAGGTGATCTCGATATCGCCAAAACTGTAGAATACGACATCCGGATGGCTGATGGCGGGGATGATCGCGTCGGGTTCGACGATGATATCGGCCGTCGTTGTCGTCTCTTCCTTACAACCTAAAAGAAAAAGGGCAAAGAGGGCAAGGGCGAAAGCGAGAACGATTCTTTGATGGGTAAGTAGTTTCATGTATAAGTAACATCCTTTCATAACTGCTAAATCATATTATATAACAAAGGTCTTGGGATTTCATCATCTTTTTTCACCGATTGCATTATATCACGCCTTCGTGAACTCTCCATCAACACATTGTCCACCGACAAGCATCGGCCAACAAAAAAGCCTTCTTTCGATTGAAGGCTTTCATAATTCAGCGAATGGCGTGGTTGCGTTTCAAGAAGGTCTTCCGAGTCTTCCGAGCCCTGTTCAGGACAAGATGTTCGATCAGGATTTTGATGCCGAGGAGAATGAAAGCGCAAAGGCTGAAGCCGAAGAAATAAAGGAGTAAAAACATCTGGTGGGATACAATCGGCTGGAAGAGCGACAGTATGGGGATCGCGTTCTCGAAAAGGGGATTGATGAAGAACATGTTGAAGACGCCGTCGTGAATGTAGCGGTTGAACAGTTCGTTCATTGCCATGGCCATCAGCATCAGCACGGCGAAAACGGCTCCGGCCCTGATGATCGATTGCGGCTGAGACTTGACTTTTGCAGCAAGCAGACCGACGCCGATCACGGCCATGCTACCGTGATGGATCATCGTTTGGATGTTGATGCCGATCGTCTCTACAAAAACCGTGCTCGGATAGAACATGACCGCAGTTCCGGAAAAAAGGCCGTAGGTTCCGAGAAAGGCAACCAGGCTCTCCCGAAAACGACTGTTCTTAGTAATCCCCGCCACCAGTCCGACATACATCGGTGTCGAACAAAACTGGAAAGGGAATGCATACCACTGGTAATCCCAGTTTGCCTGATAGGAAAAAATCAGTTGTTTGTAAACTTCAAACAAAAGCAAAACAACAGAAAAAACGATCAACACGATTCTGAGGTTTTGTTCGCTGATATTTTTAAATTTGACGGCGGCGATGACGGCACCGATGATGACGATGGCTAATGACAACAAGTGGAACCACCCATAAAGCGTGGGTTTCTCCATCTGCCCGTTGAGGAATTCGAGGATTTCGACCATGGCAATTCTTCTTTCATAATAATCTTGACAAGTATTATACCATTTTAAAAATGTAAAAAAAAGATGGCAAAGCCATTTGCCATCCATTTTTTGTCAAATTATCTCAGAATAATCCATCGCCGCGTAGCGTTTATACATCTGGTAGCGCCGTTTCGCATCCTTGAGATTTGTTTCGTACAGCCTCTCGGCGGCTTCCGGATCACTGTGTTTCAGTTGACGATAACGGTTTTCTCGCATCAGGAATTCTTTGTATTTCGACCAATCCGGTTCTTTCCGCATATCGAGCTGGAAGGGGTTCTTGCCCTCGCTGATCAAGCGCGGGTCATAGCGGAAGATTGGCCAATAACCGCATTCGGTCGCGAGTTTGGCCTCGTTGTGCGAATTGCCGAGACCGCCGGCAATGCCGTGGGCGATACAAGGCGAATAGGCGATGATGAGCGACGGGCCATGGTATGATTCTGCCTCTTTCATCGCTTTTAGAAGTTGGGCGGGGTTGGCCCCGTGGCTGACAGTGGCCACATAGACACTCTCGTAGGTCATCGCGAGCGAGGCGAGGTCTTTCTTCTTGGTCGGTTTCCCGGCAGCGGTAAACTTGGCGATCGAGCCGGTCCTTGCGGCTTTGGAGGATTGGCCGCCGGTATTGGAGTAGACTTCGGTGTCGAGAACGAGGATGTTCACGTCCTCGTTGTTGGCGATGACATGATCGAGACCGCCGTAACCGATGTCGTAAGCCCAGCCGTCGCCGCCGATGATCCAGTTCGACTGCTTGACGAAGTAATGCTTGTATTCCTGGAGTTCAGTAGCGAAGTCAGAGCCATCCTCATCGAGCAGAGGCAAGATCTTACGTGATAATTCCAGCGTTTTCTCGCCGTCTTCCCTCACTTCGATCCATTCCCTTAACAAACCCTCGAGTTCTTTGTTTTTGAGTTCTTTGCCTTTTTCGATGATCAGATTCTGCAGGCGGTCACGGATCGTATTCTGCGCAATGACCATTCCGAAACCATATTCGGCATTGTCCTCGAACAGCGAATTGGCCCAAGCCGGGCCTCTGCCTTCGGCGTTCTTGGTATAGGGCGAGGTCGGGAAGGAGCCTCCGTAAATGGACGAACAGCCGGTGGCGTTCGCGACGACCATGCGTTCGCCGAAGAGTTGAGTGACGAATTTGACATAGGGGGTCTCCCCACAGCCGCCGCAAGCTCCCGAAAACTCAAACAGCGGTTTCTCAAATTGGACATTCTTGACCGTGTTTTTATCGATAAGTCCGGTTTTTGGCGTGATTTTGTTATAGAGATACTCGGCTCTCACGTGCTGCTTATTTGCGATCTCTTCGGTTAAAGGCGTCAATTTCAAGGCCTTGTTCAAAGCCGGGCAGGTATTGATACAAACAGAGCAGCCGGTGCAGTCCAGAATCGATACCTGGATGCGGTATTTGAGCCCTTTGAGCGCCGGGCCGTTGGCATCGCGCCAGACTGTGCCCTCGGGAGCCTTGGCCGCTTCTTCCTCGGTGGCGAGAATCGGACGGATGCAGGCGTGCGGGCAGGAATAAGCGCATAGGTTGCACTGGATGCAATTCTCGGCGATCCAGGTCGACACCTCCTCGGCGACGCCGCGTTTCTCATAAGCGGCCGTCCCGGCGGGAATCGAACCGTCCTCATAGCCGAGAAAAGCGCTTGTCGGCAAGTCGTAGCCTTTGATGGCGTTGACGACATCGGCGATGTTCTTGACGAAATCGGGCCGGTTGGGATCATGATATGTGTTGATGGGCAGGTTTTTCCATTCGGGTTTGACTTTGATCTCGATCAACCCGTCGGCGCCACGGTCGACGGCCTCATAGTTCATTTGAACGATTCTTTCGCCTTTGCTATGAAAAGTCTTCTCGGCAAAGGCCTTCATCGCATCTTGGGCCTTCTCATAGGGCATGATTCTTTCATTGAGTTTGAAGAAAGCCGATTGCATGATCGTCGAAACCAGTTTGACTTCGCCGATCTCCTTGGCGAGTTTGTAGGCGTCGATGATGAAGAGCCTGGCGCCCTTCCGGGCGAGGGTCTTCTTGACATCGTTGGGGAGATAAGCCTCGATGCCGTCTTCCCCCTGGCTGGTCGAAAGCAGGAAGATACCGCCTCTGCGGATCCCGCGGATCATCTCGAAGCGGTGGGTGTAGCTCTCCTGCGAGCAGGAGACGAAGTGCGGTTCATTGACGAGATAGGTCGAGCGGATTGGATTCTTGCCGAACCGGAGATGCATCCTCGTGACGCCTCCCGATTTCTTCGAATCGTAGGAAGCATAAGCCTGACCGTAAAGATCGGTATAGTCGCCGATGATCTTGGAAATATTCTTGACGGCGCTGACGGTGCCGTCGGAGCCGAGTCCGAAGAAGAGCAACTCCGCCGTATTGGGATCGGCGACATCGGGAGTCTCCTCAAGATCGAGGTTGGTGAAGTTGACATCGTCGACGATGCCAATGGTGAAACGGTCTTTCATCTCTCCCGCAAGATTCTTATAAACGGCGAAGAACTGTTGCGGAGTGGCGTCCTTGCTTGAAAGCCCGTAACGGCCGCCGATGATCACCGGTTGGCTCTTCTTACCATAGAACAGAGCTTTGACATCAAGATAAAGCGGGTCGCCGATCGCTCCCGGTTCTTTGGTCCTGTCCAAAACGGCGATGCGCTTGACAGTCTTGGGCAACACCTTTAAGAAATACTTTTCGGAAAAGGGACGATAGAGATGGACACTGATCAGGCCGACCTTTTCGCCTTGAGATGTCTTGAAATCGACGACCTCGCGGATCGTCTCGGTCGCCGAGCCCATAGCAACGATGATGTCGGTCGCATCCTCGGCGCCGTAGTAGGTGAAGGGTTTGTATTCTCTTCCGGTTGCTTTCGTGATCTCCTGGAGATATTCGGCAACAACATCGGCTACCGGTATGTAATACTTCTCCTGGACTTCCTTTGCTTGGAAATAAACATCGTCGTTTTGCGCCGTGCCCTTGGTCATCGGGTTGCCGGAATTGAGAGCGCGGGCGCGGAATTCCCTGACCTTGTCCCAGTCGAGCAGTTTGGCGAATAGCTCGTAGTCGAGTACTTCGATTTTATTGACTTCATGGCTGGTCCTGAAACCGTCGAAAAAATGCAGAAACGGCAGACTCGTCTTAATCGCCGAAAGATGGGCGACGCCGGCAAGGTCCATCACTTCCTGGACGGAACCCGAGGCTAGGATGCAAAAGCCTGTCGGTCGGGCGGCCATGACGTCCTGATGGTCGCCGAAGATCGACAAAGCATGAGCGGCGATCGAGCGAGCGGCGACATGGATGACGCCGGGAAGCAGTTCGCCGGCGATTTTATACATATTCGGCAGTTTGAGCAACAAGCCCTGGGAAGCCGTGAATGTCGATGTCAGGGCTCCGGCCATCAGCGAACCGTGGACGGTGCCGGCGGCGCCGGCCTCCGATTGCATCTCTACGACCTTGACCGGCATTCCGAACAGGTTTTTCTTGCCTTCGGCTGCCCACTGGTCGACATATTCGGCCATCGTGGACGATGGAGTGATCGGATAGATACCCGCCACTTCGGAAAACGCGTAAGCGCAGTACGCCGCGGCCTGGTTGCCATCCATAGATTGATAGATTTTTTTCTTTGCCAAGATTATTACCTCCAATGTGATCAACTTTAGTGTCGGTCTATACGATAATTATTATACCTTAATTTCCCTTCTTTAACAATCGAAAAAAAAACGGATTTGAATCGATCGATCGCCTAGATCTCGATTTCCTCGAGAGGTTGGTCCTGATAGGCGCATATGAGTCTAAACCGCGATAGATCCACCCCTCGGTCGCGAAAGACTTTCCGGTAGGTTTCCAGGGCGATGTCAATGGTATTGCACTCCTCGGAAAGATGGGCGAGAACGATCGTCTTCGTCTTGTCGCCTAAGATGCTTGTCATCAAGTAGGCGCTGTCCTCGTTCGAGAGATGGCCATGGTCGTCGAGGATTCGCTTTTTGAGCAACCAGGGTCGGTCCGATTCGAGCAGGAGCTCGGGATCATGGTTGCTTTCGATCAGATAAAGATCGGCATTGCGAATATCATCGAAGCCTTGCCTTGGAAAATACCCGGTATCGGTCAAATAGACAAAGGCTTTTTCCCCGTCGGAAAAGCGGTACCCGCAGGGTTCCAGGGCATCGTGAAAACTGGGAAACGCCATCACGGAGAAACCATCCAAGGCGAGATTCTTATTATAGGCGACATAGTCGACGAGCGACTTGTCAAGATTGGCGCGGATCCTCAAGGGAAGGTTGCTGAAGGTCCCCTTGGTGAGGAAAATTCGCGGATAGTACTTGTTCACGATCGTCATCAGGCCGACGATATGGTCGGTATGCTCGTGCGTGAGAAAGATATAGTCGAGCATAGGCAAGCTTTTACCGACCTGTCTGAGTCTTGAGACCAGTTGGCGATGGGAAATGCCGGCGTCGATCAAGAGAGACTTCCCGCCGATTTCAAGAAGAGTGGCGTTGCCACCGGATCCACTCGCAAGCACCGTCAGTTTCATGTCATCACATCCGCCCCTTATTATATAACAGATAGCGTGAAACCCAACAAAAAAAGAAAACTTTGAAGTCATTCCTTCAAAGTCTTCCCATCTTTTTCCTTTTTCAGTTTCCTAAGTCTTTCAAGTTCAGCCTGGACCATTTTCTCCTTGCTTTCCTGAACGATCCGGTTTTTATGGAGAGCCACCTCTTTGACGATGTTCGTCACCTCGACGATTGCGATCATCAGGAACACGAGGATCACGATCGCGTAGATGAAATTGACCGAGCCGGAGAAGACAAGTCGGTACACTTTTCCCAAAAAAGTTGATTTCCCGACATACTTCCCGATGATATGATCCTCACTGAAGCCGATCTCCCAATCGAGCGATTCGAAGTTGTTGACGCCTTTGGTCGTGTAGAGCTTGCCTGTGGGCGTTTCAACGATGTCGATTATCTGGTGGGTGATGATGTTTTGTTCCTCGCCCGGCTGGCGGAAAGTGATGATGTCTTCTTCATTGAAGTCTTTTGTGGCCGTGTTGACAAAGATGAGGTCACCGGTCATGATGACGTCCTCCATCGAAGGAGACACAACAAGAAACATGCCGTAGCCGAAAATCGTCGGCGTCTTCTCGTTCTTGAGCGAGATGACGATCTGGACGATCAAAGCAATCGCCAGGAAGAGAAAAAGAAAAGGAAGGAAGTTTAAGATTTTCAGTCCGATTCTTTTCACTTTTTCCCTCCTTATCCAGTTGATTACGGCAATGGATCTCCGGTTTCAAAATCATAGGCGGCCAGTTCCGACCATGTGACATGGTCCGCCTGCTTCACTTCAATCGTGACTTTGACCTCGATCGATTCGTTCTGATAATCGGAGCTCGTCTTGTAGCCGTCGAAGTAGATACTGTCGATGATCCCGATCAGTCCCGATTCCGCAACTATGACATGATCATAGTCTTCATAGTACCAGTAGTCGTCCTCATTTTCGCCCGGTGTAACATCGCCGTCACCCAGTGTGAAGGTTGAGGTGAAATTGACCACCAGATGGTCGTCATCGTCGTTTTTATAAACGTAGTCCTCTTCGGGTGTGACTATATCGTTTACGATCGTGACCCGCGTATAGGTGATCTTCAAGCGTAACTGTGAAGTTACCGGAGAAGCGTTGATGATTTCGATATCCTCTGCGATCAACTCCTGTCCGGGAACGATGATCGATTCAGTCACAAAAGCACCGTCAAGACCGTAGCGGAGATCGCCGACCGCTACGCTCCCGCCGGGCAGCGTTGTGCTGTAGACGAACCAACCGTAGGTGATGCCGAGGATTCCGAGAGCGGCGAGAATCAGGAATCCCGAAACTGTCACGATGGCGAGTATCAGTTTTTTCATCTCGTCACCGCCTAAGGATTCACGCCGGAAATCATGATTCCGGAGATCTCGAGAGCGTGGTTTTGGTATTGGTTGTTCGCAGTGTCGCTCACTTGGAGCGAAAAATTGAGAATGCCTACTTCTTCTGTATCGAGATACATGTTCCCGACGAGATAAAGATGCGAGGTCGTGAAATACTCCGGCTCGATTTCCGGTAGGAGATCGATTAGGTATTCATCCTCGATTTCTTCTTCGTTGACGTCATTGGCGGCATTAAGGACGACTTTTTCGAGGAGGTTGACCTCGTTGTCATAGTCGATCTCGCTATTGTTCGGCACATCTTCAAAACCGTGGAGGCTGACTTTGACATAAACTTCCGTCCCACCTACATTCTCGATAGTCAGGCGATAGTATTTGATGGTTCCCGGAACCGCGTTTTCAAGCGCTATTCCCTCGGCTTCGCTGTATTCGATTCCGTCGTCCGAGACTTCGAGCGTCGCCGTGACCTCAAGGTTTATCACTTCTATTGTCGGCCCCAATACATCGATGAGCCCGCTGACTGCAAACCAAGCGAAAGTGGCGAAAACAAATAAAAACACTGACGATATCAAGGCGATCCACGATAAAGTCACTCGTTTTTTGAGCATGTTTTCACCTCATTCTCTCCTGGGTTCAAGTATCAAAGCCGCTCTTCTTCTCTATTATTGACTGGCTTTGTTTTAGCACTGTTGCTTTGTTTTTGCTTTTTTTCAGATTCGGCCTGTTCGAGGACTTGCTTCGCTTTCTCGAGTTGGCGTTTCTTTTCTTCTTCTGCTTGAAGCTTCTTTTTTTTCTCGGCTTCCTTTTGGATTTTTTCTTTCTGACGTTCGCGGGCTTTTTTCTCGGCTTCGATTTTCCTTAGTTTCTTAAGCTCGCCTTGAAGATTGCGAAGATTGAGGAGGGCGATCGCCTTGTTGGTCGAGAATTGGCGCATGTCGTCCCTCTTGATTTTTTCGATCTGACGGTATACTTCAAGAGCTTTTTTCTGGATTTGAATCTTATCCTCAAGGGTAGCCGCCTCTTCAGTGCTGTACGCGTGTTTAATGTAATCCTCATAAACGGCGGTGTTTATCGCGTTGATCTGCTGGAAGACGATATCGATCGCCTGATTCATCGGCACGCCGGCTTCCCTAAGCGTCTTGAAGCGGGAGAGGTTGCTGCCGCGAATTTGGTCAAGGTAGTATTGATTGAGCTGGTTGTTTTCAAACTCGTAATATCCGGGTTGGATGTGCTGGTCGTTCGGATCGGTTTTTTTGATCCGCGGCCGCTTGATCTTGCGGTATTCAAAAGGAGAATCTTGGGAGATCAGGAAGTCGTCTTCCTGATAGTTGGCAATTGTCGCGTACAATACCATTAATGTATTTACGATATCTTTGAGATAATCGTCTTTGAAGTCGATTACCCTTTCGAACACGTCGATGTCGTAGCCGATCTGATCGACCTGATCCATCAACACCCAAAGGTAGTAACATTGTCTGAAATCCGGGTTTTTCATGATGATGTTGGTCTTCATGATCGGCGGTGTCACCGGAGCGTAATCGCGCATCTCTTGCATGAACGAGGACATTTTGATATTGGTGGCTGCCTTGCGCATATTCGTCATCCGGTCAAAGAGCTCCTGGTTCCTTTTGTCGACCTCATCGTTCGGCACCGTCTTGTTGATCCGCATCGTGATGTCGTATTCGATCTCGGCCTCGTTCCATTCGACATCGGATTTGATGTTGAAATAGTTGACATACTCGGTGCGCATCTTCTTGACGATCAGATCGTAACGCTTTTCGATGAAGATGTAAACCTTGTCGATGAGCGAGCGCAAAAACCGGTTCTCGTAGGTGCCGAGATCGGCTTCATAGTAGAATGAAAGTACTTTTGAAGGCTTGACCATGCCGTCTTCATCAATCTCTTTAATCAGCTGCGTGTTCATCCGCAAATATCATTTAAAGATATCGTTGCGAACGATATCAAAAACGGTTGAAAGTTTTTTTAACCATTAAAGGCGCATTCCGCCATTGACGTTGATGGTTTGGCCGGTGATGTAGGAAGCGTCTTTTGAAGCCAGAAACAATGCGACCTTGGCGATTTCTTCCGGTTGTCCCAGGCGCTTCAACATCGTGAGCGAGGCAAACTTGTCCAACAAGTCTTGCGGAACGGTCTTTAGAATATCGGTCATAATATAGCCGGGAGCGATCGCGTTGACCCTGACGGGTACGCCCTTGCGGGCGAATTCCTTCGCCCAGGTCATCGTCAGACCGATCAATCCGGCTTTCGAAGCCGCGTAGTTGGCCTGGCCGATGTTACCGTAGACTCCTACGACCGAGGAGATGTTGATGATGGAGCCGCCGCCTTGTTCTTCCATCTGGGGGCCGACGTAGCGGACGAGATTGAAGACGCCCTTGAGATTGACGTCAAGGACGAGGTCCCATTGCTCGTCGGTCATCTTTCTCGTCATCGAGTCACGGGTGATCCCGGCGTTGTTGACGAGGATATCGATATGCCCGTATTTTTCCATCACTTGATCATAAAGGCGCTTGCAACCTTCGATATCAGTCACGTCAAGCTCATAGGGAAAAACGTTTTCCATCGCATAAGACATCTGCCCCGTGTCGGCGGCGATGACGATCGCGCCTTCTTTGGCAAATGTTTTGGCGATCTCGGCGCCGATGCCTTTGGCACCGCCGGTGACGATCGCAATCTTGTCTTTCAGTTTCATAATCATTTCTCCTTATCGTTTCAAAATCAGGGCTGTTCCCATCCCGCCGCCGATGCAGAGGCTGGCCAAGCCGAGACTCAGGTTCTGTTTGATCATCTCGTGGATCAAAGTGACGACGATCCGGTTTCCCGAAGCGCCGACGGGATGGCCGAGGGCGATGGCGCCGCCACTGGGGTTCGTCTTGGCCAGAATGGCCTTTTTCGTCAATCCGTGCTCTTTAGACAGTTCTTTGACCACCCCCAGAGATTGGGCAGCGAAAGCCTCATTGAGTTCGATGATCTCGATGTCTGATAATTTCAGTCCGGCGTGCTTGAGAGCCTCCCTGATTGCCGGGACCGGTCCCAAACCCATGTAATTGGGATCGAGAGCGCCCTGGCCAACGCCGATAATCTCACAAAGGACCGGCAGTTGATGCTTCTTAACCATCTTCTCCGAGGCGATGATCGTGAAACTGGCGCCGTCGTTGATCCCGGAGGCGTTGCCGGCGGTGACGGAGCCGTCTTTTTTGAATGCCGGGCGAAGTTTCGCCAACTTATCGGGCGAAGTCGTCCGATTGGGATATTCATCCCTGGCAAAAAGGAACGTTTCCTTGCGGGTTTGGATCTCGATCGGCACGATCTCTTGATCGAATCTGCCCGAGTCGACGGCTTTGATCGCCTTTTCTTGGGATTGATAGGCGAAGTCGTCCTGCTCTTCCCTGGTGATATTGTATTTTTCGGCGATGTTCTCAGCGGTGATGCCCATATGCATCTGCCCGAAGGCATCGGTCAAGGCATCATAGATCAGATGGTCGACCATGGTCTGGTCGCCCATTTTGATGCCCTCGCGGATCTTGGGATTAACAAGATAAGGTGCGCGCGTCATCGACTCGACGCCCCCGGCGACGATCAGTTCTGTCAATCCCGACCTGATGCCGGCAAAGGCATTGATGATCGCTTTCATCCCGGACCCGCAAACCATGTTGAGCGAATAGGCGGGAACGCTGTCGGGAATTCCGGCCTTGATGGAGATCTGCCGGGCTATCCCCTGCCCGATTCCCGCCGGAAGGATGTTACCGACGATGACCTCGCTTATTTCCGCGACGGGCACTTTGGTCTCCTCAAGCAGCACCTTTAAGACTCGGGCTCCGAGATCGGCCGGATGGACGTCTTTCAAAGAGCCCATAAAGGCGCCGATCGGACTGCGCTTCGCGCCGATAAGATATACTTTTTCCATCAAGAAACCCTCCTAATTGTCAGATACCACGATATCGAATGGTCCTCTTTCCGGCACCATTCGATCATTAAAAAACGAGATTGATGTGATAATGAAGATTATTCGGTTGCGGTGTTTCAAATAACGAAAGAATAGTTCTACCTTCTGACAAGTTTTTTAGTTATGTGTAGAAGCGATCGAAAGTGTTCATTTCCCAAGGCGACTTGACCAATAGCTCACTGACCTCAGAAACGGATTTGGGAACACAGAAGTAATAGCCTTGCATGAACCTGACGTCGAGTTTCGCAATTTTTTTGATCATCTCTTCGTTTTCGATGCCTTCGACGATGACGATCTTTTGTCTCTGCTTGGCCGCTTGGATCACGCGGATAATCTTTTCGGTCTCTTCAAATTCATTCATCAATTTGAGCGTGTTCTCGCGGGAGATCTTGATGATGGAGGCCTTGATCTGATCCATCTCGTCGATCAACTCAAATTTGTCGCCGACATCATCGAATGCGATCCGAAATCCGTATTTGCGGAATTCCGCGAGATTGTTCATCGCCACACGGTTTCTGTTAATTGAATAGTAATCTCTGATCTCGAGGCATAGGCTTTCGGCGTTGAACTCATATTTCTTGACGATTTCGAAGAATGATTTCGCGAGGTTTTCGACTTCCATCTGTTTTGGCGAGATGTTCATTGAAATGAAGATCTCGCGGGTCCGGTATTCTTTTTTCCATTCGACGTATTGCTTGACAATCTTATCAAAGCCCCATGTCCCGAACCAAGTGATGTCTCCGGTCAAATCCATGACATTGAGAAATTTTCCGGGTGGCAGGATGCCCATCACCGGATGGTTCCACCGAAGCAGGGCCTCGAGACCGATGATCTTGCCGGTTTTGAGATCGACGATCGGCTGGTAATAAAGCAAAAACTCATCGTTGGTGATGGAACGCTTGATCTCCTGGTAATAGCTTATGTTGAATTGCTCTTTTTCAATCAGATCCTGGGAATAGAGATGGTAGCGGTTTTTACCTTCCTTCTTGGAGACGTAGAGGGCGATTTCGGCGTTCTTGATGAGTTGGGCGGCGGTAATCCCGTCATACGGAAACAAAACGACACCGATCGAGGTCGTCATTTGCTCGGTGATGGCCTTGAGCGGCTCGTTGACTAGTTGAAGCAGTTCGGTCGCCTTGTCGTGGATCAACTTGTTGTCGATCTCGCCGGTCATATAGTAGACAAAGATATCGCTTCTGAGATGGCCGACAACCTCTCCCGACTTGGCGAATCTTTTTAGGCGTTTGTTGATTTCGGCGATGACTTTGTCCATTTCCTTCTCAGAATATTTCTCGACGATGAAATGGGAGTTGTCGAGATTCATATAGAACAAGACGCCGAGCGTGCCTTCCTTGGCTTGGTAGATCATATTGTTGATCAGACCGAGCAGATCGCCCGATTTTCTGCTAGACGTCCTTTTTTCAACCAAAAGATGAGAGGCTCCGCCACCCTCTCCGATTGGTTCGCTACTCTTGCGGATCAGTTTCCGGTCCTCGATGCCTTTTTTGATCTCTTTCGTAACGTTGCGAAAAAGGAAAAAGAGCGCAACGGCGGTCAAAATAACCATGATCGATGCGACGACAACCTCATATCCCGTTCTGGCGGGCTCGGCCGAGAGAATCAATAACCAATAATTAATCAAGCATTTCACCTCTATTCTTGGAAGTCGCTGCCGGCGAAGACATCAATCCGTTTGCTTTTGGCGACTTTGTAGAATTGGTCGACATAGTGTGCCGCTTCATCGAAGGTCAGCGGCTTGGAAAACAAATAGCCTTGGAAAATGTCGGTGGCTATTTGTTTCAAATACTCGTACTGACGCCTTTTCTCGACGCCTTCGGCAACCACCTTGATATCGAGAGAATGAGCGAGTTGGATGATCATCGCGATAATCGCGTGATCCTTCTTAGGCCCGAAGATGCCGTCCACGAACGTTTTGTCGATTTTGAGATTGTCAAACGGAATCTGTTTGAGATATGTCAGCGAGGCGTATCCGGTGCCAAAATCATCAAGAGCTATTTTTGCGCCGATCTTGTGGAGATAGTCGATCACTTCCTCGAGATAGATGGAAGAATCGATCAAAACCCCCTCAGTGATCTCGAGAGCCAGGCAATTGGGATCGATCTCGGTCTCTCGGATGATGTCGCGAAGATTGAGAATGAAATCCTTCTGAAGCAATTGCACGGGACTGACGTTGATCGAAATGACGAATTGTTTGTCAAAGCGCTTTTTCAATTCCACTTGCGCTTGGCAGGCTTCTCTTAGAATCCAATTGCCGATTGGGACGATGAGATGGGATTCCTCGGCGTTAGCGACGAACACCTGGGGGCTGATCTCACCAAACGTCGGTGATTTCCAACGGACGAGTGCTTCGAAGCCGTAGATTTCGTTCTTGTTGTCGATGAGCGGCTGATATTTAAGATAGAGTTGTTGGTTCTTGACGGCCAGAGCGAGTTGCTCGGAAATCTGTTGCCTGTAGTTGACATCGCGGGTCAGCTGCTCATTGTAGAAAGCGTATTTTCCCAAACCCGATTCCCTTGCTTTGAAGAGGGCGGTGTCGCATTTCTTGATCAGGGTAGCGATGTCCTTGCCGTCGGACGGATAGATTGAGATCCCGATATTAAGATGAACTTCGACTTTGAAATTCTTGATGTCGATCGGGCTGTTGAAGAGATCAAGCAGTTTGGTGACGCTCGTTTCGACCCGTTCCAATGAGCGAAAACCCTGGATCAAGAAGACGATTTCGTTTGGCGAATGACTGTAGATATGATCATTGTTTCCGATACAAGCGGAAATCTTGTCGGCGAAATTCTGCATCAATTCTTCGACGACCATCTGGCCCTTGGTGACGCCTATCGATTTCAAATTGTTAATTTCTATCAGGCAGAGCGCGATCTTATCATTCTGCTTGAAAAGAGTGTCATCGATCTCCTGTGCGCTTGTCTTAAAGTTTTTGAGTCCCGTCAGCGAGTCAAATGCGAAACACTCGTAGACGAGTTGGACCTGCTTGCTTATTTCCTGCGACATCTGATTGACGGCGTCGCCGATCACTTTCAATTCATTGTTTTCCTGCAAGCTGAGCTGGATATCATAGTTGCCTTTTTTGATCTCCTCGATCGCACTTACGATATCGTCGATCGGCGCAAACAGCTCATCGATCTTTTTGGTGAGGATCAAAGCGACGACGACCATGAACAGGGCGATGACGCCAAGAAAGACCAGAAAGAGGATCTCGATGCCGATCGGTAGATCGGCTTCAAGCCGATCCATATAGATGAAAGCGAGTACGCCCATCACCAAAATCAAAAAGAAGGCATCAAGAAAAATGGTCGTTACGACAATGTTTTGGGATATCCTAAATATTTTTTTGTTAGTCTTGGTGCTCTTCAAGCACGATCACCTTCCATTAATCATTATCCCCCCAAGAACGGAAAAAGTCAAAGAGTCCCCAAGGCTTATCGGTATCAACGGAATCGAGCTCGCGGATATAGACATTGAAGCGGCGGGAACGGTTCTTCGTCGAAGGCCCGATATAGAAGTACTTCCCCTTTAAACCTTCAATATAGTCGGAAGCATCATAAAGTGTGTATTCATTGAAGATGATTTCAAACTCATACAAATCATGAAAATACCGATCAACCGGCAAGTCAATGTTGAAAACAAAGAAACCGCTTCTATTTCTGGCAAAACTGTAATAATACTCAGCCGGATGTGTGTAATACATCTGGGTTGTGATGCTGATCATATGGTCGATTTCGTCAAAATCGGGATAATTCTCCGGATTGGTGACATTGACGACGGTGTCGTTGGCCGGTTCGCCCTCTAACAACATCTGATAGTTCTTGACGGTGATGACGACTGTCTTGTCATTGAAGCCGCTGTCCTCGGCCGATGCCAGTTCGCAGATCTCAGGATCGCCGGTACAATAATAGATGTCGAAGATGAAGGTGGCGTTGAATTCGACGTCGGTGACGGTGATGAAATAATACACCATGTTTTCACCATTCTCGGCTGTGACCCTATAAAGGATCATCACTTCTTCGTTTTCTCCCGGTTCGAGTCCGGTATCGGGGAAAACAGTGAAGTTTGCCAAAAGAACGCTTTCCTCTTCGTAAGACGCTCCGTATGCCACTTCATTTGTCCAGTACCATTCTCCTTCGGCATAGTCGTAGGCGTAACGGGCAATAGTCGCTCCATACGGTAAATAATCTAACATGAACGGCGCGTATTGTTCAAGAGGAACCTTGGAAACTTTTCCGGCAACCTTAAAGTATTGATATCCTGCCGTATCGGCGCCGGCATAGTCGATGCCGGCAAAATAGACAGCCGGATAATAATCTGTATTCACTACCCCTTGTGAATTGGCCGTATACATGTCGGGATAGCTGGTCTCAAACGCCCACTGCGAGAATCTGATGTCGGTCAGATAGGCGCTGACACCTTCCGCTTTTACGATTTCAACGGTTGTCGCCAAAGTCACATAGTTGGCTGTCCCGTCGCGATAAAAGTAAAATTGGAAAGTGTAATAGCCAGGAAGCGTGTCAAAACCTATATAGATATTGAGCAAGTCATCGACATCATAGGTGATGCCAACGATATCATCGGGGTCATAAGGGGTTTCTTGAAGGTCGGTCGCACTCACATCGATCGTGAAATAAGATTCGCTTCCCTCGGTCAGGTTGTAAAGATCAAGGGCTTGATCGAGGCCGAGATCGAGGGTGAACGTCGTGAGGCTGTCCTCGCGGTTGACGTACAGATCTTCGGGATTGGTCTCATTGCCGTTTAAGAGAGCCGAAACAAAGTCGATTTCCCGCTCATAAACATGATGCGTATAGGTGACGGTTGACGAATCTTCAGCTTTCACAACATATTCGATTGTGTAATCTTTGTAGCCGTTTGTATAGGTAGTGCTTATCAGTTGAGCCCTCGTTATCTCGGCGAACGGGCTGATTTTAAATGATCCAGCGGTCATAAAACTGATGTCATATGTCTTCTTGGACCGATATGATGGCAGAGAGCCATCGACATTCTCGGTGAAATTGTTGGTGGATGTATCGATATTCAGTACATAGCCAAGATTGATATTTGAAGAGATGGCCTGACCATTGATCAATTTCGATTGGAGAATGGAGTAATGGCTGAAATCAAGGATCGCTTTGGCCGTTGAGGCGGCTTTGTCGAAATAAATAGTATTGACCGCCGATGATGGAAAGAAGCGATATTCAAAATAGTAGTCGCCCTTGATAATATTGCCTAAGAAAGTAAACGTGACGGCGTACGTCCCAGTGCCGGCATCAATAACGGTCGGCTCGCTTGACACTATGTAGTAATCCGACGCTACCGTCGTGTGGTCAGAGTATTTGAGCACAAAAGAATTTTTGAAATCATAGCCCTCGGTGAAAACGCCGTTGGTGTCGGTGAAGACAAGCCTCAGCGATCCCGATGACTCGACATCGCCAAAACTTCTGATGTCGGTGGGGCTCGAAGATATGTCGATGAGACCGCCGCCGTTGAGATTGGCTCCGGTCAACGCAGTCGATCCGCTGGAATGCTCGATTCCCGGAGTAAAAGTTATATACACATGATAATCATTGTAATACTGCGGATGAGCGAACAGATTGTTTTTAACGAAAGCTTCCGAGTATACGGTGAAATACCCCAGACTGAGCGTGACCTCGGAAGTGATCGTTTTTGCGGGCAAGGTAACTTCAAGATCGGCTGGATAATCCAGGGATATTCCCGATTCTCCTGCACTGTTGAGAAGTGCGCGAAACGCTTCGATTTCTGCCTGCGACGGAGAGTGACCGTAATAATCATAAGCCCTGATGGCGATGAGCGCGCAGGCAGAAGTAAAGGCGCTAGCGACCTCATATGAAGCGGTTGTTTGCCCAGCAAGAAAAGCCTCCATCGAAATCGTGAAAGTCAGGGTCTTGTTTATATAGTCGATATCGACAGCGCTCAAAACGGTAGAACTGCCACCAACTTCCTTCAAAACGACATCCACCGAATCCGAGGGAATCAACTCGGCTTTGTCATTAAAAACAGTTTGACGCAAAAGATCATACCGGGAAACAAAGTCCGCTGAAAAATCTGAGAGATATAATGGCGAGACCGTGTCGTAATCTAATAGAAGCGAGATATCGCCCGGATAATCTTCATTGATCGGCTTCATCAAGCCGGTATTGATGTTCGCCGGCAGAACCGATCCGTATGTTGAACCGGCTGTTGTCGAAAGAACGTACATTCCATATGGGCGAACTGAAGTGAACTGAGGTGCGAGCAAATTGTTTTCCATATAGTAGATATATTTTTGAAGAATGGGGTTCGTACGCATCGGAAAATCGGGATCATATATGTATTCGTTATCGATATCTGTAATATTGGGATCGCTTGGATTTTCGGTAATCCAATTGACTTCAATACCGGTATTGTACCGATACGTGTAACTGTTGGTGTTAAGCCTTTGCGAAGATGTGAACACATACCCTGGGGTATTTGGGCTGCTCACAAGTTCTGATTCGACTCCGACTTGTTTGTAGATACTTACGATTGTGGCCGTATATGTGTATACCCCCCAGCTACTGGTTCGATTCGTTATCCTTAAATAATAATAGTAGAATCCGGTAAATACCATCTGCGTTGTATCATTGAATCTGGCTGAATAATAAATAGCATCATAAAATTGGAAATATCTCGCCGAGTTGGTGAAAGCATAGTCTTGGTCCAGCCTGCCGACCAGATCAATGTTCGGATTGGCGTTCACGATAAAGTTAAAACTGCCTCCTTCAGTGGACATGATGCCTCTGACGCCGCGCTGCAGACGACCGAAAATTCCGCCAAAACCACGTTTGGTGCTCGGAAAATCGGTTCCGTAGCTCGATGGAAAGATCGTCGTGTTTCCATCGGGGAGGAAATAATCAGATACATCGTCAAAGGATAATTCATATTTATCGATTGACGAATAGGAAGAAACCGAGATGGCTTTGATGTCGCCGTAGTTGATAGCCGTGTTGATATCGACTACGGTTGTAAGCGTATTTGCATCGCCTTCGACATAAGTTGCCCCGACGATGCCTCCGGCAACATCGGTTCCGGAAATCGTCCCGTGATTCAACATATTCTTCATCGTCGACAAACCGTAGCCGACGACACCGCCGGAGGCTGCATAGACACCAGGACGGTCGTTTGAGCCCACGGTGGTATTTGGATAAACGGAAATCCCGGTAGTTCCTCCCAGTACAGTTCCCGGCCCATAGCGAAGCGTCGAAATAGAAGTGTTATAAGATGTGGTGCTATATGAGCCGACATTATTGGATATGGCGGAGACATTGCCAAAATTCATGCCGTTGAGCAAAACCGAATCGCTGACAGATGTGGTCAGTCCATGTGTTTCCGAGCTAATGCCTCCAGCATATGCTTCGGCATAGAGGCTGACGGCGATGATGCCTCCCGCCCTCACGTAACGATAACCCAAAGCCACGATATCGCCTCTGTTGGCCGTATCGTAAACTCTGGCGTCTCCCGTCAACGTGATCGCGACTATTCCCCCAACAGTG
Organism: Candidatus Izemoplasmatales bacterium; assembly: GCA_050949045.1. GTDB lineage: Bacteria > Bacillota_I > Bacilli_A > Izemoplasmatales > Hujiaoplasmataceae > JAAYZB01. Next base: position 933,868 of record JBMNEZ010000001.1, read on the forward strand.
ACACCGTGAGTATAATCGGAAACCCTGTTTGCGGTGTAACTCCCGCTTGAAAAAGTTAAAGTCGCGGAAGTTGAAGAATTGTAGGCTCGGAGATCTCCGAGATTCGCGCTATCTTGAATCGAGCCGGAATTCATCGTTGCGATGCCGCCCATGAATGTGTTGCTGCGGTTGCGGATCCCCAAACGCGATGAAGAATAAGAGGTCGTAATTTCACCGTAGTTAATCGAATTGATGATTCCGGTTGTTGCTCTAGGCTGCGTCGGCGATTGCCCGGGATTATGTAAATCGCCAGAATAGTTGCCGTTGACAAGGCCGCCAATATAGATATTGGGATAACCGCTGGTAGATGAATTGATGTAGGCAACCGTTATTTTCCCCTTATTGATGGAATTTTTGATTGCCTTGCCACTGTTGACATTTGTCATCAATCCCGCGACCGACATCGTATAGGTCGCAACGTTGACATTGACAACCGTGATGTCGCCTTCATTGATGACGTTTTGCATGCTGACATTGGCACTGGTTGTGATACCGGCCAGATACATGTGGGTCGTCATCGTTATTGTTGAGTCGCCCGAGTTAGAAAGAAAAGATATCGATCCATAGTTGGTGCTGTAACGAATCAGGGTGTCATTATCATTGACCGAGTGGTAAAAAGGGGATACATCGGCGTAACAGGCATTGTCATAGATGAAATCAGCGTAATTATAAACCCTGGAAAGCGTGATGTCAGAACCCCCGACATCGGATATGGTCGCTGTAAAGTGAAAGTGCTGACTGGCGGCGGTGGCTCCCGTCGTATCATAGTCAAAGTTGCCGTGGTTGAACATCAATGCGTATTCGACTGCTTCGGTTGTATTTGTCGTCCCGATACCTGCGGCGCGAATAGGAGCTGTATTCTGCGAGCAGGCCGAATGCACCGACCCGCTGTTATAGAAATTGGCGAAAGCATATTCAGCGTTTGCTTCGATGATCGGAGCCAGGCCCGTCAACTCACCAAAGATCCCGCCAACTCTTTGTCTCGAGGGCAATGTGGGGCTTGAAGCGCTATAAATGACATCATCTAGATAAATGTCGCCGGTATTGGTGATGTTGGTGAATTCATGGATTGAGCTTGTTTGATTGTAGATGTAGCCGATGACACCGCCGATCTTGACATCGATCATCGTGGCTCCGGTCGCTAAAGAAAACGACGAAGCGGTGCCGAAACCGTAGATATCTCCATGGTTGACAACATCATCAACACTCAGTTTCAACGTTGTCGCGCTACCGATTATGCCACCGATATAATAATAAGGCTTGATGTTGTACTCCGATTGAAATACATGATCTCCGGCATCAATGGAACCGCTTGATGCAATTCTTTCGATCGTTCCCGATGCCAGTCCCACCAGGCTTCCAACATGCGTTTCACCGATCGCATCATTTCCAAGATCAATGTCGATATCGAGCAAAACATCGGTGATCGAACCCGCTGTCAGCCTTCCTGAGACCATACCGATATAAAATGTACTGCTATAGTAGGACTCAGTGTCAGTCAGCGTGATCTCCGAATTAAAAATATTAAGGTTGTTGACCGAACTGTTTGCGCCCAAAATCGAGAATAGGCCTGCATAATATATATTGCCTCGCAATGTTCCCTTATTGATCACAAGGTTATGAATATAGAAATTGTCGCTGAGATCCTCTCCCTCGGGATTCAATCCAGACAAAGAGCCATAAAAAGTCACACCAGGAGTCAGATAAGCTCCGGGAGCGAGAACTCCCATATCAATGTTATTGCCTAGAACATAATCTGAATAAGCGTAGGCGTTGCCGTTGGCAACGCTTTGAAACCCGATCAGTTTTGAGAAAAAGACCAAATCGACGGCGGTTTCGATATAGTAGACTTCATTCTCGGCATCATAATCGAGCCCTTCCGCTAGCGGATAGACATCGCTGGGATAGAAATACCAGTGGTTGGTTTCCTGGTTTAATACCGACGAAGTTGATTTCAAAGTGGCAGTCGCCTCGCCGGTGGCGTAGGCATTCGGAGTCGCAATGGGAAAACTTTGGACTCCGACTTGGACTTGCAAGAGATATCTGTCGCTGTCATAAACCAGATTGGCAATCGATCCGGTGTTGGTGTAGAGAACCGGCTGGGCGGCGATTTTGTTCACATAGGCCCCATTGACGACAACCTTGGACACATAATAGGAGTTCGAGAAATTGCCGCTGTTTGTATGGATCATCCCGGCCGCATGAAAAGAGGCGCTGGAGGTTCCGACATTGTAACGGATCCCCGCCTCCATCACTGATTCCCGGTTATCGATAACATAGACGTGGTCGACGGTACCCTGGTTTTCGCCAACCAGATTGGCGACTTTGTTGATATTGAAGTGCAACATCAACAACTCGAGCGTTGGATTAATCAGTCCGAGATTCTTGATGACACCTTTATTGATGGAAAACATCGAGTAGTAAGGACTATTGGCAACATCAATGATGCTATCGTCTTTTTCCTCCTCATGGACCAGTTTGTCATAGTCGGCGAGATAAAGATTGCTGATATGAAAGCCTTGGCCGTCAAAGGAGCCGTCAAACAGATTCTCATGAATAATATCGCTGGCATCATAGAAAGAGTAGCCGATTGGTATGAACCTTTTGGACCCGACGACAGAATAGTCGATGTTGTTTCCGAGGACATAGTCAAGCCCTAAAAGAAAATTGATTTTGTCAGGAGGCAATTTGTAATTCTCATTTGGATCCCCTGACAAATAGATCTGGTCATAAGACACATCAAGAGAGAAGCGGTACAATTCCTCGGCCGTGTCAAAGCGGATGATCTTGTCGTTATCGCCGCCGACACCGTCGGCACCGTAAACGGCTTCTGTCCATGCCTCGAGAGTCGATGTGTATTTGCAATAGGTGTTGCGAAGATCAGTATAGGAGAGGTAACTGGATGAACTTCCGGGGTCAGAGAGCGGCTTTTCCCAATCATAGGTGCCGTCGAACTCAACCAAATCATCAAAATGATTGTCAATTGGGCCGATCGCCTCGGCCTCCTTGACGTAATAAGACATCAGCGAAAAGGACATGATTGAGAGAATCATGACAGTCAGTATCCGCTTACTGATGAGCCTTTTAAACAGTTGTTTGTTCATCCGCATTTCCTCCTTACCAAGAGGTTCCCCACGGGGTTTCACTCATTCCCCAGATTTTTTCCGGCCCTTCAATAGCTTGAACGGCCTCAATCTGGAAAGTCATTTGAAGTGAATACCCCGGAGAGTAGTTGGCAAAGTTCTGATCAGAAAAATATGATTCTATCAGCCAAATCTCGAGCGGATCGTCAACTCCCTCGCGTTCAACGGGACTTTTATAATACAAATAGTTGTCGATTTCTCGATTATCATGCCAGTTATTGAGATCATAGTTAAAAGGCATGAATCCATCGATCAAGACCGAGAGTTCGGTGATAGAATTATCATAGTTAATATAGGTGAGTGTCAATTGTTCATAGAGTTTAATCCGTAGATAGGTGCCGACATTGCTCGAGACCTCGATCTTCAAACGGAAATCCTCAAAGTAGTTGGAGCTGATGCCGCTGACAATGTTAATTTCGTAGACACCTGGCTTATAGACTCCCGATTCAACTTCTACTCTTGACTCGAGGATTTCATTTGCTGGGACAAGTTCCCCCTCATCATTTTCAAAATAGACGAGCAGATCGACATCGACGAAGCCGACCTCGGCATTGATCCATTTTTCATATTTCCCGGTAAACCAGGCGTAGCTTGAAAAGACGAAAAGGGCGATCGAAATCACCAGCAGCGACAATGAGAAGACGAGTTTTCTCTTTAGCGCTTTTTCCTCCAATTTTGCCACTCCTTTGGGATTAAAAAAGCCATTGTCACACGGATGACGTCTTTAATATTTCCAGCCCTGGAAATAAAAAAACGCCCTCGTCCTAAAGACAACGGCAACTGGCTGCCATCTTATCGAAGGCCCTATAACTTTGCGTCACTAACTTTCGCTAGCTTTGCTATTTACGCGCTTATTATAATATCACAATATCGAATTGTCAAGAAGAATGAAACTATTTTTGCTAAAATTCTGTTCAATAAACTTCACATGCAAACAATCAATCTCCGGACTTTTGCCATCAGCATATTTCCATCATGCAAATCGCGCAAGATAATTGTTGTTTTTGAAAATAAAAAATGTTATCATAATGAGTGCGAAATTGTTAAGGAGTGGAATTGCATGAAAAGCATACTCACCAAGAAAGTCATCATTATATTCAGTATTTTAATCGCCATCGTCGCCACCGCTGTCATTATCGCCTTTTCGACGGGCAATACCCGCTACCCGTCTTTGAGCGACCCTGACGGCATCTTTTATGAACGGCTGGACGATCAGGGAAAGGTTATGTATTCAATATCCAATAAAGAACTCTATGAGACTATTAAGGCCGAAGACGGTCTTCAACAGCTTCTCCTCTTGGCCGATACGACTCTGCTCAAAGACTATCTTGACCAAGTGACCGACGACATGATCGCCGATAAAATCTTGATTCTGAAATATGGAAGTTCCGACCCCGACAAACTGGCACTGATTGACGAAGAAACCATCGAACAATTCGACAACAGTTTCAAACTTAACATGCTCCTTCTGGGCTACGATGGCAACGAGGAGGAATACGCATCCATTCTCCTCGCCCGGGAAATGTATGCAAGAGAGCAGCTCAGAACCGACGACACGATCAAGGACTTGGATGTTGCCAAGCAGTTTCTGAACAAGACCTTTGCGGATATCCAGGCTGTTCGAATCCGCTTCACCAGTACCCAAGACTACAAAGCCGTCATGCAGAAGTTCAATCTCCTTGACTATGATACCAAAGATCTCCGTGAGTATCTTGGATATTATTTCAAAAATGAAACTTTTCTTGATAATCAAGACAATATCGTTGAAGCTTATATCACTGTTCATCCTTTTTACTTTGACGACAAACAAAACATCTGCGATTATAATGAGACGATTGTCTATACCATTGGTGAAGGCGATATCTATGTCGACAATGCCGATAAAGAATACACCCTCGACAATGACGGAAACCTGATCGATGCTGATCAAGAGGTCATCATCGAAGCTGCGCTGTTGTTTGACAGTTTTGAAGAAGCAGACACCTACAAGGAAGAGAATACGACTTATTACACCGTTACAAAGACCGACCCCTTCGACGAGGATGAGAATCCGGTTGTCAAAGACAATACTGATACCGTCGTCTACATCCTTAAAGATAACAAAGTCTATGACACCGAGAACAACGATGTCACCACCACTTCCGGACTCTATGTGAATAAAGTCTTTGCCAAGATAACCTCGGTGGCAGTGGCAACCCTCAATAATTCCCGTGAACTGACCGATGAGGAAGTGCTGCACAAATACATATTGATGTACAACTACGTGTATGGCGCCTATCGGACCCCGCTTCCGGAAGCCGCTTCCATCGCCGATTTGATTGCGCTTGAAAACGAAGATCTGATGTACTCATTCGCTGATGTAAATGAAATTTCTTCCGACCTAGCCGCTTATATGTTTAAAACCATCGATCTTGAAAACGAGGATGCGAGTCGCTATTCAAGTTCCGGGAAAGCTTTTGCGATATCCAACACAGTTTACTATTACATGGTTTTCAAACTTAATCAAGGCGACGACAAGAAAACGTATGAGGAGACGATGCTCGACAATATCGTGACTCAGATCCGGATCCCGACAACGATCGGTGACACGATCGCCCCGATGACTTCCAGTTGGTATGATTCGGCCATCAGTTGGACTTCTGCGAACAATAACGTCATCACCGGTGCCGGTGTAGTCACAAAACCTAATGTGGACACCGAGGTCGAACTCACGTACCGGATCACATTCAACGGCAGAATCCGCACCGGCAAGGTGACGGTTACCGTCCTTGCGAATGGCGAAACGATTCCCGTTGAGGCAAGCACCGATACGGAGATTCCTTTCAAAACAATCCTTGACGATGACGACCTGTATGATGATCTGACGGAGATTCTCGTCGAGGAAAAAATGACTGATTCGAATTCGTCTAACACAATTAATACTTATCTCAACAAACTGCGTGCTAAATACAATTTCAAAATCTATGACTATCTGATCGGACTCGAATATCACAATTTCTACATCGATTACGACCACAAGACCAAGGGAAACAAGCGCCTTGTAGCTTCGCTTTCCGGCAGACCGGGAGCCGCTGAAACAGCAATCGAGTTCACCGCTGACGACTTGTTCACATACGCGCTCACCAAGAATCCCTCGGTTTACTTGATGTACGCCTCCCGTTTCAAGGAAATCCTCACTACCCCTTACTATCAAACCGTCTTCGGCTCCGAGAAGAAAATCATGAAAAACAAGTCGGAGAAGATGGAAGAGATGCTCAAGTATGTCGATTCGGTCAAGAACTATTATGCCTATCTGCAACAGCTCTATGCCCAGTACAATATGGAGTTCCCGTATGCATCATTCAATGACTACATTTATCTCCAGTTCAATGGCGCCAAATCGGAGACCGACCTGCTCGAGAAAGCGATTGTCTCAGCGCTTCAAGACCACCAGATACGTGAAACAATCAATAATTACGATCTGCTTGAATTAATGTATCCAACAATCGAGGAATACTACGACAACTATTTCAGCCTTTATGTTACCCATCTTCTTGTTTTCCTTGATTTTGACGAAAATGACAGGCCTGATGACTACATTGAATATGTCGATGGTCTGGCTCCCGCAGATGCGGACGCCCTCGATGCTCTCATCGCCGCCCTTGAAACCGACATCCTTGCTTATCTTGAAGAAGAGAGCAACACCTTGTTTACGCTAGCTTCGGACTATAAGGCTGCGACCCGTGAGGACGAAACCTGGGGTGTTTATAAACAAAAAGGCTTGTTCCTCCTCACCCAGGAGCTGAACAAAAAGGACGACAAAGATGTCAAACATTCGCTCGAATACTTCGGCGATTACGGAGTCAGCGATGAATTGATTCCCGAATTCGTCACCGCTCTCAAGGATCTCTACGACGAATACAATCTGCCACAGAATATCGATAATGAAGAAATGCTGTCAAGCATCGTTGAAACCAAGTTCGGCAACCACTTGATTCTCGGGACCAAGGGGGATTACTTCACGCAACCAAGCGCCGCTTTCGCGGAAGCAGATCCGGATAATCCGATCTACGATCCGGATACCGTCAATCCTAATGACAAGCCGACTCTCAAACAAATCCAGTTATATGCCGAATATTTCTTCTATGACAAATTCTATGATCTTTCCGAACCGGGCGTCGAAGCGAAATATGGTTTCACGTATCCCAAAATAAAGGCTTCGCTGAGAACCGCCATCGCCACATATGCCAAAGATCTGGTTTCCAGTTCCTTTGTCATCGGCACCATCAACATCAACCAGGCCACCAAAATGGCCGGCGGCAGATTCATTCCCTCGGATTATTACGACCAGACCAACGCCGAACTGATCGCCCTTTTTGAAGCGATTAAAGATGCGCACTTCAAAGCCATGTACGGAAAATACGAGAACGATTAGACAATAAAAACCTGAGATTTCGGTCTCAGGTTTTTTGTGTCCGGCAGTCAGCGATCAAATTCCAGATCGCTTTTTTGTCGGTAAAATCGACGTGTTTTCCATAAAACTCAATGAACTTTTGGGTCTCTTCGTCCCGCTTTGAAGGGACAATCCGCTTAAGATGCCTGAAGACGATTCCCAGCGCGGCCTTGTGTTTCAGCGAAAGTTTGGCGTAATTGATTTCTCCCGGAAACACGTATGATTTCAGCCTGTGGCGCATATCTTTCCTCAGTCTGCGGGAGAGATCGAGATAAAGATCCTGATGTGATATCTGCCCAAGCGAGACAAAGAAAACAAAAATACGCGTGTCTTCCCTCTTTAAGAGTAGTTTCTTGATTATCGACATACGGATGCTCTTAGCAGCGAAAACCGGAACGCCGATGATGATGTTATCGTATTCGTAGAGGTCATCGGGATTGACATCATCGATCCCGATGAAATCAGCCTTGAGTTCATCTCTGATCCACTCGGCATATTTTTTTGTCGAACCGTAGATAGATTTATAGATAACAAGAGTGTCTTTCATTATTTATTACACCACTAGTGTTTTGCGAGTTTGTGCTTGTAGTAGCGCTCGCGATCCAAAACACCGATCGGCGAAGTCAGATCGCCGGTTTCGATTAGAGCGAGTTCCTCGCCGAGGACACAGACCTTCGAATCAATGTTATCAAGAAAATGGATGATCAGAGCTTCGGCGATGTTCGGGCGCTTCGGAGAGCCGAAATTCCCATAGTAATGATGACTGATCATGATATGTTGGAGCAACATCGCTTCTTCGGTGTCGGCGTGGCCGAGCGCGATGGCAGCCTGGTCGATTATGTTCGCACCCATTGTGATATGTCCGAGCAAACGCCCCTTGATCGTATATTCACTGCCTTCAAACGTATCGAACTCGAGAATTTTGGCGACATCATGGAGGATGACACCGGCATAGACCAAATCAGCAGAGAGGAACGGATAAACGGCAAGAAAACCGTCGGCCAGCTTCAGCATCGAATTCGTGTGATAGGCGAGCCCCGAAATATAGGCATGATGATACTTCGTCGCCGCCGGAAACAGGTAAAAATCATCCTGATATTTGTCGAGGATATATTTTGTGATCTCCGCGATCACCGGGTTCTCAATCGCCTGCAGTTTGGCTTCGATTCCTTTTCTGACCTCGGCGAGATCGATAGGCGCATAATGGTAGAATACCCGCATTAGCCTTTCCTTTTCATCATCGTCAAGCTTCATCTCACCAATGATGACTACCGATTTAGCAAGCAGGTGGATCTTGTCCTTGAAAGCGATGGCCTCAGTCTTGAAATAATAGATCTTGTTCAGCGAGAGGTTGATCTCCTTATCAACTCTGACAATCAGACTCTCGCCGGCTTCGCTGGTGACATTGCATGCATACGTGTCATAGGTCGAGGGATTGATGTTTTCGATTTTGCCGTAGAAGTCGTATTTTTGACCGATTTCGTAGTTCATTGTCTCACATGCCTTTCTTCTTGAAAAGATATGTTCCGAGTTCTTTGATCTGGTAGACGCCATTGCCGATCTCCTCAAGTTCGGAGGCCGAAGTCAGGACCAGTTCATAATCGGCGGGAACCGATATATTTTCCCTATGGTCAAGCGGTTTGAAAACGAGGATCAGATTGCCTTTTCTGTGGTAGTGGATGAGAAGCGTTTTCGAAGCCAAAACCGTTGTCTCCGACTCGGCGATCAGTTCCGAGTGAAACCGGAGGCGGAGACAGGGATTGTCTTTTCGAAACTTAATCAATTCCCTGATGAAGTTGATGTACTTGAGATTCTCATCCACGGCTTCCCAGTTGATTTTGTTTATGATGTCTCCGGACTTATAGCTGTTGTCCTCATTCATCTTTGTCCGAAAGAATTCCTGTCCCATATGGATGAAGGGGACACCCTGGGCAAGGATGACCATCGCCGTCGCCAGGAGTTGTTGTCTCTTCGCCAACTTTTCATTCTTCGACATCAGCATCGCCTTATCGTGAAAAGTCATGTTGTCGTGGCATTCCACATAGTTGATCGACTGACTGGTATATTTGAAGAGATAACGGTTGCGGGCGCTTCCGAGCATGAGTTCGGCTACCAGCGGTGCCTCTTGGGGATTGCCCGTGGCATAGCCTTTTTCCAAAGGTTCAAAAGTCTTGCCTTTGATGGTATCGCGGAAAACGTCATTGAAGAATCCGATCGTGTAGAGCACGTTTTTGTTGCGCATATGTGCCATCCTGTCGGCGAGATTGGACGCATGGAGGCGCCAACCCTCTCCGTAAACAATCAGATGATCAGAAAGCTCATGGAGTTCCTGCCTGAGCTCATTCATCGTCTCGAAATCGATGATCCCCATCAGATCGAAGCGGAAGCCGTCGATTTTGAACTCTTTTGCCCAGTACAAGACAGAATCGATGATCAGTTTCCTAGTCATCTTCCGGTAGGTCGCAAGATCGTTCTTACAGCCGGAATAGTTTGTCATAATCCCTTCACGGTCAACGTTGAAGGCATAGCCGGGAACCAGTTTCTCGAGTGAAAACTGCGATGCTTCATAGACATGGTTGTAGACGACGTCCATAATGACGGAAATGCCGTTTTCATGCAAGCCGTCGACCATCATCTTTAATTCATCGATCCGCTTGTAGGGATCATCCGGTTCGGTGGCGTACCATCCTTCGGGAACGAAGTATTGTTCGGGATTGTAACCCCAATTGTAGAGAAAATCGGGGTTGTTCTCATCAACGCCCCCAAAGTCGATCAGAGGCATTATCTGCACATGTGTTATCCCAAGGTATTTCAGATAATCTAGGCCGGCGGGATTGCCGCCGAGAGTCTTGAGTTTTTTCTCGATGACTCCCAGATATTTCCCGCGATGAGTGAACGGAACGTTCTCATCCATTGAGAAGTCCCTAACGTTCATCTCGTAGATGACGCTGTCAAGGTAGTTCCCTTTGAAAGAGGATTCATGGTTGAACACATATAGTTTTTCTTTGTCGATGACATAATTGTAATCGCCGTTTGCCGTGCTTGCGATCCCATAGGGATCTCCTACAATCTGTTCTTGACCGTTGACATAGACGTGATAGCGATACCTGACACCTTCGAGATCGCCCTTGACGACTAGCCTCCAGACACCGGCATTCGTGTAGAACATCGCTCTGGTCTCACTGGTGCCGTCTTTGTAGATCAGACACAAATGGACATACTTGGCCACCGGTGTCCAAATTTTGAATTTTGTGGCGGTTTTCTGATATGTCGCGCCGAGATCATCTTTTTTATAGTAATAGATGTTATCAAATAGTTCTGTCCTGACAATTTTCCCCGTATAGAGCTCGGACTTCTCTTCTTTGTCAGAAACGACGTGATAGATCATCCTAAGTTCGATATAAGCATCAAAAACACAGACCAGTTTCGTCTCGTTTCCGATCGGAATCCGCTCCTTGATGTCAAGATCGATCACTTCATCGTTACCGAGCAGCCGGTACTTGGTCTTTTCACGATAATGACGGTTGGGGATGATGATTGTGATTTCGTTGAAATCGTCTAGATAGCAGTAAAATTTACGGTTGTCCTGAGCCATTATTCTAATTCCGTCCGCTTTTTCTCAAGTATTTTTTTCACATACTCCAAAATCTCGTCTTTGTTGTTTTGTAGTTTGCCTATAACAACCGCATTGACTACTTCGTCAATGGTGGATCCGATCAGTCTTTCATCTATTTCCGGCCATCCGGTCTTGATGTCTTCCGCTCCAAAGTCAAGTTCGCGTGATGACCTGATCGGCAAACTATTCCAAATGTCGCAAACGGCATCTTCCTGATTTGTGGGCTGACCCAAATACATGAGAATCCGATTCGCCGACAAACAAAGATCAAGCCCGTAACGATAGACAAGCAGTCTGGAGAAAGGCTTGTCTATGGTTGCCTGAACGAGTTCCGTCAACACTGCAATGTGTTTTCTCTCTTTGTTAGAAAACCGCCATTCTTTGGGAATATCCGTATATCCCATCAAATAAAAAGACAAGGCATAAAACTCCCAAACGCTGAGGTTATAAAAAGTACGCGTTGAAATGAGTTCGAGAGCTTTTTTTAGATCCTTGATAGCATCTCCCATTTGGTGTTCGTGCATCATTTTCAGCGCCAGATGAGCCTTAGGATAACTGATGATCTTTTCAAGTTCGCCGATGATTCTCTCGGACGCAATCTTCTCGAGAAGCCCAATGGACTTGACAAGCGCTTGCGAAGTCTTCTCCTCCAAAGAAAAACCCAGTTTGGCTACAAAGCGAAAAGCCCTCAGTATTCGAAGAGCATCTTCTTGGAAACGCTCATTCGGATCCCCGACTGCCCGAATGAGGCGCTTCTTAAGGTCATCACGTCCATTGAAGGGATCGATAACCTCCATCTGCGCCGACATGGCCATGGCGTTGATCGTGAAATCTCGGCGTTTGAGATCCTCCTCAAGGCTGTCACTGAAATAGATCGTTTCCGGATGGCGGTAATCAATGTATCCGCCTTCCTTGCGGAAAGTAGTGACTTCAAATTTGTATTTCCCGACAAAAACAGTCACAGTGCCGTATTTTACGCCAGTCGGCTTGGTTAACGGAAAAACAGCGGCTACCTCACCCGGTGTCGCATCGGTGGCGATATCTATGTCATCGGTGGGAATGTGTAGAAGATAGTCCCGCACGAATCCACCGACAAAGAAAGCCTTGTGACCATGATTATTGAGAATATCGAGTACTTTGATGGCGGCTGCCAGTTGACTGTCCAAGTCAATCACCTATTTAATTATACCATACGTTAATTAGGTATTCTATCATATTCGTTAAGGCTATGTTATAATTGAAACGGTGATCATCCATGCGCTCTGTCAAATCATTGGCAACAGCTGAGATCGTCGTCAAAGGCTCGCGTTTTATCGCCCTTGTCGACCGTCTCGAGACAGTCGAATCGTTCCCAGATTTCCTTGATAAGAGTAAGAATGCCTATCCGGAGGCAACCCATTACTGTTATGCATACATTATCGGCGACAACCAACAATACCAGAAAGCCTATGATGACGGCGAACCAGTAAAAACAGCGGGTTGGCCCTTGCTAGAAACAATTAAAAAAGCAAAACTGACCGACGTGGCAGTGATCGTGGTTCGCTATTTTGGCGGAGTCAAACTGGGTGCCGGAGGCTTGATCAGAGCCTATGGCCAAGCCGCAAGACAAGCGCTTGCGAAGGCTGAGTTTATCCAAAAAAAGCGCTTTGACCGTTATCAGATAGCCTTCGCCTATGATCATCTCAACGGTATCGATCACTGTCTAAATGAATCCTCATCCATCCTCAAAAAAGATTTCGCTGATAACGTCAAGTATCTTGTCGAGTTCGACCACGATCAAAGCGAAGTGTTAATCAGTCGTCTCAATGATCTCACAAAAGGTGCTTTGACACTCGAATTCGTTGGCTCAGAGTATTCCTACCGTTCCTGATACCGCCCGCTTGGCGGTATTTTTTTAAAATAATAGTTCATTCACCATTTCAAACAATGAAATGAAGGCATCCACAAACAAATAGCCCATAATAACTGAAACAACCATCAGGATGAAGCGAATCTGATTGGTCGAGTTCTGTTTGAAAACGCGAGAGAAATCGACCGCCTGCAAGGCAGTGTAAATGAACCAAGTCGCGACGAAAAAAAGGATGATCCGGGAAATCAAAAATACGCGGGGATCGATTAACATAAGCATCACTCCAGTACCGAATCCGGTATGAACTCATCGGATTCCATGTTTGTCATGATCGATACAACCAGTTCGTTGGGAAGGCATACCAGCGGCTCAAGGCTTGATGATGTTGGTCGCTGCAACTGACAGATGTTCCGGGGGCTTTCTTGGTAGAGAACTTGAATCTTGCCGTTTTCAATCTGCAGTTTGACCCCGACGATCTGATGGTCTCTGGCATAGGTGTCTGTCTCATATAAAGCAGTCATATCGGTCGTCGTGGTCCCGGGAACATAGAAGATGCCTTCTTGAGCTCTTTGGACGATCACCTGGTCCTTGTACTGGGTATCGTAGACTTTATATTCAAAACTGTTGAGATCGATTATTAGAATCGTCTCATCACGATAGCTGACTTTGGCAAAGACCGCCCCGGTCCTATTCGCGTTCTCCCACAACTTGAAACTAAGAAGCAGAACCAAACCGATGACAAGCAGGATGCCGATAAAAATAAAATCTTGTTTTTTAATAGTCCCACTTCCTTTCCTTTTAAGTCTCTTATTCAAATAACTGATGATTAGAATTCAAAGAGTATTCGCTGGATTAATGAAAGACAATTATGTATAATAATCTAGGTGACAAAAATGAAAAAAATCCTTATCATACTGGGAATTTTATTTATTGTCGGCTTCGTCTCTGGCTGTCGCGACATAAATCCCAATCCCGAATACTGTGTCCTCGGCAAGACCGAAGGTGTCTATGTTTGTCAAAAGACCTGGTCCAGTTATTTTGACGCTCCGATTTCTTTAAAAATCTATCTTTCCCGCGACAATGATCATAACCTCGACAACATCTTCGATGAGACCGAGGCGATTCTCAAGGAATACCATAACTTAATGGACAAGTACAATCACTACGATGGAGTTGTGAATGTACACTCGATCAACAATAATGGTATGGAACCGTTGGTTATCGGAGACAAGCTCTTCCAAGCGATCAAGTATGCGCTCAAGCAAGAAGATGCGGTCATGGTTGATGGAGTTTCCCTCTTCAATATTGCTTTGGGACCGATTCTCTCGATCTGGCACAACGCCCGGGAAAGCACTGATTGTGAAGATTCTCTAGCCTATTCATATTGTCCGGTTCCCATGGAAGAGATCGCCAATAATCAGGTGTCGACCGATCCCGAAAACATCGTGCTCAATGAGGAGAATCTGACAATCCAGTTTTTGAAACCGGACATGGAAATTGATCTTGGTGGCTGCGGGAAAGGCTATGTCGCTGAAATCGTCACCGATCATCTCGATCGTTTAGGCATCACCTATATCTTCAATGCCGGCAACAGCAACCTCAAAGCCGGCGGGGTAAACCCAGACCGTTCAGACGGTCTGTTCTACATCGGCCTGATCCGCCCGACGATCGAATTCACGCTTCAGAATACCTTTTATGCCCATATCAAGATCCCCAGCGGCATGAGCGTCGTCACCAGCGGCAATTATCAACGCTTCTTCAAAGGCCTTGACGACAAGATAGTCTACCATCACATTATCGATCCTAGGACCAACTATCCTGGAGGCGAGGCGATGAGTGTGACGGTTTTCTATGAGGACGGCGCCCTCGCAGATATCTATTCGACGGCCATCTATCTCCTGACCATCGACGAAGGCATTGAATTCGTCAATCAGACGCCCGGTCTCGAAGCTGTCTGGTACAAGAGCGATGGCACCCTTGTTTATTCGGAAAACTTCGAGGACAAATATTTACATTTGCTTCCAGAAGCATAAGTCATTCTTCCCTTGCCTTCAACTGATTCTGGAAAATAAAAATCATTCTTTTAGCAATGATACCGGTAAAAATTCCGGTGGGAATCGCTATCAACATCATATACGGCAAATAGAAAATAAGCGTTTCGGTGTTCAGTACTACCATTGCCATCAAGATCTGCCCGACCATATGAAAAAGCGATCCGGCAACACTGACGCTGATCAAAGTCAGTTTGGTCAGTCTTTTGAAAACAACCATTGCGATGAAAGCCAACACTCCTCCCGATAGACTCATCCAGAAAGTTGGCTGAAACAAGCCGCTATAGACCAGGCCGACAAGCATGATCCTGATCAAGACGACGATCGCAGCGTCTTTCTCCGAGTAAACGTATAGGATCACCAAGGTGATGATGTTCGCCAGCCCGAGCTTGACGCCGGGGATAATGAATAAGGCGACCGAGATAAGCGACTCAACGATGCTTAGGACGACGCTCGCAGCCACCATGATTGCCAGAAAGACGAGTTTTCTCAGTTTCATGTTTTCACCATCAATATTGTATCACAATCATAACCGAGAACAAATAAAAGATAGCCATTGCCGGCTATCTTTTTGTATGCATAGACGTATAAAACAGCAACACTGCCCAAAACAGGGCCGTGGTGACAGGAGCGCGATTCCCGACCACTGATAGTTATTTCGCCTTGGGCCTGTTCAAAACATAAGCGATGGTAATGGCTTTGGGGCCACAATGGGCGCCAACCGCGGGTGTGAGGATATATTCCTTGATTTCCTTGAGTTCGGGTCTGAGCGACAAGATCCTTTGGCGAATCGCCTCGGCAGTTTCCGGATTATTGGCATGGATGATGAATGGTTCATAGTCCTTGCCTTCGGTTTCCGCGAGAAACTTGTCGACCATCCGATCGACAGCCTTGGTGAAAGTCCTAATCTTCTCGGCGGTGACAACCGCACCGTTTTTGTCGATTTCCAGAAGCGGTTTGATTTTTAACAAGCCCGCAATAAAGTTGGCTGCGTTTGAAAGCCTGCCGTTCTTGACGAGATAGGATAGGTCGTTGACCGCAAAATACACGTGGTTATTGTCGCGAATGAAAGAAAGTTCCTCAATGATCTCATCCATTGACTTCCCGGCTTTAGCCATCTCATGTGCCGTAAAGGCCATTTTACATTGAAGGTAGCCCACAGTTTTCGAATCGAAGACGGTGACTTTGATCCCCTCGACCATTTTGGCGGCGATCAGGGCATTCTCATAGATGCCGCTCATTTTTGAGGAAATCGTCACGAACAAGGCTTCATCGCAGCCTTCGTCACGGAGCTTCTCGTATGCTTCGAGCATGGTTCCTGTTGAAGCCATGGATGTTCTCGGAAACAATGAGGGATCGCTTTCCAGCATTTCATAAAACTGGTTGGCAGTCAGTTCCTCATAGTCAATATATTCCTTGCCACCCATTAGAATCATCGAACGGATGACTCTGACATCATATTCATGAGGTATGTAATCGATTGCCGCATTCGTGCAAACCAGTACACCTAATTTTTTCATATCTTAACCTCCGCTCTCCTATGCCTTAATTATAGCCGATGCTTCGAAATTGTCAACCTGTTCACCAATCGTCTTTCGATCGATTTTTTTAATAAAAAATCAGTTTTTAGAATGGTTTAATTAAGGGATGATTTACTGTTACTAACTCATTTTTGTAACACTAGCTTTAATCAGGCTGAAAGTTATCGATAAGAATGCGTTTTTTCGGCTAAAATAAAGTGGCACTTTGATTTAGTCGGAAGTTGTTAAAATTATTATTTACATAAATGACATGTAGAAGACGTTGCTCTGCTTCTTCAATTTTGTTGCGCTTGCTTCTCCTGATACGATCAGCCTTACGTACTCGAATTTCGCTTCCTTGCTTCAGTATCGATTTGTCCTATCTTTCGTTTGTTCTATTTGAATTCACTCTCTTCTTGTTTATATTTAACATCTTATTTAACTAAAAAAAATACTAAATCTGACAGAATTGCAAGATTTTAAAAAGAACAATAAAAAATGTTAATAAACACTGTTCTTTTTGTGTTTACTAACATCTTATCACTTCACTGCTAGCCTTAGTTTCTTTCATTTACATATGGAAATATTGTTAACTACAAACAATCTGCAGGCGATGCCCATTCCTTTGATCTTGCGGCTGGAAAAGGTCCCGTCGTAGATCTTGGTAAAACCGCAAGACGGCGAACCATCCTTCAAGCAGGCGATGGTTACACCTTCGCGCTTGATGATCGCCAGCGCCGCCTCCGCTCCTTGTTTGAAAGCTTCGGTGACATCAAAGCCGTTCTTATTAAAGACTTTGGCAGTCCCCCTTTGAATTTCTGAAGGCAGCCTGGGTATCGGAAGACCTCCCAAAACTTCCGGGCAAATCGGGATTAGCGGCCTGCCCTTCAATTTCTCAATTAGATCGATGTCTAGCCTTCCTTTTCCGTCATAAGCAGTCATCATGCCAAGCAAACAGGAACTGACGGCCATCTTTTCCTTAATTGGCATAACTATTCGTAAGAATCAAAATCAATGTTGACGCGTTTGCCGATCCGTGAAGCGGCGGCGTAGGCGATCGTTCTGATCGCGTTCGCGATTTTTCCGCGCTTGCCGATCACACGGCCCAAATCTTCTTTGTTAACCAAAACTTGGAGCGTGATCGCATCTTCGTCCTCGGAAAACTTCTTCACGAGTAGATCTTCCGGGAACACAACAAGTGGCGAAACCAACTCTTGGATCAGTTTCTCAAAATTAACTGCCATTTGTCAATACCCCGTTATTTGTGTTTCTTTGCTTCTATTTTTGCTTCAGCATACTGCTTGTTGATGCCGACCTTGGTAAACAAATTCTTGACGGTATCGGTAGGCTGGGCTCCGTTGTGGAGCCACTTGAGCGCCTTGTCGGTATCGATCTGAATCAAGGCCGGTTCCTTGGTCGGATCGTAAAGACCAACGATCTCAAGATACTTGCCGTCTCTTTTTTTGTTCGCTTCGGCTGCCACAATACGATAAAACGGCCGTTTTGTCGTGCCAAATCTCTGCAAGCGGATTTTGACCATATGTTTTTCCTCCTCTAGTATTCAAAACAAAAACATTTTAACAGACTATCCGACATCTGTCAAGGTTTTTTTCTTGACAGCACTTATTCTTTGAACGAGAATGCCTCCATGTCGAGAAGCGACTCGTCGACTCGCTTCACCAAGCGGTTTTTGACCAGTTGTTTTTTGATTTTTTCATACTTATCATAATCGACAAAACCTGTCAAATACCCCGCTTTCGGATTGATATAGCTGATTGTAATCCCGAGTGCTTCCGCTTCTTTGGCAATCCTTTTGTTTTGGAAATACACGATAATTCCTTTGCGTTTGACCATTTGTATCACCTTTTATGATAAACTTGTTTTTGGTTGGCGGCTCCCAAAGCCTGTCTTCGGCGGCTACGGAAAAGAGCCGCGCCCCTTCATTGATTGACAGCGCCGACGCTCTCATCGACTCTGCCGAAAAAAGATATGTCCATTTTGATTGATTATACCACAACAACAACTCATTTACTTATTTTTTTCTAATCCCAGCCAAAAAGCCTGACGGTCTCATTTAGCTAACTGAGATGTCGGACAAAAAAGATCTCAGCGATTGAAAACGATGTTTTCTATTATAGAAAACAATCAGGTTCGAGCAATCAATTCCCAAAAAATATAAATTCAATCGCTTGGATATAGGGATTGGATTTGCTATAATTTAATGAGAAGGTGATCAAATGCTATTAATGAAAGATATTATCCAAGACGGGCATCCACTTCTAAGAAAAAGGGCCGCGGACGTCAAAGTGCCTTTGTCCGAAAAAGATCTGAACACGCTGCGAAAGATGATGACGTTCATCAAGAACAGCCAAGATCCTGAACAAATCGAAAAATACAAATTACGTCCATCCGTAGGACTGGCCGCTCCGCAAATATCCATATCCAAAAAGATGTTTTGCATCCATACCAAGGATGAACAAGGTGAAAAACTCTACTCTCTGGCGCTTGTAAACCCGAAGATCATTGCCTTTTCCGAGGAAATGACCTATCTCTCCGGGGGCGAAGGCTGTCTCTCCGTCAATGAGAATATCACCGGTCTGGTGCCTAGGGCCAAAAGAATCAAAGTTCGCGCCCATGTCGTAGATCTCGAAACCGGAATCAGTACACAGGCAATGTTAAAATTTTCAGGTTTTGTGAGCATCATTGTCCAGCACGAATACGATCATCTTTTGGGGATCTTGTTTATCGATAAAGTCAAGCCCGGCCTGCCAACCCTCAACCCAATCGTCTTTAAAGACGAAACGACAGAGCGAACCGTCTAAGGTTCGCTCTTTTCATTTGAATATAATAGTTGTCTGGCGAATTCTTCGCCAAATTTACGAATCTCCATACCTTGTTGCTCGGAAGGATTGAATCTGATCCGAAGTCCTTCCACGATCCGCATCTTGAGTTGGCTGAACCGTTCGCTGATATTCTTGACAGCCTCGCCGCTCCAGCCATAAGACCCAAAGGCTCCAGCGAGTTTGCCACTGTGGATTTCGGGATTGAGGGATGAGAGAATGTCCCAGATCGGCTTGGGCGCATCCCTTAAAATCGTTGTCGAACCAATCAGAAAGGCATCCGCCTTTTCGATTTCGCTTACGATTTCTCCTAACGGAGTAGTGACGGCATCGTACAAGATTACATCAAACTTTCCCTGTGAAACTGCTTCGATCCCTTCTTGGATCTTTTCTGCGATTTTTTTCGTATACCCATGGGCGCTCGCATAAGCAATCACCATCTTCAACCGTCCTGCTTCTTTCTCCTCTGCCCAGCGACGATACAATTCCTTGGCTTCTTCAAGATCTTCTTCATCGAGAACCGGCCCATGGCTTGTCGCAACATATCTGAGTTTTAAACCGGAAATAGCATCCAACGCTTTTCTAACGCTTGCCTTGAACGGCGACATGATTGAATCAAAATAGTACTTGAATGACTCATTGAATTCCGCTTTGTCTCTGACGTTTTTTAAAAGAACGCCTTCAAAAGCATAGTGAGAACCAAAAAAATCGCAGGTGAAGAGAATATTATCTTCGATTAGATGTGTGAAAATCGTATCCGGCCAGTGGAGATTGGGCTGAATCATGAACTTCAGGGTCTTGTCTCCGAGCGAAATGGCTAGTTCTTCGGTTGCCCGCACACTCTTGAAAGGACGATTGACGATTTTCTTGAGATTGGAGAGCCCCGGCCCAGAAGCGATGATTGTGATCTCAGGGTTTAGATCAAGAATCCTCTCTACCGAGCCCGAATGATCGGGCTCGGTATGGTTGAGAATCAGGTAATCGATTTTAGAAATATCGGTCAATGATTTGATTTTGGCGATGAATTCTTCGCCAAAACTGGCTTTTGTCGTATCGATCAGCGCTGTTTTTTCACTGCCCTTGATCAGATATGCATTATAGGTAGTCCCGTATTTGGTTTCCATGATGATGTCGAACACGCGCAAGTCGTAATCATTGACGCCGACCCAAAAGACGTCTTTGACGAGTTCAAAAGTATTGTGTTGCATCGTTTTCACCTCGATAGTTATTATACCAAATCCAGGTGACAAACCCAAAGGATATGCCTATTGGCGACTTATATAATCAATGCTTGGCGAACGGCTTTTTCTCAGGCTTCAAGGTTTTGACCCAAGTGGCAATCAAATCGATCGCGATGATAGTGCCGATAAAGATCGAAAAGCCGAGAGCGCCCCTGGCGATGGCGGCGGTGATTGTCGCGGCGTCCAACGATAAATAGTTTGCCGCTTCAGCGATGAAGGCCTGATTGATGAGTCTTTTGGTGTTGATGAAAGCAAGGAATATTCCGGTGGATGCGAGTTGATAGAGAGTATGGAATCCGGCGACAAACACTGTCCATTCTTTTTTTACGACTTTGACCGCGGTGTTAGAAAAAGCCATCGCAAGGGCAAAGATAAACAGAGGAATATAAGTTTTCAACACTTCTTCGGTAAACATCGGCAACGAATGATTCCACCCGCTCACTTCATCGTACCAGACGAGATAAGTCTTATTGTGCCACAAGAGATAGATCAAAATAACACTCATGATGGTGCCGATGATCAGTTCGATAAGAGCTCCGGTTCTCGAGATCTTTTTATCTGAATCTTTGGGAACCGCGCTCAATTTTTCCGGATTGAAAGTTTCACCAGTGCTTTTACTTGCACAATTGCTGATGGCTGTAAAGATGAGTGTCACAATAGCAAAGCCCGACAGCATGCCATTCAAAACTCGGGATATCACTTTGGCAAAAGTCTCGGCGATGATACCGATTACGGTCACGGCTTCAGGATTGATAAGCGTGTCGATCAAAGCAAACACGAAGTTGACGACGCCGAGGATCACGAGCACAATCTTGAGAACCATCAAATAATCGCTCATCCATTCGGGAGTAATCAGGCTCCTTTTGTCGCCCCGATACTCAGCTGCCAATTTGCGAGGCTCGCCCAAACCGACAAGGACGGTTTTGACATCTTCGTCAGTGGGATTGTTTGGCAACATGTCGTTGATGTTGGCCTTAAGTTCAGTGGCCACTTCCACTCTTTGGTCCTCCGGCAGTCTTTTTGTTACGGCATAAACATATCTTTCGAGCATGTCATTCATCATTATTTTCTCCTTCTAGCAGGGATGAGATTTCCCTGACAATTATTTTCCATTCTTTTTTTAATTGTTTGTAGACCGCTTTTCCAGTTTCACTCAAGGTATAGTATTTGCGCGGACGCGTTTCCGAAATATCCCAATTGCTGTTGAGGAGTCCTTGCGACTCCAAACGCCGAAGCAGCGGATATAGGGTCCCTGACTCAATACTGATACCTTGATCCACAAGCGACTGCAATAGGGAATATCCGTATTGCTCGCTTTTGAGTTGATTGAGCACCGCCAGAATTTGAGTGCCTCGCCTGAGTTCAGTTTTCAAATTTTCTACCAATGTCGTATCTTCCATCTTACCACCTCGATGACATTATACTGTATGTCATACATTATTGTCAAGAAGAAAATATAATTTTTTTCATATTATTGCATTTTCACTTCTATCTTCTCAATTATGTCCGTTGTTTTCACGATTCAATATCTCTTATAAGCAACTTATTTTCTAAAATTAATCCATTAATTTTTATTTTCGAACTAAATATAATCGGCGTAAGACAAAAATGCCTTACAGGATAGACTGTAAAGCATATGCTAGTGTAATTAGTTTGTTTTTTAAACAACCATTTAATGAAGATTAACAAATTAATAGAATTATATTGTAGCCAATTTTTTGTGTTTTATCATCACCAAATAAATGGAATTATTCTATATTTTACACGTTTCTTATATTCAATATATCCCAAAAGACCTTCTTCAAGAACTCGCTCTTCATTTATAATCCTGATAACAATTACTAAAATATATGGTAAAAAACAAATAAGCGACCACCAAGAACCAAGGATTATCGGAATCATAAAAAACATCCAGAATGTCACGGCATACATTGGATGACGGACAATACCGTAAAGTCCCGTATCAATTACTTTTTGATTTTCTTGAACTTCTACCTTTCTTGAAAGATAAGCGTTTTCTTTCATAATTAAAGCATACAAGCTATAAGCGATCATAAATATCACGGAAGCAACAACTACTAGCCACAAAGGCACATTTGACCATTCAAATCTAAAATCAAGGCCCGCAACAATAAACTCTAAAATAAACAATACACCAGAAATAGCTACAACACCTTTTTGAGTGTTTTCATCTTCTCTTGCATCAAGTCTTTTTTCAAGAAGCAAAGGAGCTTTAATATAAAGAATGATCCCCAAAATAAACATAGGAATAAATAAAAGCCCAATGAAGAGCCAGCCATTCAGATAATTGAAAGTTCCCGCAGGAAGAAACAATAGCAATCCAACAATTGCTAGTCCAATTATATATTTAATGAGTGCCTTAATTATAAGTTTCATTTCGGATAGCCTCTACTGTTATCTTAATGTTAAAAATTATAATCATTATTATTTTAACTCCATTCATCATAAACGATTTCCTATTTATAACAATCAAAGATTTGTTAGTTGTAGGTGACAGAAATTGAACCAAATAATAATTGATATTATTACCAATTATCAATTAGATTATATAAATAAGTATTTTTATATATTTTTTGTTTTCCAACTTTTTCAACAATTAATATCCCATGTTCAACCAATAAATTTAAATATTTCGAGGCTGTATTTCTAGATATGTTTAAATTTTCTCTAAAGTATTCATTCTTTGTATAGAAATCAAAAAAAAGATAATTAACAAGTTTTTCAGAATATATTTCCGGACATACCTCTTTAATTCTACTTGTTGCATCTTTCATTAATGATATAAAATTATTAATAAAAGAAATTGTAAACTTGGCAGTATTTTCTACTCCTTTGACCATATACAGTAAATAATCTTTGATATTTTTATTATCTACTCTTATATTATGTAAATGACTATAATATTCATCTTTTGTTTTATTTATATATTTAGATAAATATAAAATTGGCAATTTAATCTGATTCTCTAAAACTAAATATAAAATATTTAAAACACGTCCTGTCCTACCATTTCCATCATGAAATGGATGAATCGATTCAAATTGATAATGAATCATGGCCATTTTTAAAATTGCATCTATATCATGTAATTCTGGGTAATTTATATACTTTTCTAAATTATTCAAATATTTTATAATTTCTCTTTCAGATTGTGGTGGTGTGTGTAAGACTTCTTTTGTTTTAGTATTTAAAATTACTGTTCCCGGTATTTTTCTAATTCCACCCACATTTGGTTCAATTATAGAATGTATATCTACAATCATATTAGTAGAAAGATAGCCTTTTTTTACAATTTCATAATATCCTTTTAATAATGCTTGTCTATAATTAACCACTTCTTTTGCATTATAATTTTTGGTATTCAAAGTTATTTCTTTAAAAATTTCATCAAAAGTAGTTACTATATTTTCAATAGAACTAGACTCTTTAGCTTCTCCAAGTATAATGGCATTTAAAATAATTTTAGGATTAGGTAGTAGATTAATCAGGCCGTTTAAATTTCCCAATTCATATTTTGCATTTATTAAAACTTTTAAAATATCCGGATCTTCATAATTAAAATCAATAGGTAGTTTGTGCATATCTTCTCCTCCTGCACAAATATTATCGTTTTTTGCGCATATTGTCAATATATGCACACAATTTCATCTATCATATTTATTTATGATTAATAGTTACTTTTAATTAAAATATAGTATCATTTAAAAAAGACGCCTAATTAATGGCATCTCATCATCTCTTTAGAGTTCAACTCTTATCATTGGAGGACCCAACCGGATTTGAACCGGTGGTGAGGGAGTTGCAGTCCCTTGCCTTACCGCTTGGCTATGGGTCCCCGAAAACACAATAAGAAAGTACGAATGCTTATTTCTAGAAAACACTATGGTCGGGAAGACAGGATTTGAACCTGCGACCTCCTGGTCCCAAACCAGGCGCTCTGCCAAACTAAGCTACTTCCCGAAGAAATGGCGCGCTCATCAGGAGTCGAACCCGAAACCTTTTGATCCGTAGTCAAACGCTCTATCCAATTGAGCTATGAGCGCGCGTTAGGTCCTGATTTGGAATTGAGGAGTGTTTTATTACTGGCAATCCCGATTTTAAAGGCCGTTATATATATTATCAAAATACCCTTGATAATGCAACTCTTATTTCCCTTTATGAGGCGATTTTTCATTTTTCAAAACCGCTCTAAGCTAACCTTTTAGCCGATCAAAACCCTCTCTTATCTTGCTTGTTTTTTTGATCATACCATCTTGAAAGCATCGTCATAGATCACAATAATAACCCGAACTGATTGCGTGACAACTTGTTATTATAGAAATAAACATTGCCTATAATGACAAAGCTGCATTAATTCCAAATATAAAATACTAATTGATTATATGACTTTTTCTTTGCAATTAGCTACTGTATTCTATCTTTTATCTGTTTGTTTTCAAAAGATATCCGGCATTCTGGTATGAGAATCATTTGGAAATCTCTTTCAAATAAGTTTGAATGGTGTTATATTATTGTGTGTAAAAATGCGTGTTTATCACAGTTTCATGTTAGAGATAACAATCTATGAACGACAAGACGCACAGGGCATGAGAGAGGGGCATTCATGAAGACTTCCAAGAAAATCAATCTCAACGCATTGCAGACATTGGCGCTCGGCTTCTCTCTGATCATCCTGATCGGCAGCGTTCTTCTTTTTCTCCCGATCGCCAACAAAAGCACTGCTTCAATTTCTTATTTAAATGCTTTGTTCACTTCCGCGTCCGCGACTTGCGTCACGGGACTTGCCGTATACGACATTTACTCTCAGTTCACTTTATTCGGTCAAATAGTGATACTCATCCTCATTCAGATAGGCGGCCTCGGCTTCATGACGATCGCAGTCATGATTTCGATGTTTCTCGGCAGAAAGATCGGACTTAAAGAACGAATCAATCTGATGGAGGCGGTCAACTCGATGCAAATCGGGGGAATTGTCCGGATGGCGAAGCGTATCTTGATCATCACTGCCGTTTTTGAAATCGTCGGCGCCGGGCTGTTGTCGATCCGTTTCATTCCCGAATTCGGTTTGGGACAGGGACTCTGGTTTTCCTTGTTTCATTCGGTGTCCGCATTTTGCAACGCCGGGTTTGACCTGATGGGCATCATCAGTCCTTCGGTGTCTCTATCCCCATTCATCGGCGATGCCTTGGTCAATCTCGTAGTGATCGTCCTAATGGTTGTCGGCGGGATCGGCTTTATCGTCTGGAATGATATTGCCGAGTACCGTTTCCAGATCCGCAAATACCGTTTGCACTCTAAAATCGTCTTGTCCGCAACTCTTGTATTAATTTTTGTTTCCACCATCGCCTTTTGCCTTCTTGAGTGGCATCAAGCCTATGCAGGATTGGCGACAGGCGAAAAACTGCTTGCATCTTTGTTCTCGGCGGTCACGGCCAGAACTACCGGTTTCTTCACTGTTCAAATCCCCTCGATGAGTGAGGCTGGTTCGATCCTGACCATGATTCTGATGTTAATAGGCGCGGGACCGGGATCGACAGCTGGAGGGATCAAGATCACAACGATAGCGGTCATCTTTCTGTCAACGATCGGCTATATCAAAGGTTCGGATGACATCAATATTTTTGGCAGGAGAATCGATCAAGCCAACGTCAGGCATGCTTTCAATATGGCGTTTTTGTATATCTTGATCGCAACCATCGGCGGCTTTATCATCATCATTATTCAAAATGCCAATTTGCATGATGTGATGTTCGAAGTCTTTTCGGCAATCGGCACAACCGGGCTGTCGAGAGGGCTGACCAACAGTTTGTTGCCACCATCAAAAATCGTCATCATCCTGCTCATGTATTCGGGCCGCGTCGGCAGTATGTCGATCGCGATGGCCTTCATCGAAAAGAAACACGCGGATTCCTTGAGGAATCCTCAAGAAAAAGTCATCATCGGATAAAGGAGAATTGTATGCAATCAGTACTAGTGATCGGGCTAGGCCGCTTCGGCAAACATCTCGCCCTAAAACTCGCAGAACTCGGAAACGAGGTCATGGCCATTGACAAGGATGAAGCGACCGTCAACCAAGTCGCTCCCTATGTGACCTCCGCCCAAATCGGCGACTGCATGGATGAACATGTCATCAATTCGATCGGCGTCAGCAATTTTGATGTCTGTTTTGTCTGCATCAGCGATAACTTCCAGTCGTCTCTCGAGATAACCTGGCTGTTGAAACAAGCGGGCGCGAAGGAAATCATCTCGAAAACCGACCGGGAGATGCACGCAAAGTTCTTATTACAGATCGGTGCCACTTCCGTGATCCATCCGGAACGCGATATGGCCTGGCGGACCGCCGTCAAGTATTCATCCAGCCATATTTTTGACTATATCGAGCTGGCGCCCGGATACTCGATCACCGAGATCGAAGTTCCCTCGGCCTGGATCGGTCAATCGATTAGCGATTTAAAAGTCAGAGAGAAACACAAAGTCAATATCATCGCCACCAAGGTTGATGGGCAACTTTATCCCACAATCAGTGCCGATCATGTGTTTGAAAAAGGGGAACATCTGTATGTTTCCGGAAACGAAAAGGACATCCTCAAACTAGTTGAGAAATAAAAAATCGGATCCATTCTGACGCCGACGGAAGCGCCGGCGTTTTTTAATTAATAAGGCCGGCGATCATCGCCGGCCTCAACTGTCAAATCAAGTATTCACGATATAAATTACTCTTCAATTTAAAAATGATTAACATAAGTCCGTATGCAGGTAAAATACCTATAGTATCAAGCGAAAAACTTTTCGCGAATAATTAGGCAGTCGCCTTTTTCTAGTCCGCCGGTTTATTAATCATCATCGTCGAGCCAGGCGTCGTTTCTGATAATCAGGTATTCAGCTTCCAAAAAGACTTTCTCCTTGTTTTTAAATTGATGAGCGGGATGGAAGTCAGTGGTCATGATTTGCGCCCCGCATTCTCTGGCAAGAGCCCTGACTTCTTCGTTGGGGATTAGACTGCTGTCCATTCTCGTCCTCACGATCATGTTGGCCTCAAGAAGAGGTAGAATTCTCTCCGGATCAGGGTTGTTGTGGACGCTGAAGGCGGCATGAGGATGATCGATATCCTGGTTGGACACCGCGGGAAACATCGCCATATCGTCAAATTCCGGATCAAGCTCCAGATAATCGCTTGTGAATTTTCCGGGATGAAGAACCACAATGACCTTACCCAACAGAGCGTTCACAAGCGGCCAAGACTCCGCCACAAGCCTCTCTCTGATTGAACTGTACGCCCCCATCAGTTCTTTGGGGGTATAGAGCGAATCGGAGAAAGAAGCAACAATCAGTTCATCAAGCAGAGTCAATTCGGCGCTTCCGATATCCTCAAGCAAAGGATCGA
The DNA here is from genome assembly GCA_050949045.1 of Candidatus Izemoplasmatales bacterium. GTDB lineage: Bacteria > Bacillota_I > Bacilli_A > Izemoplasmatales > Hujiaoplasmataceae > JAAYZB01. The sequence continues at coordinate 962,004 of JBMNEZ010000001.1, forward strand.
GCATCATCCAGTCGCTCTTGAGTTCGAGCAACAAAATGATCGGTATATGATTCGGGTTGTTCTTCGACCAAAGAGCGATTTCCTCAAATGCAAGCGCCAACTTCGCCGCAGTGGTGGAGTTGTCGACGAGCGGAACATGGGTGCATTCAAACTCATCTTTCCGGTATCTTACGTCAAGTTCAAAACTGCGGATGCCGACATTAAGCTGGGTCGTGAGATCAGGATTCCCGTATTCGAGTGCCCTTGCCTCCGCAAACGAATCTCCCAAGCCGACGAACAACTTCCCAATGGCGGTCCCTTTCTTTTTGTAGGAGTTGTGAGAGGCGAGGATGCGGATCTCGTTGAGACGAAGATCATTGTCTTCTAGATCAAAACCGACGAATTTCTGTTCGTCTATCGGGACAAAGTCCTCACTGTAAAGATCACGCAAATCCTTGAGATGTTGCTTTTGAAGAGAGATATCGCGCCATCTGACGATATTGAAAACGAGGATCAAAGTGAAAAACAGGCCTACGACCGCAAACAAGACCAAAAGCAGGATCTTGCCGATTTTTTTTAATGTTCTTATCATTTGATTCGCTCCTTATTGATGAAGATTCTGACAGCGATTCTTCAAAACCATTTCAACGGCGATGGACAAAGAATAGGTTTGTCCTTCTTTTTTGTTATTATAACATATTATGAAATAGTGATGAATTGACTATAAGAAATAAAAACAAAACCCGCGAAAATTTGCGGGTTAGTTATGGATGAATTGAAGTTAAAGAAAAACTGTTTTCTATTTTCTCAATCGGCTGATGGTTATTCCGATGCCGGTGCTTCTGATTCTTCCTCTTCTTCTTCGGTCTCAGTTTCCTCTTCGACCACATGTTTGACCTCAAGAACATTGATGACGAGCCGGTTTTCATCTTCGATCGCCTTGATCCCCGCGGGAAGTACCAAGTCGCGGACATGGATGGCTTGACCGATCTCCATTGAGGACACATCGATGTCGATGGCATCGATGCCGGAATCAACGCTGTATTCAACCTCGATCTCATCGAGTGTTATCTGAACGATGCCGTTCAACTTCTCGATGGCCTCGCGGCCGTGGACGCGGATCGGAACTCGGTTTTTAATCAAATTGCCATGCTCGACCTTAAGCAGGTCGAAACTGAGGATCGCCTTGGGATTCAAGACGTCCGCTTGGACATCCTTGATGAATACCTGGTGCGTATCCTTGTCTAGTTTGACTTTGAAGGCCTTGGTCTTGCCATAGGTTTTGTAGAGATCGCGGAAATCCCTCTCATCGATCTGGATCGAAACCGGGCTAATTGATTTGCCATAGATGACACCTGGCAATTTTTTCATTTTTCTGACCGTTTGCAAATTAGCGGTTCTTTTTTCTATCTTCATGGTGATGCTCCTTTCGTCGAAACACATTCAGTATTATATCACAGACAACCGAAAAAACACAATCAAAGCTTTATCAGAATTGCTTGTTTTGTTCTTTGAAAACCCCAAAATCGATTATTATTAGAATTCTATCTCAATACTTGTCTTGGAGAATACGAAGGAAAGCCGCGTTATAGTGTTCCAGTCTGATGATATAGTGATGTTCGCAATATTTGAACCCGAGATCTCGCCTAAGTGTCACGGTCGGGTTTTCGATCTCTTGAATAGGAATCATCTCGCTTCGGGCACCGGAAAGCCGAAACTCGCCGTCACAATACAAAAGTTCGATCTCTCCGACTTTGGTTTGGGATTCGTCCTCCATCCGCAAGAACGACAAAACCCCCTTGCTTTTGATCGTGCTTTGGCGCAATTTGTCTTGAAACTTTCGCTGGAAGTTGTCCCAGTCGATGAGATTGTCAAAGACAAAGCCCTTGATGAAACCGTATTTGTCGATATGGCCTTCGTGCTTGCAGGCGGTGCAGCGGATCGTGTTTCTATAGGTCTCGATCGTGTTGACGCTTTCGCAATGCGGACAGATATAGACGATATTCTCCAACCCCTCCGCAAGCCTTTTGCCCGGATGCGGAACCATCACCTGTCTTTGATACTCGTAATCATTGTGATAGAGCGCCTTCTTGACGATCGCTCCGATTTCCTCGGGCGTGAGCCTCTCGAGATCGGCTTTGCTGATCTCGAGTTTGTAGTCGAGTTCGATTTTGCGGTTACGGCGTTTGCCGGTTGCCCATCTCGGTTTAGAATGATAGCCACCTTTGACGACACAAGTAATGACATCGAGACCGAGTTTTTTGATCAGTTTCATCGTTGCTTCCTCGATGTATCCGGTTTCGCCATAAAATGTCATATCTCCCTCGGGGAAAATCAGGATCGGATAGCCCTTTTTAACCGCATTGAAGACACTCCTGATGGTCTGGACGTCGCTTTTTCCTTTTGATTTGGGGATGACATGCGCAATTTGCGTCACAAAAAACTTGGTAGGCTGCCTCGTGAATAAATTCTGGGAGGCAATGATGAAGGGGACGTTTCGGAAGGGTAGGACCACATGGACGACATCAAACATAAAGGTGTGATTACCAAGCAAGACAAATGGTTCCTTCCGCTTGACATCGACCGAAGGATCGATGTTCATCTTGTGTTTGGCATCGATCCGCATCCAAATATGGATAAGCGGTCTTAATGCCTGAAGCCAAAAGTCTTGTTGGCGGTCAAGTCGCGTTTTCTCCATTGAAGTTGTCCTTTCTGCTTATGTCTATAATAGCATTATACACCAATTGCTTGAAACTGTAGCCGTTGATCAGTATTGAATATATCACCAGCCCCCGAGGGGTATCTCGAAACGTTCAACGCTGTCTCCAAGGAACGGATCGATGATCGTTACGGTTTGTTGCTGGGAATTGGTGTAATATAAATCCATCTTTCCGGTATCAAAGTCAACTGTCGTCGCTAGGCCGATGATCTTCTGCCCAAACAGGTTTTCCTTGACGGCAGGCGTTTGCACGTCGCTTCTTCTTGAAACGAGGAAAGTCGGGAAGTTCGCATTCGTCATATAGCCGACTCTTATATTTGATGCGCTGTAGTTATCATGGTAGTATAAGGTGGTTTGTTTTGGCGTGTCTTCCAAAAACTGAAGCAACTGGTGCCGATGACCGGAAACCATTAAATCAAGATTCATCCCGTTTAAAGAAGCGGTCCATTCGTTTTTGATCTCATCCAAATACAGATTGTTCTCGTCATAATTGCTGTCGTGATTGTAGACATTGACAATCGGCATATGACAGATTCCCAGACGGAATTTGACAGCGGGATCGAGAAAAGCGCCGCTCGCCAGAACCGCCTCTAAAAAAAAGGTCTGCTCATTGCGGTAATCGGTGAAATTGGCGGTTTCATAGTATTCCCACCAATCATCGGGGTGGTCTTCGCCAAGATCAAGGACGATTCCGAAAACGCCGCCAAGATTGAAAGTATAGTAGAATTTCTGGTTTTTCGATCCGACATATTTGTACAGTTCATTGGCTTTCAAGCCTTTGACCTCATGATTGCCTCTGGCATAGACAACCGGGCGCTCTCCTTTGGTGATATTGTAGGCGATCTTGTGGATGATGGAGATATCGGAAATTGTGTCGAGAAATGAAGAAATGTCGCCGGCGAGCACCAGAAAGTCGAGGTCGTCGCCATAATAACTCCCCGTCTTTGACCCGGCGACAACGTACTCATGGGTATCGGAGAGCGTGTAGAACTGGAGCCCGTCCTCAAGATTCACAGGCCGGAAGGCAAACGTTTTTTTGATTGTTCTTCCCGCTAATCCGGAATATGGCCCTCTGTAGATCATGTTAGTCGAGATGATTTCATATTCTTTAGCGGCATCGAGAACCGCCATCGGCACGCTGACTTTGTGCACCACCGTTTCCGAGTCAAGGCTACCAGCATAAGTATCCTTATAGTATGTCTCACCAACCCTCACTTGGCCGGTCGCCTTGATTGAAGTCACCCAGACAATCTGATACTCGTCTTCAACAGCAAAGACGGTGGGCATATTCCTGATCATCACGAAATTGGCAAGAAAACTCCCGCCAAGTAGGAAAACCATCAACACCAAAAGAAAGGTGATCCTGAAAAATCTTGTTTTCCAGATCTTCGTTTTCGGAAACTCTAACAACAAATAAAGAACGAACAAAACAACTCCAAAAATCAAGACATTAATGGCAAAACTCCTGAGAATGTATCTGAGCGAGCCGATCCCGAGATAAAACATATAAAAAAGCGCAACGGTGAAAGCGAGCGATATTCCCCCAAACACCCAAACCGTCTTGCCGATATACTTTTTTGCGAGCATGACCACCAATATGAGAAAGATTAAAACGATCAGGCCCAAAAAAAGATATTGGAGCCACCAAAGACCAAACATGCCTTGAATGCCGGACCAGATCGACTCCATCGCTAAATAAAAAAGCAGATTGAAAAGGGCAACACCGAAAAAGATCTTTGTTTTCATTGATAGACCACCTTCTTTAGAATCAAATCTAATTCATTAATTATTTCTTTCAATATTATTATATCATTTCAATAAAATAGTAGATACAAATCGAAAAAACGTTTTCCCATTCATCAAGATTTATATCAGTTTCAAAGAGAAAATAGCATGTCAAGACTTTATTTGCAAAGAAATCTCAAATAAAATGATTCTCAAACCACCCGCCATTGAAAGTGTCGCGGTTTCAGCTGATTCTTGACATCGATCCATACTTGAAGAATTGGTGCTGTTATGATATATTAATTGTGCTTATAACATTATGTTCAGAAGGATGGAGTCAATGTTAAAAGCTGTCTTCGTGGTTGGCAATACCTACCACTTCATTTTTTTGTTAAGCATCCTAGTAATCGTCGGCTTGTTTGCCAGACGATTTTTTGAGCGCAAGCGAATCCCGAACCTGATCGCCTACATCCTGCTCGGCCTTGGCTTTGGCGGTATTACGGCGTTTGTTGGCAACGATGAAATTATCGAGGCATTCGATGTCATCACTGCGATCGGCATGGGCTTCATCGCCTTTTCAATCGGTCTTGAACTGAATTTCAAACGGATAGCCAACCGCAAACGTGAAGTGATTCTGCTCACATTGATTCAGGCGGTTTTATCGTTTTTATTCACCTTTATAGCTTTGTATATATTTGTTCTGCCCCTTCACATCGCCCTTCTGTTCGGAGCTTTGGCCATCGTCACCGAGCCGGGGCCGATCCTTGTCATTACCAAAAAACTGCGTTCCGAGGGCCAGATCACTGATACCCTTGCGCCGTTACACGGCTTGGAGGATGCAATCACGATCATCATTTTCGGCATTGCCCTCGCTTATTCGCTGTCCGTTCAAAACCAGACTCCTTTCGCATTTGTCGATATTCTCAAGGGACCGCTGCTGGAAATCATCCTTTCTCTATTAATCGGAGGTTTGTTTGGTTTCATCCTCGTAGTGATCATCCGCTTTTTGAAATACGAAGATCAGGAGAAGGATATTGTCATTCTGGTCTCCTCTCTCGTGACGGTTCTGGCAGCGGTCGCGATCGCCAACAGCGGCATCCAAATCGGCGATTTCACGATCCATCTTTCCCCGATCCTTTTGCCGATGGCCTCTGGCATTGTCTTTGCGAATCTGTCCACGGCTCTGGCGAAACACGAAACAGAACAGATCATGGATCTCTTTTCGGCACCGGTCTTGATCATCTTTTTTACTGTCATGGGTGCGGAGATCGTTTTGTTAATCGCCAACTCGTTCGAATCGATTCACTTCGGAACGATCATGCTCATCGCACTCATCTATATCGTTACAAGAATCCTAGGAAAACTCAGTGGCTCATGGCTGGGGTCAAAACTCGCAAAATCATCCCCTGATGTCCGCAAGTATCTGGGATTCTGCCTTCTTCCTCAGGCTCAAGCTGCCATCGGCCTCGCTTTTTTTGCCCGCAACGCCCTTGGCCGGGAGCCTTATGGAACAATCATCCTGGTTGTAATCGTCATCGCGACGATTGTCAACGGGATTCTTGGCCCGCTCGGAATTCGCTATGCGCTCACCAAGGGCGGGGAAGCAAAAGTCCTTGAACACAACACCTATGGATCTGGATCCGATGAGCCCTCCCAAGTCATCGCTTCTCTAACCAAATCCAAAGATAACACTTTGAAAGACCAATCGTAATATCAGGAATATTTGCTGCCGTTGGAGGATCGAAACCATGAAAGGCATCGTCAAAATTCTGTTGGGAATTCTCATTGCTTTGGTTTCTTTGCTGGTCGTTTTTGTCGGAATACCGCTTTTTCTGCTCAATATGAAGACAACAGCTCCGATAGAACAATATGTTGAAGCCTCAGAGACCTCGTTTTACACATCATTCAGTCAGGAACTCGAAACATTGATCACCGACTCCGAGAAAGATGAGGTCTTTTTTCGTATTGATGAGGCTTTCATCAACCGGATGATCCAGAAAACTCTTTCAGAAGGCAACCCCCAGTACTTGAATCCCGAAAATGAAAACCAGATTGCCCATGATTACATGATGGTTTATCAAGATATCGTTGGACTGAAAGGTGTCTGGACCGAATTATCGGATGATCAAATCATCGTGAGAGCCGGCGCGGATCTGGTTCTTGGAAAAACCCCTATTTACCAGACCGGCCTTGAAATCGTCTTCAATATTGTTCTTTCAGAAAACGATGAATATTATCTTCAAATCGTCAACATCAAGATCGGCCGTTTGAAGCCCTCGCTCCGCCGAGCTTTCAATCTCGCCGATACCATTATCACCAAACTGACCAAGAAAAGCCTCAACGACATGATCGCTGAGTATCTGGCTTTTGGTATGTTCGATACCGATGAATTGAGTTTCACGGTCAGCGAAACCGAATTGACTGATTTTCTTTACGATATTGAGCCGAGTTTCGCTGCGCTTCTCAAGATTATTTACAAGGAATCGCTGTTGATACTCGATGTCACCGATATGGGCTTTGACATCTCAATTGGGATCGGTGCCCTCCGCAGACTCATAACCGATCCCGATGAACCACTGTTCACCAAATGGGAAGACGAATTCGATAAAGCGGAATTCATGGCTGCCATGGCCGCTCAAGCCGTCCTAAACTCGGTTTTCCGTCCTTTTGATCCGCAGATTGATCTGACTGAAGCCGATGTAAACGCAATCCTTGATTACACGCTTGGCGACGATGTTAAGTTCGAATTTCCAATCGAGTTCACTCTCGGTGAAGAAGACATCAAGTACAGTTTCAGTTCAACCAACATCTATGCCAGAATGCAGGATGACGTATTGACGGCGCATCTCAGAATGATGCTCACAAAAGAGGGAATGGCGGGATCGTTTGACATGCAGTTTAACCTTGAAACCTCCGTCAGCATGAACACAAATGGCGATATGATTCTTTCGATCACCAACGCGAATATCGGCGAAGCGATTCTGGATGATGATTTATTGGAAACTCTCTTCGCCATCTTCGATGATGCTTTACTTGTGGATGGAGACATCGTGATTTCCAAAGATAAACTCAACGAGATGTTTGAAGGCTCGGGCATCATCATCAACGACAGTTATGTGGTCGACGGAAAGCTTCGTCTGCACTTCGGCTTGGATAATATTGGGTAGATAGTATATGAAAAAGCCGCTACATCAAGGGCTCTAGAGGTTTGTTTATCGTCTTCTGAAAAAACCGTTTTTTCTTCGCAAACCGTTTCAATAATGAAAACCCTTTTATTTTTATTGCGGATTTTTCTGATTTGTGGTATATATATTTTATCAAGTATTGATCATTGTCCTTCATTCATGTCTCAGACAAACGAAAGCTGTTTATTAATAAATTTATAGAAAATGATTCTTCAAGATGATGGAGGTTTTTTTATGATTATTGGTGTTCCCAAGGAAATACTGCACGATGAAAACCGTGTGTCGGCGACACCCGAAACCGTTCGCAAAATGATCGCTGACGGACATACGGTTCTTGTCCAAACAAATGCCGGCAAAGGGTCTTTCTACTATAACGCCGATTATGCTTCAGCTGGTGCGCAGCTGATCGATAATCCCGAAAAAATCTATGAAAGCGCCGACGTGATCCTTAAAGTCAAAGAGCCCCAGTATAATTCCGAACTGAAAAGGCACGAAGTCGATATGATGCATTCCGGACAGACATTGATCACTTTCATCCACCCCGCATCTCCCACCAACCACGCAATGGTCCGCAAATTGACGGAAAGCAGAGTGACCGGTCTGACTCTTGACGGCATTCCAAGGATCAGCCGCGCCCAATCGATGGATGCCCTGTCTTCGATGAGCACCTGTGCAGGCTATAAGGGGATCATCATGGCCGCCGACGCCATCGCTAAATTCATTCCGATGATTACCACGGCTGTCGGCGTGATCCGACCGGCAACCGTATTGGTTGTTGGCGCCGGCGTTGCCGGCTTAAGGGCAATCGCCACCGCCAAATCACTCGGAGCTGTCGTCTACGCCGCCGATATCCGTCCGGAAGCCAACGAGCAAGCACAGTCGCTCGGAGCGAAAATCATCGACACCGGTGTCCCCTTAGAGATTGCGGTGTCACCCGATGGAAAATACGCCAACAAACTTCCAGAATCATGGCTGGAAACCGAAAAAAACAACTTAAAAGACATCATTCAAAAGTCTGACATCGTCTTTCTTTCCGCCCTCATCTTCGGCAAGCAATCCCCAATCATAATCGATGAAGAAATGGTCAAAACGATGAAGCCTGGTTCCTGCATCGTCGATATCGCGATCGACCAGGGCGGCAACTGCGCTCTCACCGAAGCCGGAGAAAAAATCACTCGTCACGGAGTGATCATCGACGGCTGCAAAAATATTCCCGGAAAGTTGTCGGCATCATCGACTTTGATGTTTGCGAACAACATCTATAATCTTCTCAAGTATCTCGCTCCTCAGGGAAAACTTCAACTCGACTACGATGACGAGATCGTCAGTTCGATCCTTGTCTGCCACGACAAGAAATTGGTTCATCCGGGTACGATCGAGGCCATGAGCCTCCACAAGTAAGCCCCAGGAGGTATTCCATGTCTTTACTTCAAACTATCTTGCTAGGCGTCTTCGCCTTATCGACTCTGATTGGGTATTTTTTAATCAACCAAGTTCCGTCCTTGTTGCATACCCCGTTGATGTCGGGGATGAATGCCCTGTCGGGCATCACCGTCCTTGGCGCCCTCGTTGCGACAGCGGTCGCCATCCAGGAAACAAACCCGGTTCTATCCTTCTTGATCGGCGGCTTAGCCATCGTTGCTTCGATGGTGAACGTCGTCGGCGGCTTTGTCGTTACCGACCGGATGCTCAAGATGTTCACCCGCAAGGATCAGCCCCATGAATAGCCTGCTCGCGCCGCAACCGGCGCTAACCATCATTCCTGACACGACATACTATGTTATCGTCGGCTTGTTGACTCTGGTCATATTGCTCGGCATTTCCTTCATGAGCAAGGTCAAGTTGGCAAGACTGGGAAACCAGATCAGTGCCGTGGCGATGCTATTCGCTATTGCATTAACATTGATCAACTATGAAATTATTCCCGTCTGGTCTTTGTACATCTTTCTATTGATAGGTTCATTGATCGGCGCCCTTCTCGCAATCAAGGTCAAGATGATCCAGATGCCTCAGCTCGTCGCCCTCTTAAACGGACTCGGAGGGCTTGCCTCACTAATCGTCGGCGGCTACGCTTATCTAGGCGTTGGCGCCGCCGTCGATCCATTCAGCCAAATCGCTGCCGTCGTCGCGATGATCGTCGGCTCGGTCACTTTTTCGGGCAGCCTGGTGGCAGCCGGTAAACTGCACAGGATTCTGCCTCAGAAACCCATCGTTGTCAAAGGGCATCAATTATGGGCGGGGCTTCTGCTTTTGCTCCTTGCCTTTGCGATTGTTTTGCCACAGTTCATCAACGTTCCCAAGGGGGCAGTCATTTCCGCAAGCATTGTCTTTGCCCTGAGTTTCGGAATTCTGTTCTCGATCCGCGTCGGCGGAGCGGATATGCCGATCACGATCTCTCTGCTCAACAGCTTCTCCGGCATCGCCGGAGCGGTCTCCGGACTAGCGATCGGCGAGGTTCTGCTCGTCACGGTTGGCGGGATCGTCGGCGCTTCCGGTCTCTTGCTTACGCAGATCATGTGCAAAGCAATGAATCGGAGCTTGCTTGAGATACTGCTTGGAAAATCAACGGCCACCCCCAGTGAGAGGACTCTGGAAGAAGAGACTCAACGTCTCAAGGTGCCAAGCGATGCCACAGGTAAGGTAGATCCATTCGAAATAGCCAGGAACGCCAAAAACGTCATCATTGTCCCCGGATACGGGATGGCCATCGCCCAAGCTCAACACCTTGTCAAACAACTCGGAGACAAATTCAGCCGACATAATGCGAAAGTTCGCTATGCAATCCATCCTGTCGCCGGTAGGATGCCAGGACACATGAACGTCCTTCTCGCCGAGGCGGACGTTGACTATGATGACCTTTTCGAGATGGATGAAATCAATGATGATTTTGCCAAAGCAGATCTAACAATTGTCGTCGGTGCCAATGATGTCATCAATCCTTCTGCCCGGGAAGCACAAGGAACACCGATCTACGGGATGCCGATCCTCAATGTCGATAAAAGCCCGCAGATCTTCATCTTTAATTATGATCTTCAACCGGGCTACGCCGGTGTGAAGAATCCGCTTTATGAACGCGCTTCCGGCGTCCATCTCTTTTTAGGCAACGCCGCCGATACTCTCAAAGATTTTCTTGAGCATTTCGAATAGCGGGGATGATTGATAATCAAGGTCGAATCAGTTCTCAGCTTAGAGCCGGTTATTAGGCCAACTTGAATAAGTAGGTGTCTCATCGTTCAAGCATCTTTGAAATGAATAGTTAAGAAAAAATTGGATATGATTTTATAATACAGATAGGCAGAATCAAAAAAAGTAGGCTCTTTTTTATTAAGGCCTACTTTTAAGAGTGCGTTCCAAAACTTGAGCCTTTTTCTGAGAAATGGAGGAGTCGGCTAAGCCTACTCTTCCAAATATGATGCTATGTGCTTATTAACCTTTTCTCTTAAATATATCAAAAATAATCCAACCGATACTACCAGCGGCAACTATCCTAAAAACATGATTTGTCCTTTTTATTGACTTTAATAATTGTCATCTCATCTTTTAAATCGCCTGATTTGACAACTAATTGGTTAATGTCTTCAAGATCAATCTTGAATTTAAAGATTTTATCTGAAGTCTGTTTCCCAATTAATTTATTATTATTGTATAACTCCACTTCTTCCTGATTTGAATAGATTTTGATGTTGGCTGATTTGCCTGTTCTGTTAATGAATCTTTTTCCACAGAGGTGGATGAAAGGTTCTTTAGACCAATAAGATTTGTAGAGATAGAAGGAATCCTTTTTGATTTTTCTATCAAAGGTCACCAACCCTTTATGGTTCATACCTGGTTCACCGCCTTGATTTCTGGCATCTGACCCGAAATCAAACATGTTCCAAATATGTGTTGCCCAGATATATGGTCTCTCGTTGATGACTTTTATCATCTTTTCATGATATATCGTTTGATATTCTTCAGTGTTATCGCCTCTGTATGGGCGTTTACGATGGATATTCGGCATCGCTTCCGCACCATATTCAGCCAATCCTAAGATTCTGTTGGGATATTTATTGTGATATCTGTCCAATTTGACTCCCGCCAACCAAACGAATGGGAAATACCAGCCAAAATATAAATTGTATGAAACTATGTCAGGAATTGCGTTTAATTTGTTGTAGATCATCGTTGGCATATAAACTGCGATTGCCGTTTGACGACTAGGATCCATTTCATGACAGAGATCATTCAATTTCACATGCAGATCGTAACGATCAGATTCCGCCGGATACATGCAGATTTCATTGGAGATGCCCCAACAGACAATACTTGGATGATGATATAGTTGAGTTATAAGCTCTTTCATTTGAGATATTGCATTTTCACTGGCGTTATTCATGTGTTTTGATATATATGGGATTTCTGCCCATACAACAAAACCGTATTTATCACATAAATCATAGAAATAATCATCATGTTGATAATGAGCCAATCTGATTGTGTTTGCGCCGATTTCTTTGATGATTTCGATGTCCTCGTCATGATGTTCTTTCTTTAGGGCATTTCCAATCTCCGGTCTGTCTTGATGACGACAGACGCCACGAAGTGGATATTCTTTACCATTAAGATAGAACCCTTTGTCTGGATCGATGCGATAACTTCTAAATCCAACATTGAATTCAATATGATCCATAACTGTTTCATTTTCTAATAATTCAAGCCTGAGTTTGTAAAGATAAGGATCCTCAAGACCTTGCCAGAGACAAACTTTTTTAACTTTAAGAACTTGACCGTTTTTACTTTCAGCCACGACTTTTCCATTATGATTGTACAAAGTGGTTTTGAGTGTTCCGCTGCCGACAAGTTTTGCATCGACTTGAACGATTCCTTCGTCACCTTCGACACTGCAAGTGACTTTTGCGCCTTTTGAACCGTAATCACCCAAATCGAAGTGGTTCTTCGATACTGAAATAATATTTACATCACGATATATACCGCCATAAAAAGTGAAATCGGCAGTCTGAGGATATACCCAGTCATTCTTGGAATTATCAACGCCAACTACGATAATGTTTTTATCCGAAAGAAAATTAGTTACATCAAAACGGAAAGTTGAATAGCCTCCATGGTGTTCTCCTACGAAATTTCCATTAATGTATACTTGAGCCGAAGCGTTGACTCCTTTAAATTCTAAATATGTGCATTCATTCAATTCAAAATCTTTCTTGTTTAATTTGCGCACATACCAACATTTGCCTCTGTAGTAGTCATTTCCACCGTCTTGGCCATCCAAGCCATTCCATGTGTGAGGAATGCTTATAGAATCTCCAGCAATGTTGACCGCAGATTGATGACCAACGTCCTCTTTAATGAATGTCCAATTGTTGTTCAGATTAATAACTTTTTTCACTTGATTACCTATCAGTTTATAATTTTATTCTTCTTTCACTAAACAGATCGAAAATATAGGAATACCTTATGAAAATCAAACTCAAAATGAACCGGCTTTCATTTAAGTGTTTTTTGTATATATTAACTCTATTACTTTATTCATAGTAGGCTAGTGTTTTTTTGTTTTTATAATTTATATATATCATACACTGTATTATTATTCAATTTATTTATGGTATATGAAATTGATTTCATAAACTGTGGAACTTATAAAAAAAGAAGATTTTTAAAACAACAAAAATATAAATCTGCTTCCTTCATTCATTTTTGAGATTAATTAAAAGCTTCTTTGCTGTAGATGACTACTCGCTTGTATTGGTGTAAATTCCAATGTAACAAGAGTTTAATTTTTCAAATTAAAGATATTAAAAACTGGGTGTTTGTTCTAAAAACACGCCACTTGTTATCTCAAATTATTAAAAACCTTTTTGCTATAAAACGGACAACGTTGACCTTGGCATCCTCATACAGGAAACCACCTATAATGACAGTTTTCTTATCGCTTTGCTAATTTGATATGATCAACTTCAAATACACAAAAAGTTAAAGAAACTAAAAAAATGATTATCGTCTGTAACAGTATCAATATCATGAATATTAAACAGATGAACTGTCAATATATCTATTTTTCCTTATAAAATGTAATTTATTTATTGATTATTGACGACAGTCTTGATTCCCTAAAAAAACAGTCAAAGTGAAACGGATTCCTTGACCCGGATCACAATGACTGATTTTTCGTTTTAGTATCGAAGGATTATTTTTCTTTGGGACGCAATCCCAAACGGGACATCGTACCAACGGGAACCGTGAACAAGAACCCCACTCCCGGACGGTTGCGTTTGCCGAGGATCTGGCGGGCGGCCGCGATGGCTTGCTGGAGAACGTGATCGTCTTCGATAACCGTGAAGAGTGTTTTGGAATAGCGGGACTCACCCGACAATAACGAATGGAGCGATCCGAACAACGGGACTTGGACGTCTCCGTGGACGATGGCGCTCCCCATCCCTTGACTGTCAAGAATCGTGGCACCGTTGACGCCCAGCTTCAACAAGCCGGATACCAAATCATCCATCAGCGTTGTTTCATTCAATACGATGATCAATGCATTCATGACTGTTCCTCCTTCATTCTGTCTCTTGAGCAATTTCTGCGACGGCATCCAAAAGCGGTTCCACTTGAGAATCATCAGTTTCTATGTCCGGTTCAAGAGGGCGGTCGAGCCCGAAGGCTTCTCCCGCTTTAGTAATCGCCATCTTGGCGAAAATCGGACCCGTCGTTTCATAGACCAACACAGAAAACATGATAATCGTGGTGATCGCAACCGCAAATTGCGGCAACTCCTGACGGACGATTACCGACAAGCCGATGGAGATCCCGCCTTGCGGCAACAGTCCCTATCCCAGCCACTTGGTGACCTGTTTGGGCGCTTTCATCGCCTTACATCCGACCCAAGCCCCGAAAATCTTTCCTCCGGCGCGCGATAGGATGTAGGCCAGTCCCATCCACCCGACAGCAAAAAGGACACCAAGATCGAGGCTGGCGCCAGCCAGTGTAAAGAACAAAACATAAAACGGGGCGACAAAATCATTGACCGAGGAAAAAATGCGTTTGGGATTTTCCGCCAAGTTGACGACGACGGTTCCCATTGCAATATTAGTTAGGATGGCGGACAATCCAAGCCATTTGGCGATCCCGATCCCCACGCCGATGGCGGCTAGGGTGATGACCTGCAGTTCATCGCGACCGTCGACCATTCGCTTGGAAACCAAAGAAACAATAACTCCGAGCAGACCCCCGAGCAGAAGCGAGCCTCCGATCTCGATGAGGGGTGCGGTAAACATTTTCAACGTGCTCACTTCGACCGTCGAGACAGATAATTTAGCGAGCGACAGGGCGATTCCAAACGCTATGATGCCATACACGTCGTCCAAGGCGACAACCGGCAACAAAGTCTTAGTCATCGGTCCGTAGGCCCGGTATTGTTTCATCACCAATAACGTCGCCGCCGGGGCAGTGGCCGCGGACATCGAGGCGATGACAATGGAAAAAGCAAACGGCTGACGAAAGCCGAAATACATCACCAAGAAGACCAAAGCGATCGCACCGATAACTTCCGCGAGAGTGATGAAGGCGACCGCCTTACCCATTTTTAGAATCTCGCCAACCATGAATTCACTGCCGATTGAAAAAGCTATGAAAGCCAAGGCGATCTCGTTGACAATTGTTAGGGATTCCGCGTTTTCGACGGTAACGAGATCAAAAAAAGACGGCCCCAGCAACAGTCCCGCAATCAAGTATCCCGAAACACTTGGGAGTTTTACGAGTTTGGCGAGTTTCCCGCCAATAAAGCCGACGATCAGGACAATCCCGATCTTAGTGATGAGTTCCATACTGCCGATCCCTCCGGAGAATGTATTCTAGTTGCTCTCTGTGTAATAAAAAAAGCATGTATCGGCAGAAACATCGCCGATGCAGCTCTTGGCATACTCCTATGAGGTTAGCTGACGGGTTCGGGCGTCCAAATCGCCCGCACTGCAATGCAGTGTTCACCCCAAAATCTTGGTTCCCCCACTCCGTGATCGGCTTCGGAGATTACAGAATTGATTATATCAAAGGACCAGAAGGAAGTCAACGTCTTTTCCCCTAATATATACATATATGTAGCCCAGCATATATGTATTTTTTTATTTTATTTTAACAGTAGTTGACTATACTATAAAATAAACATTGATGAGATCACAGACTATTTCATTTTTCCCTAACAGCATTTAATGACTGGTAATTTACTATTAGGCTACATTTATTAAAGTTTACAGTCCAAGCGTGATCAATCAAAAGAAAGGACGTGTTTTTATAATAATGATCGAAGAAAACAAAAAAAGTAGCCCTTTTTTATTAGGGCCTACTTTTAAGAGTGCGCTTCAATTGCTCAGTTACTTTTTTGCATGTGTTTTAATCGCTATAACCCCAGACTACTTCTTTCCCATCCGCTGGATACCAGTCGTCAGCCCAACCTGCCGGTTTTGAAGCTGCCCTGGCGTATACCTGCAATTCGGTATTAGAGAAAGCTTCGGGCCCGATTTCAGTAACACTGAGCGGGATGACAATGTTTTTAAATCCTCCGCAATAATTGAATGCCTTTTTGCCTATGGAAACCAGATTGGAACCGAGGGTGACTGAGGTCAACGATGTCCAGAAAAACGCACTTTCTCCGATTTCCAGCAGACTATCAGGCAAAACCAACTCGGTAATTTTAGAATTGGCAAAAGCAGCTCTTCCAATATGTGTCAATCCTTCGGGGAACGTTACCGAAGCCAACTTCCAGCAAGCATAAAAAGTAAGAGGTTCAATCGTTGTGATGCCCGAAGGAATCACGATGCTTGTAAGCCTTTTACAATAGGAAAACGCTTCTTCGCCAATGCTGGTCATTGAATCCGGCATAGTAATCGAAGTCATATAAGCACATTCATAAAATGCTGATTTGCCAATGACATTCACCGTTTGAGGTAATGTGACCGACTTTAGATTTTCCATATAATAGAAAGCATAATCGGCAATCGTCTTTACGCCATCAGAAATCGAAACCGTTTCAGGAACCGAAGCGCCAGATACATAACCGACAAACACGGTGCCATCATATCCATATATAATGTCGTCGCTGATTGTAAACGGACTTCCGGAAGCGAAGGTGATGTTTGGAATAGAACTCAGAGAAGTGCCGGCGATTTTAGTTACCGATGCGGGTATTGTGATTGAAGTCAGTGAATCACAACTGTCAAAAGCAGAATGCTCCAATTCTAATAACGAATTTGGCAGCGATACCGATGTGATGTAATCTCTATTGTAAAATCCACTTGTCTTGATCGAGGTTACAGGTTTGCCGTTATAAACAGGTGGAACAACGACCTCTGCGGCCGTACCTATATAATTGGAAACCCCATATGTCTGCCCGTCATCATTCAAAAGATAATACAAACCTTCAGTGCCTACGATCGGTGCTTCTGTCGTTGTTTTCTTGCCTTTCTTCGTTGTTGTTTGTAATCCATCTCCTGTAGTGTCTTTGTTTGTTGTTACTGTTCCGCAAGCTAGTAGAAAACCAAATAATGCAAAAACAAAAACGAGTATTAGAGTCTTTCTTCTTGGCATAATAAGTTTTCCCCCTTTTATTATTTTTAATACCCACAATACCGCTAGATAATGTGGATAATCAACCTATTTTTGGACATATTAAGCTGTTGTTTTCCATTATATATCCAGTGCTTTCCCCGATCTTCCAGGCAATTGTAGTGATTGCCATCGTTTCGTTTATTGTCTCCAATCTAAAAAAGCAAGTTCGCAATATGGCTTATAAGTTTATTAAACGCAAAAAAAAACTGATAGGAAGAGGACAAGAGCGAGACTGCAAAAAAACCGCTTTTCGTTGATTCCGCTCTATCATATTGTCAATTGAAAGCAGGTTCATATGTTGTTGGTGTTTATTTTGGTGCCTATGTTTATAGCATATCATACATTTAATTAATGTAAACCGCTTGAACTATTTTTTATAATAATTTGATTATTTGTTAATTAAAATAACTATTTATTAGCTGAATGTGAAGAAAAAAGCCCCCATTTCGCTATGAAATTGGGTTATATTGATATATATCTATACCAAAATTACTTTTTTCATTTTTCTGACTACACACAAAAACTTGCTCATATCATATACAATTTGGCCAAGTCAGAAATCAGATTCTCAATTGAATTCGCCTAACATAGATTCTATAATAATCTATCGCAATCAACGTTCTTGATTAGAGATTTAATGATCATACTGCTGAAATATATGATTTTCTTCTAATTCATTTGCTCTAAACCTATACAGCGACATATCAACCAATTGAAATGTTTTGCCTCTAATTGCACCTTTGGCAGCCCCCAGCCGACCCCCATAAAAATTCATGGTCATAATTTAACTCAATAATAAAAAGACAGTCTCCAAAAAAATACACTATCAAAAGATGTTAATTTGAATTATATTATCGTTTCATCTAGAAAAACCTATGCATTTATGGTATTATGATTGATAAATGTTATATCCAAAAAATACTTAAATTTTTTTTGGTTATAATCATCAAATTTAAATTGATAGGAGAGAATGTAAAACGATGAAAAAAATATTCTTGATCTTCACAAGCGTTCTTTTTATGTTTGCCTTAGCCGGCTGTGTCAAACTTGATACAATCAAAGAGCGTTTCTCCGATGCAGAGTACACATATGCTGGTAACACAAGTGTCCTCATCTCTTCTTTGATGACCGGTTTTGAAGAAGAAGGCATTTCCGTCACATCTCATGTATTTACGTCTGGTTTGAAAACTGCCATTGTGCTCGAGTTTGATTCGACCAAAGAAATGAAGGCGGAATTAAAAGAAAACAACACTCTGATGGGCCTCATTGAGGATTTGGAGAAAAGCAAGATTGTCCAAAGCAATTTTCTGTTGATTCCGATTGCTTTATCCGATACTGATATCCAACAGATGATCGATATTTTTAATGGGGATTATAAGCCGGCTGCCAAAAAATAATCTTTTCTGAAAACACAGAAGGCCTTCCTAAAGAAGGTCTTTTTACTGCAGACAAAGTATTCGATTTTCCCAAATCGAATACTTTTTTATTGAGTTTTTGCGAACTAGAGAAATCTCAAAAAACCAAAAATGGCAATGGAAAAATTGGTAAACATACATAAAAAAAGCCTGTCTCGGATGTATGAGATAGGCTTGATTTAGAAAAATTGGTAGCCCGTACGGGGTTCGAACCCGTGAATGCCGCCTTGAGAGGGCGGTGAGTTAACCGTTTCTCCAACGGGCCATCAAAGTCAGCCTACAAAAGGCTGATGGTATGATTGATTCTATCAACTATTTTATCATATCCGAGAATTTTTAGCACATAATAAAAGTTAGGCGTGTTTATTCTTGCGGACACGGCAATCCTGATGATCTCCGCAAAATCCCCGATATGCCCGAGATAGCGTCCGGGTTGTTGTTTGTATTCTTTTACCCTTGGTGCGAAGCCGCAGGCTTCGCCTGTTGCTTTCAGTTTGGCGAACCAAGCCTCCTCGGATAGATCAAGCCCGGGATCGGCGAGATATGCTCGCAATACACGCACGATCTCATCTTTACTAAAGCGCTCGTTGAAAGGCCTTGACGTTTTGATTTCCTCATAGAAACACTCATCGAACATAAAGTTGATTATCGGATAGATATCCGCGTATTTTTCATAATCCTTTCGGGGTTTGTCGCCGCCTCTTTCGATATTTAAGATTTTCTTGAAATAATTGAAGTCTTTTTTGATCAAGGACGCAAAGGCGGGATGATATTCTTTCGCCCAGCCGAGTGCCTTTGTCGATATTTCCTCAGCGCTCATCCTGCCAAGGCATTCTTTGCTGATTGACTTGACCTTTTCGAGATCGAACAGGCCGCCATCGAGCGTCATTTTCTGAAAACTGAGATCAAAGGCAAAGATATCGCTTGCTTGATTAGCCAGCCGCCACTCCTCGAAGTTGGTGTTGGCCATTGTCATCAAGTACTCAAGAAAGCCCTCGATCGGATAGCCTTGTTCAAGGAAATAGCTGACGGAGGCTTCGGGATCTTTGCGTTTTGAAAGCTTTCGCCGCTTGCCGTCTTCAAGTTTCATGATCACCGGCAAGTGGGCATAGACCGGATGCGTCCAGCCGATACTTTCAAACAATTGCAAATGGACCGGCAGGGATGCCATCCATTCTTCTCCTCTTGTGATATGCGTGGGCCTCATGAAATGATCATCCACAAGATGGGCGAAATGATAGGTCGGCAAGCCGTCAGATTTCATAATTACGATGTCCTGGACATTTTCGGGAAAACTGATCTCGCCCCGGATCGCATCGATCACCGATACGCGTCTGGTCTCTTCTCCAGGAGATTTGAATCTGATGACATAGGGTTTGCCTGAACGAATGGCGTCAAACACAATCTGAGGCGATCGATTTCTACATTTGGCATATTCACCGTAATACCCCGGATTCGCCTTGATTCGTTCTTGCTCTTTGCGGATCTCATCAAGTTCCTCATGAGTGCAAAAACAAGGATAGGCGAGCCCCTGTTCGATCAGGTGTTTGATGACGATGTCATAGATCCATTTGCGTTCGCTTTGGATATACGACCCATAGTCGCCGCCTTGAGTGAAACTTTCATCGGGAATGATGCCAAAAACACCGAGTTCGTCCAACAACTGTTCTTTCGAGCCTTGGATTTCCCGTTTTTGGTCGGTATCCTCAAGCCTGACGAAAAACACTCCCTGAGACTGTTTCGCAAACCGCCAAGATATTAGTGATGCGAACAAGGAGCCGGTATGCAAAAAACCGGTCGGCGAAGGAGCGAACCGCGTCACCATGGCTCCTTTAGGGAGAATTCTCTGAGGAAATCTCTGTTCAAGATCAACGATCGTAAGATCGACATCGGGAAAAATCAACTGGGCAAGCTCTTTTTGACTGATCATGAAAATCCCAACTTTCTCTATGCAATATTCTACCACAACAATCGCAATAATACTATTCTATAAATCGCGTGCAAGTTCTATAGATAAGCAGAAAATCTTCGACGCACGATGACATACTTAATAAACTCCTGCTTGTTTTCCAAAAGCATTGTCTTTTTGTTGGCGATAGAGATGTTCGCTTCTTCAATTGCGAGAGAATCAATCCTGTTTGTATTCCGCCTTTATGAGCGGGACAAAACGGCAGGCACAAAGATTTGTCTTTGACAGTTTTCCTTCTTGTTTTTGAACCAATAACAACTCTTGAAAAAGAGTCCCGCCGCAAGGTATGACCATTAACCCGCCTTCTTTGAGTTGAGTGAGCAGTTCTTCAGGGATCTCACTCGTCGCCGCAGTCACGATGATCTTGTCAAAACAAGCATGTTCCTTCCAACCAACGCTTCCATCGCCAATCCTATAGGTGACATTGTCGATTCCAAGCCCTTCAAGCACCTCTTGGGCTCGCGTTTGCAATAAGGAAATTCTTTCGATGGTATAAACATGCTTACAAAGCAACGCGAGGATGGCCGTTTGGTATCCCGACCCCGTCCCGACCTCAAGGATGACATCTTCCGGAGTGATCGCCAAGGCTTCGGTCATCAAAGCCACGATATAAGGTTGGGAAATGGTCTGCCCGATGCCAATCGACACCGGACTGTCCTCATATGCCCAGCCTTCATACCCCTTTGGCACAAACAACTCTCTCGGTACTTTGAGAAAAGCATCGAGCACCTTGTCGGAGCTGATGTTTCTTCTTTTTAACTGATTATCCACCATCTGTCTTCTCATCTCGATGAAAGCTTTTTCCCTCATATCGCCACCGCCAATCATTCATCTATATAGTTTATTATACAATTTGTGCCGGAAAATAAAAAGACAACCCTTTGGCTGTCTTCTCAAAAATCGGGATCGGGCACGAACACCAAAATATACTCCGTTGATAAAGAGCTTTCTACATATCCGGCCGCTTCGCAGCGATTCCTGATGGCATTTTGATTGTCTTCCCTAGTGTCAATGATAATGTAATCAAACACTTCGTCGGATGTCAGAATATTATAGTAAGTATAATCATAGAGAACTTCCCGATCGGCGAGATGGGCGGTCAGATAACCGGTCGCGACGATTTTTGTGTCATCGGGAATCGAAGCTAGCGTTTGCCTCATCGAAATGAATCTTTCCGGATTCTCCTGATAAATTTTATAGCCATAGGCGGAACCGATGATGTACTTCGTTCCGAAAGTTACGGCCAGCGCCGCGCCGATGATTCCTAAAACCGCCATTGGCCTAATCTTTCCGAAAAGAGGCGGGAATATTTGTTGTTCGCGACTTGCGCTTTCAGCGAGTACCGCCATAAACAAAAGCAAGGCTCCGGTACCATAAAAATATTGAAACCCGAGTTCGTGCTGATAGACATATGTGCTGGCGAGATTCATGATGATGACAGGCGCCGCCAACAAGAAAACGCTCAGATTGCGCTGAAACAAGGGCAGAAAGCCGACTGTCGCAAGCAAAGTCAGGATCAGTTTGATCTTGGGCGGTGAAAAGAACGTCGCAAAGAAATAAGAAGGGTTTTGGAACGCACTGATAATGATTCCCAACAAACCGAAATCCTTGTAGCCGTTGATATTGTCATATCGCCAGAACATCGCTCCCGCTCCGCTTGAATCAATGCGCTTTGTCACCAAGATAAAGTACACAACAGACGCTGCCGCGATCACGGTTCCATGAATAGCGTTCACGATCTTCGCTTTTACCGGTTTCTTTGAGATGAGATCACAAAAGATAAAATAGAGACCTATAAAAAAGGTATACAGCCCCGAATCTTCCTTGACCATCAAGGTGAGCGCGGTGAAAACAAACAGCCAGAACGTCTTCCTCTTGATGCCAAAATAGATGACAAAAAGCAAAAGCGGCGCCAAAAAGCAATTCTCGTGCAAGTCATACATGCTGCTGGTGATGATCGCTGGACTGGCAATATACATGATTTGGATCAGCATCCGCATCAGTTTCCCGGTTTTGAGTTCCCTCATGATCAACGTCAAAGGGATCACTCCCGCTGCGGCGATCAAAACCTGGAGCACTTGCAAGGTCTCCGGTTCCGGAAAAGCCATAAACGCCGGCAACATCAACCAATAGATGGGCGAAAAGTGGACATCGAGATGGCTGATCGCAACACTTCTTTCCAAGGTCGTTACCATTGTCCGCATATTCTTCATGCTGTAGAACATCTGGGTGAAAATCCCAAAATCGTACGTTGAGGCGATCATGCTCTTGACCCGGTAAGCCATGAATACCGAAAAGACAGTAACCTGCACTATTAATAGGATTCCGGGAATAACCCATGAAGCGATCAAAAAGCCGGACCGGATCTTCTTGTTCTCAAACCTCAAAAACACCAATCCCAGAAACACCGCCAAAGCCGCGAGAGCGATGTACATGCCGATTTTCCAGATCTCTTCGATATCAGCGGAGAAAATCGGAGCGTCGCTGATCTTTGACCCATTATAGCCAAGATAAGGCTGATACGCTTGTCCGCCCTTTATGAAGATCCACACAAACAACGATAGAAACAACAAACCGATTCCAGCAACCATAAAATAATGGACGATTTTTTTTGCTTTGGTCGCCTCGCCGTCTTTGACAAAAAGCGAAATCAAGGCTGAATACGCGGCCGGCAGCGAGAAAATGAACGCTCCGATTGAAAGCGACTGAACCGGCGCCATGAAGGAAAACACCATCAGAAACACCATGAATGCTAGGCTCGTCGAGACGGTCATCATAGCCCCCCCGACCCTTAGTTGTATAAAAAACATGCCCGCCGCAAGCGCGATGAAACCCGGAATCAAATGTTTCAGTTCACTGAAACCGATCATTCGAAGATCATAGAAATTGCGTGACTCGGGAAAGACCAGCAGTGAAATCGCGCCAATTGCAAAAAAGGCGATGATGAGTGAACTCGCCAGATTGATGACGTAATGCTGGATGCTGACCTTCATTTCGACCTCTTCTGGAATCTGAAATCTTTGGTTTTAAACAGTTTGATTATATCATCATTATAACCATTTGACAATTTTAAAGATGCCAATGTAAGATGAATGCCCAATCATTAAAACATAGCGACTGCCAAAACAAAAATTATGGTGCCTATCGCCGGCCCTTCATTGACTGAAACGGCGGATTATGCTAATATTTAAGCGACATGATTATCTAGGCGGTGCCATATGTCCAAATCCCCCTATGAAACCGAATATCTGAAAATAATCAAGGAAGAACTCGTTCCCGCTCTTGGCTGTACCGAGCCGATAGCGGTTGCCTTCGCAGCCGCCAAATGCCGGGAATTGCTTGGATGCCTGCCGGACAAAGTGATCCTTGCCTGTAACGGCGGCCTAATCAAAAACATCAGTTGCGTCGTCGTTCCCAATACCGGGAACCTTGTCGGCATCGAAGCGAGCGCCCTTGCCGGAATCGTCGGTGGCGATTCCGAACTCGGCCTTGAAGTCCTGACAACATTGGCGCCTCACCATCTTCCCGAAATCAAAAGACTGCTTAAAGCATCTATATGTGAAGTCAGGCTTCTGGATACATCGCTAGCCCTTCATTTTACCGTCATGTGCCAAAAAAGCGATCAAAGCGCCGAAGTTGAAATCAAGAATCTACATACCAATATCACCACTATGAAAAAGAACGGAAAAGTCATCTTCAAAGCGAAAGAGGAAGAAGGAAAATACTATGGCGTCATGACAAATCGCAATATCCTGAGAGTGGACAAGATCATTGAGTTCGCCGAGTTGACCCCCATTTCGATTCTCAAAGACGTCTTCAGCGCTCAGGTCGAATATAATATGCAGGTCGCCACAGACGGCATCGAAAACGATTACGGTGTTTCAATAGGCAAGGCAATTTTGGAAAACGACAAATCCCTTTTCGGAAAAATCAAAGCTTACAGCGCCGCCGCATCCGAGGCCAGAATGTGCGGTTCAATCTTGCCCGTCATCACCAACTCCGGTTCGGGAAACCAAGGCATAGCCGCGAGCGTTCCCGTCATCCTCTACGCAAGGGAAAAGGGCTTCCCTGAGGAAAAGATGTTCCGGGCGCTGGCAGTATCGAATCTTTTAACCATCTACCAAAAAAGCCACATCGGGAGACTATCTGCTTTTTGCGGAGCCGTCAGCGCCGCCTGCGGCGCCGGCGCAGCCATCACCTACCTTGAGGGTGGCGATATTGAGCAGATCAAGATGACCATCACCAACGCGCTCGCCAATGTCTCGGGGATCGTCTGCGATGGTGCCAAAAACTCTTGTTCATCAAAAATCGCTTCCGGCCTTGAAGCCGCCTTCATTGGCCATTTTCTGGCAATGCGAAGACAATCGTTCAATCCCTTCTCGGGCGTCTTGAGAAAAGACGCCGATGACACGATCTCTGCCGTTGGCAGGATCGCGACCGACGGCATGAAAGACACCGATAGGGTAATCCTCGAAATCATGTTGGAGAAATAAAAACAAAAACCGTGGAACTGATCCACGGTTTTTGTTTACACGAGTTTGCTACGCAAGTGATTCAAACATCATAAAAAAAGACCCATTCCTTAGGGGAACAGTTCTTCGCATGGGCCAATGGTGACCTGTACGGGATTCGAACCCGTGAATGCATGCGTGAAAGGCATGTGAGTTAACCATTTCTCCAACAGGCCGGGTGGCGCCCCAACTAGGACTTGAACCTAGGACCCCATGATTAACAGTCATGTGCTCTAACCAACTGAGCTATTGAGGCTATAAAATAAGAAAGCGGTCCGGCAGCGTCCTACTCTTGCACTTAGGTACTACCATCGGCGCTGAAGTGCTTAACTGCTGTGTTCGGGATGGGAACAGGTGTGTCCACTTCGCCATCGTCACCGGACCATCTTTCAAAACTGGATATACTGCATTGCGTTGATCGCGTGCAAAGTTAAGTCCTCGACCGATTAGTACCAATCAGCTAAACACGTCACCGTGCTTGCACCCCTGGCCTATCAACCTCATCATCTTTAAGGGGTCTTACTTCTTGCGAATGGGAAATCTCATCTTAGGGGGGGCTTCACGCTTAGATGCTTTCAGCGTTTATCCCTGCCGCTCTTAGCTACCCAGCTGTGGCCTTGGCAAGCCAACTGGTGCACCATTGGAGCGTCCATCCCGGTCCTCTCGTACTAAGGACAGCTCCCTTCAAATTTCCTACGCCCACGACAGATAGGGACCGAACTGTCTCACGACGTTCTGAACCCAGCTCACGTACCGCTTTAATGGGCGAACAGCCCAACCCTTGGAAGCGACTCCACCTCCAGGATGCGATGAGCCGACATCGAGGTGCCAAACAACTTCGTCGATGTGTACTCTTGGAAGTCATTAGCCTGTTATCCCCAGGGTAACTTTTATCCGTTGATTGACGGCCCTTCCATTCGGAACCGCCAGTTCACTATGACCGACTTTCGTCTCTGCTCGACTTGTTAGTCTCGCAGTCAAGCTGGTTTTTGCCATTACACTCTACGAATGATTTCCAACCATTCTGAACCAACCTTTGTGCGCCTCCGTTACTCTTTGGGAGGCGACCGCCCCAGTCAAACTGACCACCAGACACTGTCCCCCAGGCTGCACACCTGCGGGTTAGACATTCAATAACCGAAGAGTGGTATCCCAACGTTGGCTCCACCGAAACTGACGTCCCGGCTTCACAGCCTCCCACCTATCCTGTACATCGATTACCGAATGTCAATATCAAGCTACAGTAAAGCTCCATGGGGTCTTTCCGTCTAGTCGCGGGTAACCTGCATCTTCACAGGTACTAAAATTTCACCGAGTCCCTTGTTGAGACAGTACCCAAGTCATTACACCATTCGTGCGGGACAGAACTTACCTGTCAAGGAATTTCGCTACCTTAGGACCGTTATAGTTACGGCCGCCGTTCACTGGGGCTTCAATTCAAAGCTTCGCTTGCGCTAACCTCTCCTCTTAACCTTCCAGCACTGGGCAGGTGTCAGCTCCTATACTTCATCTTGCGATTTAGCAGAAACCTGTGTTTTTGGTAAACAGTTGCTTGGGCCGCTTCTCTGCGGCTTTAATTTCTTAAAGCTCCCCTTATCGCGAACTTACGGGGTCATTTTGCCGAGTTCCTTAACAAGGGTTATCTCGCGCGTCTTTAGATTCTCTCCTCGTCCACCTGTGTCGGTTTACGGTACAGGTACTCATGACATTAGCCCTAGAAGCTTTTCTTGAAAGTCTGGATTCATCTGACTTACGTTATCAGCACTCTGGCTTATGTGATGCGGATTTGCCTACATCACGCCCTCGTTGCCTTCAACCCAAATCCATTAATGGGCTCAAACTATCCTACTTTGTCACTCCCTCAGTCTCATGAGTAGTACAGGAATATCAACCTGTTGCCCATCAGCTACGCTCTTCAGCCTCGCCTTAGGACCTGACTAACCCAGGGCGGACGAACCTTCCCCTGGAAACCTTGGACTTTTGACGGATGGGATTCTCACCCATCTTTTCGTTACTCATACCGGCATTCTCACTTCCAACCACTCCAATAGTCCTCACGGTCTACCTTCAACGCTGTTGGAACGCTCACCTACCAATCGATCTTGCGATCGATTCCGCAGTTTCGGTATCATGCTTAGCCCCGGTACATTTTCGGCGCAGATCTATTCGACTAGTGAGCTGTTACGCACTCTTTAAAGGGTGGCTGCTTCTGAGCCAACCTCCTAGCTGTCTGGACGGATCCACATCCTTTCCCACTTAGCATGAATTTAGGGACCTTAACTGGCGATCTGGGCTGTTTCCCTCTTGACCACGAACCTTATCACCCGTAGTCTGACTGCCGGACATGTTTTACGGTATTTAGAGTTTGATTGCATTCAGTACCCCTAGATGAGGCCATCAGGCATTCAGTGCTTTACCCCCGTAAAACTAAATTCCGACGCTAGCCCTAAAGCTATTTCGGTGAGAACCAGCTATCTCCGGGCTCGATTGGAATTTCTCCTCTAGACACAAGTCATCCGGGCCCTTTTCAACGGACTGCGGTTCGGTCCTCCATTGGGTGTTACCCCAACTTCAACCTGCTCATGTCTAGCTCGCTCGGTTTCGGGTCTATAACATTGTACTAAATCGCCCCATTCAGACTCGCTTTCGCTTCGGCTCCGATCCTTCAATCTTAACCTCGCACAATATCATAACTCGCCGGTTCATTCTACAAAAGGCACGCCATCACCCGTTAACGGGCTCTGACTTGTTGTAAGCATATGGTTTCAGGTTCTCTTTCACTCCCCTCCCGGGGTTCTTTTCACCTTTCCCTCACGGTACTGGTTCACTATCGGTCACTAGCTAGTATTTAGCCTTGGGAGATGGTCCTCCCATCTTCCGACAAGGTTCCACGTGCCTCGCCGTACTTTCTCATCAGAGTCCTTACCATTTCGCCTACGGGACTTTCACCCTCTTCGGTGCGCTTTTCCAATACGCTTCCACTATGATAAGGTTTTGTAACTCCTTCGCGATGATTGGCTTTTTCCCGTTCGCTCGCCGCTACTTGGAAAATCGTTATTACTTTCTTTTCCTACAGGTACTAAGATGTTTCAGTTCCCTGCGTTCCCCCACCTTTCGGTGTGGCAGCCTTCAACTGCCGGGTTTCCCCATTCGGATACCCCCGGATCTCTGCTTACTTACAACTCCCCGAGGCTTTTCGTAGTTCGTCACGTCCTTCTTCGGCTGCTAGTGCCAAGGCATTCGCCATACGCTCTTATTTCCTTAACTTTGCTGCAGTATTATCCACTTTTCAAAGACCTTCTTACTTCATCAGAAAAACTTGTCCGTAAACAAGTCTCTCAAAACCGAACAGATCGACAATAGCTCCGCTGAGCTTCCCCCTCAGCTTGTTTTCTTCCTATCGGATTTCTCCCTAGAAAGGAGGTGATCCATCCCCACGTTCCCGTAGGGATACCTTGTTACGACTTAACCCCAATCATCTGTCCCACCTTAGACGGCTCCCTCCTGTAAAGGTTAGGCCACCGGCTTCGGGTGTTACAAACTCTCATGGTTTGACGGGCGGTGTGTACAAAACCCGGGAACGTATTCACCGCGATCTGCTGACTCGCGATTACTAGCGATTCCGCCTTCATGAAGTCGAGTTGCAGACTTCAATCTGAACTGAGACCACTTTTATGAGGTTCGCTCCACGTCACCGCTTTGCTTCTCTTTGTAGTGGCCATTGTAGTACGTTTGTAGCCCAGGTCATAAAGGGCATGATGATTTGACATCATCCCCACCTTCCTCCAGTTTGTCACTGGCAGTCTCACTAGAGTCCTCATCTTTCATGTTAGCAACTAGCAATAGGGGTTGCGCTCGTTGCGGGACTTAACCCAACACCTCACGGCACGAGCTGACGACAACCATGCACCACCTGTATCCATTGTCCCGAAGGAACTAATTATCTCTAATTATGTCAATGGTATGTCAAGACCTGGTAAGGTTCTTCGTGTATCTTCGAATTAAACAACATACTCCACCGCTTGTGCGGGTTCCCGTCAATTCCTTTGAGTTTCAGTCTTGCGACCGTACTACCCAGGCGGAGAACTTAATGCGTTAACTTCAGCACTGAATTTCACTCCAACACTTAGTTCTCATCGTTTACGGCGTGGACTACCAGGGTATCTAATCCTGTTTGCTCCCCACGCTTTCGTGCCTCAGCGTCAGTTCCGGCCCAGTAAGCTGCCTTCGCCATTGGTGTTCCTCCATATATCTACGCATTCCACCGCTACACATGGAATTCCACTTACCTCTACCGTACTCAAGTCTGCCAGTTTCAATTGCCCTACTCAGTTGGGCTGAGATCTTTTACAACTGACTTAACAAACCGCCTACGCACGCTTTACGCCCAATAATTCCGGATAACGCTCGCTCCCTACGTATTACCGCGGCTGCTGGCACGTAGTTAGCCGGAGCTTTCTCATCGGGTACCGTCACTCACATGGCATTTCCTCCATATGTCATTCTTTCCCGATAACAGAACTTTACGATTCGAAAACCTTCTTCATTCACGCGGCATTGCTCGGTCAGACTTTCGTCCATTGCCGAAAATTCCCTACTGCTGCCTCCCGTAGGAGTCTGGGCCGTGTCTCAGTCCCAGTGTGGCTGTTCAGCCTCTCAGCTCAGCTACGCATCGTTGACTTGGTGGGCTTTTATCCCCCCAACTATCTAATGCGCCGCAAGCCCTTCCTTTAGTGTCGCCCGAAAGCGCCTTTAAACAAAAGTTCTTATGTTCCTTTGTCCTATCCAGTTTTAGCACCCGTTTCCAGGTGTTATCCTCGTCTAATGGTTAGGTTACTTACGTGTTACTCACCCGTTCGCCACTGACTGGATTGCTCCAGTCCGTTCGACTTGCATGTATTAGGCATGCCGCCAGCGTTCATCCTGAGCCAGGATCAAACTCTCCATTATTATCTGAATTGTTTGTTCTTTCTCAATATGTTGTCCTTTTTATTCGTCTATCGTCTATCTGTTCAGTTTTCAAAGACCTGTTTCCCTTGCCCTGCGATTTCTCGCGTGCCTAATCATTCTATCATACCCCTATATCAAAGTCAACAATAATTTACCGTGATAATGACAAAAAAAGCAAGTTCAAAGCAATTGAAAATTCCGGTTTTTGTCATAAAAATGCCGGATCATGAAGACCCGGCCGAAAAGCTTTGTCTAACTCAATCCAAACAAGCGGAGAATATCGTTATAAGTTATGAAAATGAGTAGACCCATCAGCAAAAAGAAGACGATCATGTGCAGCGCATTTTCAAATTTTTGATTGGGTTTCTTCTTTGTGATCGCCTCATAAGCGATGAAAACGATCCGTCCCCCGTCAAGCGCCGGTATCGGCAAGAGATTGATGATACCCAGATTGACGCTCAGGAAACCGATCCAGTTCAACAGCGTCAGGAGCCCCTGGCTGGCGGCGGTCGAAGTGATCGTGTAGATGCCGATGAAACCGGACAGGTCGCTGACTCCGATCTGTTTGCTGGAGAACAACAAGCCGAGCGTCTTGTATATGGATATGGAACTGGAGGCAAAACTCGAAAGCGCCCCCTTCAGCGAGCCCAACAAACTGAATTTTGACGAGCCGACGATACCGATCCTCGAGACGAACAACTCATAGCCTTGTGAAGAAAGGACATCTTCGCCATAGGCCATGAACTTATATTCACGAAGTTCTCCGTCCCGTTCGTAAACCAAGACTGTGGGATCGTCCTTGGTCGATCCGGTGACATAAGCCTTTTGAAAAGCGATCAGGTCGTTCCAGTTTTCAAAGGTTTCACCATCGATCGAAATGATCCGGTCGCCCGTCCGCAGTTCGGTCTTGTCTTCATCCGCACTTGCGATGTAAATAAGCAGTTCCTCAGTGCCTGGAAGACTGGCAAAGTTCAAACTGATAAAGTAGTACTGCGGATAGATCGGATCGAGCGTGATCTCAATTTGATTCCGTTCAACGACGAAAATAAACGGCTCGGCGTTATCGTATTTTGCGAGTTCGCTCCTGACCGAAGGCTTGTTATCATCGATAGCCCAAGAGGAGACAAGAACGCCGTTGATCGAGATGATCTTGTCGCCGGGAAGGATGATCTCAGCTGCCGGAGAACCGGGAGAAACCTCACTGATGACGGTCGATTTGTCATCGGCGACGCCGCCGATCATGAACATTAACAAAAACACGAAGATGGCGAGCACAAAATTCATCATCGGACCGGCAAAGGCAACCAGAAAACGTTGCCACTTGATTTTGGAGCCAAAGAGCCGGTCATAAGGCGCAATCTGGATCACTCTCTTGTCAAAAACATAGAAAGCGTCGCGCTTGACGATATAATCGTTGATATAAAGATCATCGCCGCTTTCGCCTTTGAGATCGATCTTTTCAACTGTGATTTCGATAAAATCATCGTAAGCAGGATTGTTCGAATTGAGAACGATACGCTTGACTTGTCCGTCGGTGTCAAGCCCTAAGCGGACCTTCTGGCCGATCTTGATCAGTTCGGCCTCGACTTCCTCGCCGGCCATGGCGACAAAACCGCCAAACGGGATCGCTCTGATCGAGAATGTCGTTTCCCCTTTCTTGCGGCTCCAAAGCTTCGGCCCCATGCCAAAAGAAAACTCATGGCAGAGAATCTTAGCCTTTTTGGCGAAAACAAAGTGCCCGAGCTCATGAATGCAGATAACGATGCTTAATACCAACAAAAACAAAAGGATGTTCAAAATAACCATTGTCATTCTCCCTGATTGTCTCGATACCGACTGTAGATCGCCTGTTTGATGGTCTTATCGGTATTCAGAATGTCGTTGATTGAAGGATTATGGACCGGCAGGTGCCGATTAAGGCTCTCGGTGATGATCGACTCGATGTCGAGAAAACCGATCTTGCCTTTAAAAAACAAATCGACGGCAGCCTCATTGGCTGAATTAAGGGCGCAAAGAGCACTCCCCCCTGTTTTGATCGCTTGTTCGACCACTTTTAATAGCGGGTAACGCTCATGGTCGAGTTCGGCGAAACTGAGTTTGCCTAACGAGGCGAGGTCGAGTCTGGGAATCGGAGTTTTTTGGCGTTCGGGGTAGAAGAGAGCATAACTGATCGGCAACCGCATATCGTGGCTCGATAGTTGCGCCTTGATCGAGCCGTCGACGAATTCGACCAATGCATGGACAAGGCTTTCCTGATGTAGGATCGTCTCGATTTTTTCCAAAGAGAGATCGAAAAGATACATGGCTTCGATAATTTCAAAACCTTTGTTCATCATCGTTGCGGAATCGATCGTGATCTTGGCGCCCATTTCCCAGTTTGGATGTCTCAAGGCTTCTTCCTTCGTCACATGGGCAAGCTCGCTCCGCTTGTAATCGCGGAAAGCGCCGCCACTGGCGGTCAAATAAACCTTTTGAACGCTCCTTGGATCCTCGCCCTGAAGCAGTTGCCAAAGGCCGGAATGCTCGGAATCGATCGGGAACAGTTTTGTCTGTTTCTTGTTCAAAAGTTCTTTGATGATAGCCCCGCCAACAACCAGTGATTCCTTGTTCGCAAGCGCGACGTTGCGCCCGGCCTCAATCGCACGAATCGTCGGAATCAAGCCGAGAATGCCGACCAGCGCATTGACAACCAGAGGTTCCGGAACATTAGGCCCATAGGTGGCGGCCCTGACCAAGCCCTGGTTGCCGTGCCCAACGATCAGATCGGGAAATAATCCCTGCACTCTCTCGGCATCTTTTTCGCTATCCACAGCGACGACTTTTGGCTTAAAATATTCAATTTGTTCGATCAACAAATCGATATTGCGACCGCAGGCAAGCGAGACAACCGCAAATTTTTCAGGGTTCAGCTTGACGATTTCGAGCGTCTGCCGGCCAATCGATCCGGTCGATCCCAGCACAAAGAGATTTTTCATTCAATCCACCTATACGAGAAAGACAATATCGAAGATTTCGACGATGACAACCAATCCCAGCGAAGTGAAGACCCAGGAGTCAAACCGGTCTAAAATACCGCCGTGTCCGGGGAGAAGATTGGAGAAATCCTTGATATCGTAGTCGCGTTTGATCTTTGATTCAACCAGATCACCGATCTGGGAAAAAACAGATAAGGACAGCGTAAGCAAGACTACGAGTGCCCAGTGCATCAAGAACAGTTTGAAGAAAATGGCGAAAACCGAGCCCAGCGCGCTCCCGATAACGAGTCCGGCGATGGCACCTTCGATCGTTTTTTTCGGGCTGATTTTTTCTGCCAGCCGGTGCTTGCCGTATTTGACGCCGATGAAATAGGCAAATGTGTCGGTGAACATCGCCGTCAGAAGCATGTAGATGATGGGGATGAGCCCGATTTCCCTGATCGAAGCCAAGGCGGCGAAAGCGACACCGACATAAAGGCTCGTCATAAGCAAATAAACTTTGGGTTTGATCAACCCTTTTGGCAACCACAAATTGATGGTCATCAACAACAAAACCGCCAAGCCGAAATAAACGGCAATCATAGTGCCCTCGATCACTCTTCCAAATGAGAGATAGGAAAGGACATAGATCGTCGCGGTCACCAACGGGTAAGCAACCATTAAAATGACGGAAAGATGGGTTTTCTGACGGGCAATCATCATAATCTCGATAGTCGCACCGATTGACAATAAACCGCAAAAGACCGCAAAAATATAGTAATGATCCCCGAAAACTAAAATCGGCAGGCATACTGCCGCCATCACGAGCGCCGTGATTATCCGTTGTCTCATGTCTTTACCTCTTCAAGCCGCCGTAACGGCGGTCCCGTTTCGAAAAGGCGATGATCGCCTTGAAAAGATCTCTTTCCGAGAAACTCGGCCAGTAGGTTTTGGTGAAGTAGAGTTCGCTGTAGGCAGCTTGCCAAAGCAAAAAATTGCTGAGGCGGATCTCGCCGCTCGTCCTGATCAACAGATCAAGCGGCGGCAAGTCTTTCGTATACAACCGTGAATCGATGAGGGCCTCGGAGATATTCTCGGTCTCGATTATTCCTTTCTTGACATCGATGGCAATGGATTTAAACGCCTGCAGGAGTTCCTCTTTCGAACCGTAGTCGAAACAGATATTGAGAACCATGCCTTTGCGGTCTTGTGATTCCCTGATCATCCGTTCAAGGATCTCGATATTTTTGGCGGAAAGTTTGGTTTTTCTTCCCGAAAAAACGACTTTGATGTCGTTATCGGCAAATTCGTCGCCGAATTTGGCTTCAAACTGTTCCGGCATCGTCATCAGGAAGTCGACTTCATCCTGAGGACGGGACCAGTTCTCGGTTGAGAAAGCGAAGATGCTCAAAGCCTTGATGCCGAACTTTGCGGCGCTGATAGCGATTCTTCTGATGTTTTCAATGCCGGCCTTATGCCCGGCTGTCCGTGGCAACCCACGCCGTTGCGCCCAGCGGCCGTTGCCATCGAGAATGATGGCAACGTGCTTGGGTACCAAAGTAATCCGTTCTTTACGAAAAAGCCCCATCAATCATCGCTCCTATCAGGACAATTATACACTATTTGCCTGAAAATACATAATGATATTGTCCGAGTGAAACGAGGCATGCCAAAAAAAAATAAGACTATCTCTAGTCTTATCAGATACTCATTATGTCTTTCTCTTTTTCCTTAAAGATGTCGTCAATCTTCTCAATGAATTTGTCTGTCAGTTTTTGCGCCTCCTCCTGATAGAAACGGAGGTCGTCCTCGGTAATCGCCTTGTCCTTTTCGAGTTTCTTGAAATCGGCGATCAGATCGCGGCGGACATTGCGAATCGCGACTTTGGCATCTTCAGACATCCGGCGGACAACCTTGACGGCTTCGCGACGGTTTTCTTCGGTAAGAGGCGGCAGAAAAATGCGGATACCGGTTCCGTCATTGGTGGGGGTGACCCCGAGATTTGCCGCAAAAATCGCTCGTTCGATCTTTGAAAGCAACGATTTGTCGTAGGGTTTGATGAAGATTTGTGTCGCCTCGGGAATTTGGATCGAAGCGATCTGATTCAAAGGACTCATGACTCCGTAGTAATCGACGTTGACCCGCTCAAGCATCTTGGGGTTCGCCCGTCCGCTCCGGACGGTCGAAAACTCCCGCTGCAGGGCGACTAGGGTCTGTTCCATGCGTTCTTCGCCGTTGATGAGAATTGTCTCTGGCATGACCATCACTCCTTATTATTGTTTATCATCGTGCCGATGTCCTCGCCCATGATCGCCCGCTTGATGTTTCCACTCACATTCATATCAAAAACATAGATGGCGATATTGTTGTCGCGGCAGAGGGCGGCGGCAGTCGAATCCATAACCTGAAGCTGCTTTTGCAGGACTTCTTGATGAGTAAGCGTGTGAAATCTCCGGGAATCGCTATGGACTTTGGGATCCTTGTCATAGACGCCATCGATCCCGTTTTTGGCCATATAGATGATGCTGGCCCCGAGTTCGGCTGCGCGAAGAGCCGCCGTCGTGTCGGTTGAGAAATAGGGATTGCCGGTGCCGCCTCCGAAGATGACGAGATAGTTTTTTCCCAGATGACTGATCGCTTTTCTCCTGATATAGGGTTCGGCAACCTCCGGTATGTTCAAACTTGTCATTACTCTGGTCGGCACACCGATCGCTTCCAGCGAGTTCTGCAAGGCTAAGGCATTTAGAATCGTCCCGATCATGCCCATATAGTCGGCGCTAGAGCGCTCGATGCCCATCTCATCGCCGAGACGACCTCTGAAAATGTTCCCGCCGCCGACAACGATGCCAATCTCGCAAAGGTTCAAAAGATAGGCTTCCTTGATCTCCAAAGCGACCTTCTTGACAACTTTGGGATCGATGCCGATGCCGCTTTTGCCGGAAAGCGCCTCACCGCTGAGTTTGATCATCACACGTCTTTTGGACATAGAAATCCTCCTTAATTATGAATCAAGGACACAAAAGTGTCCTCTATTGTCTGGTTTGCGACATGACTTCGTCAACGAAATTCTCCTCTTTTTTCTCGATGCCCTCACCAACAGCCATCCGTTGAAACATGGTGATTTCGGCGCCTTTAGCTTTAACGTATTCACCGACTTGTTGGTCGGGATTCTTGATGAAAGGTTGATTGACGAGGCAAATATCTTTGAGATTTTTCTGGAGCCTTCCTTCGACCATTTTGGCGATGATGGCTTCGGGTTTCGGTTTCGGTGATTCCTTGTTTTCGTTCAAGGCTTCCTTGGTCAAAATCTCTCGCTCCTTGGCGATGAAATCGAGCGAGATGTCGGCCGAGGTCAAATATTGGGGGCTACTTGCGGCGACTTGCATGGCGACGTCTTTGGCAGTTTCATAATCACCGTTCTTGACTACTGACAGCGAGGCAATTTTGCCACCCATATGGATATAACTTCCAAAAGTTTCGGATGGTTTTTTCTTTGTCACCGACATACGGCGTAAATTGATATTCTCGCCGATGTTGGAAACAGCTTCAAGGATGATGGTTTCGATCGTTTTTCCTTCGATTTCCAATTCAAGCGCTTTTTCGACGCTAGAAGCGTCGCTGTCAAGAATCCTCTTTCCGATCTTATCGACCAAAGCGGTGAACTTTTCGTTTTTAGCGACAAAGTCGGTCTCACAGTTCAGTTCGAACATGAGGGCTTTGTCACCCGAGATCTTGATGTCGCAGACGCCTTCGGCGGCGATTCGCGAAGCTTTCTTTTGGGCTTTCGCAATTCCTTTTTCCCGCAGCCAATCAATGGCCTGGTCGATATTTCCGTCCACGGCGACAAGGGCTTTTTTGCAGTCCATCATGCCGGCGCCGGTTTTATCGCGCAACTCTTTTACCAATGCAGCTGTAATATTCATAGCAATCCTCCTCATAAAGGTCATTAATTATATTATCATAAGTCATTTTTCAAATCAATTCATTTTCCGGACTTCTCAAAAAGGGAGCAATCTTCGCTCCCTTTCGGTTTATTTCTTTGCCTTGATGATTTCTTCGATCAAACCGGCCTTCTTGAAGGTCGTATATCCGACAACACCAAGATCCTTGGCGATCTGCCTGAGAACAGGCACCGTCAATTCTTCATAGTCTTCAACGGTCACGGGCTCCTTTAAAACTTTCTGAGCCTTCGGTTTCTTAGTTTCGGTTTCTGCTGGAACCACCGCTTCGACCTTTTCAACTTGGTCCTCATCGACGACGAGTTTGACGATCTTGGTGGCGGGTTTGGGTTTCCGTTTCTGGCCCTCAGGAGCAGCATCCTTTATTTCTTCTTCGGTTGCCTCTTTCTCTTTGGCCTTCGGCTTCACTTCAACCTTGATCGATTTTACCTTCGGAGTTTCACCCAGAGCTTCCTCATCTTCGAAGGCCTCGATATCAAGTTCGGTGTCTTCGCTTTCGGCATCGCTCTCGACAACGCCGCCGCTGGCTTCGATAATGGCGTCACCCATCTTGCCAACGATCAGTTTGATCGATCTGAGGGCATCGTCATTGGCGGGGATGATATAGTCGACCTCATCGGGGTCGCAGTTCGTATCGATAATACCAAACACGGGGATCCCGAGTTTTCGGGCCTCTAGGATGGCATTTCTTTCTTTGCGGGGATCGACGATGAAGAGGGCTTGTGGCAACGACTTCATCTCTTTGATGCCGCCTAAGAATTTTTCGAGGCGGTCCATCTCTTTTCTGAGATTGATGACTTCCTTCTTCGGCAGCACGGCGAAGATGCCGTCTTCTTCCATTTTGTGAAGGTCATGCAGTTTCTTGATCGAGCGCTTGATCGTCTTGAAGTTGGTCAGGGTGCCGCCAAGCCAACGCTTGTTGACGTAGTACTGTCCGGTCCTGATCGCTTCTTCTCTGACGGGATCTTGGGACTGCTTCTTCGTTCCTACAAAGAGGACGTGTCCGCCTTGCTCGACAATGTCGAACAAAGCTTGGTAGGCGATGTCGATGCACTCGCTCGTTTTTTGCAGGTCGATGATATGGATACCGTTTCTTGACGTGTAGATATACTTCGCCATCTTGGGGTTCCATCTACGCGTTTGGTGTCCGAAATGCACGCCTGCCTCAAGCAGGGCTTTCATGGGAATGACGCTCATTTGTTTTTGAATCCTCCTATTTGATTTTACCTCCATCGCTTTAGGCGCTATTGCCGCCGCTTGGCTCCAGGCAAATTGCTAGGCGATGTGTGTATTTTTACAGCGATATCATTCTATCAAATTGTAGCCGGGAAAGCAAGCAAAACTTAATGGGTTCCTCAAAAAAAAACAAAACCACGGCTACCGTGGTCTTCAATTGGTGCTGCCGATGCCGCCGGTGCGCGTGGCGCCGGGATTTTCCTCGTTTCCCGCCAGGAGAAACTTGGTGAAAACGGCCTGAACTAGGCGTTCGCCTTTCTTTATTTCCGTAGGCAAATCACCCAAATTGTACAAGAGGATGCGGATGTGTCCCTCGTTGTCGGGATTGTTGTAATAGTCGGCGTCAATGATGCCGACGCTGTTGGTCATGATCAGTTTTTTCTTACTGAAGAGCGAACTCCTCGGCGTGATAATCAAGACTTCGTCCTTCGCCATGAACGCCTTGATCCCGGTGGGAATAACCGCGGGGTTCTTGGGTGGGATCACCGCGGACATCGCCGCTTCCAAATCGTAGCCGGCGCTATTGATCGTCGAGCGTTTGGGTAAGCGGATTCCTTCTTTTTGATAGGCCGAGACAATCTCGAAACCACGAACCGCCATCAGTTTTCACCTCTTTATGGAACTTTTAGAATGTTTGCGACTACTGCGCTTTTTTGGCCATGATGATCTCCTTGGATTTCATCAGCCGCGTGATGTTGCCACGTTCGTTGTCTTCTAGTTTATTAGTGATTCTTTTGATCGTATCCTCGATGTCGGGAATCATGATGAACTCGATGGCATTGACCCGACGTCTTGTCTTCTCAATTTCCCGAGCGAGCATCTCGCAGGTCTTTTCGATAACTGAAAGGTCGATCAATCGATGCAGGATGCCCGATAATCCGATCACGGCTCCGTCGAGGTCGGACGGTGTGAAGGCGAAACTGTACGTCAGGTCGATCGAAGTGGATTCTTGATAGGAAAGCGTCGGGGTCTTGATGTTCATGATCAAATCAGAGCCTGTCTCAAGCGTCAATTCCCGGGAGGGAACCATTAACGCCTCCAAAAGACCGGCGCGGGACAGTTGGAGTTTGGCGCTATCGAATTGTGCCATGATTTTGGCCAAGGCCTTTTCAACATCCAACCGCAAAGACCGGTTCTCTTTGATGAGTTCCATGAACCGGCGGATCATTTCATCTTGCTTGTCTTTCAATAATTTGTGGCCGCGTTTGGCGACCGCCAGCCGTTTTTTCAGCCGGTAGAGCTCCATCCTTGTGGGATTTATGGTTTGGGCCATGCTCAATCTTCCTCAGGCAGGTATTTGGCGATGTTTTCCAGGCTGATCCGTTTGAGCTCGGTCTTTGGCAAAATCGTGAGCAGTTTCCAACCGATGGTGAGGGTTTTTTCAATCGGACGGTTTTCATAATTGCCTTGTTTGACATAACGCTCTTCAAATTCATTGGCAAACTTGGCGTAAAGTTTGTCGACATTCGACAAGGCGGCTTCTCCCAAAATCGTGGATAACTCTTTTGCTTCCTTGCCGCGGGCATAGGCCGCAAACAATTGATTCATCGTTTCCGAGTGGTCTTCTCTGGTCTTACCTTCACCGATGCCCTTGTCTTTCAGCCGGGAAAGCGAAGGCAAGACGTCGATCGGCGGATAGATGCCTTTGAGATTCAAATCCCGCGACAAGATGATCTGCCCTTCGGTGATATAACCGGTTAGGTCGGGAATCGGATGCGTCTTGTCGTCTTCGGGCATGGTCAAAATCGGAATCTGCGTAATTGAGCCGTTTTTGCCTTTAATCCGGCCGGCGCGCTCGAGAAGCGAGGCCAGGTCGGTATACATATAACCAGGATATCCACGGCGGCCCGGCACTTCCTTCCTGGCGGCGGACACCTCGCGGAGAGTTTCCGCATAGTTGGTGATATCGGTCAGAATGACAAGCACGTGCATATTGAGCTCATATGCCAAATACTCGGCGCAAGTGATCGCCATCCGCGGGGTGGCGATCCGTTCAATGGCGGGGTCGGCCGCCAAGTTCATGAACAAGACGGAGCGTTCGATGGCTCCGGAGCGTTGGAAATCCTCGATGAAGTAGTTCGCTTCCTCGAATGTGATGCCGATCGCAGCGAAAACGACAGCGAACGGTTCGGAGCGGTCCTTGACCTGTGCTTGCCTGGCGATCTGCGCCGCCAATTTGGCGTGCGGCAGTCCCGAACCGGAAAAAATCGGCAGTTTCTGTCCGCGAACCAATGTGTTCAAGCCATCGATGGCGCTGATGCCGGTTTCGATGAATTCGGATGGATAGTCCCGAGCGACCGGATTTAGCGGTGTACCGTTGATGTCCGCCATCTTTGTTGGGATAATCTCGCCGGCGCCGTCGATCGGACGCCCCATGCCGTCAAAGACCCTGCCAACGATTTCCGGGGCGAGTTTCAGTTCGATTCCTCGGCCTAGAAACATGGCTTTCGCATCACTGATCTTCAAGCCATGAGACGGATTGAACAGTTGGACCAGGGCTCTGTCATTGTCGACTTCCAGGACCTTGCCGATCCGCTCTTCACCAGAGGCTTGGCGAATGCGGACCAATTCGTCGTACTTGACCCCTTCTACTTGATCGACAAGCATAAGCGGCCCAACAACTTCGCAAATGGTCTTATACTCTTTAGGCATTCTCTTCACCGCCTTGCATTAATTGTCGATATTCTTCCTCAATCTCGGCGAGGATAAGTTCGATCTCTTTGGCGAATTGATCTTCTTTAATGTATTTCATCCGACCGATTTTTTCTAGGGCGTTCATCGAAGAAATCTTGGCATAGGAATAATCTTGATCCAAGGCTTCAAGCCCTTTTTGAAACCAGAAGAGAATCGCCTTCATCATCCCGTATTGCTTGGTGAGGGAAGTGTACGTGTCGATCTCGTGAAAAGCGTTCTGATGGAGAAAGTCTTCGCGGATGCTGCGGGCGCAATCGAGCATCAGCCGGTCTCTGAATTCGAGCGAGTCGATGCCGACCAATCGGACGATCTCCTCCAAATGGGCTTCTTCTTGCAAGATTCTCATCGCGGTGGCTACTTGATGCGACCAATCCCTTTTGACTTCCCGGTCGAAATACTCATTTATCTCATCACTGTAGAGCGAATAACTCTTCAGCCAGTCAATAGCAGGAAAATGGCGACGATAGGCGAGATTCGCCGAAAGTCCCCAGAAGACTTTCACGATCCTCAAGGTTGCTTGAGAAACGGGTTCGGAGGTATCTCCTCCCGGAGGCGAGACGGCCCCGATCGCGGTAACGGCCCCAAAGCGATCATCGGTGCCGAGGCAGCGGACCAACCCGGCACGCTCATAGAATTCGGCGAT
The DNA here is from genome assembly GCA_050949045.1 of Candidatus Izemoplasmatales bacterium. Lineage (GTDB taxonomy): Bacteria > Bacillota_I > Bacilli_A > Izemoplasmatales > Hujiaoplasmataceae > JAAYZB01. Next base: position 1,003,540 of record JBMNEZ010000001.1, read on the forward strand.
CCGGCTTGATAGATAGGCGGGATATCCTTCTTCGCCCGGCATTTCTTCCAACCGTGAGGACATCTCGCGCAGGGCTTCGGCCCAGCGGGAGGTGGAATCGGCCATGATGGCGACCCGGTACCCCATATCGCGATAGTATTCGCCAATGGTGATCCCCGTATAGATGGACGCTTCCCGCGCCGCCACCGGCATATTGGAAGTATTGGCGATGAGCACGGTCCGCTTCATAAGAGGTTCGTTGCTTTTTGGATCTTTGAGTTTCGGAAATTCCATCAATACATCGGTCATTTCGTTGCCACGTTCGCCGCAGCCGACATAGACGATGATGTCGGCATCGGCCCATTTGGACAACTGATGTTGGACGACGGTCTTTCCGGAACCGAACGGGCCGGGAATAGCGCCGATACCGCCGATCGCAATCGGAAACAGAGTGTCGATGACGCACTGCCCGGTGACCATCGGCTCTTTCGGAGCCAATTTTCTTTGATAAGGTCTGCGGATTCGCACCGGCCATTTCTGCATCATCGTGATCGAATGTTCTGTTCCTGATTCATCGGTGATGACAGCGATTTTATCGGTGATCACCGCCATGCCGGAAAAAATCCAGGTGAGTGTTCCCTTGATTCCCGGAGGGACCATGACTTTGTGGCGTATCACCGTGGTCTCTTGGACAAAACCGAGGATGTCGCCTGCTTGGACGTGCATACCGGTTTTGCCCTCAGGTTCAAAGTTCCACTGTTTTTCCCGGTTCAACTTTGGGACATCAATCCCCAAAGGTATGCGGTCTCCTGCGGCTTCATAAATGACATTGAGCGGCCGTTGGATGCCGTCAAAAATCCCTTCGATCAATCCCGGTCCCAATTCGACCGACAGTGGTTGGTGGGTATCATAGACCGGTTCTCCTGGTCCTATGCCGGCTGTTTCTTCATAAACCTGGATCGATGCCAAGTCGCCGCGAAGTTCAATGACTTCTCCAAATAAGCGTTTATCGCTGACGAGAACGACGTCGTACATTTTGACGTTTTTCATGTTCTTGGCAACGACAAGCGGCCCGGATACTTTTGTGATTATTCCATGATTTGGATTGTTTTCAATTTTGTTCATCTTTGATCCCCTTTCTAAAAGAGGTTAATGCCAATTGCATTTTCGACATTTTGCTTGATTTTTGCCATTCCAATGTTCTTGGTTTCCTTGTCAATGGGCAAAACCGTCAGAATTGGAAAAGGAAGGTGATGATATTTTTCGATGGTTTCCGGTATCTTTTCATAGAGATCTTCAGCTAGGAAGATCAGCTTGCATTTCCGGTTGGCCAGTTCCGCGATGGCTCTCTCGGCTTCTTGATTGTCTTTTACCTGGAAAGCCCGAATGCCGACGGTATTGAAGAGTAGAATCTGATCTGTTGTGCCAACAATGGCAATTCTGGGAAAATTGTCCATGAATATTCTCTCCTTTTTCCTAGTAGTACGTCAAATCGGCGGGATCGGCGTCATCCTTCGCCATCAAAATGCGAATGTTTTTGGCCTCAGCTTTCTTTTTCAAATAATAATAGATAATCGGTCCGATCGAAAAGGCATCGTGCCGGAACGGTTTGACCTGTTCAAGCAGGAGATCGGACAAGGCTTTCTCCAATGTTTCAACCGAGGCTTTTTCTTGATTTTTTTTCAACTGTCGCGTAAGTTCCTCGTTATAATATGGTTGAAGTGAGGCGAGATACCTTTCAGTCGACGCCTGAAAAGCTTCTAAAAATACCGATTTCGGAATAGACCCGTTGTCAAGTAGCATGGACGTGGCTGCCTCTTGTGACCAGCCCAGCAATTTGCTTCTTTCGATCGTGAGCACGTTTTGAAAATCGATGAAAGCGAGAAGATAGGTCAAAAAGGCCTGTGGTTTCGGAAAACGCAGTTGCCTGATGGCAAATGCCAGCAAAGCGTTATCGATCGCGGCGCTCACCAGCCGCGGATTGTCGGAAACGGCTTCCACGGCATTGTCAATGTTTTTCAGTAGCGTTTGAAATAGTTTCGGAAGCGGCGCGCGGTCGTGATTTAATACTGCCTGTTCCAAAAGGTCTGCCGGGAAAGCGCCTGAGAACTCCGTTTGTCGCGGGCAGGGAATCCCGAACAGCAATTCCTTGTACAGTGCCTTCAAGAGAGTGGCGTCATAAACCAAGTAGAAGAGATCTGTCAAGGATTTGTCAGGTGTCAAAGCATCTAGCAGTTGCCTGACGCTTTGAAGCTCCGTTTGAATCAACGCTTCCACATTGGGTTCGGAAGTTCCCTTTCCGTATCCAAATGACAACAGCGTTGCGACAAATTCGGATTTGGGCGTTTTGGCCAATTTGGCATACTGGGCCCGGTCGAGCAGTTTATCCTCAATGGCCTTGATAACGCCAATTGCAAAGGGATAATCCATATCAAACACCAGACTCGAACAAGAGTTGGGCGAGCTCCGCTTCATACCTATCCTTGATTCCTGAAAGCAAAGTCAAATGGGAATGGTCGATGTCAAACGCCTTGCCAATCACCAAGAAGCCGCCGGATATCGGGGCAGTCTGGTCCGACAAGGTCAGTTGGAATGTCCCCTTGCCGAGAAATTTATTCAATTTATCGAGAGGAAGCGCTCCGCCGGAATTGGAATCCGACGTGAACAATTTGCGAAAACGCACCTGATCCTGAGGCGAAGCCACGATGGTTTCGGTCCCGGTCAAGCGGTCTTTCTTCAGTAACTGCTTCACAAGCGTCATCCATTTCTCATCGGAAATCAAGGACAACTTCTTCAAGGCTTCCTGAAGCACATCAGTCAAGCATTGCTGTTTGCAGGCTAAAGTCGCGGATTTCGCTTGTTGCTCAAATTCCGTGACTTTGCTTTTGAAGCGGTTGTCTTGTTTTTCCTTGAATTTGACCTGATCGCCCAAAATCGCGTTTTCTGTTTCCTTCAGCCGGCTTTGGACAAAGCTATCGGCTTCGGCTTCGCCGGCATCGCGGATCTTCTTCGCGTCGAGCTTTCCTTTTTGCACTATTTTGTCATAGATAGATAGGTTTGCCAAAAGTCTTCACTCGTTTCTATAAGGGGATCCCCTGAATCATGAGAATGCTGGCTAAAAGCGCCAAAATGGCGTAGGTTTCGACGAGAACCGTCATCGTCATGCCTTTCGCGGAAGCTTCCGGTTGCTTCGCCACCATCATAATCGAATTCACCGCCATCTTTGCTTGGTAATATGCCGATAGCGGCAACACGATAATCGATGGAACGCAAGCGCCAAACATGGCCCAGCCTGCTTCCGCCGACAGCACGGGAGCGCCACCAGCTAAGAGCCCGAGCCGGACGAGCACCAGTATCGCAACTAAGAAGCCGTAAATGCCCTGGGTGCCGGGAAGGGCTTGCAAAATTAACACCTTGCCAAACAATTCCGGCTTTTCGCTGACGACTCCCGCCGCCGCTTTTCCGGCCATTTGTACGCCGAGTGCCGAGCCGAGTCCGCCAAAAACTGCGGCCGCCGCGGCGCCGATAATCGCAATCAATAAACCTTCGTTCATAATCTAATCCTCCATTAGGTTATCTATTTTTATTTTACTGTATCGTTGATCATATCAACGTAATAAGTCTGTAAAGACAAAGGTTGGAAGGGGATGCCCCCGCCTTCGTAAAACTTGTTGAAGAATTCTATATATTGTAGGCGACTGTCATGAATATAGGCCGACAACATTCCCATCGCTAAATTGAAGGCATGACCGATCAGATAGACAAAGAGCGAGAAGATGAATCCGATCACATTGCCTTGCAACATCCCCGCCAGCATGTTCATGACCATGGCGATCATGCCCGAGGACATCATCAGCGCCAAAATGCGAGAGTAGGAGAGAATATCTCCCAAATAACCGGTGACGCCATAAAGCGAATAGAGTCCGGAGCCGAGACGGGAGAAGAGATTCTTGTTCGCTCTCCCAGAGAACAGCAGGATCAAGCCTGCGCCCGCGATCATCAACCACATCCCGGCCGTTTTCGTTCCCGGCAGAAAGAACAACCCGGCCCCGATCAAAATGAAGATCCAGCTGAATTGGTCCGCGATGATCGCGAAGTACTGCTTGTCGCGAAAATTGCGATATGCCTTGACAAGTAAACCCGAGATGATATGGCAGCCGCCGATCACGATCGACAGAATCAGCATTTCCAAGGGTTTGTCCATCGGGGACATCAGGATCGGGTTCCAGGTGACTCCGAAATAACTGCCGAACAAGATGCCCCAAATGATGGTAGAAACCCCCGAATACATCAGAACCCGAAACAGTCTCAAGGAGTTGCCTTTGGGTTTCATCTTAGCGATCAGGAAGGCGAAGAGCCCAACCATGACGATGCCGTACCCGGCGTCGCCCATCATAATGCCGAAGATGAGCCAATACCAGATCGACATAACCGGATTCGGATCGACTTCATCCGGATGCGGTTTTTCAAACATATCGGTGATCGTTTCAAAAGCATCCACGAACCAATTGTTCTTGGTGACGGTCGGGGGCTGCTCGCCGGGATCCGGTTCGATCTGTTCCATGTCGTAAAGGTCGGTGACCGCTTCGATCGCCTTTTTTACACGATCTATCCGGTCGCTCCGGACCCAGCCTTCCAAGAACACGGTGGCCAGGGTGTCTTGGGTTTTGACCTGTTTCAAATGGGCATCACTGACAACCCGGTCATATAGAAGCCTGAGTTTGGCTTCTTCTTTGGCAAAGTCGCGAAGCCTAGCCTCAGAGGCTTGAATAGTGTCGTTCAACGCGACGCTTCTCGCGTGGAATCCAGCCAGGATTGCTTCCGGGGTTTGCTCAGTTTTCGGCAGCTCCACCTCCGTGAATCCCATCATCTTGGCATGATGGTCAATCTCGGCAGCCTCGTCTTTGATGACGGCATAGACCAAGGCATGTTGCCGATCGCTTGCCCCCAGCACTTGAACAGGGTTTCCGGTGCTTTCGATCCATTCGACCAAGGCTTCCAACTGCGCATCCGGAATCAGCCCGGTGCGAAGCACGACCGTCTTGGCGACATCCAACTGATCAAGCCTGATATTCAAATCCTTCCAGGGAAGATAAGCGGCTTGTTTTTCCTTGATGGAGGCAAGCTCTTGACGGGCTTCTTCAATCGTGCGGGAGCATTTCTCGATTTGCTTTAGCAATTCCGTATGTTTCGGACGTTCGGCGATGAATTCTTCATAGGAAACCTCGATCCTAGTCTTCTCGGCCTTGTCTTGAAATTTTTTCAAAAGTGCCAACGACTGCGACGCCCGCAAAGCCAGTTGTTCCTCTGCAAGTGAATCAGTAAGTTCGATGTCGCTGTCTTTGGGTGGGATCAACATGATCTCCCCCGCCCGCTGTAAAGATTTCAACAAAGCTTCCTTGGTTTCCTTTAAGGCTACGATTTGGACTTTGATAACGGGGATGATCATGATTCAATCACCTTCTCCATCAAAAAATCCACCGCCCGGTTTTTCCGTTTGGCGGCGAGACGAATAATGCTCTCGTTTTGAGCCTGATTCTCCTTCCGGATTTTATCGGCAGCTTCCTGAATCCGAAGATCGGTGGCTTGCAATATTTCCTTTTCGGTTTTCTTGGCTTTCTCCATTAATTCCTTGACCGCCTTGTTCGCTTTAGCCTTGCTTTTTTCCATGACGGTCTTGACTTCTTCAGAAGCCTCGAGCCGGAATTTTTCTGCTTGGGCTTCCGCTTTGAGAATCGAATCCAGTATCGGCATCTTCTCACCGCCTTTCGAGTAATAATTTGACTTTGTTATAAAAAAAGAAAACGATATGATTGTCTCAGTGACCGTGCCATATGGGTCACAGCCACTGAAGGGGCTGGTTCCTATTTCGTGCCGAACAGCCGATCGCCACAATCGCCGAGCCCGGGAACGATATACCCGATCTCGTTCAGCCTCTCGTCAACGGCCACGAGGTAGATATCGACATCGGGATGGTGTTCATGCAACATTGCAATGCCTTCGGGGCACCCGACCAAGCCGACAAAGCGAATGTCTTTGCCACCGGCTTTCTTGATCAGATCGACCGCTGCGACGGCGCTGCCGCCGGTGGCCAGCATCGGGTCGACGATCATGATTTGGGCGTTGGGCAACACTTTGGGAAATTTCGCATAATAGGTATGGGGCTGCAGGGTTTCCTCATCGCGGTAAAGACCGATATGGCCGATCTTTGCCGTGGGAATGACGTTATGGATGCCGTCGACCATCCCGAGCCCCGCTCTTAGAATCGGCACAATGACGACATCCTTGGCGAGGATTTTACAGGAGGTCGCGGCGATTGGCGTCTCAACTTCCACTGTTTTTGTCATTAAATCCCTGGTGATCTCGTAAGCGACCAGACTACAGACCTCATTGACGTTTTCTCTGAATGTTTTCGTGTCAGTGTGCTTGTTCCTGATGATCGCCATTTTGTGATCGATCAGAGGGTGGTTGATGGTGATTACTTTTCCCACTTGTCGTTCTCCTCGTAATTACGGATGATCTCAAGCCGTCTGAGATGCCTCTCGCTAGAAGAATAATCGCTTTCCAAATACGAATCGACGAAACTGAGAACTTCCTGGATCGTGTTCGTCCGGGAACCAAGGCAAAGGACATTGACATGGTTGTGTTCTTTCATCGCCTTGGCGATGAATTCTGTATAGGGTGCACCGGCGCGGATTCCTTTAACTTTGTTCGCGGCGATGCTCATGCCGATGCCGGTGGCGCAGACCAAAACTCCGTAGTCGGCCTCTTTGTCCCTGACAGCTTCCGCCACTTTGATGGCATAGACGGGATAATCGGTCGGGGCATCGGAATAACAGCCCTTGTCGATCGTTTCGATCCCCCGTTTATGGAGATGATCGATAATCGGTTTCTTATAGGGAAAGCCCGCATGATCTGAGCCTATCGCTATCTTCACGTCAACCCCTCCATCCGTCCATAACACTATGACGATTATAACAAAATCGGTCTTTTTTTACAATAGAAAAACAACTATTCCGAATATATAAAGACTTGCATCTCAACGTTTAATAACGACTCTTCCCTGCCGCAGCACTTGGAGTGTGATGGTATCGTAAATTGTCGATGCGCTTCCTTGGAGATCGCCGCCGGGAACCAGATAGTCGACCTTGTCCAGATACTTGATGGCATCCTGATATTTGAAAACAGCCGGTTGGCCGGCTTGGTTCAAACTGGTCGTCACCATAGGCCCGAAATGGCTGAGGATCCGCAGTGCCAAAGCATGATTGGGGATCCTGACGCCGATGGTGTCGCGGTTAGCGGTCGCAAGACAAGAAACCTTCGCGGTCTTTCTTGCGATCAGGGTCAGTTCCCCCGGCCAATATTTTTCGGCAAGTTCCATAAAGATCTCGTTAGCCTCGACCAAGGTTTTGATCTGTTCAAGATCGTTGGCAAGCACCGCCATGGGTTTTCCGTAATCCCTGGATTTCAACCGGTAGATTCGGTCGATCATCTCGATATCATCATAAAGACAACCGAGACCGTAGACGGTGTCGGTTGGAAAGACGATGATCTTCCCGCGCAGATTTTCTTTGATCAATGAGTCGACATCAATGATCATTGTCTCACCCTTTCACAATCTCCAAAATGGCAATGGGATCGTCAACGATGTAGTCCGCTCCCGCTTCAACCAATTCCCGTCGCGGTCGAAATCCCCAAGTTACGCCGATCACGGCCACAGAAGCGTTCTTGGCGGTCTCAATATCCGTTTTTGTATCGCCGATGTAGACAACTTCCTCCGGCCTTGCGCCAAAACCGTCTATTATCAACTTGAGTGATTCCGGATGTGGTTTGATCGGCAGTTCCGGACGTTTACCCAGCACAATCTCGAAAGCGCTCTTCAGGTTAAAGTGTTCGACAATTAAAAGAACATCCTGATCCTGCTTGTTGGAGAGAATGGCGAGTTTCACTCCCTCTTCTCTGAGCCTCGAAATCAAATCAGCGATTCCCGGATAGAGGCTGGTCGTCTCAAGCATCCGTTTCTGATAGATTTCCAAGTATTCCCTTTTTCGCAATAAATGTTCATCCTCATCGGTTTTGCGTCCTTTGAAGATGGAGGCAATCAATGAGTCGACGCCAAGACCGACGAAAAGCTTGTAGTCTCCCAATGTGTAAGGATTCATTCCATGCATGGCCAACAACTCGTTGCCCGAATTCATGATGTCTTCGATCGTATCGAACAAAGTGCCATCGAGGTCAAAAACCGCATACTTGAACTTAGCCAATTGTCTCACCGCCAAACTCCAAGCACAGTTGCCTAGCAAGTCTCGACTTGACCGGCTTATAAGAACAGCGGTGGATCTTGGAGACGCCGAGCCTGTCAAGCGCCTCAAGATGAGCTTTAGTAGGATAGCCCTTGTGGACGGCGAATCCGTATCCGGGATAAAGAATGTCCATCCGGGCCATGATTTCGTCCCTCGCAGTCTTCGCGAGGATCGAGGCAGCCGCAATCGAAGCCGACAACTGATCGCCCTTGACGATCGCCGTCAATGGCGCTTTGAATCCGCTGAGCTCAACGTAGTCGGTGAGAATGTAATCGGGTTCGGCCTTAAGAGTCTTAATGGCCTCGGTCATCGCTTCTTTCGAGGCTTCGAGGATATTGATCTGATCGATCCGGCTCTCGGAGACACTGGCGATAGCGTAAGCAATCGCTTTTTCTTTGATGATTTTAGCCAAGAGTTCGCGTGTTTTTGGCGTTAGTTTCTTGGAATCGGCGATCCCGGCAATAGGTAGATCGGGATCCAAAATAACAGCGGCGGCGACTACCGGTCCGGCAAGCGGACCTCGTCCCGCCTCATCGGCGCCGCAGATAAAACGGTAGCCTTCTTCTCTCAGTTTTCGCTCATAGCGATCCATAGTCTTCGATCCCTTCAAAAGTCAATGGGCCAAGCATCTGGTTGCGAAGATCGTAGAGAAAGAGGTTGTAGACTCGGTCTAGGTCGATCAACCCGCCTGGAAGAAGGCAGCCCCGGTTTCTGCCGATGGTTTCGAACACAAGCCGAAAGTCATCCGAAAGTAACTCGAGGCCATAGCGATCCCGAATCCGTTCGGGATATTTGCATATCATTAGCTCCAAGCCGAAACAGGCGACCGCTTCCAAAGGAATGAGGTCGGCCTTGATCGAGCCGGTGAGCGCCAAAAGCATCCCAATACGTTCGCTTTCAAAGCGAGGCCAAAGAATTCCGGGATTGTCAAGCAGTTCAAGGTCGTTTCCCGCTCTTAAGAAAATCTGTTTTCTCGTTACCCCGGGGGTATCGGCTGTTTTCGCTTTCGCTTTGCCCACCAAACGGTTGATGAACTGAGACTTGCCGACATTGGGGATACCGAGGACCATCGCCCTAAACGGCCTTGGCTTCATGCCCTTCCTAGCTTCTTTTTCGCTTAATTCCCATAGCATCGCTTTCGTCCTGGCAAGAACCGAATTCAAAGGCGAGCCAGAAAGCGAATTGACCGCGAGTGCGGGGATGCCTTTTTGTTCATAGAAATCGATGAATTTCTGGGTCTCTTCCTGATCCGCGAGATCAGCTTTGTTTAAGATGATCAGCCGCGGTTTGGTTTTGATGATCGCCCCGATCAGCGGATTGGCGGATGCGAACGGAATTCTGGCATCCAAAAGTTCATAGATGACATCTACCAGTTTCAATTTTTCCTCAACCAGCCGCCTGGCTTTCGCCATATGGCCGGGAAACCATTGGATCTGTTTCACATTCGCCACTTCTTTCCTTATCTTACCGGATAGATGACCTTGCCGAGCAGTTCATCCTCGCTGACAAGACCGAAATAACGGGAGTCGTGTGAGTTCATCCGGTTGTCGCCTAAAACGAAATACATTCCCTCGGGAATGACGCCGTCGTAACCTTCAAAAGTGATTCTGATCGAAGTCTCGACGTTTTCGCCGTTGACACTGACACCGTTTCCATCCACAACCAAATAGTCGCCCGGGAGCGCAATCAGCCGCTTGATGAGTTTCTCGGATTTCTGGATGATGACGACATCGCCGCGCTGATATTCCACCTGATTATGGTAGATCAGCGTGAACTCGCCGTCATGATAGGTTGGTTCCATCGACTCGCCACCGATATAGGCAAAGCCGAGAAAGAAACCGTTGACGGTGATGATGATGGCGATAAACAGCGGGACGATGCTGAAGAGATCGAAGACGGCGTACTGCTTGGTGATCGCCTTATTCTCGGCGACTTTATTGCGGTCGGCCCGAAGAATGATCACTTTTACGCTGAACCAGGCCAAATAAAGAAAACAGATGAGCATCAGAATATAGGTGACGATTCGAAAAATCCGGCCCGTCTCGGGAAACGATGAATCATCGTGATTGAAATTGAAGATGAAAAGTGGCTTGTTCATAAAAACGATCGTCATCACAACGACAAAAACCATCAGGCAGAGCGTAAGCAAAGCCTGAATGAAAGCTTTCTTGAAAGGAAATATTGCGGCGCTTGGTTCACCGATTTGTTCTTCGTCGATCTGATTGACTGTGTTTTCTTCGCTCATTTGAGTTTGCCTAGGATCTCCTCGAGTCGTTCATAGCCGATCAGGACCTCGCGAGGCTTCGTGCCCGCATTTGGCGAGACGATCCCGTAGACTTCCAGACTGCCAACGATTTGGGTCGCCCGGTTGAAGCCAATGCCGAATTCCTGGGTTATCTTGTTGAGGGAGCATTTATCTTCTCTAACGACAAAACGGGCGACTTCCGGGAAAAGTTCGTCAAGCTCGGCGGTTAGTTCGGCGGTTTTGGCGGCTTCGATCAGGCTGTTGTGTGTGAATAAATATTGAGGATATGCCTGTTTTTTGATGAAAGTGGTGATCTCTTCGATTTCTTCGGGGGAAAGATAGGCCCCTTGAAGACGGCGGATCAAACCGTTTTCCGATAACAACATGTCGCCCTTCCCGAGCAGTTTCTCGGCGCCGGTGGTGTCGAGAACGACCGATGAGTCGATTGAAGAAGGCACCCTGAAGGCGAATCTGGTCGGAATGTTCGCTTTGATCGAGCCTTTGAGGATATCGGCCGAAGGCCTTTGGGTTGCCAAGAGCAGGTGGATTCCGACCGCCCGTGATTTTTGGGTCAGTTTGAGAATGCTCTCCTCGACGTCGCCTCCGCCGCTGATCAGAAGATCGGAGGCCTCCTCGACGATGATGACAAGTCGGGGCATTAATTCAAAATCACTGTCTTGGGCGCGGCGACTATAGTAATCCTTGACGTTGACAGAACGGAAGCGCTTCAAAACCTCATAGCGTCTCTCCATTTCGGAAACTGCCCATTTCAAAGCCTCGACGGCCTTTTTAACTTCATCAATGATCGGAGTGACCAAATGCGGGATATCGGCGAACTGCTGGAGATCAACCTTCTTCGGATCGATCAGCATCAGTCTGACCTGATTGGGGTTGTTCTTGAGCAGGATGCTTGCGATGATTGAAGCAATGCATACTGATTTCCCGCTTTGGGTCGATCCGGCAACCAGTCCATGTGGCATGGTCTCGATCGAAGTGTAAACGGGGTTGGCATCGATATCGAGCCCCACGGCAAGCATCAGGGGATCGTCGGACATGAGAAACTGGGGATGGTCGACGACATCACCGAAAAACACGGATTCTCGCACTTGGTTGGGAACCTCGATACCAATCGTGTTCTTTCCCGGAATCGGCGCCTCGATTCTGAGGCTGAGTGCGGACAGACTCATCTGGATGTTGTCGGCGATTGCCGTGATTCTCTTCGTTTGAACGCCGGCGCCGAGTGAAACCTCATAGCGGGTGACGGTCGGTCCCTTGGTATAATTGGTGACTTCACCGTCAATATCAAAAGATAGAAGCGTTTGGTTGATGACATCGATGTTCTGTTTCACCCACTCCGGCTCAGCCTCGCTCTTTTCTCTGCTCTTGCGAAGCAGTTCGACCGGCGGCAACAAGTAATCCTCAAAGTCATTGGTGATTTGTTCTTTGAGTTTTTCGTAATCGGGCTCAAACGTAGTGTCCGATGATTTGGGAGAATATTCGCGATACTCAAACTCGTCGGCGAAAACCGGTTTGATTTTAGTGCTATCTTGACCGCCATCAAAATACAGGATGTCGTCCTCCTCGGCAATCGGACCGAAACGGTCGGCATCGAGTTCGCCGGATTCAATATCGCTCAGGACCTGGTCCAAATCGGATTCAATGGGAGCGCTCTTGTTCTCGCTTTCAAAGGCTTTGGCCTTCTGGAAGAAATCCTCGATCGGAATTTCTGTCGAAGTTTCCACTGGTCTTTGTTCCTCGACTTTGGGGGCTTGTTCTTGTTCTTGTTTTCGTTTCAACAGATCGTCAACCGAAAGGTCTTTGGAATGAATTTTCCGCATATCTTCGTTGTTAACGCTCAAGAATTCGTAATAGATGCTTCCGTAGCGGCGCTTTGCCTCTTCCTTGGTCAATTTTTTGACTTTGCGGAAAGCATCGTATTTTTTATCAATGTCGCCATAGAATTTGCGGTCGTTGGGAACAATGACGTCATCTTTGACAGCCTTGCCAAAAACCGGAGACACGAATTTCTTCTTCATCGTTTCCTTATCATCGATTTTGGTAATCTGGGGGATGTAAAAGGGCCGGGAATCCTCGGTTCGGGAAAAACCGGGAACGATTCTCTCAGGCAGTTTGCGACGTCTTCTTTTCATAGGTTAACCCCTCCAAACCTCTTTGGTTTCTTATTCGGGTTCGCTTTGGATCAATTCGTCAACCTTGGCTTCGATCAGAGCCTCGTCATCGGGGCTTGCGAACAGCTTTTTGCTGTAGATCTTGTTGGTTTCCTCGCCGACGATTTCGATAATCATCTTGCATACTTCCTTGGTTAAAAGCGTCACTGACGGTTTAATCGTCAGTTTACGGAACCAGTAGATCGGATTGGCGTAGTTCAAGATTGTTCGGCTGGCGGAATACAGTTTTGAAATATGCAGTTTCCGGCTCAATTTCATCAGTTTCGAATTGTCGAGTGCTTTTTTCTTTTCAAGAATATTGATGATTGTAGAAATGCGGGCATTCTTGAACAAACGCAGAAACTTGCCGTCGACGATCTTCTCGACCCTTTTTGTCACATAGAATGTGAGATCGATGATTTCCTGGATCGACAGTTCGTACATCGGGTATTTGGAATCGGGAAAATAATGGTGGGAGATCTCCTGCATCAGTTCCATTGAAAGATCAATAGCGACCCGGAAATAGGCGTTGTCGGTAAACTTGACCGTGTCGACAAGTTCTTTTTGTTTTTCTTCCACGATCGCTTCGACCGTCTTACTGTCAAGCGGAGCCTCCCGACTCATCAGAATCTTCTTTCGTTTTCTTCTGCCGCTTACGAGAAGCAATGCGATCATGAGCGTAAGCAACACAAAGCCCGTCAGTATCCCTAAGACAAAAATCCGGATGTCCGGCCATGTTACCGCCATGAAGTTAAGATAGCCGCTCAATTCAAACACTATGTCTGTGCTCATATCTTACCTCGCTATCATACAAATTATAACTTATAAGCCCTCATTAATCAACAAACTAATCAATTGCGAATTCTCTCTTCGTGTGAGATAATGAAAAAGGTGATACCATGCGGAAATACCTGATCGCTCTTGATCTTGACGGAACCATCCTCTATGATTTCGATACCATCATTCCCGAACTTAGGGATTTTTTGCGGCTTATCCAGAAAGACGGCCACAAGATTGTCATCGCTACCGGAAGACCTTACCGAAGCTCTCGTTTCGCCTATGAATGTTTCAATCTCGACACGCCGATCATTAACTATAACGGCGGCTTGATTACCCATCCGCATGATCCGGATTTTCCTGTTGCCAATTACACGATCCGCAAGGAAAAGATTATCGACATCTTCGAAAGCAACGTCGAGTATATCCGCAACGCTTTCAGCGAGGTCAAAGACGCCATTTATTTGTTCAAAGAAGAAAAAGAGATCGAACCTCTGCTTCACGTGGGAGGCGCTTCCTTGATCAAAATCGGTCATTTACAAGACACCTTGAGTGAGGATCCTAACGGCTTTATCATCATCGGAAAGCAAGGCCAAGGACAAAAAATCGTCAATTACGTGAAAGAAAAGTACTTCGGCGAAGTGCTCTCAAGAGTCTGGAACCTCGAGGGCGAATACGATTCCATCGTCGAAATCTATACCAAGGAATCGAACAAAGGCAAAGGTTTGCTTCATGTCGCAAACTACCTTCACTGGCCGTTGGCAGATACGATCGCGATCGGAGACGGCCATAATGATATCGAAATGCTAAAAGTTGCCAACATTGGCGTCGCTGTCAAAGACAGCCATCCGGATCTATTAGAGATAGCTGATGTCATTCTTGACAAAACCGCTAAGGAAAACGCCGTAACGTGTTTTTTGAAATCGTTTCTAAACTATTAGTTTATAGTATGTTCTGCATAAAAGATTAATCGGGAAATCGATAGAAGTAATCTTGTGAAGTACCAGTTGTCATTATCTATCTCAACAGAAAAAGAGTCATATTCGGAAGAATTCCAATATGACTTTTTGTATAAAAAAATGGTTGTCGAATGCGCATAAGTTTTCCCGGCTACAAGTGCATGTTCTCTTATCCAAATCTAAATGCATCATTCGTGTAATTTATCATGTTGTTTCCCATCCAATTCAGATCCGGTTTGTAATCCATGGTTATTATAATAATACTTCATAGAGCCATATCTTGAGCTGAAAGTTCCTGGATTTCACTTTGATAGGATCGATGCCTTGCTGACTGTACTTCCAATTCCACCAAAAAAATCACTAGTCATAAATCCTGTTGCAGCGCCATCCATAGCCCCCATCAAACACACCATCCCACGATCCGCTTGTTAATCCTCCGACAACTCCGCCGACTATCGCGCCTCCTAATGCACCTGATACCGTTCCAGCTATGGCATCTTGAAACGCTCCAGCCAATACAAACCAAGCTAAGCCTGTAACTGCTCCACCGGTGAGAACAGTCGCAGCTCATGACGCAACAATAATCGAAACTCCGGCGATAACCTTTGTCGAGTTGCTTCAAATAAATGGATTCCACCGTGCATATCCATTTATGTCTAGATACACTTCTGGATTGTTTACACAACAAGCGAAAATGTTGGTTGAGAGTGGATATTTGGATAATTACACTACTTTTGTCTTTGTGTTTTGCTTTTCTAGTCTGTATGCTAGTCTGTTTGTGCTTCAAAATACTTATTTATCAAATTAACAAAACTCGGTATCCGCGGTATACCACCATAGTACTCTAGAAATACACCTTCAGAGTTATACAGAATTGCATCGCCACCGTCACTATCATCGTCTAGGAAACTAATCGTAACAACTACGAAATCGCCATTTTCATAGTTGATTTTTACTCCAATTCCTTTAGGTGTGTTCAAGTGAGGAAATCCTTCTTGGAAAAACTCGATTTTGGAAAAATCAGAGATGAAGTTCTCGTTCTCTGTTGTATCCAAAACCTCAAGTATTTCCATTTTGTCGCTGTCAAAATCCAACATATCCTCCGTAGATTCAGTAACTGCATACTCGTCTGGAGTGTATGATATCAGTTCTATACTGACAATCTCGTCATTTCTTGGGTTGTATTTGAAGCAGTATATAACAGGATCGCAGGCAATTAGAGATATAGACAAGATTATCAATAACAATAACAAAATATTCTTTTTCATATAACGCCTCCATAATTACCAAAAAAATAAACTGGGAAAGATTAAGTGACTCATACCGTAATATATCCATGCTCTCGAAATTTCCTGTTGTGTGTGTTTTTCTCCCCGAACACCGCCTAAAAGATCAGCCATCGTTTCCCAAGGAGCATCATTGTAAGTATCACGGTTTGCGCATAGTCCCCATTTTCGCCACGAGGGTAGCCCAACAGTAATGGCATATGTAGCGATTCCCATCATCATGGATTGATAACCGTGTCCTCGTTCATGCCTTAACGTGTCAAATAAAGCATATCTGTTCAGCGAAATAAAATAGATTAAAAAATGATAAATCAACGATATTGATTCGAAACAATTTTAGAACAACTTGTTTATGATGAAACAAACTCTTTGGAAGTTACTAATCAGCAAATACTGGTCGCTCTTGAAACTGTCGTATTGTTTCTTAACATTATGGAAGTACTCTAAGCCGCGTATTTCTTTCAGTGCGAAATTCCTTTGGATGTTAATCCGTCTATTCCACGAAATCGTTATCACAAAATCGAAATAGATATCTTCATACTTATTCAATATGGTTTTGCTCTCAGGAGAGTCATTCCTCTCGTCTACTATTAAAACATTGTAATTTAGTAGCATTTCATTTTGAGTATATCGATTATTGTCTTCGGTGAATATGCCGTTGGTGTACACTGAAATCGAATACTTTCTGGCAAATGTTAGGAAGGGATCAATATAATCAAAGGCCACATATCTGTATTCTCTGTAAAAAAGGCCATTTTTGATAATTGAATACTTGTTCTTAAGAAGGTGTTTTGATACATCAAATTTACTACTAACTCTTTTTCTAATTCTGTATTTGTCAAACGTCCTTTGATAATGATCGCAAAAGTAACTTTCATACTCATTCAGAGAGTATTTCGATAGATACTTATATACCCTTTTCATAACTACAAGATAATCCAACAAGAAATATGAAGCGATGACTAGGACCATCCACATCAATGAAGATAGCATAATACCAACAAAGAGCGAGAGGAATAGCGCGGAAAATCCTGGGATCAATCTGAATAGTATCACACCACGAAATATATGGTTTTTTATCATCGCTTCACACCTCTAACAGAAATAAGGAAATCTTCTACGTATTCCTGTACCCAATCAGTGATTCCATATATCACTGAATCTATCACCGTGTATCCTACAAAACTATATAGATGATCTCCATACGGTAAGAATCTAGCAAATGCATTAGAAACAGAATAAGTAGCTAATTGATAGACAATGGAGTCCATTGAGTAGTCTTTATTGTAGATATTCTTGTTTTCAAATGCATTGAGACCCGCATTAGCGGCCGCGCCTATGACAATACCTGCCGGGCCAAGAGCAATAGTCAGCGTCCCTCCGACTAATGCCCCTACCACATTTTTATCTAGCGGCTGATCGTTGGCGGCATTTGAAAGAATTTGCCCAGCCCCCGATGCCATACCTGATACGATTGCCAAAACTCCAATTGGGCCTGCCGCAGAAACGGCTAATAGCGATGCAAGTAATACTCCTGCTAAAATATAGTTTGCTTGACTATCTGACAGATATCCATTTATGTCTAGATACACTACTAGATTGTTTACACAACAAGCGAAAATGTTGGTTGAGAGTGGATATTTGGATAATTACACTACTTTTGTCTTTGTGTTTTGCTTTTCTAGTCTGTATGCTAGTCTGTTTGCGCTTCAAAATACTTATTTATCAAATTAACAAAACTCGGTATCCACGGTATACCACCATAATACTCTAGAAATACACCTTCAGAGTTATACAGAATTGCATCGCCACCGTCACTATCATCGTCTAGGAAACTAATCGTAACAACTACGAAATCGCCATTTTCATAGTTGATTTTTACTCCAATTCCTTTAGGTGTGTTCAAGTGAGGAAATCCTTCTTGGAAAAACTCGATTTTGGAAAAATCAGAGATGAAGTTCTCGTTCTCTGTTGTATCCAAAACCTCAAGTATTTCCATTTTGTCGCTGTCAAAATCCAACATATCCTCCGTAGATTCAGTAACTGCATACTCGTCTGGAGTGTATGATATCAGTTCTATACTGACAATCTCGTCATTTCTTGGGTTGTATTTGAAGCAGTATATAACAGGATCGCAGGCAATTAGAGATATAGACAAGATCATCAATAACAATAATAAAATATTCTTTTTCATATAACGCCTCCATAATTACCAAAAAAATAAACTGGGAAAGATTAAGTGACTCATACCATAATATATCCATGCTCTCGAAATTTCCTGTTGTGTGTGTACCCGTTCCTGAACACCGCCTAAAAGATCAGCCATCGTTTCCCAAGGAGCATCATTGTAAGTATCACGGTTTGCGCATAGTCCCCATTTTCGCCACGAGGGTAGCCCAACAGTAATGGCATATGTAGCGATTCCCATCATCATGGATTGATAACCGTGTCCTCGTTCATGCCTTAACGTGTCAAATAAAGCATATCTGTTCAGCGAAATAAAATAGAAAGAC
This sequence comes from Candidatus Izemoplasmatales bacterium, assembly GCA_050949045.1. Lineage (GTDB taxonomy): Bacteria > Bacillota_I > Bacilli_A > Izemoplasmatales > Hujiaoplasmataceae > JAAYZB01. The sequence continues at coordinate 1,021,770 of JBMNEZ010000001.1, forward strand.
CCGGATCGACCACTCTCCTTCATAAATACAGGTTGACATTTGTAAAACGAGAAGTAGGAAGATGCAAATACAGCGCTTTCGTCTGTGTTGAATGGATTCCAACCTATTCCATTCATGTCCGCCCAGGCACCGCTACCACCATTGAAGGCAAGATCCCCTAACGCCCATACTGCCATGGCAACATATGATACTGCGGACGTGGCTATTTGGGCTATGGTGCCTCCAACTGGAGTAAATAGCAGAATGGCAATTACTGCAATTACAATGGTTGCACATTCTCCACTGGGATCTAGATACATTACCGGATTGTTTGTACAATATGCATACATGTTGGTGGAGAGAATGTTGCCGGCTTGACCTAATAAGCCATCACTGCTGATGAATCTGCCAATGGCGGGATCATAGTATCTGCTGTTTAGGTAATACCTCTCGATTTCCCAATCATACCGATATCCTCTGTAATAGTATGGATTGAGCATTGACATGATTCCACCTGTCGATTCATAGGCTACAGTGAGTTTCCCATACGCATCATATTGATACTGGGCGTTGACCGTCCCTTCATTATCTACGATCATCGTGATGTCGCCCTGCTGGTTCCGAATATAGAAGAAATCATAGCCATCAAAGCCGTCACTGATATCCAAATCAAGCGTGAAGCCGATGAGGGTTCCGTCATAATCGTAATTGAACACCATCGCATACGTACCGTTGGTTTCATATACTACTTTGTCGCCAAGAAGTTCATAAGTGATTCGATTTTGCTGAAGCCAAGTTTGTGATCCACCATAATTGTAGAACGTTTTCGAAATCCGGTATCCTTGATCGTTGTACTGATATCCGATTTTCTTGGATAAGGTTGATCCGGTCGCGAAGACAATGTTGCTCAGTCGCCTGCCATCCCAATCAAGATATGCATTCGTGTAGTTTGTCCCATTGTACTTGACATTGGTGATCTGGGTTGGATTTCCTTGGTTGTCATAGGTCAACACATGATTCGTGGAAACCCCGTTTACTATTGTAGCATATGATTCCAACTGATCCAACCATTCGTCATCATATACATATGTCGAATAGTTGGTGCTGGTTCCGGCTGAGGTCGCCAGATTACCGACACTGAATCGCACGTTGAACACAACATCAATTCCGAAATATGATGAGGTGGCGCGATAGATGACTTCATAATACCCTTTTTGAAACGAATCAACCTCGCCCCCTAATTGAGTCGTTGGAATCCCGTAAAATACCCCCGGAGATCCGGAATCTTGGTAAGTGAATGTCAACTCCGAGCTGCCGCCGACATCAACGTTTTTAACTTGCGAGTATATGATGTTCGAGTCATAGAAGGGAATAACCTCCGTTAAGCCAAAGTTGATTATCGCGCTTGGCGGAATCAGCGCCCCGGTCTTCCGATATTCATATTGATATCGATAGTTTGCTGTCCGATTACCGCGGGAATCATACTCGTAGACATTGGTGTAACTCGTTCCCGATGACACCCAAATATCCTCCGCGACAAGCTGATTGAGGCCATCATACTCATAGTAGACTTTTCGCTTCAGTGTAAGAACCGAACTGACTCTCTCGTAGTAAGATTCTTGGACAATGTTGCCTAATTCATCATAGATATACGAATGCTTGTATTCAACGGTTCCGTTATCGGCGAAATCAAACGAAAGATCCTGGATTCGCGAATGGGCTCCTGAATATGTGAAACTTTGTTTGATGTCCAGACTGTCGATCGTGAGTTTGATATACTGAAGTCGATGAAGAGCGTTTTCTTCGTATTGAAATGCTTTATTGACCGATACGCCGTTGCTGGTTATATATTCCGTATTGCTAATCATCGAGAAGCCATCGTATTCGTAGGTGATCTCACTATCAAAGTCTTCAAACAAGAATTTCAGATTAACTATGTTGCCCTGCGGGTCATATCCGAAATTTGTGATGTTGCCTGACTCGTCCTTGATTTGCGTCATTCTTCCTGCGGAATCATATGCGTAGAACTCTCGGGCGGTCAGAACGCCGGATCGGGTCTCCGAGTACACGGAAAGGGCTCCCTTCTGGTCATATTCGTATCCATAGGTCACTAGACTAATGGCGCTGGAATCAAACATCTGAATCTCAGAAATCTGGTCGTTGTCATCATATGTAAACTCAATGTAATCTTGGTTGCCATATTCCTGTTTCCCAATCTTAGCTGTCAGGTAGCCTTCGCCCTCAACGTAAGTGTAACTCATGAGTGTAGTGGAATTGACATATACCTGAACAATACGGTTGAAGGCGTCGTACTCGATCTCATAATAGTATGTAGGTGAAGACGGGTTTTCGTATTCCAGACAAATCTTGCTCAAGCGGTCTTTGGAGTCGTAGAGGTATGCCACATGCGCGAGTGATTCTTCCGAAGATTCACCTAAATCGACCCCCGAATCAACCTCGACCAGTTTTACTTCGTCATCATAAACCATAGACGAATAACCGTTCTTTGCATTTGTGATCGCTTGAAGCAATCCGGTTAAGACATCGGTCGTATAGGCGGTGATATTTCCGTATTCATCGGTTGTCGAGGAGACATATTGGGAATAGTGGAGGTAGGTTGTCGATGTTGTGTAGTAAGTACTCCCATTGCCGACTTCTAAACTGGTAACTTGCCCATAGTCATTATATGTAGGTGTAACCGATACATTATTGTAGATGGTAATGGCTTCCAGTCTTTCGTTCTCACTGCTTATTGTGGTTGTTACATCATTATGTGTGATGGAACTAGGAATTTGGGAATAATTGTCAGGATATGCATATTGAGTTATATCCCCGTTTTGAGATGTGATTTTGTCGACCCGGCCATAATCATCGTATAGGTAATATGTGAATGTAGATTCATATGTCGCTGTGATGCCGTCAAAAGAAACCGACCCCTCCCCTTTATACTCCAAGTATAGGTAAATCTTTGCAGATCCAGCAGGTATTTCGAACTCTTTATGAGCATATTGCCAACCGGAAACTGATGTGTCAAACGAAATATAGTGTGTATCGATAACGGTATCCGTAGCGTCTAGAAATTTGACTCGAATTCTGAAGTATCTGACACCTAAATCACTTGAAAAGGAGATTGGTGTTCCTTCGGATTTTCCCCATCCGCCGATTGTCAAGGCTCCCTCATGTGATAGATCGAGATACTTGCTAACCTCTGTCAGCGCATAGCGTGGATCGTTTCCCGAACCTAGGATTGTTATTCCATATGTTCCAAGAATATCCTCGAAATCATCGTCTTCATAGTTGTTTTCCGCCCGGCTAACATTGGAACTACTGAAAGTCCACCCCGGCAAAGTCGTCCCATCCACATACTCAAAAGATGAGTTTTCAATTGCGTTCTGTCTCTTGGTTGAGAACCCTTTGTTGATTTGGATGCCATCGAAATATGCGCTTCCGCTGCTTGCATTCACCAATCTGACCGTCACTGAAGTCTCATCGTTTTCCACTACGAAATATACTTCCCTTAGCACCCACTCTCCACTATTACCTACCGACTGAAATCCACTGGAATAAGATGCTCCCGAAACACTTATGTATACTCCTGTCGGTTCGCTTCCTGAAGTTGCGTTTTTCACATAACCTGACAACGTGTAAGTCCCTGCTTTGAGTACCACGGATTGCGAAATTATTCCGATGCTATCTGTTGCAGTTGCGATCTTCATCGAATACAAGCCAACCCTTTTTTGAGTAGTGGTTCTCGATGCGGTAGAAGTGGAGGCGTAGGGATACTTAAAGTAATTCCAACCATCGAAGTCTCCGGACAAATCGAACTCGAACCCCGAATTGACAAGCGGATTGACATTCGTGACTTCAATTCCTGATTGATATGCCAGTTTGTGGTTCATATCATAGTCGGGGTCGCCATCAAGGTAAGTATACGTTGACCCATCATCACCCACTAATTTGAACAGGTCACAATAGGCGAATGATCGGCTGTTGCCTAAGTAATCTAATGTGTTAACGGTATGCCCGTAATCATCGAACTTCATGGTGACGAAGTGTCCGTTTTGATCGGTGATCGTCGTTTGTTTATCGCCATAACTATGTTTATTCGAAGAAAAGACATTCCCGGAGGATTGAATCCATGTTTTTGTTCTGATAATCTTGTTTGCAGGAAGCGTATAGATGTAACTGACTCCCAAACCGGTTTGGGTGGCAGCTTCATAGGCAGAGGTCAATCGACCTCCGAAATCAAAAGAATAGTATGAGTATTCACTCGCTGAATAAGAACTGTCAAAGTTATAGTTCATCTGATGACAAACGCTAGAGAGTGTGTGCTTGAATAAATTGGAATTAAACGTGTAGGAGTATTTGGTTTGTTCAAGAGGGTTCACTGAATAGCCGCCGCTCGGATTTTTAACATATAGTTTCGCGTACTCTAGTCTTCCGGAAGAATAACTGAGTGTTATCTTGTTACCGGTGTCATCTTGGATCTCTGTGATTTTGGATGGATTAGTCGGATCTCGCATGATCGTTGTTTCCAGCCAATCGACACCAATCCACTCCCCCACGCCACTTAAATGCCAGATATTGCCTGATTCGTAATCAAACCAGTATAGCGTCAGATCGGGGGTAAGAAGATAATATCCAATAACCGATGAGGAAACATTGACTACCTTCAGTAGTATTCTGCCGCTTCCGTCTTCTGCCTTCAGATAGATTCCGGTGCATCCGGAAAGCACATAATTACTGAGAATATCAGATTTGGTGTCGCAGATATCTCCGGGGAAATCCTGATAGTATACTTTTGAGCCCGTGGCATCAACGACGAAATGCCTATTAACAGATGGATCATACCCGGCAACCATACTATATGAAGTCTGCCAGCCTGCTCCATAGCCGATATCAGTAGTTCTTTGGTAAACACTATGAATCATCGACAAGTTCAGAGATTGCTTTTCCGTTTGAAATGTGAGATCGTTCCGGATCCAAGTCAGCGATCCTGTTAGATCAGACACGTATCCGATTCCCGCATTTCCTGCGCTTTGTGAGGAATAGGTCCAGTAATCCTTAATTCCTTGGGGGTCAATATATCCGATTTCGATTACCGGATTCTTATTAGAAGCTTCAGATGAATAGAATCTAGTGTATTCTCCGACTCCTTCTTTATCTTTGATTGTGAATCCATAATTCGGACTAACCCCGCCTACCCATTCCCTGACTGATTTTGTGATGTTAAATATATAAGGTTCACTGGTGACGCGGTTAACTCTCACATAGTCAACCATTTCTAATCGATAAGATGGTTCGGGTTCCATCCATGTGTTCCAAGTGACAACATTTTCCGAAAACTTTGATGTATTATGGTGAAGCGCAATTGTTCGTGTTGCCGCTGTTGTATTGTACTTGAAAAGACTCAAGTTTGCATAAGTGATCTGTTTACCACTCAGATCAGGCATTACGAAACTGATCAAACCCCGTCTTTCCAAGCTAGTAGAAAGGTTGTATGAGGCATAGAAGTAACTACTGCTGCCATAGTTACTATCTGGCGATGACTTCGAAATGTATGTGTCCTGGATCGAAAATGACTGATAGACACTGCTGATTGTCGGATCGATTACCACTGGATACACAGCAGTACTCAACCATTCTGAATCCGGAATGATAGTGACGGTATATGTTCCGTCTTTGCTCTGTTCGACGTTCAATTCGACCGTTGTTGATTCCTCGCCGCTTTGGTCATACATGTAGAGGCTGCTAAACCTGAATACTTCTTCTTGTTCTTTGTTAACGAATACAAATGATCCGTCTTCGCTTTTGACAAGCGACAAATTTGTCATGGAATAGTCGAATGACAACGAGAAATCCTTGACGTATCTGTCCAAGATGATGTTCTCTTTGAGTTGGCTGCCGGTAATGACATATTCAACCGATACTCCATCCATGACCCTTTCATATTGGACTGCCTGAGCGGTCTTTGTCAGTGTTTTCGGATCCCGAGGCTTCTCTGTGCTCTCCGAATAGGCGATTCTTGCATTGTCGCACGCATCAAGAGACCACGAGATTAGATAATCCCCTTGAAATAATCTGACTGATTTATCCTTTTCCGCGGTTTCGGGAAACTCAACCTTGAAACTGTTGGCTTTGGTGGAATACGATTGGCTGCTCTCGTTATAGACGAGCGAATTGTCAATGTCTACGTATTTGCCATTATCAAGATAATGAACGACATCACCATAGAGAACAGCGACATAACTCCCGTCGGCTTTCAGAAACGTTTTGGTGTCGGTTGTTCTTTGATCAATCACTTCCGCGACGATCTCAACCTCGGAAATATCAAAATCCGGATCAGTCGTAGTCTTGTATTTAATTTGCTTTTCTTCTTGTTCTTGTTCCGTGATTTCCTCAGATAGCGGTTCATCAACCGCATACGCCCGGACTTGCTTGGCTGGTAGTGCTGAGGTTACCAACATCAAGACTGTCATGATGATGATTACTATTTTGCGCAATTTCACATTGAAGTAGATTCCGGCAGGACCGATGCTGTGGTGATCAATGATAATCGGCTGTTTCATAGCGGAATTCTCCTAATATATATATATTTTCCCATATATGTATTTTTTTTCTTTATTTTAACAGTATGAGGCTTTACTATAATAAGCATTGATAAGATCACAGACTATTTCATTTTCTCCTAATAGCATTTAATGACTGGTACTGTAAGGATATAAGCTGTGACTTTAATTAAATATGGTTATTAGTTGGTATGGAAAGCCTTTTTAGGACAATTTTCACATAGATACTTGTAATCGATAATCAACTGGGGATAAATACCCTAAACCGCTATGGATCCTCTTGGTGTTGTACCAGTTGATATAGTCAAACAACTCCATTTCCATTTGTTCCAGATTGGCGAATTTCCTGTTTCAGACAAACTCCGTTTTGATGATCTTGTATAATACTTTCGCTACCGCGTTATCATAAGGACATCTGGGATTGCTAAGTGATCTTCTGATACCGAAAGCAGTTAGAATCTCTTCAATGGCAATGTATTTGACTAATGTGATTCTTTCAGTATCAGTAATAGCAATGATATCGCCTTGGAGGTTCTTGATGTAAATGTAATCATCTTCATTTAATGTGTACCCAATCAAACTGGAAGATAAAACCGTGAATCACTCTGTGCTAAAGAAGATATCTATGAACCTGTATCGTCAAATATCAAACTATATTCATTTCCATCAAATCCTATCCCGGCAACTTGACTTTCGTCAACGCCAACCAACAACTCTTCAACAACAGTCACATAATTGATTTCTTCTAGGGGAATGTATCCACCAGTCGTGGTTTTCTTTGCGTATATTGCCGATACTGAAGTATTAACGCCATCTTGTTTTTTCAAAATCACCTCTCCAATCAGATAATTTTGAATGTATAACAAATGCAATACATAGATATTTTCCTGTCCATTCTCATCTAACAAAGGTATCGCAATGACTGTTTCGAAATCATAGAGATTGTCTACGCGTGTTTCCCCCGTAGTGAATATGTCTTGATACCTGTATTTATTCATATATCCACTTGCGTATAACACTTTCGTTTTCCAAGGAAAAGTGGGAATACTCTCTATTATCGCAGTTCTGATGAGCCAGTATATGTCGAATTTGTCTTTTCCCTCTTCTACTGTCGAGAAAGGATTAACCCACCCGAAGGAAAATAATCCATAGTAGTAAAACTTGATATCGTTTTCTCCATCAAGAATTCCGATAGGGTATATTGTCTGATATCCAGTCGCTTTATAAGCTACTCCCAGCAACTGAAAGGTGGGATAGTCTGCTTGAGAAGACGAAATCATCCAAAAACAATGATCGTCACTCAACGTGGAATAATAGATTGTATCATCGATAATCATTTGAAACTCAGCGATTTGCACTTCACCCTCTTCTTCGAAAACATGAATGGTCTTCGTGCCGAGTAAAACATCATCAGCACTGAACAGGCACACCACTAAAGAGGTGGACTCCAAATAAGTACCGTATACAGGTATGACTGATATATCGTCAGCGTTATTGTATAATTCTTTAAACGCATCTGAAGCTATCTCACTTTCGGCATACAACGAAAGATGGTCAACGATGTCCAAATCGATTGCATCATCAACATAATAGTCTTCAACAACCCCATTTACCGGTCTGGCATCATCTTCAATTTGGGGAAACTCTATGGTGATGGTAAAAAAATCCTGAGAGGTTATTGTTGTTGTCGTTGTTGTAAAAGTATCGGTCCCAGTAGATTCTTCGCGGCAAGATCCGAAAGATACAAATAGTGCGACTGTAAAAACGAATACAAACAACCTTTTCATAACCATCTTCACTCCTGAACAAGTAGAACTATTGCAAAGAAATCGTTATAAGTGCTAAGAGAAAGAGTTTGGATAACATATTCAGATTCCCAACTGTCACTAAGATAAACAACATAATCCTCATTTAATGTGAACCCAATCAAACTGGAAGATAAAACCGTGAATCACTCTGTGCTAAAGAAGATATCTATGAACCTGTATCGTCAAATATCAAACTATATTCATTACCATCAAATCCTATCCCGACAACTTGAGTTTCATCAACGCCAACCAACAACTCTTCAACAACAGTCACATAGTTGATTTCTTCTAGGGGAATGTATCCACCAGTCGTGGTTTTCTTTGCGTATATTGCCGATACTGAAGTATTTACGCCATCTTGATTTTTCAAAATCACCTCTCCAATCAGATAATTTTGAATGTATAACAAATGCAATACATAGATATCTTCCTGTCCATTCTCATCTAACAAAGGTATCGCAATGACTGTTTCGAAATCATAGAGGTTGTCTACGCGTGTTTCCCCCATAGTGAATATGTCTTGATGCTTGTATTTATTCATATATCCTTCTGTGTATAACACTTTCGTTTTCCAAGGAAAAGTGGGAATACTCTTTATTATCGCAGTTCTGATGCCCCAGTATATGTCGAATTTGTCTTTTCCCTCTTCTACTGTCGAGAAAGGATTAACCCACCCGAAGGAAAATAATCCATAGTAGTAAAACTTGATATAATTTTCTCCATCAAGAATTCCGATAGGATATATTGTCTGAAATCCAGTCGCTTTATAAGCTACTCCCAACAACTGAAAGGTGGGATAGTCTGCTTGAGAAGACGATATCTTCAAAAAACATTGTCTGTCACTCAACGGGTTATGATTACTTGTATCACCTATGATTATTGTGAACTCAGTTATTTGCACTTCACCCTCTTCTTCGAAAACATGAATGGTCTTCGTGCCGAGTAAAACATCATCAGCGCTGAACAGGCACACCACTAAAGAGGTGGACTCCAAATAAGTACCGTATACAGGGATGATTGATATATCATCAGCGTTATTGTATAATTCTTTAAACGCATTTGAAGCCGTATCGCTTTCGGCATACAACGAAAGATGGTCAACGATGTCCAAATCGATTGCATCATCAACATAATAGTCTTCAACAACCCCATTTACCGGTCTGGCATCATCTTCAATTTGGGGAAACTCTATGGTGATGGTAAAAAAATCCTGAGAGGTTATTGTTGTTGTCGTTGTTATAAAAGTTTCGGTTCCAGTAGATTCTTCGCGACAGGATCCGAAAGATACAAATAGTGCGACTGTAAAAACGAATACAAACAACCTTTTCATAACCATCTTCACTCCTGAACAAGTAGAACTATTGCAAAGAAATCGTTATAGGTGCTAAGAGAAAGAGTTTGGATAACATATTCAGATTCCCAACTGTCACTAACATAAACATAGTAATCGTCATTTGTGATTTTGTACCCAACACATACAGTCATATGAGCAAAGCCATATGTAGAATCCGGTCCAAACCCCAACATGATTGGACGACCAGCATCCAGTTCAGATTGAATCGTGTTCCAGCTGAACTTTTGGTTTCTTCTCCAAACGTTTTCAGATTCAAGAGTATATGTTGTACCATTATCTTCATGAACGAATATATCAAATCCAAACTGGATATTTGCGTTTGCACAATGCCCGTCTCCCTGCCCTGAGCCGTTTATCATCGCCGCTTGAACCTCAATTGCCCGCAGATTCTGTGTTACTTCGTCAATACAGTCAAATTGTAGCATACCGTGGTTAATGCACCAAAAAGCAGCAATATTGGTTATTGCACAGGGAATACAAAGATGTGTAGGAGTTGAGCGTAAATTTGTGGGTACTTCGTCAACGAATGTTCCACCAATAGAAACGTTCCAACACCATATCCACGGTGCACCCGGATATGTTACCCTTACTTGAATCTTGCCTGGAAACAATGTGGTTAATTCACCAGTAGAAGCATTTATTGTTGCTCTCGTAGTTGAAGAACCGTCAGTGTCTACGACTGAATATGATACGGGGCCATTATGATTAATTCTTGTACTTTGCATATAGGCATGATATTGGTATGTTTCATCTAAGGACAAAGAAAGCGGAAAATCCTCTGTCACGATATTCTCATATGTATTTCCCAAATATTTATAAAAACTCCACTTTGTGCCTGAAGCGTAACGATTGGTTGTCAAAACCAGAATGGTATCGTTATTAGCAGATGTTGACCTAACATAATAAGTTACTCCGTTTTCTGTGTATGTGATGTAGTAATAACCAGATGTATAAACTAATTTCCATGTATAATCTGTCGATAGTTCAGCATCGTTCTCGGCCAGTCTTCCGGCAATCGGAGCATTGTTGCCTACACTTGGAAAAATGACAAGCGAACTTTCAAGCATGCTGCGAATAACATAATCGTTTGTCGCCGGACGATAAGAAATTTTGAAGAGATTCTCAAGATGCGATATGGAAGTTGGTGGTGATGTGTATGATGTTGAATCCTGCAAAACCCAAGCCAAGCTGATTGGCCGATATGCTTTGACATACGTATTGGTATTAGCTTTGCGAACGGCATACACTCCCTCGGCAAAATGTGTTCCCGTATAGTTTATAGTAAGTTGTGCGAAGATTTGCATCTTTTCTTTTGCGACAAAAATAACTGAGTAGTTTTCTCCGCCTTCACGTTTCAAAGCAAAACCATAATTTGGTGTGCCTATATACCAGGATTTTACGTAATTTGTCACCGAAAATACAGCGTACTCGGGATTATCTTCGTTAACTCCGTCTGCATAAACATCAACGATGTCACTACAAGTGGGGGCTGTGGTTGGTTTGTTATTCCAGATAACTCCATGCTCTGACCAATTGGACGTAATCTGATAGATGCCAACTGACATGTAGCAGTCATTTGTTACCAAATAGTAATATGGCAGGCTAACATTTGCCGAAGTGATATTAACTCCTGATGGTAGATTGGGTGTCGTGAATCGATAAAATGTCTGTTGGATGCTTGAAACCCAAAGTTGATGGTCTCTACCATAATTGACTTTTGGATATGCTGAATACACATATGTATCAACCGTTTGGCCAATGTCTACCAAAGACGGGTCAATAGTCACAGGGAAAACCCGTTCATCTGCATTGACCCAATCTGCGTCCGCACTTATGGTAAATTCATATTTGCCAGGCCCCAGAAGAGAAATCGAATAGGCTACTTTGGTTGAATACTCATTGACGGCGTCATACATATACGGAGCGGGAATTTGATAGACAATCTCTCGAGTATCCGAGTCTGAAAGAATTATGTCACCATCATTTAACTCGGCAACCAGACCATCCAAAGAAAGTGTGAAGGAATAGTCGTAAGCGCTGGAAGGCTTCTTAACGATAATGTTTTCTTTGATACTGTTAGACACAAGAATATATTCAATATCTGTATTATCGACAATATTCTCATATATTATGCTTGAAGTGATTTTCTCTACCGTTATCAATCGTTGAAGTTTGGTAGCATCAATATCTGGCTCTGTTTTGGCATTAGTAACCGCAACGGCGGTATCTTCTTTGGTGTTTTTGAGTCCAAACGAAACCTTGTAGTTGCCTTCCTGTAGCGTAAACAGCGAGGCGAGGTCTGTAATCTGCTTAGCAAACTCCACTCTCGAGTCACTAGTCGACAATGCACCATTGATTTCGTATAGCGAATTATCTATTTCTTCCCATTCGCCTTCAGAACTTTTTCTGTGAACTGAATCTCCATATACAACCGCTAGAAAAGTGCCGTCTTCGAGTCGTAAATGTTTCACATTCTCTTCGCGCATCGATTCTATCTCGAAAGTCAGTTCACCTAGTTCTTGTTTTAGCAGAATTTCGTCTTTTGCTTCTATCGAAAATGCTTCTGTTGAGTCGTCTGTAGTCTGGGTTGTCGGAACGTAGTCCTCCGGCACTTCACTGGAAACAGAATTAACTGATAAACCAAATCGCGCGCTGAATCCAAGTAAAGTCACAAGGAGTAGTAATATCAGTTTTCTTAAACTTCTCCTTTTGATAATACATACCTCCTTTCATTTAATAAACATAAATGATCGAAGTTTTATTGGCTATAAACATAGCGATTTTGCTGTATCTGTCAATATCCGCTTTTGTAGAATTATTTAGGATTTCACATTTCAGTCGCCTTATAATCTTCAAGATCAGAGAATGAACTGTACTGTCTTTTGTCTCATTTTCTCGAAGTATTTACTGTTATTGCCTGGCATGGTTTTTCCCTGTCGTTTTCTATGCGTATGCTTTCATAGCCCACTGTTCAAAATCCATACCAATTCAAACTACTCTCTTAAATAATAAATAAAACACTCCGGTCTACACGACTTTGGGTGTTCTTTGTGAAAACACTCATTCTCGATCGGTAACTAACCGCTAATATTGCATTGAATGGCCTAGCATGAATCAATAAAAAGTAAATTGTTGGATATATTTATTATAGCATGTCCAATCATGAAATCAAGATGACTACAAAAAATCACTAATTTTTGTTTATCTAATTCGCCTGTTGGCGGTATTACTTTTATATGACTGTAAATAAATGGTCATTCCAATGTGTTTCTTAGATATGGCTTTGAGTCAAACATCATGAGAAAAACTGATCTAATCCGACATTTAAAAACATCTCTTTTCCTAATCAAAGAGATGTTTCTTGGTTCTGATTTCCTTCTGTCTGGTTAATTAAATTTGATTATTGGGATTCACTACACATAGAATGTCGTATTATTTCTTCGGCTTGGGAATAAATCCTTGAGGATTATTGATTTTGTCAGCCATTTTTTCCAATGACTGCGGCGACATCGATGACATCTGTTTCATCATTTTCTGTTGTTTTTCCAGCATTGACATCAAGCGGTTGACTTCTGTCGAACTCCGTCCGGAGCCTTCGGCGATCCGGCGGCGGCGGGAACTGCTACGTTCGAGCAATTCGGGATGCTTCCGCTCCTCGGGAGTCATCGACTTGATGATCGCCTCGATATAGACCAGTTGTTTGTCGTCGATCTTTTCAGAGTTCGCGAGCGCAGACATTCCCGGTAAGAACTTGAGAATCCCCGACAATGCTCCGAGGCGTTTGATCATCTTCAACTGCTTAAGCAAGTCATTGAAGTTGAACTTCCCCGAAAGCATTTTTTCCATCATCGACATCGCTTCCGCCTCGTCAATCTCCTCGGTCGCTTTTTCGATCAGGGTGACAACATCCCCCATCCCGAGAATTCGCGAAGCCATCCGTTCCGGATGGAAGATCTCGATGTCGGTGAGTTTTTCTCCCGTGGTGGCGAATTTAATCGGCACTCCCGTCACTTTCCGAACTGAAAGCGCCGCGCCGCCTCTCGTGTCGCCATCGAGTTTGGTGAGAACACAGCCGGTGATGGCGAGCGCTTCATGGAACGCTTTCGCGACGTTGACGGCATCCTGGCCGGTCATCGCATCGATCGTCAAGAGGATCTCTTCGGGTTTTGCCAGCTTCTTGATCGCAATCAGCTCGTCCATCAATGTCTCATTAATATGAAGTCTGCCGGCGGTATCGATGATGACTAGATCGTGACCGTTATTCTTGGCATATTTAAGCGCCTCGGAAACGATCTGTTCGGGCTTTGGACGCGTTCCCTGTTCAAAAACCTCAATTTCTAATTGGGTTCCGATTGTTTTGAGTTGTTCGATCGCGGCCGGACGGTAAATGTCGGCTGCGACGAGCAGCGGTTTCTTCTGATGATTTTTTCTAATAAATCCCGCTAGTTTCCCGGCGGTGGTGGTCTTTCCGGTTCCCTGGAGCCCGACCAGCATCACGGTGGTCAGCCCTTTGTCGGCTAAAATCAGATCTGCCGCATCCGAGCCCATCAGCTTCTTGAGTTCATCGTTGACAATCTTGACGACTTGTTGCCCGGGATTGAGGCCTTTCAGTATTTTCTCGCCAAGAGCGAGTTCCCGAATCTCATCGGTAAATTCTTTTACTACTTTGTAGTTGACATCTGCCTCAAGAAGCGAGAGCCTTACCTCGCGGAGCATTTCCTCGATGTCATTCTCTGTCAGTCTCGCCTTGCCGGTCAGACGTCTGAAAGCCATTTGGAAACGGCTGGTCAAATTCTCAAATGCCATTGTATCCCTCGATTTTTTCTAACTCGTCGATCAATTCTAAAAGTTGCTTTTTTGTCATCGTTTCATGAGTTTGTTTGAAATAATATTGTCTCATTTTTCTGCGTTTCAGTACATTCAGCTTATCCTCATAATAATTGAGAATCCCGACCACGTTTTTGATTTGTTCAAAGACGGCATTTCTGCTTACGTCCATGATCTTCGCGATCTCGGAAAGCGAATAGTCGTCAAAATAATAATAGGAAAAATAGGCTTTTTGTTTATCGGTAAGCAAAGAACCGTAAATGTCATATAGTTGATGGTGTCTGATTTTTTCTTGGAGTTGATCCATGATCGCGTCTTTGCCTCAAAATAGTTTGAGGCAAACTCTCCTTTCTTTATCGCTAACAAGTTGTCGATCAGTCGAAAAAGTCTGCGAACAGACCATAGATGTAGTCTTCGATATCGAAGTGGCCGAGATCATCGATCTTCTCGCCGAGACCGACGAAACTGATCGGGATGCCCAACTCTTCCCGGATGGCGAGAACGATCCCGCCCTTGGCGGTGCCGTCGAGTTTAGTCAGGATGATACCGGTGATTTCGGTCGCCTCGTTAAAAACCTTGGCCTGGTTGAGCCCGTTCTGACCGGTGGTCGCATCAATCACAAGATATGTCAAAAAAGGTTTGCCCGGCATTTCTTTTTTGATCGTTCTGCCCATCTTCTCGAGTTCTTTCATCAAATTGACCTTGTTTTGAAGACGGCCAGCGGTGTCAATTAAGAGAACGTCGGTTTTGGTTTTCTTTGCTTCCCGGATCGCCTCAAAAACCACGCTCGAAGGATCGGATCCCGGTTGTTTCTCAATTACGGGGCACCCGACCCGCTCTCCCCAGATTTTGAGTTGGTCAATGGCGCCGGCTCGAAAAGTGTCCGCCGCCCCCATCATCACCGATTTGCCTTCGTTTTGAAGCCTGTGGGCGAGTTTACCGATCGAAGTAGTCTTGCCGGTGCCATTGACCCCGACAAACAATATGACCGTGAGATCATTTTCATTGAATTTGATATTCGTATCGATGATTTCGCCTTTTAAATACAGATCAAACAATTTGTCGACTATCAGCGATTTGAGTTCATCGGCGGATTCGAGTTTCAATCTCTTCGTTTCCGCCTTTAGAAGGGCAACGAACTTGACGACAGTGTCGACGCCAATATCGGCCATGATGAAGATTTCCTCGAGTTTGTCAAACAATAGATCATCGATTCTGTTATTCTTCAAAAGGACATCTTTCAAAGAATAAAGCGAACCGGCGCGGGTCTTTCTCATCCCCAGTTTGAATTTTTCACGCTCGAGGCGCTTTTCCTTGGTTTGGAACAGTCTTTGGAATATGCCCATCTCGATATCTCCTAACTGATAGTATTATATCATAAACGCTTTGGTCTTAGACAAAGATATCTTCAGTAAAAAAACGCTTCTCCCGGAGGCGAAGCGTTCAAGAACATGATAATCAATCTTTGACTATGAAGCCACAGCTTTGATCGTCGATGCAACGGACTTGTCCGCTTTGTTCGATGACAAGCACCTTCCCGCAATGCGGACAAAAGTCATCGGAAACCTCGAATAGCGCAATATATTTGCACTTGGGATAGGTGCTGCAACCTAGGAAGTTGTGTCCCTTGTTTCTGCCTTTAGTCGCGGTCCTGATCACAAGCGTCCCTTGCTTGCAACTAGGACATTTGACTTTGGTGTCGACCGGCTGCGGTCTGGTTGGGTTTTGATCCTGCTTGACATATTTGCAGGCGGGGTAATTGCCGCAAGCTTCAAAATCGCCGTAACGGCCTTTTCTGATCACCATCGGCGATCCGCAATTGGGACATGACTCGCCGGTTTCCACCGGCTTTTCTTTTTTTAGATCCTTGAAAGCGGCATCCACCAAAGGGATGAAGTAGGAATAAAAATCACTGATGACCCTTAGTTGCTCGTCGTCGCCTTCGGCGATAAGATCCAGTTTTTCTTCCATTTCCCGAGAGTAATTGGCACTGATAAACTCACTGAAATGGTGTTCAAGACTGGCAATTGTTTTTATGCCTTGTTCGGTCGGCTGGAATTTTCTCTCCTTGATCGCAACATACTTTCTAGTTTTCAGCGTTTTGATCGTCTGGGCATAGGTCGATGGCCTGCCGATGCCGAGATCTTCCATTTCCTTGATCAACTTGGCTTCCGAATAGCGCGCGGGCGGCGTCGTGAACATTTGCTTTGCCTCGACCTTGGTTGCTTTGATGCTCGACCCTTGAAGACAATAAGGAAGGTTTTTGTCCTCAATTTCGTCTTCTTCCACGCCATAAATCACCTGATAGCCGTCAAATACCAGCTTCCGACCGGTTGATTTGAAGAGTGTATTGTTGTTTTCCAGTTCAATTGTCGTCTGGTCGTATTGCGCCGGAGTCATCAGCGATGCGATTGCGCGGTTGAATATGAGTTTGTATAATTGAAGTTCATCTTTGCTAAGATAAGGCTTCAGATATTCCGGAGTATACTTGAGATTGGTCGGCCTGATTGCTTCGTGAGCTCCCTGAATCTTGTTTTTTGAAGTTTCTTTTTTGGGTTGGCCCAAATAAGTTTTACCATAGCGTTTAATGATAAAGGCTTCAGCCTCGGCGATGAATCCCGGGGTCAGCCTGATCGAATCGACACGCATATAAGTGATGAGGCCAACTTGTTCGTTTCCTACCTGAATGCCTTCGAACAGCCTTTGGGCGATTTGCATCGTTTTCTGGGAACTGAAATAAAGCCTTTGGGAAGCTTCCTGTTGGAGGGTGGATGTGATAAACGGCGGTTTGCTGGGGATATTTCGCCTTGTGGTCTCGCAGGAATAGACGCTGAATGCGGGTGAAAGGTTGGCGATCACGGCGTTCGCATCTTCAAGAGAGACGATCTTGGCGGATTTGCCATCGATTTTTACCAACTTTGCATCAAAATCCGAGAATTTGGCAAAAATGTCATAATACTCCTCGATCACAAACTTGTCGATTTCTCTTTCTTTGTCGACAATCAGCTTCAAAGCTGCGCTCTGGACTCTCCCCGCCGATCTGGATTTGATCTTGATCTGAAGTAACTTGCTGAGTTTGAAACCGATGATCCTATCAATAATCCTCCTAGTCTCTTGGGACGACACCAAATTCATGTCGATGTCTTTGGGATTGGCAAAAGCCTCAAGGATCGCCTGCTTGGTCATCTCGTTGAAGACAACGCGGTGGCATTTTTTGCCATTTATTTCCAAAGTGTCAAAAAGATGCCAACTGATCGCTTCCCCCTCGCGATCCGGATCGGAGGCGAGAAAAATTTCGCCGGCGTCTATTACAGCCTTGTTCAATTCTTTGACGATATTTATCTTGTCCTTGAGAACAACGTATTTGGGCTTGAAGCCCTGTTTGACATCAATTCCAAGCCCCCCCGGGCCTGATATCGCCAGATCGCGAATATGGCCCTTGGATGATTTGACGGTATACTCGTTTCCCAAATACTGCCCGATGGTCTTTGATTTGGTCGGTGATTCGACAATTACAAGTTTTGTGGTCACGGCGCCACCTCTTTCTCGGTATTTAATATATAATCATCTCGCCTGCTTGTCAATCTTTTTGAGTTGAAAAAGCCAGTCTGTTTCCCAGCAATTTTTGTTAATATTTTCAATATTAAAATCACAAAGAAAAAACCGCGATCAGCGGCATCCTTAATATGTGTTAAATGTTTAGAATGAATGTCATCCGGTCACAACCCTGCATATCCTTGACGGTTTTGACCGTGGAGCCAGGAAAGTTAGCCACAGCCATGTCCCGGATGCTTGCGGCCGTGTCATACGCATGCTCGAAGGCAATCAAGTATTTGTCGTTCAAATAGTATTTAGCAGTTTCCAGAATCCGTCTGTAATAAAGAAGCCCATCGCTCCCGCCAAAAAGCGCCAGGTGGGGTTCATTGTCGAAGACGATTTTCTCTATGGTTTCGTTTTCCGGAATATAAGGAGGATTGGCGACGATGATGTCAAACTTCATCCCTTCGAGCGGACTGAGCAAATCGCCTTCGAGAAAGGTGATGTCAGCCGCAAGCCTGTCGGCATTCTCCTTGGCTGTTTCAAGGGCATCATGGCTGATGTCGGTCGCATAGACCTCGATTGCGGGGGCTTCCTTTTTGATTGCAATCGCAATACAGCCGGACCCGGTGCCGATATCCGCAAGGCGGACCGGACGCGATAGGAAATGTTCGTCGTATAACAAAAGAACCTGGTTGGCTAGTTCCTCGGTCTCATGTCGTGGAATCAGGACCTTTTCGTTGACATTGATCTTGTGGCCAAGAAAAAAGACCGAGCCGATGATGTACTGAACGGGTCGGTTCTTCTGAATGTGCTCGACAATCGCATCATGAAAACGTTGATAGTGCCGATAGGGCATCTCTTTATCATAGCGAAGATAGAGTTCGGTGGTTTTTAAACCGGCAAAATGCAACATCAGCATTTCCGCAGCGGTCGTTTCTTTCCCTGCTTTTCTAAGATTATTCTTCGCCTCGCGAAGCGCTTCTTCATAAGAGGGCATGTCAGTTTTGAACCTGAAGTTTTTGTTTTTGTTCTTCAGAAACCAGCGCATCAATCAACGGGTCGAGACGCCCTTCGATGATGCGGTCCAGCTGTTGAATCGTAAAGCCGATGCGGTGATCGGTAACCCGATTTTGGGGATAATTGTAGGTTCTGATCTTCTCCGAACGATCGCCGGTGCCGATTTTGCTCTTGCGCTCCTCGCCTTCCTTGTCAAGTTTTTCCTGAAGCATTTTGTCATATAAGCGGGAACGGAGGATCCGCATCGCCTGTGCTTTATTCTCATGCTGGCTCTTGCCGTCCTGGCATTGGACGACGGTTCCCGTGGGAATGTGGGTCAGCCTGACCGCCGATTTGGTGGTATTGACAGATTGCCCTCCCGGACCGGAAGAACAAAAAGTGTCGACGCGGATATCTTCGGAATTGAGTTCGAAATCAAGTTCTTCAGCCTCGGGAATGACGAGCACTGTCGCTGTCGAGGTGTGGATCCGCCCCTGGGCTTCGGTCACCGGGACTCTTTGAACCCGGTGGACTCCCGACTCGTATTTCATCAGAGAATAGACGCTGTCGCCGCTGATCATGAATTCGATATGGCTGTATCCACCCGTTTCCGATGGCAAAGCATAGAGCGTCTCAAGTTTCCAATTCTTGCCTTCGGCGTATTTCGCATACATCCGAAACAAGTCGCCGGCAAAGATGTTGCCTTCGTCGCCGCCGGCGGCGCCGCGGATCTCGACAATGACATTCTTTTCATCGTTCGGATCCTTCGGTACCAACAAAAGCTCGAGTTCAGACTCGAGAATGTTGCTTCTTTCATATAAATCGTCGAGTTCCGTCTCGACAAGTTCGCGAATTTCCGGATCCTCGTCGCGGTGCATCTCCTTGAGCTCATCTGTTTGCTGGATTATTTCTTTGTATTCACGGTACTTCAGCACGATTTTCTCCAGCGACCGCAGCTCTTTGG
Source organism: Candidatus Izemoplasmatales bacterium (assembly GCA_050949045.1). Classification (GTDB taxonomy): domain Bacteria; phylum Bacillota_I; class Bacilli_A; order Izemoplasmatales; family Hujiaoplasmataceae; genus JAAYZB01. The sequence continues at coordinate 1,041,807 of JBMNEZ010000001.1, forward strand.
ACAAATGCTTGACTTTTTCGATGTCCGTCGAGATGGCAGGATCCTGAAGGCTTTCGCTGATCTCATCGTAGCGGTGCTCGATAAAATCAAGTTTTTCGGTAATCATTTTAATTATTCTCGCCTTCCCAAGGTTTCAAAAAAACAGCCGGAGAGGTCAATCATCCCAGGACTGTTTTTCAGCGTATGCCTCGGCTTGAGCCGGGCTCAGATTGCTGAAGGTGGAGACGTTTCTGTTGAAGAGCAACTCGAAATCGCCAATCGTGCCAGAGCGGTTCTTGGCGATGTTGATCTCGACATGGTTCTTCTTCGTAGTCTCCTGGTCGTAGTAATCCTCACGATACATGAGGAGAATGATATCGGCATCCTGTTCGATCGAACCGGATTCGCGAAGGTCAGCCATCACCGGTTTTCTTTCTTTGCGCTGCTCAACGCTTCGAGAAAGCTGGCTGAGCGCAACCACCGGGACTTTGAGTTCTCGGGCCACTTCTTTCAAGACCCGGCTGATCTCGGATACTTCTTGGACTCTGTTTGCCTGATTATAGACAGAGCCCGAAAGCAACTGCAGATAATCGACGACGACAAGATCGAGTTTGTCATCTTGTTTGAGCTTACGGCATTTGCTTCTGAGATCGGTGACCTTGACCGTTCCGGAATCGTCAAAATAAAGATTCAGCCCTGAGAGAACGCTGAGGGCATAATGGATCTTATCCCATTCCTGTGGCGAAATTTTGCCTTGTCGCATCCTAGAGTTATCCACTTGCGACTGGCAACTCAGAAGTCGCATCACCAATTGGTCAACGCCCATCTCAAGAGAGAAAAAGGCCACGTGCGGTCTTGACTGAAGTTTGGCGACATTGAGCGCGATATTGAGCGCAAAAGCCGTCTTTCCCATCGAAGGTCTGGCAGCGATGATGATCAAATCCGAGGGTTGGAGCCCCAGAGTATATCGATTGAGATCATAGTATTTGGTGTCAAGCCCAGTGATGGCGGATCCGATCTGGGCTTGTTCGGCAATCTTTTCGACGATGATGTTGGCAACTTCGCCGACAGCCTTGAAGTCGCTGGTCCGTTTCTCTTTGGTGATGCTCATAATTTCTTTCTCGACATCGTCGATAAAATCGGGAGTGTTGTCGGTTAAATAGGAATCATCGATGATTTTCCGACATGAATCCTGGATCTTTCTCAAAACCGATTTGTCTTTGACGATGTTGATATAGTTAAGCAGATTGGCGATCGAGGGAACGGCGTCGATCAGACCGGAGATATATTCAATCCCGCCGGCCTTGACAAGGAGATTGTGGTTTTCCAACCGGTCGGTGAGCGTGGTGTAGTCGATTTCGATGCCTTCGTGATAGAGAGCTTTCATCGTCCGGAAGATCACCTGATGGTTTGGTGAAAAGAAATCGGATTCCTGGATTTTATCAACGATTGTCTTCATCGAAGCCGGATCAAAAAAGACCGATCCCAAGACTGCTTGTTCGGCTTCGATATTTTGTGGGGCTTTTCGTTCCATGGATATCCTCCCTTTTAGGCTATTCTTCTTCCAGCACCTGTAGATCGATAGTCGCAACGACGTCTTTATGGAGTCTGACAGGCACCTTGAAGACCCCTAGGGAATGGATGTTATCCTCAAGAGCGATTTTGCGCTTATCGATATCGATATTATATACTCTTTTATATTCTTCCGCAATCTGTTTTGTGTTTACCGCACCATATAGCTTACCCGTTTCGCCGATCTTCACATAGAGTTTGATCGGTTGATTTTCGATATCCGTTTTCAACTTCTTGGCCGCCTCAAATTCCATGAGGGCTTGTTTGTTCAGGTTTTCCCGTTCTTCCTCGATGGCCTTCAAATTGGCGACCGAGGCTTCGATTGCCTGCTTGGATGTCAGAAGATAATTGCCGTAGCCGCTGGCCACCTCAATGACTTCACCTTTTTTGCCTTTGCCCCTGACGTCTTTGGTAAGGATGATTTTCATGGTCGTTGCCTCCTTGAAAGATGTTTCAAGATATGTCTCGATTTTTTTCGCGACCGCCTCGACAGATTCGTTGTCAACTTGGGCTGCGGCGTTATTGAGATGACCGCCACCACCAAATTGCTCCATGATCACGGAAACATTGAATTTGTCGACGGAGCGTGCCGAGATTGCCACTTGGCCATTCTCGATCGCGCCGATAGCGAAAGCGGCGATGATGTTATCGATTTCAAGCAACTCGTCAGCGGTTCTCGCGAGTTGGACACGGTCAGTCCTGATCGAATCCGGAACCAGAACGAGCGCGAAGGTATTGTTGATGATTTTCGCCTGATTGATCAGATTTGATTTGGTTTTGATATCATCCAAAGATTCTCTGAGAATCAGTCTGGCTTTGAACGGATCAGCCCCGTAACGCTTCAAGGTCGCCGCGGCTTCAAAGGTCCTGACACCGGTTCGATAAGTGAAGTTATTGGTGTCGATCATCATGCCGGCGAGCATGATCGTCGCCTCGAACTGATTGATGGGCACTTCGATTCCATATAGTTCGACCATCTCGACTACGAGTTCGGAGGAAGATGAGGCATATGGTTCAAGATAGGTCAAAATCGTATCTTGAAGAATGTTATCGAGACGGCGATGGTGGTCGATAATGACGATATTTTTGGTTTTTTCCACCAATTTTGGCGCTATCGACTGCGTCGGGCTGTGATGGTCAACGACAAAGAGCAATGTCTCGGCGTTGGTTAGGTTGGTCGCTTCGTCGGGGTCGATGAAATATTCGAGCAGTTTCACATACTCGCGGTTGAGCATGTCGATGACTTTCTGACATGTCTGGTCAATGGCATCGAAGTCGAGAACAATCTTTGCTTTCTTGCCTTGAGCTATGACCATTTCAAGCACACCGATCGAAGCTCCCAAAGCATCAATATCTGTCGATTTGTGCGGCATGATCATGATGTTGTCAAATTTGGCGATGAAATCGTATATTGCTTTGGAGTTGATCCGCGCCGTGATCTTGTTGCGTTTTTCGACGGTGTTGCTTTTGCCTCCGAATATTTTCATTGGCTGGTTCTCGATATTGACGATGACCTGGTCTCCGCCTCTGCCGAGAGCTATTTTCAATGCCTCTTCGGCAAGTTCGCCCAGTTTCTCAGCATGAGTGTCGCTACAGGCAATGCCCATCGATAAGGAAACGCGGATCTCATTGAGATTGGCGATCTCGCCGATGGTGTCCAAGATGGTGAATTCGTCGTCGATCAGTTCGTTGAGTTGCCTTCGGGTTAGATAAATAACTGATTTTTCGGGACGTAGATTGACAAAATAAATATTATATTTGGAGCACCAGGAATCAAGGGCGCCAAGAAATTTCCCCTGAAGGCTTGACTTATCCTGAAAGTCAAGGTTTTGCGTAGCTTCCGTAAAATTGTCGAAACTGAGAACACCGATTACCGGCTGGTTCTCCCGCAAGAGCCGTTTGATGTTTTCCCGCTCCGTGACTTCAAACATATAAAGCGCCTTGTTCTTGGGATAATGGATGATATCATAGTTTTTGCCATAAACGTTGATGATGAATTTGCCTTCGCGTCGCTCGATGCTTTTGCCGAGATTTTCGTGGACAAGACTCAGTTTGCGGTCGATCAGGACATTAGCGAAACATTCTTTCGCATAATGGTTGGCCCAGACAATCTGGTTGTTATCGTCATAGATCAACATGCCCACAGGAAGATAATTTAAGGCGATATCTTCGCTATTGATGAGGCGTTTTTCGAGCAAATTCTTCTCACGAAATTTTCTCTGCAAGGTTTCTATTCGCGAATGGATCTTTTGATTTGACAAAACCGCTGTCATCAAAACAATCGCAAAAACCGCCAAAATCCCGACATAAACGAGAAAATAAACCAAGCCAAGCGTGTTAAAAATGTAGATTACGCCAAAAGCAATCGCTCCCAAAAATAATAGAAGCGCCAGGATTGAAAGGATCAAGGGCCGTTTGTTCATGGATATTCTACCTCTACTTTAAATCAAAATAATTATATCACAACAGCCATTTAAATACCAAATTATAGAAAAAAAAGACTCATTGAGTCTTTTTTGCGCTCTTATTCCTTGACATATGGCAACAACGCCATGAAACGAGCACGTTTGATCGCTATTGCCAAGTGTTTCTGGTAATATGCCTTGGTACCGGTAACTCGTCGCGGAAGGATCTTGCCTCTTTCGGAAATGAATCTTTTTAAAAGTTCGCAATCCTTGAAATCGATATATGTGATTTTGTTATCGGTAAAATAACAGCGTTTGCGTTTGCGGCTGCGAGCACCGCGAAACGCAGCGGGCTGAGTACTCTGTTGTTTGTTGTTCATGATTGGACCTCCCCTGGTTTAGAATGGTAAATCGTCTTCGATGATGTCGATTTGACTATCGGCTTCATCTGTTTTGGTGCTTTCTTGCGGTTGATAATTGTCAGATTGGGATTTGGGGCTGAGAAACACGACTTGGTCACAGACAATTTCCGTCACATATCGCCTTACGTTGTTTTTCTCATCCATGTAGTTGCGGGTCTGGAGTCTGCCCTCGACAGCGACAAGACTGCCTTTGCTGCAGTATTTGCTGACATTTTCGGCCGGTTTCCGCCAGACGATGCAATCAAAGAAATCGGCATTGCTTTCGCCCTGAGTCTGGCTTGAACTCTGAAACGAACGATTGACAGCTAAAGTGAAAGAAGCGACCGGAATGTTGCTGTTGGTATATCTGAGTTCCGGGTCTCTTACCATTCTGCCGATCATTACGACTTTGTTCAACATAATATCCTCTCCAACTTACTTTTCTTCTCTTGAGATGATGATATGGCGCAGGACGTCTTCCTTGATCTTTATGACGCGATCAAACTCAGCGGTTGCTTCCGGTGTCGTCAAGACGTCGATGACTACATAGTAGCCTTTCTTCAAATCGGCGATCTCATAAGCCAGTTCGCGCATTCCCCATTCATCGACAATCAACTCTTCGGCGCCGCGGTCAGTCAGGATCGCGTTCAGTTCGCCGATAAGTGCATCCCTTGCCTCTTGTTCGAGAGACGGGCGAATGATATACATGATCTCGTACTTTCTCATTATTTTTTCCTCCTTCTGGTCTGATGGCTGCTTTCGCAGCAAGGTATGAAAAATCTCACGGTTAGTAATTATATCACAGTCACTATCTTTTGTCTAGAATAAGCTTGTTCAGTAAAAAGAAAAAGCAAACACCAATACTATTAGATTATCTTGACTCGCTTTCCTTACGAGGAGAAAATGAAGCCAGTTAGAAAACAAAGTCGGCTCAATATATATCAGGTGCTTTAAAGATATCATGAGATTGCTGATCGTGTTATTGTGCTTTTTGGTTCAAATAATGGATCACGAACGCCAAAGCGAAAGCGACAGCTTGTTTCCTGATCTGGTTTCTCGATCCTCGGAATGTCTTTTTAATGGTAGTGAGGTCATCACCGATCGCAAAGCCAAGACAGACTTCACCAAGTCGCTCTGACTGCGATCCAGAAGTCGGGCCGGCATAACCGCTCGTCGCGATAACAATGTTGGCCTTCGTGAGCATTTGCGTATTTTTAGCCATTTCCCCGACCACTTCAAGGCTGACTTCCCCATAACATTCAATCAGCGACATTGGAATACTTAATGCCTCAGATTTTGCCTTAGCGTCGTAGAGTACAAAAGCTTTCCTAATGATTCGTGAAGCACCCGGGACGTTGATGATCCGCGAGGCAATCATTCCCCCGGTGATTGATTCGGCAGTCGAGACTAGAAGATTTCTGCTCAGAAGACACTCATAAAAAACTTCTTCGAGCGGCTTTCCCCCTTTGGATACGATCCACTTCTGATACATACCGACAAAGGCGCGGTTGAGGGTGTCAAATTGTTCCCGCTCGCGAGCTTTTAAAATTGCTTTAATCCCGTCAATGGTCTCTTTGAACTCAATGCCTTCAGCTATATTAGCTTGATGAAGCATCTTTCCCATAGCGACAGCCTGATCAAGATCGATGCCAAAGAGGATATAGGTTTCTTTGAATCCGTTTTTAGAAGATGCCATACTCCGCTACTTCCCTCCTAGATGTTGAACCGGAAATGAAAGATGTCTCCGTCCCTCGCAACATAATCCTTGCCCTCAAGACGGTACTTGCCCATCTCCTTTGCCTTTGCCTCACTGCCCGCAATTAGAAGATCCGCAAAAGCAATAGTTTCCGCTCGGATGAATCCCTTCTCAAAATCGGAATGAATGACACCGCCGCATTCTGGAGCTTTCATTCCTTTCTTAAAAGTCCATGAACGCACTTCTTTCTCACTTCCCGTGAAGAAAGTCTCCAATCCCAACAAATCATAGGTTTTCCTGATCAAATCGTCAAGTCCTGATTGTTTGAGGCCGATCTCCTCCATAAAAGCTAGCCGGTCGGCGTCATCCAATTCGGATAGTTCCTGTTCGATTTTCGCGCTGACAGCCGTGACTCTGGAGTTTTCACCAACAGCTCTTTCCTGAATTTTTCTCACATAATCGTTTTGGTCGGGATCATGGATGTCAGCTTCGGATATATTACAAACATACAACATCGGCTTCGCCGTCAAAAAACTGAAGTTTTTGATTATTTTCAGTTCCTCTTTCGTCAATTGAAGGCTTCTGATCGGTGATCCCGCCATCAATTGATCGTGAAGTTTGCACAGAACTTGGTACTCTTCAACCGCTTCACGATCAGCCTTTGTCTGCGCCCGTTTCTCGATTTTAGGCATGCGTTTCTCAACAACTTCTAAATCAGCGAAAATCAGTTCGAGTTGAATCGTTTCAATATCCCGGATCGGATCGACGCTGCCTTCGACATGGAGGACGTTGGGATCGGTGAAACAACGGACTACCTGGCACAACGAATCACAATTCCTGATGAAAGAGAGAAATTGATTGCCCAAGCCCTCGCCCTTGGATGATCCCCTGACCAATCCAGCGACATCGGTGAGTTCAAAAGATGTATAGACGACTTTTCTCGGCTTGTAGATTTCGATCAGTTTTTCCATTCGCCAGTCGGGAACCTCGACAACGCCGACATTGGGCTCGATTGTCGCAAACGGATAGTTGCTGGCTGGCATTTTGGCTTTTATAACCGCGTTAAACACCGTAGTCTTGCCAACATTGGGTAATCCGATAATTCCCGCATTGAGTCCCATCCTGATCATCTCCAAACAAAACGCATTTTTTATCTAGTTCATAAGCCAAAGAGTCTTTGCGCATTGCGCGTGGTGGCGAGCGCCACCTCCTCGTAGGACAAGCCCTTAAGACCAGCTATCTCTCTTGCGATATGACAAAGGTACTTCGGCTCGTTTGGTTTTCCCCGCACCGGTTGAGGAGCTAGGTAGGGGGAATCAGTCTCGATGACGAGTCTTTCCAGAGGCACTTTCACCGCAACTTCTTTGGAAACCCGGGCGTTTTTGAAAGTTACGGGCCCGGCAAGGGAAATATACATATTTAGTTCAATAAAGTCGTTCATTGACTCGTGGCTTCCGGAATAGCAGTGCATCACGCCCAAAAGATCTGGTCGCTTATACTGCTTGATAATCTGATAGGTATCCAAGACGGCGTCACGCATATGAACTGATATCGGCAGGTTCAGTTCATTGGCAATTTTAATTTGTTCGATGAAAACTCTTTTTTGGGCCTCGATTTGACTTTTATCCCAATAATAATCGAGCCCGATTTCGCCGATTGCGACAACTCTCTCTTTCTTTGCTCGTTCCCTGAGCCAATTGAGCTCCAAATCGCCAATCTCATGAGCACTTGCCGGGTGAAAACCGACGGCCGCGTAGACACTATCGAATTCATTGGCGATCGAAAGAGCCCGTTCGGAATGGAAGCGATCATAGCCAATACAAATGAATTGATCGACACCGACGTTGACGGCAGCTGTAATCACTTCCTCCAGACGCTGGTAAATCGAGTCGTCGTTAAGATGAACATGCGAATCAATCAGCGATACTTTCATGCTTGCTTATTCCAGTTCGAGATAGGTTTTGACGACATTTTCAACCGTAAAGCCGAAATAGGAAAGAACATCTTGAAGTTTAGCGGAAACGCCGAACGTATCGATCCCCAACACATTCCGGGAAAAGCGGTACCAGAGTCCGCTCGCGCCCATTTCAAGCGCCAGGCGTCTTTGACAAGCCGGAGGCAGGATTTGATCTTGATATGCTTGCGGTTGTTGTAAAAACAATTCCATCGACGGCATCGAGACGACTCTGACGGCGATGCCGTCACGATTCATAAGCACCTCTTGGGCTTTCAATGCCAATTCGACTTCGCTTCCCGATGCGATCAGGATCCCGGTGAAATCCCGCTCATCCTTGGCAATATAGCCGCCCTTGACCAGGTCCTCGTACCTCGCTTGATGCATCACGGTAATATCCTGTCTAGTCATCGCGATCAAAGTCGGAGTCTTGGCTTCGCCGACCGCATAGCGGACGGCATGTCTGGTTTCATTGCTGTCGGCCGGTCTGATGACGATCAGCCCCGGCGTCGAGCGGAACATCGCGAGCTGTTCAATCGGCTCGTGCGTCGGTCCGTCTTCTCCCACCCCGACGGAATCGTGGGTGAAAAGAAACATTGAGGGTATTTTCATGATCGCAGCTAACCTGATCGGCGGCTTCATGTAATCGGAGAAAACGAAGAACCCGCTCCCAAAAGCTTTTAGATGGTGGAGAGTCATCCCATTGACGATCGCTCCCATCGCGTGTTCTCTCACTCCGAAATTGATATTGCGCCCAAGGGGGGTCTCTTTGCTAAAATTGCCGTCGTTGCCTTTGACATTCGTCGAAGAAGCAAGGTCGGCCGAACCTCCCATTAGGGCGGGGATTTTTTCGGACAGTAGCGGGAGAAATTTTCCGACTGTCTTTCTCGTTGCTTCCTTATGGCCGATGGGATCCAAAGCATAAAGATCGGCGATGTCGACACCGCAGTTCCTATTGATGATATTCTCTAATTCCGCATGCAGTTCGGGATAAGCATCATGATACTTTTTTAGGAGTTTGTTCCATTTGGAAAATGCTTTTTTTCCGCGGTTTCCAAAACGCTTTTCAAAATCGGCGACTGCCACATTGTCGACATGATACAGGGTCGTTTCAAAGCCGGCTTCCTCTTTCAGCCTGCGCGTTTCATCGGGACCGAGGGGCGAACCGTGAACTGAACTGGTTCCCTGCTTCGCGGATCCTTGGCCGATGATGCTCTTGATTTCGATGAAACCCGGTTTGTTCACTTGTTTTGCGCTTTCGATTGCGATCGAGACTTCGAGAACATTATTGGCGTCCCTGACCAGTTGATAATAATAGCCCATGCTTTCCATCTTCATCCGCAAGTCTTCAGACACCGCATTTTTCGTTGGCCCGTCGAGTTGGATATCGTTGGAGTCATGGATAATGATCAACCGTTCGAGGCCGAGATGGCCGGCAAGGCTGAGTGCTTCAAGAGCCACTCCCTCCTGCAAATCTCCGTCACCGCAAAGAACATAGGTGTAATGATCGATTACGGGAAAGCCCGGCCTGTTGAAATGATGGCGAAGATGGCATTCCGCTATCGCATTGCCGACAGCCATTCCAAGCCCTTGTCCAAGCGGGCCGGTCGTTGCTTCGACCCCAGGTGTGTGACCATACTCCGGATGACCGGGAGTCATCGATCCAAGCTGGCGAAACCGTTTGAGTTCATCTAGCGGAAGGTCGTAACCCGCGAGATGCAAAACAGCGTATAAAAGTGCCGATCCGTGACCGGCCGAGAGAAAGAAGCGATCCCGATTGAACCAGTCCGGATTCTTTGGATCGCTCGTGAGATGATACTGATATAAAGAGTACAAGATCGGGGCGGCTCCGAGAACAATCCCAGGATGACCGCTTTTGGCACCATCGATCATATCAAGACCGAGAAATCTGATGTTTTGGATTGTTTTTTCCATAGTTGTGCTCCTTTAAACAAAAGTGTTGATCGAAGAGTGTCGATACCATTAAAATTATACCATATCCAGATTACTAAGCCAATCAAAGACAAAAAAAGGGATGCTCGCGCATCCCTATTTGTAAGTGCTATTCGATGATTTCTACGACAGAACCGGCACCGACGGTGTGACCGCCTTCGCGGATTGAGAACTTTGTTCCCTGTTCGATGGCGATCGGGTGGATCAATTCGACAATCATGACGGTATTGTCGCCGGGCATGACCATTTCTACGCCTTTTTGAAGATCGATGACACCGGTGACATCAGTTGTCCGGAAGTAGAACTGCGGACGGTAGTTGCTGAAGAACGGAGTGTGTCGGCCGCCTTCTTCTTTGCTCAAAACATACACCTGAGCGGTGAACTTGGTGTGCGGGGTAACCGATTTTGGTTTGGCGATGACTTGACCGCGCTGGACTTCCTCACGCGCTACGCCTCTCAGAAGCAAACCAACATTATCGCCTGCTTGGGCATAGTCCAAAAGTTTTCTGAACATTTCTACGCCGGTGACAACCGTTGACCTTGTCGGACGGATGCCAACGATTTCGACTGGTTCATTGACTTTGATCGTTCCACGATCAACACGTCCGGTGACGACGGTGCCACGGCCAGTGATGGTGAACACGTCCTCGACAGGCATCAAGAACGGTTTGTCCACGGGTCTTTCTGGAAGCGGGATATAGTCGTCGACAGCCTGCATGAGTTCCAAGATTTTCTTCTGGGCTTCCTCATCGCCTTCCATTGCTTTGAGGGCGCTTCCAACGATGACCGGAGTTTCATCCCCTGGGAATTGGTATTCGTTCAGAAGTTCACGAATCTCCATTTCAACGAGTTCGATTAACTCATCATCATCGACCATATCGGCTTTGTTCAGGAAAACGACGATCTTGGGAACGCCGACCTGACGGCTGAGCAGGATGTGCTCTCTTGTTTGGGGCATCGCGCCATCAGCTGCGGACACAACTAAAATCGCTCCGTCCATTTGGGCGGCGCCTGTGATCATGTTTTTGACATAGTCGGCGTGTCCGGGGCAGTCAACGTGAGCATAATGGCGATTCTTGGTCTCATACTCAATGTGAGCGGTATTGATCGTAATTCCTCTTGCTTTTTCCTCCGGTGCGGCATCGATTGAGGCATAGTCTTTCACAAGGGCCAGGCCTTGTTTCGCAAGAACCATGGTGATAGCTGCGGTCAACGTGGTCTTGCCATGGTCGACGTGACCAATCGTGCCGATGTTGACATGTGGTTTTGTCCTTTCAAATTTTGCTTTTGCCATAATTGGATCTCCTTTATACATATTGTTTTAATTAGTCGCTTAATAAATATTATTGTATAACAAGATGTCGAATATTGCAATAGATAACTTTCTGGTCGAAATCGGAAAAGTTTAACTGCTGCGTTTGGCGATGATTTCCTCGGCAATCAACTTCGGGCACTCTTCATAATGAGAGAATTGCATTGTGTAGGTCGCCCGTCCCTGGGTATTGGAACGCAAGGAAGTCGCATAACCGAACATCTGGCTCAAGGGGACTTTGGCAGTCACTTTCTGAGCTTTCCCCTGCGTGTCTTGAGCTTCGATCTTGCCTCTTCTTGAAGTTAGATCGGCGATCACGTTCCCAAGGTATTCTTCAGGTGTTATGGCATCGACGACCATGATCGGTTCAAGCAAAGTCGGACGGCATTTTTCCCTGGCCTGTTTGAGTGCCATCGAAGCGGCGATCTTGAAAGCCATCTCCGAGGAATCGACTTCGTGATATGAACCATCATACAAAGTTGCCTTAATGTCGAGAACCGGGTAACCGGCGATGATCCCGCCCGCCAAAGTTTCCTGTAGTCCTTTATCGACAGCGGGGATGTATTCCTTGGGAACGACACCGCCGACGATTTTGTCAACGAATTCATAGCCTTTGCCGGGATTCGGCTCGAATTTGATCCAGACATGCCCGTATTGGCCTTTTCCGCCGGTTTGACGGACGAAACGGCCTTCGCAGTTCGCTTCTTTGCGGATCGTTTCGCGATAGGAGACTTGCGGTCTACCGACTGTTGCCTCGACTTTGAATTCCCGCCGCATTCTGTCAACGAGGATCTCAAGATGCAATTCGCCCATTCCGGAGATAATCGTCTGACCGGTCTCGGGATTGCTGTAGGTTCTAAAGGTCGGGTCTTCCTCAGACAGTTTTTTCAGAGCAATGCCTATCTTGTCCTGATCATTCTTGGTCTTGGGCTCGATTGCGACCGAAATCACCGGTTCGGGAAACTTCATTGATTCGAGAATCACATGAATATTGTTCGAACAGAGAGTATCGCCCGTGGTAGTGTCTTTGAAGCCGATGGCCGCGGCGATATCGCCGGAATAGACCTTGTCAATTTCGGTGCGGTGATTCGCATGCATTTGCAGGATCCGCCCCAGACGCTCTTTTTTTTCTTTTGAGGTATTCACGATGTATGACCCTTTTTCGACCACTCCCGAATAAACGCGGAAGAAAGTGAGTCTACCGACAAAGGGGTCAGTCATGACCTTGAAGGCCAAGGCGACAAATTCCTTGTCGTCGTCATGATAGACGGTGACTTCCTTGCCTTGTTTGTTGTGTCCCTTTATCTGAGGGACCTCAACCGGGCTCGGAAGATAGTCGATCACGGCATCAAGCATCAGTTTTACACCTTTGTTTTTGAAGGCTGAACCGCAGAGAACGGGAAAGAAAGTCACCGACAGGGTTGCGGCACGGATCGCTCTTTTAAGCATCTTCTCATCGATTTCCCGGCCTTCAAGGTAATTCGTCATCAATTCATCATCGAAGTCGGCGACGGCTTCGATCAGTTTTGTTCTTCTTTCGTTTACAGTTTTGCGCAAAGAAGCTGGTATTTCGACCTCCACGAAGTTCTCATCCGGTTCACCGTCGAATTCGTATGCTTTCATCATCACGATGTCGATGATCCCACGGAAATTTTCCTCAGCGCCGATCGGCCATTGAATCGCTTCGGCCTTGGCGCCCAAACGACTGTGGATCGTTTTGATCGATTCCTGAAAATCAGCCCCGGTTTTGTCCATTTTGTTCGCAAAGACAATACGGGGGACATGATATTCGTTCGCCTGCCTCCAGACAGATTCTGTCTGCGGTTCGACGCCGGCTTGGGCGTCGAGCACGGTTACAGCACCATCCAGCACGCGAAGGGATCTCGAAACTTCGACAGTGAAGTCGACGTGGCCAGGAGTGTCAATGATGTTCACTCTGTAATTTTTCCAGAATGCTGTAGTCGCTGCAGCAGTGATGGTAATGCCACGTTCTTGTTCTTGTTCCATCCAGTCCATTTGCGAAGCGCCATCATGCGTCTCGCCCATTTTATGGATTTTTCCCGTGTGGTACAACACCCGTTCGGTCGTGGTCGTCTTGCCGGCGTCGATATGCGCCATGATCCCGATGTTGCGGGTCTTGTCCAAACTGAATTCACGTGCCATAACTTTTTATCCTTTCTTAATGATTAGAAACGGTAGTGCGCGAATGCTCTGTTGGCTTCAGCCATCTTGTGCATGTCTTCGCGTTTCTTGACCGAGGCTCCTGTGCCGTTTGCGGCATCAATGATCTCTCTGGCTAAGCGTTCCTCCATCGTTTTTTCGTGACGGGACCGGGAATATTGAACCAACCATCTGAGTCCCAGTGTTACCCGACGGTCGCTGCGGACTTCGCTTGGAACCTGATAGTTCTGGCCGCCGATCCGGCGACTTCTGACTTCAAGGGAAGGCATGATGTTGTTGAGGGCTTCATTGAACACTTCCAGAGGTTCTTTTCCCGTTTGTTCTCTAACGCGTTCAAATGCGTTATATAGTATGTTTTGCGCAAGGTTTTTCTTGCCTTGGGTCATGATGTTGTTGATCAACTTGGTAACTAGTTTTGAGTTGTAGATCGGATCCGGTAAAACATCCCTTTTGACAACTCTTGCTTTGCGAGGCATAAGGCGTCTCCTCCTTTCAAAATGTTGTTATATGTGAAACAACCTTATCTGACCTGCTTATTTTTTTGCCGGAGCCGGTCTTTTCGCTCCATACTTGGAACGGCCTTGTTTCCTATCTTGAACAGCAGTCGTATCCAATGTCCCGCGGATAATGTGATAACGAACACCAGGTAGGTCTTTCACACGTCCGCCACGAATCAGAACAACACTGTGTTCTTGCAGTTTGTGGCCAATGCCGGGAATATACGCGTTCACTTCGCCACCGTTTGATAACCGGACACGGGCATATTTCCGCAAAGCGGAATTCGGTTTCTTCGGTGTCAAAGTCGCAACACGGACACAGACACCGCGCTTTTGTGGACTGGGAAGGTTTGTATAGCGCTTTTTGAGGCTGTTGAAGCCGATGTTGAGTTGCGGCGCTTTCGATTTCTTGACTTTGTCCTGACGGCCCTGTTTGATCAATTGGTTGATAGTAGGCATTTTGATTTCCTCCTTTCATACCCACACACCCGGGAGGTGCGTTTGTCTCATTTTTATAAGGTTGACAGGCAACCTCGAGATGATGATTATTTTCACAGCATTATGTATTATACACTACGATACTAGGTGTGTCAATCACAATATTTCAGACTTTTTTCGAGATTCCATTTCATAAAAAACCGCGGTCATTCCGCGGCTTTTATAAGAAAGCAGTCAAATACAGTCTTTACTCTTGCGTTCAAACACTATCAACGGCGCTGAAGTGCTTAACTGCTGTGTTCGGGATGGGAACAGGTGTGTCCACTTCGCCATCGTCACCGGACCATCTTTCAAAACTGGATATACTGCATTGCGTTGATCGCGTGCAAAGTTAAGTCCTCGACCGATTAGTACCAGTCAGCTAAACACGTCACCGTGCTTGCACCCCTGGCCTATCAACCTCATCATCTTTAAGGGGTCTTACTTCTTGCGAATGGGAAATCTCATCTTAGGGGGGCTTCACGCTTAGATGCTTTCAGCGTTTATCCCTGCCGCTCTTAGCTACCCAGCTGTGGCCTTGGCAAGCCAACTGGTGCACCATTGGAGCGTCCATCCCGGTCCTCTCGTACTAAGGACAGCTCCCTTCAAATTTCCTACGCCCACGACAGATAGGGACCGAACTGTCTCACGACGTTCTGAACCCAGCTCACGTACCGCTTTAATGGGCGAACAGCCCAACCCTTGGAAGCGACTCCACCTCCAGGATGCGATGAGCCGACATCGAGGTGCCAAACAACTTCGTCGATGTGTACTCTTGGAAGTCATTAGCCTGTTATCCCCAGGGTAACTTTTATCCGTTGATTGACGGCCCTTCCATTCGGAACCGCCAGTTCACTATGACCGACTTTCGTCTCTGCTCGACTTGTTAGTCTCGCAGTCAAGCTGGTTTTTGCCATTACACTCTACGAATGATTTCCAACCATTCTGAACCAACCTTTGTGCGCCTCCGTTACTCTTTGGGAGGCGACCGCCCCAGTCAAACTGACCACCAGACACTGTCCCCCAGGCTGCACACCTGCGGGTTAGACATTCAATAACCGAAGAGTGGTATCCCAACGTTGGCTCCACCGAGACTGACGTCCCGGCTTCACAGCCTCCCACCTATCCTGTACATCGATTACCGAATGTCAATATCAAGCTACAGTAAAGCTCCATGGGGTCTTTCCGTCTAGTCGCGGGTAACCTGCATCTTCACAGGTACTAAAATTTCACCGAGTCCCTTGTTGAGACAGTACCCAAGTCATTACACCATTCGTGCGGGACAGAACTTACCTGTCAAGGAATTTCGCTACCTTAGGACCGTTATAGTTACGGCCGCCGTTCACTGGGGCTTCAATTCAAAGCTTCGCTTGCGCTAACCTCTCCTCTTAACCTTCCAGCACTGGGCAGGTGTCAGCTCCTATACTTCATCTTGCGATTTAGCAGAAACCTGTGTTTTTGGTAAACAGTTGCTTGGGCCGCTTCTCTGCGGCTTTAATTTCTTAAAGCTCCCCTTATCGCGAACTTACGGGGTCATTTTGCCGAGTTCCTTAACAAGGGTTATCTCGCGCGTCTTTAGATTCTCTCCTCGTCCACCTGTGTCGGTTTACGGTACAGGTACTCATGACATTAGCCCTAGAAGCTTTTCTTGAAAGTCTGGATTCATCTGACTTACGTTATCAGCACTCTGGCTTATGTGATGCGGATTTGCCTACATCACGCCCTCGTTGCCTTCAACCCAAATCCATTAATGGGCTCAAACTATCCTACTTTGTCACTCCCTCAGTCTCATGAGTAGTACAGGAATATCAACCTGTTGCCCATCAGCTACGCTCTTCAGCCTCGCCTTAGGACCTGACTAACCCAGGGCGGACGAACCTTCCCCTGGAAACCTTGGACTTTTGACGGATGGGATTCTCACCCATCTTTTCGTTACTCATACCGGCATTCTCACTTCCAACCACTCCAATAGTCCTCACGGTCTACCTTCAACGCTGTTGGAACGCTCACCTACCAATCGATCTTGCGATCGATTCCGCAGTTTCGGTATCATGCTTAGCCCCGGTACATTTTCGGCGCAGATCTATTCGACTAGTGAGCTGTTACGCACTCTTTAAAGGGTGGCTGCTTCTGAGCCAACCTCCTAGCTGTCTGGACGGATCCACATCCTTTCCCACTTAGCATGAATTTAGGGACCTTAACTGGCGATCTGGGCTGTTTCCCTCTTGACCACGAACCTTATCACCCGTAGTCTGACTGCCGGACATGTTTTACGGTATTTAGAGTTTGATTGCATTCAGTACCCCTAGATGAGGCCATCAGGCATTCAGTGCTTTACCCCCGTAAAACTAAATTCCGACGCTAGCCCTAAAGCTATTTCGGTGAGAACCAGCTATCTCCGGGCTCGATTGGAATTTCTCCTCTAGACACAAGTCATCCGGGCCCTTTTCAACGGACTGCGGTTCGGTCCTCCATTGGGTGTTACCCCAACTTCAACCTGCTCATGTCTAGCTCGCTCGGTTTCGGGTCTATAACATTGTACTAAATCGCCCCATTCAGACTCGCTTTCGCTTCGGCTCCGATCCTTCAATCTTAACCTCGCACAATATCATAACTCGCCGGTTCATTCTACAAAAGGCACGCCATCACCCGTTAACGGGCTCTGACTTGTTGTAAGCATATGGTTTCAGGTTCTCTTTCACTCCCCTCCCGGGGTTCTTTTCACCTTTCCCTCACGGTACTGGTTCACTATCGGTCACTAGCTAGTATTTAGCCTTGGGAGATGGTCCTCCCATCTTCCGACAAGGTTCCACGTGCCTCGCCGTACTTTCTCATCAGAGTCCTTACCATTTCGCCTACGGGACTTTCACCCTCTTCGGTGCGCTTTTCCAATACGCTTCCACTATGATAAGGTTTTGTAACTCCTTCGCGATGATTGGCTTTTTCCCGTTCGCTCGCCGCTACTTGGAAAATCGTTATTACTTTCTTTTCCTACAGGTACTAAGATGTTTCAGTTCCCTGCGTTCCCCCACCTTTCGGTGTGGCAGCCTTCAACTGCCGGGTTTCCCCATTCGGATACCCCCGGATCTCTGCTTACTTACAACTCCCCGAGGCTTTTCGTAGTTCGTCACGTCCTTCTTCGGCTGCTAGTGCCAAGGCATTCGCCATACGCTCTTATTTCCTTAACTTTGCTGCAGTATTATCCACTTTTCAAAGACCTTCTTACTTCATCAGAAAAACTTGTCCGTAAACAAGTCTCTCAAAACCGAACAGATCGACAATAGCTCCGCTGAGCTTCCCCCTCAGCTTGTTTTCTTCCTATCGGATTTCTCCCTAGAAAGGAGGTGATCCATCCCCACGTTCCCGTAGGGATACCTTGTTACGACTTAACCCCAATCATCTGTCCCACCTTAGACGGCTCCCTCCTGTAAAGGTTAGGCCACCGGCTTCGGGTGTTACAAACTCTCATGGTTTGACGGGCGGTGTGTACAAAACCCGGGAACGTATTCACCGCGATCTGCTGACTCGCGATTACTAGCGATTCCGCCTTCATGAAGTCGAGTTGCAGACTTCAATCTGAACTGAGACCACTTTTATGAGGTTCGCTCCACGTCACCGCTTTGCTTCTCTTTGTAGTGGCCATTGTAGTACGTTTGTAGCCCAGGTCATAAAGGGCATGATGATTTGACATCATCCCCACCTTCCTCCAGTTTGTCACTGGCAGTCTCACTAGAGTCCTCATCTTTCATGTTAGCAACTAGCAATAGGGGTTGCGCTCGTTGCGGGACTTAACCCAACACCTCACGGCACGAGCTGACGACAACCATGCACCACCTGTATCCATTGTCCCGAAGGAACTAATTATCTCTAATTATGTCAATGGTATGTCAAGACCTGGTAAGGTTCTTCGTGTATCTTCGAATTAAACAACATACTCCACCGCTTGTGCGGGTTCCCGTCAATTCCTTTGAGTTTCAGTCTTGCGACCGTACTACCCAGGCGGAGAACTTAATGCGTTAACTTCAGCACTGAATTTCACTCCAACACTTAGTTCTCATCGTTTACGGCGTGGACTACCAGGGTATCTAATCCTGTTTGCTCCCCACGCTTTCGTGCCTCAGCGTCAGTTCCGGCCCAGTAAGCTGCCTTCGCCATTGGTGTTCCTCCATATATCTACGCATTCCACCGCTACACATGGAATTCCACTTACCTCTACCGTACTCAAGTCTGCCAGTTTCAATTGCCCTACTCAGTTGGGCTGAGATCTTTTACAACTGACTTAACAAACCGCCTACGCACGCTTTACGCCCAATAATTCCGGATAACGCTCGCTCCCTACGTATTACCGCGGCTGCTGGCACGTAGTTAGCCGGAGCTTTCTCATCGGGTACCGTCACTCACATGGCATTTCCTCCATATGTCATTCTTTCCCGATAACAGAACTTTACGATTCGAAAACCTTCTTCATTCACGCGGCATTGCTCGGTCAGACTTTCGTCCATTGCCGAAAATTCCCTACTGCTGCCTCCCGTAGGAGTCTGGGCCGTGTCTCAGTCCCAGTGTGGCTGTTCAGCCTCTCAGCTCAGCTACGCATCGTTGACTTGGTGGGCTTTTATCCCCCCAACTATCTAATGCGCCGCAAGCCCTTCCTTTAGTGTCGCCCGAAAGCGCCTTTAAACAAAAGTTCTTATGTTCCTTTGTCCTATCCAGTTTTAGCACCCGTTTCCAGGTGTTATCCTCGTCTAATGGTTAGGTTACTTACGTGTTACTCACCCGTTCGCCACTGACTGGATTGCTCCAGTCCGTTCGACTTGCATGTATTAGGCATGCCGCCAGCGTTCATCCTGAGCCAGGATCAAACTCTCCATTATTATCTGAATTGTTTGTTCTTTCTCAATATGTTGTCCTTTTTATTCGTCTATCGTCTATCTGTTCAGTTTTCAAAGACCTGTTTCCCTAGCCCTGCGATTTCTCGCGTGCTAAATCATTTTATCATAACGATAGTGTGGTATCAACGATTCTTGATCGCAAATGAAATATATATTACCCGCCAAAAAAAGAGATTATAAAATAACCTCTTAACACGAACAATATTCCGTAGAAAATTCAAACAACGATGAACATCAAAGAGTTACATAAACAATCAAAATGCGTGGATGATGATTCATCGGATATATTTCCGGTAGCGAAACAAGCATCGTCTTCATCGGACCGTGTGTATGATGATTGGATCATTCATCAGAATTGGCCGTGGTAGTGAAACTATAATAGTCGAGTTTTGAATACACAGACCAGTCCATGTCTTCTCTGATGTTGTCATATCCTAACCAAAATGCTTCTTCCATTAGTTGATTATCATCCTCGTTTATCGAAAACACAATCTCAACTTCAAAAGGTGTTGAAGCATCATTTGTATATGGATAATATAGATAGTTCCAGATAATGAAATATGTGAAATACTCACTGTAATCTTGGAATAGAGACATGTCAAAGTCCTTCGTCTTGTACTCAACTCGTGAAACAAAATTCCTCTGCAATTCATGTGGCGTCGTGTTGCCAAAGATAGCGTAATCAAGATATTGCAGCGTTGAAGGGAATGAAATTGAGGTAAGTCGACTGTTGGAAAATACGGATCTTCCCAGTGATATCAACCCTTCCGGCAAGACCAATTCCCCCTCCAGACCGGAACAACTAAATGCTCCGCCATCGATCATTTTTATGCTCTCGGGAATATTGATGGATGTGTTTTTTGTATCATAAAAAGCGCAACTATGAATTTCTTCGACTGAATCGGGAAGGATAATTTCACCAAAATTAGTTCCTGCCATTGCATATGCCCCAATGATTTTGATTGAGGCTGGTATTCTGATGGTCTTTCCTTCTTTCTTGGGATTAGCAACCCAAACGAGTTTTGTCTTGTCTTTCGATGTCACCGCTTTATGAAATCCGATTGTCGTTGCTTTCAAATGCTTGTGATCTCTGGGAATCTTGATGTCAACGCTCGAAAGTATCCATGTTAGAGCAGACCCGATGTCTTCGATCTCCTTGGGCACTCTGAATTCCTTCAGATTTACAAGACAGCCAATTGCGTCCTTTTCAATAGATGTCATCGTATCTGGAAGCGATAAAGAGACAATGTCCGTATACTTGTTGTGAAATGCAGAGGATGTTATTGTTGTCACAGGCAATCCCAGATAGGAAGAAGGCACCACAACATCAAGAGATTCTCCCGTGTAATCAACGACAGCGTATCCTGTTCCATCTTCTATAAGTTCATACACGAGACCCTCGGTGGGTAATTCAACTTTCCTGCAGCCAAAAGAGACGAGCAAAAGAAGCATTACTGAGAAGAATGTCAATACTCTGTTGATTATCTTCATAACATCACTCTCCTTAATCGTCAATTTGAATGGCAAGATAGATAGCGTCACCAATACAAGCGTCATAAATTGGAATCCCAGGACGGTTTCTTAGAAGCCAAATCGTATCTAGTGGATCAACAGAACCTGCACATAATACCCAAGAATCTTCTGAAGGTAGTTTCTGAGCCCAATGTCCGTTAGGCAATTGCATAATAAAGTGATAGGAATAAGGTTTGTTATCAAGAGGATCATATAATACTCGCATTCCTATTCTATACTCATTAGAATATATTGTGGAGTTGAATGCATCAAGTACTCGATACTCTATTCCCCAATTGTTCAGATCAACTATAACATTGTTAAGTATTGCGGTGACATTATAGTAGGGGCTTCCGATTCCATTAGGATTTGGAGCTTGATCTATTCCTAAAGCAAATCCGTAACAGTTCATGTTTGTGCTTGTTTCTGGGGTATACCAGTTGCCGTAGGTAACCTCAAGAATTGGAGATGAAGAACTTTCCGACGAATAGAACGACACGTTGTTTCTGGTCGGTATGTATTTTGGATATAAACGATATCGAAGGCTAACTATTTCAGCTTTCTTTTTTTTGTATACTTCTCCTGTAATATCAAAGGAAATTGTGGAACCGACAGCAACTGATGTTTGGTAGGAAACTACGTAATTTGAATTTCCATTCAAAGAAGTGTATGACCCTGGTGTGTTAGATATCTCTTGAACAAAAACACTGCTGGAGTACATACTTGTGCTCCGCCTGGTAATATAAACCTTTATCGAATCAATAGTATATCCTGGGTAACTATCAAGTTCGTCATACACATAATCATAAATGTTGTACGTGTTGAGATTAAGCACCGAGAACATCAAGGTATAGTCATAATCATCATCAATGATCATTGTTTCATCGTACATAACATTCAACCTGCTGTTATCAACACAATAATCTGAGCCAACCATGCAATATTTGTCCTGAATAAAGTTACTAGAACTGTTCATAGTATATGTCACGGTGGGATCGATTTCAACTGGATACTTGATATTCTCATTCTTCAGCCAAGAAGCGCTCGGTGTGATAGTGAAAAGGAATTCATTATCTGACACTTCCTGATACAGAACAGCGATTTCGTACGAGTACAGCCCTTGTTGATCATACATATAGAATGGTTCAATCTCAAACACACAATCACCGTCTTCATTCTCAAGTTGGAACAGACCATCCTCTTTTTTGGTCAACTCCAAATTATCCAGTTTGAGAAGATACTCAAAACTAAAACCCTCTTGGTATGATTTAAGGACTAATGTTTCCTTAAATTGACTCGATCGGATATCAAATACCAAATCAATATCATCAAATATATCCTTGTAGTTAATTCTGCTTTCGGTGTTTTCAGCGAATTTTGGTCCAACACTGTTGGTTATTTCACCTTTTGAACGGGAAATATCCAAGTATGTAATGCTAAATGATGATTTCATGTAAGATACTGAAACACTCTTTTTTTCGTTTATGCTGCGTGGTAATTTGACTATGTAGTCGCTATGCTGTGTCGTATGATAACCCGAAAACAAGGTGCTTTTTAGAGAGTTATCGATTTCTTCATACTCCCCTTCTTCATTCATAAAGAAGACATCTTCTTCATACAGGTATGATCTAAGATTGCCTTTCTCATCAATCAAAGTTTTGACCGCTGAGTGTTTGGGCGATAACACATCATACTCGGGCATTAGTGACGCATTAACCGTAGTTCCAATTAGACAAGGAAACACTAGCAGAAACAGGAAAAGTACTTTTTTCATAAATACCTCCTCATAAAAACTTT
The DNA here is from genome assembly GCA_050949045.1 of Candidatus Izemoplasmatales bacterium. Taxonomy (GTDB): domain Bacteria; phylum Bacillota_I; class Bacilli_A; order Izemoplasmatales; family Hujiaoplasmataceae; genus JAAYZB01. The sequence goes on from JBMNEZ010000001.1 coordinate 1,064,432, forward strand.
TACAAAAAAAGATATACCTCGAAGGCATATCATCATTGACAGATCCCGTTTATCCACTTATATGCAATTGGTCAATATTGCCTTCAAATATTCAACTTGATATAATTGACTTAGAATTCAATTATAATGACAAATTATTATAATAAATGTACACAAAATTACTTTGTACCCATTTTATATCACAAATATTGGTCATTATACATGATTTCTCTGAATGTAAAAAAACGGCACTACCAAGCAATCATTGGTAATGCCGTCTATTGGTTGATTGGAAAGCGGGATGATTTGTTATCTTAGCAGTAATTATTCTTCGAAATCGGCGTATGGATCTTCTTCTTCCTCCGGAGCTTCGTATTCGAAGGATTTGTGCCTTAGAATCCCGGTACCGGCAGGAATCAGCCCGCCGATAATGACATTTTCCTTGAGCCCTAGCAAGAAATCGCTCTTGCCCCTGATCGAGGCGTCCGTGAGAACTCTTGTTGTCTCTTGGAATGAAGCTGCCGAGAGGAACGATTCCGAGCGGAGGGAGGCTTTGGTGATCCCCAAGAGAACAGGCTTGGCGACCGCAGGCCGTTTGCCTTCGGCGAAAACTTTTTTGTTGGCTTCTATGAACTCGTTGAGCGAGATCTGGGAACCGGGCAGGAGATCAGTGTCGCCTTCTAGCACAATATTGACGCGTCTCGTCATCTGCCTGATGATGATTTCGATGTGTTTGTCGGATATTTCAACAGCCTGGGAGCGGTAAACCTTTTGTACTTCTTTCAAGATATACTGCTGAACCGTCGACATATCGGTAACCCTCAGCAATTCCTTAGGATCGATGGCCCCCTCTGTGAGTTGCATACCCGCAGTGACCTTGTCGCCTTTCTTGACGAGCGATGGGACATTGCTGTTGGTTTCATAGCTTTTGGTCTCGTCCTCGTTTTTAATCACAATCAGGAACCGCTCATCGATCGGAGACACTTCATCGACTTCGCCGTTGATTTCGGAGATGATCGCTTTCACTTTGGACTTGCGCGCCTCGAAGAGTTCCTGGACCCGCGGAAGGCCCTGAGTGATATCGTCGCCGGCGACGCCGCCGGTATGGAAGGTTCTCATCGTAAGCTGGGTTCCGGGTTCGCCGATCGATTGCGCGGCGATCGTGCCAACGGATTCACCGACTTCGGCGCGTTCGCCGGTCGCGAGGTTCTGACCATAACACTTGCGGCAGATACCTACTCTGGAAGTGCAGGTGAGCGCGGTTCTGATTGGTACGGAAATATCGCGGACATCGGCCGGGTTTTCAGGATTGACGGCCGAAGCGACGATGGCCTTGGCGATATCTTCGGAAATATATTTGTCCTTTTTCACAAGCACTTCGCCGGTGAAGGGGTGAACATAATCGGCTGAGGCATAGCGACCTTGGATCCGTTCCTGAAGCGTCTCGATCGGTTTTCCGTCACGATCAAGGATCGGTTTGACCCTGACGCCCTTATCGGTACCGCAATCTTCTTCGGTGATGACGACATCTTGGCTGACATCGACCAGTCTGCGGGTCAGATAACCGGATTCCGCCGTTTTAAGCGCTGTGTCGGTCGACCCTTTTCTGGCACCATGGGTGGAGTTGAAGAACTCGCTCATCGTGAGCCCTTCGCGGAATGAAGCCTTGATCGGCAATTCAATGATCCCGCCGGTGGGGTTGGCCATCAAGCCGCGCATACCGGCAAGCTGAGTAAAGTTCGAAATATTGCCTCGAGCTCCGGAGTCCGACATCATGAAGACATGGTTTTCGCTGTCTAGTTCTTCGACCAGCCCTTTTTGGATCTCATCCTTGGCATTCGCCCATTCCTGGATGACAAGTTTGGATCTTTCAGAGTCCGTCAAAAGTCCCATGTTGTACATTTCGGTGATTTCATCGACCGTCTTGTCATGATGATCAAGCACTTCTTGTTTCTTGGAATAGACCGTGATGTCACTGGCAGCGACGGTGATGCCGGCAATAGTCGAATATTTGAAGCCGATATTTTTCATCTTGTCGAGCATTTTTGACGTTTCATTGATCTTGTATTTGGCAAAAATCTGAGCGATGATCATACTCAGAAACTTCTTCTTGAAGGGTGAAACCAGTTTCTTTTCTTTGATAATTGCGGGGATATTCTCTCCCGGCGCGATGAAATAGGCATTCGGAGTAGCCTCTTCAAGGTTTTCCTTCGTTGGTTCGTTGATATAGGGAAAAGTCTCCGGCAGGATCGTGTTAAAAATCAATTTTCCCGGAGTGGTGATCAGAAAATGGTTGTTGTACTGTGGATCGAGAGGTCTTCCGAGCGAAGAGGCCGGAACGGCGATCCGAGAGTGGAGGGTCACGTATTTGTTCTCATAAGCCATGATGACTTCATTATAGTCTTTATAAACAAATCCTTCGCCGATCTCCCCTTGCTTTTCCATGGTCAGGTAATAATTGCCAAGGACCATATCCTGTGACGGGGTAACGACCGGTTTTCCATCTTTGGGATTGAGGATATTGTTTGAGGCAAGCATCAAAACCCTGGCTTCGGCCTGGGCTTCTTCGGAAAGCGGCACATGCACAGCCATCTGGTCGCCGTCAAAGTCGGCATTAAATGCCGTCGTGACGAGCGGATGCAAACGGATGGCTTTGCCTTCAACGAGTTTCGGTTCGAAAGCTTGAATGCCGAGGCGGTGCAGCGTCGGAGCGCGGTTCAAAAGTACCGGATGTTCCTGAATAACGTCTTCAAGGACGGGCCAAATTCGTGAATCCAGTGTCTCAATCAGCCGTTTTGCCGTTTTGATGTTGGAAGTGATCGAGCGGCTGATCAGCTCACGGATAACAAAAGGCTTGAAAAGGATGATTGCCATTTCCTTAGGCAATCCACATTGGTACATCTCAAGATCGGGACCGACGACGATAACCGAACGTCCGGAATAGTCGACCCGCTTACCGAGCAGGTTCTGACGGAAGCGGCCTTGTTTTCCCCGAAGCATGTCGGAGAGTGATTTCAGAGCGCGGTTCCGTTCGACGACAACTTTGCGACCGCGTTTGGAGTTATCAATCAAAGCGTCAACAGCTTCTTGGAGCATCCGTTTTTCGTTCTTGGTGATCAAATGCGGAGCGCCCTGTTCATATTGACGTTTGAGACGGTTGTTCCGGTTCAAAATCCGCCGATACAAATCATTGAGATCGGTGGTCGCGAACCGGCCGCCGTCGAGTTGAACCATCGGCCGGAGATCGGGTGGGATGACCGGAAACACCTCAAGGACCATCCATTCCGGCTTATTGTCGCTGTTTTTGAATGCTTCAACGACATTCAGGCGCTTGATGATCTTGTCGCGTCTTTGTTTGGACGCGGTTTTGAGTTCAATTCTAAGGTTGCGCACCTCTTTTTCAAGATCGAGTTTCTTTAGCAGGTGCTTGACGGCTTCGGCTCCGGTCAGAGCCCGGAAGCGATTGCCATATTCAAAGTAATAGTGGGTGTAATCAGCTTCGGAAAGGATCTGCTTGAATTCCAGATCGGTATCACCGGGATCGACCACGATATAAGAAGCGAGATAAACGACTTCTTCAAGATCCTTGGCCTTGAGATCGAGCAAGATGGCGAGTCTTGATGGTGTATTGCGAAGGTACCAAGTATGAACTACCGGAGCCGCAAGTTCGATATGTCCCATTCTCTCGCGGCGGACTTTGCTCTCGATGTATTCGACGCCGCAAACAGGGCATTTCTTGCCCGGGTGAGTGGTGCGTTTGGATTTGTTGGAACAAGCGCATTGATAATCCTTGGTCGGGCCAAAGATCACTTCGCAGAACAAACCGTCTTTTTCGGGTTTGAGCGTACGATAATTGATCGTCTCGTGTTTCTTGACTTCACCGTATGACCAACTGCGGATTTCTTCGGGAGAGGCGAGACGGATCTTCAGATGGGAATACTTCTGACTCATTTTTTGACCTCCCCTTTCCTAGGATTGAAACCCATATTTGCTGATGTAGTCTTCGACGCCTTCGTCAACGAGACTCTTGTTGACTTCGTTGGTTCCGGAATCGCGGTTGATCAGTTCAACATAGATGCCAAGCGAACGAAGCTCACGAGTCAACACCCTGAACGATTCCGGAAGGCTTGGGTCGGGGATTGGATTCCCGTCCACAATCGCGCGGAAAACTTTGTTTCTGCCGATGATGTCATCGGATTTCACGGTGAGCATTTCTTGCAGAGTGTAAGCAGCGCCGTAAGCTTCAAGCGCCCATACTTCCATTTCACCGAAACGTTGACCGCCGTTTTGGGCTTTGCCACCCATCGGTTGCTGAGTGACAAGCGTATAGGGGCCGACGCTCCGGGCATGCAGTTTGTCATCGACCATGTGGTCTAGTTTGATCATATACATGATTCCAACGGCAACTTTGTTGTCAAAACGCTCGCCGGTGCGGCCATCGTAGAGAACATATTTGCCGTCCTCGCTCATGCCCGCTTCTTTCATGATCTCATCAAGATCTTCCCGTTCTACGCCATCAAAGACAGGAGTGGCAATATGCAATCCCAGTTTTTTGGCAGCCATGCCGAGATGGATCTCGAGAACCTGGCCGATGTTCATCCGTGAAGGAACGCCCTGAGGGTTCAACATAATGTCAATTGGAGTACCATCTTCGAGGTATGGCATGTCCTCACATGGCAGTATCTTCGAAATGACACCCTTGTTACCGTGGCGTCCCGCCATTTTATCGCCTTCGGAGATTTTGCGTTTTTGAACGATATAAACTTTGACGACAGTGTTGATTCCGGGAGCCAGCTCATCATGTTCTCTGGTGAAAACCTTGACACTGTGGACGATGCCGCCGCCACCGTGAGGCACACGGAGAGAAGTGTCACGAACTTCGCGGGATTTCTCTCCAAAGATGACAAGCAATAGCCTGTCTTCCGGAGTTGGATCGGTCACACCTTTCGGTGTGACTTTGCCGACCAGAATGTCGCCCTCCTTGACTTCAGCTCCGGGGATGATGATACCCTGGGCATCAAGAAACTTGCGGCCTTCTTCGCCGACATTGGGGATTTCTCTCGTTATCTCTTCTTTTCCGAGTTTGGTGTCTCGAGCTTCAAGTTCATATTTTTCAATATGAATCGAAGTATAGATATCATCCCGGACCAGCCGTTCACTCATGATGACGGCATCCTCATAGTTGTAGCCTTCCCAAGTCATGAAAGCGACTAGCACGTTGCGTCCGAGAGACAATTCGCCATCGTCCATCGAAGGCCCGTCAGCAATAATCTCGTCCTTTTTGACAACTTCGCCAACTTTGACGATCGGAGTCTGATTGGAGCAGGTTCCTTGGTTGCTCCGCATGAATTTCTGCAAATGATATGTGTCTTGCTCGCCGTCGGAACGGCGGATTTTAATCTTAGTGCCATCGACGAATTCGACAACGCCATCGTTTTCAGCGACAACTGCCGATCCCGAGTCTTGAGCGGTTTTTAATTCGATTCCGGTTCCGACATAAGGTGCTTCCGGCTTGAGCAAAGGAATCGCTTGGCGTTGCATGTTGGCCCCCATCAGAGCGCGGTTGGCATCATCATGCTCTAGGAAAGGGATGCAGGCGGTCGAAACCGAGACGATCTGCTTGGGACTGACATCCATATAGTCACAGCGCTCACGGTCAAACATCTTTGTTTCGCCGAGATGTCTGGCTACGACGCGTTCTTCCTTAATGGTCATGTCATCGTTGAGTTTGACGTTGCCTTGAACAATGATATGCTTTTGCTCCTCATCAGCCGAAAGATAGACAATCTCGTCAGTCACTTTGTGGGTAGATTTGTCAATTTTCAGATACGGAGTCTCCATGAATCCATATTTATTAACGCGCACGTAACAAGCCAAGGAATTGATCAATCCGATGTTTTGACCCTCGGGGGTCTCGATCGGACAGATGCGTCCATAGTGGGATTGATGAACGTCACGGACTTCAAAGCCGGCGCGGTCGCGGGTGAGGCCTCCCGGTCCCAAAGCCGAGAGACGCCGTTTGTGAGTCAACTCGTCAAGCGGATTCGTCTGTTGCATGAACTGCGACAACTGGCTGCTTCCGAAAAACTCCTTGAGCGATGAGGTAAGGGGTCTGATGTTGACCAGGTTCTGCGGTGTAAGTTCCTTGACTTCCTTCGTCGACATCCGGTCCTTGACATTTTTCTCCAGCTTGGCAAGTCCGATCCGGAATTGATTCTTTAAAAGTTCGCCGATCAAACGGAGACGGCGATTGCCGAGATGATCGATGTCGTCGAGACTCCCGATCTGGTCAAAAAGATTCAAGTAGTAAGAAATGCTGGCGATTATATCGGAAGTTGTGATATGCAACTTGTTTTCATAGGAATTGTTGCCGATGATACGGACTTCTTTCTGCACACCGTCGATTGTGACGTTCAAATCCAAATATTCAACGTAAACATCACGAATGACATTTTCGATAAAGTCTTCGACGGCGTTTTCGGGTGCGGCTTCCATACGGGCTTCACGCGCCAGATGATGTTCGAGTTCGGTCTCCAAGTTATCATCGAATTCAACTCTTTTAGTAAAATGTTTCCGATTGTTTTGTAGGAAGGTTGCGGCCTCATGATCAAGCCTCTGCCCTTTTGCCAACAAAACCTCTCCCGTCTCGTTGTCGACGAGATCCCTGGCGAGTTTAACGTCGATGCCGTTATCGAACAAGTTGATAACACGGGAAACGACATCCAGTTTCTGATTGATTTTGAATCTGCCGACCTCGGCGAGATCATAACGCTTCTCGTCAAAAAGCCGAGAAACGAAAAAAGACCGGGCACCCTCGATTGTCGCGGTTTCCCCTTGACGAATCTTGGCGTACACTTCTTTCATCGCGTCCTCAGAAGAATCGATTTCATCTTTTTCGGCTGTGTTTTTGAGCAACGGGTGCTCGCCGAACAGTTTGTAGATCTGTTCGTTTTTCGACAAGCCGATCGCCCTGATCAAAATCGAGAGCGGGATCTTCTTGGAGCGGTCGATTTTCGCGTAGAGTATATCTCGCGAACCGATTTCATACTCAAGCCAAGCGCCTCTGGTCGGAATCACTTGGCCGAGATACTTGCGTTGCAGAGTTTTTTTATCGACTTCTTCGCTGAAGAAGACGCCGGCGGAGCGGACAATCTGTGAAACGATAACCCGTTCCGAACCATTGATGATGAAACTCCCCAAAGGCGTCATCATCGGGATGTCTCCCATGAAGATTTTTTGTTCCTTGATAGTTTCAGCGGCGACTTGGCCAGTTGCTTTGTCGGAGAGTTCTTTGCTTTTTAACTGAACCCTAACCTTGAGCGGTCTGGAAAAAGTCATATCCTTGTCTTTGCACTCTTGGACTGTGTATTTCGCCGGTTCCAGTTCATATTCATTGAAATAGAGTTCGAGACTTTCAGTGAAGTTTTTGATGGGTGAGAGATCCTCAAACAACTCCTTGAGCCCGGTTTCGATGAACCACTGGAATGAAGATGTCTGCACCTCGATCAAATTAGGTAGTTCCACATTAGATTTGACACGTGAATAATTTCTTCTTTCCCGGCGCTTACCGTATTTTACGGTCTTGTATTCCACAGGATCACCTCATGATATTAATGTTGTTTTAACCAAAAAATCAACAAATAAGACTGATTAACACAAAAATGCGCATTCTATCGCATTTAAATATTTTATCATATGCTTGTCAAATCGTCAACGGTTTTTGACACGATATTATGTAATAGCCCGACTTCTTTCGGCGAACCACGACATTTGCGTAAAAAGACTCGAGATAGGCAATCGCAGATTTGGCGCCTTGATCCTTTTTCATGACAAAAACCAATTCGCCTCCGTCCTCGAGAAACCTAGCGGAATCATGAAACCACTTATAGAAGATTTGCTTCCCTGCTCTGATCGGCGGGTTTGTCACAATCAGGGCGTATTTCCCTGAAATATTTTCCATCCCGTCACTTTCTATAATCACAGGAGCGACTTTGTTTATCGAGGCATTTATCTGGGCAAGTTCGAGGGCGCGCAGATTAACATCGACCATGGTAACTCGGGCATTCCATCTATCTGCCAGGATAATCCCTATCGGTCCGTAACCGCACCCCAGATCGAGGACGGAGTCTTTCATATCGCTGAGAATCGTCTCAAGCAAAAGTCTTGATCCGAAATCGAGCCCTTTTCGGGAAAAAACTCCGCGATCGGTTACGAAAATAAATTCCTTCCCACCAACAAAACACTTGAACCACTGGCGATTGGATTCAAGTTGATTGTTTTCTCTCGTGAAATAGTGTGCCACAGGCATCCCCTTTCTTAAACGGCTAAAAACCTGAGATATCGTCAGGTTTTATCGTTCAGCGGGGTTTATTTAAGTTCGACAGTGGCTCCTGCTTCGGTCAGTTTCTGAGCCAATTGCTTGGCTTCGTCTTCTTTGAGCTTTTCTTTGATTGCCTTGGGAGCTTCGTCAACGAGTTTCTTTGCTTCGATCAGGCCAAGGCCGGTGATTTCGCGAACGACTTTGATAACGGCGACCTTGCTTTGGCCGGCGCTTGTGATGACAAGATCGAATTCTTTCGGACCTTGCTCTTCTTCCTCAACCGGAGCTTGGGCAGGCGCTGCCGAGACTGCGGATGGATCGATTCCGAATTCCTCTTTCATTGCGTCGATCAGGGCTTTGATCTCCAAAATCGTCATTTCTTTCAATGATTCGATAAATTCTTTAGCATTGATTTTTGCCATTTTTTTGATTTCCTCCTGGTTTCGATTAAACTTTTTGGCTCAACAGATCAAGACTGATTGACAGATCTCTGAGCGGTGCGTAAAGCTGAGTTGCGAGCATCGCGAGCAAGATTTCCTTTGAGGGAAGGACCGCGATTTGTTTGATGAGGGCGGGGTCGTAATAGTCTCCGTCCACAATTCCCGATTTAATGACCAGTTTCGGGTTCTTTCTGGCGAATTCGTGGAGAATCTTCGCTCCGGCGACGGAATCATTGTAAGAGAAGACAATGCCGTTAGGCCCTTTGAGATCGCCGTCGAGCGCTTCAAAGCCGACCATTTTGGCAGCGCGACGGGCGATGTTGTTCTTAATGACAACAATTTCGCAACCTTCTTTTTTAAGCATCCGTCTGAGCATTTCCGTTTTCTCGACGGTCAGACCGCGATACTCAGCCAAAACAACGGCCTTTGCTTTTGCCATCTTTTCTTGAACTTGATTCACGGATTCCTGTTTCGCTTGAATCAAAGTTTCTCTTGACATAATATTCCTCCTTGTGGATGTTTTGAAAAAGAATGCCTCTTTTCGCGAGAAAAGAGGCGCATAAAATCTTCTTAGCCTATCTTTGTCTCGGTAGGTTGATTAAGCCCTTAGGCCCCTACTGTCTTGGATAAAGAATTGCTTATTCTGTTTTAGATGGCGATATCAATACCGGGTCCCATTGTCGAGGAGATCGCCGCATTTTTCATGTAGATGCCCTTGACGGTCGATGGCTTGGCCTTAGTGATGGTATCGATGACCAACTTGATGTTTTCGGCAAGCTTATCAGGCTCGAAGGATACTTTACCGACGACCGCCTGGATGTTGCCGTTCTTGTCGACCCTGTAAGTGATCTTGCCGCCCTTGGCTTCGGTGACCGCTTTATGGATATCCATAGTCACAGTCCCGGTCTTCGGGTTCGGCATCAACCCTTTTGGCCCCAATAACCGGCCGATTTTCCCAAGACTCGCCATCATATCCGGGGTAGCAACTACGACATCAAAGTCGAACCAACCTCCCTGGATCTTGGCGATGAGTTCATCATCACCGACAAAGTCGGCCCCGGCATCGGTAGCCTCCTTGGCCTTTTCGCCCTTGGCGAAGACCAGTACGCGTTTCTCCTTGCCGGTCCCATGGGGCAATACCAGCGCCCCGCGCAAGTTCTGTTCGGCTTTGCGGGGATCAAGATTCAGATTGAGTGCGAGTTCGACAGTGGCATCGAACTTCTCGAAAGCAATCTTCTTGACTAGTTCCACACCCTCGAGAAGGGGGTATTTCTTGCCCGGTTCGATTTTCGACAGGGCTTCTGTGTATTTTCTACCTTTTTTTGCCATTTTGGTTCTTCCTCCTATATTTGGTTATAGCGGAAATGTCCTCCCATATATAGCTGTGTACCGCTTTGGTATCAATCAACTACAACAATTCCCATGTTCTTTGCGGTTCCTTCAATGATCCTTGAAGCCGCTTCGACATCGTTGGCGTTGAGATCAGGCAATTTGATCGTCGCAATTTCCCGAAGTTGAGCTTTGGTGATGGTCGCCACGGATTCTTTCTTGGAATTGCTGGCACCTTTTTGGATCTTGCAGGCCTTCTTCAACAGATCACTGGCGGGCGGAGTTTTAGTGATAAATGTGAAACTCCTATCGTCATAAACCGTGATGACAACCGGAATGATGTTGCCGACCTGGTCTTTAGTCCGTTCGTTAAATTGAACGCAGAATTGCTGGATGTTGACACTTGCCTGTCCGAGTGCAGGACCGATCGGGGGTGCGGGTGTTGCCTTTCCGCCCGGGATCTGCAATTTGACGACTGTCTTGATTTCTTTAGCCACGAAAGACACCTCCTGAATTTCGTGATGTGGTAAAAGGGCAATCAGCCCTCCCACGCAATGGTGCTTAATGCGCACGCTGAGATATTATACAATATCGCACTTGACTGTGTCAAGGATAATTTCTTGTCACGGACAAGATAATCCAAGGTTACACATCATACTGGGTAGTAATTTCTGCAGGGGTCTTTCTGAGAAGGCTGAAGACCGGAATCATGCCGAACAGAGAGTTGAGCGCGAAGATGCCTAGCAGGCCGGCGAGGAAGTAATGGAAGGGAAAATAGAACTCCCCGACGGCCAGAGGGTTGTACTTTTGGAACTGCATGATCAGAATCGTCATCAACGTATAGCCGGTGAAAGAACCAACAACCGTATAAGCGATTATTTCCGACCAGAAAATCTTGTGAATATCCTTCTTGGTCGCACCAATCGAACGGTAGATCCCGACTTCTTTGACTCTTCCCAAAAGGCTTGAACGCATCGTCAGAATCAAATAAATGATTGAACCAAGCATGGCGATGCCGATAAAACGGATTTTTGAGGCAATTTCGGATAAACGGGCTGACCGGAAGTTGTCCTTTAAAAGAGCGTATGCCGGTTCCGCTTCATAGCCCAAAGTTGTTAACTGCTCGGCCGCATAAACGGGATCATCGGCGTGAAAGTAGATGTAGTAGTCAACCTGATACCACCAATAGTAAGCGGAATCCGCCGCTTGCTGAACCACCTTCTTGATTAGCAATCGTTCCATTTGTTCCGTTTCGATAATGTTAGTTGTTAAAGTATCGGAAATGTATTTGCCGCAAATTGTGAAGGTTTCTCCCTGAATCAGGAAAGTATCGCCAATCTCAAGGTCAGATGCTGAAAGGACCAATACATCGTGTGTATTAGCGATGTCTTTCCCCTCGACAATTGTATAGTCACCTTGAGCGGTCGCTTTCGCTGTAATCGTATTCAATTCATAAAAGTTGTTAAAAAACGAGAAATTACCGTCAGAGACGATCATGATCGGCGAATCGGTATCGACGATGCCGACGACTTCTAATTTTATCTTTTGGGGAATATAGTTGTTGCTGATGAATTTTCCCAAGAGATCCTGATAATTCAAAGCCCCCAGATTGATAACTTCCTGAGTCTCAAGGATATCGTCGGCTATCCATTTATCAATGGCGATCTCGCGGTTGTTGGCCGGCAGTCTTCCAAGGACGATCTTGGAATTGCCGGCATCTGCGAGGGAAACGGGATACCCAAAAACAGATTTCGAAGCATACCAGCGCATCGTGGAAATGTCGCCTTGATAGAAATCGCTGTACCGGAATTTAATGCTAAGATCCGTCGAGAGCGGATTGACAGAATTCACATGTCCGCTCGCGATAATGGCATCGATATCGGCAATCGAGGCTTTGTCATCAAGTTTGACGGCGACCGAATCGCGTGACACCGTCAAGAAATCCCGGTCAACAAATCCGACCAAGTTCGTGATCGTCGCCAAATTATAAGCTATCAACGCCGAGATGAGAACATAGGCAAACAAAAAAACTTTGCCGATAAATTTCTTTTTTCGGAATACTTTCTTGAATCCCGACTTGAGGGTATCGCGAAAACGGATAAAAGAAGTCCTGGCCTTGTCTGCCACAATCACTCCGAACTTGCTAAGATCGAACTTGTGTTTGCTGGCATCACTCGTTTCGGCTTTCTTATAATGTTCATTCAAAAGTCTGATTTCCGAATCTTCCGTCACGTACTTAATTTTTGCGGTGCTGTCCGCTTTGACATAGACAGTATTGTTTACAGAGACTACTTGAACTTTTGGGGGACTTATTGTTTCATCATAGTAGTAATCCACTTCAATCGGTACGGCCCCTGATTCCTTTTTCAAGTCCAACAAGTAGATGTTTCGCGAATCAATGCGGTCGATAGTGCGATTGCCTTCGTTTTGGTAATCATTGACAATCATTCCGTCTCTGATCTCGATGACCCTGTCTGCGTAAAAATCAACCAGTTTTTTCTCGTGGCTGACCAAAATAACGAGGCAAGTCTCGCTGATTTTCTTGATAATGCTCATGATTTCAAACGTATTGTTGGCGTCGAGATTCCCCGTCGGTTCGTCTGCCAGTACGACCATCGGGTTCTTGGCAATCGCCCTGGCGATGGCCACGCGCTGTTGCTGGCCTCCGGAAAGGGCTTGAACGTTGCGGCGCCGGTAATTGTACATTCCGACGCTTTCAAGAACATAGTTGATCCGTTCTTCGATTTTTTCCTTGTCATAGAGACCGGCAATATTGAGCGATGTTTCTATGTTTTCATAGACGGTCTTATCGGAAAGAAGATAGTAGTTTTGAAAAATATAGCCGACGTACTTGTTTCTGATAATATCCCATTTGAGAGGATCATACTTGTTGATGATGTTCCCGTCAAAATCGATCTCGCCACTATGGAATTTGTCAAGGCCGCCGATCACATTGAGCAAAGTCGTCTTGCCGCAACCTGAGGGCCCGGTCAAAGCAACTAATCCGGTTTCGGGAAAGGTGATCGATGTGTTGTTGATCACATGAATCTCGTTTTGTTTGCCTTTGTTGAAATATTTGTTGATTTTGCTGATTTTAATCATCGAAACCACCCCCTATTCCAACTTCAGGGCCGTCTGGACGGTGTCCTGGAACACCCTCCGGCAATACCTACCTGAAATTAAAACGGCCATCAGAATGACGATTCCAAAGAAAACAAGATAGTTTTCAAAGGTGAACACCTTCAAACCGTAAAGAGGGCTGTATCTATCGATTATTGAGATGTTTTTAATAACGATCGAAAGACCGACAAACAGCACATAACTGAAGCTGACGGTGATAATGTTTTCAAAGTAAATGAGCAATTGAATCATATTCTGGTTTGCTCCAACGGTTCTGAAGATGGCATAATCACGCAGTTTGGTGTTGATTACAAGGCGGAAAATCAAATAACTGAGCAAGGTCGCGCCAAGAATCGTCACAACAAGAAGAACCAGTGTCCCCAGAGTTTCAAAAAAAGCCAGCGCCTGCATCAATTGATCGGTCGACTTGATTGTTTTGGGATAAATCACTTTGTATTTGGCGACGCCGCCTTCTTTGATTGACAAGATATTGTTGATGAGCCGACCAACATTGACATCGGTGTTGCTGATCACACTCAGTTGATAGACGTCATCATAGAAAATCTGATTGTATATTTCCTCGCTGACATGTATCTCGTCGCTGCTGATCCCTATGTCAAAAATCACCTCAATATTGGAAAAAGTATTAGTTACATAAGCATCTTCGATATAAAGACGGCCGTCAGTCACCGTGCACTCGCCGGCATCATAACCACAAAAATAGTACTCATATCGTGTCTTATTGAGTTTGACTTGATCAGCGTCAAGATCGGTGTCAAGAACAAAATGTGCCGTTCCATAGCCAAAATTGTCGATAAGCCATTCGCTATAAATTTCTTTTCCGGCATTATCGGCTGAAACAAACGAAGCATCGGCGATGAAAATGTGGTAAAAAGCTTGCGCGCTTCGCTTATATTCAGCTTCGCTAACTGCTAAATAGTAACCATTATCCATGAAAACATCCTCGGCCTTGACCAATCCGGTAATTTTGTAGTTAGCTTCATAGATGCAGTTCAAATCGCTGGGACAGACATATTCGTACCATTCGTCAAGATAGAACTGCTGAAATTCTGTTGATTCGGTTTCCGCTTTGGGAAGCACAATAACAACCTCATCATCGGCTGATGGCCATTCACCAGCCCAAAGATCGCTTTCATCAAGCACAGAAAGAGGCAGAAATTTGATTTCGTAAACCGACATAGCATTATTATGAAGATCTTCAAAAACCTCTTGAGACCTGATGTAAAACCTGATATCCATGACATAATCCCTTTCCACAAGTGTTTGAACTTGGGAAAGGCCTTCGAGTTCAAGCAGTTCCGTGGCTGTGAAAGCTGTTTTGTCAGTTTTTCGCACAATCATTCTTGAAATACTCTTGTTTCTAAAAAAAACTTGGGTATAGTCGTCGGTGTATCCCGACTGCCCTGTCACTTGAAGATTGTATAACCCGTAGACCAGTGAAACCAAAAATGCAAAAGCAAAAAAGACAAAAACCATGAGAATGGTTTTTTTGGGAGCCGCAAACAAAGTTTTGAACGCCATTTTGATGTGTTCGCTCAATTTGATTTTCCGAGCCTCATCAGGGATCTCGGGAAGATCGGCAATTTCAGTTTTCCTTAGTTTTTGATCTTCAACGATCTCGCCATCATAGATCCTGATTTTTCTCGTGGCATATTCTTGGACCTGGCTGAAATCATGGGTGACGACGATAACTAGTTTATCCTTTGAAATCTCGTGGAGGAGACGCCAAATTTGTTTGGCTGATTCCGAATCAAGATTGCCTGTCGGTTCGTCAGCGGCGATAATCGGACAATCCTTGGCAAGAGCCCGAGCGATGACCACTCGTTGTTTCTGTCCGCCCGACAGTTTGGTAGCCTTATGGTTGATGTGACTCTCGAGGCCGACTTTCTTGATGATTTCATAGGCTCTCGCTCTCGCTTCTTTGGCTGAGTATCCGGCAAGAAGCATTGGCAGTTCGACGTTTTGTCTAACGGTGAAAGAATCGACGAGGTTATAGTTTTGAAAGACGAATGCGACGTACTTTTTTCGGTAATTTTCGAGGTCGGAGGTTGAATAGTACGATGTTTCTTGGTCATTCAAGTACATCTCGCCTTCCTCATAGGAATCAATTCCCGAGATGACGTTCAAAAGGGTCGTCTTGCCCGATCCGGATTCGCCTATGACAGCGACAAATTCATTAACATGAAGCTCCAGATTGGCTTTTCTCAGTCCCAGTGCGATGGCGCCGTTACTGGAATAATACTTGGATACATTGACAAGCTTGATCATCAAATCACCTCGCGGACAGTATTATATCACGAAAAAAGCAATAATTAAATTGCCGATATACCAAACAAACAATTAAAAAAACCATTTTCATGGTTTTTTACTACAATACTTCAATTTCCGCAAAATCGAGTTCGATTGGCGTCTTTCTTCCAAACATGTCGACGAGAACAACAAGTTTGCCTTTTTCATCATCGATTGTATCGATAATGCCGATCTGTCCGGCAAAAGGACCATTGACTACTTTAACGCTCTGCCCGGGTTTGGCATTGAGTTTCTGGACTTGCAGAAGCCCGCATTTTTTGAGGATCGGATTGATTTCGTCGGGAAGGAGAGGAATCGGCTTGGTGCCGCCACCGCTACTGCCGAGAAAGCCGGTCACTCCGGGAGTGTTGCGGACAACAAACCAAGAATCGTCAGTAACGATCATTTCGATGAAGACATATCCTGGGAACATCTTCACGATCTTTTCTTTTAAAGAACCATCGGGTTTTTTCTCGGTTCTCAATTCCTCGGGAATCATAACCTGAAAAATCAGGTTTTCCATCTGCATCGTCTCAATCCGCCTAAGAAGATTCTCTTTGACCGAATCCTCATAACCCGAATAGGTTTGGACGATGTACCAAAGTCGTTTATTGTTCATCATGTCGTCTTTCTAGAGTGAAAGCAGCCACTTGAACAACGGATCAAGCGCCAACCCATAGAGAGTGAACATCAACATCAGGAAAAGCAGAAACCCAAAAACTCTGGCGGTGTCAATGGCCAAGACCTTGGCTGTCGGCCAGGTGACTTTCTTCATTTCAGCAACGCTCGGACGAAGAACTGGTATCGCCAAGTATATAATAACGAGGGTGCCGACCAAGATCAGAAACGATCCGGTCAAAATTCTTTTCAAATCGGTGTTGAAGAAAAAGTCGATGAAATTGATGCCGCTTTCACCGAGACTGAGAGTGAGGTCGCCAAACTTGCCCATCACGATATAGACACCATTGGCAATCAAAATCGGTGAGATAATCGCGAGCAACCAGTTTTCAAAAGCATATTCTTTTTTGAGAATCTCCATGATCTTACTCGTTTTTTTCTCGACTTTTGGCGCTTGTTTGACTAGTTTGGCTTTCTTTTCCTTTTTTTCTTCAGCCATGGTGTTCCTCCTACTTGCCTTCCTTGTGGAGTGTGTGCTTCATGCATTTTTTGCAATACTTGGTAATTGTGAACCGGGAATCGCCTTTGGTTGATCTCCTGATTTCATAGTTTCGTGAATGGCATTCCTGGCAGATGAGAACAGCTTTGTCTTTCATGATAACGATTAATCATCTCGCTTGCTTCAATAACTTTATCAAATAACGGCTTGATTGTCAAGATAATCATCAAGGCAAATGCAATTTGAGTTTGTGGCGGATTCGATCAATGGCATTATAGACTTTTTTGATAGGGCAGCCAATGTTAGCGGCGATTTTCGAAGGAGTCATATCTTCCTGAAATCGCAGTTTAAAGACAGAAGCCTCAAACGCAGATAGTTCCTTGAAGACGTTTTTGATATCTTTGTCCGAATAGATTGGTCCTGGCGCTTCATTCAAAGTGTCTTCGACGAGGATTCGGCTTTTGGTGGCCAGAAATTTGCCATAACTTTTCCTTTTGCGGATAACCGAGATCAAACGATTTTCCAAATTGCGTTCAAAATACCTAGTGAATGACTTGGCATAACGCTCGTCAAAGCGAAGCGCCGACTTATATAGAACCAGCAAGGCTTCCTGATGACAATCATCGAATTCGGAAACCAGGTTGAATTTTTTGATTTTTTTCGCAATCAGGAAATTGTACTTCGCGATCATCAATGCAAATGCTTCTTCGCTTCCCTGTTTGATCAAGCTGATGATCTCGAAATCGTTGTGATCGCGAAAATTCAAGGCTCATCCCCGCTTTCGCCTTTGAATGTCGAAAATGACGATGCCGGCTCCGACGGATGCGTTCAGGCTGTTGATTCGACCTTGCATCGGGATTTTCACTAATAGGTCGCAGTGTTCCTTTAATAAGCGTCCCATACCCTTTCCCTCATTGCCGATCACAAGACAAAGAGGCCTGTCGACATAAATCTCCTCATAGGAGTTTTTGGCATCGGGACTGGTGCCGATGATCCAAAATCCTTCTTTTTTGAGTTTTTCGGCAGTTTGAGTCAAATTTGTGACTTCGATTATTTTGATGTACTCAATAGCGCCGGAAGAGGCTTTGACAACCGCTGGGGTGATGCCCGCACTTCGATTTTTGGGTATGATTACTGCTTTGACGCCTCCGGCTTCGGCGCTTCTCAAAATCGCCCCCAGATTGTGAGGGTCTTGAATTTCATCGAGCATTAGAATCAGTGGGTTTTCTTTAATTTTTGTTTCCGCAAGAAATCGCGCTAACGGCTCTGTCCTGTATTCTTCAACTTCGGCGACGATTCCCTGGTTGACGCCTGCATAACTATCTTTGAACTTTTGTTTGTCAAGAACGGTGAGCGGGATGCCGGCTTTTTTAAGTTTGTCCGCAAGATCCATATTGGTGCCGTCGATAATGGTTGCGCTTCTGATCTTTCGCTTTGCTTTCAAAGCTTCAATAACCGGATTTTTCCCGTAGATTAACAAAGACATCATTCCTCCATCTTCATTGTAGCATAGATCGTTCTCTGACGTTCTTGAAATATAATGAGTGGCTACCAAGGTCAAAGACAGGCTTCAGTCGCTGTTTTCCTCAACCGCCATAATCGCTATTTTAACAATTTCTTCAAGACGTTGATGTTCGCCTTCAAGAAAAAGATGGCCGATGACAGCCTCAAAGCCACTGGCTTGATGGTAGGTGGCCAAACTGACATTTTTGGGTTTATGGGTCGCGACAGCGTTCCTACCGCGCTTGAAAATGGACTCTTCGAGTTCTGTGAGTCCGGTTTCAAGCAACCTTGCCATGGCTATCGACTGCCCTTTGGCGGAAGTATAGCGCACAGCTTGCTTATGTAAATCATTGACTTTTGTATAACCCTTGTTTAGAAGGTGCTTGCGAATCATGAGTTCGTAATAAGCATCACCCAAATAGGCAAGCGAAAGCCCGCTAAATTGATTCAAAACAATCCCTTTTCCTGCAAGATGCGCCGTAGTTCGTCCGCCTCAGCGTATCGTTTTTCCTTGCGGAGAGCTTCCCATTTGCGAATTGATTGCACGTCATCTTCCGTGAGTCTTTTAACATTGGCTTTTAATCCGAGGACGTCCAGCATATAGCCAAGAGCATTGAGAATGGCGGCGAGTTTACGAAAATCATTCCCTTTGCGGATCTCGACGTTGGCGACCTTGACCAAGGCTTGGAGCTCGGTGATCGCATTCGGTGTATTGAAGTCGTTGTCCATGGCTTCGTTAAACGCCTTGACCGCTTTCAAGGTATCTTGGTTCTCCGAAAAAGCAATGTCAGTGCCGGCGGAGGCAAGGTCAAGCTTTCGATAGACCGCGTTCAAAGTTGCCTCGATTCTGTCCCATTCCTCGGCAAACATGCGAATGCTTTGTTCGGTGTAGTTAATCGGCGCTCGGTAATGCGTCGACAATAATAGTAGTCTTAAAGCCATCATATTATAGGAAAAATCCTTGATGAGAACGACATTGCCAAGGCTTTTGCTCATCACTTCATTTTCAATCTGGAGCCTTCCGTTATGCATCCAATAGTTTGCGATTGTATGTTTGCGGCAGGCAAGGGATTGGGCGATTTCGTTTTCATGATGGGGAAAGATCAAGTCGGCTCCACCGCCATGAATATCGATTTTATTGTTGAAAAGAGCATCGATCATCACAACGCACTCAGTATGCCAACCGGGACGCCCCTTTGAAAAAGGCGATTCCCAGTTCAATCCTTCATCGGTCTTTTTCCAAAGGACAAAGTCGAGAGGAGACTCTTTTAGAGGATTGATCTCCACGCGGGCACCCTGGATAAGGTCATCCAGTTTCCGTTTGCTTAAATGGCCGTATTCGGTGATTTTCTCCACCCGGAAAAACACATCTCCCTCAACTACATAGGCATATCCTTTATTGACAAGTTCACTGATATAATCGATGATGAGAGGGATATATTCCGTTACTCTTGGTTTCAGATAATCTTCATGGCAGTTCAAACTAACGATATCTTTTTGGCAAGCTTGAATGAAATATTCGCTGATTTCAGTTTCGGACTTGCCTGTTTCTTTGGCCTTGGCGATGATTCTGTCATCGACGTCGGTAAAGTTGGAGGCAAAGCGGACAAGGAAGCCTTTGGCTTCCAGATACCGCCTGAACGTATCAAAAACCACCCAGGGACGGGCATTGCCGATATGCATGTAATTATAGACGGTCGGTCCGCAGACATAGATCGAAACCTCGCCCTTATTAATCGGGATGAATTCCTCAAGTTTTCCCGTGTAGGTGTTTGTCAGTTTCAAGGCGACCACCTTCGCTTTCTGTTAACATCATTATAGGCTATCAACCTTTTATTTTCAAGAAATAAGGATAATAATCGATAAAGTCCGCTTCAAGTCATAAAGCAAAAAAAGAACACCTTGCGAGTGTTCTTTTTCATTGGCTTGGTTAACTACAGTAAAGCTTAAAGTTTTACTATATTAGCAGCTTGCGGGCCTCTGGCGCCTTCAACTACATCAAAGCTGACCGCTTGTCCGTTTTCGAGGGATTTGTAGCCTTCGCCTTGGATAGCTGAGTAATGGGCGAAGATATCCTTGCCATTCTCGTCAGTGATGAAGCCATAACCTTTTTCTGCATTAAACCATTTGACCGTTCCGTTCATTTGTTTCTCCTTATTATATTTTGATGCTGCGACTATTATAATTTGTTTCCAAGCAAAATGCAAGTCCTATTATCCAAAAGAGGTAATATCGTTCTAGATCAGATTCAGTTTTCTTCAATGTCTTCGGTTTGTTCTGCTTCCATATCGGAATCAGTTTCCTTGTCGCTGAAGTCTGCGTTTTTGATGCGTCCGAACTTGTCGGTGATCCTGATCACACGACGGTCGACGGCGTCGCTTTGGCGACTAAGGCTCCTGATGTTCTGGTTCAATTTTGTCCAATCGCGGCTGAATATTTCAAATTCTTTGTTCAGTAGTTTGAGTTGGCTGTCGATGATTTTTGCGTTTTTTGCTTTCTCATAATCGATTCTGGCAGCCTGAAAACTTGACAAAAGCGGGATGATCGTCGTTGGCGAAACGATTGTGACCCGTTTTTCTCGGGCATACTCGACGATGTTCGGCAGTTTGGCGTGGATAAGTGCCAAAACGCCATCGCTGGCGACAAACATCAGGGCGTAATTGGCAGTCACTCCGTCGATGATGTATTTATTGCCGATGTCAGTGATATGTTTTTTGACCTCGGACCCGAAAGCCTGAATCAGTTTATCCTCTTCTTCCTTGGGAATGCCTTTTTCCTCAAAGAGTTTGGCATACGAAGAAAATGGAAACTTGGAGTCAATTGCGACTTTGTTGTGGGGTTCAGGCATAAAGATGACTGCGTCGGCCCGAACGGACTCTTGCTTCCCACGCGCTTCTTTGATTGTATGCTGAATCTCGTAGATCTTGTTGTTGTCTCCAAAAACACTGAACAAAAGCTGGTTAAGCTGATACTCGCCGAAAGAACCTCTGGCTTGATTGTTAGACAGAATGTTCTGCAAACTAATCATCTCGTTTGACAAACTCTCGATTTTCTTTTGCGCTTCATCAATGATTTTTACCCGTTCCACAATCTGGATGAACGTTTCATTGGTGCTCCGAAAGCCTTTCTGCAGGCGATCATCGACGTCCTCATTAATCTTGTAGAGTTTCTGATTGACTTCATCGGTCAGTTTTTTGAAATCTTCCTGCAACTTACCGGTTAATTTTTCCTGGAAGCCTATTAGTTCTTTATTGACATTGATGCGAAACTCAGTGATGTTTTCTCCGGATTTATCACTTGTTTCTCGCAGGAGATTGTTGACATCCTGATTGAACTTGAGCATTGAGTCATAGACAGTCCTGATCACATCAGTCTTCATCTGATCGATCTTGGCCAAAGTTGTTGATTCTACATTGTCCAGTTCGGCACCGAAAGGCTTTTTTAACTGCAAAACAATGTTAACGACGATCCCGAGAAGAACGAGCGACAACAAGATGATGGATAGTGTATCGGTTAATGCAAGAAACATAATACCACCTCAAAATCTCAGAATAGGAAGCCAAAAAGGTTAAACAGCACTTGGAGCAAGCACTTGAATATGCCTCGTTTTCGCCATTTACCAACGATAATCCCACTAAAGAGAGAAAGGTAATTAGCAGCTTGTTTGTCGAAAAAACGCAACTGTTAGGCAACTAGATTAAAGCAGTGTTTCACCACTGTCTCAGACGCCAATTATTACTGAATAAATTATACCATATTATGAACTAATAAGCCATTAACGATTGGCAAACTTTTTTCCTTGCTTTTGGCTTCTTACCTGAGTCAATAGAGGTCGTAGTAATAATCACGTCTTTTAATAAATTTCTGATGCAAACTTAATTAGAAAGAAGAAATCGGACTTCAAGTAGAAGCTGTTCATATGCAAGTCTAATATAATCGCTTCATATTGTAAAAGAATGCCGTTGTTATACAACAAGTACAGAAAAAACAATCCTTAGTCAGCGAAATAAAAACACAGGTTGTGGTGGCCTGTGTCTTTCTGGCTTCTCAAGTTTTTAACGCTTGCTGAATTGCGGAGCTCTTCTTGCGCCTTTGAGACCGTATTTTTTACGTTCTTTGACGCGGGAATCTCTAGTGATCAATCCTGCCGGTTTAAGAATTTTGCGATACTCTGGGTTCACTTCGAGAAGGGCGCGGGTGACTCCTAGGCGGATCGCCCCTGCCTGGCCAATGAGGCCGCCGCCGCTGACGTTGACAGAGATGTCGAACGTGCTTTCATTGGCGGTGAGAACAAGAGGTTGTTGGACATCGAGACGCGCGAGCGCTGAAGGAATGTAATCAACAAATTCTCTGCCGTTGATTTTGAAAGCGCCTTTGCCTGGTCTCAAGATGACTCTGGCAACCGCGGACTTTCTTCTGCCCGTGCCGCGATACATAACAGATTTTGCCACTTGCGCTTCCTCCTACCCTTTCAGTTCAAGCACGGTCGGTTTCTGTGCTTGGTGCTTGTGCTCCGCATCTGCGTAGACAAACAGTTTTTTGTACATCTGGTTCCCGAGTTTTCCCTTTGGTAACATCCCTTTGACGGCGAGTTCGACCATTTTAGTCGGTTTTTCAGCCATCATCACCTTTGCCGTCTTGGTCTTCAAGCCTCCGGGATAGTTTGAATGGGTGCGATATAGCTTGTCATCCCATTTGTCTCCCGTCAGTTCGATCTCGCTGGCGTTGATTACGATAACATAGTCGCCACAATCCACATGCGGTGTAAAAGTGGGTTTATGTTTTCCGTGCAACACCGAGGCAACCTCGGTGGCAAGGCGTCCGAGTTTCTTGCCGGCGGCATCAACCACAAACCATTTGCGTTCTACGGTTTGAGCATTTGCCATATAGGTTTTCATTTTTGTTTCCTCCTTAATATGAATTAAAGAGCTGTGGGATTTAAACAAAAAAATGTACCTGTAATATAATATCACTTCGGTACATTTTAGTCAATAATTATCTTCCGTCAGTCAATGATCTTCTTGGCGAATTTTCCCTCGACGTCCTGAACTCCGGTCATCACGACGAACGCTGCTGGATCGATCTCTTTGATGATTGCCAAATAGCGCTCCATCTCATGCACGGAGATAACCGCATAGAGCACTGTCCTGGATTGATTAGTGTAAGCTCCGATCGCATCGATCATTGTTACTCCGTGCGGCATTCTCGATTTCAACGCATCCGCTATTTCTCTGCCGTTTGCCGATATTATTTCTAGTTTCATGAAGTTATATCCAGTGAAAATCTTGTCGAGCACGATTGAAGTGATCAACTGGGAAACGATCGTGTAAATGGCGATATCAAGACCGAAAATAAGCCCTGCGACCAGAATGATCGCGCCGTGGAATACCATTTGATATTGGCCGACCGACCTGCCTGTCTTGATTGATAAATATTGAAACAAGATCGATGTTCCGCCACTAGAAGCACCGACGATGTGGATGATTCCGTTGCCAAGGCCACCAAGGATTCCGCCGACAAGCGCATTCGAGAGGATATCATCACCCATGACAGGCGTCTCGACCCGAAATGAAAGGATGGCACTATAGATGACGATTGAAAGAAACGTGTAATAGATGAACCGCTTGTTTAGTTTGATATAACCGAAGATCATCAGAGGAATCTGAAGTACGAACGACAACAAACCGAGATTGAGCATGAGATTCCCGCCGGTAACCAGATTGATGACGTTGATAATCAACTGTGTCAATCCGGTGACCCCGCCGCAATAGAGTTTGGCTGGATCGACAAAAAAGATGATGCCAAGACCGGCAATCACGGTCCCAACCACGACAAATACAATCGTTTTCAACTCTTTTTTAAAATCAATTTTTAATCGTTTTGTCTTTTCCATATTATCTGATTTCATCACCCGGACCAAGAGACCCTGAGGCCTCAATCACTGAAAGATCGCCGCTTTCACTCTCGCCACACAGGATCATTCCTTCGCTGAGTTCACCTCGCAATTTAATCGGTTCGAGATTAGTGATGACCAGCAGTCTCATACCAATCAAAGCCTGGGGTTTATAATAATCGGCTATTCCCGAAACGACTTGTCTGATTTTGTCGCCGGTATCGATTTTGAGAATCACCAATTTTTTGGCATTCTTATGAAAAGAAGCCTCCTTGACAATGCCGACTTTAATCTCGATCTGATTGAACACATCAACGCTTATCGCGGGTTTGACCGGTTTATCAAGATCCATCGGTTTGCATTCGTGGTTTCCCATCATTTGTCTAATTTTGGCCACTTCCTTCTCATAGTCCAATCTTGGAAAAACATGGATCGGTGTGGGTGCCACTTGATAATCACTCTTGAATCCGAAAACAGCGCTTGCGAGAGATTGCGCATGTGAGTCAACTTCAAGCATTGCGAAGACTTTGGCTGGAGTTTCAATCAAAACAGGTTGGTAAAGAATAGTCGCGATTCTGATAGCCTCAAGCAAATGGTAAAGAACCGATTGAAGTACTTCGCTATTCGCTTTCGACTTGGCAAGATCCCAAGGGAGAGTCTCGTCAATTAGTTTGTTGGTTCTCGAAATCAGTCGTGATACTTCGAAAAGAGCCTGAGAAACTCGGAATTCGTCCATGGCATCCTGGTATTTGTTAACAACATCTTCGATGGTGCCTTCAAGATCGCGCTCGAATACCGCAATTTCATTAGTGTGTGACCTATGTGATACGAAACCAGAAAAGTACTTGTTCACCATCGTGATAACCCGGCTGACGAGATTCCCGTAATCATTGGCAAGTTCGGTGTTGATTCTAGTGACATAGTCCTCGGGAGTGAACAAGCCATCGTTGCCGTAGGGAAGATCCTTGACAATGTAGTAGCGAAAAGCATCGAGTCCATAGTTTTCCACCAATTGTTCCGGATAGATGACATTTCCTTTTGACTTGGAAATCTTACCGTCTTTCATCAAATACCAGCCGTGAACGAATAATCTGAAATTGATCGGTTCACCAATCGCCATCAGGATACATGGCCAATAGACGGCATGGAAACGAAGAATGTCCTTGCCAATGACATGGATGATTTCATCGCCCGCGATCCAATACTTCTGATAGAGACTCTCGTCTTTTGAACGGTAGCCAAGGGCGCTGATGTAATTGCTGAGAGCATCAATCCAGACATAGATGACGTGACGGGGATCGCTCTTCACCTTGACGCCCCAATCAAACGACGTCCTTGAGACGCTGAGATCGTTGAGACCGGATTTGATGAATTGGACAACTTCGTTCTTTCTGGTTTCAGGAAAAATGAAATCGGGATGCTCTTCAATATATTTCAACAAACGGTCCTGATACTTGGACAGACGGAAAAAATAGGTTTCCTCTTTGACGATTGATGTCGGACGCCCACAATCAGGACATAGTTCGCTTTCCTTGAGTTGGGTTGGTGTGAAATAGGCTTCGCATTCAACACAGTAATTTCCCGAATACTTGCCGAGATAGATATCGCCTGAATCAAGCAAATCTTGAAAGATATCCTGAACCACGCTTTCATGTCGCTTTTCCGTGGTTCTAATGAAATCATCATTCTTAATTGCAAGCAACCGCCATAGTTCTTTTGTCATTTCCGCGATGTGATCGACATGTTCTTGCGGTGCTTTATGGTTCTTCTTTGCGGCTTCCGCGATCTTTAGTCCATGTTCGTCCATGCCAGTCAAAAAGCGCGTGTCGTATCCCTGAAGATCCTTGTAGCGCTTAAGAGTGTCACACAAACAGGTCGTGTAGGCGGAACCAATATGCAGTTTTCCGCTTGGATAATAGATTGGCGTGGTAATATAGAATGTCTTGGCCATCTTACTTCCTCTGTTCAAATTCACGATAAAAAATATTTTTTGCCAGTTCACTCGCCTTGGCATCGCCCAAAGTGTTCCTAACGATTTCAAGGGCAAATTCATATACCGCTCCGGCGCCGATTGCTGTTATGATCTTGCCGTCGCTAACTGTTTGTTTTTCTATTCTGACGGCTCCGCGCATCTCAGCTTCGGTACCTGGAAAAGAAATGTATTTCTTCCCTTCCATAACTCCGGCGAAAGCGAGCACCGTTGGTCCGGCGCAAATTGCCATCAAATATTTGCCACAAGCATGAAAATCCTTGATTAACTGCAGTACCTTCTTGTTTTCCCGCAACAAAAAGGCTGCCCTTCCGCCGGGAATGAAGAGACCGTCATAAGCATTATGATCGAAGTTTGTCATCATAATGTCAGGTTTGACAAATGTGTTATATACCCCTTTAACATAAGGGACGCCATCGACAGAGACAAAATCGACTTTGATGCCGGCTCGTCTGAGAATCGCCGTTGTCCCAAGCGCCTCCATATCTTCAAATCCATCCAATAGTAAGCAAGCAATTTTCACAATAATCCCCTCTTTCATGACGATATTGATTATATCACTGTTTCTTGGTTTTTTTCAAATATTCCCGATAGATTTTGTTTTTTGGAACACCGCTTAAAAGCGCGACTTCTTTCATTGCTTCCGTCTTGGATAAACCTGATTTGACCATACTATCGACTGCATTAACGACATCCTCAATCTTGAATTGTTCGTTTTCGGGTTGATAACCGGCGACAACAACGACAAATTCGCCTCGAAAATCTTCCAAACCGGACAATTCGGAAGCGAGCCCTCTGATAATTTCCTCATGCTTTTTGCTGATCTCACGGATCAGAGCAATACAGCGATCCCCAAAAATGGCCAATATGTCGTCAATAAAGGCTTTGATCCGGTGCGGAGCTTCATAGAAAACCAGAGTCTCCTCGCGATATTTTAGTTTTTTGAGCACTTCCCGCCGTTTTGCTTGTTTTGCCTCAAGAAAGCCGTAAAAGAGATGCGGATGCGGTTTTAATCCGGACATCAGAAGCCCAGTGATACCGGCGCTTGGCCCGGGAAGGCAAACCACGCCAAACCCGGATTCAAGGCACTTCCTGACCAGTTCACTGCCTGGATCACTTAGAAGCGGCATTCCTGCATCACTGATTATCCCCACCGAACGCCCAGATGTCAAATGGCCAATGATGGCTGTTTCCACCTGTTTTTCATTGTGCTCGTGAAAACTATTAAGTGTCTTTTCAATCTGATAATGTCTTAACAGTTTAAGGGATACCCTAGTATCCTCCGCATATAAGTAATCAACGTTTTTAATAACTTCCAATGCCCTCAAGGTGATATCTTCGAGATTGCCTATCGGTGTCGGGATCAAATATAGCGTTGCGTTTTTATCAACATAATTTTGGTGCCGTATCATTTTCTATCACTCGCTCATATTTTTAGGATTCCTCGGGCTGTTTCAGTGTACCCGCCCGTATCATCATGAACAATCAGGGGCGGTATGACCTTGAGATCGCCCTTCTGCCCTTTTGAAGAAGCCTCAAGGAGGACCATCAGCGCCTTTTGGTCGCGTTTTGGATGAACAAACCGCATCCGTTTGAGAGAAAAACCCAATTTATCGAGAAGTACGGTTAACTCGTCTAAACGAGCGGCGCGATGGACAAAAACAAATGCGCCCTTGATTCTGAGTAATCTTTTCGCTGTGACCGCCAGTGTCTCGAAATCAAGCTTTTCCTCGTGCTTGGACACTTTGATTGTCGGATTATGCGAGACAATCGAACTCTCTGACAATTTATAAAACGGTGGGTTCGCGACTACAATATCGAAGGAAGAGGGCTGAAAACGGGAATGGACGACTCGAATGTCGTCCTGAATGATCTCGATTTGGTCGTCCAAGTTGTTCAGGCGAACACTTTTTTGTGCCAACAGACATTGATCGGAGTTGATTTCGATACCGATGATTCGCGCCTTGGTCTTCTCGCTTAGCAGTAAAGGGATGGGCCCAAGGCCAGTGCCAAGGTCGATGATGTTCTTGGTCTTGAGATTCACTTTGACGAAATCTGCCAGTAAAATGGCATCCAGTGACAATTTGAAAAGATCGTCCCTCTGGATGATCTTGAGATTTTTGGAGCCGAGAAGGTCATCGACGATTTCTGGTTTCACTGTCTATATCCCGATTATCCTTCCAGATCCTTGACTTCTTCTGTGTCAACATCGATGTCCTCATCGCTAGCCTTCTCTCGAAAATCAAGTTCCTCTACGTTATAGAAATCGAACTTTCCGTCAGGAAACTCGACTTTGGCGGTCAAATTGAAAAAATTGACCTGTGTCACTTTGCCGCTACCGTCGGGAGTCGTCACAAGCGAATTGATTTTGGGCATCTGCTTGCGGAACTCGCGATAGTTCTCATTTTCATAATGGATGCAACAAAGCAACTTGCCACAAAGACCGGAGATGTTGCTGGGGTTCAGTGACAAATTCTGGTTTTTCGCCATTTTGATCGATACGGGTTCGAACTCATCCAAAAACTTTGAACAGCAAGTGATCAGACCGCAAGGGCCGATTCCACCCAAAACCTTGGCCCCGTCCCTTGCGCCGACCTGCCTCAGTTCGATCCGAATACGGAACTCATTGGCGAGCTCTTTGACGAGCTCCCGAAAATCAACCCTACCCTCAGCGGTAAAGTAAATCAACAGTTTCTGTCGGTCAAGCGTGTATTCGGCTGTGAGAAGTTTCATGTCCAAGCGGTTCTTTTTGATGAGCTCCTGAGTTTTGGACAAGACTATTGGTTCCATCGCTTCGTTTTCTGTTTGCGTTTTCATGTCCGCCTCGGTCGCGATGCGGATAATCGGCTTCAGCGGCGAAACAACCTCGGAATCCTTTACAAGCTTCGGGTCTTCGGAGGCTATGCCGATCTCAATACCTCTAATCGTTTCGACCACGACATTATCCCCGGCACGAACGGTTATTCCCTCCGCAGAAAAATAATATTTTTTCCCAAGCCGGTTAAACTGAACCGGCACTACAAGACAATCCATTGACAATTCCTCTCTCCAAGCAAGCCAGCATCTTGTCGAATGCCAGATTGCTGTTGATATTGTATTTGAGTTTTGCTTTCAAACCGAGCAACAACTCTAATTGCTCCTCGATAATTTTTTGTGGCGTTTTCTCACCGATTTTCTCGATCAGTTGTATTTCCGAATCAAAAACAATCAGTTCTTTATGTCTCAATTTATAGTTCAATGCGTCTTTCATGATCAGGGTCAGCACTCCGACAAAGAAATCAGCGGTATCAAAAGATTCGAGCACTAGTTCTTTAGCGTCTTTGAAAAGCAACACGGCCGAGCGGTCCCGCTTGAAAAGGCTATGGTAAATATCCAGCGCCAGGTCGACAAGCAAGGATGTTTTTCCGTCCTGGCTCATTTTGACGGCCATGTCGGTGTTGAAAGTCGATTCTGAAATCGCGCTTGCGAGCCTGTCGGGGACACCTATTAATAATAGATCCTGCTTGATCTTTTTGCGGTCTATCGGTTTGAAATGCAGTGCTTGGGCTCTCGATATGATGGTCTTCATCAAGGACCCTTGCTGGGAGGTTATAAGCACCTGGTAAATCCCTTGCCCTGGCTCTTCCATCGTTTTCAAAAGAGTATTGGCTGCTTCCTGGTTAAGCTTCTCCGCCTCGTCAATGATATAGATGCGGGGGCCATCCTCCAGAGAAGTTCGTGAAAATTCGACCAGGAGGTCCTTGATCTGGCGTTTACGGATCTGGTCGCCGGTCGCGCTGACATAAAAAACGTTTGGATGATTCAAGGCATCAATCCGCGTACAGTTATTGCAGACATTACATGGGTTGAAGCCGGCATCCCGCTTTTTACAGATCAACGTCTTGGCGAACAGAATCGCGGTATCGATGCGTTTGGTGCCCTTCGCTCCTTCAAAAATATAGGAATGGGATGTCATCCCTTGCTTGAGACCGTTCAAAAGCATCCGCGAAACTACCGGCTGATACTCTTCGAGTCTGTCCCAGGTAAAGAATGTCATCGTTGTTCTCCTGAAATCAATTTGGTTATTTCCTTGATACAGGCGGCTGCGACTACATCAATCTCGTTTTCTCCGGGAATGCGTCTAATCCTTTCCGGAAACAGATCACATAGTTTCAAATAACCATTATAGATCATTGTGTGAAACTCCTGCTCTTCAAGATCAAGACGATTGATTTCCCGGCCTGGAGTCTGAAATACCCGTTTCAGACCGACATCGGGACGGACATCGATGAAGAGCGTCAAATCAGGAAAATGGTTCTCAATCGCAAATTGGTTTATTCCCAAAACTTCTTCGTACCCAAGCCCTCTGGCAATCCCTTGATAAACCAAGCTGCTGTCGACAAACCGATCACAGAGCACGATCGAACCATGCTCAAGTGCGGGAAGAATTTTTTCGATCAGATGTTGCCTTCGCGATGCCGCAAAGAGGAGCGCTTCGGTCCTGGGATCCATTTCCGTGTGTTCGCGATTAAGAAGTATCTCCCGGATCTTTTCGCTGATTCTGATGCCTCCGGGTTCGCGGGTAATCATGATTTCATGGCCGCGACCGGCA
Organism: Candidatus Izemoplasmatales bacterium; assembly: GCA_050949045.1. Taxonomy (GTDB): domain Bacteria; phylum Bacillota_I; class Bacilli_A; order Izemoplasmatales; family Hujiaoplasmataceae; genus JAAYZB01. The sequence goes on from JBMNEZ010000001.1 coordinate 1,095,024, forward strand.
AAGTAATCATGGACATTTTTGATTATTGATGTTTTCCCCGAACCTTCCGTGCCCTCAAAAGAAATGAAACATCCTTTCATCTTTTCCACCTGCTTTACCTTTATATTATCTCACAGACAGGCTGCTTTTTGAACAAAATCTTTTATTAATGCCCGTCATTGTGATACAATGAATTTAAAGTCAGGTGATCCTATGCATATCGATATTCATAATCTCTCGTTCGCCTACGGACATAAAACAGTGATCCAGAATCTATCCTTGTCGCTGGCATCCGGCGACTATCTTGTCGTTAATGGCAAGAATGGCTCCGGCAAGACGACATTGATCAAATGTTTGCTTGGGATCAATCCCGTCAGTTCGGGGATGATTTTCTTTGATCATCAAGACATCAACAATTTTAACGATTGGACGAAGTTCGGCTATGTCAGTCAGAGATTTGAGAGTTTAAACTACGGATATCCGATCACCGTCGATGAGTTTCTCTATATATACAGTCTCAAGAGAAAAAACCAGAACAAACGGCTGAAATTACTGGACAAACTCGGCATTCTTGAAATCGTCAATGAAAACATTAACAATCTCTCCGGAGGCCAATTGCAGCGTGTCTTCATCGCCAAAGCGATGCTCAACGACCCCTCGGTCCTGATTTTTGACGAGCCGACAGCCTCAATTGACAAAATGAATACCCAGTATTTCTATAAGACTATCAACGAACTTCATGAAATGGGAATCACCATCATTCTGATCTCCCATAACGATTCGCTCGAAGATATGAACTATACCCATCTCCTTTCAATGCACCTCGACCAGTCTTTTACCTTCCTTCCCTTCGAAAAAGTCGAAAAGGAGGCGCAATGATGGTCTTTTTATCTTTTTTCACCGACCTGTTCACCTATGAGTTCATGTTAAGGGCACTGGTTGCGGGTATCATCATCGGCGCTTTGGCGCCATTGATCGGTTCGGTTGTCGTCGTCCGCAGGCTGTCCTTCATCGCCGACACTTTGGGCCACTTTGCGCTTGTCGGCATTTCGGCGAGTCTGCTTCTGACTTCACTCGGAGTGACAATATTCGCTGACGAACCGCTTTTTCTCGGTATCTTTTTTTCAGTTATCGGCGGTTTGTTAATCGAATTATTCCGCAGGGCATATAAAAACTACAAGGAAATCTCGATGGTCATCGTCATCAGCCTCGGCACCGCACTCAGTGCGATCTTCTTCTCAAAAGCCAGGGCAACCGGTTCGATCTATACCTATTTGTTCGGCTCGATTCTGACAGTAAATAATTACTACCTTTACGCAATCATTATCACCGCTGTCTTAGTCGCCGTCTTGTTCATCCTATTCGGCAGGCAAATCATCGCCGTTAGTTTTGATGAGACCAGTGCCAAATTTTTGGGTATCAATATCAACTATTTTCAGATCGTCTTCATGATCATGCTTTCGGTTGTCGTCTCCGTCATGCTCGAGAGCGCTGGCGTCCTCCTCATCTCCTCAATGATGATCATCCCGGTCGCCGCGGGAATGAAACTTGGGTGGAGTTTCAAATCGACACTCATCATCGCTGTGGTCTTTTCCGAACTATCGGTGTTCTTTGGCCTTTGGCTTGCTTATTCACTGAAAATACCCAGCGGCGCCGCTATCGTTTCTATAAACATTTTCATTCTCCTCGTCGTTTCCATAGTAAAAAAACTTGTCGTCAGAAGACAAGCAATGAAAGCAAAATAAACTGTGTATAAAAAGAAAAAACCAAGTCTAGAATGCTTAATTAGGAATACGCTATCTAACTAGACATCAAAACCGAAAAGAAAACTGTAAACCGTCCAGAAACATTCTAATCACTTTTTGTTTAAACTCTTTAGTGTGACTTTTAAACTTTTGACCTTTCTTTGTCATAAAAAAACACTTCTCATACTTTAAGTATATATGAAGTGTTTTTAAAAACGATTTAAAATTTTCGCTTACGGTAGTATAAAGTGATATATTACCCCTTTTTTATTAAAGCCTACTAAATGAGGTCCCCTCTACGCTTCTTGGTTTTTTAAATGTCAATAAGATACTTCCATCAGATACAGCCCGGCTGCGGGGGCTATTTTAGTGGTGGACTTGCGTGAATGTTCTTGAATGATCTCACTGATGTCTTTAGCCGATTGTCCGGTGGCGATCTTGACGAGTTCTGCCACGATCAGCCTGACCATGTGATGAAGAAAGCCATCTCCGGTGAAGAAAAGCTCAAGATGATCGCCCCGGACTTCATAACGAGCTTCAAAAATGGTCCTGACCTTGTCTTCTTTCTTTCCGGAACAGAAACTCGTGAAATCGTGGGTGCCTATTAGTTGTCGCAAGTTTGCCGCAAGCACTTCTAGATTAATATTATAGTAGTTGGCCTCATATTTTCGCCCCAGCGGATTGATCTCGCCGGTATTGATAACATAACGGTAAGTCTTTTTTTTGGCATCATAGCGGGAATGGAAAAGCGGCGGCACAAAAGCGGCTTTGAGACAATGAACGTCCGCCGGCAAATGCCGGTTCAAGACGGCAATCCATCTTTGAGGTTCAAAGGTTCTAGCGGTATCAAAATGAATGACTTGTCCCAAGGCATGAACACCGGCATCGGTCCGGGACGCCCCTTGGACAGAAGTGTTCTCGCCGTTGATCCGTGAAACAACTTTCTCAATTTCTGCTTGCACAGAACGATTGCTCTTTTGAATTTGAAAACCGGAAAAATCTGAACCGTCATATGATATTACGAGCGCCAGCCGGCGCTTTTTTGTCTTTTTTGAAGAAATTACGATCCGGTTAATCAGCGATCCGGAAAAATCGACTTTCAGGTTCTCTTGATATTTGTTATGCCCAAACATCACCGTCGATCCCTGCCAAGGTTCAAGCAGGACGTCTTGAAAAACATCTGGATTTTTCAAGATGTAGTCCACAATATTCTCTCTTCCTAGAACAAGAAGGTCATCATGTTTCAAGCCAGAATCCGGATGGATGGCTCCGCTGAAATCGGAAATATTATATAACATATCAGATTACCCTGAGCACGATCGACGCCGTCAACGACAAGATGATGAAGAGGCTGGCAAAGACATCGGTCAACCCAAAAGCGAGTTCATGGATCCGCGTCCGCTTCATGCCCGGCACAAAGCCCCTGGTTTCCATCGCATCGGCCAGATCCTCGCTCCTTTTGAAGGCTATGATAAACATCGGTACAAGCAGGGAAATGACCTGGCGGATTTTATCTTTCAGTTTTCCTTGTTGGAAATCAGCGCCTCGGCTCGCTTGTGCTGCCATAATCTTGTTGGCCTCGTCAAGAATCGTCGGGATGTAGCGCAGGCTGATCGAAATGATCAGGGCAAAATCCTCGGATCTGATGCCGATGGCTTTGAGCGGCCGCATCAGGCTTTCCAACCCCTGAGTTAAATCAGTGGGTTTTGTCGTCAGGGTCAAAATCGTCGACAAGGTGATGATCACCAATAGCCGGATGACGACAAAGATGCTCATTTCAACACCGCGCTGATAGACTGAGAAAGTGAAAGTGGTGAAAACATAACCATATGTAAGCAATGAAAAAGCATAGTAGACACCGACAAGATACGCGATTAGAAGCAGGGCCCTAAAACGTTTAAAACTCGCCAACAACCGCCAGATCACCGTCAAAAGGATGATGCCCCCGATCGATGACAAAGACACCGTCATTGTCTCTTCAAGATAGAGAGTTCCTTCACGGTTGAAGAAAATCTGAAAAAAGAATGTGAACATCAGAAGCACGAACAAAGGCCGCATGCCCCTGGCGATCCGTTTGACCGACAATCGCCCGACAAGCATCAAAACAATGCCGATCGCAAAAGCGATCGCCAGCTGGAGGATTGTCTCCAGCAAAAAGATGGCGATCATCAAAACGATAACGCCGATGATTTTTGTCCTGGGATCGAGTTTGTAGAAAAAACCTGATCCCGGCAAATACTGGCCGATGACGATGTTTTTCATCCCGTCACCGCCTTATTGACAGCTTGGACTGCTAAATCCAAATTTTTCTGATAGACATCGATGTCAAGGACGAAGCGCTTCTTGAGGCTTGTCAGTACTCTGATCGTGCTCGGGTACTTGAGATGATACTTTTCCAAGCCTTCGCGTCTAAAAAGCATATCAGGCGCTTCGTCATAGATCAATTCACCGTCATAAAGAACGAGGACTCTGGAAGCGTGCTCGTAGACAAGATCCATGTCATGGGTAATGATGACAATCGATTTGCCGGTTTTTTTCTGAATATCCTTGAAGAGATCCATCATCTGGGTTTTTCCTTGCGGATCGAGTCCGGATATGGGTTCGTCAAGAACGAGAATATCGGGATCAAATGCCAAGATTCCGGCAATGGCGACCCGTTTCTTTTCGCCTCCGGAGAGATTGAAAGGATTGCGGTTTAGATAACTTTCATCAAGGCCTACCAACGCTAGGGTTTCCTTGGCAAGTTGCTTGGCTTTTTCCAAAGGCGTATGGAAATTAAGCGGTCCGAACATGATATCCTTCTCGACGGTTTCCTCGAACAACTGGTACTCGGGAAACTGGAAAACAAGACCAACATGCTTTCTCAAAAGATTGTAGTTGATTTTCTTATCGCGCTTCGCGGTCACTTTCGAGCCGAAAATCTCAACTTCCCCCGCTGTCGGCAACAAGAGCGCGTTCATGTGCTGCGCGAGTGTCGATTTACCCGATCCTGTCCGCCCGACCACGCAGATGAACTCGTTTTTGGCTTCGATTGATAAAGTGATGTCGGCGATCGCTTGATAGAAAGTGAACTGATTCTGAGGATAGCTGAAGCTTACCTTTCGAAAGTGGATTCCCATAGGAACGACTTCACCTCCTCAAATCCGTCATTTTTGAGTCTGTTGGCCAGTCGCAATGAAAAAGGCAGTTCAAGCATTGAGTTTTCAAAGATGGCAGGTTTTCGCAACAATTCCTCTTTGGGTCCGTCGGAAAAAATCTCTCCGTTCTTTAAAATCACCAACCGGTCGGCGAGGAGCGCCTCTTCGATTTCATGGGTGATCATGATGACCGTGAGCCCTTCATCATGGAGAGATTTGATGTGCCGCATCAAGTCGCCTCGGGCATAGGGGTCGAGCATCGATGTCGCCTCGTCAAAAATCATGATCTCCGTATGCATTGCCAGGATGCCTGCGATCGCCACCCGTTGTTTCTGGCCTCCGGAAAGCGAGGCCGGTTCTTTGTCGAGATATTTCTCCATTCCAACCTTCTCAGCGAAATAGCGAATTCTTTCAAGCATCTCGTCTTTGGGGACGCCGAGGTTTTCCATACCGAAAGCGATGTCATCCCTGACGGTGACACCGACAAACTGGTTATCCGGGTTTTGAAAGACAATACCGATTTTTTTACGGATCTCCCCGAGAGTTTCCTGACTAAGGGGAACGCCATCGACCATGATCGAGCCAACACTCGGCTCGAGCAGGCCGACAATCGTTTTCGCAAGCGTCGACTTTCCTGATCCGTTATGACCCAAAATAGCGATCCATTCGCCTTTTTCAATTTTCAAATTAATGTTCTTCAAGATCTGTCTTTTTCCCGTGTAAGAGAAAGACAGGTCCTTGATCTCAATATGGCTCATATGATCACTCCGTCAATCTCGGTCATATCGTGATGAATTGTTCCAAGTCCCTCAGGGTGATGATACCCAGGATTTTTTCTTGTTTTGCCCCGGTCTCGGTCACGAACAGCATCTCTAGCTTGTTCTTTTCCTTAAAATCGCGGCGAAATCTCCCAAGGGCAAGAAAGACATCCGCGTCGCGGGAGATGAAATCAAAATAAGGAGCCGGATCGCCGTCAAGGTCGATCGCACTCAAAAATTCTCCAACCTTCATCTCTCTTGAAACGGTTTTCTCCGGTTCGATGGCAAGATAGTAGTAGAATGTCTTTTCGGTGAAGACGCCGATCAGTTTGTTGTTGTCAATGACGGGAATTTTTGAAAATCCTGATTTTTCCATCAAATCCATCACTTGACCAACGGTATTTTCAATATTACATTTCTTGATCTTGAACATGGGAATCATCACCTTTTCGACCCGTTCCGGTCTGGTGATCATTTTGACAATGCTTGTGAACTTGGCGAGATAATCATCGGTTGGTTCGGCAATGTCGTCGTTATGGACGATGATGTTCCTAAGTTGTGCTCCTTGTTGCAGGACATCGAAATAAGCGGGATTGGCGATGATCGGATTTTCTTTTTTGCCCCGGATGCGAAACAGGGTGGCCATGAAAGTGGATTCCTTATAATCGCCGCGCTCATATTTGACCCGCAAATATTTTTCCAGATCCCTAAACTGTTTCAAGAAAGCTTGTTTGTTGTTCATCGGCACCATTTCCTTTGCGTTTACTCCAAATATACCATCTCTCGGTTTTGTTGGCAACATCTTCGTCGATGAAAAAAGTGCTGAGGACAATCAGCACTTAGTTTCATCGATCAAACAAATTCAATGATCGCCATCGGGCAAGAATCGCCCAGACGATGACCGATACGGTAGATCCTCGTATAGCCACCGTTACGGTCTTTGTATTTGGGTCCGATTTCCTTGAACAGTTTAGATAGCGCGGTCTGGTCTTCGCTTGAAAGATCGCGCAGAATCGCCTCGGCTAATCTCAAAGAATGCAAATCGCCTTTTTTTGCATAAGTAACCAGTCTCTCAACCGGCTTGCGGAGTTGTTTCGCCTTGATCAACGTCGTTTCAATCTTGCCGTGCAAGATCAATTGTGTCGCCAAATCACGGATCAACGCTTTGCGATTGTCACTTCTGCGGTTGAGTTTGCTATATCCTCTTGCCATGATTTACCTCCTCATCAATCATCAGTGTTTTGCGAGGCTCAAGTTGAGCTCCTCAAGTTTAGTCTTGACTTCCTTGAGCGATTTCTTGCCGAGGTTACGGACTTTCATCATGTCCTCCTCGGTCTTCTCGATCAACTCACCAAGCGTATTGATGCCGGCCCGCTTCAGGCAGTTATAACTTCTGACCGACAAGTCAAGATCCTCGATCGGCTTCTCGAGATTGCGGGTTTGTTCTTCGCTCTTGCGTTCGATCATGAAATCTTCGCCCATCGCTCTTGTCGAGAGTTCGACTAGGGATTGGAAGTGATCTATCAGCATCTTCGAAGCCATGCCGATGGCATCCTTCGGGCTGATCGAGCCATCGGTCCAAATCTCGACTATCAGTTTGTCGTAGTCACCGGAATCATCGACGCGGGTCTTATCAACTGTGTAGTTGGCCCTGACAACCGGGGTGTAGATGCTGTCGATCGGGATGACGCCGACCCGATTGTCAAAGGAAGCATTCTTGTCAGCGCTCTGATAGCCGTTGCCTTTGGCAGCGGTCATGACCATCCGGAAGCGCTTGCCTTTGTTGACGTGGCAAATATAATGATCGGGATTGATTATCTCGACTTCGTCATCGACGATGATGTCTTTGGCAAGGATATCTGCCGGACCGTCGACGATGATCTCCATGCGTTTTTGCACACTGGGATTCTCAGAGTCGATCGTCAAGATGACTCCTTTGAGGTTCAATACGATCGTTGTCACATCTTCGACGACGTTTTCGATCGCAGTGAACTCATGTTGGACGCCTTCGATCTCACAATTGACGATTGCGGCTCCAGGAAGTGATGACAACAAGACTCGGCGCAATGAATTCCCGATGGTGATGCCGAAGCCGCGATCAAGCGGGCTGATGACAAAACGTCCGTATTTCTCGTCGATTTCCTCGGTGATCGTTTTCGGTTTCTCGAATTTCAAGTCTTTCAACGTCGTTACCTCCTTTTAGCCGCGCGGCCGTTTTGGTGGACGGCACCCGTTGTGGGGAACCGGTGTGACATCTCTGATGGCTGTGATTTCGAGCCCTGCGACCTGCAGGCTTCTGATCGCCGCTTCGCGTCCCGGGCCGGGGCCCTTGACAGATACTTCAACGCGTTGGACGCCATTGTCCATCGCCGCTCTGGCGGCTGCTTCGCTGGCCAATCCGGCCGCGAACGGAGTCGATTTACGCGATCCTTTGTAGCCGATCGCTCCAGATGAGCTCCAAGCGATCGCGTTGCCAGCGGGATCGGTGATGGTGATGATGGTATTGTTGAAGGTCGAGTGAATGTGCGCTACTCCGGAAGGAATACTTTTCTTCACGCGACGTTTTTTCGTTACAGTGCGTGCCATAATACTTCATATCCTCCTTTATTTCTTCTTCTTCGCAACGGTTTTTCTCGGGCCTTTGCGCGTCCTGGCGTTGTTTCGCGTGTTCTGGCCGCGGACCGGCATACCTTTGCGATGACGAATACCGCGATAGCAGCCGATTTCCATCAAGCGCTTGATGTTCAGTGCAACTTCACGTCGCAGATCGCCTTCAACTTTGTATTTCTGGACTTCTTGACGGATCCTGACGATTTCCTCGTCGGTCAAGTCCTTGACTCTTTTATCTTCCGAGATGCGGGCCGTAGCCAATATTTTCTCGGAAACACTTTTGCCGATGCCATAGATGTAAGTCAAAGAAACAACTACTCTTTTATCTCTAGGAATGTCTACTCCTGCAATACGTGCCATATTTACCTCCTAGTTTCCTTGACGTTGCTTATGTTTGGGCTTGTCGCAAATGACCATGACATTGCCCTTGCGTTTGATTATTTTGCATTTGTCGCAGATTTTTTTTACCGATGGTCTGATTTTCATACCATAGCCTCCTGATATTTCTCTTATTGATGCATGCGATAAGTGATGCGACCACGTGTTAGGTCATATGTCGATAATTCGACTTTGACTTTGTCGCCTGGTAAAATGCGTATGTAATTCATGCGGATTTTACCAGAAACGTGACCGATGATTCGGTGCCCGATATCCAGTTCGATAATGAATTGGGCATTTGGCAGCACTTCGATGACGGTGCCAATCATTTCTATTACATCGTCCTTCTTGGCCATTGAATCACTCCTTGTTCTGTTGTGATGCTTGTGTTAGAATTTCGAACCCAGAATCCGTAATCAGGATCGTGTGTTCAAAATGGGCGCTCGGTTTACCATCTCGGGTCACAGTCGTCCAGCCATCTTCGAGAATCTTGATTTCCTTCGCTCCCAGATTGATCATCGGCTCGATCGCCAACGTCATCCCCTTGCGCAGTGTGATCCCTCTGCCGGGAAGTCCGTAATTGGGAATCGGGGGCTCTTCATGAAGGCGGGAGCCGATGCCGTGACCGACGAATTCGCGAACGACACTGAAACCCCTACTTTCGGCCTCGACTTGAATGGCATGGGAGATGTCGGAGAGACGGTTCCCCGGTTTGGCCATCTCAAGCCCTTTAAATAGACTGGCTTTGCTTCCCTCTAGCAAACGTTGCTTGCTTTCCGAGATTTCTCCACAGGGATAAGTCCAAGCGGAATCGCCATGATAGCCTTTATAGTTCGCACCGATGTCGATCGAGATGATGTCGCCTTCTTTAAGAATCTGCTTCGAACTGGGAATGCCGTGGACGACGACCTCGTTCACCGAGATGCAGGTAGCGGCGGGAAAACCTTCATAGTGTTTGAATGAAGGGGTGGCTCCGTTGGCCAGGATCGCGGCTTCGATGATTTCATCGAGTTCCTTGGTCGAGATTCCCGGGCGAATCGCGGTGCTTGCGACTTGGTGGGCAATGGCGACGATCCGGCCGGCTTCTCTCATCAATTCTATCTCCCGGGGGGATTTGATGATAACCATCATTTTCGCTCCAGATAATTAACGATTTGTTTAAGCAATGCGGTTGGCGACAGTTCTCCGTCAAATGTTTTCAGCAGCCCTTTGTCGCTATAATAGTCAAGAAGCGGCTTGGTTTTTTCGTTGTAAATGGCGACCCGGTTCAATATGGATGATTCAAGATCGTCCTCGCGTTGAATCAATTCCCCGCCACAAAAATCGCAAATGCTCGGTTTTTTTGGAGGATAGGAATTAATGTGATAGGTTGCCTGGCAATTCGAGCAAATCCGTCTGCCCGTCATCCGCCGGATTAGAATCTGATTGCTGATGTCAATGTTGATGACGGCGGTGAGACCGATGCCGAGGCTATCGAGGACTTTGTCAAGCGCCTCTGCCTGAGCTTTGGTTCTGGGATAACCGTCAAGCATGAATCCATGCGGGTATCTTCTTTCGCGAAGCACTTTCTCCACGATATCGTTGGTGATATCATCTGGAACCAGGAAACCTTTACGCACATACTCGTTCGCCATAATCCCGATCGGCGTTTCCTTCGCGATTTCTTCGCGATAGATGTCTCCCGTCGAGATATGGGCAAGATGGTAGTGTTTCAAAAGTTTTGTGGCCTGCGTGCCTTTTCCGGCTCCGGGCTTTCCTAATATCAATAGATTCAGCATCATTATTCGTTTATCTCATGAAGCCCGCGTAGGTTTTTTCCTGTGTGTCTGTTTCGATTTGTTTGGCAGTTTCAAGAGCAACACCAACGATAATGAGCAGCGAAGTACCGCCGATTTGGGCATACGAATGGCCAAGGATCATCGAAGTGATGATCGGCAGGCTGGCAACAACCACAAGGTATAGCGCCCCGATGATTGTGACCCTGAAGAGCGTTTTTGTGATATAGGCTTCCGTCTCGGATCCGGGACGGACGCCGGGAATATAAGCATTTTGCTTCTGAAGATTCTCTGCCATTTGTTCCGGCTTGATCAAAATGAAAGAATAGAAGAATGTGAAAACAAAAATCAAAACGATATAGATGATGAAGCCGATCGGCTGATTATAGGAAAAGATCTGTCCAAGCCACCGCTGCGCCCTGATGGCGGAGTTTGAGGTTCCCCATTCGATGTAGCTGAAGATCGTCATTGGCAGCGACATCAGAATCGAAGCAAAGATGACCGGGATAACGTTTGCCGTATTGAGTTTGAGCGGAATATTCGATTCCGACCTGCCGGTAAATTTGGAACTTGCCGGCCGGTTTGCGTATTGGATCGGCACTTTCCTGGTCGCTTCTTGCATATAGATGACTCCAACAAGCACGATAATGAACATCAGGATGCTGACACCAAAGAGGACATAACCAACAAAGCTACCCTGCCCTTCATAAACTGCTGGTAAAGCTCCTTTCGGATCGGCAATATAGTACTGGACCAAAGAAGCGATCGTTCCCGGGAAAGAAATGATGATCCCGCCGACGATCAGCATCGAGGAACCGTTGCCTATGCCTCTCATCGTGATCTGGTCGGAGAGCCAGATCATGAACGCGGTGCCCGCGGTCATGACAACAGCGATATAGAAATAAACCAGAAACCAAAGATTGCGCCCGTCCTTGGTAGCCCAACTCAAGACGCCGAGTTTGAACAAAGAAGTATTAGAGCTGTGAAAAGCGAAAGTCATCGCTATCGCTTGGACAAAAGCCAAGCCAATGGCCAAATATCTCGTGAGTCTGGCGATCTTGCGCTTGCCGACTTCACCTTCTTCGCCCCATTCCTTAAGGGCAGGGATGATATCCATCTGCAATAACTGCACGATGATCGAAGCGGTGATGTAGGGGCTGATGCCGAGAGCGATGATCGAGTAATTGCGAAGCGCGTCTCCGGAAATGGAGTTGACGATCCCGAGGAATCCGCTGTTTTCAAACAACGAAGTGAGCGAAGTGGAATCAATCAACGGCATGGTGACGTAGGTGAACAGTTTGAAAATCAAAAAAGCAAACAAAGTAAAACCGATCCGCTTGAGGATGTCTTTGTTCTTAAATATTTTTCTCAGAGTTTCCATTTATAACACCTCAGCTTTGCCACCAGCAGCCGTGATCGCTTCGCTTGCGGAAGCAGAGAATTTGTGAGCCTTGACAGTGATGCTGGTCTCAAGTTTGCCGTTGCCGAGCACTTTGAGTCCGCCTTTCAATTCGCGGATCACCTTGTCTGCGAGCAACAGTTCGGGAGTGACAATGGTTCCTTTTTTGTATCGCTTGAGTTGCTCGAGGTTGACGATCGCGAATTCCTTTTTGAAGAAATTTGTGAACCTACGTTTCGGCAAGCGTTTGAATAGCGGAGTTTGTCCACCTTCGAATCCAAGACGGACGCCGCCGCCGGCACGCGAGTTTTGGCCTTTTGAGCCTCTGCCCGCGGTCTTGCCGGTGCCGCTGCTAGTGCCGCGTCCGACACGCTTTTTATAATGGGTTGCGCCGTCAACGGGTTTCAAATCATGTAGTTTCATCTTGATTTCCTCCTCTTAGACTTCTTCAACCCTGACCATGTGGGCGATCGTTTCGACCATGCCCCTGATCGCGTCGTTGTCGTCTTTGACGACGGATGAGTTGCGTTTTGTGAGGCCGAGCGACTTGGCAGTCCTGACTTGATTGGGTTTTTTTGAAGTCAGTCCCCGGATAAGCGTGATTTTAATCTTTGCCATTATTTCACATGACCTCCTCAACAGAGAGTCCCCTGGCTTCAGCAACCTCCGTGACACTCTTCATCGAGAGCAATCCGGCCATCGTCGCCCGAACGATATTGATGGGGGATTTCGAGCCAAGCGATTTGCTGAGAACGTCCTCGACGCCGGCAAGTTCAAGCACAGCGCGGACAGGCCCGCCGGCGATGACTCCGGTACCGGCGACCGCCGGTCTCAGGAAAACCTTGGCAGCGCCATACTTGCCAAGAACGGAGTGATAGATCGTCGTCCCTTTGATCGGAATCATGACTAAATTTTTCTTGGCGTTTTCGATTGCTTTTTTGATCGCATCGGGGACCTCGCTGGCTTTGCCGGTCCCAAAACCGACTTTGCCTTTGCGATCGCCGACAACGACCAGGGCGGAAAAGCTGAAGCGTCGGCCGCCTTTGACGACCTTGGTTACACGACTAATGTTGACGACTCTCTCATCATAGAGCTTTTCTTCCCGTTTCTTCGCGCTATCGCGCGGTCTGCGTGACGGTCTTCTTTCTCTGCCGTCTCTTTCCTTATTCTCTTCCATCGGATAACCTCCTTCGTTAAAATTCCAGCCCTGCTTCTCTAGCAGCTTCGGCCAATGCTTTGACTCGTCCGTGGTAAAGATAGCCGCCACGGTCGAATACGACTTGCTTGATGCCCTTTTCCAGAGCTTTTTTGGCGATCATCTCGCCAACTTTCTTGGCCCCTTCCTGATTGCCGCCATTTGCTTCCTTGATTTCGAGGGACGATGCGGCGACAATGGTGTTGCCGCTCAAATCGTCGATGACCTGGCAATAAATCGCCTTGTTAGAACGGAAGACGTTGAGACGAGGGCGTGACGGTGTGCCTTTGATATTGAATCTGATGCGCAGATGGCGTTTCGCCCTTTGCGCTTCTTTGTTTACGGGTTTAAACATGAATATTCACCTCTTGCCCTATTTCTTGGCAGTTTTCCCTTCTTTACGACGTACATGCTCGTTTCGATACCTGATGCCCTTGCCTTGATAAGGTTCGGGTGCACGGATCTTGCGAATGTTGGCGGCGAATTCGCCGACTGCCTGTTTGTCGATGCCCCTAATCACGATTTCAACGTTTGTCGGGAGTTCGACTTCGATCCCTTCGGGGATCATTACTTCGACCGGATTGGCATAGCCGACGCTGACGACGAGTGTTTTGCTGCCTTTTAAACTGGCGCGGTAGCCGACACCCTTGATATCAAGCATCTTGACAAAGCCTTCGGTCACGCCTTTAACCATATTGTTCAACAAAGCCCTTGTGGTTCCGTGCAAAGCACGGTGGCGGAGTTGATCAGATGGCCGGGTTACAGAAATGTGATCATCAGCGGTTTCAATTGTCATTTCACTCTGAAAAGTAAATTCGAGTTTTCCCTTGGGGCCTTTGACGACGACATGATTGCTCTTGTCGATGGAAACATCCACACCCTTGGGAATCGCGATTGATAACCTACCAACACGACTCATAGTTTTCTTGCACCTCTTTTTCCATTGATTTAGTGTCCTCTCTTACCAAACGTAAGCGAGGACTTCGCCGCCGATTTGCTTGTTTCGCGCTTCCCTGTCGGTCATGATGCCTTGGGAAGTTGAAACAATCGCGATCCCTAGGCCGTTTAAAACTCTCGGAAGATCATCGGTTTTGGCGTATACTCTCAGTCCGGGTTTGGAGATCTTCTTCAAACCTCTTACTGCTCTTTCTTCATTCTGCAAATACTTCAACGTGACTTTCAGGGTACCTTGAACATCGCCTTTCACCAATTGAAAGTCATTGATGTAACCCTCTTGCTTCAATACAGTCAAAATTTCGGCCTTTAGTTTTGATGCCGGAACATCGACCGTTTTCTGTTTCATTTGGTTGGCGTTGCGGATTCTCGTGAGCATGTCCGCAACCGGATCTGTCATGACCATATCGATAAAGCCTCCTTCCTCGATATCTGGATATAAGTATTCATCATATCAATTACCAACTTGCCTTTTTGACACCGGGAATCTGGCCTTTGTATGCCAGTTCGCGGAAACAGACACGGCATAGTTTGAACTTACGGTAGACCGCATGGGGACGCCCGCAGCGTTCGCACCTGGTATAATTTCGAACGGAAAATTTCGCTCCGCGTTTCTGTCTTACTCTCATTGATGTTTTTGCCATAATCTGCCTCCTAATTCCTTCTGAAGGGCATTCCGAATTGCTTGAGCAATTCGAGAGCTTCCTGGTCCGTCTTTGCGGTCGTGACGATGACGATGTCCATGCCGCGGACCTTGTTGACTTTGTCGTAGTTGATTTCGGGGAAGATCAGCTGCTCCCTAATCCCAAGCGTGTAGTTGCCGCGTCCGTCAAAGCCTTTGGGGTTGACGCCGCGAAAATCCCGCACGCGGGGTAGGGCGATTGTGATCAGCTTGTCAAGAAAGAAGTACATCCGTTCGCCTCTCAAGGTGACTTTGCAACCGATAGGCATGCCTTCGCGGAGTTTGAAGTTCGCGATCGATTTCTTAGCCTTGGTGACGACCGGTTTTTGACCGGTGATCTGTGTCAATTCGCTGACCGCATCGTCTAGAACCTTGGGGTTATGGATGGCGTCGCCGGCGCCGATATTGATCATGATCTTGCTGATTTTTGGACATTCCATAACAGAACGGTAATTGAATTTAGCTTTAAGGGCGGGCATGATTTCGCTGTTGTATTTTTCTTGAAGTCGATTCATCTCTGTCCCTCCTTAATCCAAGACTTCGCCAGATTTTTTGGCGTATCTGACTTTGACATTCTCGTCTTGTTTCTTGACTTTCTTAGTAATGGTCTTGTAACCGACACGTGTCGGTTTCTTGACTTTCTGATCCATAAGCATCACGTTCGACACATGGATCGGCCTTTCGATGTCCATGATGCCGCCATCCGGATTGATCTGTGACGGTTTCATGTGTTTCTTGACTTTGCCGAGACCTTCGCCATCGAGGATCACGCGTTCGGATTTTGTCAGGATTTTGCTGATGGTGCCTTGTTTGCCTTTATCTTGACCGGCAATGATCAGAACTTTATCGCCTTTTCTTAGTTTCATCATTGATACCTCCTACAAAACTTCCGGTGCCAAAGACACGATTTTCATGAATTCGGCGTCACGGAGTTCGCGGGCGACCGGACCAAAGATGCGAGTACCTCTCGGACTCTTGTCTTCCTTGATAATGACGGCTGCGTTGTCGTCAAATTTGATATGGCTGCCATCAGAACGGCTCAAACCCCTCTTGGTGCGGACGATAACCGCCTTGACGATTTCGCCTTTTTTGACAAGTCCGCCAGGAGTGGCAGCTTTAACCGTAGCGACGATAATGTCGCCGATGTTCGCGTATTTGCGGCTGGTTCCGCCCAGTACTTTGATGGTCAGAATCTCGCGGGCGCCGGAGTTGTCGGCTATTCTCAGCCTTGTTTCTTGTTGTATCATATCAATCTCCTCCAATCCCGCTACAAAATCACGCTTTTTTCGATGATCTCGATCAAGCGGAACTTCTTGGTGCGCGACAAGGGGCGGCATTCGATGATTTTGACGGTATCGCCGGTCTTGGCCTCGTTCTTTTCATCGTGCGCAGTGAATTTTTTTGAGGAAATAACACGCTTTTTGTACAAAGGGTGTGTTTTATATGTCGTAACCAAGACGGTAATCGTCTTGTCGTTTTTATCCGATACGACCTTGCCGACGAATGTGCGTCGGGTTTTCTCTCTTTCCATCATGTCCTCCTACTTGCTTGCTCGCTCGGACAATATCGTTTTCATCCGGGCAATTGTTTTTCTGACCGTGCTGAGACGCGCGGTGTTCTCAAGTTGCCCTGTCGCGTGTTTGAACCTGAGGTCGAACATTTCTTTTTTTAGATTTTCGATTTCTTTCAAAATGGCGGCATTGTCCATTTCTCTGATTTCCTTGACATGCGTCATCTTAAATCACCAATTTCTTTCTTGATGAATTTAGTCTTGATCGGCAGTTTTGACGAGGCCAAGCGCAAAGCTTCCTTTGCGACATCCTCGCTAACCCCGTCGATCTCAAACATAATCAAGCCGGCTTTGACAACCGCTACCCATTCTTCGGGAGCGCCTTTTCCGGACCCCATGCGGACTTCAAGCGGTTTCTTGGTTTTCGCGAGATGGGGGAAGATCTTGATCCAAACTTTGCCGGCGCGCTTCATGAAGCGCGTCATCGCAATTCGGCTCGCCTCGATTTGACGGGCGGTGATCCAGGCGCCCTCGAGCGCCATTAGTCCGTAAGAACCGAAGTCGATGTTGGTGCCGCCTTTCGCCAAGCCTTTATAGCTAATGCGATGGGGGCGACGGTATTTGGTTCTTTTTGGCATTAACATTTTACTTTGCCTCCTTCTTCGAAGGCAGAATTTCTCCCTTGTAGATCCAGACTTTGACGCCGAGCTTGCCATAAGTGGTATTCGCTTCGGCCAAGGCATAGTCGATGTCTGCCCTTAGGGTATGCAAAGGAACATTGCCTTCGCTATAGCCCTCGCTTCTGGCGATCTCGGCACCAGCCAAGCGTCCGGATACTAGGGTGCGGCAACCTTTGGCTCCCGCCTTTAGGGCACGTTGGATCGCAACTTTTTGGACTCTTCTGAACGAAGCGCGGCTTTCGAGCTGTTTCGCAATGCTTTCAGCGACGAGCTTGGCATCAAGCTCGGGACGTTTGATATCAACGACATTCAGGAAAACTTCCTTGTTCGTCAATTGTTTCAACTTGAGAACAACGGCGTTTTTGGTTTCGCCGTTTCTGCCGATGACCATACCGGGTTTAGCAGTGTTGACGGTGATGATCACCCGTGATTTTGAACGCTCGATCTCAATTTTGGAAATACTCGCATTTTTGTAGAGATCGTTTAACAAGTCACGGATTTTAAGATCTTCTTGAAGTAGGTCCGCAACATCCCGTTTTTCGGCATACCAGCGTGACTCCCAGTTGAGGATGATGCCGATACGTTGTCCGATCGGGCTGACTTTCTGTCCCATAAAATCCCTCCTTATTCTTTCTCCGCCACGGTGATGTAGATGTGGCTGGTGCGTTTCAAAATGGAAAATCCGCGTCCTTGCGAGCGTGGTTGCATCCTTTTCAGGGTCTTACCCTCGCCGACATAGATTTCTTTGACAAACAGTTTGTTTTGTTCCAGTTGATAGTTGTGTTCCGCGTTGGCAACTGCTGATTTCAAGAGTTTTTCAACCGGCTTGGAAGCGGCTTTGGGAGTGTTTCTGAGAATCGCGAACGCTTCGCCGACACTCTTGCCTCTGATGAGGTCGACGACGAGTCTGACTTTACGGGCGGCGATGCGGATCATTCTAATGTTGGCTTTTGCTTCCATTTTACTTCTTCACCGCTTTCTTCACGACTTTCTTGTCGGCGTGGCCACGGAAGGTTCTGGTGGGAGAGAACTCGCCCAATTTGTGCCCGACCATATCCTCGGTGATATACACGGGAACATGCTCTTTTCCGTTATGGACGCCAATCGTGAGACCGACGAACTCCGGAAAAATCGTCGAACGTCTTGACCATGTCTGGATGACCTTCTTAGAACTTGACTTGTTGGCTTCGATAACTTTCTTAAGCAAATGGTCGTCGCAAAACGGGCCTTTCTTGACTGAACGTGACATTTATGAGTTCCTCCTTTCCTACTTGTTCCGGCGTCTGACAATCAGATTGTCGCTGGCTTTTTTGCTTTTTCTTGTGAGTTTGCCAAGGGCTTTCTTACCCCACGGAGTTAGTGGTGAGGGATGGCCGATCGGCTGTTTGCCCTCGCCGCCACCGTGCGGATGATCGACCGGGTTCATGGCAGAGCCACGGACAGTTGGTCTGATGCCCATATGGCGTTTGCGTCCGGCTTTACCGATCTTGACAAGTTCAAAGAATTCGTTGCCGACTTCGCCGATAGTAGCGCGGCAAGCTCCAAGAATTCGTCTGACTTCCCCTGATTTGAGACGAACGAGAACATATTTCTCCTCACGGCCAAGAATCTGGGCGCTGGTTCCGGCGGCGCGGATCAATTGGCCGCCCCTGCCGGGATAGAGTTCGATATTGTGGATGAAAGTGCCGACGGGAATGTTTTTGATCGCCATCGCATTGCCGACGACGATGTCGGGGTTTTCCCCAGAAAGAACCGTCATTCCGACTTGAAGCCCCTTGGGGGCCAGGATATAACGCTTCTCGCCGTCAAGGTAGTTGATGAGGGCGATATTGGCGCTCCTGTTAGGATCGTATTCGATCGCGGCGACTTTTCCGATGATGCCGTCCTTATTGCGCTTGAAGTCGATGATCCGGTATTGGCGTTTCACCCGGCCGGCTTGATGCCGGACTGTGATCTTGCCCTGATTGTTGCGGCCGGAACTTTTCTTCGCAATCTCTGTCAGGCTTTTTTCCGGTTTGGTTTTCGTGATCTCCGCATAATCCAATTTGGTCATTCCGCGAAGACCGTTGGTACGTGGTTTGTATTTGATGATGGCCATTAGTTCTATCCTCCAGTCTATGCGGTGTAAATGTCGATCTTATAGCCTTCCGCGAGCGTGACAACCGCCTTGCTTACGGCCGGTTTGAAACCTGAGTATTTTCCCACGCGTTTCGCTTTCGGGATGCCATTGATGACATTCACGTCAAGGACTTTCACCTTGAATATTTCTTCAATCGCTTCCTTGATCTGGATCTTGTTGGCATTTTTGTCGACTTCGAACGTGTACTTGCGCATCTCGGCAAGTTTGGTCGATTTTTCGGAAACGATCGGCGCTTTGATAATCTGATATTTGTCCATAATCAACTCAGTGCCTCCTCGATCTTTTTGACTGCGGCTTGGGTCGCAATAACACTGTTTGCGTTCATCACGTCAAAGACGCTGATGTGTTCCGCCCTCACAGTCGTGACATTTGGAAGGTTCCTTGAAGCAATGTCGAGTGTTTCGTTTTCAGCCTCGACGACAATCATGATCTTGTTTTTCTGTTTGAGGTTGACGAGAATCTCCTTGATTCCCTTCGTTTTGTGTGATTCGAGTTTGAACTCGTCAATGACAAGCATACTATCCTCACGGATCTTGTCGGACAGGACAATCTTGAGTGCCAAACGGCGGATTTTCTTGTTCACTTTGTAATCATAGTCTCTTGGCGCTGGTCCAAAGGCGTTGCCCCCGCCGGTGAATTGCGGCGCGTTGACTGTGCCTTGACGGGCATGGCCTGTGCCTTTTTGCCGGTAGGGTTTCCTACCGCCGCCGGATACTTCCGAACGGCTTTTGGTCTTAGCCGTCCCTTGACGCATCGAAGCTCTTTGAGCCTTGACGACATCATAGATGACTTGCTGGTTCATTGGTGCTGCGAAGACGGAATCGGCGAGCTTAATTTCTCCGATTGTTTCGCCTAGTTGGTTGTAAAGTGGTAGTTTAGGCATTCTGTTCTCCTCCTTTCAGCGATTGTCCTTATTTGGACTTCTTGACTGCGTTCTTGACGACGACGAGTGATTTGTTCGCGCCGGGAACGTTTCCCTTGACGAGCAAGATATTGTTGTCGGCGTCGGAGCGAACGACGACGAGATTCTGGATCGTCACGGTTTTGTGCCCCATCCGTCCGGGCATTTTTCTGCCTTTGAAGATGCGGCCTGGGTCGATCGAGCCCAACGAGCCGACCCCACGATGATATTTTGAACCGTGAGCCATCCGGCCGGTTCTGAAATGGTAACGCTTGATGACGCCTTGAAAGCCTTTGCCTTTAGAAGTTCCTGTAATATCTACATAATCACCGGCGTCAAATATATCGCATTTGACCTCCTGGCCGACTTCGTATTCCATCATGCCGGAAAGACGAAGTTCTTTTACGTAGCGCTTAGGCGCCACACCCGCTTTGGCGAAATGTCCGGTTTCGGGTTTGTTGACTAGGGTTGCCCTCTTGTCCATGAACCCGAGTTGAACGGCTTCGTAACCATCGGATGCGACATTTTTCTTCTGCAGGACGACGTTCGGAGTGACTTCAATAACCGTAACAGGAACGAGTTTGCCGTTTTCGTCAAAAATCTGCGTCATGCCGATTTTTCTTCCTAAGATACCTTTTGCCATGAGTACACCTCCTATTTGATTTCTCTTACTTCAAAACGATGTCGACGCCGCTGGGAAGATCCAGATGCATCAACGAGTCGATCGTTTTTGCAGATGGATTGACGATGTCGATTAGACGCTTGTGTGTGCGTCTTTCAAACTGTTCCCGCGAGTCCTTGTTGACATGCGGACTTCTGAGAATGGTGAAGATCTCCTTTTCAGTGGGCAGAGGAATCGGGCCCGAAACAGTGGCTCCGGTCTTCTTCGCCGTGTCGACGATCTTCTTCGCTGATTGATCCAACAATCTGTGATCGTAGGACTTGAGTCTGATTCTGATTACTTGGTTTGTTGCCATTTTTGCTCCTCCTATGCATATAATTAGCTTATATACGGGCTCGTTGTAAATTACC
This sequence comes from Candidatus Izemoplasmatales bacterium, assembly GCA_050949045.1. Lineage (GTDB taxonomy): Bacteria > Bacillota_I > Bacilli_A > Izemoplasmatales > Hujiaoplasmataceae > JAAYZB01. The sequence goes on from JBMNEZ010000001.1 coordinate 1,115,899, forward strand.
TGACCTCCGACATAGCGTCATGACAACGCCTATGTGTGTGTCAGCAACCTTACAAGTCATTGCCTTCCTGTATTTTTCACAGGCCTTGTCTATGATAGCAAATCAAAGAAAAAAATGCAAGTTCTTTTTTCTGGGAAACCGCATTTTCTTTAGTATACATATATATTAAAATTGGATGCACATAAAAAGCAACGAATTTAAAGACAGATAACCATTAACTATCGATTATGTCTGGCTTCTTGTTCCAAAAGTAATCAATATGATTTTTGAGATCCGAAAGATCCTTTATGATCCGCATATGACTCCATTCGCGGGGATAGAGACGAAGGTATTTGGGTGAGGCGAAGCGATCATCGACAAGAACGGCGATGCCTCTGTCAGTCTCGGTTCTGATCACTCTTCCGACTGCTTGAATGACCTTGTTCAAGCCTGGATAAGTATATGCATAATCAAAACCCTGGTGAAACTTTTCGTCAAAATGGGAACGGAGTATGTTGTTGAAGGGTGAAAGTGCTGGCAGACCGACGCCGACGATCAGGACCCCAGAGAGCATATCGCCGATCAAATCGATCGACTCGGCGAAAACGCCGCCCATGACGAACAGACCGACCTGGGTTTTTGTTGATTCGGTTTTAAACATCATGATCGTTTCACTCCGGTCTTGCCTGCTCATCTCTCGGGTCTGCCGGATGATCTCGACATCGCCTTTAAAACTGAGTTTGGCTTCGACAAGTTTGAGATACTCGTAAGAAGGGAAGAACATGATGTAGTTTCCTTTTTTTCCTTCGATCATGATTCTGGCAATCTCAGCGATCTCCTCAAGAGAGTCTTTGCGGTCTTGGTAACGGGTTGAGATCGTATCAACCGTCAAAAGCAAGAGATTCTCCTGACGGAACGGGGAGACCATTTTCACGCTTTGGCCTTCATTCTTGGTTAACAATGTTTGATAATACTCGCTTGGATCGAGAGTGGCGCTGAAGAAGACAGTCGCCAAGGCAGTTTCTTTAATTGAAGATAAAATGAAGCCGCTGGCATCAAGGCACTTGATCGAGGCTCTGATATTCTTATCGACACGTTCAAGCAAGAAAACAAAATCATCATTATAAAATTCACTCGCCTTGACAAACTGGTTGAGAATAAAATAACCTTCCATGATTTTGCTGCGATTAGGAATCTTCCGATCGCTCGTCAATACCTGGTCCAGTTTAACAAGGAGACGTTTTGTAAGTTGGACAAGGTAACTGTTCGGCTCTTCGTATTTGATGAAATCGACATTGAGAAGTTCGAGATCAAATTCCTCGAAGAGATCGAGAAGTCTAGCGATCTCGCGCTTGGGGCTCGGTTTCAACGCCTTTGTCAATTCTAAAAGCGAACTGATTTTCTCCTGATCGAGCGAAGCGCTGTACATTTCCCGCCCGCGGGCAACCAGATTGTGAGCCTCATCGACGAGCAAGATCGGCTCTGCGATCTTCTCTTCGAAGTAACGGATCAAGCGGACCCGCGGATCGAAAGCATAATTGTAGTCACCGATCAGGATGTCGCAGTAGTTGGATAGATCAAGGGAGAACTCAAATGGACAGACGCGGTGTTTGATGGCATACTCGCGGATCACTTTGCGGCTTAGAAGGCTTTCACTTTCAAAGATGTCCCTGATAGCCTTGTAAATGCGTTTGTAATAACCTTTGGCATATTTACAGACATCGGGATCGCAGTCTCTCTCCTTTAAAAGACAACTGTGATCTTTGGCTGTAATCTCGCATGTCTTTGCGATCAGTCCTTTTTCCTCCAACAATGAGATCGTGTCAATCGCTATTTGTTTGCCATCGTTTTTAGCTGTGAGGTAAAAGACTTTTTCCTTGGGGGACTTGATTTGCCTTTAAAGCTGCGAAAAGCGTCGCGGACGTCTTGCCGATGCCGGTGGGGGCTTGAATATAGAGAATGCCTTTCTCAAGGATGTTGCGATAAACATGGGCCATCATTTCCCGTTGGTTGAGCCGGTATTCAGGAAAAGGGAACACTAATCCTTCAATCGATTTTTGCCTTGAAGACTCGTGCTCGGCGATCTTTTTGATCCATTCGATATATTTGGCTATCGTATTCGCAAAATAGTTCTCCAATACTTTTGCCGAGTAGTTCTTCTCAAATTGCCAAACATCCTTGGTTTCAACATGAATGTAAGTAAGAACGACTGTCAGCCGTTTGAGTTTGTTCCACGCAACATACATATGTGCATAAAGTTTTGCCTGTGCAAGATGGGCGGGAAAGGTTTTTTCATCAATCAGTTCAAGATCCATATGCGTGGATTTGATTTCCTCGAGCATCAATTCGCCGTCTCTTTGGATGATACCATCAACTCTGCCGGTGACCTCCAGCAAAAAACCGTCATGTTCAACGACTTGGGAAAGGGACACTTCTCTAAGATCGGTATCCTGATATTTGCCCTGCCAGTATTTGTGGATCATCTGGCCTTCTTCAGCCCGAAGGTTAAGCATGCTTTCGGAGGTTATGTTGCCAGAGCCAAACAATAATTCGGCGATTTCTTTGGCGCTTGTTCTCAATTCTTTCATTTTTTCACCATTTTTATTATACAATACCAAGAGCCGTTTCCGGCAGCACAGAAATCCTTTATGAGTGCATTGCCAATGCCTGATTGCTAAGCACGGCTTGTCATTTGTAGGGAAAACCGCACCCGAACGTGCGGTTTTGATCGTATCAGACTATATTATATTCTTCATATGCAGAATTACAGGCTATTATCGTATGTAACAGTTTATTTGCAGGCGAGTAAGTATATTTTTTTTGCGTCTTCCATCGTCAGTCGTTTAAAACTGCCAATGACTTCGCCGCGATTTTGCCGTAATTTTTCAACAAGCTTGTCAATATCATCGCATTTTGCGCCCAGTTCGGCAAAAGTAACCGGAAGTCCAAGTTCCCTATAAAACGACTTGAGATTATCTATCCCTCTAAGACCAAGCGTTCTGGCATCGCTTCCGTCATCGGGAACATCGAATACTTTGACGGCAAGCCGTTTATATCTCAAAGGGTCAACGTCGATCGTATATTCCATAAATGCCGGGAATATGACCGCCAATCCGGCGCCGTGCGAGACATCATATAGAGCGGACAACTCATGTTCAAGGGCATGCGAACTCCAGTCTTCTTGCCGGCCAACCCCAAGGAGGCCGTTGTGGGCAATCGTTCCCGACCAGAAGATCGTTGCCATCGCTTCATAGTTGGTTGGATCGTCCTTGATAATCCTGGCCGCCTCCATGACTGATTTCAAGACCGCCTCTGACATTCTGTCGGTAAGGATGACATCCTTTGTAAGTGTCAGATACCGTTCAAAAATGTGACTCATTATATCGGCGATTCCGGCAAAAAGATGGTATCTGGGAAGCGTATAGGCAAGTTCGGGATTAACGAGCGAGAAGCGCGGCCTGTAATAGCGGCTCGAAAGCCCGCGTTTGAACATTCCTCTCTCCTGCGTAATGACGGCGCCTTGGGAAGCTTCCGATCCCGTTGCGGCTATCGTCAAGACGACGCCAATCGGCAAAGCGTCCTGAATCGTGGCTTTGCCAATATAAAAATCCCAGAAATCACCTTCATATTTGACTCCGGCCGCAATGGCTTTCGCCGAGTCGATCGTTGAACCGCCGCCAACGGCAAGAACAAAATCAGCTCCTTCCCGTCTACAGAGTTCGATGCCTTTGTATACCAAACCGCTTCTCGGATTCGGTAAAACTCCTCCCAATTCAAAATAGCTGATGTCTGCCTGATCGAGAAGCCCCTTGATCCTGCCGAGTAAGCCGCTTTTTATAACCGAACCGCCGCCATAGTGGATAAATACCCTCGTTGCCTTATACTGCTTTAAAAGGTTGGCAACCTCTAATTCCGCGTCTTTGCCAAAGACGATTTCCGTCGGTGTATACAAACTAAAATTTTCCATTAGGTTCATCTCCTTCTTGATAAATTAATTATATCATGAATTTTCCATCATCCCAATAAGATGATTGTCCGGTGTGGAATACTCATGGTATAATATTATTGTAAAAATTAAAAAAATCGGAGGCCATTATGCGTAACACCGAATGGATCAAGAAAACTCTCTTCGCACATAGAGGTTTTCATTCTGAAGATAAAAAGATACCTGAAAACTCTCTTTCTGCATTTAATTTAGCGCTAGCCAAAGGCTATGGCATCGAACTAGATATCAACCTGCTTAAAGACGGTACAGTTGTTGTCTTTCATGACAAGGATCTAAAACGGATGACCGGAGATCAAAGGCTCTTAAAAGATGTCGACTACGGCGACATCAAGGGGCTGTCTTTGCTCGAAACCGCAGACAAGATCCCTACACTCAAAAAAGTCCTTGCCCTCATAAAAGGCAAAGTGCCCTTGTTAATCGAACTCAAGCACCACGGTAATTATATCCGGCTGTGTGAGAATTTCGTCAATCTAATCAAAGACTACAAGGGTTTATGGGCAATGCAGTCTTTTCATCCTGCCATTCTCCTTTGGTTCAGAAAAAATCATCCAGAAATCATCAGAGGCCAGATTGCCGAATATTTCCTAGAAGAACATGACATGAAAAAAATCACCAAGTATTTATTGAAGACGCTCAAGTTCAATTTCCTGACAAAGCCGGATTTTATCAACTACGGCCTTCGGGATCTCCCCAACAAGTATTGTGACAAACAACATAGAAAAGGGCTGGTTGTCATCGGTTATTCCGCCAAATCACAAGCAGAGTTTGACAGAGTCACCGAAAGATACGATAACGCCGTCTTTGAATTCTTCGAACCAAAAAGCAGACCTTGAACTTGGGTCTGCTTTTATATTTTGTCGGTTGTTTTTTAATCCATATTTAATTACGCTTTAGCTTTTCGCTTTTTGATGGCTTTTTTGATCGGCTGTGCATCACCGTGTTTGACCATAAACATAGTGATGAAGGCAATAGCCACGAAGATGGCCGCATAAGGGAACAGGGCTTTTCTGCCGATTGAGTCCATCAGCATCCCCGAAATGATCGGAGTGAGGATCTGGGCCGCCATCGAAAAAGTGTAGTAGTATCCGGTATACTTTCCGACATTGGAATTTTTGCTGAGTTCGACAACCATCGGATAGGAGTTGACGTTGATCGTCGCCCAGCCGATTCCTGTGAGACCAAAGATGCCATACATCAACCATGCGACCTTCGGGGTCAGAAAGACCGCGACACCGAAACAGATAGTCAAAATGGTGATGCCGATCAATATCGTCTTCCGTCTGCCGATTTTCGTGGCGACGATGCCGATCGGGATGAAAGCGACGAGCGCGGTTCCGTAAGCCACCATCAGCGGTAGGGAATAACTCATCTCAAGCACTTTCGGGGCGTAGTCGGCGAATTTGCTGGTAACGGCATTATACCCAAAAAACCACAAGAATACCGAAGCGAGGATCAAGTAAAGCGAGAGCTTTTTCTCCTTTGACAATTCCTCTTTCGCTTTTTTCGGGGCTTCTTTCTCGGTCAGCCCAAATTTAGCCTCGGCAGCCTCTTTTTCCTTAACCAGTTTCGGTTCCTTGACTTTCCATAAGAAGACTCCAAGGAAGATTAGCATCAAGACCCCAACAGAAATGAAAGCGGGATAGTATTTGACATAAGAGAGTTTGTCTAGTTTGAATACCATCAACAGCACCAAGACAACCAAGCCGCCGATAGTTCCCATCAAATTGATGATCGCGTTGGCTTTACTGCGCAAGGGCTTTATGACAACATCCGGCATCAAGGCGACTGCCGGAGAGCGGAAAGTAGCCATAGCGACAAGAGCGATGAGGAGCACTAAAATGAAGACAACGAGAACTCCGGGATTTTTGGCAGTCAATTGCCACGCCCTTTCACTTAGATAAGTGTAGTAAAAATCCTTCATGTCTTTCATATCAAACTCGTTGAGACCCTCTGGGTTTTCGTCAAGCAAAGTTTGCATCTTGTCAAATACATTGACAGACCACTCGTCATACTGTTTCTGTGTGATCGATCCTTCAACGCGCGCGGCGAGCCTCTCGACTGCCATCGCGCCGATGATGACCTGCCATTGGCCGTTGGTCGGATTTTTCCCATGGATATTCTCGTAATCCTGGATAATCCGCGTCTCGGTCTCGATTTTCGCTGTTTGATAATTGTCGATAAAAGACATCGAAACAAAAGCAAAGGCAGCGATGATGGTGCCGATGATGATGAACGGTGTCCTACGTCCCATCTTCGAGTTGGTTTTGTCGGAAATGTGACCAAACAATGGCAACAAGAACAGAGCGAGAATGTTGTCCAGAGCCATAACCACACCAGACCAAGTCTGGTTCAACCCGAATTTGTCAATCAGAATCTTGGCAATGATGTTGTCATAGGCCTGCCAGAACATGGAGATTAGAAAAAAGGCAAGACCGACAAAAAAGACTTTCTTATAATCGAGTTTCATGCTTCACCTCTTCAACGATTTTTTATCATGAACATTATACCATCAATCAAAGCCGGATTGAATCTAAATCAAGAATTTATTGACGTTTCCGTTCCAATGATGGTTTCTGGTGTGTTTTGAAAATATTATCCAGTCCTTAGAAAATTTATCATGGAATAAAAAGCCCAGTGCGGTGGGATCGCAACTGGGTATTCTTTATTCAATAACAACCAAAAAGATTTATTGACAATTTTGATTTTATCAGGAATAAACACGGATCTTGCTGGCGATGTAACGGACGGCCAGTTCGTTGTATTTTGTAACTTTCAAATACAGCGTGAAAATGTCGTTGAGTCCGTATTTAATCTTGACCGACAAGGCTTTTCGAAGTCTAAAGAAGAGTCTTAGTCCGATAAAAGCCACCAATGCGGCGATAACATAGTTACCATACTGATAGTAAGGGTAGGCAGGGATGGCAATCAGATTGGCATAGACAGCGTAGGCACCGGCGATTCCCAAAACAAATAGGATAATCCCGAGAATCCTCGCCCAAACAGGGTTGTGATAATAGTCGACATAGTACTCAAACTGGTTAATTGCTTTAAGATCTGTCTCATGCATCATTTTTCTTCTGACTCTTCTGCCTCTGTTGGAAGCGATGCCGAACGTGTAAATGATCAGCCTTTTGTCCGTAAGCATGATCTGACAGAAACTGCCTTTGGCTCTGAGTTTCAGAAAATCCTTCAGAACTTTTTCGTTCGGATCAAGAGTCACGTTTTTCAAGATGTTGTTTTTCATCCTTGATACTCCCTATATATTGAATACGATAACATTTTACATTATCATAAGAAATAATGCAAGACTACGAACGAAAATCCTTTGATTTGGCCTTATTCGTCCTTTTGTCAGGAATGAGCTTTGTCAACTCGCCAAAGATCATCGGCACAAACCCAAGCGCTGCGGCAATGGCCAGTTCAGCCAAGGTCAAAGCTTCAATTTTGAAAACGTTGGCTATTGGTTGAATGTAGACAAGCAACAGGATCAATGCGGCTGACAAGCCAACAGCGTAGTTGACAATCTTGTTTTGGAAGGGATTTGACTGGAATATGAATTTTGTTTCCGATCTAGCCGAATATGTTCGGAAAAGTTCTCCGAAAACGACGGTCACAAAGATCATCGTGCGCGCTTGGGTCAGCGAAGCTCCCGGTATCAGTTTCAACCCGATGTAAAAGCTCGTGAGGGCAGCTAACATCAACCCCATACCCTGAATGATGACTTTGATGAGTGTTGCCCGATCAAGGATCTTTTCCTTGGTATCGCGTGGTTTCATATCCATGATATTCGGTTCGCTCTTTTCCATTCCAAGAGCGAAAGCTGGAAAGGAATCGGTCACTAGATTGATCCAAAGCAGGTGGATTGCCAGCAATGGCAGATGATTGTCAAAAAGATTTCCGAAAATCATCGCCATCAGGATGATCAGAATCTCCCCAATATTGCAGGAGATAAGATAAATCGTGAATTTGCGGATGTTGCTGTAAATCGTTCTGCCTTCTTCGACCGCACTTACAATTGAGGCAAAATTATCATCGGTCAAGATCATGTTCGAGGCTTCTTTGGAAACCTCGGTACCGGTGATGCCCATGGCAACACCGATGTCCGCCTGTTTCAAAGCCGGCGAATCATTGACGCCATCCCCGGTCATTGCGACGACTTCACCATGCTTTTGGAGCACTTCGACAATCCGGATCTTTTCCTTGGGAGTCGAACGTGCGAAGACATCGCAGTTCAGGATTGCCTTTTCGAATTCTTCGTCGGACATCATTGCCGTATCCTCTCCCGAAAGAGCGATGTGTCCGGGTTTGAGAATATTGAGTTCGGTTGCGATCGCTTTGGCGGTCGTCAGATGGTCTCCGGTAATCATCATTACGCGGATTCCGGCTTTGTGGCATTTTTCAATCGCCGCCTTAGCCTCTTTCCGCGGGGGGTCGATCATCGCGGTCAAGCCGACGAATATCAGGTTTTGTTCTTCATCCATCGATTTCGGCTTGTCGGTGACTTTATAGGCATAGCCGAGAACACGGAAAGCCTGGCTGGAATATTCGTCATTTTTCTCCGAGATCATTTTCCGGTCTTGATCAGTGAGATCCCTCACAATTCCACCGATTCGGATTCGGTCGCACTTTTTAATCAACTGGTCGAAGGCACCCTTGGTCAGAACAAGGTTCTCATCGCCCACTGAGTTGATTGAAGTCATCATCTTTCTTGTCGAATCGAACGGATACTCGTTGAGTTGCGGATAACGTTCATATCTATCCTCGCGAGCATAACCGCATTTTTCAGCTAAAACCAAAAGCGCTCCTTCGGTCGGATCGCCGATGACCTTGCCGTCTTGAAGGACAGCGTCGTTGCATAAAAGGCAGATCTCTGCGATCCTTTTGATGTTTTCGGTAAGAGGCGCCTTTTTATCATTAATCAAGAGGTCACCATTAAGTTCGTAACCGGTTCCGCTGACATCAAACTCGTTGTCGAGATCGAACACCTTTTTGACGGTCATCTCGTTTTGGGTAAGGGTTCCCGTTTTATCGGAACAAATAACGGTAGCCTGTCCCAGCGTTTCGACTGTCGAAAGGTTTTTGATGATCGCATTGCGCTTGACCATCCTCTGCATGCCAAGTGCCAACACGACTGTAATAACCGCGGTCAAACCCTCGGGGATTGCGGCCACGGCGAGCGCGATTGCCGTCAGAAAGATTTCGAAGACTTCTAGTCTTTTAAGAAGCCCTAGTCCAAAAACAACGACAGAGACGCCGATGCAGATGATGCCGAGAACTTTAGCAAATTCATCAATCGTCTTTTGAAGAGGCGTCTTTCCCTCTTCGACCGCATCGAGCATCGTCGCGATCTTGCCGATTTCGGTGTTCATTCCGGTATCGGTGACAACACCGAATGCCTTCCCGTAAGCTACCAGGGTCGACATATATGCCAGATTATATCTTTCTGCCAAGACGATTTCACTATCATAGGTAATATTGGCATCCTTTTCAACCGGTTCAGATTCTCCAGTCAGGGCAGATTCATCAATTTTGAGATTGGTGCTTTCGATGAGCCGGATGTCTGCGCAGACATAATCTCCCGTCTCAAGATAGACGATGTCTCCGGGGACCAATTCCGCCGAATCGATCTCATTCATCATACCGTCGCGGATGACCTTGGCGTGGGGAGAACTCATCTTTTTGAGCGCTGCCAGCGCATTACTGGCTTTTTGTTCCTGATTGACACCAAGAATCGCGTTCAAAATGACTATCGCGAGGATGATGAAGCCGTCCACGAGCCCTTCCTCGCCGATGATTCCCATAATAATCGAGACGAACGCGGCAATCAAAAGAATGATGACCAGAAAATCTTTGAACTGATCGAGAAACATCTGGAACAATGTCTTCTTCTTTTTTTCACGCAGTTCATTCTTGCCGTGTTGCTCTTGAAGTTTTTTGACTTTTTCGCTTGAAAGGCCGTGCTTTCTTGATGTATTTAGTTCCTCAATGACCGCTTTCGCTTCTTTTTGGTAAAACTCCATCGGTATCCTCGCACCTCACATTCTTTTTAAAAAAACAGACCTATGCACAAACCCAGTGCATAAGTCTTGCCGTTACGATTAAATCAGGCTTGCGTCCATGTATGTTGATTTAATCACAATCTTCCGCCGGCTACTCCTTATGTCAGTAATTATGATATCTCAGTTTTCATCAGTTGTCAATCCGTTATTGATTTCCCTAAGGAAATCTAGGACTGGAAAAAACCTCTTTTTTTGACCCTTGCAATTAGCGATTCTATAATGGCGCAAGCAAGCCCAAAAAGATCCTCGTCAAAGATCGACATCAAGGTTTGAACAAAGTCTATAAAATCGATTATCAGAGATGTTTTATAACCTTTAACAGCATGTCGCAAAATGATATACAAAGCTGTATTTTCGCTAAAATCAGTGATTTCCCCGTTATTAAATTATAGAAACCGAATGAGGCTTTAGTCACTTTGGCAAAATAATAGTCTTCAAAAATCACCACACAAAATATTTCAAAATCAAGGATCAAGCCAAACACCTTTCAAGGTTGTCTATTAGTGTCAACAAAGTAACAATCAGTCTAGAAAACCCAACTAATCAACGGATCAGCCTTCTCTTTTTCGTTAAGATCAGCCAAATGGCATTTGACAATACCAAGAGAACGGACAAACTGCAGATTGGCGCTGCTTTTTTCAATTTGGCCCAGAAACTGTCATCGACAATGCCGGGTTTGGGGTTGTCAATGATTAATTTCGCAGTGCGATTGATGACCCTGATTTCAAAATTTTTCTCGTACGCCGGCTGTGACTCAGGTTCGATATTCAATAACAGATGATAGATTCCAGGTGTCGAAGCATGGCCAGTATATGAATCATAATTGACATAAAATCGGTATTTTTCGACTGTGCTTAATTCTCCGGTTGCCTTTAACAGGACAGCGACATCGCCGAGAGAAAGAACCATGTCATTATAGACTTGGATGACAGCCATATCAAAATAGACCAACGGACCGATTTCATCGATAACGGTTATCGTGACAGTCTTAGTGGATTCGTTTCCGCTTGAATCGGTCACCGAGAAACGCATCTGATGATTCCCCAGTGTTCCACTGTTCTCCGTGTAGTCATCGAAGACAAGCGACAGCGAATCTGACAGGTCTCCATCATAGTCGTCAATGACGGACAATCCTTGTTTTACAATCGTTGGAACAATGAGATAGTCATACCCAACGCTGATGGAGTCAGTGCCGGTGATGATCGGTGCGGTCTCATCCACAACTTCGACATTGATGGTTGTCTCCGTCCAGTTTCCACTAGAGTCCTCAACGCCAAAGACCATTTCATAGACACCGATCTGGTTTTTGTTCGGCGTGTATTCATCGCTTACTAGTTCGATGTCCATTGATATATCGCCATCATAATTGTCGCTCGCACTAAGCATCATCCTGATTGCTTCGGGAGAATAAGCGGAGGGGTAAACTGCTTTGATTGTCTCCTGAGGCGAAAACACCGGCTTGACGGCATCAACGACAACGATCTGAATTACAATCTCGGTCTCGTTGCCGCTGGAATCAGAAACAGCGAAAGTAGCGTCATATTCTCCAAGCGTACTTGCATTTGGTGTGTAATTGTCGCTGACGAGCGTGATCGCCGCCGAGACATCGCCGTCGATAGCGTCATAGGCATTGAGGGCGCTTTTGATCTCATTGATCGATATCGGCGTGTCGACATATGATATGACGGTGCCGGCATTTTGAAAATATGGAGCGGTGATATCGATCAGCGATCCTTCCAAATATTCCTCGTATCCGTCATATGAAGACCCTTCTTCCAACATGAAATCCTGAAGTTTTGGCGAGCCGGATGAAAAATAACCACGATCGGTATGAAATTTGATAGCCATGTAGTTGGTGTCCGAATCGGTCGAGAAAACGTGGTAGAAGGCATTATAATCGCTTAAACTCGAAAAATCGTCAAAACTAAGATTGATGGTATCGTTCAGTTCAAGATTGTTATACAACTCGATGATCACTTCGACATTTTCGTTTTCATAATAGCTTCGCGAAATGCTTAGGATATATTCCGTAAACGGTTTGACCAAAAAAGACTCAATAGAGAGAAAATATTCGCCTTCCAGATGGAAGTTGTCTTCTGAAAGATAGTTGTCCCCTCCGGGAAGATAATGTGGAGAATAGGCCTTCACTTCGTTGCTACAAAGAAATAAACAGATAATAAAAACAACGATCACTGTCGTTTTGCGCATACTGCCACCGCCTTTTGCCAACATATTACGCGGGTTTGGTCGTCAATTCTTGAAAGAAGTATTACAATCGATGGTTTTATCTAAAAACGTTATCATCCATTTGCTCGGAAATATGATAAAATACAAGCATAATAATCACCCAAGGAGGCGCGTATGAAAGTCCAAAACAAAGTTATTGCCGTCACCGGTGGCGGCAATGGTATCGGTCGAGAGTTGGTGCTTCAACTCTTGCAAAAAGGTGCGCGCGTAGCCGCCGTCGACATCAGCGGAAGCGCACTCAAAGAAACAGCCAAGCTTGCCGGAACATTTAAAAAACAATTATCAACTCATGTGATCGATATAACCGACAATCCTTCCGTGATGTCATTGCCCGAAGCAATCATCAAAGTTCATGGAGATATTGACGGTATCATCAACAATGCCGGCATCATCCAGCCTTTCATTCCCGTCAATGATCTCGATTTTGCCAAAATCAACAAGGTCATGGATATCAATTTCTTTGGAACATTGAGCATGGTCAAGGCTTTTCTGCCGTTTCTATTGAAACGCCCGGTTGCCCATATCGTCAACGTCTCCAGTATGGGCGGCTTTCTGCCTGTGCCCGGTCAATCGGTCTACGGAGCCTCAAAAGCGGCAGTTAAACTATTGACCGAAGGACTGTACGGAGAACTATTGAATACAAATGTGAGGGTTACGGTCGTCTTTCCCGGAGGCATTGAGACTAATATCATGAAAAATTCTGGTGTCGAGACTGCCGTGCATGCACAGGACAAGCATTCAAAATATAAGATGACGTCCCCACAAAAAGCAGCTGAATTGATCATTGCGGGCATGGAAAAAGACAAATATCGGGTTTTGGTCGGAAACGATGCCAAGTTTATGGACTTTTTATGCCGACTCGCTCCCAAAAAAGCTGCCGCGCTGATCGCCAAAAAACTTGGATAACACATAAAACTGACTAGGAGAATCAATTTGTCTTTTCAAGAAATCAAAATTTCCGATCAATCCCGCTTCAACAAACTCCTTGACGGAGCCTCTTGGCTATCACAATATCAAAACAGCGAACTTGAGTTCGCTAATTGGTATGTCTATGCCACTTCCGACAACGTTCGGATCTTGTGGATGGTCGATTACGCCATCATCAGTTGTAATACATACGGCAGAACCGTCTATCTTCCCCCGGTATGTTCCACCGCCGAGGCCTTCAAGGCAGGGCTTAGGAAACTCAGAAAACTAGCCGCGATTCCCGTAATCGTTGGGATCACCCCGGAGATGTTGCCGTTTTTCGATGAAGATTACATGCTTCTTCTCTACGATGATGTTTTAGCGGAGTACATCTATAACGCCAAGGATTTGGCCACCCTCAAAGGTGCCAAATATCACAAAAAACGCAACCTGTTCAACCAGTTTCAAAAAAAATATCGGTATGCCCTGACGGATTATTCTCCAAAAGACCGAGAAGCGGTGCTGGCTTTTCTTGACAAGCATCAGCGTCAAGGAGGCTCTCCTGACGACTTCAAAGCGCTTTGCAGGGCTCTTGACCATCTTGATGCGCTTGGCTTGTTTGCGGATCTGCTCTGGGTAGATCAAAAAATCGTCGCTCTCAGCATCGGCTTACAGAGTCGCTTTGGCGATCATGGCATCGTCCTTTTTGAAAAAGCGGATTATGAAATATCAGGGGGATATGCGGCTATCAATACCCTGACTGCGAAGAAACATTTCCTGAACACAAAATATATCTCCCGTCAGGACGACTACGGCGTCCCCGCCCTAAGAAAAGCCAAACACTCATATCATCCTCTTTATAAGACAAAGAAATATGCCTGCATAATCGATCGTAAATATCGCGATCTTCATTCTTTGTACATTGAAGCCTTCATGGATTCCAAAAAATATGTAGACCACTTCTTTTTGTACCAGTCAGCGCCGGAAAAGACGGTCACTGTCGAAATGGATGATCGCGTTGCTTCCGGCCTCCATTTGTTCACACGGGATCTGGTTTTCGGTGAAAAGCACCTGAAAACTGCCTTTATCGTCGGCGCCGCCACCGCATCCCAAAGACGAAGACAAGGCTTGATGCGCCAAGTCATGAAAATGACGCTCGCTAAAGCTTACAGGGATCATTATCCTCTAATTGCCCTCTCTCCTGTCGATCAAGCTTACTATGAACCATACGGTTTTGTCTCCTATGCTTTCATGGAAAATCTGCCCGATCATTATCCCATGAAACCATGTGTTTTGGCGGAAACGGTCGATCCTGACGTCCTGAATAATCTATACCGTCAAGCGACAAAAGGCTTTTCCGGTCAAATGCTCAGAGACAGACAAAGATGGATCGAATACATGAATGCCCTAGCTCAAGACGAGGTGTTGTTCTATCTCATATTGGCTGATAAAACGCCGATCGGCTATCTTGCGGCCTCGGAAACCGCTGTCGAGGAATTGTGCCTAGTACAAGAGGTCTGTCCTCTTGTCGAAGGCTATGACTTTCAAAAGATCCTGTTGCCCTCGCCATCGGGAAGTGTGCCCTCTGCGATGGTAAGAATTGTCGATCTCACTACCTTTCTCAAATCTTGCCCCATGCCAAAAGGACTTGAAATCCAAATCAAAGTCCGTTTCATCGACACCCTCATCAGCGAGAATAACCTAACTTTGAACCTTGAATGCCATGACGGTTCCTTAACCATTTCACCTTGCGAAGAATATGATGTTTCGATCGATATCGATTCATTGAACAAGACTGTCTTCACCAAAGAAAAAGAAGGCGCTCTCGCTTCTTTGTTTCCCGAGAGAAAATTCATCTGTTTTGACAGGTATTGAAATTTCAACTTACCCAGTCAATCAAATCAATATAGTTAATAGAGTATAATAGCATAAAGAAAAGTCCAACCGTCTTTGAACCCGGTTGGACTTTTGGATAATGAATAGCTTTTTGAAAAAAGAATAACAGATGTTCAGAAACAAGTTTTCACAGAATGTTTAGACATATTTATAATATTTGAACATAATGTTATACTTAAACCAACAGGACAAAGAAGGAGATTGTGTGATGAGAGAAAACACTAAATTATCGAAACGGATATGGCTTGTTTTCATCATTTTTGGTCTGATAGGACAAATGGCTTGGACGATAGAGAATATGTATTTGAACGTCTATATCTACAAAACAGTGACTTATGATTCCAACGCAATTGCGATTATGGTCGCATCAAGCGCCATCATCGCAACGCTGGCAACCTTAACCATGGGAGCCCTGTCGGATCGATTAGGCAAAAGAAAAATCTTTATGACCGTCGGCTATATGATTTGGGGAGTCTCGATCATTGGTTTTGGGTTCATCACCAAAGAAAATGTCGCATCAGTATTTCCCAATTGCAATGTGATTCCTGTGACCATCGCCTTGATCATTTTGCTTGATTGTATTATGACATTTATCGGGTCGACCGCGAACGATGCTTCATTTCAAGCTTGGGTGACCGATGTAACCATTCCCAGCAATCGCGGCAAAGCCGAAGGCTTGATCGCGACGATGCCCCTTCTGGGCATGCTTGTTGTTTTTGGCGTTTTCGACGGTTTCACAAAAGCGTCACTTTGGAAAGAGTTCTTTCTTATCATCGGCATCATTGTGTTTGTTTCGGGATTCGCCGGTCTTTTCCTGATCAAAGATCATCCTATTGAAAAAAAGGACAGTCATTATCTCAAGGATTTGATCTATGGCTTCAAGCCTTCTACCATCAAAGAACATCATATGCTCTATTTGGTCTACATATCGATCTCTATCCTGGGAATCGCCCAACAAGTGTGGATGCCTTATTACATCATTTATTTTGAATTTTATATCGGCTTATCCGACTATGTTCTCCTTCTGGGCGGCGTCCTTCTGTTATCTTCTTTGGTGAGCATTATCGGCGGAAGATTGGTGGACCGTTATGGGAAGAAAATATTCCTGATTCCTTCGGTGATAGGCTATATCATCGGCATGACGCTCATGTTCATCCTCGGCATCACAATCAAAGACAATCTCCCGTTAACGTTTGCATTGACATTTATATCGGGCATTCTAATGATGGGCTCCTACCTGGTGTCAATGGTTATCTTGAACGCTCTTGGCAGAGATCTCGTCCCAAAAACGCATGTTGGTGTCTTCTCCGGCATCAAAATGGTCTTTTATGTCATGATCCCCATGGTTATCGGACCTTTCATCGGCTCGGCCGTGATCTCTAGGAGCCCATCGACATATGTGGATGAGTACGGCATTTTACAATCCGTGCCGATTCCGGCTATTTACTTGGCGGGGGCGATCGTCTGTTTGTTAATCTTTGTCCCCATCTTTTTCGTGTATCGCCACATAAAGAAAACCAGCCTTGCCAATGAGTCCTGATTGGCAAAAAACTAGCTAACATATCAATATGTCGGGTGATGAGAGTGAACCAATTACTTACCCTTTATGCAGAAAAACTGAATCCGGATGAGCTTCTCCAGGAATACCCCAGACCACAGCTCAAGCGGTCATCATATCTGAATTTAAACGGATATTGGGATTTTCATATGTCGACCGAACCGGTATGCCATATGTATGATAGAAAAATTCTTGTGCCGTTTTCGCCCGAATCAATCTTATCGGGCATCAATGAGATTTTATATCCCAATATGTATGCTTATTATCAAAAAGAAGTGATGCTTGAACAGGCGTTCGTCAAAGATTTGATCATCCTTCATTTTGGCGCCGTCGACCAAAGATGCGACCTCTTTGTCAATGATCATCATGTCTTGACTCATGTCGGAGGCTACACTCCTTTTTCTGTCGATATCACGCCTTATATAAAAGATGATTTGAAACTTAAAATCAATTTGAGCGTGACCGACTCATCCGATACATCCTATCATTTGACGGGCAAACAGCGCTTGAATCATGAAGGCATCTTCTACACTCCGCAATCAGGTATCTGGCAAACCGTTTGGCTTGAGTCTGTGAGTAAAGATTATCTGAAAGACATTACCATTAAACCTCTTTATGATCAGTCTGCGGTTTTTCTCGAAGTTTTTACAGATCATTTTCATCCTTACATTGTTCATATTTACAATCATGACAATGAACTCATTAAAACACACGCAGCCGATTCTTTCAAAACGATCATTGAATTAGATTCCTTTATCCCCTGGACGCCAGAAAATCCATATCTTTATAATGTTGAAATCATTCATGGAAACGATGTGATATCATCCTATTTCGGTATGCGTATCTTTGAAAGAAAAAAAGACCACAACGAGATCATGCGTTTCTATCTTAATCATCAACCCTATTTCCAATCCGGTGTTTTAGACCAAGGCTATTATAGCGACGGCCTGTTAACGGCTCCGAGCGATCAGGCGCTGATCGATGACATCATGACGATGAAATCGTTGGGCTTCAACATGATTAGAAAACATATCAAGATCGAATCTCTCAGATGGTATTATCATTGTGATCGGCTGGGAATGCTGGTTTGGCAGGATATGATAAGCGGTTCCGAATTCAAAAGCGTGGTTTTTCACCATGTCTTATCTTTATTGCATATCCATTTGAGCGACCGCTTCAAAAAACTCTTCGGCCGAACCAATGCGGAAGGAAAACGACTTTACGAAAATGATTTGCGTATTATGCTTAATCATTTGAAAAACGTTACATCTATTTGTACCTGGGTTCCTTTCAATGAGGCGTGGGGGCAGTTTGACACAGTGCGAATAACAAAACTCATCGGTGAACTTGATGATACGCGGTTAATCGATCACGCGAGCGGTTGGTCTGATCATGGCGTCGGCGATTATTACAGCCGGCATATGTATTATCAAAAAATCAGATTCTATAAAAGATTGGCCAAAAAAAGAATCGCGTCGCTTACGGAATATGGAGGTTATAGCTTGCCAATCGAAGGCCATCGCTACAACAACGACAAACTATTCGGATATAAGTCATTTGAAACAAAGGAAGCCTATCAAAAAGCGCTTGAAGATTTATTTGTCAAGCATTTGATGCCCAATCTGGATAAAGGCTTGAGCGTATTGGTTTACACACAACTCAGCGACGTCGAAGATGAAGTGAACGGTTTGGTCACTTATGATAGACGCATTTTGAAAGTTGATGAACGGCTCATGCAAAACTTAAACAGCCGACTCTATTCCAGGTTCAAGCAAATAATGCATTTGGATAATGGATGATTTTTTAGTGGCTTTCCATAAAGTTTCCCAATGGCGATTGTGAACCGGTTGTATTATCATATTTTTTATGTCAGAGAAACAAGTATGGAAAAAGGGCTGTTCAGATCAGCCCTTTTTTGACATTAAAGCATTTCAACGACAAAATCATGTATCAGGATTTTTTACATAACGCGTCAAATCTAACCGGTTTGTTTTTATTTGACTCCTTGGCCTTCAAAAACCGGCAATGTCTTTGCGAAAAAACAGTCCTGAGCTTTTGATTGACTCCACTTTTCGGTACGCTTCTTGCCTTGCGTCTTGTAAGGTTTTTCCTCTGGCGACCACGATCGCGACCCTGCCGCCGGCTGTTAAGACATTTCCCTTATCCATCTTGGTCCCCATGTGCAGGACCAGCGGATCATCAAGGGGGATGTTGGTTGGCAGGCCCACATCATATTTCCCCGGATAGCCATTGCTCGCAAGCACCACTCCCACAGCGGCTTCCTTGGAAAAAGACAGTTTTACAGTCTTTTTGTCGAGAAACCTGTGAATGGCCGGCAATAGTTTTGTCCGCATTCTCGGCAAGATCACTTCGGTTTCGGGATCACCGAATCTGGCGTTGAATTCAATGACTTTGACACCGTTTTTTGTCCACATCAACCCTCCATACAAGACACCCGTGAAGGGGATGTTTTCTTTAACCAAAGCTTTCGCTACAGGGATCATAATCAATTCCATCGCCTTGCGGACGACTTGCGAGGGGATTTGGGGAACCGGGCTGTAGGCTCCCATTCCGCCGGTATTTGGGCCAAGATTCCCGTCATGGACCCGTTTATAGTCCTGAGCGATTGCCAGTGGTACAACCTGATCCTGATGGACCAAGGTCATCAGGGAGAACTCGATGCCTTGCAGGTACTCCTCGATCACAATCGCCCGATGCTTCTCAAGCAGTAAATCGCAGGCATCCTCAGCCTCTTTTTGTGACCCGGCTATCACGACGCCCTTACCTGCGGCGAGTCCATCGGCCTTGATGACGATCGGGAAAGTTTCGGTCTTGAGGTATTCTTTGGCTGATCCGCAATCCGAGAACACCCGGTAAGCTGCAGTGGGAATATGATATTTGGTCATCAGTTCCTTGGCAAACTTTTTTGATGTTTCGATTTGGGCAGCGGCTTTGGAGGGACCAAAAATCGGACATCCGGCATCCGTAAACAAATCGACGATCCCGCGGGAAAGCGGTTCCTCGCTCCCGACAAACGTCAAATCGATCTTATTGTTTTGGGCAAATTCCGCTAACTTTTCCAAGTTGTCAAGCGGAAGTTTTACGCATATGGCATCCGAAGCCATGCCCGGATTCCCGGGAATGGCGTAGATTGCTGTTTTTGGATCATCCAAACGCATTTTTCGCACGAGAGCATGTTCACGCCCGCCGCTCCCGATAACTAGGACTTTCATCAGTGTTTGAAGTGCCTGATCCCGGCAAAGACCATGGGGACTTTCCTTTCATCACATACAACTATCGAGTCTTGGTCCTTGATCGAGCCTCCCGGTTGAATGATGGCTGCGATGCCATGATCGATAGCGAGGGTGACCGTGTCATTCATCGGAAAGAAGCCGTCAGAGGCCATGACGGCGCCTTTGGCTTGGTCTTGCGCCTGCTCAAGGGCGATTCTGGCGGCGCCGACACGGTTCATCTGTCCGGCGCCGATCCCGATCGTCGTGAAATCACGGACGATGACGATCGCATTAGATTTGACATGCTTGACGACTTTGTATGCGAAAACCAGCTGGGCAAGCTGTTCTGCGGTTGGCAATGCCTTGGTTGGATATTGAAGTTCATTCATAAGCTGACGGTCGGCGTCTTGGATCAGAATCCCTCCCTGTACAGAAACGATCACTGTCGGATTTTTGTCGTTTCCCGGATTGAATTCCAGCAAACGAATGTTCTTTTTCTTGCCGAGAATTGCCAGAACCGGATCGGAAAATGAAGGCGCGAGGATAAGTTCAAGAAACATTTCCGCCATGGCTTTGGCCATTTTCTCGGTCGGAGGCT
Source organism: Candidatus Izemoplasmatales bacterium (assembly GCA_050949045.1). GTDB lineage: Bacteria > Bacillota_I > Bacilli_A > Izemoplasmatales > Hujiaoplasmataceae > JAAYZB01. The sequence goes on from JBMNEZ010000001.1 coordinate 1,136,381, forward strand.
CATTGCAGGCGATGATCCCGCCAAATATCGAAACCGGATCTGCTTGATAGGCCTTTTCCCAAGCTTCATCGATCACAGTCGCCGAAGCGATGCCGCAGGGGTTCATGTGCTTCACGGCGACAACGGTCGGCTGGTCGAATTCTCTGAGCATCATCAGGGCGGCATTGGCATCCTGAATGTTGTTGTAGGAAAGTTGTTTTCCGTGAAGTTGTTTCGCTGAAGCCAGCGAATAGGGATAATCGCCTCGTAAACGGTAAAACGCCCCTGACTGATGGGGGTTTTCCCCATAACGAAGGATTTCCTGGCGCTTATAAGTTAATGTCAAGGACTCGGGATACTTCTCATTTCGAAAATAGTCGCTGATATAAGTGTCATACTCGGCGGTCAGTGAAAAAGCCTTCCCGGCCAGCCGGATTCTAGTTTCGATTTTCGTATCGCCATGATCGGCGAATTCTTCCAGAACAACCCGATAGTCGTCGGGAGAGACAAGCACCGTCACAAATTTGTGGTTCTTGGCAGCGGAACGGATCATTGCCGGTCCGCCGATATCGATCTTTTCGATTATTTCTTCCTTGGTTGCGCCCGGAGCGGTCATCGTCTCATAGAAGGGATAGAGATTAACCACCAACAAATCAATCCAGCCAATGCCGTTTCGCGCGGCTTCGTCCTGGTGAACCGCTGAATCCTGTTTTCCCAACAAGCCACCATGAACCAGTGGATGCAAGGTTTTCAATCTACCTTCAAAAACCTCCGGAAAACCGGTGATGTCTTCCACCGGTATGACATTCAAACCCGCCTCTTTCAAAACTTTGAAAGTGCCTCCGGTCGAAATGACCTCAAAACCGAGACTGATGAGTTTTTCTACAAAAGGCACCAAGCCGGTTTTGTCGTAAACGCTGATCAGAGCTCGTTTCATCGCTGTTCCTCCTTAATCAATTTGTGAATGGTTTTGGGATAGAGTTCGTGTTCGATATTCTGAATCCCTTGACAAACAGCCTCTTCGTCAGCTTCCTCGGGGATAATATACGGCTTTTGAGCGATGATTCGTCCCGTATCAATGCCCGAATCGACATAGTGGACGGTAACGCCCGTCACCTTGACTTTGTGGGTCATTGCCTGACGAATCGCATTTTTGCCCGGAAAAGCGGGGAGGAGCGACGGATGGATATTGATGATGCGATCTGGATAAGCCTCAAGCAGGACCGCACCGCAAATCCGCATATAGCCGGCAAGCGCGATCCAGGTAACGGCAAATGGTTCCAGTATTTTAACGATTTCCTTTTCATAGGCGCTTTTTGAAGAAAAATGCGAGGGTTCAACGACAAAACTGGGGATTTTAAGCCTGTTTGCCCTTTCGACCGCATAGGCTTCTCGATTGTCGACGATCAAGACGGCAACCGTATATTCACGAGCCTGTTTGACAATGGCTTCGAAATTGGATCCGTTTCCCGAAGCGAAAACAGCTATTTTGATCATTTGAAGACGACTCCGGGCGTATTTGTGATTTCACCGGCGATGAAAGGAGTCTCGCCGTTTGCTTTAAGCAAGTCCATCGTTTTTGAGACATCATCTCTCTCTACTACGAGTGCCATCCCCATGCCCATGTTAAAGACATGATACATGTCCATCCGGTCAAGCCGGCCTTTTTCCGCCAACCAAATAAAGACCGGCGGAAGCGGGATCGCTTCAAGATCAATCGCAACTCCCAGTCTTTTTTTCAACATACGCGGAAGATTCTCGTGAAAACCGCCTCCGGTAATGTGGGCGATGCCTTTGACCTTCACTTCCCTGATTAAAGCAAGGATCGGTTTCACGTAGATTTTCGTTGGTTCCATCAATGCTTCTTTGGGAGTGGACTTAAGAACCGGATCAATCTTATCCAAGTCAAGCGAGCGGTTCTTTGCCAGTATCTTCCTAACCAGCGAATAGCCGTTTGAATGGATACCGCTGGACTTGAGCCCGATGAGGATGTCGCCTACAGCCATTGCGTCCGGTTTGATGATTTTTGACCGCTCGACGACCCCGACACAGAAGCCCGCCAGATCAAAATGGCCTTTCCGGTATAATCCGGGCATCTCCGCGGTCTCGCCGCCGATCAGGGCGCAACCGGAAAGCACACAGCCTTCGCTGATCCCTTTGATCACTTGTTCAACTTGATCCGGATCGGTTCTTCCCGAAGCGATGTAATCCAAAAAGAACAAAGGTTCCGCGCCGGAAGCGACGACGTCGTTGACGCACATGGCAACGAGATCGATGCCAACGGTGTCAAACCTTTCAAATGCGGTTGAAAGCAGCAACTTGGTCCCGACACCGTCGGTCCCGGAGACGAGTACAGGATCATGATATTTCTTCAAATCGAGGCCAAAGAGACCGCCAAAGGCGCCGATGTCGCCGATGACACCGTCACGATGAGTCTTTTTGGCATATTGTTTGATTCGCTTCACGACTTCATAGCCCCGATCAAGGTCTACTCCGGCGTTGGCATAGGCTTTGCTCATTAGGTATCTCCTTACTTGATCTCCAAATTGGCTTCGGCGATCGGCTGATACAGATGGATCGGATATTTACCGTTGAAACAGGCAAGGCAGTAATGGTTCGGTTTTCTTCCGACCGCCTCAATCATTCCCTTGGTAGATAGAAATGCAAGCGAGTCGGCTTTGATGATTTCTTTGACTTCGGCGATTGTTTTGTGTGCGGATATTAATTCAGAATAAGTCGAAAAGTCGACCCCGTAAAAGCAAGGATAGCGAATTTCCGGGGAAGCAATCCGGATATGGATCGCCTTCGCGCCCGCGCCCCTTAACAAGCGGATCAATTGCTTGATGGTCGTTCCACGGACGATCGAATCATCGACCAAGACCACCCTTTTACCTTCAATGACCGGTTTGATTGTGGATATTTTTAAACTAACAGCTTCTTCCCGTAGATTTTGGAAAGGCTCGATGAAAGTTCTTTCAGCGGATTTGTTCTTGATCATCGCGAGTTCAAGAGGAATATGGGAGGCTTCGCTGTAGCCGACAGCGGCGCTCATGCCGGAATCGGGAACGCCGATCACCATGTCTGCGTCCGCCGGCGCCTCTTCTGCGAGACGCGCCCCGCAGGCCTTGCGGGCATGATAGACGTTGATGCCCTCGATCTGGCTGTCCGGCCTGGAGAAATAAACATATTCCATCATGCACATCTGGTGGCGCTTTTCTTGGGAATAGTCTTCGCTCACTATTTCATCTAATGTTATTTTAATCACTTCCCCCGGATTGACATCACGAAGAAAGGTGGCGCCGATCATGTCGAACGCGCATGTCTCGCTTGCGACCACGATGGCGCCGCCGGGCATTTCGCCGAGCGATAGCGGTCGCAGACCGCGTTTGTCCAAAGCGACATACATTTCTTTTTCTTGTAAAAGCAAAAAAGCGAAGGCGCCCTCCAAATACAAAAGCGATTCCTTCAGTCTTTCCAGCATCGTGCCTCGGTGGCGTTTCAACAAATGAGCGATGATCTCGGTATCGGAGGTCGTTTGGAAGATGCTGCCTTGTCGTTCAAGGTGTTCCTTGAGGACCATCGCGTTGACGATATTGCCGTTGTGGCACAAGCCCAGGGATCCCGTTTGCGAATGGAACAGCAGGGGTTGGACGTTCATGATCCCCCCATGGCTAGAGGCCGAGTAACGGACATGGCCGATCGCATGAATGCCTTTTAGAGCTTTTAGATCTTCAGCTTTGAAGACGTTGCGCACAAAGCCCTCGTTCTTCCGCTGTTTGAGCTGGGTTCCGTCCGAAGACAGAATGCCTGCGCCCTCCTGCCCCCGGTGCTGCAGGGCGTTTAGGGCATGAAAAGCGATGTTCGCGGCTTCCGGATGATTGAAGATACCGAATACGCCGCACTCTTCATTGATTTTCCTGTTTCTGTTTAAAACCATCATACAGTGCCCTCAATCGCGGTTTTGATGCGCTTCAGGATTTCTTCGTAAGCTTCTCCGATATTCCCAAGGTCACGGCGGAAACGATCTTTGTCCAGCTTCTTCCTGGTGCTCTTGTCCCAAAAGCGGCATGTGTCGGGCGAAATCTCGTCGGCAAGCAGGATAACGCCATTCCTGTCTTTGCCGAACTCGAGTTTTAAATCAACGAGCAAAATACCGATCTTGTCCATGAAGTCCTGGAGGAGACGGTTGACCTCCATGGCAGTTTTCTTGATCAAAGCAAGCTCCGCATAGGTGGCGATGCCCATCGCCACCGCATGATCTTCGTTGATTAGAGGATCCTGATATTCGTCGTTCTTGTAACAAAGTTCATAGATCGTGTTGGACGGCGTGATGCCTTCCATGAGGCCAAGCCGTTTGGCCATGCTGCCGGCGATCACGTTTCTGATGATGACTTCGATTTTGATGATCGACACCTTGCGGCAGAGCTGTTCCCGATCATCAAGCCGTTTGACGAGATGAGTAGCGATCCCTCTTTTTTGTAGGTAAGCGAAAATCATCGACGTGATTTCATTGTTAATCAAGCCTTTGTTTTCAATCGTTGATTTCTTGATGCCGTTGAAAGCCGTCGCGTCGTCTTTGTAACGGATGATCACATAGCCGGGATCCGTTGTTGCAAAGACCTGTTTGGCTTTGCCTTCATAGATCATTTGTTTTTTTTCGGGATTCATCTGCTTTTGCTCCTTTTCAAGTATTCGACCGCCGACTCGAAAATCGGCTGTCCTTGATATTCGGGATAGTTCTTGTATAAATTAGGACCATGGCGTTCCGAATGCGCCATTTTCCCAAGAATCAGTCCATCGGGGCTGAGGATCCCCTCGATGGCGTACATTGATCCGCTTGGATTTTCCGGCATCGACATCGTCGCCTTGCCGGCCGGGTCCACGTATTGGGTTGCGATCTGATGATTGTCAAGCAGACGTTCCAATGATTTCTGGTTGGCCATGAATCTGCCTTCTCCATGGGAGACTGGAATTGTGTGGATCATTCCGGGTTCGAGTTTCCAAAACCACGGGCTCCTATTGGTCACAACTTTGGTTCTGACCATTGTGGAGACGTGTCTTCCAATCAGGTTGCGCGAAAGTGTCGGACTGTTTTTATTGGCAGAACCTAGCCGCCCCCACGGCAACAAGCCGCTTTTAATCAATGCTTGGAAGCCATTGCAGATGCCTAGGATAAGGCCTCTTCTCGCCAAAAGCCGTTCGATGGCGCCCTTCACATATGGATTCAGGAGTACTGCGGCTATATACTTGCCGGATCCACCCGATTCATTATCGGAGTTGAAACCTCCCGACAACATTAATATATCGGCTTCATCAATTGCCTGGACTATTTTTTGAATCGATTCCCTGATGGCAAACTGGTTTTGGGTTTTAAAAACAAATACATTTGTGCTGGCCCCCGCCATGTTGAAGGCGGCCTCGGAATCCATTTCGCAGTTGGTTCCAGGAAAAACGGGAATGAAGACCTTCGGAACATAGCTGGTCAGGGAAGGCAATTCCCAACTTATCTCATGTGTCAAAATGGTTGGCGTGGTATCTGTACTTGCAATTGTCGGTGCGAATAACTCGGAAAAAGTCTGGCTGTTGGCTTTGAGCGCATCTTGCAACGACAGTTCTAGAGAAGAAAATCTAATCGTTGGCTTGGCTGACGTTTGCCCTAGCAAACAAAACAAACCAGAATCGATCGCCTGAGTTGTTTCAATGACCAAGCCGCCATAAGCGGGTTTTTGCCAGGTGTCGAGCGGCGCATCCTCGGCTCCTTCGAAGCCGATCAGATTGCCAAATCCCATTTTGACTACTGCTTCAATCCAGCCGCCGGCTTTGATCGCATACGCTGATAAGACGATACCCTGAGAATTCAGCTTGCTAATTGTCCGTGATGCTTCTAAGATCTCTTGATGTAGGGGAAGCCCAGCTTCATCGGTTTTTGGACAAAAAAGATAAACAGGATGCCCGGAGCCTTTGAATTGTGGAGAAATCACCCGGTCCGCCATCCCGGGAGTAAGAGCGAAGGCAAGCAGAGTCGGCGGCACATGCAAGTCGTGGTAAGATCCGCTCATGGAATCCTTCCCGCCTATCGCCGGCGTCATGAAGTCTGTTTGCGCCCGAAGCGCTCCCAGAAGCGCTTGCAAGACCATACCCCAATTTCTCGGGTCTTTTCCGAGGCGCCGAAAATATTCCTGCAACGACAGTCTGGTCTTGCTTATGTCGCCGCCGACCGCGATGGCTTTAGCCAACGCTTCAACTACGGCAAGGTAAGCGCCACGATAGGGAGAAGCGCTCAACTGATCCGGATCGCCGCCAACAGTCATGATCGTCACCACTTGTGTTTTCCGGTCTTTTGTCGGTAATATCTGGACCGAAGCGTCGACCTCGGTCATTTGGGTCTTCCCGCCAAACGGCAATAAGACCGTCGTTCGGCCGATGGTCGAGTCAAAATGCTCGATCATTCCCTTTTGCATCGCGATACCTGGTTTTTTCAGCCAGTCAAGGATAAAAGAAGCGGTGATCCTTGACTGCCTTGTGTCCAAATTGCTTTTTTTCAATGTGTCTTTGACAAAAACATCATTGTGTTGTCGAACCCCGTTGGTGTCAATGAATGTCCTTTCGATATCAACCACGACTTGGCCGTTCTTTTTCATGACAAGACGATTATCACCGGTGACGTCTGCCACATGGTGGATCGTCAGATTCTCTCTCGATGCATAATGTTCAAGCAATTCGTAATCGCCGGGGTCAATGACGAGCGCAAGTCGTTCCTGCGATTCTGAAATGGCTAGTTCGGTTGCGGAAAGCCCTTGATATTTTGTCGGGACCTTGTCAAGATCAATCAATAAACCCTGAGCGAGTTCGCCGATTGCGACAGCCACGCCACCGGCACCGAAATCATTGCTTTTTTTGATGATCCGTGTCACTTCGGGATAACTGAACAGCCGCAAAAGTTTTCTTTCGATCATAGGGTTGCCTTTTTGAACTTCGCTCGATGAAAGTTTCAGCGAAGAAACGGTATGGGCTTTCGATGAGCCGGTTGCGCCGCCGATACCATCTCTGCCGGTTTCGCCACCGACTAGGATGACCAAGTCTCCGGGAGCCGGTCTGGCCCTTATGACGTCGCTTCTTCTAACGGCTCCGACGACAGCGCCGACCTCCATTCGCTTCGCAACATATCCAGAATGATAGAGTTCTCGGACATAGGTCGTTGCCATTCCGATCTGATTGCCGTAGGATGAAAATCCTAAGGCCGCTTTTTTGGAGATGACCCGTTGTGGCAGTTTCCCGGGAATAGTGTCGGAAACTTTTTCCATCACGTTTGCTGCCCCGGTGACACGCAAGCCCTGATAGACGACGCTTCTGCCGGACAAGGGGTCGCGAATGGCTCCCCCAAGGCAGGTTGACGCTCCGCCGAACGGCTCAATCTCGGTCGGATGGTTATGGGTTTCGTTTTTGAACATCACAAGATAGTCTTCGCCTTCGACGTCGTAAATGACGCTGGCGGCGTTGACTTCCTCGGAAATTTCAATATTGTGATCAGGATATTTCATCCTGAACCATTTGGCATAGATCGTCGCCACATCCATCAGTGTCATTGGGTGGTCGTTTTTTCCTAGTTCGCTTCGGTACCTCTGGTAAAGGGCAAAAGCCTCTTTGATCGGGGTGGCGGTGGCTTCAATCTCGATGTTGTCAAGTGCCGTCTCAAAAGTAGTGTGACGGCAGTGGTCGGACCAATAAGTGTCGAGCACCCTAATCTCTGTTTCTGTCGGATCCCGATCAACTTTTTGAAAATAGTTCTGAATCCACTGAATGTCTTCTTCCGACATAGCGAGTCCCAACTCTTTTTGCATGAGTTTGAGCCTTTCCCTGTCCCAACTTCTAAACCCCTCATAGATGCTAGTCGAAGGTTCCTTGTTTATCGGGGGAATCCTTGGGGGCAACGAAAGGTCGACTTCCTCGGAATCGACAGGGTTGATCACATATTTCCTCAAAAGGTTCAAATCGGACAAGTCAATCGGCTTGAACAGGTACAATTCCCTGGTTTGGACCGTCACAGCGTTTTTCCCAAGGATTAGTTGAATACACTGCCTTGCAAAATCCGCTTTCTGGTCAAACTGCCCGGAAAGGTAGCCGAATGCGAGGCTGCCGTTGGCCTCGATCGGGATTTCCGAACGAATCAGGTCGGAGACGCGTTCGCCAAACACTCTCCATTTGAGTGATTCTACCTCTTTTAGAGTACAACCGAAAATCTCGTAAACGTAAAGCCGTCGAAAATTAAACAGTTCGAGTCCGATATCATCATAGATTTGTTTTTTCAACTGCTTCGTATCATTGTCGAACTCCGGTTTTTTTTCGACAAACAACCGTCTTCCCGTCATTTTCCAACCTGCCTTTGTTCATCATTTATCCGATTTTATAGATCAACGTCAGCCTCAAGCACTTTGTTTTTTTGTTCAAGCTGGAATAATCGCAGTTTTTCTCTAAGTTTTTCGTTCTCGAGAGCGAGAATGCGAAGCGCGAACAGCGCCGCGTTTTTCGCCCCAGACTCGCCGATCGCAAAGGTAGCCACCGGAACTCCTGAAGGCATCTGCACAGTGGACAAAAGCGCGTCCAATCCGCTAAGAGGCGTCCCTGACAAGGGCACACCCAGAATCGGAATCAAGGTTTTCGAAGCCATCATGCCGGCAATGTGGGCTGCGGCTCCCGCTCCGGCTATCACCACTTTGATTCCGCGTGCTGGAAGGCCTTCCGCATATTTAAACATCTCATCCGGTGTCCGATGGGCGGAGATGATCCGCACTTCGGATGAAACCTCGAAACGGTCAAGGATCTCCTTCGCTTTGACCATCACCGAAAAATCGGATTTACTGCCCATGACAACGCTGACAACTGGATTCATAGACACTCTCCTTTAAAAGATAATAAAAAGCGCGGCTGAAAGAGGCGTCCGCGTCAATACGCAAAAAACTCCTCTCATAGTCTGTGCATTTAAGGCGCACAGGTAGATACTTTGGGACCATATCACCCAGATTATACGAGACAAGACCTTTGTTTATTCGCGCTTGGCTATCACTAAGTCCAAGCTTTGTTACAGTTTGATATTATCATTAAGCATGCGGAATTGCAAAGGGTGAAAGCGCTTTTGTCAAAAGAAAACGCTTGCGGTGAGAAAGTGCAGAGATCGATTTACAAATATTGTTTCAAGCGTCAATCCACTTGGGGTCATCAGGATTGTTTTGAAAGGCGATGCATTTCCCAAGATCGCTGTTTTCAATATAATTCTTTTCAACGGCTACTTTGACCAACGATTGAAAATCAGTTAAAGAGTGATTGATGAGGTTTGCATCCCTTAGTCTTTTTTCGGATTTTGAGAGATTGTAGGTGAAGATCGAAGCTATTCCGAGAACAACCAGTCCGGCTGAACGAAGAACATTGACGATGGCGATGACACTGCCTCCTGTCGAGATCAGGTCCTCAACCACGACTACCTTCGTTCCCGGCTTGAAGAACCCTTCGATCTGATTGGTTCTTCCATGATCTTTGGCTTCGCTTCGGGCATAACCCATCGGTAAGGCCAATTTGTCGGCCACGATCGCCGCATGGGGGATGCCGGCGGTAGCCGTGCCGATAATGGCCTCGGCATCCGGATAATGAGTTTTGATCAACTGAACGAGTCCGTCTTCGACTCTGTCACGCACCTTTGGATAAGACAAGATCAAACGGTTGTCGCAATAGATCGGGCTTTTGATGCCGCTCGCCCATGTGAAGGGCGCTTGCGGCGACAAAAAGACCGCTTTAATTTCAAGTAATAGAGCTGCTATCTCGCTTTTCATCCAACTATTCCTCCAATATCTTAAGATAGGTTTCAAGCGGGTTATTCGCCCTAGTGATTGACCGCCCGACAACGATGTAATCAGCCCCTAGACGATAGGCGTCTTTTGGCGTTGTGATCCGTTGCTGGTCATCTTTGGAATCGCTTTCTAGTCTGATCCCCGGAGTGACGGTCAAAAAGCCTTTACGGGTCGCCTCTTTGATCAAAGGAACTTCGTGCGCTGAACAAACCACACCATCCAAACCCGCTTTCTCAGCTAAAAGCGAATAACTTCTAACTGTATCCTTCAAATCCTTGTCAATAAGCAATTCTTCTCTCAGTGTGCTTTGATCGATCGAAGTCAAAACTGTGACCGCTAACAGTTTGGTTTTTGAACCACTCTGGTCAAGCCCAGACCTGGCTGCTTTCATCATCGCAAGTCCTCCGCTTGCGTGGACGTTGACCATATCCGCGCCCAGTCTTCCGAGATTGACCATGGCCTTTTCCACGGTATTGGGAATGTCATGCAATTTTAAATCAAGAAAAAGAGGATATCCCTGTTCTTTCAACCATTTGATCAATTCCGGCCCCTCACAGTAGAACATTTCCATGCCGATTTTGAGCATCGGCCTTTCGTTCCCGAATCCTTTCAGGAAGGTGGTCAATGTTTCTTTGTTTTTGAAATCACAAGCGATGATGACTGTTTTCATGAGCTCCTCCTATCATTGAATTGATTGAATCCCAGCCTAATTCTTCCATAAGTTTAGGCAAGCGGTCGATTATTTTCTTGCAGGCCAAAGGATCTCTCAGATTCGCGCTGCCAACACCGACGCAAGTGGCGCCCGCAAGGATGAAATCGAGGACGTCCTCAGCGTTCATAACGCCGCCCATGCCGATGATCGGGATTTGGACGGCCTTATATACCTGATATACCATCCTAATCGCCACCGGTTTGATAGCCGGTCCGGATAAACCGCCTGTCAGGTTGCCAAGGATCGGGCGCCTGGTCTTCCGGTCGATCACCATGCCGATCAGGGTGTTGATCAGGGAGAGCGCATCCGCTCCGGCAGCTTCCGCCGCCCGAGCGATCAAGACGATATCGGTAACGTTCGGACTGAGTTTTACGATCAGCGGTTTGGCTGATATCTGTTTGCATCTTCTAATTAAAGTGCTTGTCTGTTCAGGATCGACACCAAAGGCCATCCCGCCGGAAGCGACATTCGGACAGCTGATGTTGATCTCGTAAGCGCCGATTTCTTTACAGGAATTCAACTTTTCGATCACACTGAAGTATTCTTCAAATGTGCGCCCGGCAACGTTGGCGATGATTTGTTTATGGTAAACTTCGGCGATTTTTGGCATTATCTCGGAGACGGCATGGTCGACTCCCGGATTTTGCAGGCCGATCGCATTCAAAAGTCCGCCTGCCGTTTCCGCTATCCTTGGGGTTTTGTTGCCAAAACGGGGATAAATAGTGATCGCTTTGGTCGTGAACGAGCCAAGCAGGTTCAAATCGTAGAAGCGGGCAAATTCAAGGCCGAAGCCAAATGTGCCCGATGCAGGGATGATGGGATTGTCGAGAGACATCCCGAGAAAGTCAACCTTCAGTTTTCCCATATGATCTCCTTGGCAGCGAAGACCGGCCCATCGAAACAGACTTGTTTGGGCCCTTCGCTGGTTAAAATGGTACAGCCCACACAGGCGCCGAAACCGCAACCCATTCGCTCTTCAAGCGATATCTGTCCGTCGGGGTTTTCCTTGGCTATCGCCTTTAGCATCCCGAGCGGCCCCACCGCATAGTAGGGAACCGATTGCCATTCGTTCTGGCACCGAGTGATGTTGCCTTTTAGTCCCAATGATCCGTCTATCGTTGTCACAATTACTTTGCCGAAACTGGAAAACTCCGGGATGAGAAATGTCTCCTCTCGGCTTTGAAATCCCAGGATTATCGTCATTTTCTTATTCATTGATGCCAGGGTTTTTGCCAATCCATAGAGCGGCGGGATCCCTGTTCCGCCTCCGATAAGGCAGACGTCGCCTGGTTGATCGTCAAACTTGAAGCCGTTCCCGAGTTGTTCAAGAACATCAAGGCCGGTTCCGGGAGTCATCTTTGAGAGCAATTGGGTTCCGGTTCCAACCACCTTATAGATGATTTTCAGGCGGTCTTTGTCGGATTCCATGATGGAAAAGGGTCTCCTGAGAAACAATTCGACTCCCTGATTGATCTGGATCATGACGAATTGTCCGGGCTTATGCGCTTTGGCCCCCGACAGTTCGAGTTGATAGATGGCTTTAGCGATCGGAAGGTTACTTACAATTGTTAAAAGACTCATCGCAAAATGCCACCTTCCCTTCAACCAGAGTCAAGACCGGCCAGCCGTAACACTCCCAGCCATCAAAGGGAGTGTTGCGCCCTTTCGACAGAAATTGATTCTTGTCAATCGTTTTTCTTCGGTTTAAATCCAAGACCGTCAAATCCGCTTTGCGTCCGATAACAATCCTGCCTTCGTCAAGATTGAGGATCTTGGCGGGATTCAACGAAAACCAAGCGATCGCTTGTTGCAGTGTCGCCATTCTTGTCCGCACCAGATTGGTGTAAATCAGTGGAAAAGCCGTTTCCAAGCCGACGACTCCGAAAGGGGCTTTTTCCATCCCCAAAGCTTTTTCATCCGGGCTGTGGGGCGCATGGTCCGTGGCGACACAGTCGATGGTGCCTTCGATCAAAGCTTGAATCAGAGCATATTTGTCATCTAATCCGCGAAGCGGAGGATTCATCTTGAAATCGCTGTTTTCGACATCTTTGTTCTCAAGAAGCAGATGGTGCGGGGTAACTTCGCAAGTCACTTTTTGACCGCGTTCCTTGGCTTCCCTGACAATCCGGACGCCTTCCTTGGTGGAAATATGACAAACATGATACCGGGAATCCGTCTCTTCGGCGATTAGGACATCTCTCGCTATCTGCAGGGTTTCAGGAAGCGACGTCATTGCCATCCAATTATTCGTTTTCGATTTGATTCCGCGGTGAACGATGCCCCCGAATAACATCTTCTCATCTTCACAGTGAGCGGCGATCAGCGCTTCGAGAAGGCTTGCCTTCTGCATTGCCCTGTACATCAAATCCGCGCCTTGGATCCCGACGCCGTCATTAGAAAAGCCGGCCACCCGATCGATCAGTGCTTCCATATCCACCAAATCGCCGTGATCGGACAAAGAAGTCGTGATCGAAGCATAGGGGAGCACATGAACACAGGCATCTTTTTCGACTCTTTTTAAAAATTCCTCCAGCCGTTCGGGGCTGTCGCAAACGGGATTGGTATTTGGCATGGGACAGATGGTCGTATAGCCGCCTCTGGCCGCTGCCATCGTGCCGGTTTTGATCGTTTCCTTTTTTTCATATCCCGGTTCACGAAGATGCATATGCAGATCAATAAAACCCGGAGCGATCGTCATTCCGGTACAATCGATGATCTCTGCATCAACCGCGTTGATTTTTGGCTTCAAATCCTTGATGACACCGTCTTCGATCAAAAGATCAAGCCTTTCGATCTCATCACGGACAATTTTGCCATTGGCTAACAGTATCTTCATCTTAGCCATCTAGGATAATACCACTTGTTCGATTCCGTCGGTCTCCATAAAATTGACTTGTACTTTTTCGCTACGGCTCGTCGGAATATTTTTGCCTACGTAATTGGCAGCTATCGGCAATTCCCGATGACCCCTGTCGATTAAGATCGCCAGTTGGATCAATGCAGGCCTGCCGATCTCGATGATTGCATCGAGCGCCGCGCGGATGGTTCTTCCGGTGTAAAGAACATCATCGATCAAGATGACTGTTTTTCCCGAAATGTCGATACTTGGCAACTCTTTGGGCAATGGCTCTTTCAAATCATCGCGGAAAGGACGGACATTCAGCGGTTCAAAAGGGAGTTTGACGCCTTCGATCGCCTCGATATTGGCGACAATCCGTTTGCCCAAGATGATTCCCCGGGACTTGATCCCGAAGACGATGATATTTGACAAGTCGCGGTTTTTTTCGATGATTTCGTAGGAAATCCGACGAATGGTGCGTTCCATCGTGTTCTGATCCAGGATAATCTTCATGACAATCTCCTTTTACTAATATTTTTGACTCAAGATTCAGTTAATGAGCGCTTTAAGACAGCCATTCGGACAAACACACCGTTATGCATTTGTGCCATAATCCTGCTCTTGGGGCATTCAACCGCATAGTTTGATATTTCCACACCGCGGTTGAAAGGCGCGGGATGCATGATGATTGCGTGTTCTTTCATTTTGTGCACGCGCTCTTCGGTCAAGCCAAATTCCTCATAATACTTTTCTCGACTGAGCGACAAGTCATAGCCGTGCCGTTCAAATTGGACCCGGAGCATCATGATGATGTCCATTTCCTGGAGCGCTTCCTCAAAATCGATGTAAGGAGCGCAATTGTCGTTGAAAGTTTCGGGTCCGGAGATATGGACATCCATCCCCATTCGGCTCATGATATCGATGTTGGTGTGGGCAACCCGCGAATGGCGGATGTCACCTACAATCGCGACCTTTAGTCCGGAAAAGCCCCCGAACTCCTCCTTGATCGTCATCAAGTCGAGCAGGCTTTGGGTTGGATGATTTCCGGTTCCGTCGCCTCCGGAGATGATCGGAATATTGATGTTTTCCAGTTCCAGGAAGTAGTTGTTGGCAGGGTGGCGGACAACGATTGCGTCCATGCCGATCATTTCAAACGTCTTCAGGGTGTCATAAAGGCTCTCGCCTTTTTTGATCGATGACAATTCGGTGTTGAAGTTGATCGGCAACATCCCCAGTTTGCTTTCCGCGACCATGAATGAATATTGCGTCCTTGTCGAAGGCTCAAAAAAGGCATTCACCACTCGCTTCCCGGCAAGATCTTGAAACTCCATTCCGTTTTTGAAACGCTTGGACTCATCCAAAATCCGGAGGCATTCATCAACCCCCATGTCAGTCAGTCTAAACAGGTTCTTCATTGAAAAAACCCCTCTCCGGCCTGTGGCGAAAAAGGGTTTTGGCAATAGCGATATTTACGATCCCCTTGTCGGTCTCACAGGACCAACTTAAAGTTTATCTTCCTGTGCATTATAACTTGCTTTGAATAGCATGTCAAGAGTCTTTGAATTTTTTTGATTCCGGTCAATCATTTCCTTATTTTCATTATACGATATTGAATCGTATTGTGGTATAATTAGGTCAAATAACTATAAAAGAAAAGGACTGAGAAATTGATGAATATCACTTTGGCAATCGTATTCAGTATTGTTGTGTCTTTTGGTGCTTTTTTGTTGGCTGGATGGCTGTATCTGTGGATCAAAAAACAAGAGAGCGTCAATGTCAAAATCAATTCGATCGGGGCGCTCATCAAAAGCGGTGCCAACACATTCTTAAGAAAAGAATATACGATCCTTGCGAAATTCGCTTTGGTTGCTTTTGTCATTATTGTTGTGTTTTTACCAAAGCCGATTTTCAACCAACCTGATTTTAAGTCAATCCTTAATGGCAACATCATGATGGGCTTTGCCTATCTCTTCGGGACTGTTTTTAGCGCTCTGGCCGGCAAAATCGGAATCTTTGTGGCGACGATCGCCAACATGAAGACGGCCGAAGCCGCCACCAAGGGCATCGCCCCCAGCTTTCTGAGCGGGTTCAGGGGCGGAGCCGTCATGGGGATGGCAGTAGTCGGATCGAGTCTGCTCGGCATTTCTTTGTTCTTCCTCATCACCAAGAATCCAACGATGCTTTTAGGCTTCAGTTTTGGAGCTTCCTCACTGGCTTTATTTGCAAAAGCGGGTGGTGGGATTTATACTAAGACCGCCGATATCAGCGCCGACCTTGTCGGAAAAGTCGAACTCGGGATTCCCGAGGACGATCCCAGAAATCCGGCTGTCATCGCTGACAATGTCGGTGACAACGTCGGCGACGTTGCCGGCATGGGCGCGGATCTTTTCGACTCGCACGTCGCTTCTTTGGCCGCAGCCTTGGTCATGGGCGCTTCAATCGACGCTACGATTGCCCTGCCTGCCGTCGGTAAAAACGTCGAAATGGTCTTCGTCTTTGCGGCGATTGGCCTGTTGTCTTCAATCATCGGCGTTGCCTTTGCCAAAATGGGCAAGAGTGGCAACCCGACAAGAGCACTCAATCTCAGTACTTATATCACAACCGGCATCTTCGCCTTGTTATCCGCGTTTGCGACCTTGATCCGGGGTTACGAATGGCGTTTGTATCTGGTCACTGTTCTCGGTTTGCTCGTCGGTGTCATTATCGGCATCACAACCGACTATTTCACGAACGATACTAAAAAACCGGTCCAAAAAGTCGCCGAAGCCAGCAAAAGCGGGCCCGCCTTCACTATCATCTCGGGTACCTCTTACGGTTTTCTTTCAGTGCTGCCCGCGATGGTCGGGATCGCCATCAGCGCTTTTGCCTCTTATAAGATCGCCGAACCTCTGGGTCCGGGATATCCCCTCTTCGGCATCTCGATCGCCGCTGTCGGAATGCTCTCGATCGTCGGGATGATCATCTCGAACGACGCTTACGGACCCATCGTCGACAATGCCAGAGGCTTGGCTGAAATGGGAGGCCTGGGCGATGAAGTCATCAGGATCACCGATGAACTGGATTCGGCTGGCAACACCGTCAAAGCCGTAACCAAAGGCTTCGCGATCGGCGCGGCCGGTCTCACCGTTATTTCTCTCTTGGGCGCTTTCATCAGCGAGGTCAACGACGCCGCCGTCGAATTAGGCGTTCCCGGCATCGCTGGTTTTGACATCATGAATCCCTCCGTCTTCTTCGGCCTTTTGATCGGTGCGGCCATCCCGGCTGTCTTCTCGAGTTTATTGATGCTCGGCGTCAACCGCAACGCCGAAAGAATGGTGGCTGAGATCCACCGCCAGTTTGAAGAGATTCCTGGACTCAAAGAAGGCAAGGAAGGCGTCATGCCTGAATCCGATAAATGTATCGATATCGCTACCGACGGCGCGTTAAAAGAACTGTTGCCGGCGGGAGCGTTCGTAATCATCGTTACGATTATCGTTGGCCTTGTCGGCGGCGTTCTCGCCATCGGCGGCTATCTGGCAGGTAATATCGTCTCCGGAGTACTGTTGGCGCTCTTCATGTCCAACTCCGGTGGGCTTTGGGACAACGGCAAGAAATATATCGAGGCCGGCAATTTTGGCGGAAAAGGCTCGGATGCCCATAAGGCAGCCGTTGTCGGCGATACTGTGGGCGACCCATTCAAAGACACCGCCGGCCCTTCGATCAACACCCAGATCACCGTTGTCAGCTTGGTCGCCAGTCTCTTCGCAATCATATTCTTAACTTACCATTTATTCTAAAAATTATAAACTAACAAAAATCTGCATAACAAATTGCATAATCTAAATAATTGAGTAAAGGAGGAAATTCATGAAGTATTTTGACCAGATCCCCAGCATCAAATACGAGGGAGCGAAAAGTCTCAATCCTTTTGCTTTCAAATATTATGACCCCGATGAAGTCATCTTGGGAAAACCGATGAAAGAGCACCTCAAATTTTCAATGGCTTACTGGCACACCATGACCGGAGAAGGCGTCGATCCTTTTGGGCAAGCGACCATGGAGCGCGATTGGGACGCTTGCGGCGATCCGATCGAAAAAGCAAAAATCCGTGTCAAAGCTGCCTTTGAGTTGATGGAAAAACTCAGGCTCGAATACTTCTGTTTCCATGACCGCGACCTCGCTCCCGAACAGGAAACCCTGGCTGAGACCAACCGTGTCCTTGATGAAGTTGTCGATCTCATTGAAAAAGAAATGAAACGAACCAAGATCAAGTTGCTTTGGGGAACCGCCAATCTGTTTTCCAACAAACGTTTCGTCAACGGAGCCAGCACGAGTCCGAATGCCGATGTCTTCGCCTACGCTGCCGCGCAGGTCAAGAAAGCTCTCGAAATTACCAAGAGGCTGAAAGGCAGCGGTTACGTCTTCTGGGGCGGCCGTGAAGGCTATGAGACCTTGCTCAACACCGATCTGAAACTGGAACAGGATAACCTTGCCCGCTTTTTCCACATGGCTGTCGATTATGCAAAAGAAATCGGCTTTAAGGGACAATTCTATATTGAACCAAAACCAAAAGAGCCAACCAAGCACCAATACGATTTTGACAGCGCGACTGTTATCTCCTTCCTCCGTCAATACGGGCTCGACAAGCATTTCAAACTCAACATCGAAACCAACCACGCAACGCTTGCCGGCCACACAATGAACCATGAGCTCCGTCTGGCCGCCGACAATGGTTTGCTGGGAAGCATCGATGCCAACCAGGGCGATCTGCTTCTAGGCTGGGATACGGATCAATTCCCAACAGACATTTATGATGCGGTGTTCGTCATGTACGAAGTTCTCCGTATGGGCGGCTTTACCACGGGCGGTTTGAATTTTGACGCCAAGGTCAGGCGCTCCTCATTTACCAAAAAAGATTTGATCCTTGCCCATATCGTCGGCATGGACACTTATGCCGCCGGACTCAGGATTGCCGCAAGGCTCTGGAAAGACCAAGTGCTGGAAAACAACCTCAAGGCTCGTTATCAAAGCTATCGCCACGGCATCGGGAAAGACATCGTCGAAGGTAAGGTCGGCTTCAAGGAACTTTCTGAATATGTGTTGTCCAAAAAAGAACTTGCCAAAAACGAACCGGGAAAACAGGAATTGCTTGAAGCGATCATCAACCAGTACATCATCGGGTAATTGGCGTATGTATATCGGCGTCGATCTCGGCACTTCCTCTGTCAAATTGGTTCTGGTTGACAAATCCGGTGCTATTATCAAAAGCGCTTCACGCTCATACCCGATCCATCTGCCAAAGCCATCTTGGACCGAACAGAATCCAAACGACTGGTACAGCGAAACGCTTAATTGCCTCAGGGAGATAGTCAAGGGCTACGAGCATAATATCGAAGGGATCGGCTTCTCCGGACAAATGCACGGTCTGGTGATGCTTGATGCCTCCGACAAAGTCTTGCGTAACGCGCTTCTCTGGAACGATCAAAGAACCGTCCGGGAAGTCGATTATCTGAATAAAGAAATTGGCATTCAAAAACTGTTAAAGTACACCGGTAACATCGCCATGACGGGCATGACCGCCCCCAAGATCATGTGGGTCAAAGCCAATGAACCGGAAATCTTCAAACGCGTTAAGAAGATCATGTTGCCAAAAGATTACCTGATCTACAAATTATCCGGCATCTTCGCAAGCGATGTCTCCGATCTGTCAGGAACGCTTTTCTTCAACCCTGCCACAAGATCCTATTCTCAGGAAATGCTAAAAATTCTTGGCATCACCGAATCGACACTGCCGAAGGTTTATGAGAGTTATCAGGTTGTAGGCCTTCTTAAAGACGACATCCGGCTCGACCTCGGGATTACGAACGAAGTGAAAATCATCGCCGGGGGCGGTGACCAACCGGTCGGCGCCATCGGCACCGGCATCGTCGACGATGGCGGTTGTAGCGTCTCTTTGGGCACAAGCGGCGTCATCTTCGTCGCTTCGGAAAAATTCCGCGTCGACCACCAAAGCCATTTTCAGTCCGGAGTCCACGCGAGCGGTGATTACCTCGTCATGGCCGTGATGTTGAATGCAGCGGGCACCATCAAATGGTGGAACGAGGTCATTAACGACAATATCGATTACGCCGCTTTCTACGACGCTGTAGAAACGGGAAACCCTGACGAATCGCTCTTTTTCCTTCCCTATCTCTCTGGAGAAAGAGCTCCTATCAACGATCCCTATGCCAAAGGTGTTATGTTCGGCCTGGCAAGCCATCACCAAAAGAAAGATCTCGACAGGGCGATCCTTGAAGGAGTAACCTTCGCCCTGAAACAATCGTTTCTTGCGATCAAAGATCTGGGCATTCCGATCACCTCGGTCCGCCTGACGGGCGGAGGTGCCAAAAGCGATGTCTGGGCGCAAATGATCGCTGACATCTTCCTGGTCAACGTCGAGAAGATTTCCGTTGAAGAGGGTCCCGCCCTCGGAGCCGCCATCCTGGCGATGGTCGGCTGTGGTTTGTATCCCTCGCCAAAAGAAGCCGCCAAGGCGATTGTCAGTATTCAGAAAGCCTTTGTCCCAAACAACAAAAAAAGCGATACATACCAAAAGAAGTATTGGAAGTTTGCCAAACTGTATCCTTGCATAAAGGATTTGTATCGAGATTTTTATTCTTGAATAGAAAAAGGTGATGTCGCAATCACCTTTTTTTTCGTTGATTTTGGCCTTATAGAACCAAGTTAAAATGAATCTTTATCCGTTATGGTCCACACAAAACTACGTTAAGATGTTTTCAATGCTCGGAAACAGCCGAATAAAAAGCGCATCGGTCAAGATGAACTCTTGAGATGCGCTTGGTTTTATTAAAACTAATATCTATTATGCAGGAAGAACATCGGCGAAGAATTCCATAAAACTGTTAGGAAAGGCGCTGATGC
Organism: Candidatus Izemoplasmatales bacterium; assembly: GCA_050949045.1. Classification (GTDB taxonomy): domain Bacteria; phylum Bacillota_I; class Bacilli_A; order Izemoplasmatales; family Hujiaoplasmataceae; genus JAAYZB01. The sequence continues at coordinate 1,156,653 of JBMNEZ010000001.1, forward strand.
GATTCTTTTGTTCTTGTGTTATGGAAGCCTTGTTATAGGTGCGGAATACATTGACTTCGGTGACAAAGAAATTGAAGGCATCGACAGCGGCTTGTTCGAACAGCGCCGCATCGATTGGCTCTTCAAGCTCAAAACTCATCATAAAGATAAAGTCTACTAAGTTTTCCGCATCAAAGACAGAGGCAATCATCGCTAGAACATTTGCCTTCTCTGCCGGCGTTAGAATCTTCGCAACATGATCCGAGACAAATATTGCTTGCACGACCATCTCGTATTCCCCATCGTTTTCTATCCAGTAATCATTGTTAGAACGATAATCTTCACCATATAAAGTAACATAATGAGAGTTGACATCCTCAATCACGGCTTTCACCCCGTCGATGACATTCTTGTCAACCATGTAACCGATTCCGTCCTGTCCGAGTTTTAACAGCATTGGGAGAATTTTGACAAGCAATTTTTCAGCATCATCGACGATATCATCGATGTTTTCCGGAAGTTCGCTTTCTTCCGCGTCAGCCAACAGCAAATCCGGGATTTCGAGCGATAACAGGAAGGAACTGATGTCATTAGCATCTTCAGCAGTCAGATCTTCAATAACTGCATCCAGAACAATCAGCAATTGCTTGACGATATTCATGTTCGCAAGTGTTTTTGCGTGTTCGTATTCTGTTCCGTTGTCATACTCTACGTTCAAAGCGTAGTTGCCGTAATAATCTATGTAGTCACCTTTATCGCTGTCCCACTCCCACTCACTATAGAATTGTTGGTCGATGATTATTGTTCTCATTAATTCACCGTCGGTTTCGATCAAGACATCCAAAACCTGCTCAAGCGAGACGAAAAAGAGATCAATTACATCGCTGGTGGCTTCATATTCAAGATTGAGCATCACATTCAACATTATGAATGACGCCATGTCCATGCCCATTCCCTCTTCAAAGCCTTCTCCTTCGAATTGAGCACTGAGCTCGTCGATCATGTAGTTGAAGAGAGCGGCTTTTTCCTGAGCGGAGAAGACATTGTCGATTTGATTCAGCAATGCCTCATTCGAATCCAAAAAGGTGCGGACATATTTAAGGGTGAGAACGATGGCGTCGACCGGGGCAAAGTAAGTATCTTCGAGTACTGAAATCTCCTTAAGTTTGTCAATATAAGTAGCGTCAATGGTGTCGATAAGGGCGATCATCGCCTGAAAAGCCAGTCTGGTCTGAGTTGCGGATTTAACCTCATAGGAAACTACGGGCAAGGTGTACTCTATTCCCGACATCGCCTCGGATAATGCCATCAGGCAATTATAGACCAAGACAAGCTGATCGGTCGTGGGCAAATTTTCCGTCAAAATGTCGACGATCTCGTCTTTTACAATTATGACTTCGGCTGTGTTGAGCGATTGGATATCTTCCGTTTCCGCCAAAGCCATGATTTTTGCCAAGAAATCATCGGTGATATCTTCCTGAAATGCGATGAAATACTCCAGTGTTGTCACGATGGCAAGCACGACTGTATCGGGATCTTCTTCGATCATTTCGATCAATCCTTGATACATATCCGCTTCCTCAGGATACGCTCCCTCGGCCATCGCTTCGAGGTAGTCCGGCAGCAGGGCAACCACGACACCGCTGACAAGAGCTTCTAAATCGACATCCTCAGCGAGAAGCTGCTTGATTAAAGCGTTGCCAACCGCCGGGTCATCAACATCCTCCAAACCCTCAACGAATGTTTCAAATGCCGCGACGGCGCTTTCGAACTCGGTTGCGCTCATTCCTTTACGGACCAATTCCTCCGCAAAACCCGAATCGGCTGCGATGCCGAGATCAGCCAACTGTGTCTTGATTGCGCTGACTTGCGCGACAGCATTGGCCTGATAGGCAACCGATACGCTCAAAACCGAATCTTCTTTTCCTGTCGAGGCCTTCGCCTTGACTTTGAAGACCAGTTTGTCTCCCGTTAGCGAAGTGAAATCATATGACGTCGTCGAAACTGTCGCTTTTGCGACATCGTTGACATAAACGACATATCCTGTAGCTCCGGGCACAGCTTCCCAACTCAACACTTGCCCGGTTATTTTCAAACCTTTGGGCGCATCGATCTGTTCGGCGACCGGTGTCGGTGTATATGTGGTGGTTGTTCTCACTGTTGGTTTTGTGGTTGTTTCTTCCTTACATCCAAGCAAAACAAAGCCTGCGATTAAGAGCATTCCCACAGTAAGTAATTTTCTGATTGTAATTTTCATAATACCCTCCTTATTCATTTTTTACCTTTTCAATTATTCTTGTGTTTTTTTGGGACAAACTATAACCCTAAATCAATTTTACAAATTTTTGTCGATCACATGGGGAAAGATTGTAATTACCCGCCCAAACATAATCATGGTGTTACTATCGAAACCGTTTGTTCAAATATCATACCAATTAAATTACATTAATAGCATAGCACACTTGATTTTTTATTACAATATCCATACAAACCTTCTTAATTTTTGTTAATAATAATGTCTTGGTTGGAATCGAATTACAAATCCGAAAGAGCGCCTAATATCACAATGAAAATCTTAGTGAGGCTACTCAGTAAAAGCATATGGATCGGCGATAAACAAATAGATAGAGTCGATGGTTTGTTCGTCAGATGAGGATATGAAGATATCTATCAGGGACTCGTGATCGCTGATTATCTTATTCCTAACGGTGTTTGAGACAAGCAAGGAAAAGTTCAGATAATTGTTTTGATTATTGATGTCTTGATTCAAGGTGTTGAGATTTTCTTGCTGGACAAACAACATCGGGACCTCGCTTACGACTTCAACAAACATCTTTTGTTCAGAGTCATAGCGATACAAGTACTGGGTCCTGAATTCGATGTCATAGCGTCTCGATAGCGTCTTCAGCCCTATCCCTCCGACGTTTTTGGTCGCAAATGCCGTATCCGCATCATTGACAAATACGGTGTGCGGATTGATTCCGTTAGCTCTTTCGACTCTTTTTATCGAATTTATTCCCGATGTGCTGTTTAGGTTGAACCACATTGTATTATAATCGACAGTCTCACTTAAAGACTTTCTGACTTCATAGCCTTGAAGCAGTCCGGTATCAGTCAAATACAGTTCATTGATATACCCATAAGAAACGGGCAATGAATCGGTTTTATTGCCTACAACGGAAACGTAATCATCATCGATGTGGAACTGTGCCGCGCTGCGGTGGAGAGAGACGCCTTCGCCTAGGGTAACGTATTCCACGATCGTTCCTTTGACATTATTTTCGGCATCTCTCAACACCTCGAAATACGCGACTCTGACCCCTAGATATTTCACAGCAAACCTGTAAGAATCCTCAGAGATGATGTATTTGACAACATTGGCGCTGCCAAGCTGGATCCGGCATTCTTTTTCCAGCGTCGCGGTATTGTATGAAAGGTATATCTGGCTTTGTTGTTCGCCTAAGACGGGAAGTGTTCCAGTATAGTCAAGAACGTATTTCAGATTAGTTCCGTCAAAGTCAATCGTCACGCTGTAAATGCCGATTTCAAACTCATGATGGGCCGTGCTTTCTGGATTAGTATCCAAATAGTTGTTAAAACTGATTACTGATGTCGTTATCAATCCTTCTACCAATGACAAGGCATCAAAAAACACCTTAGATTGATTAAGGTTGTTCAAAACCATATTCCATTGTTCGCCAAACCCTCCATAGGCAATGTCTGAGAGGTTGACAGGTTGAGAATAGTCATACACTCCCTCACCCTCTTCAATAAGGTGGGTGCTGAAATCAGCCTTCATTGAGTCCGGAATAAAGTTGTATGGATCAAGTTGATAATTACCCAATAAATATGTCAAATATCCTGAAATTTCAACTTTTCTGTTCGAAACACTACTAGTAGTAGTCGCCGTGGTGGTAACAGGTTCTTCTGTTGTAATCGTTGTGGTAGAAAAAAATGTTGTTGGGCTCTCGGTTGTGGTTTCCCTACACCCTAAAACAAAGAGTGATAGGCACAAAATAGACACCCCCAATAATAACGATCGGATCCTCATTATCTATATCCTCCATTTATTCGGTCTGTTTCTTACGGCTCTTTGTTAATACATTTTTACTATATAATAAGCCACGCGACAAAAAACTCGGTCCAATGTAATAAATAATAGCCGCTATGTTTTGTATTAGTTTTTCTTTATGTACAAGTAAATACTAAACTGTGCGTCAAATGACAATAACAATAAAGATGCCGGTTTGAAACAATGCTTGTCAATCGTCAACCTAATGAATAATCGCCTGGCAATTCGCGTGTTGCTTTATTTCTTTATCTCTTTTCCGGCCAAGCAAGATGTCTTCTGGCAGAAAGATTATACCATATTATTTGCAAGTGATAAATTGTTTTTGCTAACTTTTGTTGATTGAGACATAAATCCAAATGTTGTTCAGATGCTTTGCATGCCCACTGAAAAAACAACACAAAGCCCTTCCGGGGCTTTGTGTAGGGCATTAGATGCATGGGTTTTCCAGTCGATTCATTACTCATCGGGCAATTCTATCTCAGCGTAACCGACTCCATTGTCATTTTTTTAGTTTTGATAAGTTTCAAGACTTCTCTAGTGCCCATAATAATGACTTTTCGGATTAAATCATCTTTGTCAGTCTTTGATAGATCTCTACCATCGACAAAGTGTCAAGCTTGCAGTATTCTCTAAGATTCCGCTTCATTTTCTCACGATCTTCGTTATTAAGGTTTTCCAGGCTTTCCAACGCCGCCATCGCTTCGGTACCGTTGTGCACCGCTTCCAATTCATGATAAGCCTCGGCTTTTTCAGGACATACCGCCGGATATACCCGTTTGATCGAAAACGAACCTTTCATTTCCTTGTTATAAACCATTCCTTGGCGGAATGGATCGAGCAAGTCCACAATACGTTCGATGATTTTTTCTAACTTGATTCCATGAACAGGAAATTGGTCGGCGAGTTCTCTCAGGATGCTTCTTTCGAATGCGGCATTATACACTATTACCGAACCGTTATCATTGATATTTGTTTCAAGAAAAGCAATCATTTTTTCACGAGGATCTTCACTTGGTTCAAGCAAAATATCATAATGAACAGGCTCTGATTTCGCGGATGACAAAACATGAAGCGACGCTTGGTAAGGCAATCTTTGATTCGGATGCGTTCCTTTGAATCTGGGAATCACGAAATCAAGCGTTTCGAAATCAAGAAAGTGAAGCGGAAACACCCATTTGTCCAAGAAATTTTCAAGGGCAGCTTGATTTACATATGGAGCATAGTCATGATAATGATAATCGATTTGTCGCAATTGTATCTCGTTCAAACTGGGATCGTGGAGCGCGATTTCCTCCAGTGTTCTGATGCCTTGACTATAATATTGGGCTTTCCTTCGGTAATTGTACAAATATAAAAGCGAATCCTCGGGAACCTCGTCATAGCAATGGTCGTGATATTCACATTCACCGCAATGACTGAGATACATGAACCCAGGATCTTTCTCTAGGCGGCTAATTTCAACTAGGTTCTTTTTCACATTGTCAACCATCGCAATGATCTTTGCGGTTAGGTCTTCAATGATGAAAAAATCTTTAGGATCGATTTCGTCTTCCAATACAAAATCGTTGTTTACATAAATAAGGTTTACTTGATCGATTTTCAATCCATAAGTTTTGGCGACATAATATTGAAAAGCCAAATCATGAAGATGGATATCCTTAACTTTTGTGGATGACTTGACTTCATAAATATTACAGCCCCCATCGGTAATCTCAAGAAAGTCGAAAGAGCATAAAAGATTTTTATATCTGAATGATGCTTCCGCAATGATTTTTTTCCCTTTGTCAATTAAATCTTTAGTATCTTTGACCATCTGTTCAAAATCATTGTTGTAAGATACTTTTGCCGGGGTCTCAAACAACTTATAGGCAAGTTCACCGACCAAGTGACCTTGATCTATCCTTCTTTGAACCGAATCGTCAATAATTCCTTTCTCGGGTGTAAATATCGAAAGAAAGAGTTTGCGACGGCAATTGACATAATCGAGATATAGCGATTTGGATATATTCATGGCATTCTCTCCCCTTGTGTTGTTAATAAATAATGTTTTTAAAGATAACATTAGGATTAGGGATACATTTGCTAGTTTGCTTTTTCAAAATGGTGCTAATCTTAAAACTGTTCAAATGTTATTAGGTCATAAGAGTATTAAGACTACAGAAATTTATTTACATCTTTCTGATAGCTTCATTCAAAGTGATTATGATAAACACTTTCCTATTGTTTAGTTATTTTTTTTAGTTGTTCTTTTTCTTTGTGGCTTTTTATTTGCTTTAGCGTCATCTAATATAGCGTTTATTTCGTTATGGGTTAATCTTAATACATCTCTTAGCACAGCTAATTCATCTACTTTTAATTTACATTTATTGTTTTCTAGTCTGTGCATTTGTGATTCGCTTATTTCTAGAATGTTTGCCATTTCTTGTAAAGTTAGTTTCTTTTTACGTCTTATTTCTTTTAGAATCATTGTTTTTTGTTCCTTTCTTTAATTTTTTTTATAAAAGTTGTTGATTTCTTCCTAATTAGGAATATTATTAGAGTATAAAATGATGACATGTGGCGTCATCTAGATTTGTTCTATGGTGGCTCAGCGCAGAATCGAACTGCGGACACATGGATTTTCAGTCCATTGCTCTACCAACTGAGCTACCGAGCCGGATGGCGGTCCGGACGGGAATTGAACCCGCGATCTCCAGTGTGACAGACTGGCATGTTAACCACTACACCACCGGACCATTGGTTGCGGGGGGAAGATTTGAACTTCCGACCTTTGGGTTATGAGCCCAACGAGCTACCAGACTGCTCCACCCCGCGATATAAAATTGTGATATCTTATGATAACAAAAGCCTATGCCTTTGTCAATAATAAGCCGTGTGATGCCAAGTGGTACCCGAGGCCGGACTTGAACCGGCACGTCATTTCTGACATTGGATTTTAAGTCCAATGCGTCTACCTATTCCGCCACTCGGGCAAAAATGGTGACCCGCGGGCGATTCGAACGCCCGACCCTTTGATTAAAAGTCAAATGCTCTGCCTACTGAGCTAGCGGGTCAACAAAGGCCCATATGAGGGCTGAAACTGCTATCTGGTGCCGAAAATAGGACTTGAACCCACAACCTACTGATTACGATTCAGTTGCTCTACCAATTGAGCTATTTCGGCACTGATGGCGGAGAAAGAGGGATTCGAACCCCCGCGGCGCTTGCGCGCCCTGTCGGTTTTCAAGACCGATCCCTTCAGCCGGGCTTGGGTATTTCTCCGTGGCTGAGAAAAAACTGGTGGACCCAGTAGGACTCGAACCTACGACCGATCGGTTATGAGCCGATAGCTCTAACCAACTGAGCTATGGGTCCAATATATATGGTAGCGGCGGAGAGACTTGAACTCTCAACCTCACGGGTATGAACCGTACGCTCTAGCCAGTTGAGCTACACCGCCGTATCTTGATGTCTGGTGGAGTATAGCGGGATCGAACCGCTGACCTCCTGCTTGCAAGGCAGGCGCTCTCCCAGCTGAGCTAATACCCCAAAAAAATGGTGGGCCTAAATGGACTTGAACCATCGACCTCACGCTTATCAGGCGTGCGCTCTAACCACCTGAGCTATAGGCCCAAATTCGCACGTTGCAGTGCGAATAATATTTTACTATCTCGTCTATTGTTTGTCAAACTTTATTTACCTGATGTTAAGGCTCGTCCTATTTGATTTTCGGGTATTTGTCGTTGTTTTTTTCCATCTTTTCCAGGATGATCGCCTCCGGATCCAAACCAAGATCGGCGACCATCGCCAGCGTATAAAGAAGAACGTCGGCGAGTTCCTCTTTGACGTTTTCCATATCGGGATTTGTATCATCCCATTGATAGTTTTCGAGCAATTCGGCCGCTTCGATCACAATCGATTTGGCAAGAGCCTGCGGTGTGTCGCGGTCTTTCCAGCCGCGTTCATCGCGGTACTTGATGATTTTATCCAGCAATTTCCTCATTTTGTCTTTCGATCACTTTCTTGATTTTCTTTTTAAGGGTCGGCCGATCAATCAGAACGATCCGGCCGCACCCGAGGCATTTGATCTTGCAGTCGGCGCCGAAACGGATGATCTGCCACTTGTTTTCCCCGCAAGGATGGCCTTTTTTCAGGACGACGACGTCCCCTAAGCGGATGTCTTGTCCCATGCTAGGATTTATCCTTGATGAAATCGTGGAAGGCTTCGATCTCGGCCTCGTCATTAAAGGAGATCACCAGCTTGTTGTTGGACAGGGACGGCTTTTTGGCCAAGGGCAATTTCTTTGTCAATTCGTCCCTGACTTCGCTTAGTTTGCTTGCGAAGGCGGGCGTGATGTCTTGCCTCTTGATCTCGCGCTTTTTCTTTTCCTTGCGGACAAGCGCCTCGATCTCCCTGACATTGAGACGGTTTTCAACGATCAGATTCGCAATGGCCTTGACCCTGTTCACGTCTTTCAGTTTTGACAGGGCTCGCGCGTGTCCCATCGAAATATTGCCGGAGTTGATCTCGGCTAATATCGATTCGGGCAAAGAAAGAATGCCCAAGGTGTTCGACACATAAGATCGGCTCTTGCCGATCTTCTGCGCCAGTTCGAGATGGGTGAGATTCAAGGAATCGATCGCATTTTGATATGCCTGGGCTTCCTCTATGATCGTCAAGTCTTCCCTTTGAATGTTCTCAAGCAGGGCTAGTTCTGCTAGATATTGGTTGTTATAGTCGCGAATAATCGCCGGCACCGTGTCAAATCCCGCCATCTTTGAAGCTTTTGAGCGTCTTTCACCTGTGACCAACATATAGCCGTCTGCGATTTTTTTGACAATGATCGGCTGTAAAACCCCGTTCATCCTAATCGACTCGGCAAGTTCCTCCATGGCCGTCTGATCGAAGTGTTTCCGAGGTTGGAAGGGATTGGGCCGGATCTTGTCGATCGGGATCTCGACGACTTCCTCTTTCTCAAGATCAAGGATCTCGTTTTCTTTCAAAAGATCGCCAAGGCCCCTTCTGGTCAAATTCTTATCCTTCATGGCGCTGGATCACCTCTTTTGCGAGCTGCTTGTAGCTGAGCGATGATTTGCTTTTGGGAGAATACTCGGTCACCGGAACACCGTAAAAAGTAGCGTTCGAGCAACTGACATTCCTCGGGATGATCGTCTGGAACACTTTTTCCTTGAAATAGGTCTTGACTTCATTGACAACCTGGAAACCCGAAGTGGTCCTTATATCAAGCATCGTCAACAAAACCCCGAAGATCGTGAGCGTCTCCTGATTGACTTTTTTCTTTTTCTGCACCAGTCTGATTGTATTCAAAAGTTGAGTGAGGCCGTCCATCGCGAGGAACTCGCACTGGACGGGGATGATGACGCCGTCCGAGGCCATCATCGCATTGATCGTGATATAACCGAGCGACGGCGGGCAATCGATTAGGATAATATCATAGTCGTCCTTAACTAAACCAAGTTGCGTATGGAGGATAAAATCGCGGTTGATATTCAACACCAGTTTCTCCTCAACCCCCTCGACCATCGTCTTGGCCGGCAGAACATCGATCAGAGGATTGTCGGTTTTTAGAATCACATCGGCGATGTCGCACGTCTCGCTGAGACAATCAAAAACCGATTTGTCGAAACTGCCGCGATTGATTCCCAGACAAGTCGTCGCATTGGCCTGGTAATCAAGGTCAATCAGCAAGATCTTCTTGCCAAGGGCAGAAAGCGAACTCGCGAGATTGATGGCGGTCGTCGTTTTCCCGACGCCGCCTTTTTGATTGGCGATTGACAATACTAGACTCATTGATCCTTATCCTTTCCCCTGATCCTGATTATGGAAATAATTCAGAAAAAGTTCGCGGTTTTCTTTGAAGAAAGCAATTATGCTCGGCAACATAAAAGCATCAGCCTCCGGTCCGGTGAAAAGCGACAAAATGTCATCGGCACTCAGGAGTCTTTCCATCTGGTCCCATTCATCAGTTCCGGACACTTCGCTCGCAAGATACTGATAAAGAAGGGTAAGCGCGATGATCTGTTCATCGGCCTGGTTGGACAGTTTATGCAGTTTGTACTCATAGCGGTCATCGGTGTAGTCCTCAGTCTGCCGGAAACGGGTCATGAAGTTGATCAACATCGAGATCATGTCCGACCTGCGGTTAAGGACATACTTGTTCAGATGGTCGGCGGTCTTCTTCATCGAAACGCTAATCTCTTCGTTCGCGAGGATCTTCTCGAGTCCCTTCTCATGGAGATAGAGATAAAGATTGAAAAGGTTGAGGATATCTTTCCCCGATTCTTTGATCTGTTCGGAAGTGAAAACGGCCAATTCGCTGGCGAGTTTCTGATAATCAAGATCCTCGTGGATCAGCTCGTTGTTGTTTTGTTTCCTGATTTCATCGATATAGAAGAAAATATCGTCCTGGTACCTGTCGATGACCTGATTCAACTTAACCCAGTCATAGTTCATATCGGTGTAGAGTTTCTCATTGTAAATGATCTGGGCGAGAAAGATGAAGTAGAAAAGGACAAACGTGACGATGTAGATATACATCGTTCCCGGAACCGACCCCGCAATTGTCAAAGCTTCCTGATTGACGATGATGTAGTAGACGCCAAGCCCCATCACGATAGTGCCGTAAGTGATATAGGTGTAAAGCTCTTGATAGAAGATAATCACCGTAAGCAAAATATAAAAGAACAGATAAGCATAGAAACTCCCCGTTCCCTGGGTATAGAAAATCGTTAGTCCCAAACAGTAAAGGATGCTGATCTGGGTCGCAGCCATCAGCTTGTTCAGCCTGATCATGACGATCATCAGCAAATATGCCAACACAAACAGCGACACGATCAATACTTTCAAGACAACCGAATAATTAAGGAAAAACGACAAGGGAATCGTGACAATGGTAATCACCAACAGAAATGCCATGACGAGGATCGTCTTGATCTTTCTGACTTCGCTCATCGGCAGAAATTCAGCGTCCTTGACTCTTCTAAAGAAAGTGTTCATTTCAACACCTCCCTTTTGAGGATGTCAGCCGCAATCGCCTCATAGACCTCGCTGTTTTTCTTATAAATTCGCATTACCCGGGGATCGATATAATAGAAGAAATCCGTGCTTGTGAGGATATTGTGGATCGCTTCATCGGTAGGAAGCACGATGCCGTCAAGCCCTCTTTTGAGCGCGGCGTAGAAAACGACAAAAACGAGCAGTTTGATATCGAGACTTTCGTATTGATGGTTGAAACTCTTGTAATGGGTTTCCGAAAAAATTTCCCGTTTCTTGATATCGATATTGAAAGTGTGGCTCAACTTGATCGCCACTTTTCTCAGTTTGTGCTTGCCGCCGATCAAAAGATTATCGAGTCTTTCAAGATCCCTCTCTTTGAACAACGGATACTTTTGAAGCAGTTTTTCCTTGGGTGTGTTCTCCTCAAGCGCCTGCATGATCTCAAGTTTGTCTTTGAAGGCGTTCGGAGCGCCGATCTTCTGACTGAATTCCTCGAGGAAAGCCTGGGAGCGTTCATAATATCTCTTGATATTGATATCCTGCCCGGTCGCGAGTTTCTGGATGTCGATTAAGAGATCAATGTTCCGAAACTCGGTTTCTTTTGAAAGGGCAATCTGATTATAGAAAAATCGTTTTTGCTTGATAATGATGTACGATGACACCGTCAAAATGGCGATAAAGAAAATAAAGAAGAAAACAACGCCGAAAGAGTTTTCGGTGCTGTCACCTGAAAAGTCGATAAACTCAGGGTAGTTGATCAAAATCATGAGTGCACTGAACAGAAGCAGCACATTCGAGATTGTCATCACCTTGATATCCTGATAAAAAGCGCTGATCGCATAGGCGATAAAGAGGACAGTGATCGTCACCGGTGATTCAAATAAAAAGATGATTACAATTGCCAGTACATAAACATAAACGGTGGTGAGATATTTGTTGAGTTGGAGAAACCTATAGTTTTCCCTGCCGTAGGCAAGTTGGGCGATATTGAGCAGGATTACCACCAAAAAGCCGATCATCAGCGTGATCGTCTCCTTCAGTCCGAAGGCGGTTACAAACATATAAGAGATTGTGATGGCCATCATTCCCAGCAAAAGCCCGAGGACGAAGTGGTTCTTCGTCCGCAGGTGCTTGATCTCGAGATCCTCGCGGTAGTCCTCGATCTCTTTGAACATGTATGTTTTGTTTCTGCTCACTTGCGCCCTCCTAGAGAGGTTTGTTTTTGATTTTTGAATAAGGCCTTGGATAGATTGGCGGTGTCATTCTTTCTTTTTGAATCACAATGAGTGACCTTGAGAGTTTATCCGCAATTTCATAATTGATTGTTTCCGTTTTTCCGCCTCCAAGAATCCGGATGGCTTTTTTCGCCTCGCTCAGTTCATCAAGATGGTCTTGATTTTTCATGGCGATGAACAGGCCGTTCTTTTTCACAAACGGAAGCGCGAGTTCGGCGAGGATGTTCAGTTTCGCCACCGCTCTTGCGGTGACGATCTGAAATGCCTCTTTCATCTCATAGTCTTCCGCTCTGATATTGAGCAAGGTCACATCATCAAAACCTAATTTCCCAACAAGTCGCTCGAGAAAGCCTACCTTCTTTCCAGTGGCTTCGATGACGGTCACTTTGAGTGATGGGAAAAAGAGTTTCAGGGGCAGCGAGGGAAATCCGGCTCCCGAACCGATGTCAAGCAGGGTCTTGTCATTTGGATCGAAGGCCCTTGTCAACATCAAAGAATCAAGAAAGTGCTTGTTGTAGACGTCTTCCCTTTTGGTGATTGAGGTCAGGTTCATGACTTCGTTCTCGGATATCAGATAACGATAATATATGTCAAACTTTTCGAGTGTTTCGTTATTTGCTTTTAAACCAAGTCCGGCCAACCGCTCGGAGAAATCTAGAACCATCGTATCACCTATCATTCATTTTACCACAACCGGATGCTTTCCGAAAACGGCACTTGTGATTTTCCTTAAGCTTGGCGGCGTCTTTGATCTGTCTTCAAGTAAAACATAAGCATCTGGAGATCCGCGGGGTTGACTCCGCTGATCCTTGAGGCCTGCCCGAGGGTGAGCGGCCTGATTGCCTTTAGTTTCGCTCTCGCCTCGGTCGCTAGATTCAACACATCATCGTAATCGATCGAAGCGGGAATGACGATCGCCTCTTCTTTTTGAAAACGTTCCTGGTCGCGGATCGCCTTTTTGATGTAACCCTCGTATTTGGACTCGATCTCGATTTGTTCATAGATTTCCGGATCCTCGGGAAATAGTTCCGAATGCGAATCTTTAAGCAGGGGATAGATTGCTTCCGGCCTTTTCATAAGTTCGATGACACTAGTCTTTCCTTCTTTATCGGATATTTTGAGTTGGGTATCCTTCAATCTGTTGAATTCAGAAGTGATCAAATCGCGCTTTTTTTTGAAAGCCTCGTAGCGGTCAGCCTTGATCAGTCCGAGTTCATAACCATAGTCAGTCAAGCGAAGGTCCGCATTATCATGTCTTAACAGTAATCTAAATTCCGCCCTTGATGTCATCATCCTGTAAGGCTCTTTCGTTCCCTTGGTGATTAGATCATCGATCAAAACACCGATATAAGCCTCATCCCGCCTTAAAACAAAGATTGGTTCATTGTCCAGTTTCCTTTTTACGTTGATGGCAGCCATCAACCCCTGGGCAGCGGCTTCCTCATAGCCGCTCGAACCATTCACTTGCCCGGCAAAGAAGAGATTCTCGATGATTTTCGATTCCAAACTCGGTTTCAACGAAATCGGTTCGATCGAATCATATTCAATCGCGTGGGCATACTTGGAAATAACAGCATTCTCAAGCCCAGGCAAAGAATGAACCATTTCTTCTTGAATTTCTTTCGGCATCGAAGTCGAGAAACCCTGAAGATAGATATCATCCAAAAATTCGCTTTCGGGTTCAATAAAAAGCTGATGCCTTTTTTTGTCAGCGAAGCGGACGAGCTTGTCTTCGATTGAGGGACAATATCTTGGCCCGACTCCTTCAACGAGTCCACTGTACATCGACGATCGTTTGAGATTTTCAAGGATAATCTTGTGAGTCTTCGGCTGCGTATAAATCAGATAACAGGGCCATTCTTGATCCAAAACACGGAGATGTTCCTTCTCATGGCTGAAATGATGGACGAATCCGTCTCCGGGAGAAAGTTCCATTCTAGAAAAATCGATGGAGTTTCTTTTGATTCTTGGCGGTGTCCCTGTCTTCAGTCTGAAAGTCTTGATGCCGTTTGCCCTAAGATTGGCGCTTAGGCCGACAGAAGGCGGCTGCCCGTCGGGACCTGACAATATCTTGGTATCCCCGATCAAGATCGCCCCCTCCATGAAAGTCCCGGTCGTGACGATGACGGTACGCGCTGAAAAGACGGCCCCGCCTTCCGTGACCACCCCTTCGATCTTCTTGTTCTTGATGATTAGTTCTTTCACATATGCTTCTTGAAGATCCAAATTATCCTGTTTTTTGAGAGTTTTAAGCATTTCTCGCGGGTAAAGCAATTTGTCCGATTGAACCCGAAGCGCCCAAACGGCCGGCCCTTTGGATTTGTTAAGCATCTTCATCTGTAGGCAGGTCCGGTCGGCGATCTTGCCCATCTCACCGCCCAAAGCATCGATCTCCCGGACGAGCGTTCCCTTTGCGGAACCGCCGATTGAGGGATTGCAGGGCATCCAGGCCACCATGGCTAGATTGCCGGTCAAAAGCAATGTTTTCTTATTGAGCCGGGATAGAGCAAGCGCCGCCTCACAGCCGGCGTGACCGCCCCCGATGACAATCGCGTCATACATATAAGATCACTTTCCTCGTATCAAATAATCCTGAAATGTCTAATGACGTTATTAATCGCATCATAAAACCATATAAATCAATACTTAATTGTGCTTTGCGACCAAATTCCAAGTGAATAATATCAAATCGAAACCTTCTTTTTTTAAAAGAATCTCCCATGAGGCATCCCCGCCCACATAGATACCTTACTTAAGGCTGCTTCCGTCAAGACCTGACCTAATTCGTGGATACCTATTGGGTGAGGATGCGTCATAAGAGATTCCACAGGTATTATATCATACTATCGATATATATGATGGAAAGAAGTCATTCCCTGAGAGTGCGGAAAAAATCCTTCATCAGCTCACTTGCCTTTTCCTTCAACACTCCGCCAACGACATCGACATGGTGGTTAAAGGGGTGTCCAAACAACCGAACGATCGATTCGTGAGCTCCAAACTTTGGTTCTCTGGCGCCATAGACCACTCTTTTAATCCGGGATTGGATGATCGCCCCGGCGCACATCGGACAAGGTTCGATCGTAACATAGAGACTGCAGTCCTCAAGTCGCCAGCTACCTAGTCTTTTTTCCGCTTTCTTGATGGCGATGAGTTCCGCGTGTGCAAGAACACTTTGGTTTTGTTCACGCTGGTTGTGTCCTCTTGCGATGATTTTTCCATCCTTGACGATGACAGCGCCGATTGGCACTTCGCCTTTTAAGGCCGCTTTTTTCGCTTCTTGAAGCGCGCCTCGCATGAATTTTTGATCGATAGGATTACTTGCTGAAATGGTCATAGGCTTTGGGCTTTCCTGGAACTTCATGGCAGTGACGGCATCTTGCTTCATAAAAGTCCTGGACTCCAACTAGGATGATGGGATCGTCATAAGAAGCCGGCTTGCCATTGATGATTCTCTGAGTCCTGGTAGCGGGGGTGTGGCACTTGACACAGATCGCAGAGAGTTTTGTAACATACTCCGCCAAAGCAAGGAGTTTTGGCATAAAAGAAAAGGTTTCCCCGCGGAAGTTCCGGTCTAAACCCGAGACGATTACTCTGATGCCGTGATCAGCGAGATACTCGCAGATCTCGACTACATCTTCGTCCATAAACTGGATTTCATCAATCGCAACAACATCGGTGTCTTCGTCGACATAGTCCATAATCTGTTTCGCTTTCGCGATGTTGATCGACTTGGTCCGGGTATTGTTATGGGAAACAACCTCGTTCGACGCGTAGCGGCTGTCTATCTGCGGTTTGAAGACGAGAATGTTCTGTTTGGCGTATTCCAAGCGTTTGACACGCCTGATGAGCTCCTCCGTTTTACCCGCGAACATCGGTCCGGTGATGACTTCGATCCAACCTTCCCTTTGGTTTAAATACATGGTCCCAACCCCCTTTGCATTCCAGAAACATTATACAAAACAGCGATAAAAAAAGCCATACAGGATGGCTCTTTTGTACTTATTTTCGCTCAGTGTCTTTGATATTGTAGCGCTTGTTGAATTTGTCGATTCTTCCCGCTGCCGCAATAAACTTTTGCTTGCCGGTATAGAAAGGATGGCAATTCGCGCAGGTATCTACCTTGATTTCCTTGGAGGTTGAACCGCTTTCGAACGTATTTCCACAAGTACTGCAGGTAACAGTGACTTTGTAATATTTCGGGTGGATATCCTTTTTCATCGTTGTTTTCTCCTTCTGCCATGATTTTATGATCATAGTAAGTTTTCAGCAAACGTATTATAGCAAACATCATTTGTAAATGCAAGAAAAATAGCATCTAGTAAGAAACATGAGGTAAAAGGCTCATCTTTGTCAGTTTTATGCGGTTTGTTCATGATATAATAATGATATAGGAAAGGATCGGTTTACGATATGGACGATAAATCATCACCATCACTTAAATACCACAAGCGTTTTCGCGGTAAACTCTCCGTTATTCCCAATGTCCCGCTTGACAGTAATCAGGACTTGCTTTTGGCATATACTCCCGGCGTTGCGGATGTATGTATGGAAATCGCCAAAACAGGCGATTTGGCATTTGACTACACTTTGAAGTCGCGCGTCGTCGCGATCATTTCCGATGGCAGCGCTGTCCTCGGCCTTGGCAACATCGGTCCGCTGGCGGCGATTCCGGTCATGGAAGGCAAAGCCGCTCTTTTATACAAGTTTTCCGGCATCGAGGCTTTCCCAATCACGCTTGACACCAAAGATGAGGATGAGATCATAAGAACGATCAAGAACATCGCTCCTGTATTCGGCGCGATCATGTTGGAAGATATCGCAGCTCCCAAATGCGTCCGGATCGAGCGTATTTTGCAAAAGGAATTGCCTATTCCCGTCTTCCATGACGACCAGCACGGAACCGCCATTGTGGTCGGGGCTGCCGTCACTA
Organism: Candidatus Izemoplasmatales bacterium; assembly: GCA_050949045.1. Lineage (GTDB taxonomy): Bacteria > Bacillota_I > Bacilli_A > Izemoplasmatales > Hujiaoplasmataceae > JAAYZB01. Next base: position 1,173,869 of record JBMNEZ010000001.1, read on the forward strand.
ATGCTTTCCGCCTTCTCAGGAAAGACCTCTCGCAGGTTAAAGCCGTCGTTTGCGGCACGGGTGCCGCCGGAAACAGCGTCATCCGGTTATTGAAAGAGCTCGGTGTTGGTTCAATTTCCGCCTATAATAGGAAAGGCATTGTTTCCTATTCAAAATACTCTACTTATGACTTTGTCATTAAGGAGCTTATCGATGAACGCATCATCGACGACCCCGATCCGAATCTTTCTACTCTTTCCGGACTGATCAAAGATAAAGATCTCTTCATCGGTGTCAGCGCCCCCAATATTCTTACAAAGGAAATGGTCGAATCAATGAGGCCGGATCCGGTCATCTTCGCTCTCGCAAACCCTATTCCGGAAATCAATCCCAACCTGGCTTTGGCCGCCAAGGCTTTTGTCGTCGGTACCGGCAGGAGCGACTATCCCAATCAAATCAATAACGTCCTAGTTTTTCCGGGACTGATGAAAGGCCTGCTTGAATCCCGAGCCCCCAGCGTTACCGCCGCTATGAAAATAGCCGCCTGCAAAGCGCTCGCCTACCTAATTGAAGATAAGGATTTGAGGCCTGATCGCATCATCCCGGGAATATTCGAAAAAGGCGTTGTCGACGCCGTCAAAAATGCTGTCATATCTGCGGTCAAATAAAAAAGCCCCTGAGGGCTTATAACATGATTCCAAGCTTTTTGAATTCTTGATAGATTCTTGAAACGGGCATTCCCATAACCGTGTAATAGTCGCCTTCGATCCGTTCAACGAACCTTGCGCCATAACCTTGAACGGCATACGCTCCAGCTTTATCCATCGGTTCTTTCGAGGCGATGTACTTGTCGATTTCCTCATCCGTGAGCGGATAGAAAGTGACTGCCGTCTTGGAATAGAACGAGTGCGAAACCGCTTTGGTCAGAATCGCTGTGCCGGTGACGACCATATGCTTTGTCCCTGAGAGTATCCGCAACATCCTTCTGGCGTCCTTGTCATCCTTTGGCTTTCCCAAGATCTCGGTTTCGGTATAGACAAGCGTGTCAAATCCCAAGACGATCTTGTCTTTGTTCTCTTTGAAGACCGCATGGGCCTTCCTGAAGGCCAATTCCATCGCTTGCTCCTCGGGCAAAAGCCCCTGGTCGATCGCCTCAGAAACATCCTTGGTCATTATTTGATATTTCACGCCAAGAAAATCGAACAATTCCCTTCTTCTCGGCGAGTTGCTCGCAAGAATCACATCTTTCATATCATCACACCCCGCTTGTCATAATTATAGCATAACACAAAGAGTTGCCGATAAAGATAATCATTATCTGCAATGTCATCACATATTCTAAGGTATAATATAATAACTGCTGTTTAAATGCTATGGAAGGAGGGTTCTATGTTGTTGAATCCAAACTTGATCGAGAAGAACGATCGTTTGATTGTCGCCGTCAGCGGCGGTGTCGACTCGATGGTTATGCTCGATTGTTTGAACAATCTGAAAGACAAACTCAACCTCTTTCTAGTTGTCGTCCATATCAATCACCACAAACGCGAAGCCGCCAACATGGAAATGGGCTTCGTCAAAGACACCGCCCAAAAGCTTGGCCTTCAATTTCTAGGGTTTGACTATCATCACCAGGGACCGCTCAATTTTCATCAAGCCGCCAGAAAAGCGCGCCTTGATTTGTTGCTGGAAGCCGCCAATCGTTATTCCGCCAACAAGATCGCTCTCGCCCATCAAGCCGACGATCTTGTCGAAACAATCCTGATGCGGCTTACAAGAGGGAGTTCATTCCCCGGTTATGGCGGCATCAATGAGAAATACACGATTGGCAAGGTAACATTGATCCGCCCCCTGCTCCATGTGAGCAGAAACGAGATCTTGTCCTATCAAAAAGAACACCGGATCGAATATATGGAAGACGATTCCAACCAAACCGATGCTTATACCAGAAATCGCTTCCGCCACCATGTGGTCCCGTTCCTAAAAGAAGAGAATCCGCAATATACCGCGAAATTCCGGCAATTTGCCAATTACATCCAAGAGGCTTCCGATTATCTTCGCAAAAAAGGATCCTTATTTGTAGATAACAACCTCATCCTCTCCGATGGTGTGGCCAAACTGCCGATCCCGGCATTGAAAAATGAAGAGCCGATCATCCAAAAGGAAGCCCTCATCCAATCCATTGGCCGGTTGACCGGCAACCAAGTCGAGATCTCTTATCTTCAACTCGAGGAACTCTGTGAACTGCTGACTATCGACAAGAGCCGTCATGACATTGATCTCGAAGGGGGCCTTGTCGCCCGAAAAAGTTACGATCAATTGCTTCTTTATCTTGAATTGCCCGCTCCGAGTCAGTATGAATATATCTTGGAGACGGTTGGTGATGTGCTTCTTCCAAACGGACACAAGATTTCACTAAGTGAAAATACTGTTAATTTCAATGGAAAAAACACTGATCTATGGTATAATAACTTAGATTTCATCTTGCCTCTTACAATCAGAAACAGGCGTCCCGGAGATCGAATCCAAATGCCTTACGGAACCAAGAAACTGAAATCTTTCTTTATTGAAAAGAAAGTTCCCCATCTTCTTCGTGATGAACTGCCTCTGGTTTTTGATAGGAATATGAATCTGTTATGGATTCCCGGCTATTTTCAAAAGCAGCCTGGTCTCGATGAAACCAATAAATTAACTCTTTGTTACTGGAAAGGAAACAGGCATGCTTGAAAAAGATATTGAAAAAATACTGGTATCAGAAGCCCAAATCCAAGAAATCTGTGCCGCACTAGGTAAGAGAATCACCAACGACTACAAAGACAAAAAGCCGCTCATCATCGGCTTGTTGAAGGGTTGTTTGCCTTTCATGAGCGAATTGATGAAACATATTAATCTCTATTGTGAAATCGACTTGATGGGTGTCGCCAGTTATCATGGCGACGTCTCCTCCTCAGGCGATGTCAAGATCACCAAAGACCTTGATAAACCTGTTTTGAACAAAGATGTGATCATCGCCGAAGATATCATCGATACCGCTAAAACAATCGACGTCGTCAGAAATCTTCTCTTGTACAGAGGTGCAAAATCAGTTGAAGTCGCCACTCTTCTCGACAAACCCGATGGCAGAACCATCGATTTCGTACCCAAATACATCGGTATCACCATCCCCAAGGAATTCGTCGTCGGTTTCGGCCTAGACTACAATGAAATGTATCGAAATCTTCCCTACGTCGGCGTTTTAAAACCGTCCGTCTACAAGAAATAATTAGGAGTTTAAAATGGCAGAACCCAAAAAACCAGTCAAAAAGCCAGCCCCCAATCGCGCGTCTCATTTTATGATGATCGCGCTTTTGGTCATTCTCTCAATCGCGATCATTCTCAATTTTAACAAAGCCAATGCCCCGGTCGAACTCCGAAACGACCAGTTTGAATCCGTTCTTACTAATCAAGGGGTTATCAGCGTGTTTGCGACTCCCCTTGGCGGAGAAAACAACTTCGGCTGCTATAAGCTGACCGGAAGGTTGGTTACCAACGACGGCAGTCGCCTTGAATTTATCGTCTATCTCGCAAACCAGACCGAACTTGATCACATCCGCGAAATCATCCGTTCTTTGAACAATGATGCGAATCCGAACAATGACGTTTCCTTCAAATTCATCCCGGCAGCGACCTACAGTTGGATCAACGTTTTGTTTCCGATCGTATTGGTTGCCGGCATCGTCATCATGCTCGTCTTCATGATGCGGGGTGGAACCAATGCTAACAAGCAAGCCTTAGATTTTGGCAAAAGCCGTGCTAAGTTGAGCAAAAACCAGAAGACGACCTTCAACGATGTCGCCGGCTGTGACGAGGAAAAGGAAGAACTGAAAGAAATCATCGACTTTTTGAAATCCCCGAAAAAATACATTGACCTTGGAGCGAGGATTCCAAAGGGCGTATTATTGGTCGGCCCTCCTGGAACAGGCAAGACCCTGATCGCCCGCGCCGTTGCCGGCGAGGCGAATGTCCCCTTCTACTTTGTGAGTGGTTCCGACTTTCTGGAAATGTTTGTTGGCGTCGGCGCCAGCCGTGTCCGCGACATGTTCAAAACCGCTAAACAAAACGCTCCCTGTCTCCTCTTTATCGATGAAATCGATGCCGTCGGCAGACAAAGAGGCACCGGCCTTGGCGGCGGCCACGACGAACGCGAACAGACTTTGAACCAGCTTTTAGTCGAGATGGACGGCTTTGGCCACAATTCCGGCGTCATCGTCCTCGCGGCCACCAACAGAGTCGACATCCTCGACCCTGCCTTGATGCGTCCCGGTCGGTTCGATCGCCAGATTTATGTAGGCACCCCAGATATCAAAGGCCGTGCCGAAATTCTCAAGGTCCATGCCCGCAGAAAGAAAATCAATCAAAAAGTCACTTTCGAAGAGATCGCCAGGCGCACCCCCGGTTTCACCGGTGCCGATCTTGAAAATCTGATGAACGAAGCCGCCTTGTTGGCCGCCAGGGAAAATAAAAAAGAAATCGACATGTCTCATATCGACGAAGCCGTCGACAGAGTCATGATGGGCCCGGCGAAAAAATCCCGCGTCATCAGTAAAAAAGAGCGCCAAATCATCGCCATCCATGAATCCGGTCACGCCGTCATCGGCCTCAAACTAAAAAGCGCCAATATCGTCCACAAGGTGACGATCATCCCGCGCGGCCAAGCCGGCGGATATAATTTGATGTTGCCGGAGGAAGAACAGGCTTTCCTTAGAACCAAGCAGAACCTTCTCGAGATTATCACCGGCCTTCTCGGCGGGAGGGTTGCCGAAGAAGTGGTCTTCAATGAGATTTCGACGGGAGCCCACACCGACTTACAAAGGGCAACTTCGATTGCCAGATCGATGATCACCGAGTACGGCATGTCCGAAAACCTAGGCCCTGTCACTTATGAACAAAACACCGGTACGGTTTTCCTCGGCCGCGACTACGGCAAAGACAAAAATTTCTCCGAAGCGATTGCGACCGAAATCGACCGTGAAGTCCGGGGAATCATCCATAATTGTTACGAAAGCGCCCGCAAAGTCATCACCGAAAACAGGGCTCTGCTCGAGAAAATATCTCATTATTTGCTTGAAGTCGAGACGCTTACCAAAGAAGACATCGACGAAATTGTCGAAACAGGAAAACTCTCCCGTTGGGACGATATCCTCGCAAGCAATCCCGACACCACCAGCCCGGAAACAAAAGAGGAATCAAATACCGAGGCCGAACCGCCCAAATCGGAACCAAAGCAAGAAGACAAATAAGATTTTGGGATACCGGAGGGTATCCCTTCTTATATGGGAGGCCGCTATGCGTCTTGACAAATACTTAAAAGTGTCACGTATCTTCAAGCGCCGCATTATCGCCAAAGAGGTCGCCAATATGCACAAGGTGCTTATAAACGGCCGAATCGCGAAACCAAGCAACGCCGTTTCAGTGAACGATCTGATTACCATCATCTACCAAAACAAGGAAGTCACGATTAAGGTTCTAGAACTCGCCACTAAGGAAAGCAAGGACAAAGCGGCGTCCCTCTATGAGATCGTCAGTGAAAAATCCAAGTAAAGGAAAGTATCAGATGCGAAAGATATTGTTAACTTTGATGGCTATTGTCATTGCCATCTTGCTATCCGCCTGTGAGGATACCGCCACCGAACACGAAGTGTTCGTGACTGTCTATCCGTTGGAATACATCGTCGAACGGCTGTTCGAAGGCACTCCTTATACCGTAGGGATCGTTCCCGGAGTCACTTCCCATTCGAGTTCTGTCGACTGGTCCCCAAAGGAAATCATCTCTATGACAAAGGCAGACTATCTTTTTTATGTCGGCGCCAACTATGACCAGTACATCGATTTGCAGATCAACAGCATTTTCCAAGGCAAGGAAGTTGAACTGGTCAAGTTGGAAAACAATCCGGATTATATCACCTTCATCCTTGGATTGGTTCACGATCACGACCATGATCATGACCCTTCAGACGAAGGGGAAGTGACCACGACCGCCGGAACCGAGCAACCGAACACGATGCTCGGTTATGATCCCCATTTTTGGATCAGTCCTCTAAGGGTCAAACAGGCCGCAATGCTGGTCTATGACAAACTGATTGCCAAATATCCCGCCGAACAGAGCACGATCGAAGACAACTATGAGTCTTTGATTGATGATCTCGATGACCTCGGAGCCGCTTTTCTTGAAACCATCGGCGCCCAGAAAAAACCGCTCATGACATCGACTAACATCTACGGTTATCTCCGTGAGGATTACGGTCTTTCCTACATCCCTATTTCCCCGGGATACCATGAGGAAACCGAACAATTCACCTCGGCTGAGAAAGAAGCGATCGTTGCCAAAGCCGTCAAATATGATATTTGTCATATCATCTTTGAAAGAAATGTTTCCTCGCCGCTATCCAATGCCGCTTTTGACGCCTTAGTGGCGCTTGGGATGAGTCCGGTCAAACTTGAATACGACATCCTCCAGATGCTAAGCAAGCAGGACAGGGAAAACGGCGATGATTATTTATCAGTCATGTATAAAAACTTGCAATTGATCGAAACAGCAGCCGATATAGAAACAGAACAGGAGGAATGACCATGGATGAAAAATTGACCGATCAGGAAATATTCCGCAGAGAAAAAGTTTCGACCCTCAAAGAAAAAGGCATCGATCCTTTTGGAAACCGGTTTGACCGGACTCATAACACCGAGACTTTCAAGCAGGCTTATTCCTCATTTTCTAAAGAGGAGCTCCATGAATGCGCGAATCCGGCGATTATCAAGATCGCCGGAAGAATCATGACCAGAAGGATCAAGGGCAAAGCCGGTTTTGCGCATATCCAAGATCAATACGGTCAAGTCCAACTCTATGTGAGGCAAGATGTGGTCGGCGATGCCGAATACGATCTGTTCACATCAGGCGATATCGGTGATATCGTCGCCGTCCATGGGACCGCGATGATCACCAATGCCGGGGAACTCTCAATCAGGGTCGCAAAATACATCCATCTTGTCAAAGCGTTACGCCCTCTTCCTGAAAAATTCCACGGTTTGGTCGATATCGAGGAACGCTATCGCCGCCGCTATCTCGACTTGATCATGAACAAAGAATCGATGGACACCTTCGTCAAACGTTCAAAGATCATCCAGGCGATGCGCGATTATTTGAACAACTTAGGTTATCTTGAAGTTGAGACCCCCGTTTTACATCCCGTATTGGGGGGAGCCAACGCCCGTCCCTTTATCACCCATCATAACACCCTTGACATGCCTTTCTATCTCAGAGTCGCTCCCGAACTATATCTCAAAAGGCTTCTCGTCGGCGGTTTTGATTGCGTCTACGAGATCGGCAGGCTTTTCCGCAACGAGGGAATGGATATCAAGCACAATCCCGAATTCACCTCGATTGAACTCTATCTCGCCTACAGCAATCTCGAAGGAATGATGGACCTTACAGAATCTCTGATCTCCAGCATCGCAATGAAAGTGATCGGCACGACCAAGGTCATGTTCGAAGGCGAGGAGATCAATCTTTCTCCCGGCTGGAAACGCGTTCGTATGGTTGATCTTATCAAAGAAAAGACCGGAATCGACTTCACCAAAGTCCAGAGTTTTGCGGAGGCTAAAGCTCTGGCGTTAAAAAACAATCTTCCTATTGAAAAGCACTTGTTCTCGACCGGTCATATCGTCAACCTCTTCTTTGAGAACTTCTGTGAAAAGGATTTGGTCCAGCCGACTTTTGTCCACGGCTATCCGATCGAAGTGTCGCCTTTGACCAAAAAAGAGCCGGACAATCCTTCATATACCCAAAGATTCGAACTCTTTATCAACGGCAGAGAATACGCCAATGCTTACACCGAACTCAATGATCCAATCGATCAAAAAGAACGCTTTCTCAACCAACTGAAAGAAAAGGCCCTCGGAAACGAGGAAGCCAACGAGATGGACATCGACTTCATTGAAGCACTTGAATACGGAATGCCTCCGGCCGGAGGCGTCGGCATCGGCATCGACCGGCTGGTAATGCTTCTGACCGGCAGTTCTTCGATTCGCGACGTCTTGTTGTTTCCAACGATGAGGCAAAGGGTCAAATAAATACAATAAACAATAAAGGCGGAAATCCGCCTTTATTTTTCTATATCTTCGGTTTGTTTTGATGATGTTTCTTCGTCGTTAACTACTTCGACTTCTTCAAGCCTCTCCAGTTCGACCTTCTCGGTTTCAAGCGGTTTGCTTTCCTGCATTTTGGCCTGTTCGGCTTCATAGTCATAGACATAATCCTCGACATCAACCAGGTTGCGGAATTTTTCTCGCGCCCTTTCGGCCATATGATGCTTCTTGCCGTTGGCGATTACGAAAGCCAGGCATTTGTCTTCTTCGAGAGCGTCCCCGATCTTATTGTAGTAAAGCGCCATCCGGTAATTGAAAATGAGTTTGGTCGAAAGATAGCCGTCATGCTTGCCAAAATGGGCCTCGATCGCTTCCTTGTAGCCGGGAAGATCGGTGTCAATGTTCTGCATCGCTGTTAGAAGATGAATATAAGAATTGACGAAGGGTTTGAATCTTGCATTTATCTTCGCTTCGCTGTTCTTGATTCGTTCAAGATTGAAGGCGAATTCCTCGGTATCGCCCAATTCATAGGCCGCATAGGCGGAAAAAGCGAATACGAGGATATGATAGATTGGGTTTAATCTTTTGAGTTCGACCATATGCATATGCTTGATCGCTTCGTCATATTTCCCATTGTAATACTTGGCCATTCCGAGATACATCGAATAAAGCGCCTTGATGTTTCTGGTCGGAGCGTTGTCATAGGCTTTTTGAGCGTATTCCTCCGCGGCTTCAACCTCTAGATCATAATCGACGAGCATGTTGAATTTGGTCGAGAACATCTGTAAAGGCGCGCTGAGACGGTAACGAATATACATATAGGCGATCATGTAGATGATGATCAGATACAGCCAATTGTCGATGTAAAGCCAGATGGCGTTGGTGACGGCGAGCGCCACACTCAAAACCAAGATGACAATAAGCGTGATCAGATATTCTTTTCTGTTCATATAGCCTCCTTAGATATCCTTTCCGAGCAACACTTCGTCTTCCTTACAGGTGGCGATCCCCAAGGTGTCGCCAATTGATTGGAAAATGTCGATGATGCCGTTGAAAGTTAATTCTATGTCGCCGATCGCTTTGTGGATCACAGCGTCGACATACAGCTTGAAGTTGTCCGGAATCAATGACTTGGTGATAACGATTGTCTCGAGTTCTTCCGCAAGATCTTCAAGGACATCTTCGTCAACTTTGATTTGCTGTTCCTTGAGTTCATAACGGAAATCCTCAATAAAAAGGATGGTGCTGATCACAAAATCATATTTCAACATTTCATGCAGATCGTCGTTGAAGTTCGTCTCCAGATAGAGTTTGACGGTCTGAAACTGGTCCGAGAGATACTCAAGCCCAACGACAAAGATCCGGTTTAAATCTTCAGTGGCTTCAAGTTCTTTTTTTGAAATCTTTTCTTCAAGATAAGACAACACTTCATAAACGGGTTTGAAACGGTCGTAAAGACATGAGTCGTGTTCTTCAAGTTCCATGTAAAGATCCCGGTTTTCCTTATCCCATGATCGGAACTCTTTGATCAGTTTTTCCATATGATACCGCCTCCCAAAGAGATGACAAATAGAAAAGCCACAGTTTAACTGTGCCCTTGCCAATCAGGCTTTGTTGGCGGAACCGAACAGCAGAATCTTTTCTCTGACAGCTTTCTTGATCGCCTCGAAACCGGGTGCGAGGAGTTTGCGGGGATCGAAGCCTTTGCCCTGAAGATCCTTGCCTTCCTCGATATATTTTCTGGTGGCGGCTGCGAAAACGAGTTGGCATTCGGTGTTGACATTGATCTTGGCAACGCCCATTGAGATCGCTTTTTTGATCATATCTTCAGGAATGCCGGTGCCACCATGAAGAACCAACGGAACACCTTTGGTCATTTTGTTTATCCGGTCAAGAACCTCAAAATTTAGACCGGGCCAGTTTTCGGGATACTTGCCGTGGATGTTGCCGATGCCGGCAGCGAGGATGGTCACACCAAGGTCGGCGATCTTTTTGCATTCGTTGGGGTCGGCGATTTCGCCGCTACCAATGACGCCGTCTTCTTCGCCGCCAATGGCTCCTACCTCAGCTTCAATCGAAATCCCCTTTTTTTTGGTTAGTTCGACCAGTTCTTTGGTTTTGGCGATATTCTCTTCAATCGGATAATGCGAACCGTCGAACATGATTGAAGTGAATCCGGCCTCGATGGCTTTGAACGCACCTTCGTAACTGCCGTGGTCGGTATGGAGCGCTACCGGAACTGTAATGTTCAGGCTCTCGACCATGGCTTTCACCATGGCGGCGACGACTTTGAAACCGCACATATACTTGGCGGCTCCCTCAGAGACGCCAAGGATGACAGGTGAGTTCATTTCCTCCGCCGTCAATAAGATCGCTTTGGTCCATTCGAGATTGTTGATGTTGAATTGGCCTACAGCATAGCCTTCGCTATAGGCTTTCTTTAGCATTTTTTCCGCTGATACGAGACTCATAATATGCATACCCTCCCTAGGTTAAGAACAAGATAAATTATATCGAAATAATAAGCAAAAGTAAAGGTTAATTGCCTAAGTATTATAATTAGTAACCGATATAATATACTTTAATCAATAATAATAAAATCAAAAAAGGCCAAACAATGAAATGATACCGCCAACCAAAGAACTGATGAGCTTGGTTTTAGGAAAAACAAGCAAGCATGATGGTCATCCGGTTTTAAGATAATGGAACTTTGCCCAGAAATCGGAAGATGTTTGATTAAGAGTGAATAAAAATTCTGTGTGAAGAAGGCGTAATTGAGAAATGCGGTGGTGGAAGGTCAACATTTTATGTTAAATTAAAATAATCACTTAAAAATACTATTAAATTAAGGGCAAAATGAAATAGTAAAGTTAAACATCTATCAGAAATGGTAGGTGTTTTTCTTATATAAAAATATTCTCCAAAAAATATACCATTTTTAGGAGAATAGGAAATAGAAATATTTAATTTTAAACGAGTAAGAGATAAACCTAAGAACTCAATGTCTGGAAGTAAACATACATTTTATATGGGTGGATAAATTGATAGTTTCACAATTTTTTAGACCTTACTAGAAATCACTTGTAAAAACTTCTGATTCGGCCTTTCAATCAAATTCCAGAGATCGGCATCTTGCTGATTTTGACGCTTGGGCAGGTGATGCCGTAGTATGATGTTTTTAGATCGTTCCCCACTAAAACAATTTTTTTCATCAATTCAATGAAGTTACCAGAAACTGTGATCAAAGCCACCGGTTTTGTTTTGACTCCGTTTTCGATAGTGAATCCGGTTGCTTGCAATGAGAAATCGCCGCTGATTGGATTCGCTCCGGAATGTCCCCCTTGAAGATCATTGATCAGAATGCCGTCTACGACGCTCTCGACAAGTTCGTTTTGCGACTTGTCGCCGGGCAATACTTTCAAGTTGACAGCGGCGACCGAACCGGAAAAGGCATTTCCTGTCGATTTGACACCGTCTTTGTTGGCGGTCTTCAAATTATGGAGATAGGTCTTCAATACTCCATTTTTGACAAGTTCTTTGTATTTTGTGGCGACACCCTCGTCATCAAATGAGCGACTGCGGCTGCTTTTTTTCATGAAAGGGTCATCGACAATCGTCAATTTTTCCGAACCAATAGTGGTATCCAGCCTGTCCTTCAATAACGACATGCCTTTCTGAACATTGTCAGCGGAGAAAATTCCTTGAAAGACCAAAATCAAAAGCGCAAAAGCATTTTGGTCAAAAACGATTTCGTATTCTTTAGAAGGAACCGGTTTCGCTCCGAGCGACGCTACCGCTCTTTGAACGATCTCGTCGGCTAACTCTTCAAGTGAAAAATCCACAAAATCATTGCTTATCACAAGATCGAAAGCGTTTCTTTGGTCTTCCTCGCCTTTAACGAGGATCGAACCGCCTAACATAGCGGAATTGGCTTTATCCATCAGTTTCAAACCCTTGGTGTTCTGAAGCGATACGGATCTGGTCGTTTCCGAATAAAAACTATCGACATAAACGACGCGCGGATCTTTTTCTTTGAGAAGCGTTTCGAGCTTCTTGACAAGTTCAATCTTGCGGGCGACATCAATCTTGGAAAGCTTTGAATTATAAGTGTCTTTCAGTTCCTCGTAGTGCTCGTCCCCTTCATAGATGATGCTTTCATCAAGAGAATCGATCGCCTTGGCATTTTCAAGCAGTTTTTCGACGATTGAATCAATCGCTTCGTCATCCATGACTTCGGTAACATAGGAAGCTAGTTTTTTGTTATAGACTCCTTTGATTGTCAGGCTTGAATAATCGGCTATCTCATATTTCTCGAGATTGCCTTTAAAGACGTTGAGTGAGAGATCGCGATTGTCGACCAAGTAAACCTGAACATCGGTGAATCCCTTCTTTTTGGCGACATCAAAGAGTTTTTGATAATTCATCTTGTTTGGCTCCTTTCTTACCGCCGACAGTGATTTGGGAAACGCGGATCGCCGGTTGTCCGACGTCTGCCGGAATCGATCCCGATACCGAACCGCACATACCTCGTGCACGGTCGAGATTGTTGGCGACCATATCGATCTTCATCAGGATGTCGGCTCCGTTACCGACCAATGACGCTCCTCGGACCGGTTCGGCAATTTTCCCATCACGGATCAGATAACCTTCGGAAACGGCAAAGTTGAAATCGCCGGTCCCGGGATTGACGGATCCGCCGCCCATTTTTGCGGCATACAGACCATAGGTCGTGTTTTGAATGATCTCCTCAAGGGTTGAAGTCCCATTATCAATAAAAGTATTGCTCATTCTCGATGTTGGAAAATATTTGTAGGATTCTCTTCTTGAAGAACCTGTTGGCTTATGGTTCATTCTACGCGAATTAAGGTTGTCAACCATATAACTCTTAAGAATCCCCTTATCAATCAAAACTCTTCTCTGTTGAGGATTGCCTTCGTCGTCATAGTTCGCAGATCCCCAGCCGTTTTCGATCGTGCCGTCATCGATCGCAGTCACGATGTTAGAAGCCACTCTTTGGTTGAGTTTTCCACAGAAAACAGAAGCTTCCTTGGCGACGAAAGTCGCTTCGAGACTATGCCCGCAGGCTTCATGAAAAATGACGCCGCCAAATTTGTTGTCAATGACGACAGGCATTGTTCCGCTCGGGCATTCTTCCGCGAAAAGCATCGTTTTTGCCGTCCTGGCGGCTTCTTTGGCATAATCCTCAACATTTACATCTTCAAAAAAGTATTCGTAGCCTTTGCCGCTTCCGGGCCCTTCCGTCCCTGTCTGCATGACCCCGTCTTTCTGTGCAATCGCGGTGATATAGATTCTTTCTCTGACTCTGGTCTCACTGACATAACGGCCATCGCTGTTGGCTATCTCAATATCCTGCACCGAATCGCCAAGGTTGACGCTCACTTGTTTGATGACCTCGTCATAATCTTTGGCTGCCTGATAGGCTTTTTTCATCAGCGAGATTTTTGCTTCCTGGCTGACATCTTTTGGGTTGATCTTTACTTGATGGCGCTTGCCAATCTCAAGAGGCATCAAAGGCATTCTCTCGATTTTGGGGCCGGAAAAGGATTTTGCCAAGTTTTTGGCAAGTTTGACCATTGTCTTTGGATTTTTCTCATTGGTATAGCCATAGACCGATATCAAACCCTGCGCTAGCCGAACCCCAATGCCGTAAATGCGGGAACTGGTAGCCTTTTCGATCTTCCCGCCGACCAATTGCAAGTTGTTCGCATACTTTTCTTCGACAAACACTTCCGCAAAATCGGCTCCTGTCGCCATACCGGCATCGAGGATGGCTTCGATTGTCTTTTTATCAAGCAACATTTCTCATTCTCCTTATAAATAAAGTTCGGTATATTTTTCTTTCAAATAGTTGATGTAGTAACGGGGATTGAATTCCTCCCCCGTGATTGAAACTAGGAGTTCCTTGGGTGTCTTTGAAGAGCCGTACTGGTGCATCTTCTCCTTGAGCCAGAAGTTGATCAGTTCCATCTTGTTATCTCTTATGGCTTTGTCGATGTCGATTTCCTTCTTCATGACGTTGTAGATCTGGGCAGCATAGGCGCTACCAAGCGCGTATGTGGGAAAGTAGCCGATCATGCCACCGCTCCAATGGATATCCTGCAAGACGCCTTCCGCATCGTTTTTGGGTTCGATGCCCAGATATTCCTTAATCGTGCGATTCCAAAGCGTAGGCAGTTCGTCGACACTTACTTTATCCTGCATAAGCAATTTCTCGATCTCATACCTGACCATGATGTGGAGCGGATAGGTCAGTTCGTCGGCTTCAATCCTGATCAACGTTGCTTCGACATGATTGACCGCCTTATGGAACTCCTTGACAGAAATACCTTTTGTCTGTTCCGGGAAGATCTCTTGAAATTTGCGATAATGGGTTTCCCAAAAAGCTAAGCTGCGGCCAAGGATATTCTCATAAAAACGCGATTGAGATTCGTGGATTCCCATCGAAGCCCCATTTGAAAGGAACGTGTCATCCCATTTGGTATCTATTTGTTGTTCATAGATTGCATGCCCGAGTTCGTGAATGACTGAAAAAATGCAGGAAAGCGCGTAATTTTCCAAATATCTGGTCGTCAGCCTGACATCAGCCGGCGAGGTGTTCCAGGTGAATGGGTGAACGCTTTTCTTCAAAAGTCCCCGGTTGCGATTAAATTTCATGACATCTAGCAAGTACTCGCTGAATTCTTTTTGTTTGCTTTCGGAGTAATGCCGGAAAACGAAATCAGCGTTCTTTTGGTTTTTCGTCTTTTCAAGGACCTTTCTCACAAAGGGGACAAGGTCATTTTTCAAGGTATCGAAGAATTGATCGTATTCCTTCATCGACATGCCTTCCTCAAATTCGTCAAGCATGACATTGTAGGGGTCGTCATCAATGCCGTAGTAGGAAACAAAACGCCTGTTAAAGTCAAAGATCTTTTGAAGGGTATCCTTGAAGAGAGAGTAATCTGCTTTGGCTTTTGCCTCTTCCCAGTTCACTTGGGCCATTTGTAAAAGGGATTGGTACTCCACAAATTCCGCTTGCGGGATCTTGATGATCTTATCAATCTGCTTTTTGGCTCTTTTGATTTCTCTTGCGGTCAAATCGTCAAGTTCATCCTTCTTGGCGTCAAGAGCGTAAATCAGTTCGACGTTTTCTTTCGCCACCATCAGTTTGAAGATCTCGCCACTCATGTAACCCATGACCTCTGCCCGCCTTGAAAAAGCATCGCGTGGAGCTTCAGTCTGGGAATCCCAGCTGACAAGCGCCATCATGTAGGCATAGGCTTTTTGTTTTTTGACTAAATCTCGAAATTGTTGGATCTGTTCCATTTTTAATCACCTTGTATTTTATTATAACACCATTGAATAAAATCATTTGTGTTTTTTGTGTAAACAAATGTTGTCAAATAGCAATGAAAAAGCGTTCTGTGTGTTATTGGGAACGCTTCATCTTCAATGCTGATTTCACAAAAGCGGTAAATAACGGGTGAGGTTTGTCGGGCCTTGAGAGAAACTCTGCGTGAAACTGACAGCCGACAAACCAGGGATGATCTTTAATTTCGATAATTTCGACTAGTTTTGTTTCGGGATTGATTCCGGAAAAAATCATTCCATGCTTGTCAAGAATTTTCTTGAATTTATTGTTGAATTCGTAACGATGGCGGTGTCTTTCTCCGATTTCTTCTTTTTCATACGCCTGATAAGCGAGTGTGCCTTTCCCAATCTTGCAGTTATAGAGTCCGAGTCGCATCGTTCCGCCGAAATTGATGCCTTGATATTGTTCAGGGAGGCAGTCGATGACATTATAGATGGTGTCAGGTTCAAACTCGGTCGAGTTTGCCTGCGGCAGGCCGGCAACATTACGGGCAAACTCAACGACCGCAAGCTGCATGCCGAGACAAAGTCCCAAAAAGGGGACCTTGTTCTCTCTTGCGTACTTGATAGCTCGAATCTTGCCATCGATGCCTCTTGGGCCAAAACCCGCCGGAACGATAATGCCGTCAACTTCGCCAAGCAGATCGCTGAGATTGTCTTCGGTGAGTTCGTTGGCGTCGATCCAGACGATCTCGATCTTGCTTGCGCAGGCATAACCGGAATGCTTGAGGGCTTCAGTTACCGAAAGATAAGCATCATGAAGCGAAACATATTTGCCGACAAGTGCTATTCTCAATTTTTTGTTCATGTGTTTAATCCTATCGATCAAGGCTTCCCAGTTACTCATATCTGCCGGCGGCGTATCTAATTGTAAATGTTCGCAGATAATTTTGTCCAAACCTTGTTCTTTGAGGCTTAAGGGAACTTGATAAAGAATTTTAAGGTCAAGACACTGAATGACCGCTTCCTTCTTGACATCGCAAAAAAAAGCAATTTTTTCACGCATTGAATTTGTGATTTCTTTATTTGTCCTTAATACTATGACATCTGGAGCGATCCCGATCGAGCGCAGTTCCTTGACGCTGTGCTGTGTTGGTTTCGTCTTAAGTTCGCCTGTTGTTTCTAAATATGGAATCAAGGTGGTGTGGATATATATCGTGTTGTGAAAACCATAATCCCTTCTTGCTTGTCTGATGGCTTCAAGAAAAGGCAGCGACTCGATATCGCCAACTGTTCCGCCGATTTCGGTGATTACGACATCGGCTCCCGATT
This sequence comes from Candidatus Izemoplasmatales bacterium, assembly GCA_050949045.1. Classification (GTDB taxonomy): domain Bacteria; phylum Bacillota_I; class Bacilli_A; order Izemoplasmatales; family Hujiaoplasmataceae; genus JAAYZB01. The sequence goes on from JBMNEZ010000001.1 coordinate 1,190,609, forward strand.
CACTGGCGACAAGGTCGAGACGCGACTTGATCTCGTTCGTGATATGCGGAACAACCTGGATCGTCGCTCCAAGATAGTCGCCTTTTCTTTCTTTTTCGATTACGCTAAGATAGATCGTTCCGGTGGTAACGGAACTGTTCTTGCTCAGGTTTTCGTCGATAAAGCGTTCGTAATGGCCGAGATCAAGATCGGTCTCACCGCCGTCATCGGTCACAAAGACTTCACCGTGCTGATATGGCGACATCGTTCCAGAATCGACGTTGATATAAGGATCAAATTTTTGCATGACTACTTTCAAACCGCGATTTTTCAGTAGCCTACCAAGCGATGAAGCCATGATTCCCTTGCCGAGACTTGATACGACGCCGCCGGTCACAAAAATATATTTGGTTGTTTTCACACCCCTCACACCTCACCTAAAAATAAAAAAAGGATTCTCCTCTGGAGAACCCTTTTTATGGGCTCTTTTAGATTATAACAAATACCAACTTCAAAAGCAATTCCTTTTTTATTATTATTCGTCGTACATTTTTTCGTAGTCGTCCATGTACTCGTTATACTTGTCATCGTCGAATTCTTCGTCTTCTTCGTGGGCAATATCGCTTTCATCCTCAACGAAGTCATCTTCTTCGTCATCAAAGCCGTCGTAATCGATGTCTTCCTCTTCCTCGTCGTCTTCCTCAAATTCATCGAAGTCAAGGTCTTCCTCGTATTTGTCTTCGCTTTCCTCTTCTTCGTCGTCTTCGCTGTCCTCTTCGTCAAGTTTCTTTTCATCTTCTTCATCGTCTTCAACGAGTTCTTCAGCAAGATCAGGGTATTCATCATAGTAATCCTTATCCCAATCTTTGGTTTTTAACCTGCTCTTGAGATCCCAGAGGTCATCACCGACATAGACGAATTTGCCGGAGATGATGAAATCAGCATAAACTTGTGAAATCAAATCATTTTTTTCTTCCTCGGAAAGATCCTTGACTTCACAGATCGCCTGATACAATTCCACAAACGACATTGATTGCTTGTTATTGGAGAGAATCGTCTCGGCAGTTTCAAGCAGTGACATTTGGTTCCAATCAGTCATTTTTTCAGTTCCTTCCCTTATTTAAGTGCCAAGCCAAATTTAGGGAGTGGCTTGAAGCGCCCGACTGCCTTCAACTAGATCGTATTCCAGTTGTAAACTTTTGTCGGAAACGCTGTGTTTCCTGGTGAAAACGCTCATCATGAACTCGATACAGTCTAACTTGAACTTGCAGCTAGACTTTTTTCCGCCTTAAAATAAGAGATCGAGTTCTTCCGATCCGTCACGATTGAGATGGCCTTCCTTCTCGCTTAGTTAAAAACTGTATTTTTGCCCACTCGGATCGGTAAACACTATTTGGTTTCAATCTCTTGTCGCATCGGCGGTGAATTTTGTCATAGAAGTGCCATTGATAGCGATTTTGAACTTTAAAATGAGGTTGTCCAAACAATCACCCTGGAAATGCTTAATCATTATATATTACTTTGATTACAAATACAAGTACCATTTTTTTACTTTTTTGTAAAGGAAATTAACTAGAATAATTGATCGTCGTGCGTGAAATCCTCAAAGAGAACATTGACAGCCATATTGTTGCAATGATCGCCGATCCTTTCAAGATTTGAAAGGATGTCCACGTAGTATCCAGCTTCGGTTTCCGAACATGAGCAATCCTGAATCCGAGTGATGTGTTTCTTGCGGTATTGTTTGACTTTCTTGTCAAGAACGCTTTCCCTGATGTTAACTTCACGGGCGAGCAAAACATCTTTATTAATATATGCCTGAAGCGCCTCCTTGAGACTCATTCTCAAAAACTCAAAGAGATCAAGCAAATCGGCGCGGGCTTCCTCATGAAGTTCGATTTTGTTTTCGTGGCGTTCCTGGAAAAATTCAAGAATGTTTTCAAGATGATCGCCGATCCGTTCGAGATCGGTGATCGTGTCAATATCCTTGGCCAGTTGTTGGACTTGTCGGTTTTCGAGATTGCTAGCTCCGATTTTAACAAGAAAGTTATGAATCTTGTCGTCCATCCTGTCGATCATTTCTTCACATTGAATACCCATATCAAAGTCTTTATGATCGTTCTCGAAGGCGTAGTTGAAGGCGTATTCGAACATTCCTCTCGCAACATTTCCCATGTTGATGATTGCCTTTTTGGCGTTCTCCAATGCTAGTTCCGGGGCTTCCTTGATTAGGCGCTCTTCCAAAACAACGTCATCGACTTCAATTTCATTTTTCGACGGCACAATTTTTGATATCAACCAAACCATCTGTTTCACAAAAGCAAATAACAGTAATACTGTGATGGCATTGAAAGTGACATGGGCGAGCGAGATTGTGAGTTTATCGGTCAGGTAGCCGGGTCCAAACATTTTTTCGGACACGAATGCAATCAAAGCAGTATACGGGCGTAAGAGAATGAAAAAGATGATCGTGCCGATCATGTTAAACATGACGTGGATGCCCGCCGTCCTTCTGGCGGCGGAGGTTCCGCCTATCGAAGCTATTACCGAGGTGATTGTCGTGCCGATATTATCACCGAGAACGATCGCAATCGCGCCCATCAAGGGTACGGCGCCGGTCGCATACAGCTGTTGGAGAATACCGATCGTCGCCGAAGAGGATTGGATGACAACGGTAGTGCCGATACCGGCCAAAACACCGAGAATCGGATAGTCGGCGACTGTCAAAAATATATTTTGAAAAGCCGGCAACTCCACCAGTTGAGCCAAGGCCCCGCCCATAGTCTCAAGGCCAAAAAAGAGCATTCCAAAACTCAGGATGGCCTTGCCTAAATCCTGAACCTTACGTTTTTTAACAAAAAAAATGAGCGCGCTGCCGACAAACATGATCGGCAGGGCATATTCGCCGATTTTGAGGCCGATTAAAACCGAAGTCACGGTGGTACCGATATTTGTGCCAAAAATGACACCAACAGCTTGTGGCAGAGTCATGAGCCCCGCCTGAACCAACCCGACGACCAAAACGGTCGTCGCCGATGAGGATTGGATTAAGCCGGTGACGATAATCCCGACAAAGATCCCTTTCAAAGGCGTGTTGGTTGATTTTTCCAAGATCAATCTCAGTTTTGAGCCCGCAAGTTTTTTCAGCGAATCGGTCATCATAGTGATGCTGAATAGAAAAATTCCCAGGCCGCCAACGATTGCAAATACAGTTGTTTTCCAATCAATTGCCAGCAAGTATAATCCCATATTCCCTCCTAGCATCGCTTGGGTTTGGCACGATTCCAAAACCGTTCTTATTATAGCAGATACCAATCATATATGATACCCTTCAAAAACGCTTTCATCCAAAAAAAGAAGGCGAAATAAACGCCTTCAGAAATCAGGATTGGTTTGCCAGAAGCTGTTCTTTGTATTCTTTGACCAGTTTGTCGGCATCGTCCAACAACTCATCGACCTTCTCCCAGGTCCCGAGATTGGCTCCGCAAGCCATCGGATGCCCGCCACCGTCGTATTTGTTTGCGAGATTGTCGATTGCCGGCCCTTTGGAGCGAATCCTGGCTCTGACAATCTGGTTCTCATACTCAGCGAAAAGAATCCAAACCGGGCAGTCCGCAAGCGTTGATAATTCGTTGACGAGTGAGGTCGCCTCCTCAAGAGTGACCTGATATTTGGCGATGATTTCCGGTTTCAATTTAATATAGACGACACCGTTTGGTGTTTTTTCAAAGTTCTGCAGGACATACCCCTGCATTTTCATCAGATTTTCCGACTTAACATCGAGAATAGCCAAAATATCGGTGAAATCCAAACCGAAATCAAGCAAATGGGCAACAGCCTTGAAGGTATCGGCGGTCACTGAGCGGTACTTGAATCTGCCGGTATCGGTAACGATGCCGGTATAAAGCGATCTGGCCGCTTCCATGTTCAGTTTAAGAATTTTGTCGAATTCAAGATAGAACTCAAGGATGATCTGCGATGTCGCCGGTCTGGTCGTGTCCACATACTGATAATCGCCATAGTCGTCGATCGGAAGATGATGATCTATTTTGATCACATATTTGCCGAGAGAATAGCGTTGATCAGCGATTCTATCCCTCGTTGCGGTGTCGACGACAATCACGAGGGCGTCCTTGAATTTTTCGTCGGGGATGATGTCAACATCGCCGATAAACTTAACATGTTCGGCAACATCGCCGACGACATATACTTCTTTTTCGGGAAAAGACTCATTCAATATTTCTTTAAGACCAAAGGCCGCCCCATAGCAGTCGCCATCAGGCCGGATGTGGGTATGGATGATGATAGTGTTGAACTGGAGAATTTTGTCCATAATAATTTGTTTATCCATCGTATTCCTCCAACAAACGATCGAGATCCTCGAGAATCAGATCGCATTCCCGAAAAGAAGCGACAGTAGCGCCACAGGCAAGCAGGTGTCCGCCACCGCCATATTTTTTCGCCACTTCAATGATCGGCACTTTTCTTGATCTCAGTTCACAGAGAATTTTACCGGTATCGATGTCAAGGGTAAAATTCGCCCAAATAGGAATTTCCTTAATTCCGGAAAGCTGATTTGCTAGCATCCTGCTGGCGGTTTGGCTTTCTATTCGATATTTTTCCAGAAATGCCGCATCGTTTTTCCGGTATCCGACATTATTTCTGGTCAATGAAAAACTGTTCAGATACTCTGCTTTCATTCTTTTTGTTTCCAGCGACTCGATATACAATAAATTGTAGATTTCAGTAAGATTGATTCCGCTTTCAAGCAATACGGCGGCGATCCGAAAGGTATCCGGCTTTACTGAAGAAAACTGGAAGCGACCGGTATCGCCGACAATCCCCATATAAAGCGGCTTGGCCGCGGTCGCATCAATCTCGATTCCATTTTTGATCAGAAAGCGGGCGATCATCTCCGAGGATGAAGACGCTTCGGCATCTTTGTAATAGAGATCGGGAGCTAAATCGGTATCGTTTTGATGATGGTCGATGACAATCACTTTTTTTGCCAAAAGATAATTGTCATCCCCGAGCATCTGACGGACCGAGGTGTCAATAATGAAGTACAGACTATTCCGCAAAATCGGCTCGGAAACCGTGTCAAACTCCTGAAAGTAATTAAGCCCATTGGTATCACCGACAACGTAAAACCGCTTGGCGGGGAAATGTTTTTTCAGTGCGTAATACAAACCAAATTGCGAACCGTAGGCGTCAAGATCAGGTGATTTATGTCTGGCGATGACGATACTGTCATGGTCTTCGATTTGCTTGAATATTTCTTTATCCACAAAAACACCTCGATTCTCATTGTATTATAACACATGATGGAGGCGGCTCATACGGTGATGATGGAAAAAAACAACCTGCAAAAATGACTTGCTTTCACTACCAATACAAGGTAAAATAAAGAAAAATCGTATATCATCGATGATATGGATCAAAAGGCTCTACCCCGAAACCGTAAATTCCGGGACTACAAAAACATCAATATACTATTTGTCTCTATAGCACGTTTTTGAGAGTACCGGTCATAAAGTATCGACTACTCTTTTTTTGTTTTCATTGATCTTCCGGGAGGAAATATGCAGAAAATCATTGTCATCGACTATGGCAGTCAATATAATCACCTAATCTCAAGAAGAATCAGGGATCTTGGCGTTTATTCTGAATTATGGCCATCGTCTGCGCATCCGGATGCAATTCGCAATGATCCTGACATCGTCGGCATTATCTTGAGCGGCGGCCCCAAAAGCATCTCTGATGAAGATGCTAAAACCTTTGACAAGGGCCTGTTTCAATTAGATATTCCCGTTCTTGGAATTTGTTATGGAATGCATCTGATGGCTGTTATTTTCGGCGGCCTCGTCAATAAGGCAAAGACTGGAGAATTCGGCGAGCGCGAACTTATTGTAACCGGTAAGGAATCCTTATTATTTCAAGGGGTTTCCTCGCCAACGAAAGTCTTTATGTCGCACAAGAATCAGATTGACTTGTGTCCTGAAATATTTAAGATAACCGCGAAAACTCCCTCCTGTCCAGTCGCGGCCATAGAACATCGGGCATTGCCTTTGTATGCCGTCCAGTTTCATCCGGAAGTCGTGCATACGATCGACGGCAACAAGTTGCTTGCAAATTTCGTGTTTTCCATCTGCAAAGCCAAAAAAAGTTGGGATATGACGCATTTTATCGACAGCGAAATCGAAAGGATCAAGGATTGTGTCAAGGACGACAAAGTTCTTCTTGGCCTTTCAGGCGGAGTTGATTCCAGCGTCGCTGCCGCCTTGATCGCCAAGGCCGTTCCTGAGCAATTAATCTGCATGTTCATCGATCATGGTCTATTAAGGAAGAACGAGGCCAAACTTGTCATAAAACTACTTTCTAGTAATATGAAATTGAATTTGATTCATATCGATGCTGGCAAGCGCTTCCTCGAAGCGCTTCGGGGAGTAACCGATCCCGAAAAGAAAAGAAAGATCATCGGCGCCGAGTTTGTGAATGTCTTTGAATTCGAATCCAAAAAACTCGGTCATTTCACCTATCTCGCACAAGGAACACTCTATACCGATGTCATCGAATCAGGAACCGCGTCAGCCAAAACCATCAAATCACATCATAATGTCGGCGGTCTTCCCGAGAAAATGCGCTTGAAACTTCTTGAACCTTTGAACAAATTATATAAAGATGAAGTCAGGCTTCTCGGCAAAGAGTTGGGTCTTCCTGATGAAATCGTCAACCGGCAGCCCTTTCCCGGACCCGGACTCGCCATCCGGATCATCGGTGAAGTCACCGAAGAGAAGCTGGAAATCGTCAGGGAATCCGATGCCATCCTGCATGAAGAAATCCAAAGAGACGGTCTTGACAAGAAGATCTGGCAATACTTCACCGTCTTGACAGGCATCAACACCGTCGGGGTCATGGGTGATGAGCGAACCTATGACCATACCATCGCGATCAGGGCGGTATCATCTGTCGATGGGATGACCGCCGAATGGGCAATGATTCCCCATCAGACATTGGCGCGGATTTCAAGAAGGATCGTTAACGAAGTTAAACACGTGAATCGTGTCGTCTATGATATTTCATCCAAACCACCAGCCACCATCGAGTGGGAGTAAAGGAGCGTAATCATGGAATTGAAAGAAAAGATCATTCTCGAAGGATTGACATTTGACGATGTTTTGCTCGTCCCACAAAAATCTAGTGTTCTGCCAAAAACGGTTTCTACCAAAACCAGATTGACAAAAAAGATCGAACTCAACATCCCGATCCTCTCGGCGGCGATGGACACCGTCACCGAGGCCGATCTTGCGATTGCGCTCGCAAGGCAGGGAGGCCTCGGCTTTATTCATAAAAATATGTCCATCGAAAACCAGGCAAAGCAGATCAAAAGGGTGAAACTGAGCGAAAACGGGATGATCACGGAGCCGATCACTCTCAAAAAAGACCAAACATTGAAAGATGTCGAGTATCTGATGCGGCAATATCATATCTCCGGTTTGCCTGTCGTTGATGACAATGGGAAACTTCTCGGCATTATCACCAACCGCGATATGAAATACCGTGAGGATCTTTCGCTCTCCGTTGAAAAGGCGATGACGAAAGACAATCTCGTCACCGCTCCTATCGGCACTTCTTTAGAGGACGCAAAACAAATCCTCTTCAATCACCGGATCGAAAAACTTCCGATTGTCGATGAAAATATGATCCTCCACGGCCTAATTACCGTCAAGGACATCGACAAGATGATCGATTACCCCCAGAGTTCCAAAGACGTCAAGGGCAGACTTTTAGTCGGCGCCGCCGTCGGCGTCGATCCAACCAGTATGGACAGAGTCAAAGCTTTATATAATGCCGGAGTGGACATTATCACCGTTGATTCCGCTCACGGCCACTCCCATAACGTCATTGAACTCATTAAAAAGATCAAATCAGCGTATCCAAATCTTCCTGTCGTCGGCGGGAACATCGTCACCAAGGAAGCAGCGACCGACCTGATCAAGGCCGGCGTGGATGCCGTGAAGGTTGGTGTTGGGCCCGGATCAATCTGTACGACCAGGGTCATCGCCGGAGTGGGCGTTCCCCAAATCACCGCCATCTCCGAAGTATATAGCGCATGTAAAGAACACGGTATCCCGATCATCGCCGATGGTGGCATCAAATATTCGGGAGATATCGCCAAAGCGATCGCGGCCGGCGCCGACACGGTCATGATCGGATCATTGTTTGCCGGCACCGAGGAAGCTCCCGGCGAAGAGATCATCTACAACGGCCGCCGCTACAAGATCTACCAAGGCATGGGATCATTGGCCGCCATGCGCAGAGGTTCCGGAGACAGATATTTCCAAGATCCTAATGTCGAAGCGCGAAAACTCGTCCCCGAAGGCATTGAAGCAAGAGTTCCATACAAAGGAAAACTGGAAGATGTCGTTTATCAATTGATCGGAGGCCTCAGAGCCGGAATGGGCTATACCGGGTCAAAATCGATTGAAGTCTTGAAACAAAACGGCAAGTTTGTCAAAATTACCAACGCCGGTCTGGTGGAATCACATCCGCATGATGTGGAATTGACAGCCTCGGCGCCGAATTATCAATAGATTTATTTAAAATATAAACAAAAACAATAAAGAAAGGCGAGCCGTTTGGCTCGCCTTTGCTATAAAAATATAATTTGAATTTAATACAACAATCTAAGTTAATCAGCTAAATATGATAAATTAGGTGTTACTGCTTCAAAATCAGCGGCATTATCGTTAGAATCAACAAAAGCTTTTCTTTTTGCAGATTTTGAACTCGATAAAGCAGGTGCAGCAGCTGTGCCTTCATAAGCATTTGCATTTCCAAATCCAACAAAATCGACAACCGCCGGATCATCTTTTCCCGAAATTGCAGTCGCTGCGCTACCGAGAACCAGGGCAACCTTGCCGTTTGTACCGCCAAGATTAATGCTTCCTGTAATATTTGCAGTGACAGTAATGGGTTTGTCGGTAACCGTTGTTCCCGCAGCTAACACAATTAAATAATAAGATTCTGCTCCAATGCTTCCTGTGAGGTCGAGATTGTTTGAAGTACCAAAAGTTCCGGTTGAGCTTGCATAGTGAAGCGAATATCCCACCATTGAAACCGCCTGGGCGTTGGGATTGTAAATGACCACATAGTCATTGTTATAGGTAGCTCCAGAGTTCCCGCCACCGCCATATACTTCATAGATCATCAGAGATAATAACTCTGGCGTACCGGCTTTGATTACAGTTACATTAATGATAACCTCTTTATCGGTTGTGCCCTCTTTGGAAACCTTAATCGTTACTGTTCCGGTCTTATCGGCATCAACCGGCTGTGTCACAATCAAAGTTCCCGGAGTGGTCGTATGATCGATGCAAGCAGCCAACCCTTCGGAAACGGCCGTGACAGTGTATGTCGATCCATAAACAGGTTCAGGAACAACATAGTTGGCGCTGAGTTCCAAAGTTGCCGGCAATTTAGCTGCGTCAAGCAAAACATCCTGCTCGAGGGTTCTTTCGATTACCAAGTTAATGATGTTGAAGGCGTTTCCTTTAGTATAGAAGTTATAGAAAGTAAATTCAATCGCAGGCAATGTCGAATCAGCTGGATAAATGTCGTCAAGCCAATTATAAGTGCTGTTATTGTAGTACATTGACAACAAATATTGAGTGCTGCCATCAAGATACCAATAGAAATCAACATAATTTCCGCGATATTCCTTGACTTTCAAGCCTGCCTCGAGCGTGACGACCATGCCGGCATATACTTGGGCGTTCGCAAACTGGATAGCTTTAAGTTGGTCAATCGTCAATTCTTTTTTAACAACATCGTTTTCGCTCGAAATAATGTGAACGAGTTTGCCATTGGATACTTGTCTTGCATCATTGTAGTCACCCAGCGTTCCTTTGGCAATTATTTTGTCACCAACCACTTGTCCCTTTAGGTCTTTGCAGTAAATGGCATAGCCATTGGCATCTTGGATAAAGGTGCCATAAGAACTGTTTGTTCCGGTAACAACACCTTGAATGTAGATTTCGCCTCCGCCGACAACTACCCAAGCGCCGGCTTCTTTCGCTGACAATGTAGCTAAATCAGTCACAATATCATGCGCTGCTACATTGATCGTATAGATTTTATTGTCGGTCAAAGGATCTCCCCCGGAAACCGCCAACGAGAACAAGGCCTTTACTTCAACTACATAAGCTTCACCTTTATATGGGTATTTGAGCTTTCCTGCGTCAATTGTGGCATAGCCGCTCAAGACTTCCCAAGTAACAGCAGTACCATAAGTGCCGGTTGCGAGCAAAACTACTTCCGCATCTTCGTACGCGGCAGCATCAAGTCCCGCTTCTGCCATATCGGCAGCCAATTTGGCGGCGTCGGTCATCGGCAGAACAGAAACTGTAAACTGTTTTGTTTGGGCGGCTTCCCCAGTTATTGAAAGGGTTGCTGTCAAAGTATAAGTTGTAGATTCGACGACATCGGGATATTTTATTTCGCCAGTTTCAGCATTGTATGTCGCTGTCGGGATCGCTGTCGCAACGTCCCAGACAATGGTCGACCCGAAAGTTCCGAGCAATGGTAATTCAACCGTCTGTCCCGAAGCCACTTCAAGATTAATTGCCAAAGAAGCGACGTCGGCAGCTAATTTCTCCACATTGGTCATTTTAACGATCTGCGCATTATTCATCATCGACAATTGAGCATCGTTGCCATAACGGCCGACTCCCATGCCAATAATTTTGACGGCATCGCCGACAACAAGCGTATTCAAATAAGTTTTGACTACGGCATAATTGGCGATATATTTATCAACACGGATATTTAAATCGCTGACTCCGTCGGTGACCTTGAAGCCAAATGATGTCTGATCCGCTGTTGGAACCACCAAATCCTTGATAACAAGGTTGGGTATTGAAACTGCTTTTCCATGATGCGTCATCAAAACTTCAAGATCAAGTTCTTCCATAGAAACCGGAGCGGGTATCTCGTTGTTCGAGGAAACAAGCGTTACTTGTTGGGCAGGACTTATTTGCACGGATTGCTCGTAAACATCGATTTTGCCCAATATCAATAGTTTGTCACCGGCAACGATGGGATCTTTGTATACGTTTGCCGGTATGAAATAGATGTATATCCCGGCCGTTTCATCCTGAATGAAGATTTGCGTTCCGCCAGCGACGGTGACGATGCCTTCAATCAGCACTTGTTCGCCTTTGGCTTTTGTTCTTGCTTCGGCAATCGAAGTCTGGACGATTTCCTCTTCGACGGCGATGACGCGGATCGTCTTTTCAATTTCGACTTCGACACCTCCGATTGAAAGTTTAGCAGTCAAAGTGACGCTGGTGTCAACTCCGCCATCACTGGCAACCGGTCTTTTGATTGTGATCTTGTAACTTCCTTCCACTGCTTCAGCTGCAACTTCCGCAATCGTCGGATGGCTGGACTGCCAAGTGATCGTTGCGCCTTGTAAAGCGGCCGGAAGATTGAAATCAACAGTGATGCTATCAGAACTGTTGATGATGATCATCGCACCCAATCTATTTAGGAAAGATTCAGCGCTTTCTTCTAATACGACCACGGTGAAATCACGGTACAAAGACGTTCTTCCCAATAAAGTGGCTGTCGCTCTCAAGGTGGCCGTTGCGTTTCCTTGTCCATACTGCGGGACGGTGATCTCGCCTTGGTTTGTCACAACATCAGGATCAGTCGTAGTCCACACCACATTAATGCTCGAAACGACTGGTGTGGTTAGGTTCAAATCCTCTGTAACAGCAGCGAGGTTTCCTAAATCGATAGCGTCAAGAAACGACTGGAGTACGGCTTCATCCGACATTGCAGTTGTCGTCGGGGTCTTGGTCGTTGTCGGGGTCTTGGTCGTTGTCGACAAAATTCCTGCGGACGTCGAAATAGCGGTTGTTGTGTCTCTCGGGCCCGCGGTTGTTGTCGTCGCTGCGGTCGTTAATGCTTCACAACCGGCAAAGACAAATGCCATAATCAGAAATAGCCCAAAGAATACTAATTTCTTCAATCTCATTTTATTATTACCCTCCTAATTATTTTATCTATCAAATCAATCGATTTAATCGCCATTGATTTTTGTTATATCTTGCTGATCCGCAAGCATAACTTGGTACTTGCTTTTGTCATAAACATAATTTGGATTGGTTCCATCATAATCGTAATCATAGTAACTTAATGGCCCAATGACATCGATGGCGTCTCCCACCTTGAGTCCCAATGCTTCCAGCGTGATCAGGGTTGAGTCATCAATTCTGATCGTTATGGTATTGTTGTTGCCGTCACGAACTTTTATAGTCGCTCCGGAAGCACCGGTATATAAACTCGTGACAGTCAGGTTTTCGAATTTGACCAGACTGCCTATTTTAGAAAAAGTAAGATCGTTGTAGGTGATCACTCTTGGCACAACAAGAGACCCTGGGGCGTTGACAAACAATTGCTTTGTCGAGAAATTGGTTAGTTGCGGGCTACCGCTGTAATAAGTGGGCACCATTCCGCCAAAGGTAAGGTTGGCGCCGACGACCAATTGGGCAGAACTCGTGAATCCGGTGTAGATATAAACACCGTAACCATCATCATCTTGAAGGTAGACATGGCTTCCGACTTTGCGGCTGATCGTTCCGGTGACGGTTACTTTGAGTCCGACATATTCTTCAAAGTTCTCGACCAGATACCGAATCGTCATTTGCGAGCCTTCTTTGCTATAGTCGTACTCGGGATCGATTTCGCCCCAAACCCGCCTTTTTGTCTGCATAGCGTCTCCATTGGCTCTCGACAGAACTTCGTTGAATCTAGATCCACTTGCAACTTTGTTTTTTGAATAGGCAAGTTCAACCAATTCCAAATTGAGCAACACGAAATCGCTATTGGCACTATTGCGATACCAAACCCAGGCGAGATAACGGCCGTTGTTGTCGGTGCGTTCGCCTTCGGCTTGTAAAACAATCGTCTCTGCGTTTCTGAGTTTGTTTTCCGTGTATCTCGCAGCGGCCTTTCCCCATGGTTCATATAGGGCTGTTGATTCTGGGGTATCGATGCCGAGATATCTGACCGAGATTGATTGCCTTCCGACATTGAACCAAGTCGTATCGCCGTCAATATAGCGATCGGTCGTGACAACACCGATGCCATCGGCGATGAAATCCTTGCCATTGTAGTCTGCTTCCACGAGTTGCAATGGCTTGCCAAGCGAGTCTTTGTACTCATCAAGGTCATAGATGTATTTGGCTTCAATTGAAAGCGGCGAAGTATAAACCCGCACTTCTGTTCCGAGTTCAACAGGATCGCCTGACTTGAGATTGGAACCAAAACGGATGAATTTGTCATAATCATCTTCGCTATCAAAAACACTCGAAATATCAAAGTAATACTTGACAGTGAGTCCAAGCCCTTCGAGGATTTCCGTTATTTCAGATCGCGACTTGCCTTCAAGATCGGGTAACGTAATTTGATTGCTAGTAGTTAATTGAACGGTGGTCGGAGCTTCGATCGTAGTCGAAGCCGCGGTTGTTATCAAAGAGGTTGGAGCTTCGGTTGTCGGCTGAGCAGTTGTTGGCAGTGTTGTCGAAAGATTCTCGCAAGCAATCAAAAACAAAAGCAAAGGCATTGCAAAGATTAGTCTAAACAATTTGGGCATTGGGATCATTCCTTATAATCTATAATTGGCAAAGAGGAGTTCATCAGTTGAATATCAGAGTGCTGACCATTACCTCCAATGCCTTTTCGGGACCAAAGTCTGGTGAATAGAGGTTTTCAAGACATATCCCGGCCTCATCTCTGGCTGTTGCTGAACTGGCGTTATTGATGCTAGCAGGGAAAGCCGGATCATAACGGCTGGCGTCAATTTGATATGCTGCTATGTTCGCAACCATCGAACTGTGGAGATAGTCGATCTTTTCCGGATCTTGACTCCAGTCGACTACTCCGTCGTTTGCCCAATATTCCTGAGCGATGCCAAGAAAATCCTTATAAGAAATACTGAAGGACCCTGTTAGTTGAATCTTTGCATCGGTCGTGTAAGATGACTGTCTTACCGGGAGATAACCGGTATCCATTGCCCATCTGGCACTATTTTCAGTGGTTGTAAGCCACTTGATCAACAGCCAGGCAAACAATTTCTCATTACTTGAAGCGTTGCTGAAGATACAAATGTTTGGACCTTGCTGAACCACAGATTTTGAACCGGTGAAATTAAGTTGTGTTCCGCCGGCGTCAAGGGTTACCGGAGTGTTGTTTTCAAGAACCGCTTGCGGAACACCAATGAAATCAACATCGAAAATTCCAAATTTCAGGTTTTTAATATCGTCCGCGGTAGAAGGAATGTTAAAACTGACGCCTGCGCTTGATCCAACTGTCATGCAGACTTCGCCATATTTGAAATATGTCGATCCGTAATCTGAGTTCCATTCGGTTGGTAAAACAAATGTTCTTCTAGTAAACATCGCTTCAAAATACGTTAGCATATTTTTTGTGGTTTGATTGTTAATCAATATTTGTCCCTGAGCGTTTGTATAAGGAGCGTTCAGTTGGCGACTAACATTGATAAATGTATTTCCGGATGAATCATAGTTCAACAAGAACTTGCATTTCTTGTTAGCGACATCTACAGTTTTGTTGTCGGTGACAAGAATGGGTGTGAGTGCCTGGAGTTGCGCAAAGGTCAAAGGAGTTTCATGATCAAGAAAACCGTTATCGGAAATATTGATCCCGAGCTCGCGAATTTCTGAAACATGATGTTTGAGAACAGTGCGATTGACGGCAGCGGTTTCTGTTGATTTTGAATACGGAAGCGAATAATAATAACCGCCGGGATATTGGTTGTTCTCTTTAAGGTAAGGATCGATAAAATCCTCAATGTCAAGTGCAACTTCCACCATTTCACCATATAGGGTCGATGTTGGGTCGGTGATTTCATAAACAACGTTGCTGTTGATGTAGTTATCCAATTTCTGAACAGCTTTGGCAGTAAGGTAAGTAGCCACATGGTCAGGATATGCCAACGCTAGTGTTGGAGCCTGTCCGACCATGATCGCCCCATTGATGGTGTCGCGTAGTGTCGGATAATTTGACTGAGAAGTGGAAACAACAGTCACATTCGGATACATCTTTTCGAACTCATCGATCAATTCATCCAAAAGTGCTGATTTGCCTGCCCCAAAAATGTGCCAAAAGTTGATTTCGACTTCTTCGTCAGGAAGATCAAGATATACTCGTTGATCAGCAGTTGTGGCAGTACCCGGCGAGATGGTTGTTGTTGAGGGAGTCTGACCGCTGTAAGTCGTTGAGGGCGTCTGACCACTGTAAGTCGTAGTGATCGGGTCTTGATTAGTCGTGATTGACTGATCTGCAGTAATCGGCGCTTCCGTTGTGACCACAGTAACGCCACAACCAAACATGAATGTAAAGAGCATTGCTACGAAAAGAACAAGTAGTTTTTTCATATTTTCCTCCAGTACTAGTATTTATATATATCAAATATAGAATTATTAACCCTTGATTCCGCTTCTTGATACGCCTCTCATGATCTGTTTGCGGAAAGTGAAGAAGATCAACAGCACGGGAATCGTGACTAAAACCGCAGCTGCCATTTGTTGGCCAAAGTCGGTTCTGCCGGTGCTGGTATCGGTGAACGCGCCACGAAGGCCATTGCTAACAAGCCGGTACGCATCTTTGGTCGTCACCATTTGAGGCCAAATGTAAGCATTCCAAGCTCCCATTGAATTCAAAATGACAATCGTGACGATTGTCGGCATCGCCACGGGAACCATTATCTTCCAGAGATATTGGAAGTCGGTCGTTCCGTCGACTTTTGCCGCAAAATAGAGCTCATTGGGAACTTGTTTGAAAGTTTGCCTGAGATAGAAAGTGTAAAAGACGCTTGTCATAAACGGAATTGTCATCGCCAGGATCGCATCGGAATAAGTCTGGTTGAAGATATCATACCATCCGAGTTTGTAAACCGTCAGAAAGTTTGTCAGAATGAAGATTTCTCCCGGAATCATCATTGTCGACAACAGAATCGCAAAAACAATATCCCGCCCCTTAAAATTCAACCTGGCAAACGCATACGCGGCCAGTATCGTCGTCAAAGTCGTTCCAATGGTTGTAATGATTGAAACCAAAACCGTGTTTCCCATATAGGTAAAGAATGGAAACAGCGGTTCCCCACGTCTCGGGCCGCTTGGCACAAGTTCAAAAAGCAAGCGATAGTTGTTGATTTGCCATTCGGAAGGTTTTAAAAATATAATCGGCGGAACCTGTTCGATCATTATCTGGGTTTTTAAAGAAGTGAGAATCATCCAGTAGAAGGGAATTAAAACCGAGATGGTGACGATTCCCAAAAAGATATAGACACCAATGGTGAACAGGATTTTTTTTGTTTTGTAAGATTTTTCGTTCTTTACGAATACTTCTGCCATTTTGTCCACCCCCCTCTTAATAATGGACCCGTTTTCTGCTTATAATTGCCTGCAGGCCGGAAAAGACGAGGGTTATCACAAATAAAGTGACAGCCGCTGCGGCTGCGTAACTATAATAGCCAATATTGAAATATTGGGCGCGATACTGATAGACAAAAGCGACGATTGTGATCATGTCGCGGGGCTTGCCGCCCAAAGATTCGCCGAAGAGTCCGATTACTGAGTTATATGCCTTGAGTGCTCCGATCATCGAGGTGATCGAAATATAAAGGATCAAAGGCGATAGCAGGGGAACAGTAATTCTCTTGAAGACGGTCGATCTTGTCGCCGCATCGATTTTCGCGGCATCGTAATATTGTTTGTCAATGTTGGTAAGCCCGCTGGCGAATACAAGAATCTTGAACGCCAGACTGTCCCAAATTGTAAAAATCAAGAGCGCAGTCATTTGCCTGCCCCAAGTTGCGGTGCTGCCGATCCAATCGTATGGCTCAATGCCAAACCAACTCAAAAAAGCATTGAAAAGACCGTGGTTCTTATGGAAAATGACCGCAAACGCCATGCCAACCGCAATGCCGTTGGTCACATACGGCAGGAAGAACACGGTCTGAAAAAAGGCTTTGACTTTGGGAATGGAATTCAAAGCGACCGCAATTAGCAATGATAAGATGATTGATAACGGAACCGAAATAAAAGCCAGTACGAATGTGTTTTTGAGCGCAGCTTTGAAATAATACTGATTCCAGACAAAAGTGTAATTATTGAATGTCAATCCCGCATAACGTTGGTTTAAAAGCGGTTGATAGCCTTTATAGAATGAAATAACAAAGGCATTCACCAACGGATAAAAAATGAAGACAATCATCAGGATGAGCATTGGTGCGAGATAGAGCCATGCTCTCCAGTTGTTTTTCTTTTCCATAGGCCGTTACTTAAGCAACTCGCCGTCAAGGTTGAAGAGATGCATTTTCTCTGGCTTGACCGTGAAATACACGGTTTGCCCGCTTTTAATCCGATATGAAGCGTCAACAATGGCTTTGAATGATTTTTTGTCCAGAAGCGTTTCTTCTTCTCCGGGCATGTCAATGATTAGCGTCGTGTCACGACCGATAGTTTCGACTAGGTTGACATCGAACATTACTTTGCTTTTTTGTTCGGTATCAACATTGAATCCCTCGGGGCGGATGCCGATGATAACTTTTTGGTCCGGTAGTTTTGTTTTCGCAATCGCCATATTTTCAATATAGATATCTTTGTTTTTTATTTCTCCTTCAAAAACATTGATTTGTGGATTACCAAGGAACTTGGCGACAAACAAATTGGCAGGAAAATCATAAACACTCTGAGGTTCGCCCATTTGCTGGATGACGCCGTCTTTCATAACAACGATCTCATCAGAAATCGACATGGCCTCTTCCTGATCGTGGGTGACAAAAACAGTCGTGATCCCTGTCTCTCTCTGGATCCGTTTGATCTCTTCTCTTGTTTGGAGCCTTAAGCGGGCATCGAGATTGGACAAGGGTTCGTCAAGCAGAAGTACGCGCGGTTTCTTAACAAGAGCTCTCGCGATGGCGACGCGTTGTTGTTGTCCGCCAGAAAGCTCTTTTGGCTTTCGATCGAGCATTTCCTGAAGGCCGACAAGCTCGGCCATTTCATATGTTCGGCGTTTAGCTTCTTCTTTTTCAACTTTGAGGTTTTGCAGCGGAAACAAAATATTCTCTCTAACAGTCATGTGCGGGTACAAAGCGTAGTTTTGAAAAACAAGGCCTATGCCCCGCTTTTCTGGTGGCATTTCCGACACTTCATCCGTATCAAAATAAATTTGCCCCTCTGTTTGCCTCAGCAAACCGGCGATGAGATATAGTGTCGTCGATTTGCCGCAACCCGAGGGGCCTAGAAGGCCTACCAGTTTTCCCGAGGGAATGGTCAAATCGACATGGTCTACGGCGTGAACTTCTTTTTTGTTTTTGCTAATGAAGATTTTTGTCAGATTTTCCATTCTGATTTCCATATTTCAGTCTCCTATCGTAACATAACTTCATTTAATTATAGCATTTGACTGTTAATGTTTTATATATTTCATATATAAATTATGTAAAAAGAAGCAATAATTCACCAATTTTCTCAATAATTGCTCAAAAAAAAGGGGGATACTATCAGTTAAGAATATTATACCCCTTTGATTTACATTCCTTTAATAATTGACATTGCGAACTGATAAATAATCGACCCTGTGAAATTGTCGATAAGGTTCTGGATAATCCCTTTTTCCCAGAGAAAATAACCGATCACTCCAAGAACCGCGAGAACCAAAAACAGTTTGAAGAATTTTTTGATGAAAACAAATAAGCCGACGAGGGTAAAAATCCCGAGAAAAAGTATGATTCCGCCCTGAGCCCAGACAGGAAGCCCATTGAGTAAATCCAAAACCTTTTCAACATATGGCTGTAAGAACCCCTCGATTGTTTCCATAATCGCCAAGAGAAGCATTTCCGAACCGAAAACCATTTGCCACACCTCTTTATATTTAACTTTATTTTTATGTTATTAAAAATTGGGTAATGATATTATAACATACTACTTATCTTTTAGAGAAGCCGGTTTTTCTGTTTTCTAAAACTTGCGTCTATATTCAAGCGCTTTAGCAAGAGTTTTATCGTCCGCATATTCCAAATTTCCTCCAACCGGCATCCCATAGCCAATTCTTGTCACAAGAACATCGGTATTGGTGATGACCCGGT
Source organism: Candidatus Izemoplasmatales bacterium (assembly GCA_050949045.1). GTDB lineage: Bacteria > Bacillota_I > Bacilli_A > Izemoplasmatales > Hujiaoplasmataceae > JAAYZB01. The sequence continues at coordinate 1,209,768 of JBMNEZ010000001.1, forward strand.
GGATATACATTGCCGTGGTTTCTCCTTCTTGGGTTGCGGAAGTGGCAATGATGACTTCCTTGACCTGCTCCTCGGCAATCCTATTCCAAAGACTTTTCAGGTTTAAGTCATCAGGACCAACGCCGTCGACTGGAGAGATCGCCCCGTGAAGAACGTGGTAACGTCCATGATACTTTCCCAATTTTTCGATGGCAAAAACGTCTTTGGGTGATTCTACGACTAAAATGGTTCCTTTATCGCGATTGTTATCGGCGCATACTGAACAGGGATCAACATCGGTCAGATGCCCGCAAATGGAGCACCTGCCGATTTTCGATTTGACAGAGGCCAATGCTTTGGAAAAGGCATCAAGATCTTCTTGACTGATTTTCCCAAGTGTATGTAAAGCGTAACGCTCTGCGGTTTTTCTGCCCACCCCCGGATATTTCATGAAATGGAAAATGAGCTCTTCAAGCGCGTTTGGGTAGTTCATCAGAAGAGTCCGGGAAACTTCATTCCTTGTGCTAGTGAACCAAGCGTTTCCTCCATCTCCCGATCAACTTTTCTGAATGCGTCATTGAGAGCAGCAATAATCAGGTCTTGAATCATATTGATATCATCGGTATCAATCTCGTCTTTTTTGATCTCAATCGACATAACTTCCTTGGTTCCCTTTACAGCAACTTTGACAACCGACCCTCCGGCCTGGCCAAAAAATGTGGAGTCATTGATCTCTTTTTGTGCTTTTTTGAGATCTTCCTGCATCTGCTGGATTTTCTTGATCATTTGCGGATTAATCATAATATCTATCACCTCTTAAAAGGCTATTTTTTAATTTTGACGAAGTCGCCGAATAATTCCACAGCATCGGCGATAACTTTTTGCTCTTCCTTTTTTGCCGCCTCTTTGGTTTCTTGCGACATATCGCGAAGATCGTCGCAGACGATGGGCGATAATTTAATGTCTCGTTTGCCTTGGCGCCATTGAGACACGAATTCCTCGGAAATACTTGAGAATAAATCCTCGGGAAGAGCAATGTAATCGATTTTACGGTCGAAAGTCTTGTGAAGAACTTCTTTAACAATCTCTTTGACACCCGGTTGCATCAACTCATTGCAGAGACTGGGCCCGGCAAATGTTAAGATAATATTTTTATACGCACTGGCGGCGACCACGCCGCTTTCAAGTTTTAAAGCATATTGGCGATAGGTCCCTCCGAGATGGGTTTTCCCAAGCCGGTACCAATTATCGTTTAGATAAACTTTGTCTTCGCGGCTTCCGTTGTTGAGAACCTTTTCGACAAATTCAATTTTATAGGTATTGGCAATATCGCCGCAGTATTCTATGGTTTCTGATGGTTGCGGTTTGCTTTCTTCTTGGAATTCGTTTTCATCATCCTTTTCATCGCGTAAAGCGATATCAACCGGTTCGATATTGTTTTTTTGTTTTACCTTTGGTAAAACAATTTTTTCAATGTCTTTGCTGGGTTCTATAATTTTCTCCGGTTTGGCTTTCAGCGTCTCCAAACTGGTCAATCTATTATCCAATTGTTCGATTTCATTGAGAATCTTAGCGATGCTTTCGGTTTCGACATCCGCCATTCTGATAAAAGCGAGCTCCAAATAGAGCCTCGGGGCGTTGCTCCATTTGATTTCGTTAATCGCCTTGATCAAGATGTCGATATTGAAAAAGACGCGCTGATTGCTGATTGATTTGGCAATCGATCGAAATCTTTCATTATTGAAAACCATGTTGTTGCCATTAAGATTGCCAACGTTTTTGTACATTAGGACGTTTCGCAATAAATCAAGAAGGCTGAGAGCAATTTTTTGTACTTCTTTACCTTCAGTGATCAACTCATTCATAGCTTTGATGGCCTTCGTTGAATCCATGGCAAAGATGGCTTCAACAATCTCCATTTGTTTCTCAAAAGGCACGGCACCACAAATCTGATTTACATCATCCATTTTGATGTATTCAGGGCTGAACGCCTGGGCTTGATCCAAAAGACTGATTGCGTCGCGGAGCGACCCTTCGGCGAAGACGGTGATCTGTTCCAAAGCATCTTCGTCGATGGTGATTTTCTCTTTGAGAATAATCTCGTGTAACTTTCCCAAAATATCGGGATTGGCGATTGTTTTGAAGTCAAACCGCTGACATCTTGAATGGATGGTTAAAGGAATTTTTTGAGGTTCGGTCGTGCAAAGGATAAAAATGACATGGACGGGCGGCTCTTCAAGCGTCTTGAGAAGCGCGTTGAAAGCTCCTAGAGAAAGCATGTGGACTTCATCGATGATGTAGACTTTATATTTCACATACCCCGGAAGATATTTGACTTTGTCTCTAATTTCCCTGATTTCATCGACGCCGTTGTTGCTTGCGGCATCGATTTCAATAATGTCGCTAATTGTTCCGTCTTGGATTCCCAGACAGTTTTGACACTCATTGCACGGATTGGCAACCGGAGCACGCTCACAGTTGATTGCCTTGGCGAAAATCTTGGCAATGGACGTTTTCCCAGTGCCTCTGGGACCGCTGAAAAGATAAGCGTGAGACACTTTGTTGGTCTGAAGCGCGTTTTGCAAAGTTGTCGTGATGTGTCTCTGGCCGGCGACTTCGGTGAAGTTTGTCGGCCGGTGAATCCTGTATAGGGCTTTGTAACTCATCAGTCATCGCCTTTCTCATTGTAAGTGTTTCAACCACTGATTTTTAATTTAACAGAAACACTTGAAATGTATAACGGTAACATAAGGTTAAACTATCATTGTTATTATACTACAATCGGCCTTCTTTTTCACTTGTCGCTTGTGATTTACCTAAAGATTCACGTACCTCTCTTACGTGTTCGATTACAAATTTCATCGCTCTTGCCTCGAGCGTTTGCGAACGGAATCTTTTTTCCAGTTTTTCGAGCGTCCATTGTTCATTTTCGCCGTTTTTGGCTATTTGATATGCAATCTTCAATGAACCTTGAAATTTTTGATCCTGTTGAAGTTTCCGGTAGTCCTCGAGAATAAAAACTTTTGATTCATGCATTTTTTTATTGATCTCTTGTATAAAATCAGCTTCGTAATCGACTTTTTGTTTCTTCCTGGCAATCTTATCAAGCAAAAAATCGCCCAACCAGTAGATGCCGGTAAAAACAAGTGGAACAAAAAACAGACTGGTTAATTCAGATATTTTCGCTCTGTTTGTCAAAACCATATATAATGTGTAACCCGCTACGATTATCGTTGACAATAGAAAAATGAATAAATAGTATTTTAGCGGTTTCAACTGTCTCTTCATGTTATCACCCAAAAGTATTATACAATAATAACTCTATATTATGATAAAATAATCATGGTGATCAATATGATTTTGGATACAATCGTGGGAAAAGCAACCGCATCCGGGCCTGCGGCTCTCAATGTCATCCGCATTTCCGGTGATGAGGCTATCAAGATTGTCGCTTCTATCTTCAAAGGCCCCAATCTGTTATTGGTTGAAAACAATACCGTAAACTACGGACACATCATCGACAAAAACTCTGTCATTGATGAAGTAATGGCATCTGTTTTTCGTAGACCACGGTCTTTCACTTCCGAAGACACGGTGGAAATAACCTGTCATGGTGGTGATTTTGTGGCTGCCGAAATCATCAGGCTTTTGATTAGGCAAGGCGCAAGATTAGCGTATCCGGGAGAATTCACCAGAAGGGCTTTTCAAAATGGCCGTATCGATCTCACCGAGGCGGAAGGGATCATGGATGTGATTAATGCCAGAACAAACATTCAATTATCCCTTGCCCAAAACGCAATTGGAGGGCAAACGAAAACGGAAATCAAAAAAATGCAAGATGAATTGATTTCAATGATAGCAGAAATCGAAGTCAATATTGATTATCCCGAATACGATGATGCCCCGATAATCACAAACAGGCTCATCTTTTCGCGTCTTGAACCTTTGATTAAAGAAATCAACTTCTTTATTCAAAACTCCTCAACCGGCAAAATCATCCGTGACGGTATTAAAACTGTAATTGTTGGAAAACCTAATGTGGGAAAATCATCACTCCTCAATTCGCTCATCAAAGAGGACAAGGCGATTGTGACCGAGATTTCGGGAACTACAAGGGACTTGGTTGAAGCCGAACTTAATTTGAATGGACTCTTAATTAAACTAATCGATACTGCTGGAATACGTGATACCAGCGATTTTATCGAAAGCATCGGTATCGAAAAAACCAAAAAAGCGATTTCTGAAAGCGATTTGATTCTCTTGGTCCTTGATCAAAGCGACCACCTGACCGAGCTGGATTTCCAATTGCTCGACCTCACCAAAGACAAACGACGAATCTTGGTTGGCAACAAAGTCGATCTGGGAGCGAGAGCGGAGCTGGAAAACGAAAACATAATATCGGTTTCCGCTAAAAAAAATATCGGACTCGATAAACTGGGCAAAGCAGTTGAATCTCTCTTTCTTGGAAAATATCAGTCTAATCGGGATATGGTGCTTTTTTCCAACGCTAGGCACATCGCAATACTTGAAAAAGTGTTTTCTTCCCTTTGTTCAGCTAAAAAGGCGGCTTTGGACGGTATGCCCATTGACATCATCGGGATTGATCTCAACGAAGCTTGGCGCCTTCTTGGCGAAATAACCGGCGAAACCGCCAACGATTTGTTGCTTGATACTTTGTTTTCTAGGTTTTGCCTCGGTAAATAATGTTTCACGTGAAACATCATAATATACATAAAGGCGCAATCCGATATTTGTTGATCTGGACTGCGCCTTTTTCGTCAGTATTGATCCAAAAACGAGTGTTTTTCCTGTTCATCATAGTATCCTAGAACGTTCTTGATATTCACGTTCTCTGCAGATCGGAAGATGTTGATGTCAATGTTCTTATATTTCTCGAGCATTGACTCTATCATTTTTTTGATTTCGTTTCTCTTAGAATCCATATTAATTTCCTCAGCCGGACACCCGCCCCCGCTTATATTGATATCATGATATCGGGAAAATTTGATTATATCTTTTTCTTTTATTAAGTACATCGGCCTAATCAATTCCATGTTTTCATAATTTTCGGCTTTCGCTTTTGGCAACATCGTCTTGAAGCAACCGGCATAGAAAATATTTAGAAGTGTCGTTTCGATAACGTCGTTAAAATGGTGTCCAAGCGCAAGTTTATTGCATCCGAGTTCTTTGGCTTTGCCATAAAGAACGCCTCTTCGCATCCTTGCGCAGAGATAACAAGGAGAATCCGGAGACATCGTCTTGGCTGCCGCAAACAACTTTGTGGGATAAACAGAGGGCGCCATCCCCAGCTTTTCACAATTATTTTTATGGGTTCTTAAAGCATCCTCGGTATAGCCGGGATCAATGGTGATCAATTTCATCTCAAAATCAAGTTGCCCGTATTTTTTAAAGGTCTGAAAAAGTTTGGCAAGAAGCAATGAATCCTTGCCGCCGCTGATTGCCACGGCAATCACATCGCCATTATCAATTAATTTGTAATCGCTGATCGCTTTTACGAATTTGGAGTACAAAGAGCCTTTAAAAGATTTCATCAGACTTCTTTCTATCATCGTTTCTCGTGATAATTGTCGCATAATACGCCTCCTTGGTACTCAATTATTATACAATGTTTTATAAAACAAGTAAATTGTTTCGTTATTGTAAATAATTTAAAATATTTGTAAATAATTATTGAGTTGTCCATAATCGGATGATATAATTATTAATAGAAAAAGATATGATTGTAATGGGGGGAAAGATAATAATGAATTTCACCTGGGCTTCAAAAAAACCTCTGGATGAAATTGCAACTTTGTATGAGGCCAACATTACTTTGAATAAGTCTGCAACTTCATACTTTGAAAACGCTTATGTGGTGCTTCTTGGACTCGATCGCGACAGTCAGGCAATTGCAATCAAGCCAATCACCAAAGAGGAACTCAAACTCGGCTTCATTCCTGAATCCCAGCAGCACAACATAACCGTAAAATCCAGTTATTCTCGTGTCTGCAACAAACTCTTCTTGAAAGAGGTTTCCGATTTAATTGGCTTGGAATTTGGCAACAATCAGTCATACAAATTCAAGGCTTCCTGGAACGAGAAGGAAAAGGCTTTGATTATTGATTTGAAGAATAGCGAGGTGGCATAAAGATGTTTCTCGCTCTTGATTTCGGTACCTTGATGATTTTGATTTGGTTCGCGATTATTATTTTGGCCGGCGTCATTGAGGCGTCGACGATGGATCTGTCCAGCGTTTGGTTCTCCGCGGGCGCTTTTGTCGCTTTGATAATCGCGATTTTCTTCCCAGAACAATATATTGTACAAATTATAGTGTTCCTGATTGTGTCATTATTGCTTCTTCTCGGTTTAAGGCCATTATTTAAAAAGTATATCCGGAAAAACGAAATCAAGACAAACGCCGACAAGTTGATCGGAAAAGTGGCGATTTGCACTAAGACGATCCCTGACGGCGAGCGCGGCGAAGTCAAAATCGACGGGAAGATCTGGACTGCGATCGCCAATGAAGCCATTGAAGTAAACACCAGAGTGGAGGTTTTGGCCATTGATGGCGTCAAACTCGTGGTCAAGAAAATTCAATGAATGCCGGTTTCTTAAGGCGGGCTTTTTCCTCGCTAACTGATATTTTGATTGTAGTTCTCGTGGTTTATCTAACCTTTTTGTTGTTTGGTAAATTGATTCTTCGCAAGCAAGTTGATCATTTTGCGGAATTGCATACCCCGTATCAAGAAATGTTAGATGTTTATAATGAGGATTTAAACGCCATCAGCGAGGAATATACTGCGGCGATGACCCTGGCTGGCGACGACGAAGCATTGAAGGCGGAAGCTCAAAGAGTCCATCAATTGAAAGCGCAAATCCTTGAAATGCAAAACACCACCGATATTGAATCGTTCAATCGCGAATTATCCAGATATTTTCTATCTATTATTTATTACTTTGCATTAGGTTTTATAATTCTTATGACCATTTATGCGCTTGCATTTAAAGGAAAAACGCTGGGGCGAAAGATCATGCAAGTAAAATTAGAAGGCCCCGTTAATTCTATCAGCGTCTTCTTCCATGATATTGTTTTCAAGTATTTCTTTGTGATCGTTGTTTTCATTGTCAGCCCTTATGGAGGCTTCGTGCTGTTGTTCCTTTCTGTGATTATTGATCTCATTCTGATTTCTCTCACCAGAAGAAAGGCCACTTTGCGCGATATCCTGCTAAAAATCGATGTAGTGAAAACCGGATACGGATATTAACAATAAAGATTATATATAAGGAGGAAAAACATGTTTCAACTACTATTTCTTGACATTAGTGTTCCCGGTTTGATAGCTTTGATCATTGTATTAGTAATTATTCTTGTTTACGTCGGCTCCAGAATCAAAATCGTTCCACAAGCAACCCAGTATGTTATCGAGCGCTGGGGCAGTTATCACACCACTTGGAATGCGGGGTTGCATTTCTTGTTGCCGTTCTTCGAGAGAATTAAGCGGACCTACACCGTAAACGGGCAAATCACCGACCACATCATCTTAAAAGAACAAGTCCTTGACTTCCCGCCGCAAGCAGTCATTACCAAAGATAACGTGACCATGCAAATTGATACTGTTGTCTTTCTACAAATTACCGATTCTAAACAATTTATCTATGGCGCTGAGAATCCCGGGCTTTTGATTGAACATTTGACGGCGACAACACTTCGTAATATCATCGGCGAACTCGAACTTGACCAAACACTTACCAGCCGCGACCTGATCAACGAGAGAATGCGCTTCATTCTCGATGAGGCAACTGACCCGTGGGGCATCAAAATTAACCGCGTCGAACTCAAAAACATCATTCCTCCGAAAGAAATCCGCGAAGCGATGGAAAAGCAAATGCGCGCCGAGCGTGAACGCCGTGAAGCGATTTTGATCGCCGAAGGAAAGAAGGCCGCTAACATTCTTGAAGCCGAAGGCGAAAAGTCCGCCGCTATCTTGAGAGCGGAAGCCAAGAAAGAAGCCGCCATCCGCGAAGCGGAAGGCCAGGCAGAAGCGATTATCAAAGTCCAACAAGCGACCGCTAAAGGCATCCAACTAATCCGCGAGGCGAAAGCCGACAAGGCAGTGCTCACAATCGAAGCCTACAAAACTCTCGAAAAGGTAGCCAATGGGCAGGCCACTAAGATTATCATTCCTTCAGAATTGCAGAGCATCGTCGGAATGGCAAGCGGGCTTATCGAAGCTTTGAAAGAACCAAAGAAATAAACCGTTATAAAAAGAGCCGAACTCGCTATTGAGTTCGGTTTTTTTAATGCACAAGCTTTGATAATGACCCAACAAGAGTGATTGAAACCTATTTGAGCAGTACAATCCGGGTCAAGTCGATAACTAGGTGTCAGATGATATGATAATGTTTAAAACTCGCAGTTTTTCGGAGTTCTTGGAAAAGGGATGACATCGCGGATATTATCGATTCCGGTCAGATACATGATCATCCGCTCAAGGCCAAGGCCAAAACCAGAATGGGGAACACCGCCGTAGCGCCTGAGATCAAGATACCACCAGAGTGGATCTTTGTCTACTTTCATGGTGCGCATCCGTGATTCCAAGACTTCCAGTCTTTCTTCCCTTTGCGATCCGCCGATAAGTTCTCCCGCCCCTGGAACAAGTAGATCCATCGCCGCGACAGTATCCCCATCATCATTCAGGCGCATATAGAACGCTTTGATTTCCTTTGGCCAATCGATCACAAAGACTGGTCCATCAAAATGGCGAGTTAAGTACTTCTCGTGTTCGGTCGCTAAGTCATCGCTGTAACTTGGTTCATTGGCAAATTTTTCTTTGCTTTCTTTGAGGATTTTGATCGCGTCCCGATGCGTGACGCTTGCAAATTTTGATTGCATAACCTTTGTCAGTTTTTCGATTAGCCCTCTTTCGATGAAAGCCTCAAAGAAAGCGATTTCCTCGCTGCATTTGCTCATGGTTTCCTTAATCAGAAACTTAACCATTTCTTCGGCGATCTCCATGTTTTTCTTTAGATCGCAAAAAGCGATTTCCGGTTCGATCATCCAAAATTCGGATGCGTGTCTTTGGGTATTGGAATTCTCCGCCCTGAACGTCGGCCCAAACGTATAAACTTTCCGGAAGGCTAATGCATACGCTTCTGCCTGCAGTTGTCCCGAAACCGTCAGATTGGTCGCCTTTCCGAAAAAGTCATTTTCATAATCGACAGGTCCCTTGCCAATAAGTTTGTCAAAGTCAAGCGTTGTGACTTTGAACATCTCGCCTGCACCTTCCGCATCGGAACCGGTGATGATGGGGGTGTGAACATAGATGAACCCCCGGTCTTGAAAGAACGTGTGAATGGCGTGGGAAACAACAGAGCGCACTCGAAACACCGCTTGAAAGAGGTTTGTTCTCATTCTGAGGTGGGCATTTTCGCGTAAATATTCCCGCGTATGTCTTTTCGGCTGGATCGGATAATATTCGGGACAATTGCCAATAAGCGTGATTGTCTGGGCTTTGATCTCAAACGGCTGTTTCATCAACGGAGTCAAAACCAGCGAGCCTTTTACCGTTATTGATGATCCCACTCGATATTTTTGAATATCTTTGAAGTTTGTAGTCGTGTCTTCCTCGTAAACAACCTGAACACTCGCAAAACAGGTTCCATCGTGAAGATCGATGAACCCATGCTCTTTTTGAGCACGGTTGTTTCTGATCCATCCGCTCACGGTTAAGTTTTGAATTTTTGTTTCTTGGTAACTTTTGAACAATTCATTGATTGTTGTTTCCATGATCTCCCTCTTTCAAAAAATAAAATCGTCCCTAAATAAAGGACGAAACATCTCCGTGGTACCACCTTAATTCCGGCATTGCCGGCGCTTGAAGCCCTTAACGCGGACCGACGTCCAGTTCTACTATAATTTCTTCTGTCTCTCCCGGTGTTTTTCAAACACGCTTATGGTTAAGGCTTCCACCGTCCCTTAATCGCTTTTGCCGTCAACGTGTTTTAATCGTCCGTTCTTCGATTTATCATCATTATATCACAAATGTCCAGTTTGTAAACTGAGGCTATTCATTTATAATAAATAACCGACCAAATCGGCCGGTTATATTTATTGAAACAGAGATGAGAGTGCTTGATCGTCAATGATGTTGATGATGCCTTGACCGATGAGCTCGGCGATCGATAACTGAACCAATTTGGGAAAATGTTTGTCTTCGGAAAGTTCGATCGTATCTGTGCAGACCACTTCTTTGATTGGAGCCTCTTGGAGCTTTTTAATTGCGTCTCCTGAGAACAGCGGGTGCGTGCAACAAGCGTAAACCTCCTTGGCTCCAGCTTCTTTCAGGGCTTTTGAGGCGGCCGCCATTGAACCGGCGGTATCGATCATATCGTCAAAAAGGATGCAGTTCTTTCCTTTGACCTGGCCGATGATATTCATCACTTCGGCGACGTTCGGCTCGGGACGCGTCTTGTCAATGATCGCTATCGGCGTCGAGAGCGCGTCCGCCAACGTTCTGGCACGGGCCACTCCGCCATGATCCGGGGATACGACCACGAGATCCGACAAGTTTTTTTGTTTCATATATCTGGCAATGATCGGCAGCGAACGGAAGTTATCAATAGGGATGTCGAAGAATCCTTGAATCTGAGCAGCATGAAGATCCATGCAAATTACCCTAGTTGCGCCGCTGACTTGCAGTAAATCGGCAATCAACTTGGCGGAAATAGGCTGTCTGGCCTTGGCTTTCCGGTCTTGCCTTGAATACCCGTAATAAGGAATAACAACATTGATTTCTCTGGCAGATGCTCTTTTCAAGGCGTCTATCATAATGAGCAACTCCATGATGTGCTCGTTGACCGGGCTGTTGGTCGATTGGATGACAAACACCTTGTGCCCTCTGACTGTTTCGGGTATGTTGATGTTGATTTCGCCGTCAGCGAAACGGGTCACTTCGGATATCGAAAGTGGAATCCCCATGTAATCAGCGATGTCCTTTGCTAATTTTTTGTTTGAGCTGAGCGCGAAGATCTTGACCTTTGATCCATGAAAGACTGCCATCGATATCATCCATCCCAATTATATATGATCTGCTTATATGCCTATTATACATCATGACGTTGGATTTAAAAAGCGCCAACTTTGGAAAGTTGGCACAGCGTTCGACAAAAAGATATTATTCTTCTTTTTCTTCTTGTTTTTCTTCTTTTACTTCATCTTCTTTGAGTAATGGAAGTTTTTCAAAAGCCTCAAGCACCGCTTTTTCAATCATACTCCTGGTTTCGGTATTGATAGGGTGTGCGACATCCTTAAATTCTCCGTTTGGCATCTTTCTGCTGGGCATAGCCACAAACAGACCGTTTTTCCCTTCAATAACCCTGAGTTCATGAACAACGAAGCAATCATCAATGGTGATTGCCGCAATCCCAACCAAGCGGTTATCTCCGTTTACCCTTTTTGCACGAACTTCCGTTATCAACATATTCCCACCTCTTTAGCAAATTATATCATGTGACAAATTGATTTCCAATAGGGTTAATGAATATTAATTATAAAAAATCAAAGAGCCCGACAAAATAGTTTTCGCCATTTTCAGCGATAAAATCAGTTATCCGTTTTTCGGTTTGCCTTATCATTTTGATGAATGTGGATCCGGTACCGCTCATAACCAATCCCATTTCCCCGAGACGCTTATTTAAATAATCATGAAACTCCTTAATTTTGGGATACTGATCAGTGACTATTTCTGTGAAAGCGTTATGTAACAATTCTGATATTTTATCGATATTCTTTTTAGCGATCGCTTCTTTGATCGGCATAATATCGGTATTGGCAAATTTAGTCTTTACGCCTAATTCGAAGATTTTTTCAGTAGAAACAAAAATTTTGGGATTGATTAGCAGAGCTTTCCATGGTTTCAAATCAATGTCCAGTTCAGTGATAATCTCGCCAATCCCCTCGACAAGTGCAGGATAGTCGTAAAGGCAGTAAGGAATGTCCGCTCCGAATCTTAAGCCGAACTCGCTCATCTCCTCAATCGTCAAATTGAGCCCAAACAATTTGTCAATGCCTTTGATGATAGCCGCCGCATCAGCCGAATTCCCCGCTAATCCGGCGCCAAAGGGGATGTTTTTCTCAATTTCGATTCGCACTCCTTCGGTTGGCACATACCGCCTGATCATTTCACTCGCAACATCATGAACGACGTTGTTTTGGTTGGAAAGAAACAAGTCGTTAGAGACGATAAGCGCCGTGCCCAGTACTTGTTCTTTCTTGATCTTGATCACGTCGTGAAGCGCGATTTTGGCGTTGATCATCTCAAGATTATGATAACCGTCCTTTCGCCTATCGAGAACATTCAAGAATAGGTTCACTTTCGCATACGCTTTTTCTTCGATCATTTTGAACCCCCATCTTCATGATTGTTGTTTTTGGTAAATAGATAACTTTTTATTCATGTTATCCAAATCATTGCTTTCTTTCTTTAATTATAACCGATTTTTCGACTATCTCGCTTGTGGTTCCAAAAAAGCGGCTCCCGCTTTTTGTTTGTTCGGGATTCCGCTTTCATTGCCTCATATAACGATATCGATGATATCATTGGCGTTCAATTTCTCAAATGTTGACAAAACGATGCGCTTGTTTTGATAATCGATGCTTTTGATACAACCGAAAGTATGCCTTATGTAACCGTCTTTATAATAACTGATTTCAACTTCTTTGTCTTTTTGAACTGCAAGCGCAAGTTTTTGATTCAGTTCATCATAAGCGTCTTCGCTCAAAACCGGCTTTTCTTTTTTCCCTAGCCGATATTTCAGTTCCTCAAGCATTGAGCTGTGACCGACCAAAGCATCGAATGCGTTCCATTTGATGATACCGCGATCGATATAGGCGTTAGGCATGATGGCCACCGATCATTTCGTTTCTTGCTTTGGCGGTTGAAAAAGGAAGTTCAGCCGAACTCCGGTTGATGCTGTTTTTGCCAAATCTGATTTTGATTTCATCCATCGCCGCGAATATTTGTTGTTCCTTGACGATCTTCTCGGCATCCTCAAACAAATTGAACTGATAATCGTTTTTGTTTGTCAGATTGCCGACGCCGACATGAACGCGCCTTATGGCTTCATTTTCATAGTGTTTGTCAAAAAGTTTGCGGCAAGCTTGATAAATGATCGATTCGTTTGCGGTTGGCTGTTCGAGCTTTATTTGTCTTGCAAAGCCGCCGCCGGCGTCTTTACTGTAGGAAACGCCAAAGTGGACGGTCGCGGCGAGTTTATGGCTGATCCTTAGTCTTCTTGTGATATCGTCAACCATCTCGATGATGATCTGGTAGATCTCTGGTTTATAATAGTCGCGAAACAAAACCTGACTTGTGCCGTAACTTTTGCTTATCGGCTTGATTTTCAATTTGTCCTGAATCATGCTCATATCAATGCCGTGGGTGTGATAGTATAATTCCTCGCCTAAGACGCCGAACCGGCGTTTCAGTTTACTCGGATCGCTAGCGGCGATATCGCCGATTTTGTAGAATCCCATTTTGTTCAAGCGGGCTTCCATATTTCTGCCGACGCCCCACATTTTGCTTAGAGGTTTGACCGGCCATAGTTTTTCGGGAAGATCTTCATAGTTCCATTTAGCAATATAGTTTTTAGCGTTTTTGGATTCTAGATCAAGCGCCAATTTCGCCATCAACATATTTGCCCCGATACCACAACTTGAACATACTTTTGTTTCCTTATAGATTTCGTCCATGAGCATTTTGGCTATTTCATAGTCGGTTTTTTTATAATATTCAAGATATTCCGTCAAATCAAGAAAAGTTTCGTCGATGGAATAAATATACATATCCTCTTCCGAGATGAACCGGAGATAGATTTCGATGATTTTGGTGGAATATTCAAGATATTTTTCCATTTGGGGTTTTCGAAAAATGATCTTGATATTTTTGGGCAATTCATAGATTCGACAACGGTTGGGGACGCCTAGAGTTTTGAGATATGGCGATACGGCCAGTACGATCGAGCCGCCTCCGCGGGAATGATCGGCGACGACCAGTGGCGTTTCGAAGGGGTCCAAACCCAAAAGACTGCATTCAACGGATGCATAAAAGCTTTTTAGATCGATACAAATGATTTTGCGATGCAGTCTGTACTCTTCCAAGGCTGCCCCTCCTTTTTTGTTGATTATTATATCTTTTTTGACAGGCAAAATAAATGCTTGAAACAAGATTTTATAATGAAAACGTCATCGCTCTGAAAAAACAAAAGACGGATGTTTGGACCGTCGTTTGCTTGCATTGAAAATAACGCTTGCGATGCTTGTTTTTATACTGAAAACTAACAAGAATCATTTGTCATATTTAGCAAAGGGGTCGTCTTCGGCTTTGTTTTTTTCTTTTTCTTTTTGAATCCTTTCCATAACCACTTTTTTTGGTTCAACTACAATTGCCATGATTAAATAGGCGATCAGCCCGCCTCCGGCCACAAAGAGCGCGATGATCCACAAAACTCTAATCAAGGTGACGTCGACATCAAAATAATCGGCAAGACCAGCACAAACTCCGGCGATTTTCTTGTTGTCTGTATCTCTGTATAGCCTTCTTTTTTCCATTTGAGATATCCTTTCTTGTTTAAATATATGGTTTATTGAATTTAATTATAATCTTTCAACGATTTGTGTAAGCAGTTTTCCAAGAGTGTTTGCAATCTGTGCACCGATAGTCAACACTTCCTCGTGGGAAAGTTTTACTTCGCTGATGCCCGTGGCCATATTGGTCACGGAGGCGATGCCTAAGACTTTGATGCCGGCGTGTCTCGCAACGATTACTTCCGGAACCGTCGACATGCCGATAAGATCTCCTCCCATTGCCCGATATGCTTTGATTTCGGCTTTTGTCTCATAACTCGGTCCAAGATAACTAACATAAACCCCCTGATTCAATTCAATGTTGTTTTCTTTCGCAACCGCTTTGGCGATATCATTCAATTCTTTGTTGTACGGCTCGCTCATATCAAAGAATCTTGGGCCTATATAATCTTGATTATCGCCTTCCATCGGATTTTTGCCCATCATATTAATGTGGTCGGTGATCAGCGCCATGGTGCCTGGTTTGATTTTGTCAACCATTGACCCGCAGGCATTGGTGAGAATGAGCACCTTGACGCCAAGAAGCGCAAACAACTGGATTGGAAAGCGCATTTCTTCGTTGGTACACCCTTCATAGTAATGGTTGCGCCCTTGCATACAATATATGCTTTTTCCTTTAACGGTTCCGATCGATAGCACGCCTTTGTGTCCTGAAATGCTTGCGGCTCGAAAATGAGGGATGTCCGCATAGGGGATGTCGATACGATCTTTGATTAACTTCGCAAAGGCTCCCAATCCAGAACCAAGAATGATCAGAATTTCCGGATTGAAGGTGCTTTTTGCCTTGATAAAGCGAATCGCCTCGTCAAATTTGTTTTTCGAATTATTCATTATCATTTGCCAAATACTCTATCGTAAATGAGAGCAACATTTTTTTGGTAAAACCCGAGTTCAAATAATTCGTTAATTTCGTGCTTTGTCAGCTTTGAACTGACAAGCGGGTCTTTGAGTAGCGCTTCTTTGAATTGACTGTTCTCATTTTTGGCTTTTTGAGCTAGGGACTGCACAAGGTCGTATGCTGTTTCACGGGTCAGCCCCTTGTCAATAAGAGTTGTCAAAACTCTTTGGGAAAAAATGATGCCGTTTGTCAGGTTGATGTTTTCCCTCATCCTTTCCGGAAACACTTCAAGTTGATTCAAAACGTCTTTGTATCGATTCAGCATATAATCGATCAAAATCGTTGCGTCTGGAAAAACAACTCTTTCAACGGAAGAGTGTGAAATGTCGCGTTCATGCCACAAAACATCGTTTTCCATGACAGGAATAACGTATCCCCGCATGACTCTTGCCAATCCACAGATGTTTTCGCTTGAGATCGGGTTTTGTTTGTGAGGCATCGCAGAAGATCCCTTTTGTGTCGCAAAAAACTTTTCCCTGACTTCGCCGACTTCGGTGCGCTGCAGATGCCTGATCTCGGTTGCGATCTTTTCAAGAGTCGTGGCTATCAGTGCAAGCGTGAAAATGTATTCTGCATAGCGGTCGCGCTGAAGTGTTTGCGTGGAGATGTTTGGCGCCGACAAACCCAGTTCCTCGAGAATTATTGTTTCGATTTTTGGATCAACAAAAGCATAGTTTCCGACTGCGCCGCTGATTTTCCCAATTTCAACATTTTTTGAAGCGTTTAGAAATCTGGTTTTGTTGCGATTCATTTCATCATACCAAAGCGCCCATTTGAGTCCAAAAACGGTGATGTCCGCATGAATGCCGTGAGTTCTGCCGATGATATACGTTTCTTTGTATTCGATCGCCTTTTGGGCGAGAACCGCCAAAAAGGCATTCAAATCATCAAGAATGATTTGGTTCGCTTTTTTGAAAAGAAGCCCGTTGGCGGTGTCGACAACATCGGTTGAGGTCAAACCGTAATGGATAAATCGCCCTTCGTTCCCAAGGGATTCGGATACCGCTCTTGTGAAGGCGATCACATCATGTTTGGTCTGTGCTTCGAGTTCGTTAATCCTTGAGAGGGAAAAACTCGCTTTTTCTTTAATCAGCTTTAATTCGGAATCCGAAATTATGTTGTGCTTGGCCAATGCCACACAGTTAGCGATTTCAACATCAAGAAAAGCCTGAAACCTGTTCTGGTCTGTCCAAATCTCTTTCATCTCTTTTCGTGAATAGCGATCAATCATAGTTTATTCTCCATACTATTGAGATAACATAACAGCGTGTTCTCAAGCAGACATGCGATCGTCATTGGACCGACGCCTCCAGGAACGGGGGTTATGTGTCCCGCTACCATCGCCGCCTTTTCAAAGTCAACGTCCCCTTGAAGTTTGCCGTCGATTCGGGAAATGCCGACGTCGATAACAGTGGCGCCCGGTTTTATGTATGAATCATCGACCATTTTGGGTTTTCCGATGGCAACCACCAAAATATCGGCGGTGCGCGCAATCTCGGAAAGGTTAGCTGTCTTGCTGTGGCAAATTGTCACTGTACCGTTCGCTGCCAACAAAAGTGATACCATTGGTTTCCCGACGATTTGACTCCGCCCGATAACGACACAATTTTTTCCTTGAATGGGGATTCCATACTTATCCAATAACCGCATGACTCCGAGCGGTGTGCAAGGAACGAGATGAGGTTTTCCAATTGTCAGTTTTGCAACGTTGTTTGGTGTAAATCCATCAACGTCTTTGCTCGGAAAAATGCGAGCGATGATTTTGTCCTGATCCAAATGTTTGGGAATTGGAAGTTGCAATAATATCCCGTGGACATTCTTATCGGCATTCAGTTTGTCTATTAAGTCAATGATCTCCTCGTTTGAAACATTCTCATCCTTGCGGATGACGGTGCTTTTGATGTCCGCTTTTAGACAGGCTTTTTCTTTGCTTGAGACATATGTTTCGCTGGCGGGATCGTTGCCGATCAAGATAACGACCAAATGAGGGAGAACGCCGTTGATTTTGTAAAGTTGATCAACTTTGTTTTTAACTTTATTCCTGATTTCTTGCCCCAAGGCTTTTCCATCTAAGATTGCGACCATATCATTCACCCGTCTTGGAGTATATGTATTGATCGAGGATCTCGCCATAATAGACGGTGTGGTTCGTTTTTGTAACCGAATAATAGCGATTTTTGATTCCCTGAGGTATTTTGCTTTGATCAAGCGTTTGTTTATAGATAACCTTGCATTCAAAATGAAGATCGGCTTCGCCGATAATCGGCGTCCTTATCTTTCGCCCTTTGACCGGGGTAAGGCCCAATTCTTTGAATTTGTCGTGTTCCCGCATCGATTTGAATCCGCAGAACTGAATTTCTTTGTTCATATCACTATACAAGGGGATACTAACGGTGAACTCGCCTGCCTTCTCAATTAAGTCATGGGTTGCGCGACAATCTCTGACTAAAACCAAAAACAACGGCTTGCCCCAAATAACCATGATTCCGCCCCAACCGATAACCATCGTGTTGAGTTTGCCTTGATAGCAGGTGTTTAAAAATAATCCCGGTGCTGTTTTTTCAAGAACCGCTCCTGCATAGTCGAAGACACCGATTTCCTTGTACATAGTATTCTCCTTCTTTCATTATCAATTATATTATAGTCCATATCGCCGAAAAAGAAAATCAAGAAACGGAAAGTGTACCGAGTATAAATATTTATGCTTAATGGCGATATCGATGCAAATATGTGATAAAATGATATAAATCACAAAAACGAGGTGTTGAATCATGGATATTGGAATTATTGGGCTCGGATTGATGGGCGGCTCCATAGCATATGCGCTCAAAGAAAAACACCGGATTTTTGCATATGACACCAATAATGACAGCCTTGATTATGCTCTTTCAAGCGGCGTGATCGACCAAATATGTTTTTCCTTGCCTGTTTTGTTTAAAAAAGCCAATGTCTTTTTTGTTTGCTTGTATCCCTCCGCCGTCATTCAATTTTATCGGGACTACTGTCATCAATTTCCCAAAGGTTCTTTATTGATTGACATCTCCGGAGTAAAAAAATCGTTGATCGAAGAGTTGACATCAATCATTGATGATCGTGTTGATTTCGTCTTTACACACCCGCTGGCGGGAAGCGAGAAAAGCGGAGTGGAGAACGCTTCTGCAAATCTGTTTCGTAACCAAAACCTGATCATCACCCCGACGGAGAAAAACAAAAAGCACAATCTTGAGTTGGTGGCCAGTCTTGGAGAAGAAGTAGGCTTCGACAAAATAACGTTCCTGTCCGCAGAAGAACATGACGAATTGATTGCTTTTACTTCTCAACTCACTCACGTTGTTTCCTTAGCTTTGATGGATTGTGCTCCGAAAAAAAATGATATCGTTTCATACATCGGTGATTCGTTTCGTGAATTGACGCGAATCGCGATGATCAATGAGGCTTTATGGGTTGATCTGTTCATTAGAAACGCCAAATTTCTCAATGAAAAAATAGATGATTTTATCAATTCTCTAAACAAGTACAAACTTGCCATCGACAGTCGCGATGAAACGGCATTGAAAGAAATGATGCGTTCCGCAAAAACTGCTCGCATAGCTATTGAGCGGGGTTTAAAAGAATGAAGGCGATTATTCATCCTCGTCCTTTAAGTGGATCAATAACCATTCCCTCGTCCAAAAGCCAAACGCATAGAGCTATCATTGCGGCTTCTTTAGCCAAAGGCAAAAGTGTGATATCCAACATTAATTACAGCGATGATGTATTGGCAACTATCGGCACAATGAAAAAAATCGGCGCGAAATTTATCAAAAATCCCGGACAATTGATTATTAGCGGCTCCGGTCGCATCGTAATCAACGATGATAATTTCGTTGAATGCAACGAATCAGGCTCGACGCTTCGATTCGTGACGCCATTATTTGCTTTAAGCAAGCAAAAGGTTGTGTTTACCGGCAAAAAATCCCTGTTTCAAAGACCGCTCGGAGTTTATGAGACCATTTTTAAACAGATGAATTTGCAATATCAAAAAAACGATGATTCGTTGATCGTCTCCGGCGAATTGTTGCCTGGAAAATATGAAATACCCGGCAACATCAGCAGCCAATTCATCTCCGGGATGTTGTTTTCATTGCCACTTCTCAAAGAAGATTCAGAGCTTGTCATTCTCAAACCTTATGAATCCAAAGGCTATGTCGATATGACAATTGATGTCCTTGGTGCCGCTGGTATTATCATCACTCCGACTAAAGATGGATATTTTATCCAAGGCAATCAAACATACAAACCGATTAATTTGAGAATCGAGGGTGATTATTCCCAGATGGCGATATACGCAGTCATGGGCGTCCTTGGCAATGATATTTTTTGCCGAAACATGACTTATCCCTCGCTACAACCCGACAGCAAGATTGTTGACTTTATTAAAAGCGTCGGTGGTGAAGTTGAAATCAAAGATAACGGTATCCAATTTTTTAAATCAAAAACAACCGCCGCCATTTTCGATGTTTCACAATCTCCCGACATCGCTCCGGCACTGGCAATCCTAGCTGCTTTTTCAAAAGGAAAAAGCAGAATCACGAATGCTTATCGCCTGAAATATAAAGAATCCAATCGCCTGTTATCAATATATTCGACACTTAAAACGATTGGCGTTGAAGTTGATTTGAGCGAAGACGAGCTTATCATCGAAGGCATCGAAAAATACGCCGGCGCTCAATTCGATTCATTCAACGATCACCGAATCGTTATGGCAGCCGCCGCATCTTCTGTTAGAAGCACAAAGCAAATCGTTATAAAAAATGCACAAACAGTAAACAAATCTTATCCAGATTTTTTCTCCGATCTTGTGACATTGGGTGCCGTAATCGATTATATTGAGGAATAAGAAAATGAAAGAGATTTCAATCAAAGCCAAGACTTCCGTCTATCCGGTTATTATCCATCAAGGACTATTGAACAATATTTTGAATTATCTTGACCGCAACCAAAAATATGTGCTCATCCACGACGATTTGATTCCAGAAGCTTATGTGAGCAAGGTTGCCTGTGCCTGCGATGATCCTTTGGTTATTGCTTTTCCCGCCGGAGAAAAAAGCAAAACAGTCGAAACCCATCAGGAAATCGTCCGCAAAATGCTTGCGAATCTAATCAAAAAAGACGCCGTTATCATCGCTCTTGGCGGCGGAGTAACCGGCGATCTCGCCGGCTATGTGGCTTCGACCTATATGCGCGGAATAGCTTATATCCAAATTCCGACAAGTTTGTTGGCACAAATCGACTCTGCCATCGGTGGAAAGGTAGGCGTTGATTTCGCCGATACCAAAAATGTGCTCGGCTCGATTTATCCTCCAAAAATGGTCCTTGTCGATCCGCTGACTCTTTCCACCCTGCCCAAAAGACATTTTGCGAACGGGATGGCCGAAATGATCAAATATGGGATGATTGCCGATCGCGAGTTATTTGTCGCTCTTAAAGAAAACAATGTTATGGAGGTGCTTGAGTGGGCGATCCATCGTTCGATCGAAATCAAAAAATCTTTCGTCGAAAAAGACGAACAAGACGAAGGTGAAAGACGATTGCTCAACTTTGGCCATACATTTGGCCACGCGATCGAAACCTATTATAATTATGAAAAATACCTTCACGGAGAAGCCGTCGCCATCGGTATGGTCCGAATCATCCAAAACGATCAAATTAGAAAAGAACTGGTATCGGTGTTGAGAAAATATGATCTTCCCACCGAAGATCCGGTGAGTGTTGACGAATTAAAACCTTATATCTTAAAAGATAAAAAACACCGAGCCGGAAAAAATATTTATGTTGATATCGAAGCGATCGGAAAAGCTTTTATCAAATCGCTAGACTTATAAAAAAGGTGGTATTAATAATGAATACTATTGGCGAGCGCCTTAAAGCAACCGTCTTTGGAGAATCCCACGGAGAGATGATCGGCATCGTGATCGATGGTCTCCCTTCCGGGATAACTCTTGACAAAAATCTAATTAATCAAAGGCTTCAAGAACGACGCCCCAAGCCGGGGCTTGGAACAACAAGAGTAGAACCTGATGAATACGCTATCTTGTCTGGATATTACAATGAAAAAACCACTGGCGCACCATTATTCATCTCAGTCAAAAATCTAGATGTGAATTCATCCGATTATGAACGTCTCCAAAACACGCCAAGGCCATCACATGCCGACTATCCCGCTTTTCTAAAATATTCAGGAAACAATGATCCCCGCGGAGGCGGTGTTTTTTCCGGCCGTTTAACAGTCGTGCTTGTAATCTTAGGGGCAATTTGCGAGCAACTCCTTAAAAAAGCAAATATTTCCATATTTTCTCATTTGTTATCAATAAAAAATATAAAAGACACCTCTCTTGATCAGTTGTCTGTAAATGATGAATTTATGAAAACCGCTGAATTTGGTCGTTTTCCCGTTATCAACAAAGATATCGAGTCAAAATTGGCAGTTCTGATCGAAAATGCAAAAAAAAGCAATGACTCGCTTGGCGGTGTTATTGAATCAACGGTAATCGGCCTTCCGGTTGGCGTCGGCGAGCCGCTCTTTGGCTCGATTGAAAGTCGTTTGTCACAGCTATTATTTGCGGTCCCCGGAATTAAGGGTGTTGAGTTTGGATCCGGTTTCAAACTCGCCGAGATGACAGGAAGCGAAGCCAACGACCCCTACCGATATGAGAATGGCCGCATCGTCACCAAATCCAATCATAACGGCGGTGTCCTTGGGGGAATGTCGACCGGGATGCCGGTTATTCTCAGGGTTGCGGTCAAACCAACCCCTTCCATCGGCGTTACACAACAAACCGTTAATCTAAAGACGGGAAAAAATACCACAATCGAAATTGGCGGGCGTCATGATCCCGCAATTGTCTTACGTGCCGTTCCAATAGTGAATGCTGTTCTTGCGTATGGTGTTTTGGATTTGTTGTTCCAGTATCATGAAAAGGATTGGCTGACTCCATAATGTACGGTTTGCTTGGAGAATCCCTGTCTCATAGTTTTTCTCCTTTAATCCATGCCCTCTTTGGAAACAACTCATATCGCTTGTTTGAAACTAGTGATCTCAAAACGTTTTTCGCCGAACGCAAATTCAAAGGAATCAATGTCACAATTCCCTATAAAAAGGTCGTCGCTCAATATTTGGATGAAATTGGTCCGATTGCTATGAGAACGGGAAGCATCAATACGATCATCAATAGAAACGGCAAACTTATCGGCGAGGATACTGATTATTTCGGATTGCGGTATCTTATCGATTATTATTCCGTTCCCGTCAGCGGCAAGACAATTCTAATCCTTGGCAATGGCGGTGCGGCCCAAACAGTAGAGTGCCTTATGAAAGACCTTGAGGCGTCGTCTGTTAATAAACTCTCTAGAACTCCCAAAGCAAGCAATGATTTCTATTTCACAGATTACCAAAAAGTTTGCGATTGCGATATCATCATCAATACAACACCTGTCGGGATGTTTCCCCACAATGATGATCCGTTATTGATCAATATTCATAACTTCCCAAGACCAAAAACCTACATTGACCTGATTTACAATCCGCTTCGCACCTCTTTGTTTCTCGAAGCCCAAAACAACGGTATTTCATCTTACAACGGCTTTCTGATGCTGGTAGCACAAGCGAAAACTGCTCACGATCTTTTTTTCGACAAGAAAACGCCGATATCAGAAATCTCTCGTGTGTATCACGCTTTGACGAGGAAAATGACAAATTTGGTGTTCATCGGAATGCCGCTCAGCGGCAAGTCGTTATATGCCCGCATGCTGAACGGCAAATACCATAAACGTCTCGTTGACACCGATCAAGAAATCGAAGCCGCGGAAAACATGACGATCACTGAGCTTTTCCGGCAAAAAGGGGAGCGCTACTTCCGCGAACGGGAGTTTGATTTCATCAAATCAATTTATAAATCCCACGGGCTTATGATCTCGACCGGCGGCGGAATGATTCAAAATCCAGAATTGATGAATCTGCTCAGGCAAAACGGATTGCTGATATTCATCGATCGGGAAAAAGAAGACCTTGCCCAGAAACAGCTCAAAAACCGTCCGCTCATTGCTAGCGTAGAAGATCTGTTTCGTCTGTATGAAAAGCGTCATCCCTTATATGAGAAATACGCTGACATTGTTGTCAAAATCCCTCCGGGCGATCAATATCATCATGTTGAAATCGAGGCCAAAATCAATGAATATTTTAGTCGTTAACGGTCCAAACCTCAATTTGCTTGGCACAAGAGAAGTCAACGTCTATGGACACGAAACCTATCAGAATCTAGTGGATATGATCAATGATCATGCCACTAAAAACAATTATTATGTGGAAATTTATCAATCGAATCACGAAGGCGGAATCATTGATATTATTCATGAGAATTTTCGCCGTTTTGATGGTCTTGTTATCAATCCTGGAGCGTATTCGCATTATTCCTATGCAATCTATGATTGTCTGAAGGCAATCGATATTCCCGCAATCGAAGTCCATATTTCAAATATCGCAACCCGTGAACCCTTCCGGAAAAAACTAGTCACCAAAGCCGCTTGTCGGGCAATGATCAGCGGCCATGGCTTTAATGGCTATCTTGAAGCTATTGATATGCTTATCAAAGGAGAGTGGAATCTATGATCATTAAATTCAAAGAAAACACTTCTCGTAAGGATATCGAGCCCCTAAGGCAATCGTTGATTGATCTTGGTTTTGCCATTCATGAAAGCGTTGGTGACACCATTACAATTTTTGGAATCGTCGGTGATACCAGTGCTTTTGATATCAATCGACTTTATGCCTATGAATTTGTCGATAGCGTCCTCAGAGTCCAAGAACCTTATAAACGCGTCAACCGCAAGTTCCATCCGGCCGATTCTGTCGTTGATGTCGCCGGTGTCAAAATCGGAGGAAAGAACATCGTCATTATTGGCGGCCCCTGCGCAGTTGAATCAGAAGCGCAAATAGACACTATTGCCCCGTTGGTTGTTTCTGCCGGAGCGAAGATCCTCCGCGCGGGTGCCTTCAAGCCCAGAACCAGCCCGTATTCGTTTCAGGGTTTGGGGGAAGCGGGTTTAACGATCTTGAAGTCGATTAGCGAGAAATACAAGGTGCCTGTTGTAAGCGAAGTCATGAGCCTTGAAGACCTTCCAGCTTTCATTGGCCGTGTCGGTTTTCTTCAAATCGGCGCGAGAAACATGCAAAATTATCCGTTGCTTCGGGAAGTTGGAAAAACAAACATCCCCGTTCTTTTGAAACGGGGTTTGGCAAACACGATCGAAGAATGGTTGATGTCTGCCGAATATATTCTCTCAGAAGGGAATCAAAACGTCATATTGTGCGAACGCGGCATTAGGACTTTCGAACCTTCGACCCGGAATACACTTGATATTAGCGCTATTCCGGTACTAAAGAAATTAACGCATTTACCGGTGCTGGTTGATCCCTCACATGCTTCCGGAAAATGGGAATACGTCGAATCGTTGTCCAAAGCGGCAATCGCTGCCGGTTGTGACGGCTTGATTATCGAGGTCCATCACGAGCCCGAAAAAGCTTTTTCTGACGGCCAGCAATCTTTAAAACCCGAACGTTTCCGCAAGTTGATCGAAAATTGCCGCAAGATCGCGCTTGCGGTTGATAGAACGCTTGATTGAAAATAATCAATTTATTTTAGTGTAATGCTTTTTTGTTTATGGTTGTGATATAATGCGTTTTAGAAGGGAAGGTGATGTCATTGAAAGGATATGTAAAGTTTATTGATGGTCTGCCTTTGATTTTGAAAGTGATTTTGGCTTTACCGGGACTTGATGGCATTTTCTACGGCATCTATCGAATTGCCAAAGGTCGAGTAATTATCGGGATTTTGTGGATTATCCTCGGCTTCGCCATTTTGTGGATTATCGATATCATCACGATCATTCTCAACGGAAAGGTTACGGTTTTAACTTAAAATCAAAGAGACCAAAAAAGGAATCCCGAGAGATTCCTTTTTCTTTGTCAAATATGTTTTTTCAGAATCGACACCAGTCTTGGTATCTCCTCGCGGTTTAGCGAACTGACCGCGATGCGGACTAGACCCTCCATAGGAATAACAAAAACGTGTTCATTCACCAGATCCTGAAAGATGTTCTGGTTAGCAGTTTCGACACTAATAAAGAAACCGCCTAGATACGGCAGGGCCTTCAATCCCTGTTTTTCAGCTTCCTTGACAAAAATAGCGCTGCGCTGATTAAGCATTTTTCTGGCTTCGACAAGTTCGTTTTGAAATTTTTCCATATAGATTTTGTCAGAGAAAATCTTGCCGATGATGTTCATTCCCGGTTGGCTGACGCTTGAGAATCGGCCTCTTACCGAATAGTCGCCGACACGAATAAAATGATCAATAATTTCTTTGGTTTTGCTGAGCCCGATCTGGGCGCCGATCCGGAACCCGTATAAGGAAAAGGTTTTAGATCCGGAAAAAATAATAACGGCAAGAATCTCGGGATCGAGATTTAATAAAGGCAAAAACATGTCTCTTGATTTATCAAAGTCTTTTTCTTGATAATCAAAATACGCAATGTCTTGAATGAGGATCACCGGAATATTGGTTTTTGAAATTTCATTCAAGGCGGCGACAACTTCGTGCCAATTCTCTGTTGTCATGCACAATCCGGTGGGGTTGTTGCAGGGATCGTTGAGCAAAACACAAAGGCGTCCTTGTTCTTTTGCAAGCTTTCTGGCTTTTTCCTTGAAGTCGGCGATATTGAAGTGGTTGTTCTCATCATACATTTTAAATTTATCAAGATCAATACCGGCCTCGAAAGCTATGTTTTCATAGGGTGTCCAGTAACGATTGGGCAAAAGCACTTTTTGGCCAAAATCATTAAAATTGTAAAAAGTATTGCTTATAGCTCCGCTGCCGCCGGTGGTGGGAATCACCGAGTAATGAAATTGTTCGCGAAACTGATCGCTGTGTCTTCCAAATACCCAGTTAAATATTCCTTCGCTATAAGCTTTGGTTCCCCTGGCGGGCGCATAGTGGTAGATTTCCGCATCGCTAAGACCATGCAACAAATCATCGACCACTTGATATTTGAAGATTTTGCCTTCCTCATGGTAAAGCATACCGACGGTGGCGTCAATAACATCGCTGTATTTCATCTTCATTGCTTTTGCTTCCTGCGATATTTGCAAGATATTAGAGTATAACTTTTTGTTTTTCGCATGTCTGCCAACGATGTTGCTATGCATTTTTCGCACCTTTTCTCCCTTATTTGAAATATTCATGCAAAACGATCGTTTGTTTCCGGTCAGGCCCAAAAGAAATAATCGCTATTTTTGTGTTGGTAATGGTTTCAATGGCTCGCAAATAGTTTACACAGTTTTGTGGCAAGTCTTCTGTTGTTTTTATATTCGTTAGGTCTTCCGTCCAACCCGGAAGGGTTTTGTATAATGGTTTGACGCGACAATAACGGTTATAATCAGCGGGAATGTGGGAAATGATCTCACCATCGAGTTCATAAGCATAGCATATTTTGACCTCAGAGATTCCCGACAGCACATCGAGCAACATTATCGACAGTCCGGTTATTCCGTTGATTTGTATAGCGTGGTTCAAAACGACGCCATCGAGCCACCCGATCCTCCTGGGCCTACCGGTAGTGGTTCCATACTCACGTCCCCTTTCCCGAATGCCTCTTGCGACCTCGTTTTCAAATTCAGTCGGGAAACTTCCGTTGCCGACCCTGGTCGAATAGGCTTTGGTTACACCGACAACTTCAGCGATCGCTTGCGGTTTGATTCCTGCATTTTGCGGAACTGCGGCTGCGGAAGGGGAACTGCTTGTCACAAACGGATAGGTTCCATGGTCGAGACAAAGCATTGACCCTTGTGCACCCTCAAACAAGATTTTTTTATCTTCGTCGATAAGTTTGTTTAACAAAACCAACGTATCAGTAATATATTTTTTTAAATATAGTCCGTATTCATGATATTCTTCGGTAACTGCGTCAACGGAAAATTCGGTTTTTCCAAAAACTTTGAATACCGGATTGTGAAGCGAAAGGCTGACGCGGACTTTTTCCCTTAGTATGTCTTTATCAAGAAGATCGCCGATTCGAATCCCAAATCGTGAGGCTTTGTCCATATACGCGGGTCCGATGCCTTTTTTGGTGGTTCCGATCGCTTGATTTCCCCTGATCGACTCATAAAGCGCATCGAGCTCGAGATGATAGGGCATAACAACATGAGCTCTGTCTGACAGACAGAGTGTAAAATCAACAAAACCCTCGTTTGCGACGGTCTTGATTTCATCAATCAGCGCCTTGGGATTGACAACCATCCCATCAGCCATGATATTGATTGTTTTTTTGTTAAAGACGCCTGAAGGAAGTAAATGCAGAGCGTATTTTTTGTGTCCAAAAAGAATCGAATGTCCTGCGTTGTTTCCCCCTTGACTGCGAACGACGACTTCGGCTTTCCTAGCTAGGTAATCAGTTATTTTCCCTTTACCTTCATCGCCCCATTGCGTTCCCACAACAACCACTGTTTTTGCCAAATGAAATCCCTCCTGAAAGTGTTGTCATTATATCACAAGCAATTTATTTATAAGACTTAGAAATTTAATGACCTCATACACAATATTTCGCAATAATAATTCAATGCCCTTTTTCGTCATAAAATCTATTGATTCCTTTTCGGTCAAACTCGATGATGGATGTCGTTTCCTTTGTCAATAAGCAATCCTTAGTATTCCGGCTTCTTAACCGACAATTCATAAGTACACATATATCCCGCTGGTTCGGCGCCAACGATAATGACATCATATTGGTTCGTCGTAAAAATCTTCTCCAAAAACATATTAGATAATATCACCAAACAGGCCTAAAAGCAACTGTAACCCAAAAAGAAAAACAGAGTCGAAGACTCTGTTTGTGTGGTGCTTTCTTATTCGGTTCTTACCGGAAGAATCAGTTGAATCACTCCCTGATCTTCGTCCCCTTCAATTATGAATGGCCTTATCTCGCCTGTGAATTTGACATATACTTCTGTCGAATTGAAGGTTTTGAGAGCGTCCATGAAATATTTAGAACTAAAAGCGATTTTAAGTGGCATACCAACAACATTGTCGACTGGATAAACTTTCTCCGTCACTTTTCCGAGTTCCGGAGAATTAGAGGTGATTTCGACGGTGTTGTCGCTTCTCAAATTGAGTTTGACAATGCTTGATGATCCTTCTTTGGAAGATAAAAGAGACGCTCTTTCGACAGCTGTATACAGTTTGTCTTTGTTAAATTTGATGATTACTGGAAATTCGTTCGGAATCAATCTCGATGTTTCGGGAAAGTTTCCTTCAAGCAGTCTTGATTGAAACAAGATGTTTCCGTATTCGAACAGAATCGATTTATGATTTAAATGCACAAGAATCTCGTCGAGATTGAGTTCCAAAACTTTGGACAATTCATCAAGGCTTCTTCCAGGAATAACAACATTCATATTATCCTGGTTTTTGGGGATGGTGATTATCTTCTGGCTCAGCCTGAATGAATCGGTAGCGATAGCCTTAAGTTTTTCGCCTTCGACGTGGATGTTAACCCCAGTTAAAATCGGGCGATTTTCAATAGTTGATGTGGCGAATGTTGTTTGTTTGATGATTGCTTTCATGAGTTTTGAATCTAGTTTAATCGGCTCATCACTGATTGGAAATTCCAATTCAGGATAATTTTCGACATCAAGAAGATTGAGTGTCACATCGGATTCACCGGCAATGATTCTCAAAATGTTGTTGTCGATGACAGAGAATTCAACTTTGTCGCCTTCTAGTTTCCGCAGGATCTCGACAAAAAACTTCCCGGGAATCAAAATGTCTCCACCGGATTCGATATGCAAACTTTCGTCTTTGATCGAAATCTTGATTGAAATGTCAGAATTGCTGGTGATAAGAACGATTTCGTTTTGATAAGCTTCAAGTTTGATGCCTTGAAGATACGGAGCCGGAGTCTTTGTGGATAATGCTTTTTGAGATACGAGTAAATTATTTAACAGCACACTCGTCGAGATAGTGAAATTCATAAGCAACCTCCGCAATGTATTATATTATATTAATTATTATTTTTTATATTATTGTTGTTATTGGTAATGTGGACGGCGGGGAAAAAAGACATAATTCAACAATTTATTATACCATATTTAGGGGGTTAAGTATAGATTATGAGACGTGAATATAAGCAATTATTTATCTGTTTTTTCCACATTTAATCAATAATTTATCAACATCGCCTTTCTTGGCTTTATCGATCTGCAAATCGTTTGCTATTTGTTCAATGCTGTAGATGACCGTCGAATGGTCACGATTATTAAATAGTTGGCCGATTTTCTTATAAGTAAGATCATACATATCTTTGAGAATATACATAGCAATTTGCCTTGGGAACACATACTGTTTCTGTCTTTTTTTTGACAAAAGATCAGAAGTTGATATTCCATAATAAGAGCTGACTATATCAAGAACGGTTGTATAATTGGTTTTCTCGATTGACTTATTGCTGATGTTTTTGGAGTTGATCAAATTTTTAAGGGCTTCTTCAGCGTTTTCGATCGTAAATTTATAGTCAAACGCAGTACAATAAAACAATACTCTTTTCAAGGCCCCTTCCAACTCACGAACGTTGTTATCGAATATACTGGCTATATAATCAAGGATTTCTTCGGGAATCAACTCAGGATCAGAAGTTTCTGCTTGTAGTTTCTTTTTGAGAATTAGAATACGGTGTTCCAGATTTGGACGGTTGATATCGACAGACAAACCCCATTCAAATCTAGAGGTAAGCCGGGACATGATATCATACAACTCAGAAGCGGGGCGATCTGAAGTAATGACAATTTGTTTGTTGTTTTCCTTGAGTTTTTCAAAAATCTTGAAAAACTCGAGTTGCGACTGAGTTTTTCCTGAAAGAAACTGAATGTCATCAACAAGCAAAACATCCACATTTTCATATTTTTTGGAAAAATCGTCAAAAGTCTTTTTTTGAACTGCTTTCGCATAATCTTCGATAAATTGATCGGTTTTGGCATACAATACTTTTTTGTGAACGTTGTTTTCGAGAACGAAGTTGCCAACGCATTGCATCAAATGGGTCTTTCCTAGACCGACTTCTCCAAAAATATAAAGAGGGTTGGCGACAACTCCGGGCTGATCAGCGACCTTCATTGCTGAAGTATATGCCAGCCGGTTGCTTGAACCGACAACAAAATTGTCAAATGTATAGGAATTGTTCAACCCGGTTTTGTATTTGCTCTCAAGCCCAAGCTCAGGTTGGTTGATTTCGTAACTGCTGGTTTTTGCAAGCTCTTCGGCGGCTTGTTCTTTGGTAATGACTTTGAACATATGTTTCTCAGAGACTTCTTCATTAAGCATCGCGTTTAGCCGGTTAAGATAAAAAGACTCGATTTTGCTTTTGACAAAAGAGTTGGGAGCGACAAGGTACACATAATTATTGACAACCTTGAAAACATTGGTTATCTCGTTGAAATGTTCAAAAAAAACATCCTCGTCCAAGGTCAACTGCAATTGATATTTGATTTTATTCCAAAGTCGTTGATATTGTTCCACGGCTTCTACCCCACTATGTACATATAGAATATAACACAAGCAAATGTGGATTTGACAACTATTTCTCCACAAAAAATGTGGAAAACTAACGGATGATAAAACAGATAGAAAGTATAAATGTGGAAAACTACAGACACTTACAAAGCCTAAAAATAACGATTTATATGAGTTTTCCACATTTCCACAAGCCCTCTGTTTCCACATTTTCATTAACAAAAAAGCCAAAGAGACCGATTAAACATTTTTAGATAATAAAACAGATTTTTCGGGATTTTTGATCCAAAACATTAATTGTTGACAGAAAGCATAAAATCTCTTATAATGATGTAGCGCGGTTTTGGGAGTGTGTTTGGAGGTGTTGATGATGAAAATGACATATCAGCCTAGTAAAACCAAAAGATCGAGAACTCATGGTTTCAGAGCGAGAATGGAAACAGCAAACGGCAGAAAAATACTAGCGAGAAGAAGAGCAAAAAACCGTAAGAGTTTGACCGTTTCTGATCGGTAAAACCAAATATAGAGAACGCCAAAAATATATTAGAACTTGAAATCACCGGAATAATATATCATGGTGATTTTTGTTTTATTAGGAGTTAAAGCGGTGAAAAAAGAGTATCGAATCAAAAAAAACAACGAAATCGAAACGCTGCTTTCCCAAAAAAAACAGGTTGGAAATAGTTCGTTTTCCGTGTACTACTCATTCAACCAGAAAGAGCCACATTTCCGATTTGCTATCAGTGTACCCAAGAAATATGGGACTGCAGTGGATAGAAACCGGATCAAAAGAAGAATCCGGGAAGTGATCAAAACGGCCAATATTAGGGAAGTTGTTGATTTTTTTATTATTGTGAAGATTCCCGCTAAACCCGCTAATTATGAAGATATCTATAAATCACTTACAAATTTATTCGCACGTGCGAAAATAATAGAAGGATAAGACATATGAAAAAGACAAAATTAATATTGGTAGTATTGGCATTTGCGCTTTTGTTTGGTGCTGCGGGATGCCGAGGCAAAAAAGGAGAGGTCTCTTATAAAAACTATTCAAGCATAGTTGTAAAAGAAGGCGATACTGCAGGAACAAATTATTACAATGTACTTATTTTGCTTGGAACACCAACGTCATCTACCGGGCTAATTGAAGGGGCCCCTTTTGATTCGACAACCTATACAGGCATCATGCATTGGAATCTAAGCGATGAAGGCGTTAGTGTTACGGTCACCTTGACTGATAACCAAGTCACCGCGAAAGAACAAACAGGTTTATATGAAAGCGTGTATCGTACTCCTATCGGAGCAAGGACCGGTGTCTGGGAATGGATCATCAAACAAATCGGAGCCTTCACATTCCATGCCAGCAATCTCTTTGGACTCCTAGGAAACACTTATCTATACTGGCTGGGGTTATTGATTATGACGCTTGTGATTCGAACCCTTGGTTGGCCGATCTATGCCAAAAGCAATGATATGACTTATAAAATGAACCTAGCTCAACCGGAACTCACAAAGATTCAAGAAAAGTATCGAGGCAGGACTGACCAAGCTTCTCAACAGCGAATGCAACTTGAAACGATGGAAGTCTACAAAAAATATAAAATCAATCTATTTGGGTGTCTGATGCCGTTGATGCAAATGCCGATCTTCATTGCCATGTATCAAGTTGTCCAGAGATTTCCGCTTACCGACACGGCGGTTTTCAGCGATCACGCCGTTACGATGAACACCGTTTTCCTTTGGACCAATCTCGGGAATACCGCTTGGTTGCCAAACCTTCCTCTTGCAATCATTGTTGGAGGAACTATGTTTCTCAGTCAATGGCTCATGGCAAAAAGGCAAAAAAAACAACAAAAACAATATAACCGTTACGTTGATCCGAAAGTACAACAGAGCCAAAAAACAATGAAATTCATGATGTACTTTATGATCTTGATGATGGCATACATCGCTATTGGCAATGCCGGTATCGCTTTCTATTGGATCATCGGCAACTGCTATCAATTACTTCAAAGTTATATCAGCCATAAACAAGCCGATAAACGTCAGGCGAAACTCAAAAAGCAATTTTAGTATGTAAGGAGAAAAAATCATGCAAAGATCAATTCAATTTGAAACCAAAACGATGAGCGAGTCAACGCTTAAATCGGCAGCTAATGAACTAAGAGTCAACAAAAAATTTGTCGAATTGAAAGTCATCGAAGAAAAGAAGAGCCTTCTTGGGTTGAACAAAACCTTTATTGTCGAAGCCTCTATCAAATTTGATCCACTCAAAGACGGCATTGATTATTTAAAAGCAATACTCACGGAAATGGAAATCGAAGCGGTCATCGAAGCCCGAATTGAAGAAGAAAAACAACTAATCTTTCTTATTGATGCTAAAGACAACCCAATTTTGATTGGCAAAAACGGAAAGACACTCGAAGCCATGCAGATATTAATCAAGAACTTCATCAATGTCTTTTCGGAAGAACCGTATCGGGTTCTTCTCGATGTCGGTGGGTATAAATCACAACGAAAAAAACAGCTGGAAATACTTGCCACAAAAACCGCGAAAGAAGTCGCAAAAACAAAAATCCCTGTCCGTCTTGGGAGAATGAACGCATATGAAAGGCGAGTTGTCCATACAAAACTGTCTGATTGGCGCGACGTGATTACCGAGTCTGAAGGCGAAGAGCCAAACCGTTGCGTTGTAATCAAACCTAAACAAAAGTAGATTATGGACAGGCTGATTGTTGGACTTGGCAATCCCGGAAAGAAATATGCCAAATCCAAGCACAACATTGGTTTTATGGTTTTGGATGCCTACGCCAAAATAAACAAAACTAAATTTTCCAAAGAAACTAAATTTCAAGGCGAAACCGCCTTTATTGACAATACGATATTTTTGAAGCCAAAAACATTTATGAATCTTTCAGGCATATCAGTAAGAGCTGTCCAACAATTTTACCAGATTCCAATTGAGAATATTTTAGTTGTTTCAGATGATGTCGATTTGCCTTTTGGAAAAATCAGGTTACGAGAAATAGGTGGGGCCGGAGGACATAACGGACTCAAATCGATCATCGAACAACTAGGATCAGACAGTTTCAAGCGACTTCGAATCGGCATTGATAAAAAATATGACCTCGATTTAAAAAAGCATGTTCTCAGCAAGATGACAAAAGCGGAAATGAAAATCATTGCGGATGTTATGATTACCACCGAAGCAATTATTGAATCATTTGTAAAAGAAACACCTTTCTCTGAAATAATGAACCACTTCAATTGAAACCGCTCCGGCGGTTTTTTGTTTCTGGGAAAGGAACGCTTTTTGGAAAAAGATGTGTGCTATAATTGTTATTGAATTCAGATAGAAAGGATCTTAAATATGAAAAAGATTGAAAAAGGAACATACGCTATTGTCACAGGTGCTTCTAGTGGTATTGGAAGGGCAATTGCTTTGGAACTCGCTGCACAAGGAGCGAACCTGATTCTAGTTGCACGCAGAAGAGATCGGCTTGAACAATTAAAAGCCATTATTGTTAACAAATACAAAGTCGACACAATCATTTTTGATGAAGATCTCACAAAAGCTGAGAATTGCAAAAACCTTTATGAAAACACTAAGAAATATAATGCAGAAATTATTGTGAATAACGCTGGCTTTGGGATATGCGGATTTTTCAGCGAAGGTGATCTTGATCTTGAACTTGAAATGATAAGATTAAACATCGAATCATTGCATATATTGACGAAATTATATTTATCAACCATGTCTAAAGGAGTAATTATGAACGTTGCCAGCGTAGCTGGGTTTATACCGACTCCGCTGATGGCAACGTATGCGGCGACAAAAGCATATGTCAACAATTTCAGCCGCGCTTTGAATTATGAAATGAAAGTGCAAAAAAGAGATATTCGCGTCCTATCGCTATGTCCCGGTCCAGTAAAAACAGATTTTTGGACTATTGCCAAAGCGAACCAAAGCAAATACGCTTTGCCAGTTGAAAGATGCGCCAGAGCGGCAGTGAAAGGCATTATCAATAATAAATTAGTTATCATTCCGGGGAAAATGATGAAATTTGCTCGACTCTTAATAAAGATATTGCCGGTAAATTGGATTTTGCCAACGCTGTACAAGATTCAAAAAAGGAAATAACATACTCACCAGACCGCTCACAAATGGCTAGAAATAGAGAAATATTGTATTGGAGACAACGATGAGTAAGATAACAGAGTTCATCAAGGATAGGCCAAGTATAAAAACGTTTTTGGATATCTATGATTCGACAAATAAATTGATAACCATCAATGATGCAAGCGAGGAAATTGGCACGCTTTTAGCGTTGATTACATATCAAAAAAAGCGGAGACCAACCGTTTTAGTGGCTCCAAACCTATATCGGGCTCAGTTGATATACGATAAACTTTGTACTATCATTGAGGACAAAGACGTATTGTTTTTCCCCCAAGATGAGTTTGTGACAAGCGAAATGCTTGTATCCTCATCCGAATTCAGGCTTGAACGAATCAATACAATGGTCGAACTCTCAAAAAACAACAGTAGAATTATCGTTACTCATCTTCCAGGGATACTCAAACCAACAGTGGCGCCCAACAAATGGATAAAAGCCAAATTTAGCCTTTTTATAGATATGGAAATATCTATTGGCCTACTGTCAAAAAGGCTTATCGAAATCGGATACCGGCGCGAATACACAGTTGAAAAAATGGGAGACTACAGTGTTCGCGGAGGAATTGTCGATATCTTTCCTTTTAGAAATAAACAGCCGATTAGGCTGGATTTTTTCGGTGATTTTATTGAATCAATCAGGATATTTAATATTGAAACACAACGCTCAGTTGCTAGAGTAGACTCAATTAACATTCTTCCAATGACGGATTTTCTGTTTGATGAAAATGATTTTTTAAAATTACGGACAAAGATTGAAAAAATAATAGAATTTGGCGAAACTTCACGCGAAACAACCGACATCATTTTAAATGATTTGGCTAATTTGAGCGCTCGGCGAGACCTCAGTCGACTTTGTCGGTATTTGCCGATGATGACTGATAAGCACTATACCGTCCTTGATTACATGGATAATCCAGCTGTATTTTTCATCGATCGCAAACGCGTTGACATCCAGTATGGATTGATGTTTGAAGACATTGCGTCATGGAAGAATAAGAATCGGGATTATTTAGGAATCGATTTTTCATTCATTTATCTGCTTGAAGAATTAAATATTGATAAAGAAATAAACATTCATTATTTTGATTATAAATCCCAAACAAAGTGTTCCAACGCCATTTCGATACCAGCTCTTGAACCATTTAAATTTGGAAACAATCTCAATTTATTTTTAGCGGAGATGAAACAAAAGAATCCGGAATTGACAGTTTTTATCACGTTGAAAAGTCATAAAGCAAGACAACAATTATCAGAATCGCTTGCGGATAATTTAATCAGACATTATCTAGTCGGCCCGAAAGATGACCCTTTGACAGGAACGATCAATCTCATCGAAACTGAGGATTACTTTGATTTATACTCACCCGGGATGTTAGTAGCCGTAATTACTGATGCCGCTTTTGAAGAGCGAAAGGTGCCACAGAAAAAAGGAAAGTATGTTTCTGTATTCGACAATAGTAAGCGCTTGGGATCAGTCAGCGACCTCAAGCATGGTGATTATATTGTCCATTATGATTATGGCATCGGCCGTTTTTTGGATATTGTCACCATGGAATTGGGAAGCACAAAAAACGACTACATTCACCTTGAATATTATAACGGCGACAAGTTATATATTCCGCTTGAATCATTTTCAGAGATTCAGAAATATTCTGGTAGTGAAGGCTTTATTCCTCGTCTAAGCAAACTTGGCGGAACGGATTGGGAACGAACAAAACTAAGGGTCAAAAAACGCATACGCGATATCGCTGACAAACTGATCGCACTCTATTCGGAGAGAGAACGCGCGGAAGGGTTTTCTTACCTTGAGTACAAAGAATTGGAAGCAGATCTCAGGGC
This sequence comes from Candidatus Izemoplasmatales bacterium, assembly GCA_050949045.1. Lineage (GTDB taxonomy): Bacteria > Bacillota_I > Bacilli_A > Izemoplasmatales > Hujiaoplasmataceae > JAAYZB01. The sequence continues at coordinate 1,246,898 of JBMNEZ010000001.1, forward strand.
AGACTTTCCTTACGAAGAAACCGAAGATCAAGTACGCGCGATCGAAGAGATCTATCAAGATATGGCAACGCCAAAACCAATGGACAGACTGTTGTGCGGAGATGTCGGATTTGGAAAAACCGAGGTGGCTCTTCGCGCTGCATTCAGGGCGGTATTAAATAATAAACAAGTTGCTTATCTTGCTCCGACGACCGTTCTTTCAAAACAACATTATCAGACCTTTTCCGACCGTTTGGGAAAGTTTGGCGTTAGGGTAGAACTCTTGAACCGATTCAGCACAAAAAAACAACAGCGGCTGATTTTATCGGGTTTACGTGAACATTCGATCGATATTTTGATTGGAACCCATCGGCTTCTTAGTGAAGATGTTGTTTTTAAGGATTTAGGAATGTTAATCGTTGACGAAGAACAGCGGTTCGGCGTCGAACACAAGGAAAAAATCAAAGAAATGAAAGTCAGCATTGATGTCTTGTCTCTTTCCGCAACGCCTATACCAAGGACAATGCAGATGGCGATCATGGGTGTTAAGGACATGAGTCTCTTAGAAAGCGCACCGGAAAACCGATATCCGATTCAAACGTATGTCCTTGAACAAAACGATTTGATTATCAAAGATGCGATCGAAAGAGAACTGGCTCGCAAAGGACAGGTGTTCTATCTTTACAACCTAATCGACAATATTGAAAATATTGCCTTTAAACTTCAAAGGCTCGTTCCTGATGCTGTTATCAGATTTGCTCACGGCAAAATGCTTAAACATGAACTTGAGGATGTGATTGACAAGTTCGTTAATCAAAACATCGACGTATTGGTTTCAACGACCATCATCGAAACCGGCATTGACATTCCCAACGCAAACACCCTGATTATCCATGATGCCGATCGGCTTGGTTTGTCACAACTCTATCAAATCCGCGGTCGGGTTGGACGCAGCGATCGAATTGCCTATGCCTATCTAATGTACAAACGCCAGCGACAGATGACCGAAGATGCCGAAAAAAGATTAAAAGTCATCAAAGAATTTACCGAACTTGGAAGCGGATTCAAGATCGCTATCAGAGATCTGTCGATTCGTGGAGCCGGAGACCTTCTCGGAGCCGAGCAGTCGGGATTCATTGATTCAGTCGGAATCGATTTGTATTTAAGGATATTGGAAGAAGAAATCAAAGAAAAACAAGGACAAACAAGCAGTAAAAAAGAAATGATGCCAATAAAAGCCACAGTCTCCCGCTACATTGACAAAAATTATATCTCAGACGATTTTGTAAAAATAGAAATGCACAAAAAAATCAGCGCTGTCGAGAGTATAAGTGAAATTCAAGACCTTTTGGACGAATTTAAGGATCGCTTTGGCAAATATGATCTTGAATTGGAGATATATATCTATGAACGTTTATTTGAAAAGTTGGCAGCAAGAATGGGAGTAGACAAAATGTTAGAGAAAAAAAACAATATCACATTGATCCTTTCAGAAGAAGCCAGCAACAAGATTGCGGGAGACAAGCTGTTTCGTTCAGGGATGAAGGTATCGAGATTCATCCGTTTTGCCTATAAAAACAACCGGCTCCAGATTATTCTCGATACCGTTGGACTTGATCGACACTGGCTCTATACGATGGTTGGTTTTCTAGAACAGCTCACCGTAGAATTGTTGTAATATCAAAATAGGCAGAACAGATACTGCCTGTTTTTTATTTGATTTAACCCGATTGAATCTGTAAAAAACGTTGAAAATTATATAATTATATTATATAATACATATTAAAGAACTAATATTTTTTATGATAGATCGGATAGGGGGTAAACGATGAAAACAATTCAAATCAATACCCCTTTTATTACGCTTGGACAACTATTAAAATTTGCCGGTATAATCAATAACGGCGGTGAGGCTAAAGGGTTTCTAAGAGCGAACAGAATTACGATCAACGATGAAGTTGATAACCGCAGAGGCAAGAAAATCCATCCCGGCGACAAGGTCACTATCAACGATAAAATCGAATTGTTGATAAGCAAATAAATTATGATAATCGACAAAATTACCCTAACCAATTTCCGAAACTATCAGAAACAGACATTGGCCCTTGGTTCGGGCATTAATTTTATTATCGGGGCGAACGGCGAAGGAAAAACAAACTTTCTTGAGGCAATTTATGTGTTGGCAATGGCCAAATCATACAAAGTCGAAGATCAGGATCTAATCAGGTTCAACGAGGAATTTGCCAAGATTCAAGCATCAATTGTTAATAACAAACTAAAAACAGAATTGACTTTGATCATATCAGAAATTGGAAAGCGTGCCCTAGCCAACGACAAAGAAGTCAAACGGCTCAGTGAGTATATCGGGCATTTATACATTGTGTCGTTTCTTCCCGAGGACATGAACTTGATCAAAGGGTCTCCAAAAGACAGGCGCTATTACTTTGATGTTTTCTTAGGGCAAATAGACAAAGAATATCTAAGGGATCTCGCCGATTATAAACGCCTAGTCAGACAAAGAAATGAATTGCTCAAAAAAATGTCGGACGCCGAGAATAATGATGAAACACTACTTGATGTTATCACCGAACAACTAGCAAAGAATATCGATATTATTTCAAAGCGCAGATCGGCGCTAATAGCCGATATCAACCGTCAAATACAAGAAGCATATCATCAATTAACGCAACTGGAAAAGAACTTCAAACTTGAATATCTGCCTTCGATCACAGAATCTGACACTAGCAAATATCTAAAATCCAGATATAGACAAGATCTTGTCTCCGGAGCCACAAACTATGGCTCTCACAGAGACGATTATGAATTCATTCTTGACAGCATGCCGGCAAGGCTACATGCCTCCCAAGGCGAACAAAGGGCAATGATTATCGCCCTCAACATCGCTCTTTCCAACATTGTCAACAAAACCAAGCATTCAAGGCCGGTTTTCCTGCTCGATGATGTCTTCTCCGAATTGGATCAAAAGCGTCAAAATAGACTGCTTGAATGCTTGTTGGGCACTAATGCGCAAACGATCATTACCACAACCGGATTTCAGGACATCGCGGATCGATATCTGAAAACCGGAAAAATCTTTCGTGTAAGAAAGGGTTATATCAAGGAGGAAAGCTTCAATGGCTGATTTAGAATCAACATACAACTCCAGCAATATCCAGATCCTTGAGGGGCTGGAAGCTGTTAGAAAAAGACCGGCGATGTACATTGGCACAACCGGACCAAGGGGACTTCATCACCTTGTTTGGGAAATAGTTGACAATTCTGTCGATGAGGCGCTTGCGGGTTATGCGGACAGCATCCATGTCGAGATACTTCCGGAAAATTATATCCGAGTCCAAGACAACGGCAGGGGCATTCCTGTCGATATCCACCCCAAAACAGGGCGGCCGACAGTCGAAACCGTCTACACCGTGCTTCATGCAGGGGGGAAGTTTGACCACAAATCCTACAAAGTATCAGGAGGGCTTCACGGCGTCGGCGCCGCTGTCGTCAACGGCCTTAGTAAATTTCTCCGTATCGAAACTCACAAAGACGGCAAGATATACACCATCGAATTTGAAAGAGGAGAAGTCAAGCGAGAATTAAAGTATGAAGGCGACACTCAGTCAAGCGGAACTGTCGTCACGTTTTTAGCCGATCCGGAAATTTTTACCGAATCGCAGGAGTACGAATTTGAAACATTGAGAAACCGCATCCAACAACTCGCGTTTTTGAACAAAGGAATTCAATTCATGATTTCCGACGAGCGGAATCCTGAAAATAAAATCCATAAACAATACCGCTACGAGGGCGGTGTCAAAGAATATGTCTGCTTTTTGAATTCAGGCAAAGACCTGGTTCACCCCATGGTGGCCTATTTCGAAGGCGAGCAAGAAGGGATCACTGTTGAAATAGCGATGCAGTATAACAATGGATACGCGGCTAATATTTACCCATTCACCAACAACATCACCAACGCCGAAGGCGGGACTCATGAAGAAGGGTTCAAGACGACACTCACCCGCATTCTTAACAATTACGGCAAAAACTCCAATATCTTCCGTAAAGACGAAACTCTGCTTGGCGAAGATACAAGAGAAGGACTTGTAGCCATCATTTCTGTGAAACATCCCGATCCGCAGTTTGAGGGACAGACAAAATCAAAATTGGGATCCTCCGATGCCCGTAGAGCGGTTTCCAATATTATGAGCGAGGGTTTAGAAAGATTTCTCTTGGAAAATCCAACAGCGGCAAAAGCAATCCTTGAAAAGACTTTGGTAGCGCAAAGGTCTCGACTCGCAGCCAAGAAGGCAAGAGAGCTCACCAGAAGGAAATCGCCGCTCGATTCGCTTGGTTTTGCCTCTAAATTGGCAGATTGCCGTTCAAAAGATGCACAAAAATCAGAAATATATATCGTTGAGGGCGATTCTGCCGGCGGTTCCGCCAAACAAGGGAGAGACTCAGAATATCAAGCGATTCTGCCATTACGCGGAAAAGTTTTGAATGTCGAGAAAGCAAGACTTGACAAGGTTCTGCAAAACAAGGAGATATTATCGATGATTCAAGCTTTCGGCACAGGGATCGGCGAGGATTTTCAAGTCGAGAACACCCGATACCATAAAATCATCATCATGACCGATGCCGACGTCGACGGAGCCCATATCAGGACATTGCTCTTGACTTTCTTTTTCCGCTATATGAGACCTTTGATTGAAAAAGGGTATATATACATTGCCCAACCGCCTCTTTTCAAAATTCAACAAGGGAAACAGATTCAGTACGCTTATGATGAAAAAGAGCTTGAGCGCATCCTTAAAGAGCTGAACGGCAAGCCAACCCTGCAACGATACAAAGGCCTTGGAGAAATGAATCCGGAACAACTGTGGGAGACGACCATGAATCCGGAGACAAGGACATTGTTACAAGTGAATCTAGAGGACGCAATCGAAGCGGACCGCATCTTCTCGATGCTGATGGGCGAAGATGTTCTCAGCAGAAAAGAATTTATTCAGGAAAATGCGAAATTTGTTTGCAACCTTGATTTTTAGGAGGACATCATGGACTTGATGAACGAAAACAAGAAAAATAACAAGATCATTGAAATCAAACTTGCAAGCGAAATGAAAAGTTCGTTCCTTAGTTATGCGATGAGCGTAATTGTATCCCGAGCGCTCCCTGATGTCAGGGACGGACTCAAACCGGTTCACCGCCGCATTCTTTATGGCATGGATGAACTTGGGGTATATCCTGACAAACAATATAAAAAATCGGCGCGTATAGTCGGCGATGTCATGGGCAAGTATCATCCCCACGGAGATTCGGCAATCTATGACTCGATGGTACGCATGGCCCAAGATTTCAGTTACCGGTATCCTCTCGTCAATGGACACGGCAACTTTGGATCCATTGATGGCGATGGTGCTGCCGCCATGCGTTACACCGAAGCCAAAATGGAAAAAATCACTGTCGAAATGCTGAAGGACATCAGAAAAGACACGGTCGATTTTATTGATAACTATGACGGCTCAGAAAAAGAACCCTGTGTTTTGCCATCCAAATTTCCAAATATTCTCGTCAACGGCTCTTCGGGAATCGCCGTTGGCATGGCGACCAACATTCCACCCCACAATCTTGGAGAAGTCATTGATGGCTATATCGCTTATATCAAAAATCCGGAAATTTCCGATGACGAATTGATGGATTTTATTAAAGGGCCAGACTTTCCAACCGGCGGCGTCATTCTTGGCCTTTCCGGTATCAGAGAGGCTTATGCCACTGGGAAAGGGATTATCAGAGTCAAAGCCAAAACCGAAACGATTGAACACGCTTCAGGGAAAAAGACGATCATTGTCAAGGAAATACCTTATCAAGTCAACAAAACCACTCTAATTGAAAGAATCGCTGAATTGGCGAAAGACAAAAAAATCGACGGGATTACTGATTTACGCGACGAATCGAATCACAAGGGAATGCGTGTCGTCATAGAACTCAGGCGCGATGTCAATCCAGAAGTTTTGCTAAATAACCTCTATAAGAACTCTCAGATGCAAATCTCCTTCGGCGTCAATATGATTGCCCTTGTGAATGACAAGCCGGAAATGCTGTCGCTCAAACAAGTTATTGAACACTATTTCCAACACCAGACCGAAGTGCTGATCCGCAAGACCAAATTCGATCTTGACAAAGCTGTTCAAAGAGAACACCTTTTGAATGGTTTCATCCTTGCGCTCGACAATATCGAAAGAGTCATCAAGATCATCCGCGATTCATATGACGATACCGAACAACGCCTGATAGCCGATTTTGGTTTCAGCGAGGTTCAGGCCAAAGCCATTCTCGCGATGCAATTAAGGCGGCTTTCAGGACTTGAAAGAGACAAACTGCATCAAGAGAAAACCGACTTGGTAAAAGCAATTGATTTCTATAATCAAATTCTGTCAAGCACCAAAATGCAACACCAGATTCTTATTGAAGAAGCAAAAGAAATCAAAGAAAAATATGGCGATTCGCGAAGAACCGAAATCGACCCCTTTGGTGAATACGATATCGAAAACGAGGATCTCATTCCGGTCGAGGAAGTAATCGTTGTCATTACCACCAACGGCTATGTGAAGCGAATGAAAACTGATGAGTATCGTTCTCAAAACCGTGGCGGGAAAGGAAAAACAGGCATGAAAATCAACGAAGATGATGTCATTGGCCAGATCATTTGGACCTCCACCCACGACTACCTTTTGTTTTTTACTTCACTAGGCAGAGTTTACAAGATAAAAGGCTACAAAATCCCTGAATATGGGCGTAGCTCCAAAGGAATCCCCATCGTCAATCTTTTAAATCTCGCCAAAGAGGAACAACTTGCGGCGGCCATGAGCGTTAATAATTTCAACGAAGGCTATCTTTTCTTTACAACTAAAAACGGGGTCGTCAAGAGAACCAAAGTTTCTGACTTTCAAAATATCCGTCAAAACGGCATCCGTGCAATTTCAATGAGACCAAACGACGAACTTCACAGCGTTAAACTGACCGATGGCAAGCGTGAAATCCTGATCGGCGCCTCGAACGGAAAAGCTATCCGCTTCCTCGAAACCGATGTGCGTTCAATGGGTAGAAACGCCGCCGGCGTCAAAGGAATCGATCTTAAAGACGATGAGGAAGTCGTCGGCGCCACCACCATCGACACCGAACGAAACGAAGTGCTTGCGATTACCAAATTCGGTTATGGCAAGCGGACTATTATTGATGAATACCGTCTTCAAAACCGTGGTGGCAAAGGGGTAAAAACGATAAATGTCACCGACAAGAACGGCCCATTGAAAAAATTGATCAGCGTCGTCGGCGACGAAGATCTCTTTGTCGTCACCGATAAAGGAATGATCATTCGAACTCCGATTGACCAGATTGCCCAAACCAAACGCTCCACTCAAGGAGTGAAAGTTATCGATCTTGTCGAGGGCCATCAGGTCGCAACGATCGCCATTGTCCCCAAACAGGAATGCGAAGAAGGGGAAATATGTGAAGAAAATGATAATGATGAGATTGTTCCTAATGACAAGGGTGATATAATTAAAGAAACCGAATCATTTTCGCTTTCACAATATAAAGACTTACTTCAAGACGACGAGGAAGAAGAATCTGAAACCGATACGATTGAAGACATCAACGACATTCTCGGTGACAGCTATTAGAAGGAGTTATGACCAATGCTTGACATCAAATTGATCCGCGAGCAGACAGATTGGGTGATTGAACTTCTCAACCGCAGGGGAGGCGATCATTCATATTTGAAGGACCTCGTGGAAAAAGATCGTTCCAGACGGGAAAAGATCCTCGAAAGCGAAATGCTCAAAGCGAAAAAAAACGAAGCCTCCCGGACTATAGGAAAGTACAAGCGCGATGGGCTTGACACAACCGCAATCATTAAAGAAATCGATAGTTATTCAGAACGGATTGTCAGTCTTGATGAGTCCATCAGGGTTTTAGATGAGGAAATCAGAAACACGCTTCTCATAACCCCGAATCTTCCCGATGAGACGATTCCGATCGGAGCGGACGACTCTTTTAACAAAGAGATCAAACGCCATCTCGAACCGACGAAGTTCTCTTTTCCCGTCAAATCGCATTATGATCTCGGCGAAGCCCTAGACATTCTTGATTTCAACCGTGCCGGCAAGATTTCCGGATCACGTTTCGTCGTTTATAAAGGCCTTGGAGCCCGCCTTGAAAGAGCGTTGATCCAATTCATGATGGATCTTCACGCCGATTTTCACGGATATCGGGAAATTATGCCGCCGTATGCTATCAACGAAGCTTCAATGTATGCTTCCGGCCAATTTCCCAAATTTATCGATGAAGCGTTCAAATTGAATGATGAACGAAATTTATATTTAAATCCAACAGCTGAAGTTCCGACCATCAACCTTCATCGCGATGAAGTTTTGAACAAAGACTCATTGCCAATCAAATATGTTGCCTACACCACGGCGTTCCGCAAGGAAGCCGGATCAGCAGGCAAAGACACTCGCGGGATTCTAAGACAACACCAATTCAACAAAGTCGAACTAATCAAATTCACCAAACCGGAAGAATCCCAGATCGAACACGATTTAATGCTCAAGGATTCTGAAAGTGTGCTCCAGATACTCGGGCTTCCCTATCGTGTTGTCGTCTTGTCGACCGGCGATCTCGGGTTTTCGATGCAAAAGACTTATGATATCGAAGTTTGGTTGCCCTCAGAGAACCGCTACCGCGAAATCGGCTCGATTTCCAATGCCGGCGACTATCAGGCGCGTCGGGCAAACATCAAATTTAGGCGTGAAATTGATCAAAAACTGGAATATGTTCACATCTTAAATGGCTCCGGGCTGGCTGTTGGCAGAACCGTGATCGCAATCATGGAAAACTACCAACAAGCCGATGGATCGATCAAGATTCCCGAAGCCTTGATCAAATACATGGGAGTAGTCGAAATAAAATAAAAAACCTCCAAAACAATTGGAGGCATGAATCAATACAAATCAACGGAAAGGGCTCATTCGAGCTCTTTTTTGATTTTATCCAAAATAGTTAAATAGGTATCTTTTGATATCTCTTGTTTTTGAGCGGGCGCTTCAATGATGAAATTATCGCTTTCATAGCGAGGGATGAGATGTATGTGGAAATGAAAAACAGATTGAAGCGGCTTCTCGGTGTTGATGATAATATTGAGTCCAATTGGATCAAAAGCCCGTTTAAGTGCGTTTGCCAATCGTGGCAGTTTTTTGAAAAGCCTCTGGGCGAGATTTTCATCAAGTTCATAAAGATTGCGACAGTGTGTCTTGGGAATCAGGAGCGCGTGCCCCTTAGTGGCTTGCGAGATATCAAGAATCGCGATCATATCCTCGTCCTCGTAAAATTTATAACTTGGTATTTCACCGTTGATGATTCGGCAGAAGATGCAGTCCATATTTAAACCCCCTGGTTATATTTTTCTATGATGCGGGATAAACCCCGAAAATCATCAATCCAAAAATCAGGCATGGCACGATGTAGTTCTTCGGATTTAAGTGTCCAAGATACGCCACAGGTGAGGATGCCAGCGTTTTTCCCCGCGATAATATCTGAATAAGAATCACCGATCATAACCGCCTGGTCGACGTTGTTAAAAGCCGACAAAGCTTTTTTGATCGGTTCGGGATCGGGTTTGTGTTTGGCGACTTCATCTAAACTGATGATTGTCGAAATTCTTTGGTCGATCCCATAGTGTTTGATTGAGGGTAAAGCTGATGATCTGAACTTGGTTGTGACGATGCCAAGATTGAAGCCGCTATCCTTGAAGTAATCCAAAACTTCAAGAACATGCGGGTATATATCAATGTAGGCAAACTCGTATTCACGGTATGTTTTTAAATAAACATCAATCATCATGGAGATCGTGTTAGCGTCCGCCACTAAGCTAGCAAAGGTTTCCCGAAGAGGCGGGCCGATCATTTGGATGATTGCGGATCGAGGGAAGTAACGATCTGGAAGAAATTTGGATAAAGCCGTTTGAAGTGACATAATAATTAATTCATTGGAGTCGATCAGCGTGCCGTCAAGATCGAAAAGCAGAGTGTTAATCATATTGGCGTACCACCTGTCGATATTATAACAAATAACCGCTTGTTTGCCCAGCCGATTTGGATAATGTGTAACAGCCCGTATAGTTTTTAAAACGCCAATATGGTATAATTTTGGCGGTGATTTTTTTTGAAAAAGACATTGTTGATTTTTAACCCCGCAAGCGGACGCCAAAACTTCAAAAAACATCTTTCGATGATTGAGAAACGATTTCGGGAAAACGGACATCATCTGGATGTTTTTCAGACTGAATATCCGCGCCAAGCCACGGAAATAGCTTTTCAAGCTTGTGAAAAAAGATATGATTATCTGGTTATAGCGGGCGGAGACGGCACTTTCAACGAATGTCTGAACGGGATTATGAAATCCGATTACCGGCCGGTGATCGGTCACTTGCCAGCAGGAACCGGCTGTGACATCGCCCATACATTAGGCATCAGCAAAAACATTAACAAAGCTTTGGATGTTTTTTTTGAGAACGAACCGGTATTGATGGACGTGGTCAAAGCAAACGACCGTTATTTTACGTATGTGTCTGGCAACGGCGCGTATATTGACATCGGGTACATGACTGATTCGAAGATGAAAAAGAAATTTGGTTGGATCGCCTATCTTTTCAAAGCGCTTGAGAAGTGGTTTACGATTTCCAAGATGCACATGAAAGCAACCTATGACGACGGCGTTTTGGAAGGAGTATTTTCGCTGATTCTAATCATCAACACAAAACGGGTCGCTGCCATGAATCTAATCTACAAGCCGATTCTTGACGACGGCAAGGTCGATGTGATAATGTATCGTAGTATTTATCCTTTCAACTGGATCGCCTATCTCATTTCTTATTTTTTCCCTTTTTTGAGCACATCGTTCGTGAAAAGATTCAGAACTGCCAAATTGAAAATAGAGACCGATACAAAATTCCGTTGGAATTTCGACGGTGAATTAGGAGGGCTTGGCGATCAAAACATCCAGGTCTGCCAGAAGGCGATCCAGATTGTGGTCAAACCAAAAATTAAAAAGAAATACTTCAAATATCAAACTCAAAATGAAACTGCAGTTTATACTGCCGATCAACCGGACCCGGTCGCTACTTCTAAAGAGGCAAATTGAGGGAGCGATTATAAATGGATAAAAACGATCAAAATCCCCAAAACAATCATATCAGGATAAAAAAGCATTTGGGACAAAACTTCATCACTGATGTCAATTTGTTAAAAAAAATTGTTTCCCAAGCCAATGTTACTAAAAACACATTTGTGATCGAAATCGGCCCGGGAAGAGGCTCACTTACCGAAGTGTTATTGGACAAAGCTAACAAAGTATTGGCATATGAGATCGATAGCGAGCTCATTCCCGAGCTTGTGCGGAGGTTTCAGAACAGGAATAATTTAATTCTTGTCAACCAAGACGTTCTCAACGTTGACATCAATGCCGATTTGGAGAAATATTTTCCCGCAGATGCGGAAATAGCCATTGTCAGCAATCTCCCCTATTACATCACTACATCGATTTTGATGAAATTTCTGGAAGCCACTGACAAACTGAGTCGCATTATCGTCATGACCCAGCTGGAGGTTGCCAAAAGGCTGACTTCAAAACCGGGAACGAAAGAATATAACGCGCTGTCGATCGCCATTGATTACCGGTCTGACGCCAAGCTGCTGTTCAAAGTACCCCGAGAAGTGTTCAAGCCTATTCCAAGAGTTGACTCCGCCGTTATCGCTTTGGGGATGCCCAAAGCAACGCCGTATGCCAAACCGATTGACGAAAAACTGTTTTTTACCTTGATCAGGGCGGCATTTGCCCAAAGAAGAAAAACACTCGCAAACAATTTGCTTTCTGCAGGACTCGTCTGTGATCGCGACGCAATCGAACAACTGTTCGAACAGACAAGGATTCCCATTTCGGCAAGAGCCGAAACTATCAATACAGCCACTTTCATTGATCTGGCAAACAGACTTGTGAACATTGAAGAGAACATTACAAAAACACCAGCGGAGGAATTAATATGAATGAGATCAAGAAAGTTGATCCCGAAATCGCAGAACTGATTCGGGCGGAAGAAAAAAGACAACAATCACATCTGGAACTGATCGCCTCGGAAAATTTCGTATCTCCAGCAGTTCTCGCAGCTGTGGGTAGCGTGCTCACAAACAAATACGCCGAAGGCTATCCCGGCAAACGGTACTATGGCGGTTGTGAATATGTTGATGAGGCTGAATCGCTTGCCCGTGAGCGAGTCAAACAAATCTTCAATGTCAAGTATGCCAATGTCCAGCCGCATTCCGGCTCGACGGCAAACATGGGAGCTTATCGGGCGATCCTTAAACCCGGAGACGCCGTAATGGGCATGGCTCTCGACCAAGGCGGACATCTAACTCACGGACATCCGCTGAATTTCAGCGGGATTGATTATGCATTTCATTCTTATTATGTTGATCGAAAAACAGAAATGATCGACTATGACCTTTTGGAAAGCCAGGCTATGGAGGTCAAACCAAGACTTATAGTCGCTGGAGCAAGCGCTTATCCGAGAGAACTCAATTTTCAAAGATTCAAGGAGATCGCTGACAGAGTTGGAGCGCTTTTGATGGTCGACATGGCGCATATCGCAGGACTTGTAGCCGCAAAGTTACATCCGAATCCCTGTGAATACGCCGACATCGTCACTTCGACAACTCACAAGACCTTACGAGGACCTCGAGGAGGCATTATTCTGACCAACAATGAAGACATTGCTAAACAAGTCGATAAAGTCATCTTTCCTGGAATCCAAGGGGGGCCTTTGATGCACGTTATCGCCGCCAAAGCCATATTGTTCAAGGAAGTAATGAGCGATGATTTTGTTTTATATCAAAAACAAGTCATCAAAAATGCCAAAGCATTGGCGGAGAAATTTGTGGACTTAGGCTATCATGTCGTCTCTGGAGGAACAGACACCCACTTGTTGTTGCTAGACGTTCTTTCTAAGACTAATCTAACCGGCAGAAAAGCTGAAAATCTGCTTGATACGGTCAATATCACTTGTAACAAAAACACGATTCCTTATGATACTCAAAATCCCTTTATCGCCAGCGGCATCAGATTGGGAACTCCGGCTATGACAACCAGAGGCTTTGATGAGAAGGATTTTCGAAAAGTTGCCGAATTGATCAATAAGACACTTTTGAATCCGGATGACAAGTTGATTCTTGATGAAGTGAGAAAAGAAGTCAGAATCTTGACTGATGCACATCCGCTTCCATATTAAGCATCAATAAATAAGACCATGATTTATGACCGACTTAAGGGATGATAATATGCTTTCATCCCTTTTTATCGGTTTGTTTTTTGATATATATTTAAAACTGACGTTTTAACAAAACAATCATCCAATACTTCATATTCTTTAAAGAGCATTAATGCACAACAGTCAAGGCATGGAAACGGTTTGTCTTTGCTTGGGAAATGTATTATAATCAATATTACCCGAATCACAAGGAGAACCCAGATATATGAAATGGAACATTGCTAACATTTCGATCGACAACCAAATTGTTGTCGCTCCGATGGCTGGAGTGACGGATTCTACATATCGTAAGATTCTCAAAGAACATGGAGCCGGATTACTATACACCGAGATGGTATCAGACAAAGGGATTATTCATCGGAATGAGAAAACACTGGCAATGCTTGTCATCGAAAACCACGAAAAACCGATAGTTCTCCAACTTTTTGGAAGCAATCCGGACACCATGGCATTTGCTGCGGGTTATGTGTCCCGAAATTCGAATGCGGATATCATTGATATCAATTTCGGGTGTCCGATCGGAAAGGTTACAAAGGGTGGCGCAGGAGTAAAATTGATGCAAGACCTCGACCTCTCAGAAAAAATAATTAAAGCAGTTGTTTCCTCTTCTTTGAAACCTGTTACAATCAAGATAAGAAGCGGCTGGGATAATGAAAATATTAATGCCGTACAACTTGCAAAAAGAGCGGAAACAGCCGGAATCAGCGCTATTGCAGTTCATCCGAGGACAAGAACACAATTGTATTCAGGGCATTCGGATTGGCGAATAATCAGCGAAATAAAGCGTAACGTAAAAATTCCAGTAATCGGTAACGGAGATATCAAAACGCCAGAAGACGCAATAAAAATGATTCAAGAAACTAACTGCGACGCTGTTATGATCGGGAGAGGCGTTTTGGGAAACCCATGGCTTATTAAACAAACAAAATCTCTTATTGAAAAGGGGTTTTATGAAGAACACATACCCCTTGAAGAAAGGAAATATGCAATTATTAACCATCTGGACCTGCTTGTAAACAGAAAAGGGGAACGATTGGCTTTAATGGAAATGCGGAGCCACGGTCCATGGTATATCAAAGGACTGAAGAATTCTGCGGCGATCAGAGCCGAAATCGTTTCTGCGACATCCTTGAAATGTTTCAAGGATATAATTGATCATTACTTTAAGTTTCTCTACGATTGCGGATCTGTGTAAAAAAAACAGAATATCCCATAAAATAGACATTTACAAGCATTATTTTAAAAATTAATTAATATAATAAATACGCGGAAACAAATAGTTTCCGCGTGCCTTGCATTAAATGTCTTCATATCATTGTTTCAACAAGTGATTGCTATTGGCTGATTGAATTGATGAACAATAATCACACAATGTACTTTGCGAACCTTTGTAAGAGGTTTTCTGTCAGTTCGACTTTAAGATTGATGCCTTTTTCAGTATAGGATGTCTCCATAATGTTCGCGTTACTTTTTAAAAAGCTGTAAATCTGGCCCTCAGCGAACGGTATAAGGAAGTTAGTAATTTTTATTTTAGGATATAATTCTTTGTCGATCCTATCTAGCAAGATGTCGATGTTTGTGTTTTGAAGGGCACTGATATAAACTGGGGGCCCGTCAGTTTCTAATGGCGGTGAAGGCACAAGGTCGATTTTGTTAAACACATTGATAATGGGGATATCAGCTACCCCGATTTCCTTCAATACTTCCTCAACAACCGCCATTTGTTTTTGATAATTGAGGTTGGCAACGTCGACTACATGGAGGATCAGGTCTGCTTCCTTGACTTCCTCAAGCGTCGACTTGAATGCTTCGATCAGATTATGAGGGAGCTTGGAGATAAAGCCTACAGTGTCTGTAATCACGAAGTTTCGATTATGCTCAGGGCTCACTTCCCGCGTCTGTGTTTCGAGCGTGGCGAACAGCATATTCTTTTCAAACACGTATTTTTCTGATTTGGATTTGGTTTCTGTCAGAATAGAGTTCATCAATGTCGATTTGCCGGAATTGGTATAACCAGCGATGGCCACAGTCTTGATGCTCGCTTGTCTGCGCTTGTTTCTTTGTGTTCTTCTGTTTGCGACAACGTCTTTCAGTTCACGTTTTGTTCTTGCGATTTGATCGCGGAGCACGCGGCGATCGAGCTCAAGCTGTTGTTCACCAGGACCTTTTGATCCTGTGCCGCTTTTTTGTCGCGATAGCGACCGATACATTCCGACAATACGCGGCAAAAAATAGGTTGCTTGTGCAAGCTCGACTTGTAACATAGCTTCCTTTGTACGCGCTCTCTTTGCAAAGATATCAAGGATTAGGATAGTGCGGTCCACAATCTTGATTTCAAGTTCTTTTTCCAAGTTGCGAATGTGGGAAGGGCTGAGTTCGTCATCGAAAATCAATAAATTCGCGTCAAGAGTCATAATATCCTGTTTCAAGATTTCAACCTTGCCTTGGCCAATATAAAAATTTGGTGTCGGAAAATCAGCTTTCTGAGTACAAACACCAACAACTTTGATCGATAGCGCCTTGGCAAGACTATCAAGTTCAGCCATCGAATTCTGAAAATCTGTGGAATGGCCCAAATCAAGCCCGACGAGAATGGCTCTTTCCATTTCGGCAAACCCCCTCAAAGTATTATACAACATTTCATTACAAACGGATTTCTCACAGATATTTTTATTTTTCTGCATTGTATATATGTTATAATTAATTGATTATCCTGGATGATAGAGGTATTGCATGAAATATAATCCTCGAAAACAAAAGAAAAAAATCCAGCTTTTAAAAGAAAAGTGGCAAAGGATTACTGAACGCTTAAAAACTCTTATCGATGACCAATTTACGTCAAAAAAGAAAACGTTCAGGTTTTTGGCGCTTTTTGTCTTTACGCTTTTCTTTGGTATTGAAATTCTGATCATCTTGATCAACAACAGTTTCTACACCAATTTTTCTGATGACCTATTGCAGTACTACACGATCATCGTTGACTTCATCCAACAAATCAAAACAGGAACGCTGTCGGTTTTCAATCTAAACAATTATCTTGGCGCGTCTTATTTTTCAGATGTCTATTATATTCCGCTTGACATTTTTACTTTTATCACTTTACTGTTGAGTTATGTAATGCCGATAAACATCGCCTACTCAGTCACTGAATTCATTAAAATATTCGCCGGCGTCATGACATTTGCTTACTATCTTTCGCTTCAGGGAATGAAGAACCGAACGATATTTTGGATGGGGATTTTTTATTTAATCAGTGGCGGTATGGTCAGTTTTATGGCATTTCCTGCTTTTTTGTCCCTAGTGTTCTACCTCCCGTTTTCCTTACTGGTAATCCATTGGTCTTTTAAAGGCAAGAAATGGATTATTCCGCTCTATACACTGGCACTTGTCTTGTACAATTTCTATCTTGCCTACGCAGCCCTTATTTTTACGGGAATCATGTTTATTGTCGAGTACTTCAAGCGCAAGGATTTCAATTTTTGGCGGTTGTTATTGGACGGAGTCATTTTTCTCGGATTGATGATTTTAGGGCTGATTATGTCTCTCGGAATTCTCTACCCTTCTATCTTATTTATTTTGGAAGACACTTATCGATCAATTGGAACTTTCGACCCTTGGGTTGTCAATGTCTTCGGTTTGGAGTTGGAGTTGTTCAAACCGGAGATCTATATACGTTTTTTGGCAAAAATGTTTTCCGAACAAAGACCAATCGCTTTTTATGGCTTTATGCAGGATTATACCAAAGAACATGTCTCCCTCTACATAACCATGACCGGATTGACGCTGATGTCCTACGTATACTTCATGAAAGACCGAATCAGCAACATCTACAAGGTATTGATTCCCATTGGACTAATTTTGATGCTGTTTCCCATTTTTTCCTATGTATTTTCCGGAACGACCGATCAGCCCTATACCCGTTGGATCAATTTCTATCCCCTAGTCATGGTCATGATTCTCGCGCATGTCTTTGATAACTATGGGTTTGAAGAAGTCAAAATGAAATGGCTGACGATACCGATTGTCTTGTTTCTGGCACTCGATGTTTATTTGATTTATTATTACATCACGAAACTGAAAGCGCTCGGCGATTTCCAATATGAAGATGCACTGACGGCCGACACCTGGATGATGGGAGTCTCCGCGGTGGTGCTCTTGTTAATGTTGGTGTTTGGCTGGCTGAAAAAGCAAAAGTGGTTCCGTATTCTCTTCTGGGTAGAATTCGTCTTGGGAATTGCTTTTATTTATTCAGGGCCGTTTTCGATCAGGAATAAGATCGACACTTTTCAAAATGCCTATGATATCGATGATTTTCTCAGCGAGTCGATCGCCGACGATGAATTTTATCGTGTCTATGTTGATTTGACGCGCTTCACGGTTGAACATACCAATTTTAACCGGATGACTTCTTTTCCAACCAATACTCGGATTTTCCATTCTTGGACAGATTCTGAAACCGATATGCTCGCTCACTTGCTTTTTGGTTCCCAAGAACACCAGACCAAAGAAGTCATTGATGCTCAAGCTATCTATCTCAATCAATTTCTTGGGTATAAATATTTATTGGCAAACAGCGAATTCACCTATTATTTTGATAGCAATCATTATGAATTGATGCGTGCGAACGACAAATATATGCTTTTTAGGATTGTCAGGGGGGAACCGTTCCAAGTATATGAATCGTATGTCACCAACCGAGAGTTTATCAATCATCGCAATCGCAATACCAAGGTCGAAGCGCAAAAGACGTTATTGCGAACTGGCGTTATCGATGAAGGAAGATATGAGGATCTGCTTCAAGATTTGAATCTCGAGAAAATAGATCTTAATGGATCGAGTTTCACGAAAGCCCTGTCCGCAAAACGGACGGTCACAAACAAGGAAACAGTCACTATCGCCGGCATTGAAAACACTGCGGAAAGGGAGTTTTTCCGTTTTGACAACGCAGATTTGAAAATATCTTTTTCAAGTGGAGGTCTTTACATCAAAACTAACGCTAACGTCGACGACCTCGGAGAAGTATTTATGGAATATGCCGACGGAACGAAAAAGGCTTGTATCGTCACACCCACAGAAAAACATGATGTCAAAGGAGAATTTTGGTCGCAACCGGTCGCGATCTATTTCGAATCAGCCAACCTTTCCGATAATTTCAATCTTACCTTGCGACTCGAGATGGCAAGGAATCAAGCTGCCTACCTTGTGTATGATGTCTCATCCATCGACTTCACCCGGGAGACGGGCATGCTTTACTTTGACATGTCTCAGGAACTAGAGAAAGTATCATTCGTTGATGAGGATGGAAATGAATATGAAGGATTCAAAAACTATTACTATTTCAACACCAAACCAGTTACTATGTATATTTTTAAAACATATAATATGTATACTAAAGTCAACGATTTGTTCAATTTTGATTTAAAATACATTTATGATGACTTGAGTGATTATGAATTGTTAACAAATCAGTCACTGGCAAAAGACAAGTCGTTGAAAATAAGCGGTGGCAAATTATCGCTTTCATATGAAAGAACCAGTGAAAGTGCCTACGACCAACTTGTGGTGGTTCCGATCGCCTATTCGGAAGAATGGCAATTCATTTCCGGCGAAGAGTATGAAACCATCAGTGCCAGCGGAGGCTTTCTTGGCATTATCATTCCCAACGGCGTTGAAGACGTTAAAATTGAAATGAAGTTCGTTCCCAAAGGACTCAAACATGGATTGTTGGGGTCGGGAGTCGGAATTCTCGTTTATCTTGGAATCTTTGTCTTGCCTTTGGTTATCAAAAAAACCAAAAGCAGAAAACAAAGCGTTAAGGAGATAGAATCATGAAAAATATCACGATTATCATACCATCATACAATGAAGAACTAAATGTAAAACCATTTTATGACGAGGTCAGGAAATACTTAGATATCCCCGGCTACCTTTTTCGCTTGCTTTACGTCAACGACGGTTCCAAGGATAACACTCTTGACGAAATCAAAAAGTTGAGGAAGGCCGATAAGACGGTAAATTATCTCAGTTTTTCCCGTAACTTTGGCAAAGAAGCGGCGATGCATGCCGGTCTTGAGCATTCCAAAGAAAGCGATGCTGTAATCATTATCGACTGTGATCTCCAGCAGCCGCCGTCGTTGATTCCGGAAATGATCAAGTATTATGAAGAAGGATATAAAATTGTTTATACCAAAGGCAGAACCAGAAAAGGAGAGCCAAAGCTCAGAACCTTTTTCGCCAACTGGTTTTACAAAATCTATAATCGCCACACGGAAATGCCGCTCGACAACGGCGCCAAGGATTTCCAATTGTTAGATCGACAGGTCGTCGAAGCGTTTCTAGCAATCAAGGACAACTATCGGTTTGTAAAAGGCATCTTTTCCTGGGTCGGTTATCCCCGCAAGTGTATCGAATTCGATTTCATACCGAGAATGCGCGGAAAGAGCACCTGGAGTTTCAAATCTCTATTGCGATACGCATTCAACGGATTAAACCAATTTTCAACGATTCTTTTGATCGTACCAATGTTATTGGTTATGTTTTCGGTTTTGTTGCTGGTTGGAGATGTACTCCTTTATGTATTTGACATCTTTGCCCTGAGCGAGTTTCTGCTTGGCTTGCTGATGGTGCTAACAATCTTTGCTTTGGGAATCATCGCATATGTCCAAATATACTTACTTTATCAAATGCGACGCCAGACTTTTGACCGGCCGATCTATCTGATTCAAGAAAGTTCGGAGGAATAGGACTTTGTTCAAAAAAATCATCAATTTTGTCGTCAAGAATTTCCTAACCCGAAAATTTATTACTTTCGGCACTATTGGCATTATCAATACCGCAATCCATCTCCTGGTTTACTGGCTGGTTCATAATGCCTTTGCAGATCTGATTGACTCGGATACCTGGCTGGCTTTTGTCGCCAACACCTTTGCTTTCATCAGCGCCTCTGTATTTTCCTATTTCGCTAATGCCATTTTTACCTTCAAAGTTCATAATCGCAACGCTCTGCAGTTTTTTACGGTGATCATGGTTTTTCTTGCAAGATTGTTCATCAGCAACATCCTGACGGCAGGATTTGATTTTATAATCATCAATTGGTTTCACGCTGATTATTCATTACAACCGCTAACCAAAATCATCGCTCCGTTTTTGGGGTCTGTGCTGTTGATTCCGATCGCTTATTTTGCTTTAGATTATGTCTTTCGCAAGACCGGAAATAAAAAAGAAACCAATCCTAGTGCTTAGCCTTTTATTTATTGATAAATTGAGATAGAATATTAATAGGCGCACTGTTTGTTTTTGAGGAGGGAGACCGTGGCTTATTTTACATTAATCGCAGTCGTCACTTATTTATATGCGATATTTCTATTGACGCTCAGAACGAAAGTCAGCCATAAGGCAATCCGCCCCAGCAAGGGGTTGCTGATTGTTTTTTCGATAGTGCTGATTATTGCCTTGGCTCTCGATCCCGGAATCAAGTGGGAACTTGCGTCCAAAATATTTGCGCTCCTACCTCTTCCTTATATTCTGGTAATGATGTATTTGAATGAAATCAAGGCACTGAACAAAAAAATCGGCTTTTTCAAAAACAAGAAACACCGACTCACAAAAACCGACAATGATCTGGCAGACAAGCTTCTCGAAACTGTCGATTTTTTGCAAACCCGCAAAATTGGAGCCTTGATTACCATTGAAAGAGAAATCAATCTTTCTGCTTTCATCAGCAAAGCGATGATGATCAACGCTCCGGTCACGAGCGAACTTCTCGCCTCCATCTTCATTCCAACAACGCCTCTTCATGACGGGGCCGTCATTATTCGCGACAACGCAATCCTCTGCGCCAAAGCATACTTTCCCTCAACCGAAAGAACCGATCTTCCCCTCCATCTCGGAACCAGACATCGAGCGGCCATTGGCATCAGTGAACAAAGCGATTCGCTGACAATCGTCGTTTCGGAGGAAACCGGCTACGCCAGTGTCGCCATCAATCGCCAATTGGACTACAACGTCAGCAAAGAAACACTGAATCTCTACTTCGAAAAATACCTCAAAATCAAGTAAGCGCCTCGGCGCTTTTTTCTTGTTTCGATAATAGTATTTTTCGCCCCCCTATGATATAATTTATAAAGATAATAAGGTCATTCGGGAGGTGAACCATTTGGAGAAATACGATGTGTTGATCATCGGCAGCGATATCGCCTCTTTGACCGCGGCGCTTTTTCTCGCCAGGAAAATGCGTAGCGTTTCCGTTTTGATTGATGAAAAAGCCGATGTCATCCCCTCCGCAAGTCTCACTTTGACTGATCCTGAAAACAACAAATACCAGTTTAAATATGATCGTGACGGATTTCTTCCGGGACTTGATAGCTACGGTCTTGTTCATCAATATACGGAATTGATCGGATTGAAAGACGAGATCAAGGGCGATCTTGTTGAATCCGATTTCATTATTCATGAAGACGGATCCGTTAGAAGACGAGATTATGCGTTTGACAGATACAGAGTCTATCTCGTCCGCTATTATCCTAAACAAAGAGATGCCATTCATAAGTTTTTCCGTGATCTTGAAAATCATTACGACAACTATGTCAGCCAGCAATTGAACATGATCAACAACCGCGACTACACACTGACATCTTTGATGATTGAGTGGGGCGACTATTCTCTCAAGGATCTTTTGGAAAAATATTTTTCTGATCCAATGATCATCAATGAGTTTTTACTCAACCATCAGATTAATGGAATTGATCCGGCACAAGTCAACAGCTATCATTTCTTTTCCCAGATGTTTCTTGAACTCAAAGAAGGACTATGCCGATTACAGACCTCACAGGCGGAAATCAGAGATCTTTTGATCGAAAAACTTAACATCATTTCCCCAAAATCGGTCCAGAAACGTAGAATTAAAGAATATATCTATGATGATCTTGGAAAAATTACTGAAGTCATCGATTATGCAAACAAAAAGATCGTTGCGAAACATTTTGTTGTGAACAGTAAACCCGACCTGTTTTTTAAAACCTATTTTCCTAGTTTTACGGATAACATCGAGACGATCGAAGCATATTATCCGAATATTCACTCCAAACTGCGGAAAAACACGCTCTATCTTGCCTTGAACAAAAAACCAAGCGCACTTGGAATAACCGAACTGACTTATCATTTTCCAATAACCATCGAGAAAAAAGCCGGTATTCTGTCACTCTTCAACTACAGCCTCTATGATCCAAAGGCTTGTCCTTCAAAAAACGGAATGCTTTGTCTTGATTATGTTTATAACGAAGATACCGCCGTGAAACAAGATGTATTACTAGCAACATTGTATCAATATTTTCCCAAACTTAAAAAAACAATAATCGCCATCAAAGAAGGAGTTCCCACACAATTGTTGGCCAATATCAGCCGCGAGGATCTGCGTAAGGGGCTTTCCATTAACAAGCAGATCGAAATTGAGGCAGGGGAACACTTGCGGTTTTTTGAGAATTTGCATCTGACCGGCTCTTGGCAGAGACCGGAAGCGGGACTTTATGGCAGTTTCCATAGTGGCATCTTTCTTGCCGATCAAATCGAGGAGATACTCTATTTCGGTGATGATGACGACACGTTCTATTACTTGACAAACGATGAGATCATGATGATGATTCGACATAATTACGGCAAAAAAACACTTGGGAAAACGGAAATTCACATCAACTTTCATATTGGCAAGACCGATTATTTTGTTAGAACCAAAGCCAAGAATATTACCATTCATCATGGTGAATATGCGAATCCCGATCTCTCGATCTACACGACTAACGACAAACTGTCAAATCTGTTATTGAAAAAAGTCACCTTTGATGAGGTGTTCCAAGGGGGCGGATTCCGCTATACCGGTAGTACCGATTTGTTATATGAAGCGGTATCGGCTTTCGAGTTGGATGACTATCAAGAAGCGAAACCGCGTTTCCAGCCGCGGACCAAGATCAGAAACCTCGGGTCCTTGTTCTTGTTTGCATATCTTCTTGTATTCAGCGCCGTCGCGCTTGCCCATAATTTCGTCGATATGATCTGGCTGGCGCCATTTGCGCTTGGAATTGTTGTTGTACTCGGATTCATCCGACTAAAAACATACCGCAAACTGAACTGGTTTGAATATGCATGGGGCATTCTTTACCTATTGATGACAATCTTGGCCATTTTCTGGCCGGCATTTAACACTTGGAGAAACGACGATGTGCTTCTTGGTTTAATGGGAGGCAGTTTCTTCGTCACTTGGCTCATCAACAAGCCGATTGTCTATGAATTTAGGAAGTATGATTTTCGGCAAGATTATTCTGATTCTAAACTATTCAAAGTCATAAATAACGGTCTCAATTTTGTCTGGGCACTATTCTTTCTTGTCATTCTGGTCGGAACTCATTTCACCGGAAACGACTATGTAAGCGCCTGGTACAATCTGGTTTTCATGGGGATTTTCTTGACTTATGTCTATCCCCTTATCTACGTGAAAACCAACATCAAATAGATTTCAACGAAAGGAGAGACGTCGATTGGAAGATTTATTCATCTACGTTTGTCTGGGTATGATGACTTTGCTTTTTGTACTAAGCGGTGCCATCTATCGAAAAGTCCATATTTGGAAAGCGATTCTCTTAGTGGTGTTCGCGCTTGTCTATTTAGTCATCAAGTTTTTTCCTGACTGGCTTTCGTTTGTTTCCCTTGTCAAATTCAAAGAATATTACGGATATGCCCTATATCTTGGTAGCGTTGTTTTCGCAATTACTCTTAAACGCAAGATCAGAATCACACAGAATCTGACCGACTACGACTTTTTTGAATTAGAAAAGGAACTCGAAGAAACAAAATCGACTTCCGACTTGCTTAGGCAAAGGTATATTTCCACCATCAGATTGGTCAGGGAAGCATTGTTTTTCTATAATGAAGATCTCAATGGCCTGTTCGTTACCGACCAGTTTCTCGATATCACCAAAACAACCAAGCATGAGTATACACTTGAAGAATACACCGATATGATTCATGATGATGATCAGACCTCCTATCTCGGAATCATCAAGAAAGCCAGCAAGAAAAACCCTAGTTATGAGATGAAATACCGGATCAAGGCGGGGACCGGATTCATCTGGATTGAAGAAAAGGGCCGCGTCTTTGAGTTTGACAAGAAACTTCATATCATCGCCGCGGTCAAACCCATCGACATCAAACTGTTTCCGGACACCTCGATCCATGAAATCGATTCGCTGCCCAACGAACAGAATCTCCTCGCATATCTGATACAAATAATGAAAGAGCCGGAGCCTTTTTACCTGATCATGATCCAACTGACCAATATTCCCGACATCAACCAACGGTTTGGCAGGGATGTGGGTAACCTGATGATCGCTGAGTATATCAAAAAAATGCGGTTCCATTTCGCAAAAGACATCAACAGTATTTTTCGAATCACCGGAATCCAATTCGCTCTGATCATCAAGGAACAGCGGAAGTACGATGTCCTCTACCGCGCTCTTCAAAGCGGAGGCGATCTCGTGAATTTGATGCTCAATATTGGCGGCATTCAACAGATCGTCTATCCCAATCTCGGCATCGTTCGCCATGAGCCTTGGTCCGAGTATTCGGTTTCGGAACTCAATAGTCTGGCAAATAAGACATTGAGCGAGGCGATCCGGAATCAAAAACGCAATTACTCCATATACGGAGAATGATCTATTGATATTTATGATCGGAGACATATGATGTATCAAGCACTGATTGTCGCTGCCGGTTCAGGGTCGAGAAGCGGCCTCAGCTATAATAAGAATCTGTACCTTCTCAAAAACAAGCCAATGATTCTCTATAGTGTTGAAAGGTTTCTTGAGGACAAAGACTGTGAAGGTGTCATCATCGTCTGTTCTGAAAGCGATAAAGACAGTTTTTCACTGATTTTGGAAGACAAAGCCCGGCTTGTCATCGGAGGAACGACCCGTCAAATCAGCGTATCTAATGGGTTGAACCACATACATTCCAAATACGTTCTAATTCATGACGGCGCCAGGCCCAATTTAAAAAAAAGTGCAATCGCCGCTATCAAAGCCCAACTTAGTCTGGTTGATGCCGCAACGCTCTGTGTTGTTGCTAAAGACGCTTTAGCGTCTGTAGGCAAAGGAATGATCACCCATATCATCGATAGGGAGAGTACGGTACAGATTCAGACCCCACAAGGATTTCTTACCTCCAAGATCATCAAAGCGCATCAACTAGCGAAAGCGCATAAACACAAATATCCCGATGACGCTTCGTTAATCTGGTCGGAACTAAAGGAGAAAGTCGCCGTCGTTCCCGGCGATTCAAATAACATCAAAGCCACAACGGCTGATGACTTTGTAGTATTGGAGGCTTTACTATGATCAGAATCGGTTTTTCCAAAGATATTCATCCGCTGGTTTCGGGAAGGCCGTTCATTCTCGGCGGCGTCGAGATTGAACACGACAAAGGCCCTATCGGTCATTCCGACGCCGATTGTCTGCTTCATGCCATTTCCGAATCGATCCTCGGAGCGCTTGCACTTGGTGATCTCGGGAAATACTTTCCCAACGAGAATCCAGAGTACGAGGGCTATGATTCAGCGTTGATCCTCAAAGAAGTTTTCACATATGTCAAGAACAAAGGCTATGAGATCCACAATCTTGATTGCATGGTTTCGCTCGAAAAACCAAAGCTAAGGCCTTATATTGACAAAATGCGGCAGCGGATCGCCGACATTTTGGAAACCGACATCGACAAAATTTCGATCAAGACGACCACCTTTGAGGGACTCGGGATCGTCGGCGAAGAAAAAGCGATCATCTGCGAGGCGGTTGTCCTGCTTGAAAACGATATGCTTTTGATGCTCTAAGGCCAGATGGCCTTTTTTCTTATACCAGAAAATCCAACAAGGGTTTTTACTTTATCTTTTCAGAGATTGTGATACAATAAATAATGCAAGGAGTTGAGCCCCGATGATTGAAATGATCGAAACCATCCACGGCGAGTTCGAACTAATCAAAAATTATCGTGATGCCTTCGTTTTGGACGACTTTAACAAGCGCTATACCGATATCTTTGACATTTACCCATATCTTGTCGGCGACTATTCGGCCGGCCTTTTGCGACTCAAGGGTTTTGCGATGACAGGGCCGAACAGCTTCAAGTTCATTCCGGACTATTTATTGGAGTCTTGCCCGATGAACTGTGCTTTCTACATTCTTAAAAATCCCCATTTCAATTCCAAGAAAAATCGGGAAGAGTAAAGAAGGATAATATGACGCAGGAAGAAATCATCATTGAAATTAAAGAAATAATCAACTTGATTAGACCATATATCCGCCGTCACGGCGGCGACATCGAATTTGTCAATTTCGAAGATGGAATCGTCTATGTCAAGATGTCGGGAGCCTGTATTGGCTGCCTTGGCTTTGAGAGCACGCTTAAGGAAATAGTCGAGGACACCATCCTTGAACGAATTCCCGGCGTGATCGGCGTTGAGCATATCTGGTAGGAGGATATATGAACGAGAAAAACATGAAAGAACTATGTATCAAAATGATCGAAGAACGGGGTTGCAAGATTGACGACATCATCAAAATCGTCTATGATCTGCAAAAAAAGTATATACCCAATCTCCAATATGACGTCTGCGGGGACGCAGTTGACAGGGTGCTCGGCAAACGGGATGTCCAGTACACAATACTTACAGGAATCGAACTCGATTATCTTGCCGAAAACGAAAAACTCCGCGAGCCGCTCCAGTCGCTTGTCAACGACGACAATCCCCTTTTCGGCATCGATGAGATTCTTGTCCTTTCCATCTGCAATCTCTATGGGTCGATCGGGTTGACGAATTTCGGCTACGTCGACAAAGTCAAGCCCGGCATCATCGGCAAGCTTGACAAAGAAGGCAAGGAAACCAGCAAATGCCACACCTTTCTCGATGATATCATCGGAGCCATCGCCGCCGCCGCGGCAAGTTCGGTAGCCCACAATTCCCATGATTGATATTTCGTTTCCGGTTCGGATAACTCTCAGTTTTTTCAGGAGGTGGAACCATGAAAGTCGGCGATATTGTCAAAGGACGTATCACCAACATCAAGCCCTATGGGGCGTTTGTCAGAATTGATGATGAAACCAACGGGCTGATCCATATTTCGGAGATAAGTGATCAATATGTGAGCAACATCGAAGATATCTTTAAGGTCGGCGAGATCGTCGAATTACAGGTCATCAAAATTACCGACGACAACAAAATCAGTCTGAGTCATCGCAGTGTTGCCCGAAAAAAAAGACAGAGATATCAGGAAGTCACACTCACCGAGGGGTTTAAACCTTTTGAAAAAAAGTTGTCGGAATGGATTGACAATTATCCCAAGAAAAAAGACGAATGACCTTTCGTCTATTTTATATATGATTAAATATATAAGTAGTTTTATTTCGGTTCATGATATAATCATTGGCGAACAAGGAGGAATCAGATGGAAAAACATCTTAATTTAGACAGTTTTCATGCCATCGATTTTGTGGATAAACAAGAAATCGAGAACATCCAAACAGACATCACCAAGGCGAGGAAAATGCTGGAGAACAGAAACGGTCCCGGCGGCGAATTCACAGGTTGGCTAAACCTCCCCGATAAATTCGACAAGGATGAACTCGATCAAATAATAGAGGCCGCAAAAAAAATCAGGAAACAATCGAAAATCCTGGTTGTGATCGGCATCGGCGGTTCATATCTCGGAGCCAAGGCCGCTATCGAGATGCTCTCGTCCTATTTCACCAAGAAAAGACGCCTTGAAGTCATTTTTGCCGGGCACAATATGTCCGCACAGTATTTATCCGAACTGACCGACTACCTTCAGGGCAAGGATTTTTCAATCAATGTCATCTCCAAATCCGGAATGACGACGGAGCCGGCGATCGCTTTCAGGGTATTGAAAAAACTAATTGAAAAGAAATACGGTCATGAAGCCAAAAACCGCATCTACGTCACGACAGACCCTAAAAAGGGAGAGCTCAGAAATATAGCAATCAAGGAAGGCTATGAAACATTTGTCATTCCGAGCGATATCGGCGGCCGTTACAGCGTCTTGACGGCGGCGGGGCTGTTGCCGATTGCGGCTGCCGGTTTCAATATCAAACAGATTATTCGAGGGGCTAAAGCCTCACGCAGAGCTTATAAGAAAATGGGGATTTGGGAAAACGATGCCCATCTTTATGCCGCACTCAGAAACCTGCTTTACAGAAAAGGCTATCAAATCGAAATGCTCATCAATTATGAACCGAAACTGCTAAGTTTCTCCGAATGGTGGAAACAACTGTTTGCCGAATCGGAAGGAAAGGATCATAAAGGCCTTTTCACCGCCTCTGCCAGTTTCTCAACCGATCTTCATTCCCTCGGACAATACATCCAAGACGGAAAGAGGATCTTGTTTGAGACAGTCATTCAGATCGAAAAATCAAAGTCGGATATCATAATCGAGCCCAACGCGGAGAACCTCGAAGAACTTAATTATCTCAAAGGGCTAAGCCTTGATTTTATTAATAAAAAAGCATTTCAGGGAACACTGATCGCCCATGAAATAGGAAAAGTGCCCAATCTGGTGATCACGATTCCCGAGATAAATGAATATTTAGTTGGTTATCTATTCTATTATTTTCAACTTGCCTGTGCTGTAAGCGGCTATGTCCTTGAGGTCAATCCCTTCGACCAACCCGGAGTCGATGCTTACAAAAACAACATGTATGCTTTACTGGGGAAACCCGGATATGAAAAATTAAGAAGTGAATTAGAAAACAAACTAGCAAAAAAGAACAATCACCAAGGTTGACAAAACCAGAATACGATTAATATAAAAAGACGCCTCCATTAACAAAACAGGAGACGTCTTCTTTATGTTTCAGGGAGAAATTAACGATAGAGATCAATTGCTTATCAATGCAATATCAGTGTCTGATGATTGAAATCCATTTCAAAAAACGGTTTTATTTTGCTTTAAACGATTTGAGTAGAGCACGCTTGTTAAAGGCAATGAATTCTCGAGAGAACAAATGACTGACGGAAAACTCAGTTACATTTTCCAAAACCTCGCCATCGGCTTGAAAGAAACGCGATTTGGAACTTTTGACCTGGATTTCTTTTCCTTTAAGCACAGTTACCCATTTGCGAAGACCGGTATGAAGACCTGGATAAATCGACAGAAACAAAACCTGCAATAATAATTTATTAAGATTGTGAATCACGCAGATTGTGAAATCCGTCGCTTCAATGTCGGCTTCTGGGGCTACTTTCATGCCGCCACCAAAATATTTGCCATTTTGAACAGCAGTGAAGAAACAGTCACGATAATGCGCACTAACGCCATCAACGATAACGTCCATTTCGGCAGGTTCGAAATTTGCCGTTGCTTTGAAGACATTTTTAAAATAGGCCAATTTATTTTTTTTCTTGTCGTTATTCACGTAATGGCATACAGAAGCATCAAAACCGACACCGCAACCATTGATGAATTTGATATCACCGGAATCAGTTTTGGCTACGCCAATGGTCACGTTTGCCCTGCCTAGGCGTTTTAGACTTCTCAAAAAATCATTTCCCGACCCGCTTTTAGCGAGATAAATGTTTTGCTTGATCTTGCTTACGTCGACATTATTTATCAAGTAGTTGATTGATCCATCCCCGCCCAAATAGAGAATATCAGTCAGTTTCGGGTTGTTGTCGAGATATTTGTTGAGGTTATCAAATTTCAAGGACGACCGTAAAACGAACGGAAGATGGTGACGCTTAAAGAACTTGACGATTTTGTTGGTCATTTTCTTTGATTTTTTGTTGTTTGACAAAGGATTATGTACGATTAAAAACATAAGTAAACAAATACTATGACAAGCGTAACAATTAATTTGTCATACTCCTTTAAAATATTATAGCATAGGTTTAGCTAATGAGTCACCTATTTTCAAAGATTTGGCGGTTTTTGATCATGGTAAATACAGGATATCTTCTTCTTGACCAGGGATTTGCTTTTTGTGTTATAATTTTGTATGGATTGGATGATAAAGATGGAGACAACAGTGATAATCAGTTCGCTGGAACAGATGGATCTATTAGCCAGAGAAATCGCTATTCACCTTGAAAGGGGCGATGTAATCGGCCTTGAAGGCGATCTTGGCAGCGGCAAGACAACATTCGCCAAGTTTCTGGCCAAGCATTTGGGGGTTAGAGACAATGTCAATTCGCCGACTTTCACGCTTCTTAAGGTATATCAAGGCAGAATGCCTTTTTATCATATTGATGTCTATCGCCTTGAGGACATTGGCTACGATTATGAACTTGAAGAGTTCATCTACAATGAGGGGATCAGCGTTATTGAGTGGTATCCTTTCATCAAAAAAATAATGCCAGAGATGTTTTTGTATCTGAAACTCGAATTTTTAGATGAGACAACGCGGAGAGTCACGGTTGGAGGAAATGGTAAATATGCGAAAATCGTGGAAACAATTGGCAATCGACACGGCAACTAAATACGTATACTTGAGCTTAGTGATCGATTCCAAGGAAGTCGACTGCATTTATGAAGAAGGATTTAACAATCATTCGGTCACGGTTATTCCCCATTTGGCGGAAATGCTGAAACGTGAGAAAATTGAGTTGACCGATATCGATGAACTGATCGTGGGGGTTGGACCAGGAAGTTATACCGGTGTCAGGATAGCTGTAACTATTGCCAAAATGATCGGTTATCTGAACAAGATCACCATAAAGAAAGTTTCCTCCTTGGCGCTGATGGCCTCAAGCGTTTCGTCGGGATTTGTTCTGGCAGGCATCGATGCTCGGAGAGGCAACGCCTTCCTTGGCTTATTTGAAGTCACAGACCAAAGTGTGATTCGTAAAAAAACAGACTGTCTCGAAAACCTTGAGGAATATCTGAAAAATCTCGATCTGAAACCGAAATTAGTTTTTGAAGGACGGCCCAATATTGAAAAGATCATTGTCAGCGATTTACTTGAGACTGTGGCTGATCCGGCAACCTTAGTTCCCAATTACCTTCAAGTAACTGAGGCGGAAAGAAACAAATGTCAGAACTAAATGTCATTTTTCGGCCGATGCTTCCAAAAGACGCCGCCGCCGTCGAAAAACTTGATCTTGAGATTCTTAAAACCTCAGTTGGCAAGGAAGCTCTAATCAACGAACTCAATCATAATCCATTGGCTCATTACTTTGTTCTCGAAGAACAAACCGGCCCCGACTTAATTGGGCACATTGGGCTCTGGATTGATGATAAAAACGCACAGATTCTCAACTTTTATGTCAAACCGGATTTTCAAGGAAAAGGCTTCGGTGAAACGATCATTCAAAACACGATCGCGTACTTGCGTTTTCAGGGATGTGAGAATGTGACACTTGAAGTAAGACCATCAAATGCAAAAGCGCTCGCTCTCTATGGAAAACACGGTTTTGAAAGGGTTGCCACAAGGGCAAACTATTATGATAACGGCGAAGACGCCATCCTGATGTTGATGAAACTGTAGAAACGGGGAATAACATGATTGTCATGGGTGTCGAGACCAGTTGTGACGAAACCAGCGTCAGTCTTGTCGAAGACGGAAAAAGGGTTTTGGCAAACGAAGTCTTGAGTCAAATCGATATCCACAAAGAATACGGTGGCGTTGTTCCGGAGATTGCTTCTAGGGAACATGTCAAAGGGATTGTATTCGTTTTCGACCAAGCGATGAAGAAGGCCGGTATAAGTTATCGGGATATTGATCTTATTTCGGTGACTTCGGGACCAGGCTTGATCGGGTCGCTCCTGATCGGTATCAACGCCGCCAAAGTCATCAGCCTCAATTACAAAATTCCCATTATCGGAATCCAGCATATCACCGGGCATATCTATGCCAGTAATATTGAGCATGACATGGAATTTCCGCTGCTTGCGCTTGTCGTTTCCGGAGGACACACCGAACTCGTGTTGATGAAAGAGCACTTTGAGTTCATCAAGCTCGGCGAAACCCAAGACGATGCAGTTGGTGAGGCCTATGACAAAATTGCCAGAATTCTTGGTCTTTCCTATCCCGGAGGACCCGAAATTGACAAACTGGCCGAGCAGGGGAAAGACACCTTCCTATTTCCGCGGCCGATGATCGATTCCGGCGATTTAAATTTCAGTTTTTCAGGTTTGAAATCGCATGTTATCAATGCTTATCACAACAAATGCCAAAAAAATGAAGTTATTAATATTGCTGATTTCTGCCATAGTTTTCAAGAAGCAATCAACGATGTGTTGGTGAAGAAGACAAACGATGCCAGAAAACTTCATCAAGTCAAACAAATTATCGTGACCGGCGGTGTCGCCGCCAACAAAGGCCTCCGCGACAAGA
Source organism: Candidatus Izemoplasmatales bacterium (assembly GCA_050949045.1). Taxonomy (GTDB): domain Bacteria; phylum Bacillota_I; class Bacilli_A; order Izemoplasmatales; family Hujiaoplasmataceae; genus JAAYZB01. Next base: position 1,279,638 of record JBMNEZ010000001.1, read on the forward strand.
TGAGAAAGACAATCACCGATATTCCAGTTTATTTCCCAAGTTGTAAATACTGCACTGACAACGCGGCGATGATCGCTGTGGCTGGATATTTCAAATTTATCAAAAACAACAAAACCGATGATTACCTGTTGAACGGGTTTTCACGACTAGAGTATTAGTAGGAGAGATCGATATGGAAAATGAGTCAAATTTCATCAAAACAATCATTGAGGAAGATCTCAAAAGCGGTTATGTGAAAAATGTCGTCACAAGGTTTCCTCCGGAGCCAAACGCTTATCTTCATATCGGGCATGCCCGGGCGATCATCACCAACTTTGAACTTGCCAGAATATTCAACGGCACAACTAACCTGCGATTTGATGACACCAATCCCGTCAAGGAGGACGCCTCTTTTGTCGAAGCGATTAAAGAGGACATCAAATGGCTGGGATACAAGCCCGCTAATGTCTTTTTTGGTTCTGATTACTTTGAAAAATCATATGAATTAGCGGTCAAATTGATCAGAAAAGGCCTTGCCTATGTTTGTGATCTATCCCAAGAGGAAATGAGTAAGTATCGAGGGACATTGACCGAACCGGGAACTCCTTCGCCATATCGCAACCGCTCGATTGAGGAAAACTTGCGGCTGTTTACAGAGATGCGTCAGGGAAAATACGCTGACGGAGAAAAAACGTTAAGAGCCAAAATTGACATGTCGAGCCCGAACATCAATATGCGCGATCCTGTTATCTATCGCATCATCCACATTACACATCACAATACTGGCGACAAATGGTGTATCTATCCGATGTACGATTTCGCTCATCCGCTTCAAGATGCTTTCGAAGGAATCACACATTCGCTATGTTCTTTAGAATATGTCGATCATCGTCCGCTGTACGACTGGTTCATCGAAAAATGCGAGACAGAACACGTCCCGCACCAATATGAGTTTGGACGTTTGAATATCACAAACACCATCATGTCAAAACGATATTTGAAACAATTGGTCGAAGCTAAGGTGGTCAAGGGCTACGACGATCCGCGGATGCCGACATTGGCCGGACTCAGAAGAAGAGGCTATTCTCCCGAAGCAATCAGAAATTTCATTCTTGGCACGGGATTGTCCCGCATCAATTCCACGGTTTCCAGTGAAATGCTTGAAAATTCACTTAGAAACGATCTTTTGGGAAAAACGAAACGAATGAATGCAATCATCGATCCGCTTAAGGTCACCATCACCAATTACGAGTCCAGCGAAGTTGAACCGATCAATGTTATTTGCAATCCTGATAATGAGCAATTAGGCGAAAGGACAATCTATTTCGGAAAACATCTTTATATTGAAAAAGCCGATTTTCTACCTAAAGCACCCAATAAACAATGGCGTCGCCTGTCGCTTGGTTTGGAAGTTAGGTTGATGTTCGGCTACTTCATCAAATGCCACAACATCATTTATGATGATCAAGGAGAAGTGCTTGAAATCGAATGTTCCTACGATCCCAAGACCAAATCGGGATCCGGATTCAACGAGCGCAAGCCAAACGGAACAATCCATTTTGTCGAGGCATCAACCGCTGTTAAAGCAAGATTCAATCTCTTTGATTCGTTATTGGTCGACGACGATTCCGACAGACCGCTCCTTGAAAGGCTAAATCCATTCTCCTGGGAGATTAAAGAGGGATTTATCGAACCGGAACTAAAAAAAGCCGAACAGGGAGAAAGATTTCAATTCATCCGAAACGGTTACTATTTCGTGGATTACGACTCTACTCCGACAATGCCTATATTTAACCGCATTGTCGAGTTGAAATCGAGTTTCAAATGAAAATCAGGAAACTGCTTGGCCTTGGTGGCTACTTCATAATTACAGCGATCGGCATTTTGGGAATCGTCATCAATTCTCTGGCGCTTTCCGGATCAGACCTTATCGATTTGGGGATGTCATCCTGGCAGACGATCTTTTTTCTAGTTGTTTTTTCGGTTGGAACCGCCATTGGAATCTACAACTTTATTAAAGGTGTTTCTCGTCTAATCAAAGATATCAACATCAATAAAGAAAACAAGTAAAACCGACCATCATGGTCGGTTTTTTAGCCCATAATATTCGCAGAAAAAAGCCCTTTATTCATGGTATAATATCTATATATAAAGGTGATATCATGGGCAATGCAATTCTTGAACAATTGAATCCCCAACAAATAGAAGCTGTTAGAAAAGTATCCGGACCGATCATGGCCGTTGCCGGAGCCGGTTCGGGAAAGACCAGAGTTCTAACCAATCGGATTGCTTATCTAATTAAGGAGGTCGGCGTTCCGGCAGAAAACATTCTTGCGATCACTTTCACCAACAGAGCCGCCGAAGAGATGCGAAACCGCATCTTCAACCTGATTGATTTACCTCTCAAAGGGATCTGGATTTCCACCTTTCATGCCTTGGGAGCCAAAATACTCCGTAGGGAAATCAAACGTCTCGATTACACGGAGAACTTTCAGATCGTCGATGACGATGACGTAATCGTCATCGTCAAGAGATTGCTTAAGGAATCCGGATATGAAACGAAATACTATTCGCCAAAAGCAATCGCCGGCATGATTGAAAAAATCAAAGGCGACGAGGCTTTGATTGAGATTGTCCAACCGCCACTAAATATGATCGTGAAGGAAATGTATCCCCTTTATTGCAATTATCTTAAGAAAAACAATCTCGTTGATTTTGAAGATTTATTGGTCTTACCACTGAAACTCTTCAATGAGTTTCCCGATGTTCTCGCAAAATATCAAAAACAGTTCCAGTATGTTTTAGTAGATGAATTCCAAGACACCAACGATATGCAATATGATTTGATTTATCTGCTTGCAAAAGAACATAAGAATTTGTTCATCGTTGGGGACGAGGATCAAAGCATCTATGCCTTTCGGGGATCAAATATCGATAATATCAGAAAATTCATGCGTGATTTTCCCGATCATCACAAAGTAGTTCTCAATCAGAATTATCGATCCAAAACCAATATTCTTGAAGCAGCCAATTCTCTTATCCGCAACAACCGCAACCGGGTACCTAAGGATTTGTTCAGCGAACTCGGAACCGGAGAAAAGGTGATTCACTTTCGCGCACAGAACGATGAAGAGGAAGCTTACTACATCTTCAACAAAATCAAAATGTTGCGCAAAAACGGATTCAACTATAATGATTTCACTATCTTGTATCGCAATAATGCCATGAGCAGACGCTTCGAGGATGTTCTTTTACGTTACAATATACCTTATAAGGTCATTGGCAACGTATCGTTCTACAAACGAAAGGAAATCAAGGATATCGTTGCTTACTTGCGTTTGCTTGTCGATCCGGGAGACGACCCAGCTTTGATCAGAATATATAACGAACCTAGGCGTGGAATCGGAGCTCTCACATTTGACAAAATTATTTCTGAGGCTGAAAAAAGAAATCTTAAATTGTTCGATATAATCGACGAATCAATTCCCCAGGTGAGCGAAAAAGCACTGGAAAAATTAAGAAAATTAAAACAGAATCTATCTTTGATTCGCAAGGACATCGAGAGTGTCAACCTGCTCAAAACTTATGACCGGGTTCTTGAAGACAGTGGCTATCTAGGAATGCTCAAACAGGAAGACTTATCGATCGAGAAAAAACTGGATGCGGAAAAAAGGGTCGATAATCTTAGAGAATTCAAGACAATTATCTTAGAAAAAATCAAGGACTACGATCCGGGAATCTCAAATCTTGAGAAGTTGATCAATATTTTAACAGACATGGCACTAAGGGAAGAAGCAGATGAATACAATGAGAAAGAAGATTATGTCAGTTTAATGACTGCTCATTGTGCCAAAGGAACCGAGTTCAGGGTCGTTTTCGTAACCTGTCTTGAACAAGGGTTGTTTCCCTCAAGTCAGAGTCTACTCGAACGATTTGATGTCGAAGAGGAGAGAAGACTGTTTTATGTGGCGCTTACTAGGGCCAAGGATATGGTGTTTCTCACGAGTGCCGGTCAAAGATTCATATACGGACGTATCCAGGAAAATCCGGATTCACAATTCATCGATGAGATTGATGAATTATATTTGGAGCGCCTAGGCCAAGCAAAAAAGAGCAAAGCTACGAGAGAACCCGTCCGCAATCGTCGTAAAAGCAATATTATCCTTGACATAACTCCAGATTACGAGTCTGTTAATCTCAAACTTGAGATTGGGGACCGCATCAACCATAAAACGTTTGGAAATGGCGTTGTTGTCGCAATTACCAACGACAAAGCGACCATTGCCTTCAGCAAGGAACATGGTATTAAAACCTTGATGAAAGACCATCCAAGCATCAAAAAAACGAGGTAGGATATGAAAGTCAAAAAGCAAATCGAAGCACTGAGGGAGCGGCTGAACCGTTACAATTATGAATATTACGTCCTTGATAACCCAACAGTTTCGGATTTTGAGTATGATTCACTGATGAAAGAGTTGATCAGACTCGAAAATGACAATCCCGAATATTTTGACGCCAACTCTCCGTCGCAGCGCGTCGGTGGCCAAATTCAGCCAAAATTCACAAAAGTTGTTCACGCTGTTTCCATGCTTTCATTAGCTAATGCTTTCACTTTTGATGAGTTAAGAGAATTTGACGAGCGAATCAGAAAAGAAGTAGATAATTTTAGCTATGTTGCGGAACTCAAGATTGATGGGCTGTCGGTATCAATAAGATATAGTGACGGTCGGTTTGTACAAGCGGCCACTCGTGGTGACGGATATGTGGGAGAAGACATCACCCATAATGTTAGAACAATTAAATCAATCCCGCTTGTGATTCCCGCGCTCGAGGATGTGGAAATTCGCGGAGAGATATTCATGGGATTGAAAGCGTTTCAAGACTTAAACGTTGAGCGAGTCACCAATGCGGAACAACCGTTTAAGAATCCCCGTAATGCCGCAGCCGGCAGCATCAGGCAGCTTGACCCAAAAGAAGTAAGCAAACGGAAGCTTGATTCCTTCATGTACTATCTTAGGAATACGCTTCCAGAACCCAGCCACTATTCTGCCCTTTTGAAACTGAAGGCATGGGGCTTCAAAACAAATCCTTTGACTGTTAAATGTCGCGATATCGGGGAAGTCATTTCATTCATCGAAAGAATCACCGAGGAACGAAAGAAACTTTCTTATGAAATTGACGGTATCGTCATCAAGGTAGATGAAACCGATCTCTACGATAAAATCGGTTACACCTCTAAATTTCCCAAGTGGGCGATTGCCTACAAATTTCCTGCCGAGGAAGCGGTGACCATCATCGAAAATATCCGTTTTCAAATCGGCAGGACCGGCGTCGTCAAACCGGTCGCGGAGTTAAAACCCGTCATGATCTCCGGCTCTCTGGTTTCCCGTGCGACCCTGCACAACGAAGATTATTGTCTCGCAAAAGACATCCATATCAAAGATTATGTACTCTTACGTAAGGCAGGCGAGATCATTCCGGAAGTCATCAGAACGCTTCCCGAATTGAGAACAGGAAACGAGATCCCCTTTGCGATGATTAAGGAGTGTCCTGAATGTCATAAACCGTTAACCCGAAAGCCTGACGAAGCTGATTATTACTGTCTGAATCCTGATTGTGAGGCGAAACACATCGAGGGGTTGATTCATTTTGCCTCTCGTGACGCCTACAACATCGAAGGGCTCGGCGACCGCGTCATAACCGAATTCTTCAATGACGGGTATATCAGGAGCGTTGACGATATTTTCAATCTTCATGAACATTACGGCAAACTCGTCGAAAAAGAAGGGTTTGGGGAGAAAAGCATCGATAAGATTCTCGCGGCGGTCGCATCCAGCAAGAAAAACCCGCTCGACAAATTGATTTTCGGTTTGGGAATCAGGCATGTCGGAGCCAAGACGGCGAAAATATTATCGAAGCATTTAGATTCAATTGATGGTTTCATGACCGCAACGAAAGAAGAACTGATGCAGATCGAAAATATCGGCGAGACGATCGCTGCCAGCGTTGAAGCCTTCTTCCGCAAGGAAGAAAACCGCCGTCTTATAGAGAGGCTCAAAAGCCTTGGCTTGAACATGGAATCGCTGAAAGAGGGAAAACCGGCAAAATCGCCGTTTTCGGGGTTGAACGTCGTTCTAACGGGGAGTTTGCAGAACTATACACGCAATGAGGCCAAAGAGATCATCGAGAATCTCGGAGGCAACGTCACCAGTTCGGTGTCAAACAATACCAATTTGATTGTTGCGGGGAAAGAAGCAGGATCAAAGTTGGATCGCGGCAGGGAACTTGGAATCAAAATCATCAATGAATCTCAGTTCGATGAAATGATAGCCGGCGACGATCAAAAGTAATACCGAAGGGAAGTTTTATTGTGGACGACAAGATCGTCATCAAAGGCGCAAGGGAAAACAATCTGAAATCTGTTTCTTTGACCATACCAAAAAACCAATTGATCGTCATGACAGGCCTCTCCGGGTCTGGAAAGACCAGCTTGGCTTTCGATACAATCTATGAAGAGGGCAGAAGGCGTTACATTGAATCCTTAAGCGCGTATGTTCGCCAGTTTCTTGGTAATATGGAAAAACCCGACGTTGATTCCATCGAAGGGCTTTCACCGGCGATTTCGATCGATCAGAAGACGACATCGCATAACCCTCGTTCGACCGTGGGAACCGTTACGGAGATCTATGATTATATCAGATTGCTTTATGCTCGGATCGGAAGGGCGTATTGTCCCGTACACGGAATAGAGATCGCCTCTCAGTCGATCCAAGAAATGGCCAACCGGATCATGGAACGAAAACAGGCAAAAGTTTTCATTATGGCTCCGGTAGTTCGCGATAAAAAAGGAATGCATGAAAAACTGCTTGAAGATTTGCGCAGAGAGGGTTATGCCCGCATCAGAATCAACGGAAACGACCACGAACTTGACGAGGATATATTGCTTGAAAAAAACAAGAGGGTCGACATCGATGTTGTGATCGACAGAATTGTCGTTAAAGATGAAACCCGCTCGAGACTCTATGATTCCCTTGAAACGGCTGCCAGATTAGCCAAAGGCTTGGTCAAGGTGGAAATTGATGGCAAGGAACATCTTTTCAGCGAACATTTCTCTTGCCCGGAATGCGGCTTCACGATCAGTTCGCTCGAACCTCGGCTGTTTTCTTTCAATGCGCCCTATGGAGCTTGTGACGAATGTCTTGGCCTCGGCTTCAAACGCAAGATCGATCCCAAAAGAATGATCCCAAATCCAGAAAAATCAATCCTCGGCGGCGCACTCGACAAATATGCCAATTACGAGTCGATCTATCTCCAACAAGTTATTCAGGCATGCAAGGCCTATGGTATCGATGTTGAAAAGCCGTTCAAAGACTTGAGCGAGAGCGAGCAGGACGTCATTTTCTATGGGACCGTTGATCCGGTTGAATTCCGTATTAAAACCAGGACGGGATCAATGCAACACCGGTTCATCAAACCGTTTGAAGGAGTCATCAACAGCCTTGAGAGACGATATTTGGAGACAACCTCGAGAATGATTCGTGACTGGATCGAAACGATGATGAACGATATTCCCTGTGAAAAATGTCGCGGTACCAAACTCAACGAACAGGCTTTGTCGGTTAAAGTCGGTGGCATAAATATCCATGAACTAACCTCACTCAGCGTCGTCAAACTTAATATTTTTTTGGACAATCTCAAATTGACAGACAAGGAATACGAAATCGCAAGAACGATTCTAAAAGAAATCAAGGATCGGCTTGGATTCCTTATCAATGTCGGACTCGACTATCTGACTCTGGGGAGGTCATCGACCACTTTGTCCGGAGGAGAAGCGCAAAGAATCAGGCTCGCCACCCAGATCGGTTCGCAGTTGACCGGAGTCCTATACGTGCTCGACGAGCCATCCATCGGCCTCCATCAAAGAGATAATCATCGCCTTATTAACGCTCTCAAAGACATGCGTGATATCGGTAATACGATGATTGTCGTCGAGCACGACATGGAAATAATCAGGTCTTCTGATTTTGTAGTTGACATGGGGCCTGGAGCCGGCGAGCACGGCGGCGAAGTTATCTACGCGGGCTCACCCGAAAAAATCAGCGAATGTGAAGCATCGATAACCGGGAAATATCTTTCTGGGAAACTTGCCATCAAGATTCCTTCCAAGAGAAGAGCCCATGAACGTGGATACTTGCGGATAAAAGGAGCGACTCAAAACAACCTCAAGGCGATAGATGTTGATTTCCCAATTGGCTGTTTTTCCGTTGTGACCGGAGTTTCGGGATCGGGTAAATCCAGCCTTGTCAATGAGGTTTTATACAAGAATATGGTGAACCTGATCACAAGAAGAAGCGAAACCGCGGGGTCATGTTCAGGAATCGAAGGATTCGAGCAATTCGACAAGATCATCAATATCGATCAATCCGCAATCGGCAGAACTCCAAGAAGCAACCCTGCCACCTATACCGGTGTCTTTGACGATATAAGGGATTTATTTTCAAGCACAAAGGAAGCGCGGATACGCGGATACAACAAAGGGCGTTTTTCCTTCAATGTCAAAGGCGGTCGCTGCGAGCACTGCATGGGAGACGGAGTCATCAAGATCGAAATGCATTTCATGCCCGACATCTATGTCGAATGTGAGGAATGCCATGGCAAACGCTATAACCAGGAAACGCTGGAGATCAAATACAAAGGCAAGACAATCGCCGATATTTTGGACATGTATGTCGAAGATGCGGTTGAGTTCTTCCGAAACATTCCTAAAATACACAATCGTTTAAAGACAATCAATGATGTTGGGCTCGGCTACATCAAACTCGGCCAATCGTCGACAACTCTTTCAGGAGGAGAAGCCCAACGGGTCAAGCTTGCGAGTGAACTGTATAGGCGGATTACCGACAAATCACTGTATATTTTGGATGAGCCGACCACCGGATTACACAGCCACGATATCGTGAATTTGCTCGATGTTTTGCAAAAAATTGTTGACAAAGGAGCTACCGTGATCGTCATTGAGCATAATCTTGATGTCATCAAAGTCGCCGATCATGTCATTGATCTCGGTCCTGAAGGCGGAGATTCTGGCGGTGAGGTGTTGATTGTCGGCACCCCTGAAGCGGTCTCAGAGTGTAAGGCAAGTTATACCGGCCAATACTTACGTCCGGTTCTTAGAAATATTGATTCCAATTTACTTGAAGAATAACTCGAAAATCCTGTTTTGATGTGATATTATAGATAAGGCCCTCCATAACAACGGCGTCGGGCGGTGAAAAACATGGATGACAAAGACAACAAAGACTTGCGTAAAGAAATCGAAGAACTCGAGAAATTGATTGAAATCGTCAAGGAAAAACACAAAGAAGAGAAGAAGGATTTCAAGCAAAGCGAAAGAAAACTGAGCGGTGCGATCAGAATCGATTTGGCAACCAAATATTCTTCCAATCCAGTAATTAACATCATCACCAGCCTACTCATGAACTTCATTCTCATCTACGCGATCAATAGGCTTTTTGGTTTTGCGGAAATCAGATATGATTATCTCTATGTTGTCATCAGTCTGGCATTCACTTTATATGAAGAATTGTATAAGGAAATTTTAATTAGACGTTTTTTTAAATTGGTGATCTATTCATCGGGACTGATTTTCTTCTTTATGAATGTTGTTTTCTTTTATATGATCGATCTTTTGGTTTTTAAGATGTTTTTCTCATTCCTGAACGCTTTCTATCCGCTTTTGTTTGCGGCGACATTCGGAATAATCAGATTGATTGTCAAAAACATCTATCTGTTCTTTATTAGAAAAATCACGGTTATCACATCTAAAAAAAGATCTTAGGGGTGATCCTTTGTCCAGATATTTGACGGTTGAACAAGTCATCAAGGGCTTGTCACTGGAGGTTCTTTCCGGCCGCAAGGGTATTATGAGAAAAGTAACCAAACAATCACTGTCCAAACCGGGTATTGAACTCGCTGGGATGTTTGATTACTACGAACACGACCGTATCCAGGTCCTCGGATCGAAAGAAGAGGCTTTTTTCCGTTCTCTTTCTTTGAATGAAAAAAAAGAAAGGGTCAGAATGCTATTTCAAAAAGAGCCTCCGGCATTCGTCTTTTCCAAAAATGTCCATATCCCCAAACTATTTCTTGATCTTGGCGATGAATTTGGGATCCCCGTTCTCAGAAGCAACTATCAGACATCCTCGCTGTTCAGCGAGTTGTTTGCTTTTCTCCAAGCCAGACTGGCGGAAAGAATCTCGCTTCATGGCGTTTTGATGGACATCAACGGTGTTGGCGTCTTAATCACTGGTAAATCGGGGCTTGGGAAAAGCGAGGTTGCCCTCGAATTGATCAGGCGCGGCTATATGCTTGTCGCCGACGATATGGTGGAAATTTTTCAGTTGGAAAAGGGAATGCTGATAGGGGAAGCTCCCGAACTGTTGAAGAAGTATCTTGAAATTCGTGGAATTGGCATTGTCAATGTTATCTATTTATTCGGGGCCAAAGCCTATCGCGAGAGCAAACGGATTTCACTTTTCGTTGAACTGGAAAAATGGGAAGGCAATGGGAATTTTGACCGTTTGGGACTGATTGCCGGAAAACACAAGATCTTTGATACGGAAATTGCATCGGTTAAATTGCCGATAACAGAAGCGCGAAACACGGCTACGCTTGTCGAAGCGGCCGCATATGATTACAAAGCCAAGCGCCTTGGCTACCATTCAGGCGAAGATTTCAATAAAGAATTGAACTGTCAAATCATAAACAATCAGAAGCAGAGCGAGGATGACGAATGAAAAAAAGACAAAAACTGATGTTAGTCATCATGTTGCTTGGCATGATGGGCTTTTTTTGTGCTTGTGGAAACAACGAGGCGCCAGACACCTTCACGGTTTCCTTTGTCGATTACGACGGCACTGTCCTCAAGGAAATCAACTGCAACGCCGACGAGGTTTGTGTGATTGCCCCTCCCGCCGAACCAGACAACAAGGAAAACTGTTATTTTACAAGATGGAGCGTTTGGGAGTCGGAGTATAAAAACATTGATCGCGATACGACAATCAAGGCAATCTACACCCTTGACAACCGGGTGGTCACGATTTTTGGCAGATCGATTGTTTTTTACTCTTTCTTCATCATGACTGGGATTGTTATAGCAATCTTTTTAAGCCTTAAGGAAGTCAAAAGGCACGGGATGAAACAAGATGATTTGATGGATGGAGTTTTGTGGATCGTACCGGTTGCGATTTTGGGGTCAAGGCTGTGGTACGTCGCTTTTGAATGGGATTCATTTGCCGGAGGGGGCTTTGGGCCAACGCTTTTGAGAATTCTTGGTTTTTCAAGCGGGACTCTTGACTTCTCCAGTTTCGGGCTGTCGGGTCTCGCGATCCATGGGGCTTTTTTCACTGCGATCGTATGTGCGTTCATCCATACAAAAATTAGAAAAATTGATTTTTTAACGATCCTTGACATTGTCGCCGTCGGCTTCATCGTCGCTCAAACTATCGGTAGATGGGGGAATTTCTTCAATCAGGAAGCTCATGGCAATCTGGTCGGCGGCATAACTAACGGCGTCGCCAACTTGACGCTCGAACAGCAGTACCATCATTTGCGTCATGTTCTTCACTTGCCCGAATTCGTCGTCAACAACATGTATATTAAAGCCGGCTTTCACGGATTCGACGTCGCTCCCTTGACGGGTTTTTACCATCCGACCTTCTTCTATGAGTCGATGCTCAATCTTGTTGGGTTTTCGCTTATGCTGATTCTTCGAAGAATCAAAAAAGTCCAGATCGGCGAGATTTTTGCCTTTTATCTCATTTGGTACGGCGGAATCAGAATCTTTATTGAAACAATGCGAACCGATCCATTGACGTTCGAACTCTTCGGGATGACCTTTAAGTCGGCGATCGTCACTTCTTCGTTGATGATTCTTGGCGGTATTTTAATCTCCCTTTATGTCAGAATCAAAAGAAAAGAAAAAAACTATGGCACGATTCCCGGATGCTTTCGCAGTAAAAAAAAGCTAACATAAAAACAGATTACTTGATAATAAACATCACTGGCGATCAAGTAATTAAGCAATCAAGCAATAACGGAGTGATATCAATGTCATTTTCAACAGACGTCAAAACTGAACTGGCAAGTTTGAACCATATCGATTGTTGTAATCGGGCCGAACTGTCGGCGATGTATGCGATCGGTGGATCAATTGAAATCAGTAAAGAAAGCGTCAGCTTGCAGTTTCAAAGCACGAATCTTGCAGTTGTCCGCAAATTGATGAAACTCACTAAAACTCTTTTCAATATCGATATGACCCTCATCAGCCAAAAACAGGCGAAACTTCAAAAACACAATATGTATCATGTCAAGATCACCACAGATGTCGAGAAAATCATCACTGAACTGGCGTTGATCAGTCCTGACGGCGTCTTCTTCCAGCATCTTGATCCAATGATTGTTAAAAACGATTGTTGCAAGAAAGCCTACCTTCGCGGTGTTTTTCTTGCGGGTGGCTCGATGAACAGTCCGGAAACGCCAACCTATCATCTGGAAATCCAAACGTTTTCGAAAGAGTTGGCTGAGGCGATTGCCGACTTGGCAAATCACTACAAATTGAAAGCAAAGACCGCAAAAAACAGACGCGGCCAAATCGTCTATTTAAAAGAAGCGGAACGGATCGCCGATTTTTTGCGGGTGATTGATGCGACGAACTCGCTCTTTGTCTATGAGGACTCCCGAATCAAACGCGATTTCAAAAACTCAATCAACCGGGTGATCAACTGCGATATCGCCAATGAAAAAAAAGCGCTGGCTGCCGCTATGAGACAACTTGAACAAATTGAAATCATTGAAAAACACTTTCGAAACCAAATTCCAAAAAGTATGCGCGAAGCCATCTTTCTCAGAAAAAAGTATCCAGAATCGACTTTGCTGGAACTAAGCTATGCTTCAAAAGAGCATTTTTCCGAACCAATCTCCAAATCCGCTCTCAATCATCGCTTTCGAGCGATGAAGGATCTTGCCGGAAAACTGATGATCGAGGGCGAACGCCATGATTAGAGGTGTTGGGACCGATATCGTCAAGGTCTGCAGAGTGGATCTGAAATATTTGAACCGGATTTTGAGCGATGATGAACTAGCACTCTATGACACCTTTTCCTCGGAATCGCGTCGTCAGGAATTTGTCGCTGCCAGATTCGCGGCCAAGGAAGCCCTGACTAAGGCTTTTACCGCAACGAAGCATTTTTTTGCTTTTACAGAAATGACGATTCTTAATGACGATGACGGCAGACCGTTTCTCAAATCACCTCAATTGCCGGAGTTTCGCATCTGGCTCTCCCTAAGCCATGAACATGAGTATGCGATTGCCTTATGTGTCATTGAGGACGCGGTGAATGATGCCCCTTGAAAGTGAAGGAAAGTTTAACTTGCATAATCTCAAGACATTTAGTAAAATTATTAATGCTGAGGTGAAAATATGGCCACTTATAAAAAGGGATTCAAAAAACAAACATCGGAACAAATGCTTCTTCAAGTCATCGTTGGCATTATTGTTTCGGTCATTCTTTTTGTGTTAATCGCTTTCATATATGATATCAGCACTAGAGTCCCTGATTATTCGGATTATACTAAAATAACCAAATATGAGGATGTTTTTACACAAAAAGACAAAGACGGGATTCCGATTGAACAATACATTGTCTATTTTTACAAGAAAGATAGTGAAGACTGCAATAAAATCGCCAAAAAACTTTTAAGATTGGCAAATAGAGTCACCAAAAACGGGAATGTTTTTATAGTTTGCAGTACTGATGACATCACCGACGCCGACACAAATCTCGACGATTTTTTGGACGCGATTGTTGAGACGTCAATGAATGTCCCCTTGCTTTTGACCGTCATTGACGGTGAGCCCGCTGACGTTTATATAGGTGGCGATTCCGTTATCGATGCCATGATTTCGATCCAAAAAGGAACCTACGAACCTTTCAATTAACAACCAGCAACCCAAACCCGAAAGGGTTTTTTTATTCCATTTTACGGCCATATATGATAAAATCACATATAGAATATCCAGCTTATCCGGAGGAAATATGGAATATTTGAATGAAGATTTGATCAAAGATGTCTCAATCAGCCAGAATATCAGCGTTGCTCAAGTTAGAGCAGTGCTCGATCTGTTGCAAGAGGGACAAACCGTCCCCTTCATCGCTCGCTATCGCAAAGAAGTGACGGGCTCTTTGGACGAAGAACAAATCCGCGCAATCGAAAAAGAATATGATTATGCCGTCAACTTCCAGAAACGCAAGGAAGACATAACCAGATTGATCGATGAAAAAGGGATGCTTACAGAAGAAATCAAACTGGCGATTCAAAACGCTGAGAAGCTTGTCGACCTCGAAGATATTTACAGGCCTTACCGGGAAAAGAAAAAAACCAAAGCCACCGAAGCAATCAGAAAAGGGCTTGAGCCTTTGGCAAAACAGATTTTGACTTATCCTTTGGAGTTCGATCCCGAGACAGAGACTGCTTTGTATTTGAACGAAGAAGTCACTTCGGCCATCGAAGCAATCGAGGGAGCCAAACACATCATTGCCGAGATCGTTTCGGACAATGCCGATTATCGGAAATGGATCAGAAATTATACATATCAGAATGGCAGCTTAACCACTAAAATCAAAAAAGACGCCGAAGATCCGTACAAAACCTATCAGAACTACTATGAATATGATGAAGTTTTAAAGAACATTAAACTATACCGCATCCTCGCAATCAATCGCGCCGAAAGAGAAAAAGTGATTACCGCTAAGATAGAGGTCAATGTCGAACCGATCCTTGATTATCTCAATTCGAAGTTTATCGGCAAGCAGAATTCCCCAGTCGTCACAATCGTCGAAGAAGCGATCGGAGATGCCTATAAAAGACTGATCAGCCCCTCAATCGAACGGGAGATCCGCAGCGACTTCACCGAGAAGGCCGAAGATCAGGCAATCCATATTTTCTCAGAGAATCTTCGTTCACTACTCTTACAGCCGCCTTTGAAAGGCAAGATGGTTCTTGGCATCGACCCGGCATTTCGGACCGGCTGCAAATTCGCGGTCGTCGATTCTTTCGGCAAATTCATTGACAAAGGGGTTATCCATCCTCATGAGTCAAGACCGGGAGAGAGGATTGAACCCCAAAAATACGAATTTGCAAAAAACAAACTGCAATATTTCATCAAAAAACACAAAATTGAAATCATCGCTATCGGCAACGGCACCGCTTCTAGGGAAACAGAAGCCTTTGTCGTCGATGTCATCAAAGAATTGAATCAGGAAGTCAAATATGCTATCGTCAGTGAAGCGGGAGCTTCTGTCTACTCCGCTTCCGAACTTGCCAGAAGCGAGTTCCCCGATTTTCAGGTCGAGGAACGCTCTGCCGTCAGCATCGCCAGAAGAATGCAGGATCCGTTGAGCGAACTCGTCAAGATTGATCCCAAATCGATCGGGGTTGGTCAGTATCAACACGATGTCTCCCAATCAAAACTGTCGGAATCGCTTGACTTTGTTGTTTCGACTGCGGTCAACCAAGTCGGTGTCAATGTCAATACCGCTTCGTCGTCTTTATTAAGGTTTGTATCCGGTCTTTCAGCCGCTGTTGCGCAAAACATCGTCATCCACCGGGAGGAAAACGGCCCCTTCCACAATCGGGAATCAATCAAAAGTGTTCCCAAGATGGGACCGAAAACTTTTGAACAAGCCGTTGGCTTTTTGCGAATTCTTGAATCCGACAATCCGCTCGACAAAACGCCGATTCATCCAGAAAGTTATGAATTGGCGCTCAAGGCTCTCGCCTATTTGGAAATCGAGCCTGATGAGATTGGGTCGAAACGGTGTGTCGAGATCATTGCTAATCAGAACGCGGCGAGCCTAGCGGAAAAACTGGGAATCCATCCGGTGACAATGGTCGACCTTCTTGACGCTTTTGTTGCGCCCACAAGAGATCTTCGCGATCAGTTTCCGCAGCCGCTTCTCAAAAGCGAATTGTTGCGGCTGGAAGATATGAAAGTCGGCATGGAACTCCAGGGAACCGTCAGAAACGTCGTCGATTTCGGAGCTTTCATCGATTGCGGCATCAAAGAAGCCGGTCTAGTCCACATTTCAAAAATGAGCAACCGCTACATAAAACATCCCCTGGAAGTTGTCAGCGTCGGCGACATCGTGAAAGTATGGGTCATCGGAGTTGATTTAGATCGGAAGCGCCTTCAACTTTCGATGATTGATCCCAAATCCGAATTAGAAAACAAGCTGCGTCGCTAGATGGGCTTTTCTTGTTAGAAATACTCTATGCTGTATGATTTTATTTGTTTGGTGTAATTAGCAAAAAGTTAAGGACAAAAACAAAGTGATCGCAATATCATAGTATTAATCAATAGGTCTTGTTTATTTTGTCGGCGATTCGCGGTATAATTAATAATGATTCCAAAAGGAGGAATTATTATGGGAAAAAACAAATTTCGCTATGGATGGCTTGTAAAGTGGATATTGGCAGCGATTTTGATCGCAGCCGGCATCTTGATGAAAATCTACGATGTTGAAGTTGTTTATGCGACTACAGGCATCGCGATTGTCATCTTTTCGCTTGCCCGGGTAGTGCCACTCATCAAAACGCTCAAAAAAGAAGCTGTCAGAACCATTAATCTTATCGAGATCATTTTTGATACGATTATGGGTGGAGTGATGATCTATGTTGTTTTTTCGGGTAAGGCCGGAGAACAATTTTGGATCAGTCTTTACGGATATCTCTTGGCAGCGTTCTTCTATGCCCGCGGACTGATCTATTTTGTTTGCTTCTATTATTTTGAAGAGAAGTCCGAACAATTGAAATTTTGGTTTCACATCGTTTGTCTCTCTCTCGGTGCGGCATTACTGGTTTTAACCATCCTGAAAAGGGATATCATCTCGACTCTCGGCTGGATCGTTCTCTTCATTTCAGTTGGCGGCGGCTTGTATCTTGTTTATGACGGCTATGGTGGATATCGCAAATATCGCGAAACTTCCAAAGCCCTTAACGAGGAAAAGAAACCGAAAAAAACACCAAAAGTTGAAAAGGATTTACCCAAGCCGACCCCTGAAATTCCCGAAGAAAAAGAAGAAACCTATATCAACTGAAATTGATTGACAGTCAGCCATATATGAAGTATTATAAAATGGCTGACTGTCTTCTCAGGGAGTAATACTCAAGAGGCCGAAGAGGCGCCCCTGCTAAGGGCGTAGGTCGGGGAACCGGCGCGAGAGTTCGAATCTCTCTTACTCCGCCAGTCTTCAGATGACAGGCGATTCGATATTGATCGCCTTTTCTTAAGGAATCATCTTTTTTGGAGAAGTACCCAAGTGGCTGAAGGGGCTGGCTTGGAAAGCTAGTAGATCGTTAATCCGGTGCAGGGGTTCAAATCCCCTCTTCTCCGCCATATAACAAGCATGGGTTTGATACAATTCGTATCAGGCCTTTTTTGCTTTAATAAAGGCTTTTTCTCGCTTTAACGAGTAAAATTTGCTTTTAATATATTATAATATACGTACTTTGATTTATATAATTGGTTTTTCAAACCATTCATTATATATTTTTCAAACCATCTATTGGTTTTATCTTAAGGTTTATGCGGTGTTTTGATAAATAGTAGAAATGATTTTTTATATATTAAGACAAAAATAAAAAAATATAAGATCCTACTTATTTAGTAATTCTCAACTGAGAAGGTCATGGATTAGAAAAACTTGTGATCTCAATATATAATATTAAGTCGTATTGCAAGATTTAACTATCAATAATTGAGGTGAAATATAATGTCGATAAGAATAAAAAAAACAGTTTGGAAAATAACAAAAAATCCTTTAATACGATTTCTTTTTGTTTTTTTTAGGAGATACCACGGGAGTTTAAATAAACTGTACTTAGAAAGAAATAATTGTTTTCAAAGATATTCAAATAAAAACATACAAAATTTATCTGAGAAAAAAATCAAACGTGAAATGCTTATATCACTATACAAATACGGCTCGGATTTTGAAGAGTACTTCCTTTATGATTTTTTAAATATAGATAAGCAAAACAGAAAAAATTATATAACATCAAATAACAGGTATTATCTATATACTGTACTTAATGATTTCAAATTAGAACATATATTTTATAACAAAAATGAGACTTTCAACGCTTTTAAAGAGTACTTTAAACGAGATCAATTCTTTATTTATCAAGACGCATCATTAAAGGACTTTTTAATTTTCACTTCAAATAAAAATAAGGTAATTTTTAAACCTAAGAATCTTAGCTCAGGCAGAGGTGTTGAGATTATAGATCTTGGCAATCATAACCCCGAGATGCTTTTTAATAATCTCAAACTAAAGGGAGAAGGAGTACTCGAAGATCTAATAATTCAAGATGATTTGATGGCTTCTTTTCATCCCGAATCTGTAAACACCTTACGAATACCGACGATAATATGCCGGAAAAATTCTGTAGATAACATTACGATTTTCCACCCAATAATGAGGGTTGGAAAAAACAAAATGATTGTTGATAACGGTGGTGCTGGAGGTATTTTGCTGGCTATAGATTCTATTAACGGAAGTATTATTTCAGATGGTTATGATGAGGATGGCGTAGTATATGAAAGCCATCCCGATACCAATATTAAATTTAAAGGTTTCCAGGTGCCCAAGTGGGGTGAAGCGATTAAATTGGTAAAAGAGTTAGCAAGAAAATTTCCAGATGCAAGATATGTTGGATGGGATCTTGCCTTGAATAATAGAAAAGAATGGGTTTTAGTAGAAGCTAATATGAGCGGTGAGTTCAAAGTTTTGCAAATACCATTAAAGATGGGGTTATATAATGAGTTAAAAAAATATCTTTGATTTTTAAACTTATTAACTTAAGAGTTGTTTTCAAATAAAAGAATAACTTTCAAATTAGACTGTATAGAGTAAATACAACAATCATTTTTAAATATTCCTTTGTTAAGCCGTTTTTATAGGGGTGCGTAAAACCCCTATGAAGGGTGCGTAAAAAAAACGGTCAGGGGTGCGTATTTGTATTAAAATAGGTTATACGTTCCATATAAGAAATATAGGTTTGATACATTTTGCATCAGCCCTTTTTGCTTTAATAAGGAGTTTCCCTCATTTTGTCTAGTGTTTTTTGAAGTGAAAAGCAGCTAAAAAATAAGGATAAATTTCGAGAGCAGATTAGATCTTTACGTGATTACAAATTGATTTACACGATTTGAAGTAATTTTATATGAACTCTGATTTTAATGAATTTATTTAGTTATACTATAGAATAATTGAATTAAGATCTTTCTTTCTAATAGGAGAGGCTATGTCTAACTTGCTAATCAGAAAAGCCACAGTTGATGATGCAGAAGGAAAAGGTTATGTTCATTACCAAAGCTGGATAGAAACATATTCAGGGCTTTTTCCCGATGAAGTTATCAGTAATTTATCGCTTGAAAGGTTTGTAAAATCAGCGAAGGACCATCCTGAAAATACATATGTTGCCATCATAGATAATAAGATTATTGGATTTTGTTGCTACCTCGAATCTAGAGATGACGATTTGGAAAATACGGGAGAAATCATAGCAGTGTATGTATTAAAGGCATATCAAGGCTTAGGGATTGGAAGAAAATTAATGGAAGTTTGCTATAAGGAGTTAAAGAAATATTCTAAACTATCACTATGGGTGCTTGGCAGCAACAAGAAATCAGTAGCGTTTTATGAAAAACAAGGATTCATTGCTGATGGCAAAACAAAATTCTTGCAGGGGAAAGAAATTATTAGAATGATTAAGAAATCACAAGGATAAGGAAGGCTTTCTTTGAGTTTAATAATCTAACAGTCGTTTTGAACACTTCCCTTTGTTAAGCTGTTTTTATAGGGGTTAGGGGTGTGTATTTGTATTAAAATAGATTACACGTTCCATATAAGAAGCATGGATTTGATACAAATGTATCAGGCCTTTTTTACGCAGAAAGGGTATTTTATCCTATCTGTCAAAGTTTAATTCGGCATATTGAACATAATCGCGATGTCACAACCTTGGTTGTAGTAACACTCCAATGAATCAAAATAATTTAGCGGGGGAAGCCCCGTTTTTTATATTGCGTTTTTTACGATTTGGGAAATTGAAGACTTAAGAATGCGATATTATGTTGTATAATATATGGCAGTGATACCATTTGTATCCTCTATAAATACCCAATATTTTAGGGAGGTTGCTAATGATTGTTACAGTCGATTCAACGAAATCGCTGAGGCAATTCGTCTACTTCATCAAAACATTATACAAGGATAATCCCCATTATGTATTTCCGCTTTTCAAAGTCCAGATGAAGGAACTGAAGAAGGCGGTTTTGGCTGACAAAGACTATACAGCGATCTTGTCTGTTGAACAAAACGAAGTCCGTGGTCGCCTTCTTTATACTTACAGCACATCGAAAGACAAAGATGAAAAAATCTGTTTCTTCTCTTTTTTCGATGCGGTGGATGATATGAAAGTAGCCAAGGAACTTTTTGACAGGATGGAAAGCGACATGAAACGCGATGGCATAACCTATGCGGAAGGCACCTATACTCCTTATGATCCCGATACCAGAAGAGGTGTGCTTGTGAACGGTTTTGACATCGACCCGACCCTCTTCACTTCTTATAATTATCAATACTACCAAAAACTTATTGAACATTGCGGATATCGGAAAAAAATCGACACAGTCAGTCTGGGCGTCAATACCGGTCATGAAAACGGAAAGCTATTGAAGGCGCTCGCTGCGATGTTCTTCAGGCGACACGATGTGACAATCCGGCCTCTTGATTACAGCAAATTGGATCAACAAATCGACGCCATTCATCACATCCTCCAAAAAGCCACCAATGAACTGGTTTACCAGGAAGCACCCTCGATCGAGATGGTTCGGAATGTCGCCAAAAACTTGAAATTTTTCATCAATCCCGATTTCATCCCAATCGCTTTTGAAAACAATACGGGAGAACCGATTGGGTTCTGCTTGGCATTACCCGATTTCAACCAGTTATTCAAAAAAACAAAAGGCAGAATCAAACCAATATATCTTTTGCTTAACAAACAGAAAATTAACAAAGTCAGAGGCATTTTGCAGTATGTCGTTCCCAAATATCAGGGAACCGGGTTAATCGGCGCGCTCTTCAACAGTATCTATGAAAATTTCCCGAAGTACGGGATAACCGAATTTGAAGCTGGTACGATGCTCGAAAACAATCTGAGACCAATCAAAGTTTTTCAACGGCTCGGCGGCAAAATTATCAAAACTTATCGAATATTCGGAAAGGATCTGAATCAAGATGATCTATAGCATAATCCAGGTAATCGCGATCTTCATCGTTCCCTTCTTCATCATCAAATTCCATAATTTTAAACTCACTAAGCTTGTGGGAACGATCGGAATGGCATATCTGCTCGGTCTCCTTGTTGCGCTTTCCATCTTTGCCTTGCGCAAGTTAGGCGTCGATGTTCAGATTAACACTGATATTGGCGAGATCGGCTCTCACGTTGCGATCGGGATTGCGATCCCGCTGCTTTTGTTCAGTTCTAACCTCAAAGAGGCAAAAAAGTTGTCAAAATCGGTGTTGCTTTCATTTGGTTCGCTGCTTGTTTCTGTGGTTCTTGTTTCAATCATAACATTTTATTTGTATGGAAGAAAACTGGAATACGGAGCTGAATTATCGGGAATGGCAATCGGGGTTTATACCGGCGGCACGCCGAATTTGAACGCGATCGCCAACATTTTCGGTCTGGACGCGACCACGATCGGCATCGCCAATCTTTCCGACATGCTCATCGGCGCCGTTTTCTATATGTTTCTGTTGCTCTTTTGCAAGCCCCTTTTATCCAAGTTTTTGAAAGCTCCGCAGACATTCGATTACATGCGGGAGGAGACTTCGATTACCAACACCGAAGATTTTGATTTCAAGGAATTCAAGCGCTCCAAACCGCTTGTCAAGGCATTCTTCCTAGCTTTTGGAATGGCTGCGTTAGGAGCCGGCCTTGGGGTGTTGGTTTGGGTCATTTTGGGGATGCAAGAAGGAAAAATGACGGATCTTCTGGTTCCAACAATGATGATTACCGTCACTGTTCTCGGTATTTTGGGCTCTTTCAACAAAAAGATCCGGGGAGTCAAAGGAACCAACGTTGTCGGCCAATACCTGATCCTCGTCTTCTCCTTTGCACTCGCTTCATCGATGGACTTGATGAAAGTTCAAGGAGACTTCTTAAAAATCATGCTGGTGTTTCTATCGGTGACAATCGGCAGTTTCGTTGTTCATATCATTTTTTCCAAGTTATTGAATATTGATGTCGACTGTGCGATAGTGACCGCAACAGCCGGCATCTATGGACTGGCTTTCATTCCAGCAGTAACCAAGCAAATTAAAAATGACGCTCTGACCGTTCCTGGATTGATTTGTGGGTCGATCGGATATGCAATCGGCACCTTTCTTGGAGTAGGCGTCAGCCTTCTACTCATGCTTTGAGATCAAGCGCTATCTTGTTTTAGACACCTTTTACTTGCATAATACATTGAAAAGAAGTGTTGGCGATAAATGAACTTGATAACGGAGAAATCGTGCGGCGGCGTTGTTTTCCGTTCGTTCGACTCAATCAGGCAGTATTTGCTTGTCCATATGCTTTCCGGCCATTGGTCTTTTCCCAAGGGGCATATGGAGACAGGGGAATCAGAAAAGGAAACTGCAATGCGCGAGATTAAGGAAGAAACCAATCTTGATGTCGACATCGTTCCCGGATTTCGAGAATCGATCACCTATTCTCCCCGAAGCTTTGTCGTCAAGGAAGTGGTATATTTCCTTTGTCGCCCGAACATTGCCGATGTGATTCCCCAATTCGAGGAAATCCAAGGGGCAAAATGGTTCAATTTCAATGAGGCTTTGAATCAGTTAACTTACCAGAAAGACCGAAATATTCTTCAACTGGCAGAAGCCTTTATAAATCGAATAAAATAGTTGTTTTTTACCACTTGGTTTGCTCTTATTTTATTGACAACGCTTACATATTGCTATATAATATTTGACGGAAATATCCAAACAGAGGAGCGGCATATGGAGTACTTTGCCGGTATCGATGAGGCGGGCCTCAGACACGGCAAAAGAAGGGATATGTCGCCGAAAGACGACTTCTGCCCGCGGTTGTTATCTTGGTATTGAAGCCACCGCTTCCATACTGCCATCGCTGATGGAGAGCTGTTATATGCATAATATGACAGCTCTTTTTATTACAAGGAGGGAATCAAATTGAACTGTTATCCAATTGATAAACTCAGTCTTAATCAGGAAGCGGTTTATACAAAGACAATCACGCTTGAAGACATCGAAAGTTTTGCTCGGATCACCGGTGATCACAATCCCGTCCATATGGATGAGGCTTACGCGGCAAAAACACCGTTTGGTTCCCGCGTTGCCCACGGGATGCTGGCAGGATCATTGTTCAGCACCATCTTCGGCGTTGTTCTGCCGGGTCTTGGCAGCATCTATACCAAGCAGAACTTAAAATTCACGAAACCAGTCTATCCCGGTGACACAATCACGGCAAAAGTCATCATCAAGGAACTGATCATCGAAAGAAATCGAGTGGTTTTCGATTGTTTGGCAACCAATCAAAACAATGAAACCGTCATTGTCGGCGAAGCGGAGATCATGCCGACAAAAACAGAGATTAAGAAGTGAAGGGCATAATTATAAAACAAAGAATCCAAGAACTTTTGAAAGATTGAATGACAATCATGATCAAAGACACTGAAACCAAATAAATTGGCAACAATGTGATACCTATGAAAGGAATGTGATACTGATGAAGACAACCTTGAGGGTTCGTATGTCTCAACTTGATGCTCATTACGGCGGAAATCTCGTCGACGGAGCCAGGATCATGGCTCTCTTTGGCGACGTCGCCACCGAACTGTTGATTCAAAACGACGGAGACGAAGGGCTTTTCCGCTCATACTCGGAAGTCAATTTTCTCGCTCCGGTTTTTGCGGGTGATTTTCTTGAAGTTACCGGTGAAATCATCCATGTCGGCAACACTTCGAGAAAAATAGAGTTTGCCTGTTACAAATACGTGGCCGCGAGACCGGATCTCAGCCCTTCGGCTGCCGATTATCTAACGGACAAAGTGCTCGTTGCCACGGCGACGGGAACCTGTGTGGTTCCGAAAAATTCACAAAGGCAACCATGAACAAGCTGATCATCACCTGCGCGATCACGGGTGCGGAAGTCACCAAAGCAATGAATCCCGCGGTTCCCTATACCATCCAGGAAATTCAAGAGGCTGCTTACGAGGCTTATTTGGCCGGCGCCAGCATCATCCACTTGCATGCCCGTTTTGACGACGGAACTCCGACACAGGATAAGGCAAGATACCAGAAATTGATCGCTGCCATTCGTGAGAAAGCCAGGGATGTGATCATCCAAGTTTCCACCGGAGGTGCGGTCGGAATGACAAGAACAGAACGCGCCCAGCCGCTCATGCTCGATCCGGAAATGGCGACGCTCGACTGTGGGACTCTCAATTTCGGTGGCGACGATATCTTCGTCAACACCGAAAACGACATCATTTATTTCGCCAAACTTATGAATGATAAAGGCATCCGTTATGAGCTTGAATGCTTTGAAAAAGGCCATATAGATATGGCTCTACGGCTTTTTAAGAAAGGAATCATCAAAGAGCCGCTCCATTTTAGTTTTGTCCTTGGTGTGAACGGCGGCATGACTGGTGAAGAACGTGACTTTCATTTTCTTAGGGAAAGCATCCCCGAAAAAGCCACTTTCAGTGTCGCCGGTATTGGGCGGTATGAATTTCCTCTGGCCAGATACGCGATTCAAACCGGCGGGCATGTCCGCGTTGGTTTGGAAGACAATCTATATCTTGAAAAGAATGTTTTGGCGGGATCGAACCGGGAATTGGTGGAGAAAGTTGTCAACATCGCAAAAGAATACAAGCGAGCGATCGCCTCTCCCGAGGAAGCCAGGGCGATCCTGAGAATGGAGAGCAGATATGGAAAAACCGTCTAGATTCGGAACCCACCGCGTTATTAAACCCAAAGGCGTTTTGCCTCAGGCGGCGGACAAGTTGGACAACGAGATGGTTTGTCGGGAAAACGAAATATTAATTGATGTGACGACACTCAATGTCGATTCAGCGTCGTTCACTCAAATCAAAGCCGCCTGTCATGACGATATTTCCCTAATGAAAGAGATGATCATGAAAATCGTTTCCGAAAGAGGGAAATTGCAAAATCCCGTAACCGGATCGGGAGGAATGTTTATTGGCATAGTTAAAGAAATTGGTAAGAGCCTCAAAAGAGACCTCAAGCCCGGCGATGAGATCGCTTCGCTCGTTTCTTTATCCTTAACACCAATTAAGATTGACAAGATCCATGCCATACATCAGGAACAATGCCAAGTCGACATCACCGGCCAAGCGATCCTTTTTGAATCGGGAATCTATGCAAAAATTCCCAAAGACTTGCCTTCAAAGCTCGTGCTTTCGGCGCTTGATGTCTGCGGAGCTCCGGCTCAGACGGCGAAACTCGTCAAGCCCAAAGACAGCGTCTTTATCATCGGCGGAGCCGGGAAAAGCGGTTTGCTCTGTGCCTACCAAGCACGAAAATCAGCGACCAAAAGCGGAAAAATCATCGCTCTCATCAACGACGAACGGCAAAAGCCGGATCTTGAACGTCTCGGGGTGTGTGATCATATTATTTTAGGCGATGCACGTAAACCGGTCGATGTCTATGAACAGGTTCTCGCTGTCAACGACAATCAAAAAGTAGATGTGACGATCAATGTCGTCAACGTACCGAATACGGAGCTATCCTCGATTATGCCGACAAAGGACGAGGGAATGGTCTATTTCTTCAGTATGGCTACCTCGTTTACCAAGGCTGCTCTTGGAGCCGAGGGGATCGCCTCGGAGGTGAAGATGCTGATTGGCAATGGCTATACGAAAAACCATGCGGAACTGACGCTTGATTTGTTCCGAGAATCCCGACAACTATATGATATTTTTATGGAAAGATACGGAAAGTTGGAATAATATGATTAAGACGAATGATACGTATTTAATTAGGAAAACAAAATATTTTCCTGACGTCTCCGATGACAAGTGGTCGGATTGGCATTGGCAAGTCAAAAATCGAATCACCAGTGTCGAGGCTTTAAAAAAATTCATACCGCAATCCGAACAAGAACAAGATGATATCAAGAATGTCCTTTCCAAATTCAGGATGGCGATCACTCCTTATTATCTGACTTTGATCGACCCAGACAATCCGGATTGCCCGATCAAGAAACAAGCGGTCCCCGGGGTTGAAGAGTTGATTCAAGGGAAGAACGATCTTCTTGATCCTCTTGACGAGGATGTTGATTCGCCGGTTCCCGGACTGACACACCGTTATCCCGACCGGGTGCTTTTTCTGATCACCGATATGTGCAGTATGTACTGCAGGCATTGTACAAGAAGAAGATTTGCCGGCCAAAAAGACATGCCCGCGCCCAAACAAAGGATTGACCAGGCTATCGAGTACATCGCCAGAACTCCCGCGATTCGCGATGTGCTTTTGTCCGGCGGAGACGCTTTGTTGATGGAAGATGAGGTTTTAGAAGATATCATCGCCAGAATCCGAGCGATCGATCACGTCGAGATTATCAGAATCGGCACTAGGACACCTGTCGTTATGCCGCAAAGGATAACCGACAGTCTGGTGAATATGCTCAAGAAGTATCATCCGATTTGGGTCAACACCCATTTCAATCATTATGATGAAATCACCCTTGAAAGTCGCAAAGCCATCGAGAAATTGGTCAATGCCGGTATTCCGCTAGGGAATCAGAGCGTGCTGCTCAGGGGCGTCAACGATTGTGTCCACATCATGAGGAAACTAGTCACCAAGTTGACCGAGATTAGAGTAAGGCCATATTATCTTTATCAATGCGATTTGTCGCTTGGGATCGAACACTTCCGAACACCGGTTTCTAAAGGCATCGAGATCATTGAAGGCCTTCGGGGGCATGTCAGCGGTTTCTGTGTACCGACGTTTGTCGTTGACGGACCAAAGGGCGGCGGAAAGATCCCGGTGATGCCCAATTATATCGTTTCTCAAGCACCGGGAAAAATCGTGCTCAGAAACTACGAAGGTGTCATCACCACATACAGCGAACCTAGGGATTATACCTCTAAATGTAATTGCGAAGATTGTCAAAAGAATGGCCGTAACGAAGGCATCAGCGCGCTTCTTAGCGGCCAGAAGATTGTCATCGAACCCAGCTCCCTTGAAAGAAGAGAACGAACATCAAAACACTAGTCGAGAAAATCATCCCTTATCAGATCATCAGCATTATCGGCAACGCCAAAAACGCCGGCAAGACAACTGTCTTGAACAGTTTCATACCGGATTTTGCCACCGAAGCCGTTGGCTTGACATCAATCGGCATGGATGGAGAGGCGATCGACAATTTGACGTTTCTTCCAAAACCGCGAGTGACAGCTTATCCTGGCTTTTTAGTTGCCACTGCCGAAAAATGCCTTGATGTCTGCGAGGCAGAATATGAGTTAATTGAAAAAACCAATCTTAGAACACCGCTTGGACAAATATCAATCGTCAAGATCAACAAAGCCGGGCGTGTATTGATCGCCGGACCCTCAAAGATTAACGATATGGAAATAGTGGTTAATAAGATGCTTTCCCTTGGTGCGGCCAAGGTTTTCATTGATGGCGCTTTTTCGAGGAGATCCTCCTCGAAACTCGCTACAGCGACGATCCTGGTGATCGGCGCCAACCGCTCTCCGGTTATGGAAACGGTTCTAAGGGATGCACGAATCATCGTTGACAAACTGACCATCAAGGGAGTGGAAAAGAAACTCGAACCCCTTAATAGATGCAAACAGATCATAGCCGTTGATGACAAAGACAACTTTCACAAATATGATGGAGATTCTGTCATCACCGAACCGGAAAAAGTCTTTGATTGGATCAACTCTCGGTGGAAATACCTCTATGTTCCAAACGCAGTGGGAATCGTATTTTTAAGATTGATGGTAAAAGACTTGTCCAAAAAATTCATCCTAGTGATGAATGATCCCGCGAGCTTGCAGACCGACGAAACACTCGATAAACAGATCGGCGCTCTCAAAGATCGGTTACGCGTCATCCGTCCCGTCAATCTTGTGGCGGTATGCATCAACCCAACATCCCCCCGCGGATATGTTTTTGAAGAACAAATTTTTCATAGAGAATTGGAAAGTAGATTGAATCTTAAAGTGATAAACGTATTAACAAAGGTCGGTGATGATCATGAACAAACTCAATCTTGATCAACTAACGATCGCCAAATGCCGGGAACGGGCCAACAAGATCGCTACCGATGTGCATAATTTCATCCATCAACACACCACCGTCTCGGTCGAAAGGACGGCTTGTCGTTTGCTTGGTATTGATGGTGTTGATAAATTCGATGTTCCTATAGTCAACTTGATCGTTGATGATATTCTTAAAAATGGCGATCTCGGCTTGGGCGTTTCAACCTATCTTGCGGCCAGCCTGAAAGCAACCAATCTTGATCTATCGACTTTAGTCGAAAGATTTCTTGATGGCCGGGAAAGCCTGACAAAACACCCTTTACCCGGCGCCGAAGAGACTACAACAATCCTTAGACCGTATTTTGAAAACCCTCTTTCCCAAATCAAGAAAAACCGTAAACTGAGAAGCGAACTAAAGAATAAATATCCGCGAAAACAAACGGAAATATATGTTATCGTCGCCACTGGCAACATCTATGAAGATGAGATTCAAGCGAAAGCGGCTGCCAAGGCCGGCGCTGACATCATCGCTGTGATCAGATCGACGGGCCAGTCCCTGCTTGACTATGTTCCCTACGGGATCACTACCGAAGGTTTTGGCGGCACTTATGCGACCCAGGCAAATTTCAAACTAATGCGGCAAGCCCTTGATGAAGTATCACAAAGCGAACAACGCTATATCAGCCTTGTCAATTACGCTTCCGGATTATGCATGCCCGAAATTGCCGCAATGGCCGCTTTGGAACGGCTTGATATCTTATTAAATGATAGTCTTTATGGGATCATTTTTCGCGATATTAATATGCAAAGAACTTTCATTGATCAATATTTTTCCCGGCTGATCAACGCCTATGCCGGTATCATCATCAATACCGGGGAAGACAATTATCTAACGACAAGCGATGCTTTCGAGGAAGCTCACACCGTGTTGGCTTCGCAGTTCATCAATGAAGCGTTTGCTAAAAAAGCGCGTCTTCCGGAAAACCTAATGGGACTTGGCCATGCATTTGAAATCGATCCACTGATCAAGGACAGTTTTCTGTTTGAGTTGGCCCAAGCCCAAATGGCTAGAGAAATTTTTCCGAATGCGCCGCTCAAATATATGCCGCCGACAAAACACATAACTGGCAATATTTTCAGGGCTTACCAACAAAACACTATGTTCAACATGGTTGCTTCTATGACCGGCCAGTCGATCCATCTCCTTGGGATGATGACGGAAGCGATCCATACACCATTTATGGCGGATCGTTATTTGGCGATCGAAAACGCCAAACTTGTCAATAACGCAGTGGCTTCATTTCAGGATGAGATCAGTTTCAAATCCGGAGGCTTGATCGAGACTAGGGCAAAAACCGTTTTGGACAATGCTAAAGCGCTTTTGGACCATATTGAGGAGATTGGCCTCTTCAAGGCGCTTGAAGCCGGAATGTTTGCCGGCACCAAAAGGCCATTTGCCGGCGGTAAGGGGCTCGATGGCGTAGTAAAGAAAAACAGAACATATGTCAATGTCATCCAACAGGCGATGGAAGGTGAGTTGTCATGAAAGTCAGACCATATGGAGATACCTTGTCGGATGGCAAAGTTCAAATAAGTTTCACTTTGCCTGTGGGAGCGGATGCAGTTGGCATCGAAGCCGCAAAAGTCCTGGCAAAGGAAATGGGATTGGTAGATCCCCAGGTTGTTAACGTCGAAGCAATCGGCGAAGGGTTCTCGTTTTTCATCATCTACGGAACGGTACCTTTTACGGTCGATTTGGACAAAATTCATGTCGAAGAGGTTAAAACCAGAGCTTACTCTCGCGAGGAGATTGAGGACTTGATCGAGACGAAAATCGGTCGGACAATCGTTTTTGTCGGCGCCTCGACAGGTACCGACGCACATACCGTCGGTATCGATGCGATTATGAACATGAAAGGTTTTGCCGGCCATTACGGGCTGGAACGCTACAAGCATATCAAAGCTCATAACCTTGGCAGCCAAGTGCCTAATGAAGAGTTCGTCAAACAAGCCAAACTGCTCAAAGCCGATGTGTTGCTTGTCAGCCAGACGGTCACCCAGAAAGATATCCATCTCCGCAACATGACTGAGCTTGTCGAGCTTTTGGAAGCCGAAAACCTGCGCGACAAAGTCATTTTGATTGCGGGAGGAGCGAGAATAACTCATGAGCTCGCCAAGGAACTCGGCTACGACGCCGGCTTTGGCCCGGGGTCGTTTGCCGAAGATGTCGCCTCGTTTGCGGTTCAGGAATTGATTGACCGTGGGAAAGGTGTATAATAAAAGCGAAAGTTGCCAAAAGGAGGAAACTATGAAATCTGCCAGCATTAGCGTGATATCCACAAAGACCGGAGACAAGGGATACTCGAGTGATTATTCGGGCAAAAGGCATAAAAAAAATGACAAACTTTTTGAGGTGCTCGGAACCATCGACGAACTCAGTTCCTGGATTGGGATCTGTTATCAAGCGACAAAAAAAGCAGAACTCAGAAAAATCCAAACCAACCTCCAGACCATCAATTCGATGATTGCAACTTCGCCAGAGCATCCGAACTACCTCAAACTAACGCTTCTCAATGCAACAGATGTCGCTTGGCTCGAAGCCAACGAACAGACATTACTTGACAAGGTTGATTTCAAAAAGGCATTCATCCTTCCGGGAAGCGACAGTTCAAAAGAAGGAGCTTGGTTTGATCTTGCCCGCGCGGTTGCCAGGCGGGCGGAAAGGCGTTTCTTTGCTTACCTTAATTTGACTAAACGGACTGATTTGGATCAATGCGGAAGCTATCTTAACCGCTTGAGCGATCTTCTTTTTCTTATGGCAAGAGCGAGTTGAAAGTATTAATTCATAACACCATCAATAAACAATCAGCATTTCCCCTGAAGCGCCCATTAGACTCGGTCGCTTTATGTAATATATAATATATAGATACGCAGAGGAGACAATTTTTGTGAAAACAATCGTTATTGGCGTCATTGGCGCAGACGTACATGCTGTTGGTAACAAGATAATTGAATTTACATTGGCTAATGCCGGATACAACGTCGTCAATATCGGCGTTCTTTCGTCACAAGAGGATTTCATCAATGCTGCAATCGAAACCGATGCCAAACTGATTCTCGTTTCTTCACTTTACGGTCACGGCGAACTTGATTGCCGAGGAATGCGCGACAAGTGTATTGAAGCCGGGATTGGAGAAATAATCTTATATGTTGGCGGCAACATCGTCGTCGGCAAGCAGGATTTTACGCAAGTGAAGGAAAGATTTCTGCAAATGGGTTTTAACCGCGTGTATCCTCCGGGAACGCCGATTGAGGACGCACTTGGGGACATCAAGACCGATTTGGGAGAATGACATGAGTTATTACTTGTTGATTGACTTTGGATCGACTTTTACCAAATTGACGGCAGTCGATGCTGATTTTGGCGATGTGATCGCTACTGCTTCACATTTTACCACTGTCACAACAGACATCCGTGAAGGTTATCATAATGCGCTTGAGATAATATACAAAAAAATCGGAAAGAAAATCCAATTTGATCACAAGATTGCTTGTTCTTCAGCCGCAGGCGGCTTGAAAATGGCCGCAGTCGGCTTGGTGCAGGAACTCACCGTCGAAGCTGCGAAACGCGTTTGTCTGGGAGCGGGGGCAAGGGTTGATCTCGTTTGTGCTCACCATCTCACAAAAAAAGACATTCAAGACATCGTAGATTTGAAGATTGATATCATTCTCTTGGCCGGTGGCGCTGATGGTGGCAATACCGAAAGCGTGCTCTTCAACGCTCGGAAACTGGGCGAGGCAGGCATAAAAATACCGGTTGTCTATGCCGGAAACAAATCCTGTCAAGATGAAATTGAAGACATTTTCAAGGAACATGGAATCGATGGTTACATCAGCGAAAATGTTATGCCCAAGATAAATGTTCTCAATGTCAAGAGCGCCCGGGACAAAATTAGGGAAATATTCTTGAAACAAATCATTGAAGGCAAAGGCATCAAGAAGATTGAAGCCGAGATTGACAGGGTTATCCTGCCGACTCCGGAGGCGGTTTTGCAGGCAGGCGAATTGCTTTCAAGGGGATATCTTAATGAGCGCGGCCTCGGGGATATCGTCATGGTTGATGTCGGCGGTGCCACGACCGACATCTACTCGATTTGTAACTCGACAAGCCGGAGCGACGTCGTTCTTCACGGGCTCGAAGAACCTTTCGCGAAGAGAACGGTTGAGGGGGATCTTGGTATGCGCTATTCTGCTCCGGGAATTATCAAAGCCATGACCAAAGAAGAAATCATCCAAATCAGCGAGACTTCAAACCTCGATTTGGAAAAGGAAGTTAATTACCGCTTTCATCATGTCGATATGGTTCCTGACAATGACCACGATGAATACGTTGATCAACTGCTCGCGAAGATATGTGTTTATCGGGCGATGAACCGTCATGTCGGCAGAATCGAGGAAGTGCTGACCCCGATGGGGATTATCTACAATCAAATTGGTAAAGATTTAACCAATGTCGGGTATGTAATCGGTACCGGTGGCGTTGTGATCAAGTCTAATAATCAAGCCGATATCCTCTATCAAACCACCAATATCAAACAAACTCCGGGAGAACTGAGACCGCAAGATCCCAAATATCTTCTCGATAGTGATTATATTTTGGCAGCCATGGGGCTGTTAAGCCAGTCAGATCCAAGTTTGGCACTGAAAATCATGAAAAGACATCTGATGCCACTTGAAAAGAAGGTATAAACGATATGGAACTCAAGAACAAGAAAATTACAGAAGCTGATTTTTTCAAAGAACGGGAACAAGTCCTTGCCAGTTGGCATACCGGTAAAGACCCTGCTTTGGACTTTTCAGTGTCTTTGGAATATCTACGAAAAATACCCGAAGAAAAAAATTTCGCCATGAAACTGATGAAGGCCAAAAACGAAAAGATCACAATGATTCAGCCTCGGGCGGGCGTTCCAATCGTCGAAGAACATATCAAACTGCTCACCTATTTACAGAATTGTGGAGCGGATTTTCTACCTTCAACGATTGACAGTTACACCAGACAAAACCGCTATCTTGAAGCTGAAAAAGGGATCAAGGAAAGTGAACGTCTCGGGCGAGCATTGCTCAATGGCTTTCCCGCTGTCAATCACGGTGTTGAAGGGTGCAAGCGCGTCTTTGAAGCTGTCAATCTCCCTCTTCAAGCTCGTCATGGGACTCCAGACGCCAGACTCCTAGCAGAGATTATCCATGCGGCGGGCTGGACTTCGAACGAGGGCGGAGGCATCTCCTATAACATTCCATACGCCAAATCGGTCCCGCTTGATGTCAGCCTCAAACATTGGCAGTACTGCGACCGCCTCGTCGGGTTTTATGAAGAGCAAGGGATCACATTGAACCGGGAGCCCTTCGGTCCTTTGACGGGAACGCTTGTGCCGCCATCAATCTCCAATGCTATTGGTATTATTGAGGCATTGCTCGCGGCGGAACAGGGAGTCAAAAGCATTTCCGTTGGGTATGGAATGTGTGGCAATATTATTCAAGACATCGCCGCGATTCACGCTTTGCAGAATCAAACAGAACGGTATTTGGAAAAGTTCGGATATAAAGATGTGATCGTGACCACGGTATTTCACCAGTGGATGGGCGGTTTTCCCGCCGATGAGGCCAAAGCGATGGCCTTGATCGCGATGAGCTCAACGGTGGCCACATTGTCGGGAACGCACAAAATGATTACCAAGACGACCCATGAGTCGATTGGCATTCCAACCAAGGAAGCCAACGGCGAGGCAATCAAGGCATCTAAATTTGTGACTAAACTTCTTGAGCGGCAGTTTGCCGTAGAAAGCGAGGCGCTGATATTTGAAAGAGAACAGATTGAAAGAGAAGTCGACAGTTTAATCAAGTTTGTTTTGGAGGCCGGCAAGGGTGATCTTGCCCAGGGTGTTGTCAAGAGTTTTGAACAAGGACTTCTTGACATTCCGTTTGCGCCGAGCAAATACAACCTCGGAAAGGTTTTCCCAGCAAGGGATAACGAAGGCAGCATCAGAATCCTTAATTTCGGAAACTTGGGATTAACAGAGGATATTAAGGAGTTTCATCGAGCCAAGATCAAAGAACGAGCGATGAACGAGAACCGCGAAATATCATTCAAATTAACTGTCGATGACGTCTACTCCGTCAGCAAAGGCAACCTCATCGGCAGACCGGCAAAGGAAGGATCGGGAAAATGAAAATTAAAAAAATCTATTTGACGAAATCATTCACAGGATTTTATTTTGACGACCAGAAGGCAATCAAAAGAGGAGCACAGAATGACGGCTTCATGTATCAGGGATCCCCGGTAGTCGAAGGATTCACCCAAGTAAGGCAAAAAGGCGAAGCGATTTCGATCCAGATCGTTCTCGAGAACGGGGTCATCGGTTACGGCGACTGTTGCGCCGTCCAGTATTCCGGCGTCGGCGGCAGAGATCCGCTCTTTCTTGCGGATGACTATATTCCTTTCATGGAAGCAAAAGTCATTCCTCTTTTAATGAAAGAAGATATCGGCCGATTCCGACCACTTGCAGAAAAGTACGACCGTATGATCATTGATGGAAAACGGCTTCATACGGCGATTCGCTATGGCATCACCCAAGCTATTCTTTCTGTGACCGCCAAATACAAGCAATTGACAATGGCAGAACTTATAAGATTAGAGTATAATATTAACAACAAAGCATATAAGTCAATACCCGTCTTCACTCAAAGCGGCGATGACCGCTATGCAAGTGTTGATAAAATGATCTTGAAGGAAGTCGATGTTCTTCCCCACGCACTCATCAACAGCGTTCCAAACAAACTCGGCGCTGAGGGCGAGATCCTCACCAAATATGTTTCCTGGCTCTCAGACAGAATTTTGAAATATCGGCTGCGCCCGGATTATCAACCAATTATCCATTTAGATGTTTACGGAACCATTGGCATCATTTTTGACAACGATCTTGAAAAAATTGTCGACTATATGTTGGAGTTGGAACGACTTGCCAAACCCTTTAAACTCAGGATCGAAGGTCCTATTGACGGCAGGAACCGCGAAGAAACAATGACCTGTTTGCGCGATCTCACCATAATGCTTGACAATAGACGTTCATCAATCGAGATTGTCGCAGACGAATGGTGCAATACGCTTGAAGACATCATCTACTTTGCGGACAACAAGGCAGGTAAGATGCTGCAAATCAAGTGTCCTGACCTTGGCGGCATCAACAATATTATCGAGGCGATTCTTTACTGCAATAAAAAGAAGATCGGCTCCTATTGCGGCGGCAGCTGCAATGAAACCGACATCTCGGCAAAGACGACGATCAACATCGCCATTGCCTGCGATGCCGACCAATTTCTGGCAAAGCCAGGCATGGGTGTCGATGAGGGATATATGATCATCAAAAATGAAATGGAACGCGTCCTAGCGATTTGTAGAGATCGCCAATAAGGAGTGAATATATTATGAAGATCGGCATTGCGGGAAGCCTTGAATCTAATGACGTTCTTATCACGGTACGAACGAGCGAGAGTTTGATCATCGACATCCACAGCATTGTCGATCTTCTTTATCATGATCAGATCGAGGCTGTCGTATTGGCAACTCTAAAAGAAGAGGGAATCGACAAACTCGAAGTTACTATCGAGGACAAAGGTGCGCTCGACTATACAATCCGGGCGCGGCTCTTGACCGCGATTAGAAGAATGGAGGACGACCAATAAT
This sequence comes from Candidatus Izemoplasmatales bacterium, assembly GCA_050949045.1. Classification (GTDB taxonomy): domain Bacteria; phylum Bacillota_I; class Bacilli_A; order Izemoplasmatales; family Hujiaoplasmataceae; genus JAAYZB01. Next base: position 1,315,744 of record JBMNEZ010000001.1, read on the forward strand.
GAGAAGTTTTCTGTTTGTGCCAGGAAACAATCCTTCAATGATCCAAAATGCAGATGTGTTTGACGCCGATGTCGTTATTTTTGACTTGGAAGACTCTGTTCATGCCGGTGAAAAGGATAATGCCCGTAATTTGCTTAGTGATTATCTGAGCCAAAATCCGATGTTACCGAAGAAAATCGCCATCCGGATCAACGCACCCGATTCGCCCTTTTATGAAGCTGATCTTTTAAGCATGGTTTCCGATAAGATTGATTTCATTGTATTTCCAAAGGCCTCGGTACAGACTACACAAAAACTCGGGAGCGATCTGTTTCAACTTGAGCAGATAAAGCAAATGGAAAAAAAGATTGATATCATCCCGATCATCGAACTCGCATCTTCGCTTGTCGAAGCCTCCAAGATCGCTTCCGCAAGCAGGGTAAGAGCGTTGTTGTTTGGGGCTGAAGACTATTGTTCGGATCTTGAAATCAAAAGAACGCTTTCCGGAGAGGCGCTTTTCTATCCGCGGTCGGTGATCGCGGTCGCCTGCAAGGCTTATGGGTTGATTGCGATCGATACACCCTTTACCGATGTCAGGGATGATATTGGTCTCGAACAGGATGCAAAAACCGCCGTGTTGCTTGGACTCAATGCGAAGGCCGCCATCCATCCAAGGCAAATTCAAATTATTAACAGAATCTTTTCCCCACAACAGGACCAGTTGGACTGGGCGCTCAAGGTTATCGAAGCAGAGAAAATAGCCAACAAGAAAGGCCTTGGCGTTTTCAGCCTCGATGGCAAGATGATCGACAAACCAATCATCGAACGCGCTCGGAAGACCTTGTTGCGGGCAAAAGAATACGGTTTGCTCGGTGATCTGGATGAAGAATAATCTCGGCAGACTGGTTCCGTCTGGTTTCAAACCTTATCTTGAAGCCAATGACTATCTAAATCATCAACGAAAGTTGATACCTAAAAAGAAGACGACCGATAAGATCGTATTTTCAGATGATCTTGAGGCTGTCTTTCTTGATCTTGACATCAAGCCGGGCATGACCATCTCGTTTCACCATCATCTTCGCAGCGGCGACAATGTTTTGAATATAATCGCCAGTTTGATCCGGAAACATAAAATCAAAGGCATTCACATCGCACCTAGCTCAATTTTTCCTGAATATGAGATCAAAGATCTTCTTCTTGATCAAAGCATCATCGATATCCATACCAACTATCTTAACGGGCCCGTCGCCGACATCATCGGCTCCGGTCTCATGGAAGGCAAACTTTTTATGCATACCCATGGCGGCCGGGCGCGGGCTATCGAGTCCGGAGATCTTCCTATCGATATCGCATTTCTTGCCTGCCCGGCTGTTGACCGTCAAGGCAACGGCTCGGGCGCTTATGGCACGAATGCCTGTGGGACACTTGGATATGCGATCAGCGATTTGATGTATGCCAAAAAAGTCGTTTTGGTCACTGATACTATCGTTGATAAGTTGCCTAAATGGCAGTTCGATCACACTTATGTTGATTATGTCGTCAAAGTGCCTTCGATCGGGGATGCCCGAGGCATCGTCTCCGGTACCACCAGAATCACCCGTGATCCAATTGGACTGAAGATTGCCCGTGACACTGCCGATTTAGTATATCAACTCGGGATCGTCAAGGACGGATTGTCGATGCAAACAGGGGCCGGGGGGACATCGCTGGCGGTGGCTGATGCCATCAAGAAAATCATGATTGAAAACAAAATCAAAGGTTCTTTTGCTTCTGGAGGCATAACTTCATATTTTGTGGAAATGCTAAAAGAAGGCCTTTTCAAGAAGTTGTATGATGTTCAGTGTTTTGATCTTGAAGCTGTTGGCTCCTATCGCGACAACTCGAAACATATTGCGATCAGCGCTTCCGAGTATGGGAATCCTTATGACCCCAAAGCGATCGTCAATGATCTCGACCTTGTGATCCTCGGAGCCGCCGAAGTCGATCTGGATTTCAACGTCAATGTGACGACTGATTCCTTTGGAAAAATCATCGGCGGCAGCGGCGGACACGCCGATACCGCCAATGGAGCGAAACTGACGATTATCACCTCGACTCTGGCCAAAACCAGGATTCCTTTGATCAAGGAAAGAGTCAGGACGATAACCACTCCGGGCGAGGATGTCGACATCCTCGTGACCGAGAGAGGAATAGCCGTCAATCCCAAAAGGAAAGACATCATTGAAATCCTTCAAAAGACAAAGATTCCGCTTTTTTCTATTAGAGAATTGATGGATATACAGTATCGAATCTCAGGGATTCCAAAAGATATTCCTTCAGGAGATGTTCCTGTGGGTTATGTAATTTATCGCGACGGGACCGTCATCGACACCATTTTCAAATTGAGGTGATGTCCATGACAATCAAACGGGCGCTATTATCCCAAGAAATTGCTAAAGTGAAGCTCTTTTTAGAGGAAAACGGGCTGAAATATGATAAAGACATCACCGAGACGCTGTACATCGAAGAAGATAATGAACCGATCGCGTCCGTCTCTAGGAGCGACTACATCATCAAGTGTCTTGCGGTGAAAAGCGATAAGCGCGGTGAGAATCTCGCAGGAGCCGTCCTTTCCGAAATGCTTCAGAACATGCGCCAGGAAGGCATCAACTATTATCAGGTATTCACCAAATCGGAATATGTTTCCGTGTTTGAAAGCATGGGTTTCAGGATGCTTGCGAAGACCAAGCGTGTCGCAATTCTTGAAGCGGGCGAGTCGAGGATCAAAGAAACGATGATAAAACTCAAAACAAGGATTGAAAAGCATCTGAAGGCGTCGGTAAATGATAAAAGCATCGGCGCCATTGTTGTGAATTGCAACCCGATGACATTGGGCCATTATCAATTGATTCTTGATTCGGCCGTCAATCATGATTTGCTTCTCGTCTTTGTCGTTGAAGAAGATCAGTCGCTCTTCAGTTTTGAGGAAAGAGTCGCTTTTGTTGAAAATGCACTGAAAAACCAACAAAAGATTATGGTTCTGCCATCGACCAAGTATATGGTTTCACAATTGACTTTTCCCAGTTATTTTTTGAAGACGATCGATGAGTCTGAGTATGAGCACGCCATGCTTGACGCGATCATCTTTCGTGATTATTTTCTTCATGATCTCAATATTTCCAAGCGTTATATCGGCAGCGAAACTGAAACGGTGATGACGGCTTACAATTCGATTCTCAAAACCGTGCTCAAAGATGTGATCGTTGAAAGAAAAAGGTTCATGCTTAATGACGTTGTCATCAGTGCTTCGTTGGTCAGAAAACTGATATTTGAAAATCGAATCGAAGAATCCCTGAAGTATATTCCAAAGCAAAACCACGAACTTTTTCTTGAAACAGTAAAATGTAAGTATGATGGATACAAGCAACCGAATCCTTGAGGCAAGAGAGAAGCGGTATTTGCGGATCATCGATCTAAAGAACCGCTTTCGGACAATCATCTCGATCAAAGGAAACACTCCGGGCAAACAGAAGAAACATCCGCTTGCCTGTTTTTTGGTTAAATTATTCACAACCAGCGTTAGACGACAAATTGATGTTGAATGCCTTTACGAATTTATGGATGAAGACGGCTATTATTTGGTCATAGGCACCGATGTCAATCCGGAAGTGGTCAAAAGCAAGATGATTAAGTTGGAAGACAACCATCAACTCGGTCGTTTGATTGATTTGGATGTTTATGGAAAATTAGGAAAAATCAGTAGGCCGATCCCCCGCAGTTGTCTTGTCTGTGGCGAGAAGGCATTTGACTGCATCAGAAACAATCGGCATAATCCGGAAGAAGTGTTTGATGCTTTCTGTGGGCCGATCGCCATATACATGGAGTCAATGTTCAAGCGGTTGATTAGGGCAAGTGTCATGGACGAGTTGGATCTCGAACCCAAATTCGGACTAGTGAGCAAATCGAATTCGGGATCGCATCCAGACATGGATTATGCTTTGATGGTCAGGGCTTATGAGGCAATCGAAAACGACCTTTATCGAATTTACCTCAAAGGCTTCAACGCCAAAAGCATTGATGGCTTGCTCGCTGAAATCAGACCAATCGGGATTGAAGCCGAAACGAAAATGCTTGACGCGACAGGAAAAATCAATGCGTATCGGGGATTGATATTCAATCTTGGGATTGTGCTTGCGGCTTCTGGCTGGCTGCTCGGAGGCATGAGAAATGAAAAGGATGTCTTTCAAACATCGGCGATCATCGCCAAGGGCATCACAAAAGAACTCGGTGGCAAATCACTGACTTTTGGTGAACGCGCATTCGCCAGCCATGGTTTCCGAGGAGCTAGAGGCGAAGCAGAATCGGGATACCCACATGTCAAAAAGGCACTTGCTAAACTAGATGATTTCTCTTGGGAGTCAAAAATCAGCGCACTCATAGATTTGATTGTTTCAATCGAAGATACGGTCTTTTTGAAAAGAAGTGGCTCTTTGTCCGCATACAAAAAGCATCAAGCGCTATTCAAAAAAATCAAACGCCCGGACCTGAAAAAAATAGAGTCGCTCACGAAATACTCCATCAAACACAATCTCAGTTTTGGAGGCAGCGCCGACTTGCTTATAGTAGCTTGCTTTATAAAGCGTCTCAAAGGCGAAATCATGATTTGAAACAAACGAAACAAAAAGAAACACCAAGTTATTTTAAAATATTGCTAGTTGCTTTTGGCAGAAAGAAAGGTCGGCCTTTTTTCCTTGACTTTCATTTTAATGAATAGTAAAATTGTTATGCGAGTTGAAGCGGAGAATTAAGCCGCTATCTTCTTATTTTTGGAGGTTTAGCTCAGCTGGGAGAGCATCTGCCTTACAAGCAGAGGGTCGGCGGTTCGATCCCGTCAACCTCCACCATGCCGAAATAGCTCAACCTGGCAGAGCAACTGACTTGTAATCAGTAGGTTGCGGGTTCGATTCCTGCTTTCGGCACCATATAAGAAACATAGGTTTGATGCAATTGTGTCAAGCCTTTTTTATCGGCATCAAAAAGAGCGATGCTTCCTTTTTCTGGATGAATTTTATATAATCTTCAACCCCTTTTTGTTTTATTCATTTCTATTGCGAGTATAAAAAAATATAATAAAAATGAAGAATTTATTTTTTGTGCTATTATATATGTTTAAAGTTTTAATTAGGTGTTGACTTAATTAAAACAATTAAGTATAATCCAATTAGATAAATAACTAATTAAATTATGTGAGGAGTACTATGGATAAGAAAAAAGCATTGAAAGCTATCGCAGATGAAACACGTATGAGCATTTTAAAATTGCTGCTCCGGCACAATTATTGTGTCCGAGCGTTGGCAACTGAACTGAATTTAACTGAAGCAACGATATCTCAACACCTAAAAGTATTGCGGGAAGCGGGCTTGCTAGTTGGCGAAAAACGAGGTTATTTTATGCACTATGCTGTAGAACGTCCGGTCCTACACGAACTTGCACGGGATATTAAAGGTTTAGCAGACATTGAGCATGAAACTTGCAAACCGGAAAAACGCGATGATTGCCCTACAAATGAAAAGCAAGACTGTCATAAGAAAGATAATTGTTCAGATGAGGTCAAAAGTTTTTGCCACGGGACAAACTACAAGAAGGAAGAATAAAACGGGTGGAAATGTTAGTGTTTTGATATCTTAAAAAAATCTAAAGCATAATTACTGTTGTTGATGCTCTTTTTTGCAATATGATAAAGACGAAAAATTTGGATTTTTAGGATTTGATGGAGAAAGAAAAACATCCACACTTAATTTATGAGCATTTTCTGGCGTTTTATTAATGAATTAACAAGGTTTTTATATTATAGTTTTTTCTTTTTTATTGAAAGTATAATATATATTGGAAATGAAATTCTTCCAAAGGGGGAAACCTTAAATCGCAATTATGCTGATGACTTCTGCAAATATAGTGCAGGGTTATCAGTTTTTTTAATTGCTCTTAAAGGAGAGCAGTAGAGTGAACTCCATTTTTAGTAGACCTTAATAAAAAAGAGGAAATATATTACTTTATGTAGCCGTAAGCAAAAATTTCAAATCGTTTTTAAAACACCTTCGCATATACTTAATAACTAACACAAGCTTAATTAATGAAAGAAAAATGATTGTAAAAAACTTATCAAGCAAAAACTTGTTAAAAAATGCTAGCTTTCGATAGAATGTCGAAGCTAGCATTAATCACTAAAATATTTATTCTTTGTCTAAGTTATCTAACTGCTACTAAACGTCCTTTTACTTCTCCCCGGCGTAGCCTTTCCAACCCTTCAGGGATTTCGTCAAAAGATATCTCGTGAAGCTTCGGTTTGAGTTTGCCGGTGGCAAAGTAACCATATACCTCTTTGATATCTTGGGCTGTGCCGCCACAGCTGCCAACAAGTTGGGCTTCTTTTAGAATTAAAGATCTAGTATTGATTGTAGATTCTAGTCTGCCCATGCCTACAACTACCACTTTGCCACCAGGTGCTACAGCCTCTAATGCATCGGCTGTGGTTTTACCGAATCCAGCAAAATCAACTATTACATCACACTTGGCGGGCGCAAACTCTAGAACACTTTCATAGACGTGTTTGATGCCCATTTCTTCGCCTAGTTTTCGAGCTTCAGGGTTGATATCGCATGCATATACATCACATTTGTCAATCAGCGCCATGCCTGCAGCAAACTGTCCTAATCCGCCTATTCCGATGATGCCCACTTTCATCCCCGGCTTGGCGCCGCCGGCTTTATACAAAGCATGATAAGAGGTCATTCCGGCATCGGTAGCTGCTGCTCCCTCTAAGAAGCCTACACTATCAGGTAATGGAACTAAACAGTCAACGGGAACCATGCATTTATCAGCGTAACCGCCGTCACATTGATATCCAACTGCCCAAGAACGTCCAGTTTCAGCGCTGAGTTTTGCGGATATGGGAGCGACCCCCACTCTATCTCCTACTTTAAATCCTTTTACACCTTCACCGACTTCGATAATAACACCTGCATTTTCATGTCCCATATACATGGGGTGTGCGGTGATGATGCCTATCCAACCTGGATCTTCTAGAGCCGCAACATCGGAATGACATAATCCAGCTGCTTTAACTTCAATAACAACAAATCCTGGTTGAACTATCGGATCGGGTTTTTCAACCAACTTTAGTGGAACATTAGTGTTTGTAAATTGCCAACCTTTCATAAATATCTCCCCTCTTTTATTTTTCAGTCTGATATATTTAATACCAAACAAACGGAGTATTGTCAAGAATCTTGTGTGCTTTCATTAAGGCTTTGATTTAAAAAATTTCTTTTATAATGCTTTATTATTTTTTAAAAAAAATGTTAATATTGAGTGCAAAGACCTAAAAGAATTTTTTATAATCTACGTTAGTCAATTTGGTGATTAATGCGAGCATATTTGAGGCTCTCTGGGACTCCTTTTGTTTTTGCGGAGAACCTAATCGTTGATTTAATATGACTTCTCTTCTCATTATTGACAACGACCTTATTATTCGTTTATGATATAAATAACGGGCTGGCCGAGTTCCATCGTCATCCCAAATTCGGTAATAGAGGTGTCGAGCGAATGGCACAGCGCAAGAATGTCAAAATGAAAGATATCGCTGAGGCGATTGGCGTCAGCACCGTGACCGTATCGAAAGCCTTGGGCAATAAAGAAGGCGTCAGCGAAGAGTTACGGAAAGCCATCAAAGATAAAGCCGCCGAACTGGGGTATGTCTACAATCCTATTCCAAAATCAATGCTCAATGGCCGAGTCAACAATGTCGGGATTCTGGTCTCAAAGAAGTTTCTTGTACGCGGATATGACGTTTATTTTCAGGTATATGAGACGATTGTTGAAAAATTGACAGAATACGGTTATTTCGGTTTGTTAGAAGTGTTGACCAAACAAAAGGAATTTGACTGTGAAAAGCCAAGAGTACTCTCTGAATCCAAGGTCGATGGCATTATTTTGCTCGGTCAAATTTCTTATCCTTATATACAAATGATCGAGGCTAGCGGCATTCCATTCGTTCTTCTCGACTTTTATGGAAGTTATGAAGGTGTCACTTCGGTCATTGCGGATAATTTCTATGGAAGTTACTTGTTGACGAGTTACCTTATAAAAAAGGGGCATCGAAAAATCGGGTTTGTTGGGAATTACCGAGCGACCAGCAGCATCATGGACCGCTATATGGGGTATCTCAAGAGTTTAATTGAAAATGAAATTGACGAAAAGGTTCAGGATTATCTCATCATGGACCGGGACAATCATAATGTCAATATCGAATTAACGTTTCCAAAAGAGATGCCAACGTCGTTTGTCTGCAACAATGATGAAGTAGCGAACACATTGATTGGAAAACTGATTCAAAGCGGCTATAAGGTTCCTGACGACGTCTCTGTCGTTGGGTTCGACAATTTCGACAAAAACTATAGTTCACAAATCGGCATCACCACGATTGAAGTTGACTTCATTGAAATGGGAAAGACTGCAGTGGACATCATCCTTAAAAAAATCCAAGATCCAAATTATGATCCCGGACGTCATTTGATAAATTGCCGGATGGTCATTCGCGATTCCGTCAAAGCGCTCCTAGAAGAATAAGGAAACTATTCTCAATTCATATCTAAAGGGTTCTCGCCTGGGACCCTTTTTTGATATTGATAAAAATGTAGGCACAGTATTGACAAAGGAACTAGTATAATGTAAACTTACTTTAAGGATTTAAGTAATGCATTAAGTAAATTATGTTACATAAAAAAAACAATTCAAGGAGGAAAAATGAAAAAACGTATTTTTGCCGTTTTATTTGTGCTGTTTGTTTCATCTTTTGGCTTTTTTCTGATGGCCTGTGAAGAGATGACGACAACCGGCACAACCACAGCGGCCCCCACGACAACTGTTTTGACAACGACGGTGCCGACGACGAAGGCACCGACAACAACAGTGCCAACGACGAAGGCACCGACAACGACAGTGCCGACGACGAAGGCACCGACAACGATGGTACCGACAACGAAGGCGCCGACAACAACGGTACCGACGACAAAGGCGCCGACAACGACAGTGCCGACGACAAAGGCGCCGACAACGACAGTGCCGACGACAAAGGCGCCGACAACAGTAGCCCCCACGACGACACTGGCTGTTGAATCGGTGAATGTATTTGGGGCGGAAACAGCTGAAGTGGGTGAGACTGAGCAATATGTCTGCACTTTTTCACCAACCGGAGCTGCCAGCCAAGCAGATGTTGTATGGAGCGTCGTCAATGGAACGGGTAAAGCAACCATCTCCGCTCTTGGCGTTTTGACCCCGACGAGTCCTGGAACAATTACGGTAAAAGCGACGGTTAAAGGAGTAGAAGGATCCCTTGCGGTTACTTTGATCCAATCAGTTGAGTCAGTCACAGTGGAAGGTCCGGATACGGTAGAATTAGGATCTGATGCGAACTACACCTATACAGTGGTTCCTAGTGATTCGACAATTGAAGAAGTCGTTTGGTCCGTCGTCGCCGGGACTGGATCGGCCACGATCGATTCGGAAGAAGGTAAATTGTCCCCAGTGGCGGCCGGGACTGTCACGGTACGAGTATCTGTGGATGGTATTTTAGGGACAAAACCTGTTCAAATACTCACTCCAGTGGCTTCTGTCAATGTCCAAGGCGATCAATTGGTTAGAATGGAAAACAACCCGACTTTCACAGCCTCGATTCTACCGGCTGACGCGGATTATGAAAGCGTCGTTTGGTCAGTTACCAACGGAACCGGCAGTGCGACCATCAGTGAAAACGGAACTTTATCGCCTGTTACACCAGGAACAGTCACGGTTAATGCATCGGCTAACGGTGTCAAAGGCAGCCTAGAGATTGAATTGATTGTTTCGGTTTCTGGCATAGTAATTTCCGGAGATACGGAAGTCTTACCGGCGCAAGAATACACATATGTAGCGACTGTGTCGCCGGATAATGCCAAGTATCCACAAGTCACTTGGGCAGTCGTCAACGGCACGGGAAGCGCGACAATCACGAGCGCTGGTGTATTAACAGGCAACATGGCTGGAACCGTTTCGGTAACGGCGACGGCCGATGGTGTCACAAAGAGCTTTGAAGTCACAGTTCTAGAAGATGACAGTTTGTTAGGAACGCCGCGTCCAACCCATCTCTTGGCAACGCCTGAGAACACAATCGTTCTCTCAGGAGCATGGGAATTGCAAAACGAACTGGAAGGTCTAACTGTTAATTTTGCCCGTCAAGTATATGACGTGTCCTTTACAGCGGAAGCTTCCAAATCTTCATTAGGCGTTCAATTTAGAGTTCCGAATAATGTCGATTTATCTAGAATGCAATATTTCGCAATCAAGGTTACCGGCTCTACTTTGACCGAAGGAGTCAATCCGACAGTATCTGTTCAATTAAAAGACTTCGATAGTGGCTTATTACTTTATAACGACCAGCAAACAGAAATTGAAGTCATCAATGATAATCAATGGATTGTCTTCTCGATTGCCAACCGTTATCGCTTACAGACCAGTAACAGAGATCTTCGAATCCTTTTGGATCCACACTTCACGGCATCCGGTAACGAAGGCGTGCTGACGATCCAACAAGTGGTGTTCTTCGGAAATGCCGATCCCGTCATATCACCGCAACTACTCTCCGGGCTGAAGAATGCTCACTGGGAAGACACGGGTGTGACAGCCGAGCCGGCAGTCGATGTCATTGATGGGCAAAACGTGGATGTCGTAAAGGTGTCCGCGACCGCAGCCGCGGTGTCAGGCTGGAAAGCCATTCCTTCTTATGTATTAGAAGACATCAGCCGTGTGACGACAGTCAGTTTCAAAGTGAAACTACTCACGACCGGTCTGCCTTCTGATCCCAAACTGGGAGTCTACTTAGGAGAGACCGACTTGGGGAATAAGACGATCGCTCGTCCCGCTGAAGGAGCAGATCCGGTGTATCAGACCATCACCATTACGATTCCGGCCAGCTTGAGAAATGAAGCCAATATGTGGGCGGTCAAATACATTCAGTTGAAACCCAATAGCGGCGGAAATAAAGCAGTTGAATATTATATTTATGATTTCAAATTATCGGGTGATGCGAACCCCGTTCCCGTGACAGTCGCTCGCTCGCCTCTTGGCGGGGATGATGTTCCCTTCACTTCAGCTCCATCCTATGTTGAAGCATCTACTCAGACTTTAGTTGCGGCTGATGGAGATGTTCCTGCTCACCGTCTATGGACTCCGAATGCGGGAGTGTCCCTTATGAAAATTCAATATGGGTACACCAAGTCAGCAGCGAACTTATCAGCCCGCGAAGGAATGAATGGACTTCACATCACGATTCAAGGCACTGCGGGACTGGAAGTCAATGTCCAACAGAGCTGGGGCGATGGTTGGGCGGACGAATCGCAACGTCGCTTTGTCCTTGATGGAACAGTTCAACACATTTATATTCAAGCCTTGACCAGAACGTTGATTACCACTGGAACGTCCGGGACGGCCAACTGGCAGTTGGGAGCCACGATTCCGGCTGGAACCGAAGGAGCATCAGTTAAAATTTTCTCGATTGCCTTTACCGCTATCATGCCGATTCCAGAGGAAATCGTGAATGAGGAGATTCCTTTCTCGAGTTTCCGCGAGGCAACAAACATCATAGTTGAAGTTGAAACGGTTCCGACCGATGCAATGACCGTTGCTTATCATGAAGACGGCCATGCCATCGCAACTGTAGCAGTCAACCATGCCAACAATCATTTGATTGCGATTGCCACCCACGACGACCTACGCTATATGAACACATTGACGATTCAGGCAAAAGGCGCGATTGGAACATCAATGACCATCAAGCTTGCCTACGGCAATACCTTTAATATGGACGTCGATTATGTTCATACCTTTACCAGCAACAATGTTGAGACCATTGTGATCAACATTCAAGATCGCGATGTGCTCAAAGTGTCAAAAATCTCCCTGTCTTTGTTCTTCAATCTCAATGAGGTCGATGCTCCGGCTAACTTTGAAATTCTAAGCGCGGCTTTCAGTGGTGTTGTAACAGAATAGACTAAGAGATGTAATCGAACTTGTTATGTGCCTCACATTGTATCGACAGTGTGAGGCACACGTTCGATACAATAATATGTTTATGGCTATCTATCAATAACAAATAAAGAAATATATTATGAATTTAGGTGAACTTAAATGAAACTAATATGGAAAAGAATCCTGATATTCGGCCTCTTTTCGTTTTTGGTTGCTTTTCTAATATCTTGTGATGAACTGACAAAACTATCTACCACTACTGGACTTCCATCGACCGGGACCCAATCAACAACTTCCAGTTCTGTGATTACCACTACAACGGTAAAACCAACCACAACAACCCAGGCTCCGATCACAACGACTTACAGCGACCAAACTTTACCTATAACAACAATACCTTCAACTACCGATGACACTTCAAGTGATTTGACAACCACCATATCTACGGATATCGTGACAACGACCGTATCACAGCCCATTGATGTGACGACTGTGGCTAAGGTTTCAGTATCCGCCATCATTGTCTCGGGTTCATCGCGAATTCAGTCGGGAACGTCTTCAGCTTATTCTGCACAAGTATTTCCCGAAAACGCCACCGATAAACAAGTGGTTTGGTCTGTCGTTCCTGGAACCGGACAAGCCACAATCAACGCTTCCGGTGTTTTGGTCGGGACAAGTGCTGGCACGGTCACGGTTGTGGCAACTGCCTCCAATCAAGTTACAGGATCCCGTACCGTTACCATCACTCCGGGTAAGATTAACGTTGAAACGGTCACAATTTCGGGACCGAACGAGATTGCATTGAATCATACTGGTGTTTTCATTGCCAATGTGTTGCCGGTAAATGCCACCGATCAAACCGTGATGTGGAGTGTCAGCCCGTTAACTGGTAATGCGACAATTACTCAAAACGGCACGTTGACCCCCTCTCAAATGGGAACTGTCGTCGTTGTCGCGATTGTGGATGGCGTACCTGCAGAAAAAACAATAACGATCACTAGTGCGATCATTCCACTATCTTCCGTCTCAGTTGTAGCTCCGGAGAATATTATCGAGTTTGAAGAACATGAAATCGAGTTTACGGTTTCCCCTGAAGATGCCACTTACTCCACAGTCTCTTGGGCGGTAATCAACGGTACCGGAGAGGCAGTAATCTCTCCCGCTGGCCTTTTAACGGCAATGAAACCGGGAACCGTAACCATTCGCGTGACGGTGGACAATGTTGTCGACTTTATCGAAAAGACAATTCTAGATCGTCCCAATTTGGTGACTGAGTTTGTCACTTCGAGAAACGGATACTTCTATGAGGGAGAAAGCGAAACGCCTTTCCGCTTCTTAGGGACAAACAACTATAATTTGCATTATAAATCTGATGCCATGATTGACGATGTCATCATTCAAGCAGCCGACATGGGAATCAAAGTCATTCGCATGTGGGCGTTCTTTGATGGTTGGGAAGACGAAGGTCGAGCCAACTATGCTTATGGTCAAATCGCTCCAGGCGTCTACGACAAAACTCCAAAAGAGTATTTTGGGGAAACTCTGTATGATCGGAATACCGGATTGGAAAAGGATCCTGTCCACATTTTGGATCGCGTCGATTATACCATCCGCAGAGCGGGACAATATGGCATTCGTGTCGAATTGGTCTTGACCAATTACTATCCGGAATTTGGCGGAATGCAAATGTATGCCAACTGGTACAATACATTAAATCCGGGCGCTAATGTTTCAAAAACGGCATTTTACACCAATGAGACCATGAAGGGCTGGTACAAGGATTGGATCAGTTATGTAGCCAATCGGACCAACCAATTGACAGGAGTCAAATACAAAGACGACCCGACGATCTTTTCTTGGGGACTTGCCAATGAACCAGATGGCGCCGGTGTTCCTACCTGGGCGGCCGAGATGAGTGCTTATCTCAAAAACACGATTGGTGTGAAACAAATGGTGACCGCCAGTGCCCAAGGGTCTCTTGGGAACGCTCCGGCAACTTTGGAGATTAACAAAAACACCGCCGAAGGACGGATTGCCCCGGATGATGATTTCAGTTATTCGTTTGTTCGATCGGGAATTGGTGGCGGTTATTATGGATACGGCACCGCTGTCAATCACTGGGCCTTGTTACAAATTGACACACTCGATTATGTCACGGCGCATCTCTATGTTGACCACTGGGGAGTTACTAACGACCGAGCCATTGAATACGGTGAAAAATTCATCAAGGATCATATCGCTTTGGCAAAATATTGGGGAAAGCCCTTTGTCTTGGAAGAATATGGCGCCATGCGGGCGTCCATGTCCGAATCTAAGCGCGTTCATCGCGATCTTGCCTATGATGTTTGGAACCGGGCAGTCTATGAAATGGGCGGAGCTGGGTCGATGTTTTGGATCCTGACAGGCATTGAGGACAGCCCCGATGCGGACGCTAATGGAAATTACCCAGACTTTGATGGATTCCGCGTTTTGAATGACGGCGGCAGCACTAGTTTGCTTCTAAAAAAATATGCCCAACTTTTCAACAATGAAATAGAATCGATCGAAAGAGAAGCAAGAGTCTACCTGCTAAGTCCACTATTAAGTGAGATAACCAAGAGCGGCAACTATAAAATCGAAGCCAAGGTTATCCCCGAGGACAAAGTCGTGGCGAACGTCTATCTTTATGTCCATGGCCAAGCACCGATCTCGATGACGGCTCAAACCAGCGACCCGTATCGCACCGGAATTTATAGTCACACACTGACGATGACCAATATCGAACCGGGCGAGGACTATACCATTAAAGTCGTGGTCAAGTTTACGGACGATAGCACACTGGAAACTGAAGTTCGAAATATTCGCCGTTATAAATATTTAGAACTTGACACACTCTATGACATGGATTTCAACAGCGAACAACAAATCAATTTCCAAACCTTTGGAAGCTATGAAGCAACCTTGAGAAGTATCAACCACAACAAGACTTTGGAAATGCTCCAACTTGACGTCTTGAATCTCAATGTCAACTGGTCAGAGCACAAAGTAAAACTTATTGCGTTCCCATTGACTTCCGGCGGACTGCCCATGGTGCCAAACACGTTCAGAGTTCAATATACTACCTACTACAACAAGGCGATTGTGGATGCTCTGCCAAACCCTGACCCCTGTATTCTCAAAAATTATATTGCGTTGGAGCCCGGCTGGGTCAAAACCGGAATTGATCAAAACAATGTATCAATTGCGACGATTCGAACCAATGCCGCGAAAGATGACAGCGATCCGACAAAGCGATCAGATTATGGAATCCGTTGGATTGACCTGAACCAAGACCAAGTTGCGACAGACAACGAACAGTTTTACTTCCATACACTCACGCTTGAATTCGTTCCCAATGACAGTTTGAATGCAATTTGCATCAACCCGACCACCGGGAGAATGCCCTACGATGGAATTATGTATGTCGACGATGTCAAGTTGTATGGATATGCCAATGGTGCCCCAATCGATTCCTTGGAGCCTCCGGCGGACTTCGTCTTTGATCTCGGAGAATAGGACTCGGTTATTTTAGAATAATGCTTTGATTATTCATATTATTCATAGTAAAGTAATATAAAAGAAAGGAGTCAGTGATGAAACTAATACTTACATTCAAAAAAGCCTTCATTGCCTTCTCACTGCTCTGTTTAAGTTTGATTTTTGTTGCCTGTTCCTCCATTACAAGTGAATCCACGAGTCTGACCGGTACCCCCGGTCAGACGACTGAGTCCGGGGGGAACAATGTCACCACGCATCCATCCTCAAAGACACCGCCCGATGTGACAGTTTCAGAGATTCAGGCGACGGAAATAATGGTTTCGGGAAGTTTGTATGTCAGTGCCGGTACCACCAATTATTATACGGCAACTGTCATTCCGGACAACGCCATCAATCTTTCGGTGGAATGGAGCGTGACTTCTCGGGGAGGACAGGCAGAAATCGATCAGAACGGTGCGCTGCATGCGATTAGTCCTGGGGGAGTCACCGTAAAAGCCACAGCCACAAACGGGCTTTTTGCAGAGAAAAATGTGGCTATTTTGAGTGTATCAATACCGGTTCAAAGCGTGGAAATTATCGGAGAAGAACTCGTCAACCACGGAGAAAGATCAAATTATTCCATTATCGTCACTCCGGTCAATGCTACCTATAGTTTAGTGGAGTGGGGAATCGAATCCGGAGAAGCGAAAATTGATAGCAACGGAAGATTAGCTCCTAAAAGCAGCGGCTCTGTCACTTTATCTGTCAGCGTGGATGGAATAACCGCTACAAAAACGATTAACGTCGCCGCTTATACCGGTTCGGTATCCAATGTGAAAGTCTTGCTCAATCGCGTTGACTTGCGCAATACAGTCCTCAAAGATTACGAACGGGAATTCGAAGCGCTGTTCCCTATGTATAACGTAACCTTTGAAACATTACTCGATTATGAGAATAATTCTCGGATCAGGCTAATGGGCGGAGATTATGGCGATGTGTTGCTGATACCTTCATCGGTCAGCGCCCAGAACCTGCCTTATTATTTTGCTCCCATCGGCAGCCTTGACACGTTGTCGCTGTCTTGGCGGTATGTCAGTCAAAAATCATATAATGGACTGGTCTATGGATTACCCACCTATGGCAATGTGAATGGAATTATCTACAACAAAAAAGTGTTTGCGAATGCGGGAATAGAGAACGTGCCGACCACGCCGGAAGAGTTTTTAGCCGCAATGCAAACTATCAAGACCCATTATTCGGGAAATTCCGATTTCTTAGCTCCCTTTTACACCAACAAGAAAGATAGTTGGCCGCTCGATCAATGGCAAGGGAATGTCTCCAGCGTTAGCGGAGACCCGAATTACTATTACAATATTCTTCCTCAAGATCGCAACGCTTTCAGTGTTGGAAGCCCGCATTACATCGTCTACAAACTGCTTTACGATCTAGTTCGTCAAGGATTGATCGAGGACGATCCATCAACGACAAACTGGGAACGTTCGAAAATCGAATTTGTCAAAGGCAATATTGGTTCGATGGTCGCTGGCAGCTGGGCGGTCAGCCAATTTATGGATGTAGCCGCTAAAGTCAGAGACGGGACTCATCAATATGATAATGGAACCCCGGCAGAACAATCAGACTTAGCCAACCCGGCTGATGTTGGATATATGCCGTTTCCGTATACGAATAAGGATGGAAAGATTTATTCTGCACATAGCCCCGATTTTTTCATCGGTATCAAACGCAATACCACCAATATGCAAGGATCAATCGATTTCATGATGTGGTTTTTACAAGAATCGGGCTATTATCAGTTGACGGGCGGAATTCCTCCTAGATCCGATATGCCGTTTCCTGCAGTTATTCAAGCTTTTGAGGATCTTGGTGCTGTCTTATTTGAAGAAGTTTCAGCAACCGGATCAATGCTCGGAAAACTGGAGCTTGTGGAATCCTATAGCGGAATTGTGTTATGGAATCCAGATTGGAAAAGTTCCTTGTTTGAGAACGCCTACTATAATTTAAAAACTTATAACCAGATTGCTTCAGAACTCAATAGCATGTGGAACTTGGGGATTGACCTTGCGGATTAAACAATCGGATTTTCGAGACTGAATATACTACTCAGGAAGTGAAAATGATCCAGGCTTTTAACAATTTAAAAAGCAAAAAACCGCAAAAACTGGCACAGTTAAAAACACAAAAAATCATTTTGATTGTTTCATTTTTGATTGTGCCTCTCTTTTTATTGCTTTTCTTTACTTATCTTCCGGCTTTCAATATGATTCGCTACAGTTTTTTCCGCTGGGACGGCACTTCTCCCGAAATGATTTGGGTTGGCTGGAAAAACTATGAAATCCTGTTTCGAAATCCACAATACCTGACGGTGATGGCCAACGCTCTTTATTATTTGGGTGCTTCATTTTTACAACTTTTGCTGGCATTGATTATTGCCTTTATCCTGTCATTCAAATTCCGTGGGTCGAATTTCTTTAAAGGCGTTTTCTTTTTCCCTTACCTGTTGAATGGAGTTGCCGTCGCTCTGATGTTTTTATTTTTCTTTGAACCCAAAGGCACTCTCAACACAATTCTCAGGTTTCTGGGTGCGGACAGCGCCATAACACTGTGGCTGATCAAACCGAAAGTAAATAACATTTTGTTGGCATCGATTTCAATCTGGCGTTATATCGGATTTAACATCGTCATTTTCATTGCAGCAATTCAATCGATTTCTCCGGAGATTTATGAAGCGGCAGAAGTCGATGGAGCCAATCGCAGTCAAATACTCTGGCGCATCGTTTTTCCCAACATCAAAATGATTGTCGGTTTGAATTTGATACTCGCAATCAAAGGCGCGATCAGCGTTTTTGAAGTGCCGTTTTTGATCACCGGTGGTGACTGGGGCACTTCAACCTTTGTGATCAAGGCGTTGAACATTACTTTTGGCGCCAACCCTCAATATGGACTCGGATCGGCTTTTGCAGTCGTGCTCTTAGTGATGATACTAGTTATTTCGGGACTGCAAAAACTATTGATAAGGGAAGAGTAGGTGAATTAAATGACTGAACGCACCGCTCAATTGGCAAAGATCAAAAGTCGTTTTGCTACAATTATCAAGTACTCAGTTTTGATTTCTTTGACGTTTATCGTCATTTTGCCGATGATTCCCATTTTCTTTGGGTCGTTTAAGACGAATTACGAATTTTATTCCTCTTCGGTTTGGGCATTGCCGAAATCGTTCTTAAATTTTGAAAATTACCGAATCGCTTTCACACAAGGGAACATGCTCTTAAGTTTTGGCAACACATTGTTGATTATGGTTGTCTCGATCACGATCAGTGTCATGATCGGGTCGATGACGGCATATGTATTGCAGCGATTTCGTTTTCGTGGGCGCAAAGCGATCACCTTCCTCTTCTTGTTTGCGGCCTTACTCCCGACCATTACCTTGAATATTGCCATATTCAGTTTAATGTCTTGGATCGGACGCAATTTGGGGATACAGATTATCAATACTCGGTTTGCCGCAATCATCTTGTTTTCAGGGACAGATATCATCACTGTTTACATTTTCATGCAATTCTTGAAACACATTCCCTTGGCGATTGATGAGTCGGCTATCATTGACGGAGCCAGTTATTTTCGCATCTTTTTCTCGATTATTATGCCCTTGCTCGTTCCGGCGATTACCACTGTGGTTATCTTGAAATTTGTGGCGATCTATAACGATTTCTATATTCCAATGCTATACATGCCAAGAAGTGATCTAGTGGTAATCTCGACAGCCCTTGACAATTTCCGTGGACCTTTTGGAAGTCAGTGGGAAGTCATTTGTGCCGGACAAATGATAACGATATTTCCCATTTTAGTGATTTTTCTTTCCCTGCAGAAATACATCTATAAAGGTTTGTTAATCGGTTCGGTTAAAGAGTGATGCACAACGACAAGAGAAAGAAAGGGTCTACATGAGCAAAGCAATCGATGTTCATCTCCGGAATAAAATCATTCCTTTCTGGAATCAACAAGTGGATAAGCAATATGGTGGTTTTTACGGGTTTGCCGAGGTGGATTTGATACCGAATCAATTTGGCGACAAAGGCTCGATCAAAATGGCTCGGTTATTGTGGGCGTATTCCGCACTTTACCGACACTATCGGGAGTTAACCTATCTTAAACACGCTCAAATTGCCTACGATTATTTAATGAAGCATCTTTATGACAAGGACCATCAGGGAGTATACTGGAAAACGTCGTATTCTGGGCAAATCATCAATGACACAAAACATATCTATGCTCAAAGTTTTGCGATCTATGGTTTTTCAGAGTATTATCTGGCAACCCAAAACAAAGAGGCTCTTAAGTATGCTTGTGCGGTATTCCAGATTATTGAAGAAAAGTCCTATTTCAAGAAAACGAATAGCTATCATGAACAATTCACTCGGAACTGGATTCCGGTCAAAAACACCTTATTGGCCAGCAATTCGTTTCTTCCCGCTTATACGACAAATACCTTAATTCATCTGATTGAAGCTTATACATCGCTATATTGCGCCTCAAGACGTCGGGATGTGCGGGAGCGTCTAATTGGCTTGTTAGAGTTATTTGTGGATCGGGCATTTGATAAATCGCGTTGTGCCTGCCATACGGAGTTTGACGATTCTTGGCGGCCGATCGATGACACAATTTCTTTTGGACATGATATCGAAACCAGTTGGTTGATTGACCGAGCCATGGATAAGATTCAATACCGCCCAGTACAATTGACGGAAATGACCGCCGCGTTATGCGAAAATGTGTTAAAAAACGGTTATTTTGAGGGCATGATCGACAGTTGCAGAGATGATGAAAAAACAAATAAACCCTTGGTATGGTGGATTCAAGCTGAAGCCGTCATCGGGTTTTTAAATCATTTCCAGAAAACTGGGGAAAAAGCATATCTTGAAGCTGCGAGAAAAACTTTAGATGTGACAATGACCAAAATCGTCGATCATCGAGATGGAGGCGAATGGTTTTGGGCCGTTGATCAAACAGGCAAACCGCTTAAAGATTATGGCATCAGTGAAAACTGGAAGGCCAATTATCATAATGTTCGTATGTGCTTGGAAATACTAGAAAGAGGTGAACTGCTTTGATTCATGCCGATTATTATCGTCTCGCCAAAAAGCAAAAACGGTTACTGCAGAGAAAAAACAAGATTGACCACACATTTTACAATGGAATCTATCAACGTTATTTGTATCCGGTGTTGACTAATGATCACGTTCCTCTTCATTGGCGATACGATCTCTCAATGACCGAGAATCCCTATTTAATTGAACGGCTTGGCATCAATTCGGTATTCAATCCCGGCGCGATTTTTCATGAAGGTTCCTATTATTTAATGGCGCGAGTGGAAGGCACGGACCGAAAGTCGTTTTTCGCCATCGCAAAAAGCACGACCGGAATCGATCGTTTTGAGTTTATTGATCAACCGGTTTTATGGGACAAGGCATTGGCGGATGAAGTCAATATGTATGATATCAGACTTGTGAAGCATCAAGACGGTGCGATCTATGGCACGTATTGTTCAGAAGCGGAAGACACGACCAATTCTTCTAAGTCAGCTTCGGCTATTGCCAGAACGGCCTTGGTAAGAACCTACGATCTCAAACACTGGGAAATGATCGGGCTCATCAAAACAAAAGCCAATCAACAACGAAATATGGTTCTTCATCCTGAATTCGTTCAAGGAAAGTACGCTTTTTACACCCGTCCTCAAGACGGCTTTATTGAAACGGGTAGCGGAGGCGGTATCGGGTTGGGATTATGTGACGATATCAATCATCCAGTCATCGAACAAGAAACGATCTTGTCTCCCAAACGCTATCATACGGTATATGAAGCCAAAAACGGACAAGGGCCAGCCCCCATTAAAACCGATAAAGGGTGGATTCATATTGCGCACGGTGTCCGAGAAACGGCGGCTGGATATCGTTATGTCCTTTACGCATTTGCGACGAGTTTGACGGATCCTTTCAAAGTGATATCCTCCCCCAGCGGGTATTTCTTGGCTCCGCTAAAAGATGAAAGAGTTGGAGATGTATCCAATGTTGTCTTTTCCAATGGCGCGATTGTGAATGAGTCACAAGAAGTTTTCGTCTATTATGCGGGGAGCGATTCGCGAACCTATGTGGCTACAACCAACTTATCTATACTTCAAGATTACGTATTCAATTCACCGCAAGAAATGTTCACATCAACCGATTGCATCAAGCAACGAATAGCCCTCATTGAAAAAAATAAATCTCTTTTGAAAGGATAAAGCATATGGCAAAGATAGTGAAAACCTTGGCGACTTCATCGCTGATTCCTTGGCAGAATCCGCCACAAAACATGACCGCTCCGGTTTGGCGATATTCGAATAACCCCATCATTGGAAGAAATCCTCTTCCGGGAGTTTCTCGAATTTTCAACAGCGCGGTAACTCCTTTCGGGGATGGTTTTGCGGGCGTGTTTCGAGTGGAAACCACTTCTTCACTGCCGCACCTTCGCGTAGGAAAAAGCCTTAACGGAATCAATTGGACGTTCGCAGAAAGCCCAATCAATTTCTATGATTCGGAAAACAAGATTTGGAATCCCTATTATGCCTATGATCCCCGCGTGATCCAAATTGATAAAGAATACTATATTGTATGGTGTACTGAATTTCACGGACCATCGATTGGAATCGCCAAAACAAGGGATTTCATCAGATTTGAGCGTTTGGAGAACGCCTTCCTTCCTTTTAATCGAAATGGAGTTTTGTTTCCTCGTAAAATCAAGGGGAAGTATAAGTTGTTGAGCCGACCGAGCGATGGTGGTCATACACCATTTGGAGACATCTTTATTTCGGAGAGCGATGACTGTGTGTATTGGGGAAAACATCGTCATGTAATGGGAAAAGGTGGAAGCGGTTGGTGGCAAAATCTTAAAATCGGTGGTGGACCCGCGCCAATCGAAACCGACGAAGGTTGGTTGCTTTTCTATCATGGTGTCACCAACACATGTAACGGCTATGTGTATTCCATGGGAGTAGCTCTTTTGGATCTGGAAGAACCTTCAATCGTAATCAAAAGAGCCAGTGATTATTGTCTCACTCCTGAAATGCCCTATGAAGAAGTAGGTTTTGTTCCCAATGTCGTCTTCCCTTGTGCAGCAATCGCAGAAGCCGAGACTGGACGAATTGCGATCTATTACGGAGCTGCGGACAGTTATGTGGCCTTGGCTTTTACCGATATTGACACGATTTTTCGCTTTCTTCAAACTCATCATGAGCCGATTGGCGATGATCAATCTCTGGGAAAATAATGGGTTCTTTACACCCGAAGCTACTTTCATTTGAAAGAGTTGAATAAAACGGCTTGATCAAAAGATGTCTCAAGGATCAGTTAAATGAAACTGGCAGAGGATTTGTAGGTATCGGCGGATTGACTCTTCTTCAACCAATATTCAGAATACCCGTTGTCTGGGTATTCTTTTCGAATAATGAGATAGATGATTTGCGGCTATTTGAAGTGGCAACAAGGAGAAATCATTTGAATTTACAATCGAATACAAAAGGGTTCAATGCTTGATAGGGTGTTCGATCCAATCACTTATGTTTCAAAGGGGGAAGATTAAATGTTTAAGAGCCGCACCGTTTTGATTATCATCCTTATTTTTATGATGTTTGGATGTTCATCTCTTCCTGACGGAACTTTTTCAACCATAACTACCCCCACAATGCCGTTAACTTCAACAACCTGTATTCCACCAACAACAATTTTACCGACGACCACACAGCAAACAACGCCCACGCCGACAACAATGCTCCCTACGACTCTTCCATCCACGACCCTGCCTGAAAGCACAACAGTTGGCACTAACACAACGACCAATTCGACAATTACCACGACGATATCGACAAAAACAAATCCAATACCTCTTCAGGCGCCTAAGACCGTTTTTGTGAAAGACGGCATCTTGGTTTGGTCAGAAGTGGAACTGGCAGTTGGCTATCTTGTCTTGATTGATGGTCAAGAAATATCAGTTGATCACTCGCCCCTCATTTTGGCTCAATTAGCGGTCGGAATGCATCAAATACAGATCAAAGCGCTGGGAAACTCAACCGTGTCACAAGACTCTGAATTCAGTGTGCCCATCTACTACGAGGTCGAAGCACCTAAACCGCGGCTTCTTGATCGGCCGAACAACGTTATTGTGACTGGATCGACCCTATCTTGGGACGAGGTCACTGGTGCAATCGAATATGCCATCCAGGTCAATGATGATCCCGAGATGATCGTTTTATCCAATTCGCTTGATCTTGGCGTTCTCGCTCCAGGAACATATCTGATTAAGATAATCGCCAAAGGCAATCAAGAAACGACTCAGGATTCGCCCGCCTCAACCATTGAACACATTATCGAGGCGAAGCAACTTGCACAAGTGCAAGCATTTCAAATTGTCGATAATGTTTTGTCATGGGACGAGGTTGAGTTTGCTTTCTCTTATCTGATTGATATCCAAGGGGAAGTGTTTTCTTCTCCAACACCTTGCTTTGAACTAAACCTCAGTGTTCCCGGAGAATATCAGATTTTCATCAAAGCTGTCGGCGATTCTTTGTTTTATTTGGATTCAATCTGGTCAGAAGCTATTATTTACCAGGTTGCCGAAACTAATCCTTTTATTACGGTTGAAGGCGACCAACTGTTTTTGAAAGGGGAAACGTTCCGGTTTGTATCTTTTAATGTACCCAATTTGCATGTTCTTGAAGATCCTTACTGGCATCGGGCGGATCCTTGGGAGCAAGAAGACGCTATCCGATCGGTAAAAATGATGGGGGGTCGAGTGATTCGCACCTATACTCTTTCTATAACGGGAGGAATCAGGCCCAAGGAATCCGGCAATCAACTAGCTCATATTTTGGGAAAAGGGGTATATTCGGAAGAATTGTTTGTCGATCTCGACAAGGCGATTCAATTAGCCGGAGAACATGGTGTATATCTAATCATACCTTTGATTGATGAGTGGAGTTGGTTTGGGGGGATCACTGAGTTTTCCGCTTTGTACGGAAAGACAAAATCACAGTTTTTTACGAACGCAGAAGTCAAACAAGGGTTCAAAGACCTCATTTTTTACGTGTTGAATCGGACCAACACATTCACAGGAGTAAAATACAAGGATGACCCGGCCATTTTGGCATGGGAGCTCGGAAACGAATTGCGCAGTGCGACAGATCCGTGGATTGCTGAAATGGCGACATATGTCAAGAGTATCGATTCCAATCATTTGTTAATGAGCGGCAGGGACAAAATCACCTCTGCGGATTTGAATAATCCCAATATTGATATCGTGTCATCGCATTATTATGCGAACAACGGGACAGGTTCATTTGCGGATCGAGCCAAAGCGGACCGCGCGTTATCTTTAGGTAAAAAGCCTTTTATCATCGGAGAATACGGACTGGTTGATGTTCAACAAATAGAAAACATGATTGTCGAATCTGTCAATAACGGAACTAGCGGCAGCCTTATCTGGAGTTTGCGTTATCGAAATGTCAATGGCGGATTCTATTACCATAACGACATACCGTCGCGTTCATATCATTTTCCCGGGTACTCTTTGAATGATGATTATTTTGAAACAAGGATTATCAATTTCATCATTGAACAGGCTCATCTTGTCGCTGGAGGCTCTACTTATACTCCCACGATTCCCGATCAGCCGTTTCTCTTTGCCATCCAAAATGCGGAATTAACATGGCGAGGAGCCACAGGCTCCGCTTCCTTTTCCATTGAAAGAAGAGAAGCGGGAACTGATCAATGGGCGGAATTGGCGAATCATGTTTTGGACGCTTTTGTCTCGGGGCCATTTTACGTTGATCAGTCGGTTGAAGCAGGAAAAACTTATGAGTATCGAATTCGAGCTGCCAACCTAGCGGGATACTCGGAATACTCCAATATTGTGGTTTATTCTCAACCAAATTGAAGTCTTTCCATTTTGTCACTTTTCTAAAGAGAGCGATTGTCAAACAAAGATCAAAGCGACATTATAAAAAATGGAGGATCATGATTTCCTATAATGAATGGTTGAGGTTTTCATAAAACAGCTCCGCTATTACCACTACTAAAAGTTATTCTATTGAAATTCAAAACTCTTCATTTGTGAAATATTGAGTATAATGACTAAAACAATGACGGAGATTTGATGGGCACATAATCTCATTTAGCTGTTGTTGATCGATGCGCAAAACGATAACGACCAGCGGGAATATTTTTTGTCATTTTTTCGGCGCTATTGTTATCCGCTTATTTAACGTTAGACGGCCTATGTTAAAGATATCAGAGTCGATTTGAGCAATCGATTTTTTTGTTTTAAAATGGAATAGTTTTTGAAATAATACACATAAAATCTTTAAACAAACAAACACCATTTATAAGTGATTATTTTAAAATTCACCACAATTCTGATTATTTGTAATAATAAATTAATTTTTCAAAAGCCAAGTTATTATTCAGGTTTTCCACGTTTCCTATATCCTGAATTATCTTAAAAACTTCTTTTTTGAAAACAAAGGCACTATTGACATGAGTGGTAGTTGTATAAACACACAACAGTCAATCCAAAAGCACAAAAAAAGAAAACCGCTTTTTGTAAGATGAATATTTCGCAACTTCTTTTATTGAACATCCATCTTTATATAATGCGATTTATCACTAAATAACTCCTTTTCATCTATGTAAATTACGGGTTGTCGATTCAGCAAATTCTTGTGTCATTCAAATGTTGATTCACACTAAATTGCGCTTTATAATTATCTAAAAAGATAATTATGTAGTGGCATTTCATTTTACAAGATTTTATGGCTTGCTTTTTTAGTAAGTTTAAATAAGCGTTTGCATTACATTAATGATAGAAAGGCACAAAAAATAAGCATACAATGATTGTCAAGGGTGCCGATTAGGGACCCTATAGTTCTATGGAGTAAAGACATGAAAAAATGCTTTGGTTTTTATGTGAATAAAACATTAATGATATTTATATAGAAAGGAGTTCGATGATATTTGAAATATGTTTTTACTCGTTCTATAATTTTTCAAAATAAATAAATAAGGAGGGTGAGAACAAAAAGCATAGGCTGATTTTTTAGATTTTAAAAAAAAGAAAAAATTTTTATCAAGGAGAAAGGAAAAGATGAAAAGAAAAAGTAAGAATTATTTAAAAATGGCAATTGCATTTGTACTGGCGCTTTTTTTGACGGTTTCTGCACCGCTCGCTAGTATTGTTGCCGAAGCTCCAGAAAATTTTGAAGGGAAGTATTTCACTGACTTCAATTCGCTCGAAGATGCAAAAAATGCTGCAATAGAACTGTCTCGCGAGATTGCACAGGAGGGTGACGTTCTCTTAAAAAATAAGGATAATGCACTCCCGCTGAGCGGAAATGAATGGGTCAGCGTATTCGGCGTTAGGTCTGACAACCTCGTCGGCGCATCTGACAGTGCGGGCGCATTTTCAAGCAGTTCATCGACTAGCGATTCGACTTTGGCTTCTGCGCTTGAAGCTGCGGGACTCATAGTAAATCCCACTTTGAAAGACTTTTATGCAAACGACACATCAGGAATTGGCAACGAAAATACCCAGTTTAACGGGCTGGTTAATAATTCGTTTGCTCTTTATGATGACGTGGCATTTATATTGCTTTCTAGATCGGGAGGAGAAGGCGGAGATGCATCGCGCGTAACCCAAGAAGTAGTTGGTGAAGACGATGATCATAAGGCCCTTTTGGCTAAGGAAGATAGCGAGGGCGTTGTTCGTCACTATAAACATTCACTCATGCTTACTAATAGCGAAGAGGTATTAATCGATCTGGTAAAATCAAAATTCAAAAAAGTAGTCGTTATTCTAAATACTTCAAATGCCATGGAAATCGATGACTTAAAGAATGATGACGGGATTGATGCTATTATCCATATCGGTCGTCCTGGTGTAGGTGGACTTGACGGGCTGGCAGATATTATTGTTGGTAAAGTTTCTCCTTCGGGTTCGCTGGTTGACGAATGGCCAGTAGACTTTACGGCAGACCCCATATGGTATAATTTCGGCAATAACAATCAGACTGCCGGATATCTGGGCGGCGCAGGAACTTCCGCATATTATCATGCCGATGGCACAAAGACGGGAGCTACTGGATATTCCACAGAATATGAAGGCAGAGAGGGTTACTACGGCATTGATTATGAAGAAGGAATTTATCTAGGCTATAAATACTACGAAACTGTATATACCGAGATAGCCTTAGGCAATCTCACCTATGAAGAAGGCGTTCTTTCAGAAGACCCCAATGCTGGTGACGATAAAGTCGCGCAAGCTAACGCGTGGTGGACCGACAACGTCGCTTATCCATTCGGCTATGGACTGTCTTATACAACTTTCAGTTTTGACGCCAAGGGCTTGTTTACGGATGAGTCATGCGAAACCGCACTCGGAAGTTCGGTAAACGCTACTAAATTCAATTCCTCATTGGGCAACAAAGCACAAGTCGATAAACTATATCTTCCTGTTGAAGTGAGAAATACGGGAACAGTTGCAGGCAAACAGACTGTTCAGGTTTACGTTACCGCTCCTTATATCAACGGCGGTGTAGAAAAATCAGCTGTGACTTTAGTCGGATTTGCAAAGACCGATACGCTTCAACCGGGTAAAGCTCAGACTGTAGTGGTCGAGTTCAATGTCCAGGATATGGCTTCATGGGACTCCAGCGCAGCAAACGGCGATGGTACTAATGGTCATTATATTTTAGATGCAGGCGAATATATCATAAGGGCTATGGTGGATTCACATTACGATTATGCAACTGATGTAGATGATACGACAGACGCTTATGACGAAGAGAGATTTACATTGAATGAAAAAGCCCATCTCAAAATTGATGATTTTTCAGGTCTTGAACTTAGAAACTTATTTACTACCGGTGATAACGATGTTAGTTCGGGCGAAAACGTGAAAGTGGACGATATCAACTACGGAAACGTAAGAACTGCGGCTATGATGCTAGACGGCACAAGCGGAATGACGATTCTTTCTCGTGCTAACCTTGTATCGACTTTCCCGAAAGCACCGGTGACTTACGTTGGCGGATTTCTCATTTCAGCTTTCACTGAATTTGACGCTACGAAAGCTTATGTGACCGGTGATCTTGTTAAGACTCCGACGTATGATGGTCAATTCTCTTCAAGCATTTTGGATTTCTCAGATGAGACGGCCTATGCAATCGGTGATCTTGTCAAAAACAGTAATAAATATTATAAGTTTAAAGTAGCACATCCTGCAGGTGCTTGGGATTCGGCTCATGTAGATCAACTTACTGCTGTTGTAAGCTATTATAAGTTTTTAGTAGATCATGCCGCAGGCGCTTTGAGTACAGAAGAAGTTCAGAAATTGAGTTTCAGTGGCGATCTCACATTTAAAGAAGAAGTGCTCGCAAACTGGGCGTTCTGGGATAATTTTACAGTAAGCAATAAAGGTGTTCAAGGTGGCAAACCCACTACAAACGCTGGCAAAACATATTTTGATCGTGTATCAGGCACTTATAACGCAAAGAAAAATTATACTCGCGACATGATTACCGATCCATGGTATAAGGCTGAAGAAGATATTCCTGAGGGATGGACACAGGCAACGGGAGTTTATGATGTAAATCATAAAGTCAAGAGTAATAGAACAGAAATGGCTTTCCCAATGTATGTTTCGTCTGCGGAAGAAAGCACAATCAAATTCAAGGATATGTACGGCGTTCCTTATGATGACCCAAAGTGGGATTTGTTCCTTAATCAACTTACTTATGACGAACTTTGTTCGGTAGTAGAATTTGGCGGATACTCCACAGTTGATATTGCTTCCGTTGGCAAGATTAAAACTGAAGATTCCGATGGACCAAACAACTGGGACGGCAGCCACTGCTGGCCTTCGGAAGATTTGATTGCTTCCACTTTCAATGTCGAGCTTGCGGAAAAGCAAGGCAAATTGATGGGCAATCTCGGCCTTTTGAAAAAAGTTGAAAGCACGCAGACCGGTTGGTATGCTCCTGGAGCGGATATTCATCGTTCTCCTTTCTCGGGGCGTAATAACGAATATTATTCACAGGATAGCCTGCAAGGTGGCTATATAGCGGCTGCAGTTGTCAAAGGAGTTCAATCCAAGGGTATCGTTTGCTATGTTAAACACTGCTTTATGAATGACCAAGAATCTAACCGCGGTAATCTCTTCACGTGGGCAACAGAGCAATCTATGCGCGAATCATACACCAAGACTTTCCAGATGGCTCTTCAAGAGGGCGGTTCCAAGGGCGCAATGGTCGGCTATGGCAGACTTGGAGGACTTTCTAATACCAATAACTATAATCTTAATACCGAACTTTATCAAAATCAGTGGGGCACTCAAGCTTGCTTCGTTACAGACGGCTACATTGGTTGGGTTGCCAGAACTGACCTTGATATGATGGTTCGTACAGGGAACATATTCGAGCTTTATACAACTCCTTTCGTAGAGTATCTTTCTGGCGAATGGGATCCTGAAAAGCAGACGGTTTTGGTTGACGGGCCAGAGGTTGAAGGAGTAATTAGCAAAGTCGAAAGCTATACACAGTGGTATTGCGTTCGCATGTGTGCAAAGAGCGTTCTGTTTAGTACTGTGGAATCGGTTGGACAGCGCAACGGTTATTCCGAATTGATGATTCCAGGCGGAGCGTTGATAGATGGTATGCAAGCTGTTAACTATCAAGCGAGCACATCTATTCAAAGTTTGCTTGACAGCGATTCAACGGTAGCTTACTCGTTAGTTGGCACTCTTCCTCAAGGGTTGACGCTTAATGCTAGAACCGGAGCAATCAGCGGCAAGCCGACAGTGACAGGAGACTTTAATTTCAAAGTAAGAACTGTGATTGACGGATTTATCGGCGCATCTACTAATTATTCCATAAGGATTGTTCCTGCGCTTGCTTTGGACGCTGAAGGCGACGATGTAAATGCAATGATAGTCGGTACGGAATTCATGAATCAAATCGTTTCTACTGAATTTACTACTGATAAATACACTTCGATCAAGTATGCAGTTAAAGACGGTGTTCTTCCTGATGGAATTACGCTTAGTGAAGACGGCACGATTCAAGGCACGCCGACAGCAGAAGGCAATTATGATGTCGTTATTGAAATGACAGCGACAAAAACCACTAGCGGTGGCGGAGGCAAGGGCGGTAAAGGCGGGTCTACGACCACGACGACAAAAATCGAATTACCGATTACCTTTGTCGTTGCTGGCGATGGCGAGGTCCCCGAATGGACAGAAAATGTTCCTTACGTCGGCGATAACGGCAACTGGTTTATTAACGGAGAAGATACCAATATTTCTTCTAAAGGCATTAAGGGCGACAAAGGCGACAAGGGCGACAAGGGCGAAAAAGGTGCCAAGGGCGATCCTGGCGAAACCGGTCCTGCCGGTCCTGCTGGAGCCGATGGCCTCCAAGGCGAAACCGGTCCTGCCGGTCCTGCTGGAGCCGATGGCCTCCAAGGCGAAACTGGTCCTAAGGGCGACAAGGGCGATCCTGGCGAAACCGGTCCTGCCGGTCCAGCTGGTCCTGCTGGAAAAGATGCAGAACCGATAAGTGGATGCAGTAGCAATGTTGCCGGAGGTTGGGCTCTTCCCGCAGTGATGTTGCCTCTAGTTTGTTTTGCGCTTGCGATAAGAAAAAAAGAGCGTAAAGATTTAGTAAAGTAACAAGTTCGGTAATTATTAACAAAACATAGAGTTTTAGTAGTCAAGAAACCGAGACCAGGCTCTGCCGATATATTTTCGGTAGAGCCATTCTCGGTTATGGTGTTACTTTCTACTAAACAAGGAGGAATAAAAATGAATAAATTCACAAAATGGATGGGCCTTGTTCTATCTTTTCTTCTGACGACGGCGATTTTCTTTCTTACTAGTTGTGGAAGGACCAGCACTACCAGTAGCACTACCAGTAGCACCAACACTATCAGTAGTACCAGCACTATCAGTAACACCAGTACTACCAGTAGCCCCGGCCCTGTCAGTAGCACCACTACTACCAGTAGCCCCGGCCCTGTCAGTAGTACCATTACTACCAGCAGCCCCGGCCCTGTCAGTAGCACCACTACTACCAGTAGCACTGGCCCTGTCAGTAGCACCAGCGTGATCTACTATACCATTTCTTTTGAAACTAATGGTGGGAGCGAAATACCTTCTCAACAAGTTCAAGGAGGTTTTTTTGCGACCAGGCCTGAAGATCCGACAAAAACGAATTTTGTTTTCAGCGGATGGTTCAAAGATGAAAATCTTGAATCTATATATGATTTTGATACAGAGATAGTAACTTCAGATATCACAATTTATGCAAGTTGGTCATCACCGGGAGATACGTCAATTGCAAACTTTTATTGGAACTATGTTGGCGCACCCGAAGAAATATATTTTTCAAAGGTATTCAAGAACAATACTCGCATTGAAGACCCAGGGACACCAGAACGAGAAGGGTTCTATTTTGCCGGATGGTTTATTGAAGACGGCACGGCATATAATAAATTGACAAGATATACAGGAAATCAACAGTTCTATGCTAAATGGAAACAAATATACATATTTGAAGCGGAAAAAACGCAACTCACTGGGCTTATGGATGACATCGAGTTGGGATTGGCAACCGATACGGGCGCAAAACGAGGATATAATTATTCCGGTGAAGCAAACGGAGTCAACCTTATTAAATCGCATAGTGATGCAAGCGGCGGCAAATACATCTCCGGCCTTTACTATCGCGGTGGTTATTTGCAATTCGAAATCAATTCAGATAAAGCAGTGGCGGACGCGACCCTTCGTTTAGTTCTTTCCTGCGAGTATGCGGATATTTCTCTGACTTACAAAACTTATAAAATCATGGTAAATAGGACAGAACTTAAATATGACAACAACATCAATTTAGGGACAGGCGCGGGAGTGTCAACGGAACCAGGACCTCGTGGAGGTTTTACGGAGATAATTATTGGTAATATCAATCTCAATCAAGGCAATAATGTCATTCGGCTTACTGTAAATAATAATCAGACTCCAGCAGGCGATCCAGGCACTGTCGATGCCGCTTCTCCCATTGTTGATTGCATTATAATTTATGCCGATGCTGCACTTACGATGACGGAATATCCCAATTCTTAAAAGAGGCTGAGAAAAAGACCAATGAAAAAAATAAAAGAATATTTATTGAATCGAGGGGTAGGATACTATCTTACTCTTGTCGCGATTGCATTATGCATTGCGGCTTTATGCTTATACATTAAAAACGGAATTACTTCATTTAATCCCGAACTCAACACAAGAGCCATCGCATACATCGCCGTGTGCCTTGGTTTGTGTATAATAAGCCTTATTTTTGATTTCAAACAGATCAGATATGTTGCTTATTTGTTTTGCCTATATGCGTTTATGTGGTTTATTTATTCGCAAGTAACTTATATCGCCAATGTTTTTATCGCAATTGACAACAATACTTTTTCCAGCGGGTTCATCGCAACGGCGATAACATATGTATTATCATTTGCCTTAACGCTGATTGCCGCGATACTGAGCGATTGGAAGCCGTGGATAAAAAAAGCAGATAAAGGAGCATAAGCATGAACGGAAAATTTGTAAAAATTCTAAGCCATAAAATATTTACGAAGAAAAGGCTTTGGGGAGTCCTTTCCATCGTGCTTGCTAGCTTTGCTGTTGTGATAACAGGCGGATTGCAAATTGCAAATAGTCAGAGTGCGGCAATCAATCACGCATTAGGCATTTCTGGGTCAGAAATAAATTATTCGACCGACGAAGAGTATCAGTATTTTAAATCAGCCTATTCTGCGGACGAATATGCGGAACTTCAAGCAGACTATTTAGATGTTTGTGAGCAAATCGAAGGTGAGGGACTGGTTCTCCTCAAAAACGAAAATAATGCGTTGCCGCTTGCAGAAAATGAGAAAGTCGGGCTCTTTTTTACAGGGTCGGTTTTCTTTAATTATGCTACTTCGGGATCTTCCAGCGCGAACACAGAAGGATATACCGACTTTAAAACGGTGCTTGAAGGAGAAGGGCTGTCAGTAAACAGCAGTTTGTGGGATTTTTATGAGGACATGATTGAAGAGGGATACGGTCGTTATAAACAAGGCACATTGTACGTTATCAACGAGGTCCCTTATGACGAATTTGAAGACGAATTGATTTCCACTTTCAGCACATATTCCACGGCGATTGTAAATATTGCGCGCAGCAGTGGAGAGGGCGCGGACCTGACCACATCTTCGCTTTACACAGGCGGACTCGATGGCAGTTATCTTTCATTGAGTCAAGAGGAATTTGATACATTGGAAGCATTGACTGAAATGAAAAAAGTGGGAACCATCAACAAGATTATTGTGATCCTCAATTCGTCCGCAACCATTCAGCTCGATTTTCTTGATAATGATTCGATAGATGTCGATTCATGTCTTTGGGTGGGGAATGTTGGAAAGAGCGGAATCTTTGCTGTCGCAAAGGCTCTGACGGGGAAAATCGTGCCTTCAGGGAAACTTTCGGATACATATCTGAAAAACAATTTTTCTTCGCCGGCGATGATGCAACAAAGTTATAATAATTATAAGAAGTTTATGTCGGCTTATGAAAACGCCGGCAGTCTCACCGATGATTCTCAAAAATATTACGGCGTTTATAGCGAAGGAATATATGTCGGTTATCGCTATTATGAAACGCGCTATACTGATTATGTGAACGGCGTAGAGAATACCGGTGAATACAATTATTCCGAAGATGTTGCTTATCCGTTCGGGTATGGTCTTTCTTATGCTGATTTTAGTTATTCAGATTTTAGCGTTCAAGAATCAGAAGACGGAAAAAGTTTTAATGTTTCGGTAACGGTTAAAAATAACAGTGCAACCTATGATGGAAAAGAGGCTGTATGTATATATCTTCAGAAGCCTTATACCGATTATGATAAAGCAAATGGCGTTGAAAAGGCGGCAGTGGAACTTGTTGGGTATTCCAAAACGGGGGTTATAGCTCACGGCGGTCAGGAAACTGTAACGATAAATGTAAAGAAAGAACAATTCAAGAGTTATGACGCAAACGGCGCAAAGACTTATATTGTCGATGCTGGACAATATTATCTTACGGTAGCAAATGGAGCGCATGAGGCAGCGAATAATATTCTCGCATTACAAGGCAAAACGGTAGAAAACACACAAAACAGGATGGATAAAAACGGAAATGCGCTTCTTGCCAAAATGGTTTGGAACAATCCCACATTGGATACAGAAACATATTCTGTTTCTTCCCATACAGGGAATGCTATCGTCAATCAACTTGACTTTGCCGATCTGAACAAGTACGAGGGTAGCAATACTCAAGTAACTTATGTATCAAGGGGAAACTGGGTTGGCACTCTTCCAAAAGAAAAAATTATCATTTCTCTCACAGAAAGGATGATTTCGGATTTGCAGAGTAAAAAAGCGATTCCCGAATCCGTTGGTGCGTCGATGCCTTCATACGGAAGAAATAATGGGTTAACGCTGGCTTCTCTCCGCGGGAAGGCTTACGATCACCCAGATTGGGAAAAGTTGCTCGATCAGATGACTTTTGAAGAACAATCTTATCTCCTCACAAACGGTATGTACTCTACCGTTGTTGTGGAGTCGGTCGCCAAACCGAACACAAAGGAATTTGACGGACCGACGGGAGTTGTCGGGTCAAAAGGCAATTTATCCATGCCTAGCGAAGGAATATGGGCATCTTCGTATAATAACGATCTCATCAAAAGAGTAGGCGAAATGCTCGCCGAAGATGCCAGAGCGCTTGGGTACAGCGGTTTATACGCAAACGCAATCAATATTCACAGAATGCCATTCGGAGGAAGATCGCACGAGTATTTCTCGGAAGATCCTTATCTAAGCGCGATTGCGGGAGTAAACGAAGTTCAGGGAATTCAGTCGAAAGGCGTGATTGCAAACGTAAAACATCTCGCATTCAATGATCAGGAAGATCATCGTGCGGGCGGTAGCGTCTGGCTGAACGAACAAGAAGCACGAGAGATTATACTTCTGCCTTTCGAATATGAGCTGTCATCTGCAGAAGGAATGGGCAATGCCCATGCTGTGATGACGGCAATGAATCGTATTGGGACTGACTGGATAGGGGCAAACGAAAATGTTCTCATCAATATTATGCGCGGAGAATGGGGTTTTGACGGCTATTGCATTACGGATATGGCGGCATCGGATACGGCATACATCATGAATTATCAAGACGGGATTTCGCGTGGTACGGACCTTTTCTTAGGCAACGGTTCAAATAAGGCATTGGCGGAATTTCAAAATAATGCAAGTTACTGTCAGCGTATGAGAGAAGCATCGCACAGAATTTTGTATGCTATATGTAATTTTAGCGCAGCGATGAACGGAATTTATATTGATACGGAAGTATCTTCTACAAGTTGGTGGTGGCAAACAGCGATTATTTGTGTCGACAGTATTTTAATAGTTCTTACCATCGGCGCAACAGCGATGTATGTTTTGTCTGAAACAGCAGAACGGTTTAGAAGAAAAGAAAACGCTTAGGCATACCATCAATGCGCCCCTGTTTCAAGGGGCGCATTATCCTGTTACTTTGGAAATGCGGAGGTCACTATGATAAAAAATAGAAGACCACGAATTATCACTTCGATTCTGTTAGCTCTTTTTGTTGTATGTATGGTTTGCGCCCCTTTTGCCAGTGTTTATATTGTGGAACGGTCTGTTCCCAAGCAATATACGCAAACTTATTACGGAGCATTATCCGTATTGTATTCACAATTAAAAGAAACTGACAGTAAAAAAATAGTCATCATTGGAAATTCCAATGTCGCTTTTGGTGTGGATTCTGCGCTTGCCGAAGAGTTACTGAAGGATGCGGGAATAGATTATTCGGTTCGTAATTTTGGGCTGTATGGCGCGCTTGGAACAAAAATGATGTGTGAACTTGCTTACAATCAAATAAAAAAAGACGATGAAGTAATAATTGCTTTGGAACTTGTAGAACAGTCTTTGTCGACCTATTTTTCAGCTGAAGAGGCCTGGTATGCAATAGACGGAGACAAAAGCATGTACGATTGTTTTTCAGGCGACATGAAGAGTGCTCTTACAGTCGAATACATTGCCTATGCGGCGAAGAAACTTGCTCAATATGAAAAAGGGACACCGTCTGCAGGGAGCGGCATTTATTCGAGTCTGTCGTTTGACGAACGAGGAGATCTGAAGAATTATGAGCGCCCTTATAACGTAATGCCAGACGGTGTAGACCTCAATAATCCAATCATTTTCGATGCGAATTTGTTTTCCGACTCTTTTGTCGAATATATCAATGAATATGCCAAAAGAGTGCAAGAGAAAGGAGCGCATCTCTATTTTTCTTTTGCCCCGATGAACAGAAGCGCGATTTCCGACGAAGAGATGGGGAAAATAAGCGATTTTTACTTTCATGTAGAAGAAAAACTGGAATTTCCAATCATTAGTAACATAGACGATTATATTTTAGACGAAGAATGGTTTTATGATTTCAATTATCATTTGAATGAAAGCGGCATGACGGTCAGAACGGTTCAACTGGTAAATGATATAAAAAATCAATTTGGAAATACGTCAAAAACAAATTATCGGCTCCCCGACAAACCGATTTTGCCCGATTCAACGGTGGAAGGTGAAGGCGATAATACTCATGCGGATATGTTTGAGTACCATTTGGACGGAAGCTATTATACGATAATAGGCCTAACCGAAGAAGGGAAAAATGCGAAAGAACTGATAATTCCTTACCAAGTAAACGGCATATATGTCAAAGATTTTTCATCGCTTGTCTTCTTAGACAATAAGAATATTGAGAGTATTACCGTGCAGGAAAATATTCATATGTTGTCAAACGGCTGCTTCTCGGGATGCGATGATTTAAAACAAATCATTTTGAGACATGCCAAACCCGCAGATATTTCTGTTGGTTTTGAACTGTTGACGGGCGCACCAATAGATTGTATAATACTCGTTCCAAAAGAGAGTTTAAGCCAATTTCAGAACAATTATTTTTGGGGGAAATATGCGAAGCAATTGCAAGGATATGAATAAAAAGAAAATTTTCTCCATCGTTCTACTATCGCTTTTATTGATCTTTCTAAGCGGTTGTTTTCAAGTTGAAAAACAGACTACGACAGAAAAACAGAATACGGTAGAAACGCAAAATACAACAGAAAAAGCACTGAATACAACAGAAAAAAAGCAAGGCACAACAGAAAGAACACAGAGTACAATAGAAAAAAAGCAAAACACAACAGAAAAAAAGCAGAATACAACGGAAAAACAGAATACGGTAAAAATCACTGTTGTAGACAGTATATTTTATACAGCGAAGACCCCAAGCGATGCGGTTGTATCAGGGGAAGATTTTATCACCTATTTAACTTTGATTGAGGGCTACGAATGTGTTTCATGCAATTATTACTCTAACTATTCGTTTGAAGAAAAAGACGGGGAAACTCTTTTGACACTTAAAAACGTCACCCGTCCGTTGAGAGTGACCATACAATGTAAAAAGAAAGAAATAATCAACAACATTTCTTTCAATTTGAACTGCACGGTCAATTATGATTTTAACGGTGGAATAGATGGAGAAGGACATACAAATTCAACGCTCAGCTATTTTCTGACTTCTCATCAACGACTCAATACAGAAATCGGAACAGATATAAAAAAGAGCGGATATGTTTTAACGGGATGGAATAGCCATCCGGATGGCAATGGAGAACATATCGGTTTAGGCAGCCGGGTTACCGTCCAAAACGAAGAAGAGATCACTTTGTATGCAGAATGGCAAAAATGTATTGACGACAGACAATTTCTTTATGAAAAAAAAGAGGATGGCACAATTGCGTTGACGGGATATCGCGGTTCGGGAGATATTAATCCGTTTGTTATCCCTGAAGAGATAAACGGTCAAGAAGTAACGGAAATTTCATCTTCATTTACCACAAATATGCCTTGTCAAAAATTAACTGCTCAAACGCTTGTTTTACCAAGTACAATAAGGAGCGTCAAAAGCAATTCGTTTTTTCATTCTTCTTTTTCAGAGTTGTTTTTTTCAGATAATATTGAAGAAATTGACGAACAAGCTTTCCCTTACAATATCAAAACTTTTCATATTAATGCGGCGAAAGAGCCTTCTTTCCAGTCGGTAAACAACAGTACGATTTATTCTGACATTGTTGACAGATTGATACTTAACAAGGATAAACGCAAACTCATTTTTTTCGGGGGTTGCAGTTTCATGTACGGATTGAACAGCCATGTGGTGGAAAAGGTTTTCGGCGAGGACTATGTAGTGATCAATTTGGGATTAAATGGAGATATTAACGCCGCTTTCCAGATGGAAATAATTGTTAATTATATATGTGAAGGAGATGTGCTTATCCATGCTCCCGAACCGGCAAGTTCGACTCAACTCATGAATGTTTTTTATGTCAACAGTATTATGTTTATTATGGTCGAAGGAAATTATGATTTGCTTGCACTTGCTGATTTTTCCAATAATAGCGGGGTAATTAGAGCTTTTAATGATTATATTGCCATTAAAAACAAGACTGCTCTCTGTACCTATGCCGATTCCAGATATGTAGATTTCAATATTTACGGAGATTACATGGAAGAACGGCCTTATGATGAATCTACAGAAATCGAGCGCGATATATCGTATAGCGACGACACGTACTACTATATGCCGGAACTTCTGATGGACTCAGGGATGAAAAGACTTGTAAAATATTATGATGATATTCGTGAAAAAAAAGGCCAGGTATTTTTAACTTATGCGCCAGTAAATATCAGCGCAGGAAAAAATGACGAAATCAAGGCTAAAGGATATGAATTCGCCGAAAAATTGGAAGATATGCTTTCCGTTTACGGGTATAGAACAATTTCTAGTGTGGAAAATTATATGTTTCTCGGCAGATATTTTTTTGACAGTGATTGGCATTTAAACGATATCGGCGCAGCGTTGCGTACCGAACGGCTGATTGCGGATTTGAAGGCGGAAGGCGTTTTGACGCCGTAGAAGAATATGAACAATAGTGTAATTTTCAATGACCCCATAATCATCGTTGGTTTTCTAATCGCACTCTTATTTAGTTGTTTAGGATTGTTCAAAAAAACACATTTTATCGTTATACTGCTTTCCATTCTCTTTTTTGTCGCAACGATGGCCTATGCGTTGTTAAAAGGAGCAGAATTGTATGAAGTCGGTTCTGTGGCCATTGTATTTCTGATTATAAGTTTGTTATCGATACAGAAAAACGGAGGGAAATGATTTGAATTTCAATTCTATAGAATATTTAATCTTTCTTCCCGTTGTCGTTATTTTATATTGGCTTTTACCTCACAAAGGAAGATGGATAGTGCTACTTGCGGCCAGCATATTATTCTATATGAGCTGGAATGCATGGCTAATAGTGCTTATTATGGTTACTACGGTGACGGCATATATCGCTGGAATAGGAATTGATCGATCCACCAACAAAAAAGCAAAAAAAGCTTGGCTTATTTGTGCTCTCATTATCTGCCTTGGCTTGCTGATTTTTTTTAAATACATCAATTTTTTTCTGGAGAGCGTAGTAGGAGTATTTAGATTGTTCCGAACTGAACAGGATAATATTGTATTAAACGTTATTCTGCCTATAGGGATTTCTTTTTACACTTTTCAAACATTATCTTATGTCATAGATGTTTATCGCGGGGATTACAAGGTGGAAAAACATTTTGGATATTTTGCGTTATACAT